>CANLMN010000004.1 GCA_947492105.1 uncultured Aquimarina sp. | reverse complement strand
CGATACAAGGCGAGTATAAAACGTGCTTATAAGTGGTTTAATAGAATTAAGGAACAATTCCCTAAGTTATTCTACCACTGGAGTATGGGATATACCAATTGAAAACACTAATTTAGATTTGTATAACAAGAGCCGTATGATGGGAGACTATCACGTACGGTTCTGTGAGAAGTTTGGGGTGAAACTCCCCTTACTTACTCGACGCCTAAATGTTCTCTTCCATTAAAAATAAAAAATGACAAACGATCAAAATAGCAAACCACTCGAAAGAATTGAAGAAATTGTAAATTGGACATTGCCTGGAATGACTATGTATTATCGAGATTCGAATTTAAGTCAAGAAGTTATTGACAGATACGAAGTGAAGAAAATATTTCGTTCGCAAACTTTTGTTGATGTTTCAAATTATGCAGGAAAACCAACAACTAATTGCAGGTTCATTTTTGCTTCAAGTAAAGCAGCTCCATTATATAAAATTAATCCAGCAACCGAAAAATGGGGATTGCATTCAATTAATTGTAATAGTTATTTTAAAATATTGGATGTCTATAAAAAAGAAAATGTAACTCAGATTTTCTTAATTCATATCCCATACAAAGGAATTGATTTTTTCAGTAGAACTGTTTTGAAGTTAGGTGAACAAAATATAGAAGAACAAATTATTGGCAAAGCTAAAGATAGTTTAAACCAGAAACTTCAATCTGAAATTCCTTCAGCCTTAAATGAAAAAGAATGGATAGACCGAACAAATTTTCCAATTGGGTTAGATAATAATAATGAATTCTTTACATTAGAAACGACAGAGCCATTAATGCCAATGGCAACTCCAATGTTTTCGGCAATTAAAAAAATGACAAATGATTTAACCGATTTGAATGATTCTCCAATGCCTGAGAAAAAAACAAGTGATACAAGTAGAAACTCAAGGCAGTCAAAAGAGCAGCCCAAAAAGAAGGGTGGATTCTGGTCAAATTTATTCGGCAAAAACTAATGAAATAAAAAACGGAAGAGAATCGAGTAGCCCGACGCGGTAAAATTTACCACGTTGAGGCTCTCACACCACCTTACGTACGGGTCTCGTATACGGCGGTTCACCAGATTGAAGTCTGTAGCTTATTTATGTAATCTAGCATAGGTTTGTATCCTTTTCGTTTAAGCCTAGAAAGCGTGATCGTTGTTTTAAGAATAGGGATTTGGACTGCGAACAGTATCGTAGGGATTGCCAAAATTCTTAATCCAATAATTAGAGGATGGATCAATTACTACGGGAAATTCAGGAAATCTATGCTCCATGGTGTCTTCAAACTATTGAATAATCGTTTAGTGAAATGGGCAAGAAAAAGGTATAAGCGATACAAGACGAGTATAAAACGTGCTTATAAGTGGTTTAATAGAATTAAGGAACAATTCCCTAAGTTATTCTACCATTGGAGTATGGGATATACCAATTGAAAACGCTAATTTAGATTTGTATAACAAGAGCCGTATGATGGGAGACTATCATGTACGGTTCTGTGAGAAGTTTGGGGTGAAACTCCCCTTACTTACTCGACCACAAGGACCGTTACCTGTAATTTGAAAAACCAAAATTGAGCAAAAAACAAACCTTCCAAATCTTATCTATTATTTCAGTAATCGGAATAATATGTTGGAATATTACCGACTATTTTGGCGGAATGTTTATTTATTTATTACAATATTGGTTTATAATTATACCAATTGTGATTCTTTATTTAATCACGTTTATTGGAACGATAATTAAACTGTCGAAAAGCGGAATAAAAGCAAATAAATTGATTTTCGGAATACACTTGATTTTCATAATTTTTGTATTCACAACAAAATTAATCGAATCAGAACTTTTCAAATCAAAAATAGTTTTGAGCGGAACTTTGAAAGATGACCTTTTTTATTACACGCTAATATTTAGAAAAGATGGAACTTGTGAAAATAATGTAAACGGATTTTTGGGATTTGAAGATAAATATGATGGAAAATATAAAATGGCTGGAGACACGATAATTTTCACTGTAAAACCATATGAAAATGATTTTATTCCAGATACATTATTATTGGATAAGAAACAAAATGCGATTTTCTTGAATAAAAATAAAGATGGAGAATTTAGCACCGAAAAAAAATGGCTAAATCACTTTGAACTGAAAAAAAACTACAGGTAATAACTAGAACTAGGCATATGGAGTGCTGTATTCTAACGTTATATGCCTGTTGACTGATCCGCCACTAACAAACACTCAATGCCATCCAAAACAGAATGTACCAAATTGGTCTGGAATTACAGAAAAAGTATAAGCGTTATAAAACCAGTATAAGGAAAGGTTACAAATGGTTAGCATCTGTAAGGAAACAATATCCTACGTTGTTTTACCATTGGAACTTTGCGCAAATAAATGTTATCGCTTAGATTTGTACAACAAGAGCGTGTGAGGGGAGACTTTCAAACACGGTTCTGTGAGAGGCTTAGGGTGAAACTCCCTTTTGCCTACTCGATCACAAGTCCGTTGTACACAATACCCTAAAAATGCCGAGAATCGAACTTAAAACTGAAATAAAAGCCTACAGAAATATTGTGTTTGACTTATCTCGAAGTATCGATTTGCACAAAATATCGACTGAACAAACTAATGAAGAAGCAATCGCTGGAAGAACAAGCGGATTAATCGGAATGAATGAAAGTGTAACTTGGAGAGCTAAACACTTTGGAATCTATCAAAAACTGACTTCCAAAATAACGGAATATGACAGACCGAATTACTTTGCGGACGAAATGGTTAAAGGAGCGTTTGCGGAATTTAAGCACGAACATCACTTTGTGGAATCGAATGGCGGAACTTTAATGACTGATTTTTTTGACTATAAATCACCTTTGGGAATTTTAGGAAAGTTAGCGGACAAGCTCTTCCTGAAAAAGTATATGACCGAATTACTAATTGAAAGAAACCGAATTGTAAAAGAGTTTGCGGAATCTGAAAAATGGAAAGAAATTATAAATGAATAAAATACTGTGTTCAACTAGGCATATGGCGTGCCGATAGGCAAACGCTATATGTCCAGTTAGGACGTTTTTTTTTATGAGGCTTGTTGTTGATGAGTAATGATCGTATTCTTTTAATAGTATAGCTCAGCGGACAGAACTGTACATGCAAAGGATAGATGGTAGAAAAAATTTATGTTCATAAAACTACCTCAATCCTAATTTTTTCAAGCAACCTCCTAAATAAATACGTAGTTTTGGTACTTGATAAGAGTTTTTCATTGCTAATCCCTCTCAATTATTGTATTTTTCGCTAATCAAATCAAATACAAAAAACGCTATGGAAATTACATTTTATGGGCAGAATACGTTGCATATTCTAATCAAGGATACTTATGTTTTGGTAGATCCCTTTATTTCTGGAAACCCTCTGGCAAAAGATCAGGTGGATATTTCTAAACTAAAAGCAGATTATATTTTATTGACGCATGCACATGAGGACCATGTATTGGACGCAGAAGCTATTGCAAAAAATACAGGAGCGACAATTGTTTCTAATTATGAAATAGCAATGTATTATCAATCAAAAGGAATAAAGGTGCATCCAATGAATCATGGAGGTAAATGGAATTTTGATTTTGGAACAGTCAAATATGTCAATGCAATTCATACAAGTAGTTTTGCAGACGGGAGTAATGGAGGTCAACCAGGTGGGTTTGTAATCGAGGGAGCTCTCAAAACCATCTATATTGCAGGAGATACTGCTTTGACTATGGATATGAAATTGATTCCAATGTATACGACATTGGATTTGGCTATTCTTCCTATAGGAGATAACTTTACGATGGGAGTTGATGATGCTATTATTGCTAGTGATTTTGTGGAGTGCAAAGAAGTTTTGGGTGTGCATTATGATACGTTTGGCTATATTGAAATTGATCATAAAAAGGCTAAACAAAAATTCGAAGATGCTGGTAAGACATTAACTCTTTTAGAAATTGGTGAAAAAATATCTCTATCCTAGTGAAAAAAGCAAGCTATTATCAACATATTCTAAAATTCAAAAGACCTAGCGGTACATCTAGAGGTGTACTAAAAACTAAAGAGACTTGGTTTATCGTAATCGAAGAAGATGGTAAAAAAGGTATTGGTGAATGTGGGATTTTGCGAGGATTGAGTATCGATGATCGCCCAGACTATGAAGCCAAATTACAATGGATTTGTGATAATATATCTTTGGGAGTTGACAAGTTATGGGAGCTTCTAATGGATTATCCTAGTATTCAGTTTGGAGTAGAGATGGCTTATAGATCCTTGGCAAGCGTAGACCCCTTCATAGTATTTCCATCTGCTTTTACAAAAAATCAAATAGGAATTTCAATTAATGGATTGATTTGGATGGGAGACAAAGAATTCATGAAATCTCAGATACAAGAAAAGTTGGACGCCGGTTTTGATTGTATAAAAATGAAAATAGGTGCTATTGACTTTGAAGTAGAACTTGATTTATTGAAAAGTATTCGAAGTAATTTTTCTAAAGAAGCAATTGAATTGCGTGTGGATGCCAATGGAGCTTTTGCGCCAAAGGAAGCTTTGCAGAAACTAAAACGCTTGCAAACTTTTGATTTACATAGTATAGAGCAGCCAATTGCAGTAAGACAACATGCAGCATTGAAGGGATTATGCAAAGTAACACCATTACCAATTGCATTAGACGAAGAGTTGATCGGTGTTTTTGACGTTTCAGAAAAACGAAAACTTTTAGAAACAATCCAACCGCAATATATAATTTTGAAGCCAAGTTTGATAGGAGGGTTTAAAGGTACTCAAGAATGGATTACCATAGCAGAATCTCTAGGGATTGCATGGTGGATCACGAGTGCTCTAGAAAGTAACGTAGGGCTCAGTGCAATAGCGCAATTTACTTTTACTCTAAATAATAAATTGCCACAAGGACTTGGTACCGGTAGTCTTTATACTAATAACTTTGCAGCACCACTCGTTGTAAAGCATGGGGCATTGGAGTATAATCCATCTATTGCATGGAAAGTGCCCTATATAAATTAAAATACAACTCAATATGTTTATAGAACAGGCGTACAAGGCAAAACATGAACTCTGGCGATATATTTTAGGGATTCTCATTGTTTTTGCAGGCTTAATTATTGGAAATTTGCCGTTTCAGGGGGCGTTAAGTATTGTGCATGGCAAACCTTTGTTGGCTCAATTTAGTGAAGCTGATTTTTTTCATACATTTAGTTCAAACACTACATTAACTTTTGTTTTGTTACCTTTTTTTATTGGACTTTTGGCGATTTTTGTTGCAGTAAGGTATCTTCATCAGCAGGATATTAGAGATGTAACAACAACACGTTCCAAGGTGGATTGGGGTAGAATATTGGGGATGTTTTTTGTTATGTTAACGATTACAGGCATACTGACTTTGGTAGATTATAACATGAACGGTTCTAATTATATTTTGAGTTTTAAGTGGCAACCCTTTCTTATTTTATGCTTGATTGCAATCCCTTTAATCCCTATTCAAGCTGCATGTGAAGAATATATGTTCAGGGGGTATTTGATGCAAGGTATAGGAGTTTTGTCAAAGAATAGGTGGTTTCCATTATTGACAACCTCCGTGTTATTTGGATTAATGCATTTTGCAAATCCTGAGGTGGATAAGCTTGGTCCCATAATTATGGTGTATTATATCGGTACGGGTTTGTTTCTTGGGATTATTACATTAATGGACGGAGGAATGGAACTTGCCTTGGGGTTTCATGCTGCAAATAATTTGGCAACAGCATTATTGGTTACAGCGGATTGGACAGCATTACAAACGAATTCAGTGCTCAAAGATATTTCAGAACCAACAGCAGGTGTAGATGTTTTGATTCCTGTCTTAATTATGTATCCTTTGATACTCTTCGTTTTAGCGAAAAGGTATGGTTGGACAGGCTGGAAAGAGAAGCTTTTTGGAAACTTAAAAGCTTTGGGATAGAACGTATTTTGTTATATGACGTTGCAGTTTGCTAACAATTTAGTTAGCTATACTTAATCAAGAATTAACATACCTCAAATACTTATGGTTGAAATTTGCTTTAACTTATTTTGAACAAATTTATGCCAAAAACTGAATTATACATAACGCCAGAAGTGCACGCTTCATTTAAATTAAATGGGATAACGTATACCAACGAAGAATTAAAAGTGATCTCAAGTAGTTTGTGTAAAAATGGAGCAGTTTATGAGCAGGAAATTGGACAATTTTTCAAAGATTGGTTAGATGACAAGTCTTATATTGTTGTCAAAACTTCTGGATCTACAGGAGTACCTAAGTCCCTAAAATTGGATAAAGAAAAAATGATCCATAGTGCTTTGGCAACAGGTAAGTTTTTTAAAATGCCCGAAGATAGTACTGCCTTATTATGTCTTTCGGTAAATTATATTGCAGGAAAAATGATGCTGATACGAGCAATGACATTGGGTTGGCGTCTAGATGTAGTTCCTTATAGATCTAATCCTCTGGATACGGTGTATAAGTGTTATGATTTTTGTGCAATGGTACCGATGCAATTAGATAATTCGTTGAATCGTTTGCATTTGATTAAAAAATTGATTGTAGGAGGCGGGAGTGTTTCAGAAAAATTACAAAGATTAGTAGCATCTGTAGATACTAAGATTTATGAAACTTATGGTATGACTGAGACCGTCAGTCATATTGCAGCACGCCGATTAAATCCTAAAAAGAAGAAAAAGAAAGAGGCAAAGGCTTTTAAAGCATTGCCGGATATAACATTAGCGGTAGATGAGCGGAGTTGTTTGATTATCAAAGCACCAAAGCTTACTTCAGAGGTTTTGGTAACCAATGATGTTGTGGAGCTATTGACCTATAAAAGGTTTCAATGGAAAGGACGTTATGATAATGTAGTTAATAGTGGAGGAATTAAATTGCATCCAGAATTAATAGAAAAGAAATTACTACAGTATATTTCATCTCGTTTTTTTGTTAAAGGTACTCCGGATAATGTGCTAGGAGAACGTTTGGTCTTGGTGATTGAGGGAGAAGGATCTGAGGAAATCAAAGATGCCTTAAAATTGGCATTATCCCATGATTCGGCGCTTTCAAAGTATGAGCTACCAAAAATGATATATTTTTTGCCCAAATTCATAGAAACTCCTACGGGTAAAATACAGCGGACTGCTACTCTTGAATCATGCTTGCAATAAAATGCTAGTGTTTCTTGTTTTCAAAAGAAATGTCTTATTAACCGATAATTATTTTCTTGGTAGGATCTATTAGATAAGTTAATTTGATTTAAATAGCGTAAGATTTTTTGTTTTAGTTTTTGATAACAGTAGAGCTGTTTTTTGTCAATAAATTGTTTTAGAGTGCTGTATACTCATATAATTGGAGTAGTTATAAATATTTGTCTCCTAATTGACGATTTCTAATTACTTTGGCAGGAGTGCCATAGAGGACTTGTCTATCATCACAGTTCTGTAGTAGTAGGGCAACAGCTCCAATTACGGAGTGATCCCCTATGCTAATACCATGCTTGATCGTAGCGCCTATAGAGATTACAGAAAATTCGCCAATGGTTACATTACCACCAGTAGTGGCATTAGGAGCAAGGCTCGAAAAATCTTTCATACAGCTATCATGATCTAGACTGGCTTTGGTATTAATAATTGTAAAATTATTGATTTTGCAATCACTATTAATAATTGCTCCTGGCATAATGGCATTCCCTACTCCAAGAGTAACACCTTTGGCTAATTGAGCACTGGGGTGTATGGCATTTGCAAAACTAATATCAGGGCAAAGGTTTTGGATTTTGTCTTTAACCTTATGGCGAATCCAATTATCTCCAATTCCAATAAAAACTTCGCAATCTTGATATTTTAATACTAAATCAGGAAGATCCATGGTTGTTCCAAGAACAGTGTATCCAAAAAAATGCGAACCTTTTTCAACATTGTCATCAAGTATTCCAGCTATTTGATAGTCGTTTTGTTTTTCGAAGATGTCAATAATCACTTTTCCATGGCCCGAAGCACCTACAATAATGACGTTTTTCATGAATGATAAATTTTGGTTGAATTCTTTTATAAAATTACACTTATTACGCTTTTTTATATTTTTAAGTGCAAAAAAAACACTTCGATTGATCAAAAAAAACGTCTATTCTTTGCTAGAATCAAAAACGTACAAACCAATGCTACACTTGCAAAATGCCTAAATTAAAATCTTTTTCAATAGGCGCATGATTAGCAGCTTCTATTCCCATAGAAATCCATTTTCGAGTTTCTGTAGGGGCAATAATGGCATCTGTCCAAAGCCGAGCAGCAGCATAATAGGGTGATGTTTGTGTATCGTATCGTGATTTGATTTTGTCAAATAATTCCTGTTCTTTTTCTGGAGTGATTGTTTCTCCTCTTTTTTTAAGGGATGCGGTTTCGATTTGTAGTAAGACCTTGGCTGCTTGTGTGCCTCCCATAACAGCTAATTCTGCACTGGGCCATGCAACGATCAAATTTGGATCATAGGCCTTACCACACATGGCGTAATTACCTGCTCCATAGGAATTACCAATAATTATGGTGAATTTGGGGACAACACTATTACTAACAGCATTGACCATTTTTGCTCCGTCTTTGATGATACCTCCATGTTCACTTTTGCTACCTACCATAAAACCAGTAACATCTTGTAAGAAGACCAAAGGGATCTTCTTTTGATTACAATTAGCAATAAAACGAGTTGCTTTGTCCGCAGAATCAGAATAGATAACACCACCAAACTGCATTTCGCCACCCTTTGTATTCTTGGCGTCTTTGAGTTTTTTTGTTTTTACCACCTTGCGTTGATTTGCTACGATTCCTACCGCCCAACCATCGATCCGAGCATATCCCGTAATTATTGTTTGCCCATAACCTGCTTTGTATTCTTGAAAATCTGAATCATCAATTAGACGATCAATAATTTCTTGCATATCGTATTGTTCGTTACGCATTTTGGGTAGGATACCATAAATATCTTCGGGGTTTTTAGAGGGTGCTTTGCTAGTCTGATGATTATAGCCAGCTTTGTCAAAATCTCCTATTTTTGAAATGATATTTTTGATAGTATCCAGAGCATCCTTATCATCTTTGGCTTTGTAATCTGTTACACCAGAAACTTCGCAGTGTGTAGTTGCGCCACCTAATGTTTCATTGTCAATGCTCTCGCCAATAGCAGCTTTGACCAAGTAGCTTCCTGCCAAAAATATACTAGCTGTTTTGTCTACAATTAATGCTTCATCACTCATTATAGGAAGATAAGCACCTCCTGCAACACAACTGCCCATTACTGCTGCTATTTGAGTAATTCCCATACTGCTCATCATCGCATTATTTCGGAAGATCCTTCCAAAATGTTCTTTGTCAGGGAAAATTTCATCTTGCATAGGGAGGTAGACTCCTGCACTATCTACTAAGTAAATAATTGGAATACGGTTTTCCATTGCGATTTCTTGAGCACGTAGATTTTTTTTTCCTGTAATAGGGAACCAAGCACCAGCTTTTACGGTAGCATCATTAGCTACCACGATACATTGTTTTCCTTTGATATGACCAATTTTGACAACCACACCCGCAGATGGACATCCACCGTGTTCTGGGTACATGTCTTCTCCTGCAAAAGCGCCAATTTCTATCGCTTTTTCATCAGCGTCCAAAAGATAAGCAATACGTTCTCGTGCAGTTAGCTTACCCTTGGCTTGGTGTTTTTCGATACGAGCTTTGCCGCCACCTAGTTTTACTTTAGCCAAACGTTGACGAAGATCAGAAACAAGTAGTTTGTTGTGGTCCTCGTTTTTATTGAAGTTCATATCCATGTGTGTTTTGTCTTTTTACGAAAGTACAAAAAAGAGGAAGATATTGGTATGAAGAAATCATAATTGAGTCAGGAATATGGTGCGAGGAGCAAAGAAAAATACCAGAGGTGTGATGTAGGGACTATTGGGTAGTTATTTGTGACTTTTGATTTTTAAATTTTTGTGCTACACTAAGATATTCAAGTGATGTGGTAAGCTATATCAAAAAAAAAACAGCTCTTATAGAATGTGTCAATATTACAACGGATAAAATAGGCTTTTTTGTTTTTTAGCCAATTTTTTGATGTAAAATCTAATATCTTCATATAATTTTCACGAAAATTTAAGATTTTCGTAATTCTTGACTAAAAGCGTAAGTTGCAAGTGTTAAAACCGACCTTTATTTCGTATATTCGCACGCGGATTTTTAGAGAGCTAAAGGAAACAATAACGTTTTTGAGAAAGCAATAAATATCTGTTACGCTACCAAAATTTTAAATCATAAAACCATGACAGTACATACATCAAAAATTATTTATACAAAAACTGATGAGGCGCCAGCTTTGGCTACCTATTCACTATTGCCTATAGTGCAAACATTTACCAAAGCCGCCAATATTACTGTCGAAACAAGAGATATATCGCTTGCTGCACGAATTTTGGCAAATTTGTCAGATTATGTAAAGGATGGTAAAGATTATCCAGATAACCTATCAGAACTAGGAGCATTGGCCAAAACTCCAGAAGCAAATATTATCAAATTACCTAATATAAGCGCATCCATACCGCAGTTAAAAGAAGCAATCGAAGAACTGCAAGCAAATGGGTATGCAGTACCAGATTTTCCAGAGGAGCCAGAGACGGATGAGGAGCGTGATATACGAGCAAAATATGCCAAGGTATTAGGAAGTGCAGTGAATCCTGTATTGCGAGAAGGAAATTCTGATCGTAGAGTTGCAGCCGCTGTAAAGCAATACGCCAAAGATAATCCACATTCTATGGGAGCATGGGCTACCGATTCAAAATCACATGTAGCGCACATGACAGATGGTGATTTTTATTCTAGTGAGCAGTCCGTAGTACTAGATGCTGCTGATGATGTACGTATAGAGTTTGTTGCTACAGACGGAACCATTGAGGTGTTAAAAGCGTCTACACCATTAGAAGCAGGTGAGGTAATTGATGCTTCAAGAATGAAGAAGGTGGCATTACGCGATTATTTTGCCAAAGAAATCGCAGAAGCAAAAGAGCAAGATGTGTTGTTATCATTACATCTCAAAGCAACAATGATGAAAGTGTCTGATCCAATCATGTTTGGACATGCTGTTGAGGTTTATTTTGAAGAGGTTTTTGCAAAATATGGCAGTGTTTTTAAAGAATTAGGTGTAGAACCAAATAATGGTTTGGGAGATATCTATGACAAAATAGAAGCTTTGCCAGAAGCGCAGCAGCAAGAGATTAAAACTGCTATCGAAGCGACATACGCAAAACGTCCTGATTTGGCAATGGTGGATTCTGATAAAGGAATTACGAATTTACACGTTCCTAGTAATGTAATTATTGATGCTTCTATGCCAGCAGCAATACGTACTTCTGGTAAAATGTGGAATAAAGAAGGGCAATTACAAGATACTAAAGCATTGATTCCGGATCGCTGCTATGCAGGAATCTATCAGGCGACTGTTGATTTTTGTAAAAAACATGGAGCTTTTGAGGTGACTACGATGGGAAATGTCTCTAATGTTGGCTTGATGGCCAAAAAGGCAGAAGAGTATGGGTCTCACGACAAAACATTTGAAGCAACTGGAGCTGGTGTTATTCGTGTAGTATCAAAGAGTGATAAAGTATTGATGGAACATGATGTAGCGCAAGGTGATATCTGGCGTATGTGTCAAACCAAAGATTTGCCAATTAAGGATTGGGTAAAATTGGCAGTTAGTAGAGCTAAGGCAACAGGAAATCCAGCAATCTTTTGGTTGGATTCTGAGAGAGCTCATGATGCGAGCTTGATTGCAAAAGTAAATACCTACTTAAAAGAGCATGATACAAATGGTTTGGAGGTACAAATAATGGCACCTGTTGATGCGTGTAATTATACCTTGGAACGAGTGAAAAAAGGAGAAGATACTATTTCGGTAACAGGAAATGTATTGAGAGATTATTTGACGGATTTGTTTCCGATCTTAGAATTAGGAACTAGTGCCAAAATGCTTTCTATTGTACCTCTATTAGCTGGTGGAGGATTGTTCGAAACAGGGGCTGGTGGATCTGCTCCAAAGCACGTACAGCAATTTGTAAAGGAAAATCACTTGAGATGGGATTCTTTAGGGGAATTCTTAGCGCTGTCAGTGTCTATTGAAGATTTAGGTGAAAAGACAGGGAATAAAAAAGCATTAGTGTTGAGTGAGGCATTAAATGTTGCAAATAGTAAATTCTTGGCAACCGATAAATCTCCTTCTAGAAAAGTAAATGAACTAGACAATAGAGGAAGTCATTTCTATCTAGCATTATATTGGGCAGAAGCTTTGGCAGCGCAGGATACAGATGCAGAACTGAAAGCGGCTTTTGTGCCATTTGCACAACAATTGGCAGAGAATGAAACAAAAATTATAGCAGAATTAAATGATGTCCAAGGAGTATCGGTAGAACTAGATGGGTATTATCAACCAAATCCAGAGAAAGTAGCTGCGGCGATGCGTCCGTCAGTTACATTTAATGGAATTTTGGATGCTACAGTTATAGAAAGTGTTTAGACTTTTCTTAAAAACTAAAAAAAAGCCTTAGCGTTGACTCGTTAAGGTTTTTTTGTTTCAGCTTCAACAGAAACATCAAGATTAGCCCTAGTTACGGTTTGTTTTTATACTGAAGCTGAGGCGAAAAAAGAAAATTTTATCCCAGTAAATTCAAAAGGTAGATGGTATCAGGTCTGACTTTTAGTAGATTATAAAAACTAGATAAGATGCTTCGGGAATAATGGATTTTTACTGCAATAAAAAAGTAAACGACTCAAGTTAATTTTTACATAATTATGTATCTTTAAATCAAAAACTTTTGAAACTATATAATAAAGTTATTGTGGTGCTTATCCTAATCGGATTTTTGCCTACAATAGTAACAGCACAGGAACGCTATACACTTAGCGGAATTGTCAAAGAAGCTGCGACAAACGAAACGATGATTGGAGTCACTGTAGCAGTTCCAGAGCTGCAAACAGGAGTGATCACCAACGAATATGGTTTTTATTCTATAACTCTTCCCAAAGGAGACTATACCATTCAGTGGAGTTTTGTCGGTTTTAATGGACAAGTAAAAAAAATAACGTTAAAAGAAAACACGAAAATAGATGTAGCTCTAGAAGAGTCGTCATTCGATTTGGATGAAGTTGTTATTGTTGATGACGTAGAAAAAGTTAGTATTCGAAAACCTGAAATGAGTGTTAATAAACTTTCTATTAATACAATTAAACAGTTACCAGTTGTTTTTGGAGAAGTGGATGTGGTAAAATCATTACTACTGCTACCCGGAGTTACGAGTGGAGGTGAAGGTGCTTCTGGTTTTAATGTTCGAGGAGGCGCATCTGATCAGAACCTCATTTTGTTGGATGAAGCAACTATATTTAATTCTTCTCATTTATTCGGTTTTTTTTCAGTTTTTAATCCAGACGCGATCAAAGATCTCAAATTGTACAAAGGAGGGATTCCTGCTCGTTACGGAGGGAGAGTATCTTCGGTGTTGGATATTTATCAAAAAGATGGGAATAGCAAAGATTTTCATTTGAATGGGGGTATTGGAGTTATTTCGAGCAGGGTATTACTAGAAGGACCTATTGTAAAAGATCGAGGCTCATTTTTATTGGGTGGGCGTAGTTCCTATGCGCATTTGTTTCTGCCATTAGTGGATAATGAAAATGTCGCTTATTTCTACGATGTCAATGTCAAACTTAATTATAAGTTGAATGATAAGAATACACTTTTGCTTTCAGGATATTTTGGTCGTGATGTTTTTAGCCTTAGCGAAAACTTTGTGAATACATACGGCAACTCAGTGCTGAATCTACGATGGAATCATATTTTTAATGATCAGTTGTTTTCTAACTTATCACTGATTTATAGTGATTATTTTTATGGACTGATGCTCGATTTTATTGGTTTTGATTGGGAAAGTGGTATTCAGAACCTCAATGTCAAATATGATCTGAAACATTATTTGGGGAATTCTTTGAAATTGAATTATGGATTGCATACCACTTATCATTCTTTTAATCCAGGTGAGATTAGTCCCATTGATGGAAGAGAAGGGATTACTCCTTCAAAATTGATAAAGAAATTTGCGTTAGAAAATGCAGTTTATTTGGGAGTAGAGCAGAAGCTAACCAAAAAACTTACAGCAGAGTATGGATTACGTTACAGTACATTTTTACGTTTTGGTCAAAGTAGTCTGAATCGATATCAAGATGATCAAGCGGTTATATATGAAGAAAATCTTGGTATTTATGAAGGCGCAGAGCCAATAGGTGCCGAAGATAGTAGTGGTGATGTGTTGACAAGTTTTGGGACATTAGAACCGCGCTTGGCTTTGTCGTATTTGTTGAGTAGTAATAAGTCTATCAAAGCAAGTTATAACAGGATAGCGCAGTATTTACACTTGCTATCAAATACTTCTTCACCAACACCTTTGGATGTTTGGACGCCTAGCGGACCGTTTGTGAAACCGCAAATTGCAAATCAGGTTGCTTTAGGGTATTTTCAGGATATCAGAGAAAATGCTTATACCCTACAGGTAGAGACGTTTTATAAAACCGTTGAGAATCGCATTAATTATATAGATGGAGCAGATTTGATTGCAAATGATGCCATAGAACGCGTAATTCTAAATGGAGAGGCACGTGCATATGGATTAGAAGTATTATTGACCAAAAATAGGACTGATGACAGTCGATTTACAGGTTGGTTGGCCTATACCTTATCTCGTTCCGAGGAGCGTACACCCGGTAGAACAGCTATAGAGCCAGGAATTAATTTTGGAGAGTGGTACGCTAGCAATTATGACAAAACACATGATATTTCTATGACAATGTCTTATAAGGCATCAGAAAAATGGAGTATTAATACTAATTTCTCTTTCCAAACGGGACAACCAACTACCTATCCTAATTCTCAATATGAGTTCAGTACGATTGTAGTACCAAATTTTAGCTTGCGTAATTCTAATAGGTTGCCAAGCTATCACCGATTGGATATTTCTGCTACGCTGACTCCAAAAAATAAAAATAATAACCGCTGGAGAGGAGAGTGGGTGTTTGGTATTTATAATATTTATAATAGAAAAAATGCTGCTTCCATTACATTTTCGCAAAATAAAGATACAGGAAATAATGAGGCAACAAAACTATCTATTTTTGGAATAGTTCCTTCGGTAACATATAATTTTAAGTTTTAGAATAATGAGCGATTTTATAAAGAAAACAATCATAGTATTGGTCATTTTTTTTACATGTGTTTCATGTGAGGAGCTGGTTCAAGTGGATGTCCCCGAGACAGCACCTCGTTTAGTGATAGAAGCTACATTCAATAGGTTTGAAGATGAGAATGCAAATGGAGGAAGGGGAAGAAGTGAGGGTATTGTGAAGTTGAGTCTATCTGCACCGTTTTTTGAGAAAGAAATTCCGCCAGCACTAGGCGCGCAGGTTACCATCGAGGATCCTGTTAATTCTATAGTGTATCAATTTATTGATCAAGGAAATGATGGAAATTATTTTGCCAGTTTTGTTCCAGATTTTGATATCCCGTATACGTTAACCGTGATTTATGAGGGAGAAACCTATCAGTCTACTACAGAATTACAACAAACAGGGATGTTAGTAGGTGCGATTCAGGGAGATAAAACACTTTTTAATGCAGAAGATAAAGAAGTAATTATAACACTCAAAGATAGTCCAGATTCTAAGGATTATTATTTTCTTGATCTGGATGTTGGTAATTTTTTGTTGACTGATGATGAGTTTTATAATGGGAATGATTTTACCTTTTCATATTTTTATGAGGATTTAGAAATAGGAGATAATCTCATTATAAAGTTGTTTGGAGTGGATCAGCGATTCACTAGCTTTTTTGAAATTTTACAATCTCAAAGTGGAGAGGATGGAGGAGGAGGTCCTTTTGCTACACCTCCTGTAACAGTTCGAGGCAATATTAGGAATGTTACAAATCCAAGAAATTTTCCGTTTGGTTATTTTAGGCTTAGTGCAGGGAGCGAAATTTCAATAGAGATTACAAAATAATTGATGAGTCAATCAATTTAGGTATATAAATTCGTATTAATGACACTGTTGTTTTTTTATGTAAAAACACCGTGACTCTATTGTATAGCCTTAGTTATGGAATGTATGAACAAGGCATTTTGATGGAAAAAGAACAAGGCGGATATGTGACCTTATATAGCTAATTTGGTGTGTTAAATCTTTAATTGTTTTTTAAACGGTATTAATTGCTTAATTTTTGTAAAGTACTGCTTCCTGGTATGTCTAGATCTTTGGCAAGTTTAAAGATTTGTTTGATGTCAATAGTTCCTGATATTGATACTAAGACAGAGTCTTGGTCACTGGCTCCTGAGGTGTCTTCTAGAAAAATTAATAATTCACTGACATGATTAGGTATTGTTGATGGCTTTGCATAAAGTTGTACTTTTTGATTGTCCTCATTAGAAGTGATTAGTTGTTCTAAATTAGCAACTTGGAGATATTTTTGTACATCAACTTTCATCGTCTGTCTAATGCTCGTTTTGCTTGAAGAAAATATCTTAACGTTATCAATATTTTCTACGAGTTTTAGATAATCTTTTGTTTCTGGATCTGTACTATTAAAATCTATTTGGCTTAATAACCGAAACATATTACTATCCATGACCATAGAAGAGACATCTTGCATGTTCTCATATTTGGTAAAAGCGCTTTGTCCAAAAGCAGCAAGTGATATAATATTGAAAATAAAAAGTGTATAAATCTTATACATGAGCTTTTGATTCAAGTTAATTTGTATTTTGTTTAAGTACTAGAATACTGTTCAAATATTTTTGGCTGTAAATTTTACAATAATAGTTGTACTTTTAACGTAAGTAGTATTAGGTAATTGCAACTACACTAATATTAATTATAAATTTTATCTTAGCTAAAGATACTAAAAATGATAAGATAGTGATCTAATTTGGTGTTGGAGTAGCTTGTTTTTGAATTTGTAATAAGTAAATAACCTGTTTAAGAAATGATTATGAAGTTATTGAGATATAGTGTTCTTTTGTTTTTCATCAGCCTATTTGTGTTTTCATGCAAAGATAATGATGATGAGTTGCATCCAGCTTCTTCTTTAGAAATCAAAAATTTTATCTGGAAAGCTATGAATGTGTTTTATTTGTACAAATCAGATGTACCAAATTTAGAAAGGACTGAGGCTGTTATTGGTTCGGGAGCAGAAAATTTTGAATCTTTTTTGAATAAATTTGATACTCCAGAAGCACTGTATGAAGCGTTGCAGGCACCGCAAGATCGTTTTAGTTTTATGAGTTCTAATTATCTAGAATTAGAAAAACTGTTTTCTGGGGTTTCTACGAGTAATGGTTTGGAGTTTGGCTTGAATAAGTATCCAGATAGTTCGGGAAATGTGTATGGATTTGTAAAGCATATATTACCGGATACAGATGCGTCTCGAACTGCTTTGAAAAGAGGTGATATTTTTTCGACGATTAATGGAGAACAAATTACAGAAGATAATTTCCGTAGACTCATTAGTCAGAACAGCTATACTATAGGTTTGGCAAACTTTGACGGTACAACTGTGATGCCATTGGATGTTACTGTTTCCTTAACCAAAAGAGAATATATGGAAAACCCCATTTTTATCGAGAAGATTATTGAGATAGCAGACAAAAAAGTGGGATATCTCATGTATAACAGTTTTATTCGAGAATATGATACTCAATTGAATGCGGTTTTTGGAAATTTCAAAGCATCTGGAGTTACAGATTTGGTACTCGATTTACGTTATAATGGAGGTGGGTCAGTAAGTAATGCAATTAATTTGGCGTCAATGATTAGTGGAGTGTCAAAGGATAATGTATTTTCTACCGAAGAGTGGAATTCGAGAATACAGGCGGATTTCCAAAAGAATAATCCAGGTCGACTGACAAATTTTTTTAGAGAAAGGCTAGGAAAAACCAATATACAGATTAATACACTTAAGTTGTCCAAGGTATATGTTTTAACAACAAAAAGATCAGCTTCTGCGAGTGAACTAGTGATCAATGGGCTTAATCCGTATATGGATGTGGTACAGATTGGAGAAAGAACCAGTGGAAAATACCAAGCATCAATAACATTATACGATTCTCCAGATTTTAGGCGTGCAAGGGCAAGAAAAAATCATTTTTATGCCATCCAGCCTTTGGTGCTCAAATCTTTGAATAGAGATGGATTTACGGATTTTGATGATGGATTGGTGCCAGATATTGCGATAGAAGAAGATGTTACAAATGCTGGAGTTTTAGGGGATCCAGAGGAACCATTATTAAAGGCCGCTTTGGATCTTATTACCTCTGGTAAAAAGACTGCAGGTAAAAAAAGAAATTCGAGAAGTACCGAAGAAATAGGTAACAATCATATGTTTCAGAGTAATTATGAGAGAATGTATATATCGCTTTAGTTGCTTTTTTTGGCGATAATGAAGTGGTTTGAATGTTTTGCAATGTATTGTTATAAAAATATACTTTTGTCTCAAGGTTTTTTTTTCTTGACTTGTAGTGAGTACTGCTATGACCTGTACAAAAGAATACTTGCCCTCATTACCAACGAGCTTCTATACATCAGTTGATCTTGCCAGAATTTCTAAAAAAATAAAATTTTTTAATACGGATACTTATGCTCTATTTCTATAGGTGTCAATTACTTTTTGAATTTTTTCAATACGATTGACAGGATCTGGATGTGTGCTTTGGAATTCAGGAACACGATTAGGACCTGCTGCATCTTTGAGTATTTTCATTACACCGATCATCTCTTCTGGGTTATAGCCTGCTTGGATCATAAAATAAACTCCTAATTCATCACTTTCTAGTTCATCCTCTCTACCATTACCTAAGAGTACATTTTGTCCAATTCCATTGACAAGTCCGCCGGCATCCATACCTACAGAGGCACCCATAGAAATGGTTTTCCAAAAATTGGTGTTTTCGATACGTTCTGCGGAATGTTTGCCCAAAACATGACCAATTTCATGCCCTAGTACACCGGCAATTTGATCTTTATTTTCTAATCGAGATAGTAAAGCTTGAGTAATAAATATTTGTCCTCCAGGTAATGCAAAGGCATTAATAGTTTGGTCATCTAAGAGTACATGAAAATCAAATTTGTATGGAGTTTCTTTTGCGATAGTTGTAGTTACTAGCTTTTGTCCAATTTGATCAATCAAAGCTTGTGCGCCTTGATCAGGATGTAGTCCTCCATGTTGTTTCATCATGTGAGGAGCACTTTGTAGACCAATTGCAATTTCCTCATCAGGGGACATAGAAATGTTTTGTTCTCTATTGGTATACGGGTTTGTTTCCTTGGTAGCGCATCGTTTTATAAAGGCAAAAGCAACAATGGCTAATCCGATTAGTAGTCTAATTTTTAATCCTCCACGACCTCTCATTATATACTGATGTTATTTAGATTTTCGTTATAAAAATACAAAATCTAAATAACATCAGTGATCAGTGACGTCCGTGAATATATAAACGTATAGGTTACATTGCTATTACTTTGCGTAGAAATTTTGAGTAGCCCAGTATCTTCCTTCAGCTTTTATGGCACTAAAACCAGTATGAGTAAGTCCAGGGGTTTCGATATTTTTTTTATGAGGAGGACTTGATAACCATCCTTGGAGCATTTTTTCTGGAGTATTATAACCCATTATAATGTTCTCTGCTACGGTAGAACTCTGTACTGTTTTTCTCAAGATACTTCCTATTTCGTTAAAGTTTGTGTGATTAAAGTCTCCTGTACAAATCATATATTTAGTGTGTTTAAAGGCTAAATAATTGGCAATAGGGTTTGTGTCAAACTCAGTAAGTCCAAGACTTTTTCTGTGTTTGTTAATCAAAACCAAAAACTCCGCATTAAATTTGTCATCTTCGGCTTGTTCGCAATTTGGTTCATTGCCAAAAGTCGTTTCTGGAAGTGTAATAGAGGTATCAGGAGTTGTAAAACCATTTGTATTGGTAACTGTTTCTGTCAAAGTTTGTTCTGCATCGGTTGTGATGTTTTCTTCATCGTTACTACATGCAGAAAACAAAATAGCCATGCAAAAAATAGAAGTATAAAAATTATTAAAAGAAGGTTTCATAGTGTTTGTATAATTTGGGATTCTTTCTAATAACAATAGTTTTAAAAAAATATTGTGTTTTATAGGATTTGCAGGTAGTGTTAAAATAATTCTATCCGTTAAATCGCTTATCTGTAGAAATTCTGGGTTGCACAGTAGAGACCATTGCTAGTTCTAATAGCACTGAAACCTGTATGTGTAAAGGTAGGATTTGCGATATTTTCTTTGTATTCTGGATTAGAAAGCCATGTACTCACCATTTGTCTAGGACTTGTATAACCTGTAATAATATTCTCTGTAACACTTGTGCTTTTTACAGTTGTTTTAAGGATTTCACTTGTTTCATCAAAATTTATCTGGTCAAATTGATCATTGCATACCATATGTTTCGTATGCTTAAAAGCTAAGTAATCTGCGATCGTATTTGAAGCAAGTTTATTGAGACCTTTTTTTTCTCGATATTCGTTAATTAAAAGTAGAAATAAGGCATTAAATTGATCATCTTCCCTAATAATACAATCTACTTCATTGCCAAAAGTCGTTTCTGGAAGTGTAATAGAGATATCAGGGTTCGTAAAGCCGTCGGGAGTTGTGACTTTTGTGATATCTTCTTTTTCAATAATGCTTGTTTTTTCTTCATCGTTACTACAAGAAGAAAAAACTATAGTTAAAGAGCAGATTGCGAGGTAAAAAATAGGAAGATAGCGTTTCATTATGTGTGATTTGCGATCGTTAGTGTTAATAACTGAAAATTTAAGGTTTTATTGTGTCTATAATAGAAGTTTAGCGTAGGAGGATTAATTACGTAAAATAGGGTTGATATCTAAAATGTTTTTTGAAATATAGTGTTCAATAAAATCTTCTGAGAAATGGGTGCTACCAAGCAGTTTTTGTTGTTGAAGCATAGTTTTGATGTCTAGTTTTTTATAAGCTTGTAACATGGGTTTGGATAGGGCTCTATAGCTATAATGCCAAGGTTCATATTTAAAACCTTTGCGGTCTTTTTGGTTTGTGTAAACCAAGTAGAATCCATATGAATTGGCATATTCGTCCATCCATTCTTTGAACTTGCAAAATGGACCGTCATTATGGAAATTTTCTGCTAATAATACATCTGTGGGCTGGGGAGCATTACCATCTACAAGATCGAGATCAGTTCCCCAGTGGTGTCTAGAGGTTCCTGGAATTGTAGAATACTCAATAATTTTGTTGATCGCTTGGATTGGAGATAACCCTTGAGAAGTGAATTTTTTGTATTTGCGTTCCCAGATACGATTTTGATGTTCATACGATCTATAACTAGAGACTACTTTTATGTCAAATCCAGCTTTTTTTGCACTTTGGCATAAACGCAAAAAAGCAGTATGGGCTTCTTTTTGTAGTTGATATCCATCTCCAAAAAATTCCTGGCCTCCTTTGCCTAATAAAATCTCTGGAGTATATACCTTTTGAGACGTCATATAGATTGGGAATGAGAGTAAGAGCAAAGACATTATGATTTGTTGTAACATAGAATGCTTTTAAATATTTCGTCGTTTTAATAAGAGCAAAATTACAACTTTTTGAGCATACAATACTATTTCCAATTTTTGGTATTTCAAAAGTAGGGGGGATTGTTTGGTAACCTTAGTTTGATTATTGGCATAAAGAAATTTTGAGTTTGAAATTTGATTTGAAATTATCTAGACAGAAAATTATGAGCCTGTACAATAGTTAAATTTAGTATCTCACCTTTAGTGTTATCGGTACAGTGAGGGTAAAATAAATGAAGCCAACTCATAGTAGGTTTTTCTGTATGAGGAATTTCTTTATGTGCTTTATGACGTTAAATATATTTGTTTTTACAACTTTTAAGAGGAATTGAATCTACAAAACAAATCCCTGTACAATCATCCAGATAAGAAGTCTTTATAAACAAAGTTTTAGATTTTAATACATTGGTTATGAGATGTATAGTGCTATTGTGGAAAACTATCTTATGAAAGTCCTCTTGCATGTGTTATGGAATATAATAAATATAAAGTGATTGAAAGTCCTATAAACTATCAAGATGAAACAATGCGGTAAAAGTTATAATTTAACTATTTGATAGTGTCAGAGGTTTTTTTGAGTGGGGGGGGAATTGGTTCGCTATATGGTAATATTTCTATGCAAAACTAGTCGATGAAACAGAATGTTTTTTGATTTTAGAATGTAGTGTTAGGAATGTTTTTTTTGTCTAAAACAACTTTATTTAACTGATTTTTAACTGTTAAGGAATGGCTAAAGTATTAATCGAATTCAGATTTGTAGGGAATAAAACGTTAGATTAGTCACTAAGTTGACAAGTAAAAGAGCTACAGCTGTTTGATTTTAGAATATTTGAATCAGCTATTGTGAACACATTTTCTGCTATCTAGATAAAAGTTCTGAATGATTAGGAGATGTTGAAAATTGCAAACACAGTGAGGTTTTGCTTGGAGAGTAAAAATGTGTCCGGACACACAGAAGAATGGTCGGAGCCGAAAACCCATTAATAGAGTAGGCATTAAGTTTAAGAAAGACAAAATTATGAAAATTAGAATACGAAATTTGGCGGTATTTATTATGATGTTAACAGCCTTTTTTTCATGTGATAATGATGCCAGTGAGCTGGTACCTCAAGTAGCAGAAGAAAAAGCCACTACCGACCAAGTAAACGCTCTTGTAGAAGAATATTCTCTAGAAGAAAAGGAAAAATTTGATGCTTTTGGGGAAATCATCGAGCTAAATAATATGACAAAAAGTGAACTTGATAAAATTTACAATGCTTTTTCATCAGCGATGTATGTCGAATATGACGATTTCAATAAAAAAGTTATTTTCAGGGCTGAAGCAATGGGAATAGAAGAGGCGGAGGAAACGAGTAAAAAGTATATGCAATCTCTTCGAAGTCAAGATAATTCACCACAGGCTAAAGTTCCAGTGAGAAAAATTGCTTATGATATTTGGATGTTCGAACATGCAGATTTTGATCGTAATAGCAAACAACTCAGGAGACAGGGGTATAAAAAACTTAAGAGAGGTGAAGTTAAAGAGGTTAAAGTTAGTAATGTGGGTAAGGCATTTAATGATAAAATGACAAGTGCAATAATGCATGTTGAGCCCTTGGACCCAAAAAGAGCATCTGTCGAAGCCAATTTAATTTTCTATAAAGATGATTTGTTCAGGGGGCGTATGGGCTCTTTTGGTGGACGAACTGACTATGGAGTTGGAAAAGGTCAACGCTTTTCATTCATTCATGGATCGGTCAAAAATATGAAGAAGTTTGATAGACAGGAAGCCATATTTTCTATTTATTGGTATACTCAATACAAAACGCACTCACTTAATGATCAACTAACATCTTGGTTATTAACTTTAAAAAGAAAATTGTAAAATTCAAAACCGTCAAAATAATTGATTAAGTCTATTAGATTAAAATCACTTTGCTAGATAGACTTAACCTTAAAAACATAATCATTATGAGAAATCTAAATAAAACACTTTTAATAGTTACTTTAATGGCGTCGTTCGTACTTAGTTCGTGTGAAGACTCTTTGGAAAATACCCCAGAAAAATTTGATGTGTCATCAAGTGAATTATCTGAGCTAGATGCTGATTTTGGACTGGAATCCGTAGAGTTTATAATACTTGAGGGGAATCAGATATTCAAAAAAAGCGAATTGAATCATACAAATCTTAAATTTATAAAGGCATCACTTGAAGCAGCAGAGGACTTTGTTTATAATACAGAAAAAAAAGAAGTATTTATTTTTTCTAAAAGAGCAGACATTAATCCAAATGAAGATGATAAACATGTCATAATTGCAAAAACTTTTGAAAACCCATTTATAAAAGAAAGTAAAGAATTGCCTCAGGAAAAGTCTAAAAAACGTGGTAGATGGCAATCAACAGTAAGGTTTCATGAACATGCTGAGTTTAGAGGTAGACAACTTGCAGTAGTTAGTGGACCAACTACTGTAAATAACGTTGCTAGATTTAAAGGTAGAAGAATAGGGATCGCAAATGTTGGTTTAAATGGACGTGCATTTAATGATATAGCAAGTGGATATTTCATAAGAATTGCGGCTAATTTCCCAATTGTTCTAGAAGGTGACCTATTTGAACACGATCGATATAGAGGAGCTAGACATCAGTTAAGTGGAAGTGCTTTAAGACCATTACCTGGAGGGAGTTACACTATTAGTTTTATAAGAAGGAATTTGAAGGATATAGGTTTCAATGATAAAATGACCAGTTTCTTGTTTAGAGTATCTTCAGTAGATATCTAAGAGCAATAATTGAGAAGAAACTTACCTTACTACTTAAAAGGTTAGGCATCATTGTCTAACCTTTTTTATCATGAATCATTTTAGAAAGTAATTAGTCAATCTAATCTGGAAACTTACTTTTTCTCGAAGCTACAAATTTGTTGTTTTGATTGCAGATATGCTATTCAAGAAAATATTTTATACTATTTGTTGTTTGAATTTACCGGAAAGAAAAATTAAGATTTTTTTGTTTCAGCTTCAGCAGAAACATCAAGCATAGCCGTAGTTATGGTTTATTTTTATGCCGAAGCTGAGGCGAAAAATGAAAATTTTATCCCAGTAAATTCAAAGGATAAATGGTATTATTACAGCTTCTTCAAGGCATTAAATTTTTGCTGACGGAAAAAAATAGATCATTTCCGTAAGAAAAATGCAGAACCCGATAAAAAAATATTTTTTTAGTATGGGTAAATATAATGTCTGCCAATATTATATCAGGACATCTCTATATTGAGGGTTTCGCTCAAACTGTACTTCAGAAAAAGGACATAATGGGTTAATCTTATATTGATTTTCTCTTGCAAATTCCACGACTTTAGAAACAAGGTGCGATGCTAATCCTTTTCCTTCTAATGGACGCTTGGTGTTTGTATGGTTAATAATAATGACATCATTTTTTTTGATGTAGGTCAATTCCGAAATAACATAGGTTTGATCTTTCATGAAGAAGATTCCTTGAGTTCCTCGAGCCTTGTGAGTAATAGTTGTTATCATATGCATCCAAATTAAAATTGTTAAATACTATCGTTTTTTTAATAAAAGTTATTTGGAGGAAATGAACTTTTGAGACCCTTATATTCAAAAGGTAGAGGATGAATTTACTTTTTTTTTTGGTAATATCAAAGATTTATTAGATGTAATTCATTGTTAATAAGATTTTTATGGTTATACCGTAAAGAAAGTGTTTGTGATTAAAGTCTTTCTGTAGAACGATATACGTACTATTTATTTGATTTTTGAGTAGCAATTATTTCTCTTAATTATTTGTTAATCTGATAGTTTTGTGTATCCAAGTACAGGTTACAATGGAGGTGGGATTCGGAGTTTAACGGGTATTATTTAGGAATACGACTATTTCGTTTTGAATTTTGTGTAACTTGAATTTTTACAAAAAATAATGATGATGACAACAGATTTGATTATAAACATAATGCCTCTGGGGTTTCCATGGCAAACTCAAGACCCTTTTATTTTTTGTGCGTACCATCGTGATGAGTACCCCAGAGGAAATGAAACAATGGGGCCAGTTGGGGGATTGACAGGTAGAACTATAGGTCAAGATTTTGTAATAAAAGACGGATGGCGCATGTATCATGGAAGAAAAATACCTGGTTTTCCATATCATCCGCATCGTGGTTTTGAAACTATTACTATTGTTCAAGAAGGTGTAGTGGATCATTCTGATTCTTTGGGAGCAGCTGGGCGTTTTATGTCTGGAGATGTACAATGGATGACCGCAGGTAGCGGAGTACAACATTCAGAAATGTTCCCTTTGCTCAGTGAAGAAAAGGAGAATCCTTTAGAAATATTTCAAATATGGCTTAATTTACCTAAGCGTAGTAAATTTGTAGCTCCACATTTCAAAATGCTTTGGAGAGAAGCTATCCCTGTCATAAAAGAAGAAGATGAGATAGGGAATATTGTAGAAATTAAGTTAATAGCAGGTCGATATAAAGGAATAAAAGCAGTAGATCCTAATCCAGATTCTTGGGCAGCAAACCCTGTAAATGATGTTATGGTGGCAACTATCCAATTAGCTGCGAATGCTAATTGGGTTTTTCCCAAAGCAACATTAGCAAATGACCGTATGATATATTTTTATAAAGGTACTAGTTTGACGGTGGCAGGAAAAGAAATTGCTGTTTCTAAACGGATACATCTGTATGCGCAAGAAGAGGTGATAATACAAGCTGGATCAACACCTTGTTTTTTATTAGTCTTACAAGGCGTACCTATTGATGAGCCATTGGCCAAACATGGTCCCTTTGTAATGAATACAGAAGAAGAAATTGAACAGGCTTTTCAGGATTATCGTCGGACACAGTTTGGGGGATGGCCGTGGCCTGAACAAGAACAAGTACATGACAAAAATAAAGGCCGTTTTGCTTTACATGCTAATGGAGAAGAGGAATTGAAATCTTAGTAATAAATGAATTTTGTAACATTTTTGAAAAATAGTAGAAAAATCTCAAAAGGGGTATTGTCTGAAGAAATACCTATACATTCCTATATCCCTATAGATTTGTCATCAAAGAATCAAGACCTACTAGCGTCTTCGGCCTATGAAACTCCGCAACAGTTTGAAGCTTATATTACAGCATATTTGAAAAAACACAATGGCTTAGTAGCCTATGGCGGGTATGCAGAGATTCGTGATTTGTATAAATCAAGTAGGCTTTTTGAGGAGGATCGATCGGAGGTCGGTCGTAATATACATTTAGGAATAGATTTTTGGTGTCCTGCAGGAACTTCGGTCACGACGCCTTTGGATGGTATAGTACATAGTTTTGCTAATAATACGGCTATAGGGGATTATGGACCTACAGTTATTATACAACATATTATTGAGGGAATTACTTTTTATACATTGTATGGACATTTATGCACGGATACAATCGCTGCATTAAAAGTAGGAGAAAAGTTTTTGGCAGGGGAATCCTTAGGTAAATTAGGTGATTTTGAAGTTAATGGAGGTTATGCACCTCATTTACATTTTCAACTTATCAAAGATTTGGAGGGATATAGAGGAGATTATCCCGGAGTTAGTGCAAAAAAAAATCTGGACAGTTTTTTAAAAAACTGTCCAGATCCTTTACATTTACTAGATATTTTGAGAATATAATTATTCCTGATTACTAAAAAATGCTCAATTTTCTAGTGATTACACCTCCGTTAACAGAAGTGATTTTGGCGATATATATCCCTTGCATTAAATCATTAATAGGTATTTCTACAGCCGGAAGCTTGTTGTTTTCTAGTTGTTTTACTAATAATCCGGTACTGTTACGTATTTCGATATCTTTTATACTATCTTCTGTTGTACCTTTTAATTCAAAAGTAACTGTAGATGTAGCAGGTATAGGATATATAGTTAAGTGTTCCTCCAAAAACTCATCTGCATTTTGAACAGCAGCAGGTTTTGCCAAAGTAGGATCAATATTTCCTGAGGACAATTCAATGATTTCTATTCCCGCAATCATTGGAGATTGTGATAATTTACCAAAATCAATATCAAGATTTTGATCATTTACTGTTGTTCTAAAAGAAGCAACTCCTGCAGTTACCCAACCATAATTACCCACAATATCAAAATTTTCGGCCACCTTGGTTTCTTCAATATAGATATCAAAGAAACGAACACCTGGTTCTTTTGCTCCAACCCATGACTCGGCAAAAAGTAAATTGACCTTATAATCCCCATTAACTACTGGAAAATCCCATTGTTGATTATTAGGTGCAGCTTTGGAACTAAATCTCATGGTTTCAAAAATAGTATCAGGATATGCTGTGTTGTTTGTCCAGTTAGAAAACAATGGAGAACCATATGCTTTATCATCGGCAGCAGTATTTACGTAAGGAGAAGCAACTCCCTTAATTCCGCTACCAAAAATAATTGCAGGTAGATCTTGATCCCAATTGAGTTCCTCAGCAGGAACGGATATTCCACCAGCGTTGATACGGTAACGTACTATTTCGACAGGTGGCACACCTTGATTACCCGACAGGGCTATAGACAGTGTCTGTCCATTATCATAAGTAACTAGAATAGTTCCTGTACTGCTAGTCAATGAGGTTTCATTGAATTGTACTTCTAAGTTTCTAGTCGTATTAGGGTCAAGAAGAGTGTTGGTGTAAATTCCAGAAAGTTCAAAACCAATTCCTGTTACCATCACATCCTTGATGAACGTAGCTGTAGTACCATCGCTATTAGCAAGAGCAATCGGATCAAGGGTTACTGTTGCTACGTCATCTGTATAATAAAATTCTATACTAGTTGATGGAGTACTTAGTGTACTAGCAGTAATAGGAGTACCTGTAGGGTTGTCAGATTTGTAGACTTCCATATTTTTCTGGCTACCACCACCTCTATTCGGTGACCCTCCAGCAATGTAGATTCCTTCTCCAGAAAGAATTGCTTGCGTACCATGTCGTGGATGATTCAAAGATTGTTTGCTAGTCCATTCTCCAGTCAAAGGATTATAAGCTTCAACAGTATCATAAGCTAGATTTTGATCACTTGTTTCTCCACCAATGACATAAATTTCATTTTCAAAAGTCACAACTCCTGCTGCGGCACGTGGAGTAGGGAGGTTGTTTTCTAAAACAGACCAAGAACTAGTAGTAAAATCATAAACATCTACTTCTGGTATTACTGGGGCAAAAGTACCACCTGGTCCTCCTGACAATCTACCACCAGCTGCATAGAGTTTTCCATTAGACATTGTTGCATGAAAATGATCTCTAGCATGTGGTGCGTCTGGCAAAACGGTCCAAGTACCTGTAGCAGGATCATATTCATCAAACCAGGCTACGTAACCACCATTATGTCCGATAGTATTACCACCGATAATATAAAATTTGTCATTATGAACAACAAGTCCAGCACCACCTCGACGTCTGTCTTCAGGTATTTCGATACCTTGAATCCATTCTTGCGTTGCGGGATTATACATATAGATGTAATCAGCAGGAGCTTCATTTGGAAAAGTATTTGTTTTGAATGCTCCAATAACCCATACTAAATCTTTGTAGGTTGTCGCTTGGAAGTGATTGAATTCAACAGGTGCTTCTCCTCCTTGTGACCAAGAATCAGATGCATAATCATAAACATCTAGTCGTTGAGATGATTCTCTTCCTCCAAACATGATAAAAGACTCTCCAGCCTGTACAAAAGAACATTCGTGTCGTGCGACATAGTTTTCATTTTCATTTTTATCAATCCATTTCGGAGAAAGACTATCTTCGGGAGTAATATTCCAAGTAAAATTAGTTGTAAGATTTTCTTCTTCTTCTGTAACTGCAGTTACAGTAACATTATAAATTCCGTCTGGATTGGCAGTAGCACCTTCTCTTGTGGATTCTATGCTATTAGTAAGTTCGCTATCCGTATAGTTTATACCATCTACTTTGTACAAAGCAATCTTGTCAATGATATGTCCTTTTGAGCGTTCAGAAATTTGTAAAGTGCGTACTCCTGGAGTGAGAACTCTTAGGTAAATCAAGTAACTCTCTTTGTCACTTGTTGCAGCGACCCAATTCCATCCAGCAGAACCAGAACGATATCCTTTGAACCAACCATTACTACCACTACCTCTTGGAGTAGTACTTTCGGTAACTCGGCTACTTCCCTTTGGGAAATAGACTGATTTTTGTAAACCATCTAGATTATTCGCCATGTTTGCTTCACCACAGTTTTGGCATGCCTGCGCAAAGAACCATGTATCATCATTATTGTCAAATTTGATCCAACTATCATTTTCATCAGTAGGATTTCCTCCCGAAAAGTCAGAACGCCATACCACTCTGTAGATCCCAGGGGTGTTGAACTCTATGTCATAATTGAGGGTACTTCCATTTTGGCTATGGAAATAGTTAGACCCAGAAATAATTCCTGTAGCACCATCTCGCTCTTCTAGACTCCAACTGGTATTTGCTATTTCGGCATTTTCTGCCTCGATAACGACCAATCCATTTTCTTCTATGAAAGCACCTTGACTATTTTGTTCAGTATTAATAGTTCCAGAAATGAGACCAGTATTTTGGTCAATAGTTAATAATGGTGGTAAGCCAGTAGCACTGTATTGGAATGTAGAGCTTCCTGTTGTTTCTATCTGAAGAGAAACCGTTTCACCCTCTGTCGAATTTTGTTCTTCTGGTGTCACAATTGCCAGTGGTATTTTTGGAAGAATTGTCCAAGTAAATTGTTTACTTACGGGTTCTATTCCTTCTTGACTCACCGTTACGGTAACAAGGTGTACACCATCATGAGCAGGACCTCCATCTAATGCACTTTCATCAATAATACCAGAGATTTGTCCGTTTGTTGGTTCCATAATGATACCATCAGGTTGTCCTGCTAATTCATAAGTAAAGTTTAGCGTCGGATCTCCACCAGAGACTGCTACTGCAAAATCTACATTATCAGATACATTGTTGGTGGTGTCTTCTATGTCATTGAGTACAATGTCTTGAGGAGCGGTTGAACTTAGAATCTCAATAGCATTGATCAAAGGATTTTGCACTTGGTGCAGGAATTTGATAGAGATGTTTTCATCAAAAACAGTCGTAGGGAAAGAAAGCATACCACCTACTAGGTTACCGCCAAATTCTGCAATTAAATCTAAATCTGATTTAACAACAAGTCCTTCTATTTCAATACTATATATTCTTTTTCCTTCTTGAGCTGTTCCAGACCATCCATTACCTAGATAGAGATTTACGATGTGATTTCCATTAGCTATAGGAATGTTAAACTCCATTTCTGGTTCTGGGTTTGCATCCCATCGTTCTTTTCCAAAAATAGCACCATAGGTGGTTTCATCTATATAAGATGGGATAGAGGTGTGTTTTTGCGAATAGGGAAGGTTGAATGTACCACTAATTCCTGTGTTAACACTATAAGAATTGGAAGCAAAACTATTGGTTTGATCATTAGCAAGCCAGTCAGGACCTTGATCCGTTGCAACAATTGTGCTACCACCGGCATTGATTCGTATAGTAGGAATAAATGTTTCAGGCTCGATTAATGTAGCTGTAATAGGAATTAACAAAGGAGTATCACTTCCTGCATATGTGATGCTTAAAGTAGCGTTTTTTGTGCCAGTATTCTCATCAGGAGTAAAGGTGATTGGAATATCCAAACTGGTGTTCGAAGATAAGTTAACTGGGGTTGTAGCTGTTGTACTAAATAGCGCACTATCAGGGCCACTAATTGCAATTTCAGAAATTGTTACAGCTGGATCAAAAGGGGTACTTAAATTTTGTATTGAGATGACCTGTTCCAAAGCAGGGGATGATATGATAGCATCTTCAAAAGCAATGCTCTCCTCAGGAACTTCGATAAAATTGGATTGATTTTCTGTGATTTTGATGAAATCCCATGTTGCAGAAAACGGTTCAGAAACAGCTACGTTAGTAAAAGAAGTAGCAATGATACCAACCGCTAATCCTTTGGCATCTGTAGGGTCCAAAAAGCTTTGAGGTAGTGTGACAGGAGGGCCTAAACGGACTGTTGTTATTCCTCCATCCAAAGAGACATAAGGTTGCGCATTGTTTTGTAGCGGATCAACACTTACAAAAATATCAACAGCATTTCCTGCAAGTAAGTTCTCAATATCATAACGTGCTCTTGTAGCAACTCCGTTGTTTTCTAATAGGACTTCTATACCATTGATATCATCATCATCAGATAGTCCGTTTCCAATAACAATTTTCAAATAATTGTCTTGATCTCCTGTTCCGATAAAAATCCCAGCAGATTGAAGTTTGGCAGGAGATGTAGGGCTTCCATTAATACCAAAAAAAGGAGATTCTATTCGCGAGGATATAGTAAATGGATTTGAATTCTGGTCAACATTAACACCAAATTGAAAAGCATATTGCTGAGTGTTTAGGTTTTCTATAGCATCCCCACTAGGAACAAGAATGATAGATGCTTTGCCGGTAGCTCCACCAAAATCTAAGTTGTCGTTGTCAAACTGAGTCAAATAATCTGTACTACCCGTTGGATCTAGCATTAGTCCAGTAAATCCAAGTCCAGAAAATCCTGTTCCTGGATCATTGTTCCAGAAAGGATAATTTATAGGAAGATTTGTATTAGTACCATTAGTTGGATCTATTGCATAGGGATCGTTGATATCTAATATGCCATCATTATCATCATCTTGGTCATTGAGGTCAGAGAGGAAATCTTTATCAAAATCTTCTGGTGTGCTTCCTCCAGAACAAGGGTTTGTGTTGTTGTCGAGTTCATCTTGGTTGCTATAACCATCATTATCATCATCTGCGGTAGGATCAAAATCCGGAGAATTTACATCCGTACAAATGGTGTTTGCGGGTTCAAAAACAGTAATGTTATTTTCTCCGTAGGTAACAGCCCATACGGTACCAGCATAGGGGTGTCCATCAGGTAATGCTATTAGATCGAGAGGTATAGAACCAAAACCATTGAATAAAATCGATTTTTGATCATAATTAGTACCATCAGGAGTAAGTGTATGCTGATAGATATTTCCATTAAAAGAAGCACTAAGCAAACTTCCTTTTAGTGCGTTATCAAATGTAGATGCAGTATACTCACACATTCCATTTGTAGAAGAATTAATAATATCCAAAATACGAACTTTTGGACTAGCAATAGCATCTGCTAGATATTCTCCCTGTCTAGGATCATCTGGGAAATCAGCAATAGTAAATGATGATTGAAAATATCCTGAAGTGCTTTGAAGTAAGTTTTCTAAAAGAAAACGACTGGTTTCTTGCCATACGCCACTTATATTTTTGTAAGTAATCAAATCCGCTCTAGATGGGAACGCTGCTATAGGATTTGGGTGTCCCCCATAGTACGTGCCATTGGTATCGTTGATAGTACCCACAAAGTGTAACGCATCTCCATGTTCTAGACTACCATTCTCATTGAAATCATTTTTGATATAGTCTCCATTTTCTGGATTGTATGTCGTTGTACTTTCATCACCTTTAATTTGACCATCACTAGTATAGATGACAGGTAAACCACCCCATAAATTATTTGGTCCATTGTCAAATGTATAGATTCGTCCATTTTCTGTTACTACTACATCATAAGCATTTCGATATCCTGGTGAAAAAATCTGAACAGGACCTCCATCTTCAGTAAAAGCTTGGTTAAGACCATCATCGCCACCAAATGGGTCTCCCAAATCAATAGTTGCATTGTATAATGGATGTCCAGCTGGGTAAGGAAAATTGATATCAGTATTATCAATATCAGGTCTATTAGGATCATTGAGTGTTGGTAGATCATATACATACTCGGTATTGGACCTAGGGTCTAGATATATAGGCATATTCTCTAACTGCGTAAGATTTACAATTAGTAAAGCTCCTGATAATAAATACTCTGGCGTACCAACAAAATTATTACTAGGTGCACCTTTGTTAGAGTGTCCCCCTTGTTGTACCAGTAAGTATCTAATACCATCTCGCTCAAAAAATTCTAGGCCATTGACAGAATGATTTTCTTCACAACGAGGCAATCCTCGTATCAAATCAACTTTTTGCCAAGCACTACCATCCCAAGTAAGTCTGGATAGCATACTAGAATTGGTATCTAGATCCTTTCCTATTCCAGATTTGCCACCACCAACGAGATAATCCGATGAGGTAACATAAAGAATAGGGTTTTCGGCAGTTCCAGCAGTTAGTATTCCGGTTACTTGTCTGTTTTTGATGTTGTTAGGTATTCCATCATCATTGTGGTTTTGTATACCATTTTTTATCAATAGTATACTTTCTGATTCAGTCACGCTATAAGACCCTTCTCCAGAATCGGCATTGTCTCTTGTGACTCCAAAACGCCAAAGCGTTCCATCCTGTTGTGAGACATATAACTTGCCATCAGGACCAAAATCAATAGATGTTGGATTGAGAACATTCTCACCAGATAATCCAGAGGAACCAAAACTGATTTCTTGAGCTGTCATTGCTTGTCCTAGCAATAATAGAATACATAGCACTACTGATCTACGTATTTTTGTAGTTAGGAAGATGGATTGTTTCATAATTGTTTTAACTGTTAATGAATATTTATACTAAGTCTAATAAATCCTATTTTATAGCAAGACAGCGATGCTCTATTTTAGTCTTAAAGAAATTTGTTTTGCAAATTTTTTGATTAAATACTAAAATAAAACTGTCTGAAAAATGAACTCATTAATGCTTACGTAATTCTTAATGGAATGTTAAGGATTTCTTGGGGGATTTCTTTAACGAGAACAAAACTAGGTAATTTATACAGTTAAGAAAAGGGGGTTTTCCCTGTTTTCGATAAAAAATATAGTTTTCTCGTTGATACGTATGTATTGCGTGATAAAATTGATTTTTAGTTAGTTGCGTTTAGGTTCGAAAAAAAAAATACTTGAACACCTTTTTTTGTGTAGGGATAAACCGTAAGTGTTGATTTCAGTGGTTTCACAGCGTTTTGGTAAAAAATAGAAAATCCCAATCAAGAGTTTTTGATCGGGATTTTTTATGATTTAGAATAATATTTCAAAAAAAATGATATTCAGTAAATTATTTCTATTCTAGTACTTCTCCTTTAATTTTTAAAGAAATTGGCATTTCACTAGTATTAGTTAGTACCGTAACTGTTTTTCTAAAAGGTCCAACACGATTGGTGTCGTATTTTACAGAAATGAATCCGGTTTGTCCTGGCGGAATAGGATCTTTTGGTTTTGTTGGTACAGTACAGCCACAACTACCATAAGTATCGGCAATTATGAGAGGAGCAGTTCCCGTATTTGTGAACTCAAACTTGCGTACTCCATCGCTACCTTTGGGGATTTCGCCATATTCAATTACATCTGTTTTAAATTCTATTCCTGCTTTAGCTTCCTGAGCATTTAGGGTAATTGTCAGAAAACTAATAAATAAAATTGTTATAAAGTTTTTCATAAGTGTGGTTTAGTTTTGGTAAAAATACTATTTTTTATTAAACTTCAAAATCTCTAAGAAGTCTTTCAGATTCTCATGGTAATAAGTACTTTTGCAATCTAAATGACAAAAATCAGACCAAACTATGGGTTCAGCAGCAAAATATAATGCACAGACGACAGAGAATAAGTGGTATAACTACTGGATGGAACATGGATATTTTCATTCAGAGGTAGATGATAGGGAGTCATATACGATTGTAATTCCTCCGCCAAATGTGACAGGTGTCTTGCATATGGGGCATATGTTGAATAATACTATTCAAGATGTATTGATTCGACGTGCGCGACTAAAAGGTTATAATGCGTGTTGGGTTCCTGGTACTGATCATGCATCTATTGCTACAGAAGCAAAGGTAGTTGCTAAGCTTAAATCAGAGGGAATTGAAAAATCAGATTTGACTCGAGAGACGTTCTTGGAGCATGCTTGGGAATGGACACACAAGCATGGGGGAATTATATTAGAACAATTAAAAAAGCTGGGGGCTTCTTGCGATTGGGAGCGTACTGCTTTTACTATGGATGACAATTTATCTGCTTCTGTGATCAAGGTTTTTGTAGATTTATATAACAAAGGGCTGATCTATAGGGGGTATCGAATGGTTAATTGGGATCCAGAGGCTTTGACCACCTTGTCCGATGAGGAGGTCATTTATGAAGAGCGACAAGGGAATTTGTATTATCTGAATTACAAAATAGAAGGTAGTCAAGAGGTGCTAACCGTTGCAACAACGAGACCTGAGACTATTTTGGGGGATACAGCAATATGTATCAATCCTAATGATGAACGTTTCACGCATCTGAAAGGAAAAAAAGTAATCGTCCCGATTGCTAATCGAATAATTCCTATCATTGAGGATGAGTATGTGGATATGGAATTTGGTACTGGATGTTTAAAAGTCACACCAGCTCATGATATGAATGATAAGGCTTTGGGTGATAAACACGGCTTAGAAGTTATTGATATTTTTAATGATGATGCGACATTAAATAGCTTTGGTATGCATTACCAAGGCAAAGATCGTTTTGTGGTTAGAAAAGAAATATCCAAGGAATTGGAAGCACTTGGCGCATTAGAAAAAACAGAACAGCATTTAAATAAAGTAGGAACAAGTGAGCGTACCAAAGCTGTTATTGAGCCAAAATTGAGTGATCAATGGTTTTTGAAGATGGAAGATTTGGCAAAACCAGCTCTAGAAGCAGTTTTGGATAAGGATGTCAAATTGGTTCCAGAAAAATTTATCAATACCTATCGTCATTGGATGGAGAATGTTCGCGATTGGAATATCTCTAGACAATTATGGTGGGGACATCAAATTCCGGCTTATTTTTACGGTGATGGTAAAGAAGATTTTGTAGTTGCTGAAAGTAAAGAAGAAGCATTAACTTTAGCAAAAGCTAAAACAGGTAACGCCACATTAATAGAAACAGACCTTACTCAGGATCCAGACGCATTGGATACATGGTTTTCTTCTTGGTTATGGCCAATGACTGTTTTTAATGGAATTTTGGAGCCAGATAATAAAGAAATCAATTACTACTATCCAACCAATGACTTGGTTACAGCTCCAGAGATTCTGTTTTTCTGGGTAGCGCGTATGGTTGTTGCGGGATACGAATATAGAAAAGAAAAACCTTTCAATAATGTATATCTGACGGGTATTGTGCGAGATAAACAGCGTCGTAAGATGTCTAAGTCTCTAGGCAATTCTCCGGATCCATTAGATTTAATTGCGCAGTATGGTGCTGATGGAATTAGGGTAGGGATGCTCCTAAGTTCTCCAGCAGGTAATGATCTTATGTTTGATGAAGATTTGTGTAAACAAGGTAGTGCCTTTGTTAATAAAATCTTTAATGCTGATAGATTGATTAAAGGATGGGAAGTCGATGAAGATATTGAGCAACCAGAAGCAGCAAAAATAGGAATCGCATGGTACCAATCAAAATTTCAAAAAGCTTTACTTGAGCTAGAGGATCATTATAGCAAATATCGAATGAGTGATGCTTTGATGACGACTTACAAACTTATATGGGATGATTTCTGTAGTTGGTTGTTAGAAATGGTCAAACCGGCATATCAAGCACCTATAGATGCAGTAACGTATGCTGCAGTGATCAAAATTTTGGGAGACAACCTAAAAATATTACATCCTTTTGTTCCATTTATTTCTGAAGAAATTTGGCAATCAATCAAAGATAGAACTCCAGAAGAGGCTTTGATCATTGCATCTTGGCCAGAAAGTCATACTATTGATGAGGTGCTAATCAATGATTTTGAGGTTGCCGCAGATGTGATTTCGGGAGTTCGTAAGATTCGTAAGGAGAAGAATATTGCTTTTAAAGAAGCTATAACACTTTCTGTACTAAATAACGACAAGGCAAAACCTACTTTTGATACCGTAATCAAACAATTATGTAATGTCTCGGATTTGGAGTATGTTTCAGAAAGTGTAGATGGGGCGTTGTCTTTTAGAGTGAAATCTAACGAATATTTTATTCCTATTGTAGCTGGTACCATTGATGTAGAAGCAGAAATAAAAAAGATATCAGAGGAGTTAAATTATACAGAAGGTTTTCTGAAATCAGTTCAGAAAAAATTAAGTAACGAACGTTTTGTGGCCAATGCACCTGAAAAGGTCATTGTAATTGAACGTAATAAGCAGGCAGATGCAGAAGCAAAAATAGCAACACTCAAAGCGAGTTTGGCAAGTTTGAAGTGAGTTCTATAAAATAGCTTGTTTTGGTGGGGATAGTATGGTATAGCTGTTTATATGTCAACGATCTTTACCAATACATTTATGAACCTAAAAAAGCTGTTTAAAAAGTATAAGTATACTTTTTAAACAGCTTTTTTAGCTATTATGAGGTAACTTTTTAAATTATATAGCTAGGCATGTTGAATTAGTTATATCATTAAAAATGTAATCGTAGGCGAACATAATAGAGAACAAAGGATGTGTACTTATCAAAACAGTTTACTCTCGATTCAAGAACACCACTTTGTCACCTCTTAGAACCATCATTTCAAAGGCTTCATAGGCTTTTAACTTATGAGAGATATCTTTCATTTTTTCCAAAGTTTCTTCTTCAAACTCTACCTTGGTATCTGCCAACGATAATATTATATCTTCTTTTTGTACTCCCATTTTGCCTAATGGAGACATAGATTCTACATGCTCCACTAATAATCCTGTCATTTGCGGGAGATTATATCCTGTACCAACCATTCCAGTTAGTGGTCTGGTATTAATTCCATTCCATTCTAGCAATTCTTCGAATAAGAGGTCTTTTAAGGTGTTTGCAGTGATGATATAGGGAATAGGATCTTTTTCTGGAGTGATGTCTAACATATGGCTGACAACTCCCATGACTTCTCCTTTTGCGTTAAACATAGGGCCTCCCATATAGGTTGGTTCTATAGGAGCTGAAGTAATAACATAATCAATACTTTCTATGTTTCTTTTGCTTTTGACCACTTTTTTGATACCTCCTTTGGATAGAGAGTGTTTTAAATGATCAGGAGCGACTACAATAAATATGGGCATACCATGACGTAGCTCATTTGAGTTACCCAAAGAAACGGAAACTGCATTTTCTTTTGGATAATCCAGTCTTACCATTGCTAAATCAGCACTTTTACTAAGCGCTATAACTTCGGCATTCCGGACTTCTCCATCCAAAAACTCTATTTTGACTTTGTCCATTACATGAATCAGATTGGCAGCTGTTATGATTTCACTATTAGAAATCATAAAACCAGAACCAATAGGATTGACACTAGTAGAATCTGCATGTAGAGTCATGTCACTATAAACTACCACTACAGCTGGGTTTACTTTCTCATATATTTGAGAAATATCTTGCGCGTAGTTGTTCCCTAGGCAACTAAAAATAAAGAGAAATACTATGTATTTTTTTTCCATGGCTATATATTTAAAAATTAACAAATAATTCGTTCTTAAAAAAAAATAGGCCTATGAGGGATTTCCTACAAATTAGTAAAAATTAATGTAATTTCCTAGTAATGAGTGTGTTTATTTTAGGTTTTGTAAAGAGGTGTTTATATCAGTATTTTCACAGGATCCACAGGAACGTTACTGTAATCGTAAGTTTTTTGGTTTTTCACGTCTTAATTATTGTTAAAATAAATGTAATTATGTTCAGAAGGTATTTGTGGAGATCATTTTTGATGTTGTTTTTTTGTGGAACTTTTTTTGCAGTACAAGGACAAGAAAAGGACAAGCCTATCGTAGTGTTAGAACTGTTTACATCTCAAGGATGTAGTAGTTGTCCGATTGCTGATGAACTTTTGGACGAATTGAAGAATATCTATGCAAAGCAGGATGTATTTGTACTTTCGTATCATGTAGATTATTGGAATCGCTTAGGATGGAAAGATCCTTTTAGTCAAAAAGATTTTTCTGACTATCAAAGAAGTTATGCAAGTGTTTTTCGTTCGAAAAATATATACACACCACAATTAGTAGTAAATGGGATGACAGAATTTGTAGGAGGCCATAAGCAAAGAGCCCTACAAACGATCAGTACTCAACAACAACAAAAAGCTGCAAATACAATAGCTCTCAAAATACGTACTAGCAGTACGGACAAAATTGTACTTGATTATAAAACCGAAGGAGCAACAATTAAGGATATTACACTTGTATTAGTGGTCTCAGAGCGAGTAACTAAGATTGTAAGAGGAGAGAACCGTAACCGGACTCTCAAGAATGCCAATATAGTTGCATCTCGGATCGTTCGCAAAGAATCAGAAGGCAGGGCAGTGTTAGAATTACCAAGTTGGATTCGCGCAACCGATAAACTTTCTATTGTTGGTTTTTCGCAAAATGAAAAATGGCAAATTACTGGAGCAAGCCGTATAAAGATTTGATAGGACTTATACCCATTAAAGAATATGACACTTCTTATATTTTTTGTTAGAAAACTAAACCGTAATTATGTACTAGGTTTGAAAATTGAATTAGGGTGTACTATTTCAAATTACTATAGCTTACTATTAGGATATTTTAAGTGACAAAAAGGTATAGGGAATTACCCGAAAAGAATGGAATAGTGCTATGTGTTTCTACTATTTTTTGGGAATAAATTTATTTAGACTTTTTGTTTTGGATCGAACAAAGAAATAAAATTTGATAGCATAAGGTGTTTTTTGAAATTTATAGCAGCGGGATGGATGAGAATCGTAACGAAACAATGGGATTTGACTCATTTTTTTGGAAAAGAAGAAGTCAAGTTGAGTTTTAATTATTGGAGGCGTCCAATTGTTTTGTGATTTCATATAGTGCTATTCCGGTAGCTGTTGCAACATTCATACTACTGTTATTTCCATACATAGGAATGTGCAAACTAGTAGCAACACATTGTAATATTTTTTCTGACACTCCGGAGTTCTCTTCTCCGATCACCAATGCTGTTTTACCTATAGTTAATGAATTGTAGGAATTTATTGGGATACTAGTGTCTGTGATTTCTAATGCCAAGAGGGTATAGTTTTCTGATTCAAGTTGAGTTAGTAGTAGCTCAGCATTTTCTACGTACGAAAAAGGTACATATTTGTGTGTAGAACGTGCAGTGCGTTCCATCCGTTTGCTAGTTAAATTAGGTTCTTGTCCAGTAAAATAAATTTTTTCTATACCAAAGCTGTCTGCTAGTCTAAAAATACTACCAATATTAGCTGGGGATTGCAAGGAATCACAGATAAGGATTAGTGGGAATTTCTTTTGTAAGAAAGGACTATTGTCATGTTGTGCTTGCATACATTAGTTTTGAAATGCATAATGAACAATATTAGCACCCATTTGTAATGCTTTTTGGCGGATAGGCTCTGGATCATTATGGATTTCGGGATTTTCCCAGCCATCTCCGAGGTCACTTTCAAAAGTAAAGAGGACTAGTAAGCGTCCTTCATGCGTGATACCTAGTGCTTGTGGGCGTTTTCCATCATGTTCATGGATTTTGGGTAAACCTTTTGGGAATTTGTAAACAGAAGAAAAAATCGGGTGACTGGCAGGTAATTCTTCTAGTTTTTTGTTCGGAAAGACCTTGATTAATTCTTTGTGTATATAAGGTTCCATCCCATAATTATCATCGATATGCAAAAAACCACCACTCATCAAATAGTTCTGAAGATTCTTTGCTGCGGCGTCATCAAAAAACACATTTCCGTGTCCTGTCATGTGTAACATAGGGTATTGAAAAATATCAATACTTTCAGGAGTTACGGTTTCTGGTTGTGGGTTGATTCCCGTTTTGATATTTTGATTACAAAATTGGATTAAATTTGGTAAGGCTGTTGGGTTACTATACCAGTCACCTCCTCCTTTATATTGTAATATAGCAATGTCTTGAGCTCCAGTTATATTTGGGGTCAAAAAAAGCAATAATCCAATGATCACAGTAAATTTAGCCATTCTTGCAGTTTGCAATTATTGTTTAAACGTTAAATATACTAAATATGGATTTCTTTTAATCGTTTTTTGTAAAGCTTCTTTTCTAGCGATTTCTTAATTTAATTTCAACTAAAATGTAATGGTAGGTCAAAATACACAAACTATTTTTTGCTAGGTAGAACTATTAAATTAAATCATAACTGTAATATGGTTCTCCAAACTTTTTGGATTCCGGCAAGATCGATCAGAGGATAGCGCCTAGTGGGTAGTAATCGCAAATAATTTTTTGACCCAATTAACGTATTTTTTGCACTTTATAGAAGCGTTACATGCCAAGGAAAGATAAAAATTGTGTAAAAAAGAGCATTTTTATAGCAAACAGAAAGACCGTAAACCACTTCGCTGACTTGAAGTGATCAAAAACCTAGTAGCCAATAGCTGTATCATCTCCACGATGATCAGCACCACCTTCTAATGTCCCATCTGGTTGTATAAGAATAGCATCTACTTTTCCGGAGATGACTGCCGCTTTTTGACTCGTTTTGTAGCCTTTGTTTTTTAAAGTTTCGAATAACTGCGGGTTCGAGTAACTTTCTTCAAAAAATACCAAATCAGGTAACCATTGATGATGAAAACGTGGGGCATCCACCGCTTCTTGCATGGACATGTCATGCTCGATTACGTTGAGTATTGTTTGTAATACAGAGGTTATGATTGTAGAGCCACCCGGTGTACCTACTACCATATAAAGTTGTCCTTTTTTTTCTACTAATGTTGGAGTCATAGAGCTTAACATTCGTTTTTGAGGCGCTATTGCATTGGCTTTTGCCCCAATGAGCCCAAACATATTGGGAACACCTGGTTTGGAGCTAAAATCATCCATTTCATTGTTCAAGAAAAAACCTAATTCAGGGACATAAAGTTTGGAACCATACGCACCATTGATGGTTGTTGTAACCGAAACCGCATTTCCGGCAGCATCTACGATGGAATAATGAGTGGTTTCAGAACTTTCATAGCCTGGGAGTTGTCCGTATTTGATAGTAGAAGAAGGAGTCGCTTTGGCTAAGCTGAAATCTTGCATCCGTTTTTGGAGATAGTTACGGTCCAATAAGCGATCAGAAGGTACATGGACAAAATCAGGATCTCCAAGATAGAAACTACGATCTGCATAAGCACGTCTGGCAGCTTCTGTAATTGTTTGTATTGTTTTTGGTTTTAAATGCCCATAGTCGGATATTGGATAGGGTTCAATCATTTTGAACATCTGTCCTAGACAAATGCCACCACTAGACGGTGGTGACATAGAGGTGATTGTATATTCTTTGTATTGGAATTGTATGGGGTCGCGCCATTTGGGTTCATAGCGTGCGAGATCTTCGAGAGTCATAATACCTCCGTGTTTTTGGAGAAAACTAACGAGTGTTTTGGCAGTTTCTCCTTGGTAAAAATCTTTTTTTCCATATTTTGCAATTCGTTCTAAGGTAGTTGCAAGTATTGGGTTTTTGATCGTGTCATTGGCATAGTATGTACCAGCATAAAGGATGGTATCTTGATTGATACGATGAAAGGTTTCTCGATATTTCTCTAATCGTTTTTGTTGGTTTTTGGTTACTACGTACCCTTTTTTGGCCAAATCAATAACGGGTTTTAGTAATTGCTGCATAGGTAGTGTGCCAAACTTTTGGTGTACCGCAAAGATTCCGGCTATATTTCCGGGAACACCCACCGCTAATGCGCTTTCTTGACTACGTTCTGGAACCACCTGTCCTAGAGAATCAAGAAACATATCGCGATGAGCAGCTAGTGGTGCTTTTTCGCGATAATCAAGGGCTCCTGTAGTACCGTCAGTTTTGCGATATACCATAAAACCACCACCACCTAGACTACCAGCATAGGGGTATGATACGGCTAATGCCATTTCGGTAGCAATCATTGCATCAAAAGCATTACCTCCTTGTTGTAGAATTGCTACACCAATTTTAGAGGCTTCTTGGCGTGCTGTAACGACCATTGCGTTTTGAGCTTTGACTCCTGTGCTTTTTGGGTGACTTATGTTGGTGTTAGTTTTACAGCCGAGTAGTAATACAGCTAGTAATGACAAAGAGCACAGAATAATTTTCCGCATAGTTTTGTTTTAAGGTGATTATGAGGTGGAAAAATACGGAAAAACTAGGTTTTTGATTATTTTTTTTCTATAAAATTGCTGTTAAAAATTCTAGGAGATACAAGATTCTATTTTTGTTGTTTTGGTGAAACAAAAAAGAACTGTTTTAATGAGCAAGGTTGGGGTGATTTTCTTGAGATTTTATTGCTACAGCTCTTCTAAATACTATTTAAAAAATAATTACAGGCTAATAGTTCGGTTCTTTTTCTACTGTTTTTTCGCTATAAAATTAAATCGTAGCTAAGGCTATGCTTGAATTTTATAGCTCAAACTAGTGAGAAATAGTTCAATTATTTTTAGCCTACAATTACATTCTAACTGGTATAAGATTGTTAAAACACCATTATTTGGATACGTTTAATTTTCTAATCTTATTGAATACATGTAATTGTAATTTTGGAAAAAAATCAAAAAACTCGGTTTCAAATTCAGAATAATAGGTCTCTAATTCGACTACAGCAAAACTCATTTTGGAAACGTTTTTGGTACGATGATTCATCTGATCTAGAATTTTTGCAATTCCTGGAATGGTAGCATAGCTGAGTAACCAGTTATCTCGTATCATGTAAGGAAGGAACTCCTGAACTTTTTTTGGTAATAATTCATAATTATCTTCTAGTAGTTTATAAAAGTTAGAACAATAGTCTTCTAGTGGAGTCTCTGAATAGTTAGTCCAATTAGCAGCAAGATAGTGGTCATATAAGATATCCACAATTACCCCACTATAATGACGATATTTGGGGAAAAGACGCGAGATACTTTGGCGTACGATTGGATGTGTGTCGGTATAGCTATCAATAGCACGATGGACCAAAATTCCTTTTTGGATTCCCTCTGGGTAGGTAAGGTATTTTTTTCCCTTTATGGCATCTGCTATGAAGTTGCCTAATTGTAGTTGCGTATCATCTCCTGATAAATAAATATGTGCTAAAAAATTCATAGCATGAAAATAGACAAATAAAGTTAGTTAATAAGGAATTCTTTCTATCGAACTTCTTTCCTTTTTTAATTTTCTTACAAGAGCTTCTTTTTAGCGGATATTCTTGTTTTTGAACCTCTTTTGTTAATTTAATTATAAAAAAATAATGAAGGAATATTTAGGTAATGGTAGATTGCGATTATATTTGCTTAAAACCAGTCTAACTTTGAAAATGCTTCGTTACTTATTTGTACACTGTTTTTGGAGCAGATGATGTTACAAATCTTATTTTTAGGGCTGTTTGAAAGTTGAAATGGTGTTGTTGTCTAGTTATTATTATAAAAAACAGAACGATAATGAAGAAATCATACGTACTCCTCATCATGGCTTTTATAGCTACGACTCTTTCGGCAGAAGCCCAATTGTGGGATAAACTAAAAAAGAAAGCTGAAGAAAAATTAGAAGAAGCTCTTACAAAAAAAACAAAAACAGAGAAGGGCAAGGATGCTGATAAAAAAAGCAAACCTTCAGATTCCCAGGAGGAGGATGATCAGGAAAGAACTGTTTCTATTGATTCTAAAACTAAAAAAACCGAGGTTGCCGTATGGAGGAATTATAAATTTATCCCTGGCGAAAAAGTTATTTTCTACGATAATCTCAAACAGGAAGAGGTGGGAGAGTTTCCCTCTCGATGGGATTTGAGAAAGGGTGGAGCTGAGGTAGCTACTTTTGACGGAGAAAAAGTGATTATAGGGACTGCAGATTATGATAATACGATTTTACCACTATTTGATAATACTGATTATTTGTCTGATGAATTTACCATAGAATTTGATGTTTTTGTAGATGATTTATCCCAAGAAAACAATAATTCTTGGGTTAATTATAATATGTTTTTTGTGAAAAAAGAACTAGAATCTAGTGCAAATTCTCCAGAATTAAAACTAGAATTTAGAAGCGGAAAAACTTCTGGACGGGTTTGTAAGAATGATTTTCAATTAGAAAGCGTATCTTTAGGAGTACTCAATACATGGCATCACATTGCACTGTCTTATCACAAAGGAAAATTCAAATTGTATTATGATGAGAAGCGTATTGCAAACCTTCCTAAGTTACCTGTAACACCAGATATTTTTGCCATAGAATTAGAAGCAGTAACTGGTCATGGTTTTAAAGATGGAAAAATGAATTATGCTATTAAAAATATCCGTATTGCTCATGGTGGAGGTCAAATGTACAAACGTATGATAGCAGAAGGTAAATATAGTACCAATGGAATCTTGTTTGACTCAGGAAAGGCCATAATTAAAGCACAATCTATGGGGATAGTCAATAAAGTGGCAGGTGTGATGAAAGAATATAGCGATTGGGAGTTTTTAATCATAGGCCATACAGATGCAGATGGTAGCGAAGTTAGTAACCTTGCATTATCCAAAAAACGAGCAGAAGCAATCAAAGCGGCTATTATTGCAAAAGGAATTGATGCCAAAAGAATAACAACCTTGGGTAAAGGAGAAAGCGAACCAATAACAAATAATACCACTCAGGAAGGAAAAGCAAATAACAGACGGGTAGAGTTTGTGAAGCAATAGTGGCTTCCTAAAAAAAAAGAATACATAACAAAATAGAAAAAAAGAATATACAAGCACATGACATTAATAAAATCAATTTCTGGAATACGCGGGACAATAGGGGGTACAGTGGGGAACAATCTTACACCTTTGGATGCCGTAAAATTTGCTTCGGCTTATGGTACTTGGCTCAAAATCGAAAGTGCCAAAGAACATCCGGTTGTCGTAATCGGACGTGATGCCAGAATCTCTGGAGCAATGATCCAACAATTAGTAATGAATAGTTTAGTTGGATTAGGAATAAATGTCATTGATCTAGGATTATCTACTACGCCTACAGTAGAGATAGCTGTTCCATTAGAAAAAGCTGATGGAGGTATTATCTTGACAGCAAGTCATAATCCCAAGCAATGGAATGCACTAAAGTTATTAAACAATAAAGGAGAGTTTTTGAACGGTGCAAATGGCGAAAAAATACTGGAAATAGCAGAAAATGATGCTTACAGCTTTGCAGAAGTAGATGATTTGGGTACAATTACTGCAAATGATACGTATATAGATATTCATATAGAAGAAGTACTCAAGCTACCATTAGTCGATGTCGATAAGGTAAAAGCTGCTGGATTCAAAGTAGCAGTAGATGGAGTGAACTCTACGGGGGGGATTGCAATACCTCGATTATTGAAAAAAATGGGAGTGACACCTATAGAATTATATTGTGATCCTACGGGGCATTTTCCGCATAACCCAGAGCCTTTAAAGGAGCATTTGCAAGATATTTCTGCTTTGGTTGTCAAAGAGAAAGCAGATTTTGGTGTTGTAGTAGATCCAGATGTGGATCGATTGGCTTTTATTAGTGATGATGGAGAGATGTTTGGAGAGGAATATACCTTGGTGGCTTGTGCAGATTATGTACTTAGCAAAACACCGGGTAATACGGTATCAAACTTATCTTCTAGTCGAGCATTGCGTGATATTACAGAGAAACATGATGGAACCTATGAGGCTAGTGCGGTTGGAGAGGTCAATGTTGTCCAAAAAATGAAAGCGAATAATGCCATCATTGGAGGAGAAGGTAATGGAGGGATTATCTATCCAGAATCTCATTATGGACGTGATTCATTGGTAGGGGTTGCTTTGTTTTTGACCTATTTGGCAGAGCAAAAAATGTCAGTAAGTGCTTTGCGCGCTAGTTACCCATCTTATTTTATGAGTAAAAATAAAATTCAACTCACTCCACAATTGGATGTTGATGCAATTTTGAAAGGTTTTGAAGCTAAACATGCTCAGGAAACAGTAACAACAATTGACGGTGTCAAAGTTGATTTTAGTAAAAGTTGGGTGCACCTACGTAAGAGTAATACAGAACCCATTATTCGAATTTATACAGAGGCATTAAGCCAAGCAGAAGCAGATCAGTTGGCAGAAGAAACTATTGCTACATTAAAAGAAATAGCAGGAATCTAAGTGCAAAATAATACTTCAAGTTAAATGATAATAATTTGAAGTAAATAGAGATAATTAGTGTTATACTCTCAGTTATTTCTAAGAAATCATTCAAATAATCAGATGCCCTTCTCTTGATTAGAGAAGGGCATTTATACACTATATAAAACAGAATAATGTTCCGTAAACGTTTTTATTATTTAATAGAGTTGCAGTATTTAGGTTTTCGCTATCATGGTTGGCAAAAACAAAAACAAGCGGAACTCAAGACGGTAGAAGGAATGGTACAGAAAACCCTGAAATGGATCTTGAAGGATATCCGATTCAAGACACTTGCTTCTGGGCGAACGGATGCCAAAGTTTCTGCTAATCAAGCTGCTTTTGAACTTTTTGTAGAAGAAGTTCCATTAGAAATGGATTCTTTTTTAATAGTATTCAATGAAAACTTACCGGCAGATATTAGAGCGTTATCTATACGAGAAGTGGATGAACGTTTTAATATTATTAATCAAGCTAAGCAAAAGGAGTATTTATATCTTTTTTCTTTTGGAGAGAAGCCCCATCCTTTTGCGGCTTCACTCATGGTGAATATTCCGAATCAATTAGATATAGCATTAATGCAAGAAGGTGCAAAGTTATTTATAGGTAGACATTGGTTCAAAAATTATTGCGCCAGGCCAAGTCCTACAGCAGAGTTCTATCGAGAGGTTACAACATGTACGATAATGCCTAATACGATATATACAGCAAATTTTTTTCCAAAAGAGAGCTATGTATTACGAGTTTGTGGCCCTGGTTTTATGAGATATCAGATCCGATTAATGATGGGAGCTTTGTTTTCTTTGGGCAAGGGCGCTTTAGATTTGACCTATCTCAAAGATTCTTTGATAGAAGGTAGTGAGAATACAATTACATGGGTAGCGCCATCGAGCGGACTTATTCTTAATAGTGTGGTGTTTGATGAAGAGGATTGAAAAAATATCCAAACGGTTTCTATCCTTTATACCATTTGATGCCACTGTTATTTTTTTATGTAAAAACACCGCGATGCTATTGTATAACCTTAGCTATGGAACATATGAACAAGGCATTTAGATGGAAAAAGAGCAAGGCGATATGCGACATTACATAGCTAATTTGGTATAGCCTAAACTATAGAATACAGGAAAAAAAGGATGTAGATAGAACAGAAACAAATCAATATGCAACATCGTGTAACTATATTGATATGGGTTGTGAAATATTGATAGGATTAAACAGCTATTATTTCAAAATAGAACTAAAGAGTGTGATAGATACTACTGTTGCAAACATGACAAAGCGGATGACATATTGTAAATGCGAAAAATCCTTTTGACTATTGGCACTCCAACTTTTTATAGCAAAATAGAGTAGTGGAGCCACTATGAGTAGTAATACATAGATAACAGCTTTGGTGTTTTGAAATAAATATTGATAACTAAAAAATATTACAGCTATCATAGGGATAAAAGCCAATAAGGTACCTAGTTTTGCTGTTCGATCTCGTCCCAAGAGCATTGGGAGTGTTTGTCCTCCAGTATTGCGATCAGTATCCATATCTCTACAGTCTTTGATCATCTCAGAAAGAATACCTAATAGAAAAGCTAATATTCCATAATCTATAAGGATAGAAAAAATAGTAGATTGTGTTACTTTGTTCTGTGTGCTTATTGCCGGTAAGAGATCAAAAATCCCTGGAAAAATAACTAAGACAAACAAGAGTGCAGCTACGGTAAGTGAACCGGTAAAAGGAATCGATCTAAGATAGGTGGCGTAGACATAGAGTAGGGCAGAGATTATAATAAATATAGAAGAAAAATTAGGTTTATTAATGTGATTTGCGATATAAAAGCCTAATACAACACCTATCACATTTAATACAACAAAAAGGGTATTCGCTTTTTTTTCAGACAATAAGGCACCAACAAAATTTTTAGAGCCTTTATTTACAATATATAACATTACCGCTCCACCTGCAGCAATACTGACTGCAGCTAAGACTAATAGTATATATTCAAAAGTACCTAATGCTGTGTGAAAACCAAAAGGCTTAAAAAAACCAAATTTGATTGCTAATAGAGTAAAAGCAATAAATAATAACTCTTTGTATCGAATTAGTTGTAGGTATGGTGTCATTAGGTCATTTACGTGATTAGGGAGCCAAATATAACAAACAAATTTAGAACTTTATATATAATGTCTTTTCTAACATGATATTGGAGTTAATGAGAAAATACTATTGTGGTAGTAGCTGGATTTTGAGTTTGCTGACACAACATTGTTTTTTCTTTTTTTATATAACGGTCCCAAGAATCAATTGGTATGATCTTTTCTGAATTCATCTTGATTTTTTTGTCTTGAACAGGAATTTAGACGAGATCGTCAATAATTTCATTCGTATATCATTTAAAAAATAAGTACAGGTTAGTAACTAGCTTCTTTTTTACTTTTTTTATTACAAAATGAAACCGTAGACACTATTATGCTTAAACTATATAGTTCAAACTAGCGAAAAATAATTCAATTATTTTAGTCTCCAATTACATTTTATACCATTTGCTGTTTGAATTTATCGGAAAGAAAATTAAGGTATTTTTGTTGCAGTTTCAGTAGAATAATCAAGCATAGCCTTGGTTACGGTTTATTGTTATACTGAAGCTGAGGCGAAAAAAGAAAATTGTATCCCAGTACATTCAAAGGATAAATGATATTATACAATTTAGGTATATAAATTCGTATTAGTGATACTGTTATTTTTTTTTGTAATCACCCCGTGATGCTATTGCATAATCTTAGTTATGGAATATATGAATAAGACATTTAGATAGAAAAAAGAACAAGTCGCGATAGGTGACATTATATATTTGATTTGATATTAATTGGTTTTAAAGGTACTCTTGTTCGTGAAACACTTGGATTTTTCCAAAATTTGAATAATTGAAGTATGTGGAATTTATTAAAATAAAAACGTCTGATCCGTAGTTGGATCAGACGTTTTTTAGTTGTTTATGAACACTCTGTTATTAGAACTGGTAGTTCAAAGAAAGGTTAAACATCGTTCCTAATTGACTGAAATGATAACCATCATAAGTCATTTGAGAATACCTTTGGTTGAAGGTAATCAAATTAGACTGACCTTTGATTGCAGCAGCATCGTTAATAATTGCTTGTCCCGCAGCATTTTCTGCAACAAATTCCCATTCTGGTAAGACATTGAGTATGTTATTGATATTAAGTGCCAAGGTTGTTTTTTCTGTAAAAGCAAAGTTGACAGCAATATCTGTCACAATTTTTGGAATAAACTCTGTCCTCAAGTTGCTATCTAGGCCTTGTTGTTTGAAGGTTGTTTTGCCAAAATACGTATTGTTTAAAGAAAAGTCAAATTGCTCAATTTTATAATTGGCACCCAAAATCCATTTGGTTATTGGTCTAGAGGTAAAAAATAAGGCTTCTTGTGTTTCGTTAATGACTGATTGTCCTGTCTCATTTAAAAATGAAGGTTCTTTAACGGCTCCTTCTCGTTCGTTTTGGATGGTATAGTTTCCAGATAGGTTAAACCCTAATTTGCCATCACCTAATGCAATATTATTATAACCAATCACTACATCAATACCAGAAGTTCTTGTGTCGATAGCATTAGTGAAAAAGCTGAGATCAGAAAAACCAGCAAATGCCGGGGAGTCTGGTGGAGCAACCTCTGAACCTAAAATGATTCTATCTTCTACAGCAATATTATAATAGTCAATAGTTAAATTAAGATTTGGAAGGATTTTGGCTCCAATACCACCAGTGAAATTAAAAGATTTTTCTGCATCAAGAGCAGAAAGACCTAAAAGTCTCGCTTGTGGAGATACATTATTTACAAGGCCGCCAACTTGAATACCTTGTCCAGGGACAAAGCTATATTGCGCTTTTTGAGTATAAATCTGGTGTAATGTTGGAGCGCGGAACCCCGTAGAAGCAGATGCTCTAAGGGTTAATTTGTCTTCTAAGAATTTATATCTAGAGCTAAACTTCCATACAAAAGCGTTTCCAAAATCACTATATTCTTCTACTCTGGCTGTACCATTGATCAAGAAATCTTCGGTAACATCAACGGCAATATCCAAATACCCTCCGATATTGTAGCGGTTAAATTTTCCTGAGTTTTCGGGACTATTTCCTGCAAAAGAATCTGCACCACCGCCGTCATAAGAAGCAAGACCACCTTCGATGATTTCAAAAGTTTCAGTTCTGAACTCTGTTCCAACTGCTATAGAAACATAATCATTCAAGATTTTAGAAATATCTATATTTCCTACATTGTGCGTGAACCGTGTTCCACCTGGATCAAAATCAATCGGGCTAAATTGTCTATATAATTCTGTAGGTTCAAAAACCTCTCCGTTATCAGGAATACCATTTTGATTGACGTCATCGAATGTAGGAGCAAAAACGGCATTTCTATTATGAGAATTACGAACATTGTAAGTTTGTAAATTACCTCCAGTAGTAAAACTCAAATCAATATTCCATTCATCTTTTTTAGTTTTGAAACCAACAGTTCCATTGTAATCACTTAATAATCCATCAAAGGTAGGGGCATATCCTTGATATCCCTCATTGGTTCCGTCTCCAAAGAAGTTATTGAGATATGGGTAATAATCAACTCCTTCAATTTCATTTGGATAAAAAGCTCGTGATCGTCTCCAATATGGAACTCTGTAATTGGCAAAACTATTTACTTTTTTGTAAACATACGCCGCATTAAAATACAACTTCGATTCTTCACTTACATCATATGCACCGTTTACCAAAAATTTGGCAACAGCATTTTCAGGAGAACCATTTACATTATTAGCATCGGGATTATTTCTGAGAAAATCACGGACATATTTTTCTCCACTTTCATTGCTAGTGTTTATTTGCGATAACAAGGTGTTATAATCTGCCGTTCCAACATAATTATTGTCAAATTCTGCTTGGAGTTGATCACTATCCAGACCACTTATATCCACACCACCTAATGTCTTGTTGGTTTTGTCAATAAAAGGATTAGGAGATTCTGGGTCTTGAAAAACAAAATCATTAAACTCTCCATCGGCATCTACTGTTCCAGGTCTATTGGATAGATTTGTTTTGGAAAGGTCAATGGTATAATTAATAAACCCTTTGTCATCTCCAATAGTACTACCATTATTAACAGCAACACCGAACATCTCTCCATCGCCTTCTATTGTTACTCCGGATCGTACCGTCGCAGAACCACGATTGGCATCATCTTTTAGAATAATATTCATTACTCCAGCAATGGCATCAGAACCATATTGAGCAGAAGCACCATCTCTAAGAATTTCTACTCTTTTGATTGCATCGGTAGGTATTGCAGAGATATCTGCACCTGTCTCGCCTCGGCCTGGAGAGGTTTGTGTGTAGAGTAATGCACTTAGGTTTTTTCTTTTTCCATTGATCAAAATCAGGGTTCTACTGGGTCCCATATTACGTATTTCATAAGGATCTAGTAGAGAAGTTGCATCATTGACTGGAGTTTGTACTGTGTTGAATGAAGGTATCTTGTATTGTAGTGCTTTGTCAAAAGTGGCTTGACCCGTATTGACTAGATCTTGAGAGCCTACAATGTCGACAGGTAATGCTACTGTCGTGTTACTCCGGGCAGGAGTTCTTGACCCTACTAAAATCACATCATCTAAAGATTCTCCTGGTGCCAATACTACATTAATTTGAGATTCTCCAGATACAGCAATATTTTTAGTTTCAAAACCAACAAAACTAAAAATTAGAGTAGCTCCTTCCTGAACATCTATGGTATAGTTACCGTCAAAATCAGTTACTGTGCCATTAGAAGTTCCTTGCTCTTTGATATTAACTCCAGGAAGAGGATTGTTGTCTGTATCTGTTACGCTACCAGATACGTTTTGTTGTCCAAAAGAAGTTATAGTCCACAATAGACTAAAAATAATAAGGAATGTTTGTTTCATAAAATAAAATTTAAATGAGTGTTTTTTTGGTATTACTATTACTTAAAGAAAAGGTTTGCTGAATAATAACTATCATAATATTATCTTAAAAAAAACAGGATTTATCATATGTTGATTATTTAAGCGTTGTTTTTTTGTTATTCTTAGACGAAAACTCTTTCGTTTTATCTTTTTTGTAATGGCTGTAAATAATTGCTAGTAGAAATGTATCTTTGCGGCACAAAAAATAGTAAATCACATGAAAGCAGGAATTGTAGGATTGCCCAATGTTGGAAAATCAACACTTTTTAATTGTTTATCTAATGCAAAGGCACAGAGTGCAAATTTTCCTTTTTGTACAATAGAACCGAATGTAGGAGTAGTCAATGTACCAGATCCGAGATTAGAGAAATTGGAGTCCTTGGTAAATCCAGAACGTGTATTACCGGCAACTGTCGATATTGTTGATATTGCAGGTTTAGTCAAAGGGGCTAGTAAGGGAGAAGGACTCGGGAATCAGTTTTTGGGTAATATTAGAGAAACAGATGCTATTATTCATGTATTGCGTTGTTTTGATAATGATAATATTGTACATGTAGATGGTTCTGTAGATCCGATTAGAGATAAGGAGACAATTGATATGGAACTTCAACTCAAAGATCTAGAAACAGCTGATAAAAAACTTGAAAAAGTAAAACGAGCTGCAAAGACAGGGAATAAAGAAGCTCAAAAAGAAGAAGCTGTATTACTAAAACTCAAAGAAGGATTAGAGGCAGGGGTGTCCGTTCGAGCAATAACGATTTCTGATGACGATAGAGAAGCTTTTGTCATACCATTACAGTTTATTACTGATAAACCTGTCTTGTATGTATGTAATGTAGATGAGGGAGCAGCCGTAAATGGAAATGCCTATGTAGAACAAGTACGTACGAATGTAGCAAATGAAAATGCCGAAGTTATTGTACTTGCGGTAGGGACAGAAGCAGATATTACAGAATTAGATGATTATGAAGAGCGTCAGTTATTCTTGCAGGATATGGGATTAGAAGAGGCAGGAGCTTCTGTATTGATTAGGGCAGCATATAAATTGTTGAATCAACAAACGTATTTTACTGCCGGAGAAAAAGAAGTGCGCGCTTGGACTATCCCAATTGGAGCAACAGCTCCACAAGCTGCTGGAGTAATTCATACCGATTTTGAAAAAGGATTTATCCGCGCTGAGGTTATCAAATATGATGATTATGTAACATATGGTAGCGAAGCTAAAGTAAAAGAAGCAGGAAAATTGGGAGTAGAAGGAAAAGGCTACGTCGTAAACGACGGGGATGTTATGCATTTTTTGTTTAATGTATAATAGTTAGATATTAGCTGTTTTTTATTGTACATATGGACTTGTTCTCTGTTTATCTAAAAGTGATATTTACAGGATTGCATAGTCTGTAACTCTATTCTATAATATGTCTAAGCTGTCGTGTTTTTATAGAAAAAATGCAAAGGTCGTATTACAGTATTTGCACAACTAAATTGGAAGTAGAATCTAATTTATGAGCAAAATAGTAAAGGCTCTTTAATTAGTGCTATTTAAAAAATAATTATGAGCTAATAATTCGGTTCTTTTTCTACATATTTTTGTGCTAGAAAATTAAACCGTGGCCACGGCTTTAATTAAGTTTTATAGTTCAAACTAGCGAAAAATAGTTCAATTATTTTAGTCTAGAATTACATTGTAACTGGTATAAGAAAAATAAAAAAAGCTGATTGCCCCTCTGGGGCAATCAGCTTTTTTTGTAGTATTCTGTTATTTTAGTTTTGAAGTAGCGTTTGTCAATGAATTGACGGCTATTTTTGATAAACAACAAACAACGCTATTTCTAAACTATTTCCTATTATATTTCGAATTTATTGGTAGGACAAAAACGTCTTCTTTTACCTTAATTTTAGAAGAGAAAGAAGCCATAAAAGCTGTCTTTAGTTTTTCTTCTTGAATGATAAATTTAAAATATATACCATTTGTCATTTGAAATTACTGTAGTAAACTACTCTTTCTTTCTTGCTGTTTGAAGATAAAATGAACTATAGCTACGGCTTTAGTTTTCTTTCTCCATTTATATAGAAAAAAGGATAAGTTTATTTTCCAGTAATTTCAAACTACAAATAGTACTAATAGGTTTCAATTAGAATTTGGCTTAACGAAAAACCATTACTTTTTTACAAAAGATTTTGTCACACTTAATCCATCAGCATACGATACAGTCAAAAAGTACATGCCATTTTTTAAAGAACTTACATCGATTGCATTTTGGCTTTTTCCTAAAATAGGAGTAGTCAAAACAATTTTTCCTAATACATCAGATACTTTAACCAAAGACGCACCTTCAGTGGCACCATTGATTCGTAGTGTTTCTTGAACAGGATTAGGATAAATCGACAATGCAGCTGCTGTCGAAGAATTAGCTTTTGCAGCACCACAAGAAGGTGCATTGCTAGAATTGGTGAAATATAGCGTAAACCCTTTTGTTTTAGAAACCATTACAAAATCATCTCCATTTTTTGTAACCCAGTAAGAACCATCTAGATTTGGTACTTTGGAGTTTGTAATTGTTAGAGAAGGTGATACTGTATTGAAAGAGTGTGTGATATTTGACTTTAAATCAACATAGTATCCTGGTATTCCGTTCGCAGTTGATAATGCAAACTGATATAGTCCGTTTTGTGCAGGACTCCAGCTTATAGCAAAGTTTGTGATATTATCAGCGTTAGGACCATTTTGACCTAATACATAAGCATTTTGGTAATTCATGCTATTAAATGCTGGTAACGCAGTATTTGACGGAGTTCCAAAAGCACAAGATGTAGTAGGGGCTGGAGTTGCAACTTCAGTCAATTTGAACCAGTTGATATTCCATCTTGGACCTGTAGCAAAAAGACGTAATGTTTGTAATCCACCATCTAACATAATTGTTTTTTGTACGGTAGTCCATGTTTGTCTAGAACGTGTAGTTGGTATAGAAATTTTTCCTTTTGAAGAACCTCCTACTTGTATGTCAACCTCTCCAGTGTTAAGCATACTCGATACACGTAAAGCTAAGGTATAAGATCCAGTTTTTGGTACATCGACACGATAATCCATGAAATCACCTTTGTTAATTTGGCTTACCATAAAACCTCCTCCGATGTCCATAGCAACTCGCACTTGAACACCACTCATGTTACAATAGTACTCTGCCTGTATACGACGAGTAATAGGGAATCCATCTCCTGTACAAGTTGTAGGTGTAGGTTCAGGTTCTTCGCTTTTAATAACATTAACCGCAACTTGCTCAGATGTTGTTTCTGCATTGTCATCGTCAGTTGCTTTTACTGTAAGTGTATAGTTTCCTGCAATTGAGTTGCTTATCGTGTAGCTATACGGTTGTGTAGTATCTTCACCTAGTTTGGTCGAACCATTAAAGAATTCAACTTTAGTAATCGTTCCATCACTATCACTTGCTTCTGCATTGATTGTAATTGCTGTACCTTCTTCGAACTGGCTATTATTTGCAGGAGAAGTTATACTTGTTGTTGGAGCATTATTTACAGGTGGTACTGGTACTGTTGTACTGTCTGGAAGGTATACTTTGAAGTTTCCAGAAACATGCAAAAGACTCAAGAAATACAGCATACCATCATAGTAGCGATATTTACCTGTTGGAGCACCAGTTTGCATAAATTTGTCAACAAAATCCCATGCAATTATAGATTCTGAAGCTAAAGCTCCAACTGCATTGGTAGATATCAAAGCTGTAGTGTTAAAATCTACCGTTGGCATACCATCCAAAGTATATCCAGAAACATAGTTATCGATTCCGATATTATGTAAAAATGCCAATTGCTTCTCTACGAGTTCTTTCTCTACTTCACTTGTTTTGAACCAAGAATAATCCATAGCAAGATTCATGATACAACGAAATGCATCAAAACCGAAATCACCCTTACCAATATCACTTTTTGGGCTACCATCAAAGTTAGAATATTCTGGCATTAATCCTGTATTTGGATTTGCTGTAGTTGGGAAGAAATTGTGACTAGCTGTTACTGCACCCTTCCAAAAATCATTATTTTCATCTGCTACTCGTGCCCAAACTTCATAAAAAGAAGGTAAGTGATAAGAAGCGTCAGTATACAAAGCAGCATCTCCAATAGGAGTAAATACTACTTGGTTATTGTCCTTGTTGAACATGTTTGTAATACCATCTCCCACATTATCTTTGTCTTGTATTACTCTCAAGATGTAATCAGCTTCGGCTTGATAATCATAGATGCCAGAACCATTACCCCATCTAGCTGAAGCAAAGTATAGTGCTGTAGCAAAGTAGATTTCTCCATCAGATGCAGGGTTGGGATCAATTGTTTTTCCTTCGATATCTGTTTGCCAAGAAAAATATCCTATACGGCTTCCAGATTGGTGTTGTAGATTTTGTTTAGACCACTTCCATAGTCTATCGAATTCTTCTTTTTTGTCTAATTGTACGCAAATCATCATACCATAAGACATGCCTTCTGATCGGACATCGTTATTATTGATGTCTTTTACGTATGCCAAATCATCTCCTACGGGATAATATACACGTTCATTTTCGTCGTCCCCATAAAAGAGGTGTTGCCATGCGTTTTCAAGTTTAGCGTCAATTTCAGTTTGAGTATATCCTGCTTCTGCTAGGACATTACGGTAGTTACCAGTTTCGAATGCTCCTTTTTCTGGTATTACAGGCGCAGATCGTTGAGCCTTAATGGAAGTAAATCCTAAAAATAGAATTCCTAATGCGAAAAGTGTTTTTTTCATAGTTGGTTTGATTAAAGTGTTTTCTTACAATAATTATGAATTAATTTTTGATGGTATTTTTAAGAAAGAAAGGATGTTAGGTTAATAATGTCTCTCTATTCTGTTTTCCATCGTCATGTTAAATTAGGATATATAATTTTAGAAAAAAGCCATTACGGAAGGTTAATATGGAGAAAATAGACGCAATTTTTTACTCAAAATTCTGAAAATAATATAATTAGAGTTTTTATTGTTTTTTGAAAACTTTGGTCTGTATAGAATAAGTATAGATTTTTATTTATGCGATATGTTGCTGTTTTTTTTAAAAATTAGAAAAAGATGATTTGTAACAAACAAAAGAGACTTTTGACAATTATTCAAATTTGTAGACAAACCATAGAATTTTTTTAAATGAAGAGGGGTAGTTTGTGTTAAAACCTCATGTTTTGCTTAGTTAATGAATACGGGAAACATTATGCTGTGAAGTGTTAATTTAGGCACTTGATCGATCATATCGTCTGTGTTTAGGGACTTTATTTGTAATTTCACCTCTGTTCAGAACTAGCTGTCAAGGAGACGTAGTACCAATTTAGGTATGTAAATTCGTATTCATGACACGTTTTTTTAGGTAAAACACCGTGATTCTATTGCATAGTCTTAGTTATGGAATATAGAAACAAGGCATTTAGATGGAAAAAGAACAAGTCAATATGAGACATTATATAGCTAATTTGGTATAATAGTGTCTTTGGTACTAGATGATGTGGTATTACCAAATCGTAAACCCAACTCGATAGTAATGGTTTTTATGTAAGTTTTAGCAAATAAACCAGACGTAGCTAGTAGTTTTAATTTTATACCATTTATACTTTTAATTTACTGGGATAAAATTTTCTTTTTTCGACCCAGCATCAGCATAAAAATAAACCATAACTACGGCTATGCTTGATGTTTCTGCTGAAGCTGAAACAAAAAAATCTTAATTTTTCTTTCCGGTAAATTCAAACAACAAATGGTATTAGTTTGAATAAGAAATAGAAAATAAGAATATTTTGATAGGACACGTTGAGGAGAGGTGTACATGTTGTATTAAAAGGAGTGTGTGCACTCCTAGGCTAACCTAAAAATGTTTAATGAGGTATTCAGTATCATCTTGGATAAGCTAGAGTAACAGGGGAGGTAAAACTGATTTTAGTTTTGAAGTGATTCAAACTTTTTTCAATTTACTAGAAAGATGTCTTTTTATTCAATTTTTATCTTTTTCGTAACGCGTTATATTTTATGAATGCCAAAAAATACTTCAATTGATCAAAAAAATAGGTACATCATTACAAACTGATCTTCTATTTCGGTGGATCTTACCAGAACCAAAAAAGGCTTGTGAAAGTACTACTTCCAAAAATATAGGATAATATCATTTAAAAAATATGTCCAGGCTAATAATTAGCTTCTTTTTCTACTATTTTTGCACTACAAAATTAGGCCATAGTACAGCTATGCTTAAATTTTACAGTACGAACTTGCAAAAAATAGTTTAATAATTTTGGCCCATAGGTACGTTCTAATTGGTACTAGGGTACCATTGAGGAAGAAAAAATGGGCATGACTTATTGAGTCAATTTTTAACAAAAAAGATGACTAAGGAATGCTACATAAACAAGTAATGCTATACAAGTTTGTAGTATTAAGACAGGTCTATGAAATAGATCAGGAAATTAAGAGGGGTGCAGATTTGTTATGTATTATCCATTCTTTTCCAAAAGAGCCATATAGAATCCATCATAGCCAGAGGTATGACACAACAATTTTTTGTCTTTGACAAAATTAAAATCAGCAGCTTCTGGAGTTTTTAGAAACTGTCGTACTTGTTGTTCATTTTCTGAAGGCAGTATAGAGCAAGTGGCATACACGAGTTTTCCTCCTGGTTTTACCATTTTAGAGTATTTTGATAAGATATCGGCTTGGGTTTTGCGAATGGTATCCAAAAATTCTGGTTGTAATTTCCATTTGGCATCTGGATTTCTGCTTAATACCCCTAGACCACTACAAGGAGCATCAATTAACACTTTATCAGCTTTGTCATATAGTTTTTTGATATCTTTAGAACTTTCTATGATACGAGGCTCTATATTATGTGCTCCCGCTCGTCTCGCACGACGTTTAAGTTCCTTCAATTTATTACCATAAATATCCATGGCAATTATTTGTCCTTTGTTCTGCATCATAGCGGCTATATGCAAGGTTTTACCACCAGCACCAGCACAAGTGTCCACAATACGTTCACCTGGTTGCGGATTGAGTAAGCCTCCTACTAATTGAGAATTCGCATCCTGTACTTCAAAAAAACCATTTTTAAAGGCTTCTGTACTGAAAACATTACTACGCTCTATAAGCTGTAATGCGTGGGGATATCCTTTGACCGGTTTGGTGTCGATATCTTCCTTTATTAATGCCTTACGAACTTGATCTTTGGTAGCTTTTAGTGTGTTAACTCGCAAAACAACTGGAGCTTGTTCGTTAAGTGCATGTATTTCTGCATCCCATTGCGAACCTAGTTCTTTTTCTCCCAAGGTATCTAACCAGTCAGGTATAGCTTCTTTAAATTTTCTAATTTTACTAAGTTCGTCAAACTTTCCTTTGATACGTCGAGTAGGGGTAGGTTCGATTTGATTCCAATCCGGTAATTGAATTCCTCTCAAAGTAGCCCAAACAGCAAAAACACGCCATAAATTATCTCTTGTATATGGAGTTCTTACTTCGGCAATTTCTGTATACAGGCGTTTCCAACGTACAATCTCATAGGTAGTCTCTGCAATAAAACTACGATCTCGAGAACCCCATCTTTTGTCACGTTTTAATATTTTTTGGATGACTTTGTCAGCATATTTTTCTTCATTAAAAATCTGATGTAATCCGTCTATAACAGCAAAAACCAATGTGCGGTGTAACCTCATGTCTTAGCAAAATTAATAATAAGCTTGCAAAGATACCTTTTTAGGTTGGGTTTGCATGGCATATTCAAAGAAGTAATTTTATAACTGGTGGCATTAATTATTCATCTTAGCATCTAATTTCGCTTTCCTTCGTTCTTCTATTGCTTTCCTTCGTAGGTCGATCATCTTTTTTTGATCACCATATTGTCTTAATAAGGTATGCTTGAAATTATCCTCAGCTCGGGAGAGTAAGACTATTTTTTTATTTGATATTACTTTGCCAAGATCTGCTATCAGTTGTTCTTTGGCTTCAAATCTTCGTTTTTTGATATCTTGTAATTCTTGTAAAACAGTAGTTGCTTCTTTTTCAGTAAGTCTTCCAAGAAGTTGCATGTCAGAAGAAACGGTAGTCTTTTCTTTCTTTCTTAGGGCATTCATAGTCGTAATATGCGCATTATAAATTGGCCAGAAGTTTTGCGCTTCTTCCGAAGTTAGGTTTAATTCCTGAGTGATATGAGCAATTTTCAAGGCTTTTATCTTTTCATTACCTCTTTTTTGGCCTATTGCATTGATAGATATGCAAACAAGTAGTATTACTAAAATTCTATGGGGTAGTAGTATGTTATTTTTAATCATAATTATTCTGTTAATATATATTCTGTTTCTATGTGATCTTCTAGATATTGATATAAGGATTCTTCTTGTAGGGCATCAGAATCTATTGCACTAATATCGATATTTTGGTCTAATAAAATGTCTTCAACTTCAAAAAGAGATAATTCTAATTCTCCATTGTCTATATAGTCTTGTAGATATGCAGTCTCTATCAAATTGATTGTGTCACTATTTGCGGTATTACTTTGTTTATAAATGGATAGTATTAATACAAATAATGCAGCTATAGATATGGTAGTATAGATAAGTTTTTTTCTGGAAAATAAAGGGATTACCTCAGTTTTAGTTGGAGGAACTCTCTTTAGTATGCGATCCTCTAGATCTTCAAAATAGGAGTCGGGTACCTTGTAGGCTGAGGGATTTGGATGGTCAAGTATAGCATGTTCTTTTGGATCCGAGTTTTTGATAGTATCAAAAAAAGAGCTTTCGACATTAGCAAAATAATCATCCGGCACTTTATAACCTCTATTAGTATGTGGTGATTTTTGTTTCATTATATAGGTAAGATCAATAAATGTTTAAAAGGTTTAATTACTCTTTTAAAAATTTTTGAATTTTTTTGACCGCTAGATGATAAGAGGCTTTGAGAGCACCTTCGCTAGTGCCTAAGAGTTCTGAGATTTCTTGATATTTTAATTCTTGATAGTATTTGAGCATAAAAACCTGTTGTTGTTTAAATGGAAGTGTGGCAATAGCTTGTTCTAATTTGTATTGTATTTCATCACCATCATAATAGATATCTGCTTTGAGGTTATGAATGAGTTGTTCCTGTAGTTCACCATCACTAATGTTTTGCTTTTTTGCTTTTTGCTGTAAAAAAGACAAACTTTCATTGGTGGCGATACGATATAACCAAGAGTATAATTTACTATCTCCTTTAAATTTTTTTATATTCTTATAAACTTTAATGAAAACATTCTGTAGCACATCATCGGCATCAGCATGATTTTTCGTTATGTATCGTATATGCCAATACAAACGCTCTTTGTAAAGCGTAATGAGCTTTTTGAAAGCTTCATTTACATGTTTTTCGGATTGTAAGGCTGCAATAAGCGCCTCTTCTTCTTGACTACTCAAATAACGATAATTAGAAAAAATTAAAATCAAGATACTGAAAAAAGGGACATGATAACACTGTTGAGCTGTTTAGATTAGAAAAAGAGATAGAAAAAAGAGTTATGACGTAACGATATAACTCGTTAATTGATATAAAGGTTGCGTTATCAGCTCAAATGATATTATTTGAAATATTATGTAAGAAAAAATCAAATAATAATTCTTTAAAGTGTATTTTATATAGTTGAAGTGATGTTTCATGATTTTTTTGTACTACTAATATTACATAATACTTACAAATATATAATTGTGGTTTCTGTTATAAATGTAATTTTAGAGTTTTAGTAAGTGTTTTTTGCTATAGATTATCTCCTAAGCTTTGTATGATTTGTAGTTGGATGTTCTATTGATAAATAGAGTTTTTTTTGATGATTTATGAATACATAGACTCTTTGATTTATTTAGTATTATACTATTTGTCATAGAAAATATGACGACAAATACGTAGTAGCACGAAAAGTAAGCAGTATCTTTTTTTTATCTATTAAAGACATTTTTTTAAGATAAAGTGTTTTTATTTGGTTTTTTTTATTATATTTGTCTTATAATACTTACGTTATAATTGTCTTTTCCCCGAGGCAATTATAGTTTAAAAGTTTTAGTTAGTGTTTTTTTTGATTTAGATTAGCTTCTAAATTTAAGATGATTTGTGTTTGAGCGCTCTACTTATTGGTAGAGCGTTTTTTGTATTTACTTATTTTAAGTTTTTGTATAAAATAATAGATAGAGAAGTCTCTTTTTTGGAAAAGTAGAAAGCTAAATATAGTGGTTGTAGTAATATTTTTTATCTATAAAATGCATAAAATACAGATTAAATGTTTGTTTGTTTAAGATATTGTAGTATATTTACGTTATAATACTTACAAATGATACACGTTTTCCCCAAGACGATTATGATTTAGAGTTTTAGTTAGTGTTTTTTTGATTTAGATTAACCCCTAAATTTAAGATGATTTGTGTTTGAACGCTCTACTATAAGGTAGGGCGTTTTTTTGTAGTAAAACCTAATACTATTTTTTCTATTTGTCAGAGTATTGAATCAAATAGTTCTAAAAAAGATTCTGAAAGTAAGATCTTACCAAATGCAGGAGAGATATTTGATCTATAAATAACATATTTGTAGGATTAAATTCTTTTGGACATAGAATTTAATATACTCCAGTCGAAATAGAGAAGTATATCCTTAGATTGATATTCATTTCTATTTGGTAAATATGATTAGAAGTAAGTATCCATGCTTTTTTGAAGAATTAGTTCGATGTTTAGAAGCGAATATTCTGTAATTCTAAGATGCTTTTCTGATAGTTTATTTGAATTATACGGGTATTTGTTGATTATGGTTTTACTGTACTAATAATAGGGTAATGTGTTTTTATTGTTAAACCCTGATTATTAGATATTTATCATGATTTTTATCTGTGAAGCGCATTTTTTTAAGATAAAAAACTGTATTATTTTTTGTTTACCATAATATTTTGATATATTTGCAGTGTACTACTTACAAATAATACATGCCTCTTACGGCAAGTATTATTTTAAAAGTTTTAGTTAGTGTTTTTTGATTTAGATTGACCTCTAAATTTAAAATGATTTGTGTTTGAACGCCCTTCCTTCTGGTTGGGCGTTTTTTTTGGTAATACCAAGAAATAAGGTGTGTGCATGTGGCTGTTTTCTGTAAATGTAAACAGGTAGTTTGTTTTAAGTCTCTAAAAGTCTAAAATCCACAAAAGATTAATTACTTCGGTTAAGTGTGTCTTGTTTTATTACATATAAGTCTTTTTTGAAGTTCTCTAAGTGCTTTGGTCTAATATTTTATTACGAACTCATAGTTGGGTAACTCTATTAAAGTTTATAGCCGATAAGAAATTTTTTTAATGAAGTGAAACATGTAATTGCGCTGCGTCTAAGTATGAGGTAAAATGATGTATTTTTCTTTTGATAGTATGGATTCAATAGTTTTTTGTATTCGATTAAATACTTTTTTTCAAGATAAAATGATTTTTATTGCTGTTTAGTCCAAGAATATGTTATATTTGTAGTAGAATACTGATGAATGATAAGTGTCTGCCTTAGGCAATTATGATTTAAAAGTTTTAGTTAGTGTTTTTTTGATTTAGATTGACCTCTAAATTTAAAATGATTTGTGTTTGAACACTCTACCTTTTAGGTAGAGTGTTTTTTATTTTGAACTATTTCTAAAAATTGTAGCATTCAAATACAAATTGAATGATTAATTTATGGTACTTTTTTTAGAATGTTTTAGGTTTGTAGGATATTGTCTAATTGTAATGTGTTCTGTTCGCCTTTTTAAACTCTATTGTAAGTACAAATAGTTAGTTTTTTGTAATATAATTTTCTTTATATCAGTATCTTATATTTTATGTTTTATTCAGTTAGTTTTATTTTTTGTCTAAATAATTGGGTTTTGGAGCTGAATGATAACTGTTAGATTATCTATAAAAAACGTATTTTATAGATAAATAGTGTTAATTTTGTAGGTGGTTTGGAATTTTGTAGTATATTTGTGATAGTAATAATGCTGATGAATGATAGACGTCCTCCCCAAGACGATTATGATTTAAAAGTTTTAGTTAGTGTTTTTTTGATTTAGATTAACCTCTAGATTTAAAATGATTTGTGTTTGGACGCCCTTCATATCAGTTGGGCGTTTTTTGTATTGCAAAATTAATTAGGCTTGTGTCCTTTTAGTGATTTCAGATTATTCCAATCAATTAGTGGTATTTCTATGTTTTTTTCTTCATGAAAACGAGAAGATTCTTGTTTTATCGTCGCAATAACAAAAGGGTCAAAATCTAATAATTATTTTTTTGAGATGAAGTTTTACTTATTCAAGTATTTTAATTGGTTTACTTATTAATCAACTGTTTAAATAATAGAGTGGAAGATTTTGCGTTACATAGTAATTGAGTTCTGAACATCTTTTTTGATGTGGAGTAGTGTAATACTATGGTGTATTAATGAGTTTAGATCATAGACTCATGATGTTTTGGAGTTAGTATATTGTAATGTTTCTAAAGGTGTTCGAATGTAAGATGTTTGATCTGTTATGGAAATTCTGATATAGGAATTATATTTGTGATAGGTGTAGTAACCATAATTATATTATGTAAAAACAATTCAACTAATTATGTGTCTAAGTTGTAGTATTTTTACTAGGAATTAGCTTTTTGTTGGTTTCCTATTTGAAGTATAAAGTTTTCTTAATTCCTTCTGTCTATACAATATATGAATACATAAATGTGTTTTTTATATAATTTGTACGCTATTGTGTTTATTCGTGACAGCATAAACATATTTCAAATATGTTATTTTGAAAGACAAGGCCTACCGATTGTTATGACTTCCTTATAGACAATATCTTATAGGTTAAACTTACAGGGAATAGGGTAAAACCTGTAGAAATAGCAAGCGTTAAATAACTGTTTAGTAGTGAGTTATTTGATTATTTATTGAAAGCCTCTTTTTTTTTTCGATAAAAAATGAGAAAAAAATTTGTGAGACTCAAAAAAGACCGTATATTTGTAGTATTAAATACCGTAATAAAGTTATGGTATTCGTATAAAGTTTATAGTTTGAGTTTTAATTTTAGATTAACCCCTAAATTAAAATGATTTGTGTGAGAACAAGCACCCTTCGGGGTGCTTGTTTGCTTTTAATAGTATCGGTTTTTAAATAGATACTCTCAAGTACGTAGACGGTAGTGTCTCAATGTGTCTTTTACATCACTTTTTCTAGATTTTCTCTATCGTGTATATTCTTATGCCAAATTGACTATATAGTGTCGCATATTGACTTGTTTTATATTTCATAGCTAAGGGCTATGCAATAGCATCACGGTGTATTTACATTAAAAAATGACAGTGTTATGAATATGAATTTATACCATTTGTTGTTTGAACTTACCGGAAAGAGAGATTAAGATTTTTTTGTTTCAGCTTCAGCAGAAAAATTAAGCATAGGCTTAGTACGGTTTGTTTTTATGCCGAAGCTGAGCCGAAAAAAGAAAATTTTATCTCAGTAAATTCAAAGGATACATAGTCTTAGACATAGCCGTGGCTACAGTTTCGTTGTTTAGTGAAAAAATAGTAGTAATAGAAGTGAATTACTAGCCTATAATTGTATCATGTATCTTTGGTCCAAATGTATATTTTTTTAGTAATCTAAGAATGTCTTTTTTAGACCGCTTCAATTTGTAGAAAGATGAAGGGGGATTTCATCCATCATCCATCATCTAAAATTAAGGATTGGTTTCTAAAAAATACGAGAAGAAAAACAAAACCTTGGCTACAATTTTTATGCGTTTTCTAAAGATTGCATATTGACTAATTTCTGGTAGGAACCATTTTTGGCCAGTAATTCTCCATGTGTTCCTTGTTCTATGATGCGTCCTTTTTTCATGACAACGATCAAATCTGCGTTTTGAATGGTAGATAAGCGATGTGCTATTACAATACTAGTGCGATTTTTCATCATATTTTCTAGAGCAGATTGTACCAACCGTTCACTTTCTGTATCCAAAGCAGATGTAGCTTCGTCGAGGATCATGATAGGTGGGTTTTTAAGGACAGCTCTTGCGATGGATAGTCTTTGTTTCTGGCCACCACTTAATTTATTACCGCTATCTCCAATGTTGGTTTCTATTCCTTGGGGTAGTTCTTTAACGAACTCCCAGGCATTGGCAATTTTGAGTGCATCCAAAATTTCTTCCTCTGTAGCATTTTCTTTTCCGATGAGAAGATTATTCTTAATGGTGTCATTGAATAAGATAGAGTCCTGTGTCACTAAACCCATCATGGAGCGTAAGGAATTTTTGGTAAGATCGCGAATATCGGTACCATCTATTTTGATAGTTCCTTTGTTGATATCATAAAAGCGGGTAACCAAATTGGCAATAGTAGATTTTCCACTTCCAGACTGTCCAACAAGTGCTACTGTTTTTCCTTTAAGAACCTCTAAGTTGAAGTTTTGTAACACATAGTCGGTGTCATACTTGAAGGATACATTTTCTAGGGTGATGTTGGAAGTAAATGTTTGCTTGGTTTGTGCATTTGGACGATCTTTCAAGGCAGATTCTGTGTTCAGGAGCTCTAAGACACGTTCTGCCGAGGCATTGGCACTTTTGATACTGTAAGAGGCTTTACTTATTGCTTTTGCAGGTGTTAATATCGAGTAGGAGAACCCCATGTAGGTTATAAATAACCCCGGATCCAAAGAGCCTTCGATTAATACCATTCTGCCGCCATACCACAAAATAACAGCGATAACACTAATGCCAAGAAACTCACTTATGGGTGATGCTAAGTTTTGTCTATTAGCAAGGTTGTTGGAGTGTTTGTAGAATCGAGAAGTAGATTCTTGAAACTTCTTATTAAATAGCATTTCTGCCGTAAATCCTTTGATTACTTTTAGTCCACCCAAGGTCTCTTCTACAATAGAAAAGAAGAATCCTTGTTCTTTCATGACCTTATCCGAATGTTTTTTTAATTTTTTCCCTAGTAGGGAGATAAAGAAACCCGAAACTGGAATAAAAATGAAAACAAATACTGTGAGTTTGACACTAATTCCGAACATCATTATGATAAAAGAAACAATGGTGAGCGGTTCTTTGATGATAAGCTCTAATACTGCCAAAAAAGATGTTTGTATGGCGTTAACATCACCCGAAATTCTAGAGATGGTGTCGCCTTTTCTTTTTTCAGAAAAGTGAGACAAGGGAAGTCTTATGGTTTTGTCGTACACATCATTTCGCAAATCTCGAAGCACCCCATTACGTAAAAAAGTAATGAAATAATTAGCCAAATAACTGAATGCATTTTTTAGCAAAAACATGGAAATGATAGTAATAACTACATAAGTGAGTGAGCTACCCTCTGCTAATTCTTCTTGTCTAGTAACAAAATAATTGAGATAATCTGTTCCGTAATCTTTAAGTTCAAATAGCCCTTTCCAAACCGGTTTTATATAGTTTTTTTCTGTGCTACCGAATAAAACATTAATCACGGGCCATAGAGAAAGCATGGCTATAGCGTTAAAAAATGCGTAAAAAATATTACACAAAATATTCATGCCTCCATAAAACTTATAAGGCTTTGCGTAACTCAAAATTTGTTTAAAGTAGTTCATTAAAGGGTTGGTGACACCAACAAGTGTTTTAAAAAATTAGGTGAGTTTCAGGACTTCTTTTATACGCACGATTTTTGCATCCAATTGCTGTTGTATAGCTGAATAATCTTGCGTTTTTTCAAGAGGCGCTACGACACTCATGTAGAATTTTATTTTGGGTTCCGTACCACTCGGACGTGCCGCAATTTTGCTGCCATCTTCTGTGTAATATATTAATACATTTGCTTTGGGAATATCCATTACAGTTTCTGTGCCATCTTGCGTGTTGGTAGCGATACTGGTTTGATAATCTTCAATGAGAACTACTTTGGATCCATCGATTTCCGTTAATGGATTTTTGCGCAAATCAATCATCATTTGTTTAATTTCTTCAGCACCTTCAATGCCTTTTTTTACTAGCGAAACTAGATGTTCTTTATAGCAATCATGTGCCACATAAAGTTCTAGGAGTTTTTTATAGAAAGAGCTTCCCTGTGCTTTGGTGTAGGCAACAATTTCACAAGCAAGTAGGGTAGCAGTAACTGCGTCCTTATCTCGAACAAAATCTCCTACCATGTATCCAAAACTTTCTTCTCCACCACCAATAAAATGTTGTTCTGGAAAATCTTTGATAAGTTTAGCGATCCACTTAAATCCGGTCAAGACTTCTTTGTATTCTACATCATATGCATTAGCTAGTACCCGCATCATAGGAGTGGAAACAATGGTAGATGCTACAAACTCATTGCCTTTGATACCTTGTTGTTTTTTGTATTGTTCTAATAAGAACCACGTCATAACGATCATGGTTTGATTACCATTAAGGAGTTCAAGATCTCCTTTGGTATTGCGTACTGCAATCCCTAATCTGTCACAATCTGGATCTGTGCCTATTACAATATCTGCACCTTCTTTTTCTGCAAGAGCAGTTGCCATGGCCAATGCTTCTGGTTCTTCGGGGTTTGGTGATACTACTGTTGGGAAATTACCATCAGGTTTTTCTTGTTCAGGTACAATATGCACATTTTTGTAACCGGCTTGCGCCAATGTTTGGGGCACAGCGGTAATAGATGTTCCGTGTAGTGAGGTGAAAACTATTTTTACGGCATCCTTTGCTTCTTGAGATGCTGCATTACTACCGTTTTTGACACTTTCTTTGATAAACGCATCATCGACTTCCTTGTCAATATAAGTAATCAAGTCAGGATTACTATCAAATTTGACAGCAGCATATTCAAGTGTATTGATTTCTGTGACGATTTCTTGATCTTGTGGCGGTACTAATTGCCCACCATCTTCCCAGTATACTTTGTATCCATTATACTCCGGAGGATTATGACTAGCGGTAAGTACAATACCACAATGACATTGTAAATGTTTTACCGCAAACGATAATTCTGGAGTTGGGCGCAAACTGGAGAATAAGTAGACTTGAATTCCGTTTGCAGAAAATACATCTGCTACTGTTTTGGCGAGGGTATCACTATTGTTACGACAATCATAGGCAATGACTGCTTTTGGCTGCTCCTCAAAATTGCGCAATAAATAGTTGCTCAGCCCTTGAGTACTTTTGCCAAGTGTATATTTGTTGATACGATTGGTGCCTACTCCCATAATACCACGCATACCACCAGTACCAAATTCTAGATCTTTGTAAAAAGATTCTTGTAGGGTTGTGGGATCATTATCAATCATTTTTTTGATAGTTTCCTGTGTTTTTTCATCAAAAACAGGAGTCATCCATTCATTAATTTTTGCTTGTGTAGTGGTATCTAATTTTTGCATGAGTATGTTTTGTATCGTAAAAATATAAAATAGTTCGCTATAATAGGCTAGATGCGATGAATATCCGTTGTTTTTATAGATTTGTTTTTTGTAGAATTTTATATCGTATTTTTTGTTCTTTACTTCTTAGTACAATTTCTCCCAAAAAGCCAGCAAGAAAAAATTGCGTTCCTAGCACCATGGTAGTGAGTGCTATATAGAACTCGGGGCGCTGCGTAATTAGTCTTGCTGTTTTGTCAATAAACAGTTTGTCGATGCCTAGAAACAAAGAAATACAAAATCCACTGATAAATAGAAATGTTCCAATTAATCCAAAAAAATGCATTGGACGTTTTCCAAATCGAGAAATGAACCAAATTGTTACTAGGTCCAAGAAGCCATTGATAAATCGCTCCATTCCAAATTTGGTTTTACCATATTTACGTGCTTGATGTTGTACGATTTTTTCACCTATTTTGTTGTAACCAGCATTTTTGGCTAATACGGGGATATAGCGGTGCATTTCGCCATTGACATCAATATTTTTGACAACTTCTTTTCGAAAAGCTTTTAGACCACAATTAAAATCATGTAATTGTACGCCAGAAGTTTTTCGTGCTGCGGCATTGAATAATTTGGAAGGGATATTTTTGGCAATGACAGAGTCGTAGCGTTTTTTCTTCCAACCAGAAATAAGATCATACTTTTGATCATATATCATTTTATACATTTCTGGAATTTCTTCGGGGTTGTCTTGTAGATCGGCATCCATAGTTATGACAACATCTCCTTCAGAGGCAGCAAAGCCAGCATGTAGTGCCTGTGATTTTCCAAAGTTTTTTAGAAACCGAATACCTTTTACCTGGGTGTCTTGATTCGAAAGCTTTGTGATAGTCTTCCAGGAGTCATCTGTGCTGCCGTCATCTATAAATAGAATTTCGTATGACAGTTTATAATCTTGCATCACTTTGGTGATCCAACGATATAGTTCATTCAACGATTCTTCTTCGTTGAGTAAAGGTATGATGATAGAGAGGTTCATTAATTTAAGACTCTTTTTTCATGATCAAACCTGCAAAAATGGAGATGATGAAACCAAAAAAGAGGTTTCCTATTAAGGAGATTGCAGTGTTAATTCCTGGAGACGTAAATTTTCTCGTTATTTCAATAGCCGTTTCTATTTGTGCTTCGGTCATATTTGGATTTTGTTCGATCATTTGCTCTTCTGCTGCATTGACTATCTGGTTGACCATGTCTGGCTCGATATAATTCATCAATATGTACATCCAAGCGGCTCCTATAAGTCCACCAATCGTAGCAATCCCAATCCCTACTTTTAGGGCTTGTGATAATGATAGTAGATTGTTGTTTTCTTTTTTGAATCCATTAATGCCTAGTACAATTGAAGCAATAAGAATGGCAAATCCAGCAATAGAAATAACCCAGCTTTGTTGTGTATAACTATTGGTAATGTAGATAATCACACCAAAAAGCACCGATACCAGTCCTAGTAGCAGACCGTAGTTAAGTATGTGTTTTTTGCTTAGCGCTGTTGTTGTATTTTCCATGTTTTAAAATAAAATTAGTGGAGCTTCGTACGTTGTAATGAATAAACAAAGATAGTGATCTCGGTCAAACTTTTGGTTGGCTAATAGAAAATCTGTTTTTTGTTTTTTTACGGGTATAGTTCTTCGTGAATTGCAGTTTCGTTGTGATGTGAGTTTAATACCATTTAAAAAAAAATATTTTAACCTAAAATTGCATTTTAACGGGTATAACTTAGAAATTTTCACAAAATCAAGATCATTTTGTGGTGCTCTATCAAAAACCTAAAAACGAGTAGAAATAGATGGTATAAGAGGTATCGCAAATTAGTTCTTCTTTCTAAGAAAATAACATTAGCTGTTTTTATATAAATAATGGTATATATGCTAGGAGAGGGGGGCGATATCGGGGATACATTAAAATTTAGAACTAAAAAGGGAGGTGGTCTCCAAAATTCAAAAAACATACTTTTATAAAAATTGTGTTTTTTGACAAACTTAAAAACCAAAATGATAAATTCCTTCTGATACCACTTATCCTTTGAATTTACTGGGATAAAAGTTTCTTTTTTCGCCTCATTTTCAGTATTATAATAAACCGTAACGAAGGCTATGCTTGATGTTTCTACTGAAACTGCAACAAAAAAACATTAATTTTTCTTTCGGGTAAATTCAGACAACCAATGGGATATCTTTTGTTATCGACCTTAGATAAAATTCGATTAACTAAGACATTTTTTGAAATTCTTACCAGTACTACGAATTGGACGAGTAACAGAATATGGGAAAATTTGATCCGTTTTTTAGGAAAAAGAGAAAGTTAGGATGAGTGCGATATTATTACTTTTTAGGTCTGTAGTTTGTAGGATACTTAGGATAAAGTATTTTGTGAATTTAGATTTTTTGAGTTTTTGCTATATTAAAAATAAAATTTCACCTCATAGGAGATGAAAAATGAAATAATCTAGTTTATAATATGTTTTGGACTCAAGTCAGATCCTAGTACTAGTATAAAATCACTGCTGTAGAAAGATAATTTTGTAGTCATATATAGTGTCTTATGGGGGTATTTGATGTTGTGCAAAGTAAAAAATTAATAGGCAACAGAATTAATAGTCCAATCGTATTCCTTATAACCTTTGTCTTTTTGATCTACTATAAGTGATTTGCTATATTGATTAATAAAGCTGGTGACACTACCATGAGTCTCTTTAAAATCTTTTTTGTACCAATCAAATATTTTGGAAACACGAACCGCATACGGAGAAATTGTATTATGAAAAGGATCGTTGATAAAATTAGTTGTTTGTTGTTCTAATAGGCGTTCTAGATTGTGAGCTTTGTATGGTTCTCTTAGTAATTTTGGGCAAGATGCCGATGCACAATTAATCGCAAAATGTATTCTAGGGTCTTTAAAATCTCTTAGAATATCATGTTCTATGGTCGCAAGATTCATTGTTTTATTGTTAATGCTAAAAAATGATTTTTTCCAAGGATTATCAATTTCCTTGATGCTATTTACAGGAAGATAGTTTAGTATAAGTTTTACTGTATAGGCATTATAGGTATTTATCCAATATGCTATTTTATCATTTTTGGACCAACTACTAGTAATTTTAGCTGTGGAGAGTTGTCTGAGGAAGGCATTTAATTTCACCACATCTTTTTTGAATCCACCATAATTAACAACACCAGATCTAGAAACATGTGTTTGTAATAAATCTTGCCAAAGTGCATAATCTAATTTTTCTCTAGTATTGGAGTTGTTTTGTGTGGATTGTGAATTATAGCTTTGGACGGAATTTACTTTGGCTATAGATAAGGTCTGCGCATATGATAAAGTGCTAAAGGCTGTTGTAAGAAGAGTTACGAGTAAAAGTTGTATGTTTTTCATAATTATGAAGTTTTAGTTGTTAAATAAGTCGCCGTTAATCACGGTGCATTACAAGGTTTTTTTCGAATTCTGCTTTTGATTTTTGTAGGAAGACTTAGTGGTAGTTCAAGTGTTTTACTCAAAGTCTTTTGCGGCTTTCTTACATTTTGAAAAAAAATGATTTTTTTTAATAAAATTATTTTCCGTTGGTGAAAAATGAGAGAAGATTATATTTTTTGGATAATTTTGCTGTAGACTATTGTTATTTAAATGAAAATTATTAAATTTGCAATCTCAAAAATAGACAACGATAATCATGAGAAAAGATATTCACCCAGATAATTATAGATTAGTAGCATTTAAGGATATGTCAAATGACGAGGTATTCTTAACAAAATCAACAGCAAACACTAAAGAAACTTTAGAAGTTGAAGGTGTAGAGTATCCATTAGTAAAGCTAGAAATCTCTAGAACATCTCATCCGTTTTATACAGGAAAATCAAAACTTATCGATACTGCAGGTCGAATTGATAAGTTCAAGAACAAATACGCTAAATTTAAAAAATAATTTAGTCTTACAGTTATATATTTGAAAAAGCCTTTTGGAATCTTCCAAAAGGCTTTTTTGATGGACTAAAGTTACTTATTTTTGTTAGAAAGCTAAAATAGTTTTAGAGCTGTAAAAATACAAATCAACAATGAATTACATACTTTTTGATGGACCTTCTAGAGAAGCGTTATTACCGTTTACTTTTACGCGTCCAGTAGCAGAAATACGTATTGGAATATTGACCATCCGCGAAAAATGGGAGAAACACCTAGGGTATACAATTTCTACCGTTACAGAAGACTATTTGGAAGAAAAATACCCAATGGTAGAGTTAGAGATCAATATTATGATCAATGCCTCTTATTTGCCGACACCTAGTTTGGTCAAAATGATTGAACATTTGAGTCCGCAACAAGCTATTTTTGATGGAGAAGAACCAGTTGCTTTTTATACCAAAGAGGATCAAGAAGTAGATTTTGATTCGTATGAAATTTTTCCTTTAGATACAGAGGATGGGCTAACGGTAAAACAAACTTGGGATATCTTTGCAAAAAATGAAGCAGCCATTCGTCAAGATTTTGCTTTGTTGACTGACGGAAGAGAAAGTCAACAGATTCCTCAAAGTAATCAAGTTTTGGGTAGAGAAAATATATTTGTCGAAGAAGGAGCCAAATTAGAATTTGCAATACTTAATGCAAGTAAAGGGCCGATTTATATTGGAAAAGATGCAGAAATCATGGAAGGGAGTATGATCAGAGGACCTTTTGCATTATGTGAGCATGCTACCGTAAAAATGGGAGCAAAAATATATACTGGTACTACAGTCGGTCCGCACTCAAAAGTTGGAGGAGAGGTTAGTAATTCGGTTGTTTTTGGATACTCTAATAAAGGGCATGATGGGTTTTTGGGAAACTCTGTATTAGGGGAATGGTGTAACTTGGGAGCGGATAGTAATAACTCGAACCTTAAAAATAATTATGCTTCAGTACGCTTATGGAGTTATGAAACAGAGGGTTTTGCCAAAACTGGTTTGCAATTTTGCGGTCTGATGATGGGGGACCATTCCAAATGCGGAATTAATACAATGTTCAATACTGGAACTGTAGTGGGTGTGAGTGCGAATATTTTTGGAGGTGGTTTTCCTCGTAATTTTATACCAAGTTTTAGTTGGGGAGGTAGTAGCGGTTTTGTTACGTTTTTAACCAAAAAAGCATTTGAAGTAGCCAAAGTTGTAATGGCCAGACGAACACTCGAATTTACAGAACAAGATCAAAAAATTTTGAAACATGTTTTTGAGCTTACCAAAAAATGGCGTGGTAATGCATAAGGGATTCTTTTGTTGTAAGTGTAATTTATACCATTTATCCTTTGATTTTTCTGCTGAAGCTGACACAAAAAAAGCTTAATTTTTCCTTCTGGTAAATTCAAACAACAAATGGTATTATAGCAGTAAAAGGAGTACGAGATTGGTAGAAGTTTTCAAAAGCGCATTATTGTTATTCCTAAAATGATACTAATGCGCTTTTGAATATTTTTATTTGTTCGAAATAGCATGAATAGAAGCTATTTCTTCATCAGTGAAAGTTAAATTTTCTAGTGACTGTACATTTTCTTGAAGCTGTTCTGGTGAGCTGGCGCCGATAAGTACCGAAGTAATTTGCGGTTTGTCTAATAACCACGCTATTGCCATCTGAGAAAGTTTTTGCCCTCTTTGTGAAGCAATTTCTGAGAGATGCTGTATTTTGTTAAGATTTTTTTTTACTAGCGTTGTATCCAAGTAGGTGAGATCTTTGGAGGCACGTGAATTAGCCGGAATACCTTCTAGATATTTATTTGTCAACATTCCTTGAGCCAAAGGCGAAAATACAATACATCCGAGATCATTTTTTGTAATAGTATCAAGAATTCCTTGTTCAATAGTGCGTTCAAGAATGGAATATTTCTCTTGCTGTAGGATAAATGGAACTTTTAATTCCCGTAATAATGCTGTTGCTTTTGCAGATGCTTCTGCTGGATAATTAGAAATCCCTACATATAGTGCCTTGCCTTGTCGTACAATATCTGCCAATGCAAGCATTGTTTCTTCTAGAGGTGTATCAGGATCATAACGATGATGATAGAAAATATCAACATAATCTAGTCCCATGCGTTTTAAACTTTGGTCCAGACTGGCTATCAAATATTTTCTAGATCCCCAATTTCCGTAGGGTCCAGGCCACATATCAAACCCAGCTTTGGTCGCAATAAAAAGTTCATCTCTGTAGGGTTCAAAATCTTTGCGAAAGATAGTGCCAAAAGTTTCTTCAGCTGACCCATAGGGTGGCCCATAGTTATTAGCAAGATCAAAATGAGTAATTCCTAGGTCAAAGGCTGTTCTTAGAATATGTCGTCCATTTTGAAGCGAGTCTACAAAGCCGAAATTGTGCCATAAACCAATCGAAATTGCAGGTAATTGTATCCCACTTTTTCCGGCCCGGTTGTAGTGCATATAGTCATAGCGTGTTTTTGACGGGCTATAGCTAGTAGATCGAGATTTGTCATTAATATTCATAGAATCTTTTTTTTGAATATATGGAAATTTAGGATGTTTTCTAATCGCTAATTTTTTAGTGAAATAAGAGCGTAAGAAAAAGGATTTTGTTTGTTTTAAAGGCATGCTATCTATTAAAAATAGAGATGCTTATCAAAAAAAGAATAACTCCTTAGAAAGTGTACATTGAAAAAACCAGAGTTCTTTTTATAGAGCTCTGGTTTTTTCAATAGATACTCGCAGATTACAACATCTTAAAATCCAGTAATAAGTCACCCTCAATACTGGCTTGTAAATGGTCTCCTTTATGTATTTGTCCTGTTCCTGAAGCAGGAGTCCCTGTAAAAATTAAATCTCCAGGTTCTAAGGTCATATATTTTGAAATAAAAGCAATGATTGTAGCAAAATTAGTGATGATAAGACCTGTATTTCCTATTTGTACTTGCGTATCATTGATTTTTAGATCAAAGTTAATGTTACCAAGATCAGGGAAATTAGAGATAGCTTTGAAGCTGGAGATCGGGGCTGCACCATCAAATCCTTTTGCCAAGTCCCAAGGACCTTTGATAGCTCTGTACGTGTTCAGAATATCTTTGGCAGTATAGTCGATACCTACCGCTATAGATTCGATATAGGAGTGAGCTTCTTGTTCTGATATATTCTTTCCTTTTTTGCCGATTTTCAAAACCAATTCTACTTCATAGCGTAAGTCATTAGTAAAAGTTGGAAAAGGAACGTCTTCATTGTTTTGTACTAAGCTTGATTCTGGTTTAGTAAAAATGATGAGTGGTCCATCTTTAGATATGGTTGTTAATTCTTCGGTGCTATTAACATAGTTTTTTCCAATGGCTACAATTTTCATGAAGTATTTTTTAGTGTTGCTAGTTATTTGATGCTCAAAAATACAGAAATATTACATTATAGTAGCCGTTCCATAAAAAATAGCTTTAGATAAGAATAGACTTTAATATTCCAATTCGGTAACATATTGTGGAATGTAAATTTCCATGGCACCTAGACCATATTTTTTATAGTCACCATCAGTAATTTTGATGCCATCATATTTTTGAAAGTGATATTCTAATTCACTTTTTAGAACTCCAGCTCCGACACCGTGTATAAAGATTACTCTTTGAATACGTTTGCGGATAGCAAATGCTAATTGCCGTTTTGCAGTTTCTAACTGTATATCAAGTATTTCATAATTGGATAGTTCTTTGTAATGTTTGATAAGTTTATCAATATGCAAATCTACCTCCATAGGTGGATGTTGTCGCTCTTTTTTTGTATCACGGATTAGAGTGCGCTTCTTGGGTCGTTCTTTTTCTTCCAGGATTTGCTGCATGTTTTCTGGAGTTTGATACAAGAGATCTTCATTTAAAATTTGTACTACTTCTGATCGATGAAATCTCATTTCGAAACCATTTTGATCTTCGATTACAATAATATCATCCTCGGTACTTATGACAATTCCCGAAATATCATCGTCAACAACTGCAACTTTATCACCTTTTTGAACCATTAATCTGTATTTTTGTGGAACAAAGATAAGAATGAACTTATCGAAGTAGTTTAAACTTTTTTAAATTCGTAGAAAATATTTAAACTATTTTAGTAAAATTCATCAGGACTTTTTGTTTTTGATTGAAAATGGGATAAAATTTGGCCAGAGAAAGGCTTTTAAAATTTATGGCAGCACTTAGATTGAGCAAAGTATCGAAATATAGACGAATTTGATCTGTTTTTTTAGAGAAAATAAAAAGTCAAGATACTCCAGTTAACATGTAATTATAGACTCAAATAACTTGAACTATGAAATTTAAGCATAACCGTGGCTCTGGTTTAATGTTATAGTGAAAAAATAGTAGAAAAAGACGCTAATTATGAGCCTTTAATTTTTTTTAAGGTATAATAGTTCACAATACAATAGGAGTCTAGTAAATACCATCATATAGATCAAAAGTATCATCAGTTAATTTTTATAGAAATTTATGAATAGTAGTAATCAACCAAAACCTAAAAACTATTTAGTAGAATCAATTCTGGTAACAATTTTTTGTTGTTTACCCTTGGGGATTGTTGGTATTATACATGCCTCAAAAGTAAATTCTGCCTATGATTTGGGGAATTATGAAGAAGCTGTTCGTGCTTCTGCGGATGCAAAAAAATGGACTTTAATAGGTGGGATTACGGGGATTGTTGCCGTTGTCATCTATATAATTATTAACGTAGCTGTTTTTGCCGGGATAATCGCTAGTTCGTTTTAATTAGTATGTCAAAAAAGAAAATATTTATAGGGATGTTATTAATGATAATAGCGTCTCTATATTTTTTATTTGACCCCATGGAATCCCATTTTTTTCCTAAATGTCCGTTTCATGAAGTTACAGGTTTATATTGTCCCGGATGTGGTAGTCAAAGAGCCTTACATCAACTATTGCATTTTGACTTTGTCGGTGTACTCAAATATAATATATTATTCTTAGTGGGACTGCTAGTCGTAAGTTATAATATAGTGATAACGATAGTGAACAAGTATACTCAAAAAGAATACTACAATTATCTCTATCATCCGTATACACCTATTGTTACCTTGATTTTTATTGTGATTTTCTGGATACTTAGAAATATCGAAATGTATCCATATGTATTATTAGCGCCATCTTAACAGTATTCGGCAGGAGTATAATAGCAAAATATGCTATTTAAAGCATAATTGTAGCTAGGAATCGTTTTTTATAGTTTTTTTTGGATATTGAAGCGGTTTTAAGTTTTATAACACAATTTTTGTCTTTTTTTAACTCATTGTACCGCTATGCAGTACAAAAAAATATTGTCTGTACTTGACGCCAAAATATTGTAAGCCATTTGATAAAACTGCCAAAAAATATAAAGGTTAACATAAAATGAAATTAAACGAATATTTAGCCAACCGACTGAAGGAAATTTTTATTGAAGGAGAATGGGTTTTAGGAACAAATTTCAAAGAACAAATAATTAATCTTGATTGGAAACAAGCAACTCAAAGAATAGATGACTTTAACACTATTGCTGATTTGACTTTTCATATTGATTATTATATAGCTGGAGTAAAAAAAGTTCTCGAAGGAGGAACACTTGATATACGAGACAAATATAGTTTTGATTATCCACCGATACAATCTGAACAAGATTGGCAAAATTTAGTGAATAAGTTTTGCCTTGACTCGGAAGAATTTATTGAACTTGTTAAAAAGATGTCAGAAGAAAAAATGATATCGGACTTTGTAGATAAACAATACGGGACTTATTGCCGGAATATTGACGCAATGATTGAACACACGTATTATCATCTTGGACAAATAATACTTATTAAAAAACGAATTAAATAAAAACGGATATTAGTGATTATGAAATCGCTAGAATGGTGGTAGAGTTCTTTAATCAAAAAATAGAAGAAGGTGTAATTCTCACGGATTTAGTTCTAAAAATTCGCATCCAGTACGTTTTTCTTACAAAACGAACAATTCAAAAAGTCGCAGAGGTAAAGTATGTAGTGCGGTAGGTATCATAACAATTCGTTACTTAACTCCTGCTAAGCTTCCTTCTGTATGACGTCAGTATTTATGCGTAAACTTCCACCAAATTAGAAATATTTAATTTCCCGAGATTACGTTTTTGTTTTTCATATCATTTAAAAAATAATTCCAGGCTAATAATTCGGTTCTTTTTCTACTGTTTTTTAGCTCAAACTAGCGAAAAATAGTTCAACTATTTTAGTCGACAATTACATTTTAACTAGTATTATGGTTCTATCTTATCTCAAATTAGCTATATAATGTCGCATACCCCCTTGTTCATGTATTCCATAGCTAAGGCTATGCAATAGTATCACGGTGTTTTTACACAAAAAAATAGCAGTGTCACTAATACGAGTTTATATACCTAAATTAGATCTGCTTAAGAGTAATGGAATTTTAACAACAATAGTATGCGCCCATTAAGGTATTTTTTAATTCCCATACAGCTGTACTCTGACCAAAAATTTTAAGTTCAAAAAGCTATACTTAAGGAGGAAGGTTTTGAAGTAGTGTGTTGTATATAGGTAATCAAATGCTTCCTCCTTATTTTATAACTTAATGATTATTAATTCTTTTTTAAATAACAACAGCACTAATTAAAGACTATGTCATAGCATCCCGTTGTCTATAATAGGAATTAATATACCAATTAATATACCTAAATTGTTGTTCTAGGTAGCAGGTGTAATTCATTATATTATTTTTAGTTATATAAGATTTCAATATTGAATCTATTTTTCAAAATCTTTTAGTGTCATTGTTATTATAGCAATACAAGCATCCAGTTGTTCTTGGTTGATCACAAGTGGAGGAGCAAAACGGATAATATTCCCATGCGTGGGTTTGGCAAGAAGCCCGTTTTCTTTCAGGGCCACACATATATCCCATGCTGTACTACTATCCGGGGTATCGTTAATTACTATAGCATTAAGTAAACCTTTGCCACGGACTTGTGATACTATACTAGAGTTTTTGATATATTCAGAAAGTTTTTCTCTGAAGTAATTACCCATTTTTCGTGCATTCAGTGTCAGACCTTCTTCTTTCACTACTTCTAGTGCAGCTATAGCTACTGCCGAGGCAATAGGATTACCGCCAAAGGTAGAGCCATGTTGTCCTGGTTGTATCACTTCCATAATTTTGTTATCAGCCAATACTGCACTAACGGGATATGCACCGCCAGAGAGTGCTTTGCCCAAAATCAAAATATCGGGTTGGGAATATGTTTTTTGTTGTTCACAGTGACCCGAACATGTACAATTACCACATACCGCTAATAAGGATCCTGTACGCGCAATCCCAGTTTGAATCTCATCTGCAATAAATAATACATTATTCTTGTTACACAAATCTTTTGCTTTTGCCAAAAAATCAGGTTGAGGAGTATACACTCCAGCTTCTCCTTGAATAGGTTCTACCAAAAAACCAGCTACATTTGGGTTTTTCTCTAGTGCATCTTGGAGTGCAGGGATATCATCATAAGGAATTTTGATAAAACCAGGAGTATAGGGGCCAAAGTTCTTCCGAGCATCCTCATCATTAGAAAAAGAAATAATGGTGGTGGTCCGTCCATGAAAGTTATTATCACACACAATGATTTGTGCAGCTGTTTCTGGAATTCCTTTTTTCTCATATGCCCATTTTCGACAGATCTTGATAGCGGTTTCTACCGCTTCTGCACCCGTATTCATGGGGAGTAATTTGTCAAATCCAAAGTAGGTTGTTGCATATTTTTCATACTGTCCCAATTGATCGTTATAAAAGGCTCGAGAAGTGAGTGTGAGTGTTTTTGCTTGTTCTAACATTGCATTGATAATCTTTGGATGACAATGTCCTTGATTGACGGCTGAATATGCACTTAAGAAATCATAGTAGCGATTATCTTCTACATCCCAGACATAGACACCTTCTCCTTTATTCAGAACTACAGGTAGTGGATGGTAATTATGAGCTCCATATTGATTTTCTAAAGCAATGAACTCTGTTGATTTGTTTTGTTGTACTAATGACATGGTATTTGGTTTTACTAAAAAAACTAAGTAATTCCTTCTTAATTATTGTGAGGAGAGAAATCATCCCAGAGTGACAAATTACAAAATCTTGAAGAAGTTTTTGTCCTAAGGAATCGTTAAGTTTTGGGGAGATATCGTTTTTGGCTTTTTTGATCACACTTCTATAATTTTGATATGATATGGAGTGCTACAGAGGTCGATGGTAGTACAAGAAATGATTTATGTTTTTTTTTAGATGTCATACGACCACAAAACCACATCAACAAATTTAAATCACTTTGGTAGTTTATATGATTTTTGAGCGTTGATGATATTGTTTCCAATAAACTTGTGTTGTGTAACGTAATTCTGAGGTATAAAAATGTGTTCTTGAATTTTGATTCGCAAGGAATACATTTTTAATCTGTTCTTTGTAGAGTGCAAGTGTTTGTGCGGTATTAGAGTTTTTTCCTAGAGAGGTAGCTATCGTTTCGGCACCTTTTATACCACTGTATAGGGCAAAAAAGATCCCTTGAGAAGAAATGGGATCCAACGAGAATGCAGCATCACCAATAGCTAGCCAAGATGCTCCAGTAACTTCTTGGGCCAAAGAGGTCGATGCATTACAAGCAGCAACGCCTTCTAGAATAGCTTCCTGAACAATGGAATCTTCTAAAAGAGTACTTCTATTAGCTTCGGCTATAAAAAATTCTGAAGATTTGACCATATCAGAAACCCTATTTGACAGTCCATAAAAAGCAATTATTCTAGTGTTATCTGGTAACTTAGCACTATACCACCAACCGTGTTCTACAGATTTGATACGGGTTGTTTGTGTCAGGTTTTTTGTAGAATCTGGTTTTAACCAAGCAAAAGCAGAAAACTGTTCTTCAAATTGCCAACGCTTAATATTTAGCTGTTTTAGAACTGCTCCAGAACGTCCTGTGGCATCAATAAGCCATTGTGATATGATGGTTCTTGGGACTTGTTTTTTGTTGGTTTTGAAAGCTATTGTATAAGTAGTTTTTGTAGTAGTCTCTACCACATTATTCCGTGTTATTTTTCCAATTTTGGCAGTATAAAAAGCAATACCTTTTTGCAGTGCTAATTGCCGTAATGCAGTATCAAACCTATGTCTCAAAATATGCCATCCTCCGCTTTGGGGGTTTCTAATTGCATCGTTGTATGTCCAGTCATTAGTGCCCCAGGCAGCTACATTCGCAACACAAGCTACATACTCTCTAGGTGTGAGTAATTGATCTAGGTTTTGTATTCCCAAACGATCTAGAAGTCGGATGGCTGCTCCGGGAAGGGATTCGCCAATTTTCCATATCTTATCCTGAACATCATCTATTAGGCATACAGATATATCAAATTGGCGTAACCGTATTGCAGCAGCACATCCCGCAGGACCTGCTCCAGCAATAACAACATCATAGTGTGGTGTTGTCATTAGTTTCCTCTCCGTTTAATGGTTGCAAATTCATTTCGTTGTTCTTCACTAAACCATCCAGCTTCTGTCAAGGCTCGATTTTTGTCATTCATGGCTCCATAATTTTCTAAAAATAGTTTATGTGCTTCATCTAATTCTGCGCCTTTAACCGAAGTCAAATTTTCTACATATAATTGGTCCGGCATCCATTCAAAGCCTTTTTCTTTATTAGGAGAAGGCATGGCTTCCATAATCCCCATTTCTCCAAAATGCTCAATCATATAGATCATTTGTTCGGCTACAGGGTTAGCACCATGCAGTTGACGTAACCAACTAGGTCTGTTATGGAATGCAGCGATACGCTCTTCGTCTGTTTTGTTTTTATCCATAAGCGTATAGTAGTCAATACGAGTAAGCACTTGATTTGGAACTCTAGCTGGCCAGAATGTTGGTAGGTATGGATCGTATTCCATATCATAACCAGAACGACAAAAAGCAGTATCCCCTTGCCATGGTACGGCCATCCATCGAGTTAGATCTCCCGGACCTTGGTCATACAGCGGACCATTCATAGCAATGACTTCTTCTGTTGTTAATTTGGACCCGTAAATAGGAGCGTCTTTTCCGGCTGCGCGCATCCTTATACGATATGGTGCTCGGTACATGGAAGCATTCCGCATTGGCCAAGTCAATTCTGCTCCTGGATGAAAGGCATCAGCAAGACAAAAATGCATATTGGCTTCATCCAATACATTAGGTTGCTCTTGTAGCGGTATTGTATCAAATGTTTGGTGTTTGTTTTCATTAGGATTGTAATCGCTAATAAAATCCCCTTTGACCCAAGCAGAAAGTACGTAATCGTAAAATGCAGGTAACTGCAAATAGGTACTTGCAGAGGGAGCTACTGTAGGATCTGGATTGGTATACCCAAAAGCATCGCCATAGATCCAGGGCCAAGCTCCTTCTTCTACAGATTTGACATCTTTGGCTCTAAAACTATTATATATTGTACGTCTTAATTCGCCGTTAGGATCAGGATAGATCATACTTACTGGAGCTATTGCTAATTTTTTGAGTAGTGTTGTATCATTAAAATCCATTGGAGCTCCTGCTCCAAACATTGATAAAAAACCTTTGTTTACCCATTGTAATTCACTCAAACGTGTTAGAATTGGTTTTACGTGTTTTTGAAAGGAAACACGAGTGGGTAGGGCCAACATTCCCGAGGACATATATACATTTTGTAAAAGATCGTTCATCGTTCTCCAGCCCACAATGTTTGGCGCATAATTTGGCGGAGCGGATGCTACCCATGCAGGGTCTGCTTCAAAATCTTTGTCACCGATTGTCACTTTTGCTCTTACAGGTCCATCGGCAATATCGTCATACCATCCTGCTGGGTTATTGAATGTACTTGGATTTGCAGGGTCAAAGACAGGTGTATTTGCAGGGCTTGCAGAAACACCAAACCCAGGCATGAATAATAAACGTCCTACGGAATCAGTACGTAGTTGTCCCAACAGGACAGGAGTACCTTGAAAATTTCCATTTAGATTGTAACTAGAGTCATTCATTTCTAATCCCATAATTTTCTTTTCTCCCGGATCTATTGCCAAAGCAGCTCTTGCATTGCCTTTGACATCGGGGTTTCTAAGAGGAACTTCTAAGGTTACTGTTGCAGGAATATCCATTGCAGCATTAAACTCGTACCAAGCAGATTTTTTATTTGCCACATGGACAGTCCATTCTATTTGCGTGTTTTTGGATTGTTGTATTTCGGCAACAATAGTACCGTTCTTGTCATAGCCATATACTCTAAAACGTGCAGCTTGTCTTTTTATAGCACCCGTTTTATCTCTCGTATCACCGAAGGGCGTTGGTTTTGGGTTAGATACCTCTGGTCCAATATAATATTCTTTGGTGCTATTACCTACACGTGCTATTCCTATGCCGGGATGAATACGAACGTTTGTAATAGCATCAATCTGATTTTGGGTTAGGGCTTTGGGGTGCTCTTTTGGAGGTTGTGGTTTTACACCACTGAATGGGCATTTGGGATTTTTTATTTCTGGTTTACCTGGAGCCGTTGGTTCTTCTATTGGCTGCGCATTCATTTTTCTTCTATAATCGGCACTTGCTTGATATACGCGAACACGTGCTTGTGCTACACTACTTTGTGGAGCAGGTTTGTTGTCTTCGGCTGTGCGACCGATATTAAAAGCTAACCAATCACCATATATCTCTTGTTCTTTTTTGGTTATGTCTTGCTTTTTCATTTTGATCGTGGCTACTTTTACAGGAAGCGCTTCTTTTTCATCCCAAATAACGGTTGCCCTATCCAATGGAAAATGTTCGTCTATATATGTTTGACTAAAACCATCTGTTGTCGTTGGACGTTTCTGTATATATATATCCAATGTTGCTGGTCCTGTTGCCATACGGCCAGCCAAATCTTTGGCCAAAAAATCAGGATCATTAATGTCTGGTTCTTCAAAAAATGTAGAGGTACCAGGCCTAACGATATATTTACAGAATCCATCTCCCAACTTGAAAGGTACTACGCTCCATAGAGAGGTTTCAAATACAGAGCGGATCGGTTTTGCCATATCACCTAATAATTGATTGGTATTGGGTGCATTATCTTGTATCCATTCATCACCCCATCCTTCAAAACTAGCTTTTGTGAAATTGCACATATCCCTAGCTGTATTCACAAAGAAATTGGGAACGTTTTGTAGTAATAAATCGGCGGTATCTGTTTTCTTTGCTTTTTTATCTTTTTCTATGGGGTCAGTACTATCAATATTGAAAATTTTGATGCCAATGCCGATGGTACTTTTCCAATCAGGTCTACCATCTGCCAAATCCGAAGAGTAACGCACGTATACAGGGTGTTTGGACGGTTTCTTAAAAATACCTTGTTTATAGTCTTTGGACAGGTTGTCGTTTTCAAGAATAGTGATTTCACCTTCAATAATACCATGAGTTCGCAAAAAAACAGGACGTCTTGCAGGACATTGCCCTTCCATAACCACACGGCGTTCTTGCGTCATTGTGCAGAACATGTGTTCCAAGCAATCGATGGGGTCCTTACAATCACAGGTGGTATTGTAATATTTGGCATCTTTTGGTGCAAGATCTCTATCTTTTTTACCGTCTTCTCTTTCTTTGTCATTGTAAAGACTTTTCATAAATAGTATTGTTAGCGTTAATTAAGTTAGTCTAAATGTAAGTATTTCAGGGGATAAAGTATTTGTTGAATAATTTTTTTTCTGCTCTAGAAGTATAATTAAGCTATTTTGACATTGTTTTTGGTCTTGAAAAAAAATGAAGGATATTTAAAGTTTTAAATAGAAAAAGCTACCAAAGATCTATTGGCAGCTTTTTTTGTATTGGTTATATTATTGAGTTTATAGCAAAAACAAAAAGATGTGGTATTATGATTATTACTGTTATAACTTTTTAAATAGTATAAGTTCTATTTTGACTGGTATTCGTTTAGATGAATAAGTGTTATCTAAAAATAATATGATCCTTGATAAACAAGTTTTTGTAGCGTTCACTAAATGAAATTTTGTCATTATTATCTAATAGTATAAGATTATCTTCAAAATAGATCTTTTTAATTTTTTTTATATTGACGAGATAATTCCGGTGAACTTGTTTAAAATCTGGATTGGAAAGTGTTTTTTTTATTCGTGTCAGTGATAATTTAATTTGGTATTGATCTTTGTCACATTTCAGGCAACAATATTTTTCTTTTACTTCTATATAACTTATAGATTGCACCTCAACTTTTACGACACTATTCTTTTTTTTGATAAAGAAAAAAATGGGACTCAAAACCGCATTTTTAGGCTGGTAACTCAATGCATTTGATTGTTGGTAATGAGATTCGATAGCAAGTTCTAGAGAAAATAAAAGCTCTAGTTTATTATAGGGTTTTAGTAAATAACTGAAAGGATTGGTGAGCTTTGCTTGATCAAAAATCAATTTACTTTGTACACTAGTTACAAATAGAAAAGGGATATCAATCCCTTGTTTATTTAGATACTGGGCAAAATTAATACCCTCAGGTTTTCCATTAATAAGAATATCCAAAACGATCATATCAAAAACAATGATTTCTGCTATTTGTTTAGCTTCGTCTAAGTTTTTGGATACTATTACATCATAATTGTTGTTTTCCAGAAACAGCTTAATTTCGTTAGCTTCTTGTGGTTGGTCTTCTAAAACCAATAGTTTTAGTTTTTTCATAACGTACTATGTATTTACAAAGGGTAATACTATTTTCATTTGGGTACCACTATTAAGTGTACTATGAACTATCAGTGTACCATTATTTTTTCTAATTAATGTTTGGCAGAGTAATAAGCCAAGCCCTATACCCTTGGATCTATCTATTCTGTCAATAGAAATATCTTTTAGATGATTAATTTGTACGACTCGCTCATTGGAGATTCCTATCCCAGTGTCTTTAATTACAATGGCAATTTGATCCTCAGGAATCATCTCTGTGGTTACAGTTATGCTTCCTTTTGCTCTAGTATATTTTATGGCATTATCAAAAAGATTTCGAAGCACAATTTTTAAAGATTCTTTATCAACTTTTATTAAAATAGCAGTGTTTACTTGATTGCGAAAGGTGATTTCTTTCGTTTTGGCTATAGTTTCCAAATTGTACCAAGTCTGTGCAACAAGGGATTGTAGTGGATATATATGTTGATTAAAAAGCAACTGATCACTTTGTTCTAATGACCAATGAAGCACATTGTTTAATAAGTGAAAAGTATCTTCAGTTATAGCGATTGCTGTTTTTGTTGTTTTTTCAACTCCTGAAAAATCCTTAGAAATCATACAATCTAAAATCTGTTGATGCTGTTTTTTCAACGTATTAATTGGTGAACGTAAGTCATGAGAAACTACAGAAAACAAATAGTCTTTGGTTTTATTGACACTCTTTAATTTTTCCTGTTGGTATATAATTAACTTGTTACTTAGGATCAGTTTTCTGTAAAAATAACAGAGAAATCCACTAAAAATAATCAAGATAACTGTTCCTATAATCAAGTTTGCACGTTGTATGTTTCGCTGTTTCAGTTTTTCTTTTTGTATCGTAATTTCATTTTGTTTTTGTGCTACGGCCAATTCTTTATCCCGCTCTGTAAGCTCCCATATTTTGTCTCTGTTCCAAATAGTATCTTTCCATTTGTCATATACGGTATAGTACTCAATACTTTTTTTATAGTTTTTTCTGTTTTTTTCAACTACTGCCAAATTTTTGCTGGTATTGAGCTTTAATTCGAGATTTGAAAAAGATTTAGCCAATTCATATGCCTCTTGAAAAAGAGGAATCGCTATCTCATCTTTGTATTGGGTATAATAAATATTCGCTAATTCCATTTTATTGGTGATTATCTCCAAAGTATCTGCTGTATGAATCAGTTCTAATTCCTTGTCAAAATATTTTTTTGCATTAGAGAATTCTTTTTTATGTAAATATGAAAGCGCTAGATTATGATATCCATTCTTTTTAAAAACGAGATCAGTATGAATGCTATTCGTATCCCATCTTTGGTAATAATAGATTGCACTATCATACTTTTCAAGCTTTAGGTGTATTTGTCCTAATTTAAGGTTTTTAAAATTTTGATAATCAGTAGTGCTTGATATGGAATGAAAATTATTTAATGCTTTTTTGTAAAGCTTTTTATTCAGTGCGCTAACTCCTTGTATATAGTTTAAAATATCACGTTTTTCTTTTGATAAATTTTCTGAAAACGCCATGTTACTATAAATATAACAAGAATCAAAAGCTTTGTTTCTATAAAAATTAAAAGCTTTACAAAAAATTACTTGAGTATCAGTTTTACATATTTTTTTTCCCTTTTGGTAAAGTTTTTTTTTATCTGTCTGAGTAGATACCTGACAAAAAAGGAACTCCAATGTAACTGAAGTAAAGAATAGTATTATTACTAATGATTTATTGATCATCTATCCGAACTGTAGTTACAGTTCCTCGATCTGTTTCTGGATCTAAATTGATATCATGAACAATAATTCCTTCTACAGATTGAAAATTCTTTGCTAATAATGAGTATTCAAATTGAATATGGTACAAATCATAAGTAGATGGTGTTTGATCTTCACAATCATAGAGAATATTAAATACACGACATAGTATGTTGCCGAGATTTTCGGTGGTTGTTATAGGTGTATTTATCATATTTACACCTGTATAACTAAGGAATATTGTATTATCTTCTGATAAAAATAAGCCACTATTCAAGTCTTTTTCCGGAATATCATTGAGATTTGGCGGGATATAAGACATGATATTAACAATATATGGGTGCGGATCAGCTCCTTTATAGATGTTTACAATAGGTTCAGAAGAAACATAATCAAGAGTAATAGGTGTATCTTCATCATCATTTTTCATTTTTTTGCAAAATTTTAGTTCCAAACTGATACCCCCGATGATAATTTTATTAGCCATAGTAGTGTGTGTTAAATAATAATATATATAAAATTAGGATAAAAAGACTCTATCTTTTTATCCTGTAACAAGATAGAGAAAATAGAAATTTATTACGCAAAGTTATGATTGTTTTATTCAGTTGGATTGTAGTAAATTTCGATAGAAGTTTCTTTTTGTAGCGCGCAATTCTTTGATTAAAATGCTATCAGACTAGTGTTTTTTTGAGATAAAAGAATTGAGCCTATTTTTTACTAGTTCAAGTTGTGAAATGCTGATATAGAAATAAAGGCATTTTTATTTTAGGGAGAAGAAATAGCAGCGGCAAGTGTTTAGTACTAAAAGCCATTATCCTATAAAATGTGTACGTTAAAAATGATAAAGGCTTGCTCATTATCTATTGCTTTTTCAAAACTTTATCTGCTCCTCTGTTTTATGATCTTCTAATACTTTAGCTTTAATAGCATCATTATACTCTGTTTTTCCTTTTTCAATAATTGGAGAACTTTGCTTTCTGTCATGATCATAACATTGGACTTCGTTTTACTACCTTTTCCTTTTTTCTAGGTATTATGCTCTCGCTCTCATTGTTTTATGTAGTTTAGGAAACCATAATCCAACACACTTATATCGCTTTAGACCACGTTGACGCTGCGTTTTTTTACTATAAGAAGCTTTTTTGGTAGTACGCATCTAGAATATAATATCATTTCTACTTAGAGTTTATTTGGATAAACTTTCTTTTTTCACCTCAGCTTCAGTATAAAATTAATAGTAATACCAGTTAAAATGTAACTGTCGGCTAAAATAATTGAACTGTTTTTCGATAGTTTGAGCTATAATATTCAAGCATAGAATTAGTTACGATCTTAATTTTTTAGCGAAAAAATAGTAGAAAAAGAACCGAATTATGAGCCTGTAATTATTTTTTAAATGGTACAACTAAGGCTAGCTTGATGTTTCTGCTCAAGCTGAAACAAAAAAATCTTAATCTTTCTTTCCGGTAAATTCAAACAACAAAGGGTACTATTTTGTGCCGAGTCATAAAAGATAACTTTTGAACTCTCTATAGTGGTGCTACCCTATAAAAAGGTTCTAGAGTTACTGAATTTACACTAATAACTCCATTTGTTTAGTACATCGGCACCGATTACAAGACACTCTTTCCTTATCTCTTTGTCAAATGAACATTAAAAGGAAATGTATCCAATCAACAACTATTTGTAGTTGAGTCAAATATACAAGATTAGAGCGTTTTGTAGATATACATGTAGTTTTAGTAAACATACATTGATACCTGTTTTGGATACACTTATACCGTAATTCTTTACGAATAGGGAATAAATTAATTTTTCTGCTTTTTTTAAATCTAATTTCATGGTGTAGAAAGGCTTAGAGATCTCGAGCATTATACACAACAAAACAATTCTTTTTATGATGCTAAGCGTACCTAGAATAGAATATTCTAATATAAAGTTATATACGGATTCATAGTTTTTTGAAAAGAGAAGTTTGTTGATAAAATAGGTTTGAAAAAGTGGAAGAGAACCCACTCTAAAAAAACAAGGCGTAGTCCGAAAAGCCTTATGAGTAGGAGTAATAACTAAATTATAATAGTATGAGTAAGATAATAGTATTTAAATTCAATACCACTCAGAAGATGGGTAAAGGTGATGGGAGTATTGACGGAAAAGCAGGGACAGCAACAATAACAAGTTGGGATACAGGTGAAAAGGCGAGCCTATTGGTAAATACAAAGTATACCCTAAAAAGTCAAGGCAAAATATATAGCTGTAATTGTATAGACAATAATTTGCCAGCTCGATTTGATAATGTAGAATAAAAATAACGCTAGGAGACTCAAAAATTATTTAAACGAATAAATCAATAAAACTATCAAAATCATGGACAAAATTAAATTAAATTTCATCAATAAATCAGGAGACACTAATAATAGTAGTGTTGTAATTTTTCAACAAAACGTAGCCGAAGATTTTGGCGAAATAGCAATTGCTTGGAAAGTGATTAAAAACTGTGGGAGATTGGACAATCACCCGTTTACATATCCAATGCTTTTTAATGTATCAGCCAGTGATTCTTATGGCAATAATACGCCTCAATTAACTGCAGCCAATGGCGAGGCTTTTGATATGATCAAAGACACCTCAGGAGATATACTTCAACTTTCATCTACTCCTGCTACCAGTGCAAATGAAGTAGAGGTACGAAACAATTTGTCTTCGGGAGCTATGAACGCAAATTGCTATCGAGATGGCAAAATATTAGCAACCAAAACAGGATTAGCTCCAGGACAAAAAGCGGTTTTTGAATTTCAACCAAAAATCTATATCGGTGTTGTTTCTCAAGTAGAAGAAGGGGATGTAATGAACTCAGCTATTATCTCACAAGTGAACTCACAAATTAATTTGTTCGGGATTACAAGTGCAGATATTGTAATGACGGGAGGTGGACCAGGTGCGAGTTCAACTCCATTTAATTTTACTTTGGAGAATATCAACAAGTAGTGGAAATGTACACAGCGCAAAGAGGTACAGCCTGAAAACTGTACCTCTTTTTTTAGAAATCTTAAAAAACTCAAAAAATGAATAATACGCACAGTAATACCTGGTATTCTGGAGATTGGAGACCGCAAAATAATGAAGAAGTTCCCTATAACGGTATCAAAATAGCAGCAACAGCAAATTATACACCTCCTACTAGTCCTCCTTCTACTCAAAAATTTGTTTCTCTTGATGTAATAGTCACTGATTATACCAAAGCTCCGAATGGTGTCTCTAGTAGTGTAACGCTTCAAAAAAAAGGTGTCTGGTATAACATTCCAATTCCTGAAAATACAGAAGTGTCTCCACCAGAACCAAATTCAGATTTTACCATAGGAAGTCTGAATAACGCTAACTTGGAAGAGTTGTTACAATTAGCTGTTACAACAACGGGCACGTATTTGAATCTTCAATTTCGGTATGGAATACATAGTTACAAAGAAGAATTAGGTTTTGTCATGGCAATTAGTGATACCTACACAGAAGGACAAGATCCTATTAGAGTATCTGGGTGATAAAATTTTTATTAGTATGAACACAGATTTCTATTTGACAAACGCATCTGCCTCAGGAAAAACTGAATATATCGTTTTTTTTCAGAAAATAAGACCCTCTAAGAAGTCCGGTGTAACACAATTTTCTATGATAAAAAATTGTCCATATCGATGGGGGCATAAAATTAAGGTTTGCTGGGATCTGAGTTTTCGTTTGGTTACTAGATCAGGTGTTATGACTTCAGTTCATTTTCTAAAAACAATCTATACACTACAAAAAAAACGCTACTTAATTTCTAAAGATGGTATTATTACGGTACAGCAAAGTTATAAGTCAGGGAATCAGGTGGTTGATTTTGATCAAATTAAAGGAAATGAATTTGTAGCAGTCCAATTGTATAGAGGGGATATTCTGATAGAGGAAGCATATTTTCAAGGACAATATCTCCATTTTGAGGTAGGGACTATTATACGTATTGGTTTTGATGTTCCTAAGAGCACCGTTAACAATAGCGTAACAAAACATCCCAGAACAATTCTAGATATTGACCTTGTAGGGCTAAAATCCATTTATCTAACTATTTGTGGAGATAGCAGCAAAGGGAATATGATCATAATTGATACCATTTTGAAATGGTGAAAAAGGTAATTTATAAAACAAAAACAAATTATTATGCAATGTTATATCATGCTATATTCTAAAGAGGGTTATTTCCTAATCTTCGAAAAAAGAGAAGAGGGATTCTTCTTTGAAGGGACTAATGGAGGACAAGGAGTAATTTATCCTCCAGATGGTCATCCAATAGTTCACGGGCCTGGTCTTTATGCTTTTCCAGGAGGTAAACTTCATAAGATAGAAACTCCTTTTAAAGGGTGTTTGAGAGAGTTTACAGAAGAGTGCGGAAATCAAATATCTTTTGATTATACCCCTCCTAATCAATTAGAAACATTAACTGCGCTAAGTAGTATTAATATTAATAGGTCCTCTTATAAAATTCTATTTAGTATATTGAACACGGTACCTAACAATTACCATACGTTGTATCTAAATTTTGAAACAAGTGATTTAAGACAAATTCAAAATATTGTTACAAATACAAATTTTGTACAGGCAAATCAGGTCAGAAGCGATATTCATAATACTAAAATAAGGAGCTATAATGCCATTTTTCAAAGATACCCATATTGTCCGTCGGATGATGAACTTGGCCATTCAGAATTATGGCAAATAGAAAGAGAAATTAATGAAATCCGGTTATTAAGAACAAATCAGGCTACGGATTGGTGTTATGATATGATTGTGTATTTAGCAAATACGATACTCCATGCAAGAATACCATATTAGAGCCGATTTTTTTTTAATCATAACAGCGATAGTGTTGATATTGGCAAGGTTCAAGGTTCTTGAAAGTGTAAAGAATTTATATTCAATTAGTAGAACTCTACCATCATTTTAAAACAAAGAAAAAGAAGCAGAAGAAACGGTAGTTAGTAATGAATCGTAAAGAATAATCATAATGGATAGAAAAATAAAGATATGGGAGGATGCTATTCTCAAAGAGGTAGATGATCATTTAATTATTCATTTTGAGACACCAATGATGAATGAGGAGGTTGAATATTGTATTTCCGCCAATATATTCTGGAAGAAAAATAAAGATGATTGTTGTATTCCTCTAAATTTATTTCTTTACACACCGCAGAATATAGATCATACATTTCAGAATGGAATTACAATAAAAGGGACAGTAACAATACAGAAGTTTGGTGCGTTTCATTCCAAAGATACTTTAGGGATTTTTGCAGACCTCTATTATTACAGTAATAATAGCAATTTATATATATGGCATACAGAAGGATTTTTAATAAGCTTTGATTCTCAAACTCTAATTGATGAAGAAGAAGATAGTCCTACCATTAAGGGAGACGAAGATTCTGGTGTAGTGGTAAGTCCAACAATTACCTCTGACGCATTTAGTGATCTGTTTCCGTATATTCATCTTTCTGGTTGGCCAAAAATTAGTAGATCCGAACATTTATTTAATTTTTTTGGTTATTCTTCTTACCAAATAATTCTTCCAAGTCCTAGTTTCCTGAATACATTGGGATTATTAAAATCAGCTCAGAATAGAAAGGGAATGCAAACGGAAGCTATTTCTTTTATAGAAGGAAAATCTCCTTATCAATCTAGGTACGTAAAGAATGTTCATGAATTACAAGGGTATGTTGGTGGCTTTCAGTTATTTTATGAGTTTTGGGAAAAAGAAGAAAGGATAACAGATGTAGTAACACAGACCTGTACTTTTTTTAATACCGAGGTTGCTGATTTTTTAGCTTATCTCAAAAGTGATGTTTATCTAGTCAATAAAGAACGATTATGGGAGTCTTACAGTGCTTTGGTTATAGAAATGGGGTTTGAGAACGAAAACTTAATTTCTATAATAGAAGTACTGACACTTAGTAATTTTTTGGAATTAGTGTTTCAATACTTGGACAGGAATCAGTTTTCTACAACACTTGATATGGTCAAATTGAAATCTTTATTTCATGCAACGATTATCTTGGACAAGAATATTTTTCCGTTACCACCGTATCAACCTTCTTCTCCAACAAGCCCATCCAGAGTCATAGTTCCCTATGCTTTAGGAGATTTACAACTTGTCAAATATAAATTATCTCGGTATGAAATAGGAGAACTCGCCAGTATTACAAGTATTATGCCCGGAGAAAAACGAAAACTTGTCAACAGAAAGTTAGATCGAGTTATTGATAAAGAAATTACTAAAACTCTTTCTGAAACAACAACTATTGCTATAAATAAGGAGCGTAATAATGATTTTAATGAAGAATTATGGAATGCTATTGCAGAAACTACAGAAACCACGAACTATCCAGATCCTGGTTTGGTTTCTAGTTACGGTCCGCCTACAAATATTACGATAAAAGGAAGTTATACCAAAACACATACAACGCAAACACCTGATAAAAAACAGTTGTCCTCTTTTGCTAAAAAAATCCTAAACAAAACGACACAGCGACTATCAGCAAAAGTACAGAAAGTAAGAGCGTATACACAAGTCAAAGAATCAGAAGATATTTCTGTAAGTGTACTTAATAATAGCACTAGTGAAGAACCTGTATACGGGATGTATTGTTGGCTGAACAAGGTGTACCAAACGGAAGTACTTAATTACGGAAATAGAATGCTTTTTAGTTTTAGTATCGCTCATCCAGCAGCTGCATATATAGAACAAACTAAAACTCTGAGTGGGATGAATTTTCAAGAACCAAAATCACTCAAAGATTTCAATATAGCAACCTATCAAGATATCACAGAAGACAACTACTTACAAGTGTCACAGTATTATGAGTTAAAGAAATTTCCATTGTGTCCACAAGGAACTATTGTTGTTTCGGATGTTATTGCTTTGTCTCAGAGTAAATTGATCACATTACCAGATCTGTATAAAGCAGAAAAGGCAACAGTCGAATATGCTTTCGGTTCTGGGACAGTGGATGCGACGGTTAATGGGTTTTTGGGAGAGAACACATTTACTTTTGATCAAGGAAGCGAAAGTGTTGGGATACTAAAGTTTAATGAATTAAACAATGAACAAACAAATATTGGAGTGAGTGCAGTACATGCTCCCACTATCCAGATGTCGCCTCCCAACTCTGTAGTCGATTTTCAAATGGGGGTACACATTTCTTGTGTTCCATTGGCACAAACGATTTTGACTTGGCAAATTGAAATGTATCAACTGATACAAGAAGCCTACACAGAAAAAATAACAGTTTATAATTCAAAAATTGGAGAATCAAGCTCCAAAAAAGAAAAAGTAAATCCGCTGTCAGAAAGACTGAGGGTAAAGCTTGAATTAGAAAAAGGCGTACGAAAACAATTATTGCAACATGCGATAGAGCTTAATGGACTTTCTGCAAATAAAATTAATACTGGTGGATATGCCAGTTTAATAAACAATCAATCGGAGGTTATACAATATCTAAATACCGCATTAGAATGGGATGAGATGTCTTATACTTTTTTTGATGAATATGATACAGAAAAAGATCTTTTTTCAGTGTCTACCGTATCCCCAGATTTTTTCTCAGCTTTTCTCAAAGCCGCCTATGCCCGTGTGATTATTCCGATTTCACCAATGTTAAATTATGGGTTTCTTTATTTCTTAAATACAGGAATTGTTTGGACAGCAAAAGACAATTTGGCGCCTTGTTTAGAAGAAGTAACTACTACTAGCACAGCAAACCCAGATCAATTGTCTGTTATATACGGGCTCAAAAAGACGTTCTGGAAATCGAGAATGATTCCCAAAGTCATTGATTCTTGGGAAGTACTAATTCCTACATCTATGCAAATTTTACAACATAGAAAACACTTGAAAATAAAGAATTATGAATAATCCAAATTTCTCTTTATTAGAGGTATCACTCCCCGTAGGTGCTATTACAGCTTTTGCAGGAAAGGTAATTTCCATAAAAAGTAGTCCTGTGCCAGCACAACCAATAGAATCTTTTGGGTGGATGTTATGTGATGGCTCTACTCTAAACGCTAGTGAATATCCAGAATTATATACGGCATTAGGAGGACTTTATGGTAGTTCAGAATCAGGAAATGACACCTTATTTAATCTCCCTGATTTGAGGGGGCAATTTTTAAGAGGTATTGATACACGTGATCCGTCTCTCGATGATGGCATAGCTGCATCTCTTGAAGATCGCATAGCTGCACCAGGAGGAACTCAAGATGGTATAGGATCAACACAAACAGATGCTATACAAACGCACACACATATATATACCGAACCGACAGGGAAACCAGCACCGGGTAAAAATGGAGATAGAATAGGAACAGTGAATTCAAATGCCAATACAGACATCCCTGTAGATACACCAAATAAAGCTGCCGTAAAAGTGAGTCAATACGAAACAAGACCCACAAATACATTTGTTAATTATTTGATTAAATACACGTATAAACTGCCAGGAGTAGTATATGTAACTAAATAATAGTATTTTGAAATGGGTTGGTTACACGGTTTTGCTGTAGATTGTCTGGAATATGCGATGCATAATTTAGAATTTGACATAATTACTGTTGGCTTGTGGTAGGGATGATACAGAATTTATTTCAGAAACCTTTCGTCAGAACTCAAATTTGGGAATGTTGGGACAAGTACCTCCAAAGATAATGGATGATACAAGGATAGATCCTGCGATAACAGCCTATCAGGAAAAAATGTTACGGAATCTTTTTTTTAGATCACTTATCTTATAGAAGTTTAAGTATATAATGTCGCATATCGCCATGTTCTTTTTCCATCTAAATGCTTTGTTCATATATTCCGAAGCTACGGCTATGCAATAGAATCACGGTGTTTTTATGTAAAAAATAATAGAGTCATGAATACGAATTTGTCTACCTAACTTAGATATAACAAAATAGGAAAGAAGCTTTTTTGTATTGAATATTTTGGACTTCTACAGTTTTTATCAACAAAGCGTCTGTAGCACTTGTAACACGGTTTAGAACGTACAAAAAATCCTAACTCAGACAAAAATATGTGGTTCAACCCCTTTTACAGTTGTAAGTTGCGGGGAAGATAATGCTTTTGTTTGGGTACAGCCAGTACGGAAAGTACGACCAAATAATGATATAGATATACCATTTGCTGTTTGAATTTACCAGAAATAAAAATTAAGATTTTTTTGTTTCAGCTTCAGCAGAAACATCAAGCATAGCCGTAGTTATGGTTTGTTTTTATGCTGAAGCTGAGGCGAAAAAAGAAAATTTTATCCCAGTAAATTCAAAGGATAAATGGTATGAATGTCTATCTAGACAAATACATCATAAAAATACAAGTTCCAAAAAATTGGTAATAGTCGTTGGAATAAATTACAAAAAGAAGAGATCGTACAACTTTTTACGGATAATTTTATAGAATGTATCCCTGTTTATTAGTTTTGAAAATAAAAATTAATGCAGTGTTCAGATCTTTAGATTTGGACTTATACCAGTTTTTGAATTTATTACGATAAAAGGGTATTTATTTCATTTTCAGAATAAAATAAAGAAATTCATGGTATTGATCCTAGTAGCATACCATAGATTGAATAACTTAGTATATACCGCTGTAGCTTGGTATTACGACTATAAATTTTTTTGCAAGAACAAGCCCCGTCTTTTTTTATCCTCATTGCGTCATAAAGATTGGAACATGTCGTAGTATTTTTGCATTAAACTTATTTAGATTAAATAAAAATAAAATGCTACTAGACACACAAACAACCTCTCAAAAGGATGTTGGGCTCGATCATATTTTTGATTCACAAACAAAGGATAGTTATCAAGAATTCCTACACAAAGCCATTCTAAAGGTATCTGATTTCTTGAATAACGAAAAATTTTATAGTGGAGCGTCTCCTGCGGAACTACGGAGTAAAAAATTGTTGATTCGTACCGATCCGACACGTTCTTTATCTATAGATGAAACTTTATCAGAATTAAAAGAGCTGTATCTAGATCATGCGATTTCTTTTCACAACCCCAATTATGTAGCTCATCTCAATTGTCCTGTATTATTACCAGCTTTGGTAGGAGACCTGATAGCATCATCGGTCAATACGGCTATAGAAACTTGGGATCAGAGTACCTCTGCTACTTTGATAGAGGAAGAAATGATTCGTTGGGCGAGTAGTTTGATGAACTATCCGGATACGGCAGATGGTATATTTACCAGTGGAGGGACCCAATCTAATTTTATGGGATTACTGATGGCTCGTGATGAGTTTGCACATGCGCATTTTGGATGGAATATAAAGCAGCATGGGTGGCTAAAGGACATAAGTAGATTCCGAATTTTTTGTTCTGAAAAAGCCCATTTTAGTGTAAAGAAAAATGCTGCATTATTAGGGATGGGCTACGATTCGGTTGTGACCATTGCAACAGATGACAAGATGAAGATGAATCCAAAATCCTTGATATTAGCTATAGAAAAAGAAAAGCAAAATGGAAATCTTCCTATCGCTGTTGTAGCTACAGTTGGTACTACCGATTTTGGCAGTTTTGATCCACTAGCAGAAATAATAGCTATTGCCAAACAAACAAATATTTGGTTACACGTGGATGGGGCGTATGGAGGTTGTTATACTTTGACAGAAACACACAAAGAAGTCCTAAAAGGGATAGAAAATGCAGATTCTATTACAATTGATTTGCACAAAACACTGTTTCAACCAGTTTGTTCGAGTGTATTTTTGGCAAAGGACAAAAAGAACTTCAGGTACATATCCTATTATGCAGATTACTTAAATCCGTTAGAAAATAGAGATGAGGAACAACCAAACCTGATAGAAAAATCAATACAAACAACCCGTCGTTTTGATGCATTGAAACTTTGGTTTACATTAAAAATGACTGGCGAGAAGCGGTTAGGGGCTTTTTTAGAAAAAGTACACTATCTAGCATTAGAACTTTATAATAATATCAAGGATGATAGTTGTTTTGAGTTAGTGCATAAGCCAGAGCTGAGCACCTTGGTATTTCGTTACAAAGCAAAAGGTATAACAGACGACAAAATTCATGATGTGATTAATCTGTATGTCAAAAATACATTGTTCAAATTAGGAGAAGCCTCTGTAGCAAGCACAAAACTTAATGGAGTGACGTATTTGAAATTCACTTTGCTTAACCCAAGAACTACCATCAATGATTTGATGAAGATTATTGCAATGATCAAACAAAAAGGATTGGAATACAAAAAGAATAATTAGACAGGGATATGATACAAAGAGAAGAAAAAATATATGATTTTGTAGCAGTAGGTGTTGGACCATTTAATTTGGGATTGGCTTGTCTTACAGAATCTATCGATGAGGTTCATGGCATATTTCTGGACAAAAGCACCAAATTCAATTGGCATCCTGGAATGATGCTTCAGGATACGACCTTACAGATTCCTTTTATGGCAGATTTGGTTACATTGGCAGATCCCACAAATCCTTTTAGTTTTTTGAACTATAGCAAAGAGCAAGGAAGGTTATACTCGTTTTATATTAGGGAGAACTTTTTGTTACTCAGAAGTGAATATAATAAGTATTGCCAATGGGCGATCAGTAAGTTGTCCAATGTCCATTTTCAAACAGAAGTTTTGGATATCACCTATGATACGACAACAGAAGTCTATGTTGTAGCAGCAAAAAACACAGAAACTGGTAGCGAAAAAACCTATAAAACGAAAAAACTCGTGCTTGGTACCGGAACACAACCAAGCGTTCCTGATTGCTGTAAAAATCTAAAAGGACATGTCGTACATTCCTCACAGTATTTGTCAAACAAAACGAATCTGCAATCCAAAAAAGCAGTAACCGTAGTTGGCAGTGGACAAAGTGCTGCCGAGGTTTTTTATGATTTGTTACAAGATATCGATACCAAGGGATATGAGCTTAGTTGGATTACCCGTTCCCCTCGATTTTTTCCGTTAGAATACTCTAAGCTAACCCTAGAGATGACCTCTCCAGAGTATGTAGATTATTTTTATGAACTTCCTAGAGGTAAAAGAGATGCATTGCTCAAGGAGCAAAAGCATTTGTATAAAGGTATTAATCAAGATTTGATTGCCGACATTTTTGACATGATTTATACCAAGCAACTATTGGGAGTAAATACAATTAAGTTACGCACAAACTCAGCATTACAAAAAGCAGAATTTGACAATTCTATAGGGCAATTCTATATGGAGTTTCATCAACAGGAGCAAGAGAAGTATTACCGCCATGAGACAGAAGGTCTAGTTCTAGCAACGGGATATAGCTATGAGATACCTGCCTTTTTGAAAGGGATTGCGAATCAAATCCGTTGGGATGAACAAGGGAGATATGATACACATCGCAACTATACTATCGATATAGCAGGACAAAATGTTTTTGTACAAAATGCAGAACTCCATACACACGGGTTTGTTACACCAGATTTGGGGATGGCTTGTTATCGTAATTCATATATCATCAAAGAGTTGACGGGTAAGGAGTATTACCCTATCGAAAAGCAAATAGCGTTCCAGCAATTTGAGGTAACTGCAGCAGAAGAAATTAAATTAGAAGAACCGATTATATGAGACGATTTTTGATCTTCATGACATTGGTAGCAGTAGTCAGTGATTATTTATTGCACCCGTTTTATCCACAGTTTTTTGAAGCACGGTTTGGGATACTAAATCCCAAAAGCGTAGGCTATTATTTTGCAGCTATTTGTTTTATGGTGATGATTTCCTTTCCATTTTGGGCTTATGTAGCCAAAAAACGGTCAGAATTACAAATTTTAGTGTATACCCAAGCTATCGCCGGAGTCTTGGCATTGTATTGTTATTGGACAACTTCCTACATCAACTTTTGGCTCGTGTCATTAACTATGATTTTGTTCAAAGCTAGTTACCTATTGGTGTATCCTTATATCCTTAAGATCAGCACCAAGGATGAACATCCCAAAACTATCGGTTTGTTATCCGTAATCGTTCATTTGGGAGGTATTCTAGGAGCTGTTTTAGGGGGATTGACAGTGAATTTGGTAGATGCAAGTTTTATTTTTTTGATTATGGCAGGAGGGGATTTTGTACAAATGGGAATGAGTGTTTATTTGCTCAACAGTAAAAAATACAATACCAATTATATGGTAGTTCCAGAAAGTACCGAGACAAGGAACAAGGGGACAATCCCCAAGGGGTTTATTCTCAAAATAGGGCTTATTACATTAATTCTATACTTTAGTGATTTTCTTATTCGACCGTTTTTCTCTAGGTTTTGGGAGAGCATTTCGATATACGATAGTACAATTATTTCTGGAAGTATTTATGCTATTCCTGGATTTGTAGCACTCTTTGCGTTATGGTATAATACCAAAAGAGCAGCACAACAAGGATACAAACCGATTATATCAACATTATTAATAGGAGCCCTAGGCTTATTGTTACAAGGTATTCCTATAGAGACAACAGTGATTTTGGGACGTATCGTATATGGTTGGGCTATTTTCCAAGCGGTAGTGCGCTTTGATGTACTGCTATTTGAGTTTAGTGAACCCGAAACTTACGCATTAGATTATAGCAAAATTCATTTCTTCCAGAACTTAGGGGTATTACTGTCTTCTTTTTTTGTAGGTGAGTTAGTTGATGGTTTTGGGTTGCAAATTCCTTTTGTCGTTGCATTTTTTGGATTTGCCATCACCTTATTGGTATACTATGTCTTTTTTAAAACCGAAATGCGTTTACAGCACAAAAAAATAATAAATACATGAAGCAAGAAGCGATACCGACTATGAAAAAATATAGTTTTAGTAAGAGTTTCGAAGACTTCGGAGCCTTACATATACGTCCTTTTGATATTGCCAAGGATAGTGAGTTGTTGTACGAATGGGTACAGGAAGATTATGCTTTTTTTTGGGGAATGCAAGGATACACCTTAGAGGAGGTAGTAGCAGAATATAAAAGATTATTAGTGCCAAAACATTATAAGATTTTTGTCGGTGAGTATCATAATGAGGTTGTCTTTGTTTTGGAACAATATTGTCCGCAATTAGATAGTCTTTTTAAGTACTATCCTGCTATGGCAACAGATAGTGGGGTTCATATTATAGTGGCACCTCCAAAGCGACAGATCAAAAATTTTACATGGTATATTTTTGCTACGATTATGGAATTTGTTTTTCATAAACAAAATGTAAGCCGTATTGTCATTGAACCCGATATTAGAAACAAAAAAATGTTTGCACTATGCGAACGAATAGGTTTTCGATTAGGTAAGGTGATCGAACTACCTAATAAAACAGCACAATTGGCTTTTTTGACTAGAGCTCAATTTCAAAAACAACAACAGCAATTACAAATTACAAAGCGCAAAGCGATGAATACATTAGATAATCCTGTTTCTCCTCAGCAAGCAGTCTCCCATCTAGAGCCAGAAGTTTGGGATCAAGTAAATGCCTTATTGATTAGAAAAGCCATTTGCGAATTTAGTCATGAGTTACTTTTGGAACCCGAGGTAATAGAGGTACTCAATGATGGGTGGAGTCTATACCGTTTGGCAACAAAAAAAGATACAATAATTTATGAATTTCGTGCAAAACTATTGGCACTAAATCACCTTTGGGTAGCCACTACTTCCATAGAAAAAACGAAGGATGGGGTAGGACAGGATTTAGATGCAATCTCTTTTATCAAAGAATTTCAGACAGCATTAGGTATCACTGGGGATAAGATGCCTGTGTATCTAGAAGAAATTATTAGTACGCTTTATGGGAGCGCCTTTAAGATAAAAAAAGGAAACCCTACGGCATCAGAATTAGTAGCTGCGGATTTTCAGACTATAGAGCAATCTATGACCGAGGGACACCCTGGTTTTGTCGCTAATAATGGGCGTATAGGGTTTGATAGTAGTGATTACCGTTCGTATGCTCCAGAGGCAGGAAATTCTTTTAATATCTTATGGCTCGCAGGGCACAAAAGTCAAACGGTATATGCCGCAACAGAAGTATTGGCGTATCACAAATTGGTAGAACAGGAATTAGATGTCGAGACACGCGCTGCTTTTGTCAAAGAAATTGAAGCAAAAGGTTTTGATCCCGATGAGTATTTTTTGATCCCGACACATCCATGGCAATGGTTTAATAAGTTGTCCACTATTTTTTCGTCAGAAGTTGCAAAAGGAAATCTTATTTGTCTAGGATATAGTCCAGATCAGTATGTGGCACAACAGTCTATCAGAACACTATTTAATAGTTCAAATCCGAAGAAATTTTATGTCAAAACAGCTTTATCTATCCTTAATATGGGATTTATGAGAGGATTACCTTTATATTATTTGGGTACTGCACCCAAAATGGCAGTTTGGTTAGAAGCTCTACTGTATCCCGATGCATTGATACAAGAAACGGGGTTTCGTATGCTTGGAGAAATAGCATCAGTAAGCTATGTGAATCCACATTTTGAGCAATTTGGTATACATAATGACTATAACAAAATGTTGGCGTCGCTATGGCGAGAAAGTCCAATAGCAGCAATTAAGAAGGAGCAAAATGTCATGACTATGGCGGCTTTTTTACATATTGACCACTTTGGAGATGCTTTTTTGCCAAAACTCATAGAAGCTTCAGGAATCTCGATTGCGGATTGGTTGTCTAAGTATTTTAAAGCATATCTAAGCCCTTTATTACATTGTTTTTACAAATACGATTTGGTCTTTATGCCGCATGGCGAAAATATCATAGTGACATTAGAAAATCATATTCCGGTAAATATTTTGCTCAAAGATATTACAGAAGAAGCCTGTATTTTGAATCCAAATGTAGTGCTGCCAGACCATCTCAAAAGGATGTATACACCGGTACCAGAGGATGTCAAATTACTGTCTGTTTTTACAGATATTTTTGATGGCTTTTTTCGTTTTATGGCAGCTGTATTAGAAGAACATATTGGTTTTTCAGAAAAAATGTTCTGGAGCTTGGTTGCAAGCTGTATTGCCCAGTATCAGGAACGCTATCCAGAATATACCCAAAAATTTGAGCAGTATGATTTGTTTGCCCCAGTATTTAAGTTGTCTTGTCTTAATAGATTGCAGCTAAATAATCATAAACAAATGATTGATTTAGATGATCCAGTGGCCTTATTACAATTTGCAGGAGAGTTGAAGAATCCTATAGCTGCTTTCAAACCTCAAAGAGCTGTACACGCATGAAACAACGTATAATGAATATAGCAGAAGATCCCGAAATTGTTTTTGTCAAAGAGATACAAGATTTTGGAAAATTTAGTTTGCGTCCTTTGGATTTGGAGTTTGATAGTGTACTAATTCATCGTTGGGTGATCCAACCCTATGCACAGTATTGGGGGATGCAAGAATATACATTGATGGATGTAAAATCAACTTACGAGGCTATCGTTACTACAGGGCATCATAAGGTGTTTATCGGAAGTTATAATAATACTCCTGCTTTTTTGATGGAATTCTATGAGGCGTCAAAAGATCGTATTTCTGACTATTATGATGTCAAAGAAGGGGACTATGGAATGCATATTTTGGTGGCTCCTGTAGAAAAACGCATTCCCAATTTTACTTGGCATGTCTTTGCAACAGTACTAGATTATTTTTTTAGTCAAGAAGTAGTGGAACGTATCGTGGTAGAACCAGATGTACACAATGAAAAAATACATAAACTCAATAAAAAAGCTGGTTTTTGCTACGATAAGGAAATAGAACTACCAGAAAAGTTGGCTGCCTTGGCATTCTGTAAAAGAGTAGATTATATAGTAGCAAAGAACGCTTTAATGACACAATAGATCATAATGGAATCACCAATTAATACATCAAATCAACATCAGTTCTTAACCAATCTGAAACCCAAAGTTTGGGAATATGTAAATCGTCAACTCGTTAAAAAGGCTATGGAGGAGTTAGCTCATGAACTCCTTTTATATCCCAAACTTCAGTTTCAGAAAAACACTATATCACAATACCTTTTGATCGCAGATAATGGTACTAGTAGGTATGAATTCCATGCAAAAAGATATGCACTCGATCATTGGGAAGTAATCCCAGATAGTATTGTAAAATATGAGAATGGAATAGCTACAACAACCCTAGATGCAGTACATTTTATTTGGGAATTTAATGAGAGATTACAGATTCCGGATAGTTTACTGTCCACGTATATCGAAGAAATAACGAGTACCTTGTATAGTGCCGCTTACAAATATACTCACGAGTCCTTCACTTCGCAGGAATTGATCTCCAAAGATTTCCAGACGATAGAGCATGCCATGACAGAAGGACATCCGTGTTTTATCGCAAATAACGGTAGGATCGGTTTTGACGCTTCAGAGTACCTACTCTATGCACCAGAGACCCATCAGACTTTTGAGTTAATATGGTTAGCAGGACATAAGCGGAATACTACTTTTACTGCTATTCAGGGGTTTGAGTATACCAGCTTAATGCAAAAAGAATTGGGAGCCAAAATGCTCGTTACATTTAATACCAAGTTGCAGAAAATGGGATTGAATATGGAAGAGTATTTGTTCATTCCCGTACATCCTTGGCAATGGAACCACAAAATACAGCAATTATTTGCTGCGGATATTATACAACGTGATCTGGTGGTATTGGGAACAGGACCTGATGCGTATTCGGCACAGCAGTCTATTAGAACCTTGTACAATCAAACAAATCCCAAAAAATGCTATACCAAAACGGCATTGTCTATTCTTAATATGGGTTTTGTACGTGGATTATCGGCTTATTATATGAAAAGTACACCTGCAATAACCATTTGGATTACGGAATTGCTTGGCAAAGATTCGTATTTGCAAAAAACAGGTTTTACGATGCTACAAGAAGCGGCTACAATAGGGTATGAGAATGCCCGATATTCTATTTTGGGAGAAGCAACGATTCATAACAAATTATTAGCAGCCTTATGGAGAGAAAGTCCGCATAGCAAAATTAAGAAAAATCAACAGTTGATGACAATGGCGTCACTTCTACATGTTGATTATAGCGGGGGGGCTTTTGTGGCAGAAGTTATTAGAGCTTCTGGTCTTGATACGGCAGATTGGATTACACGGTATTTGCAAGGGTATCTCAGCCCATTATTACATTGTTTTTATCAATACGAGGTACTTTTTATGCCGCATGGCGAGAATGTCATTATGGTATTAGAAAATCACATACCGGTAAAAATACTCATGAAAGATATAACAGAGGAGGTAATTGTGTTTGACAAAAGTATAGTTCTCCCCGAAAAGGTACAACGACTCTATACAGAAATTTCTGATACCATGAAGGTTTTGGCCATATTTACTGATGTTTTTGACTGCTTTTTTAGATTTATGGCGCCTATATTAGAGACTAATTTGGCTTTTGCCGAAAGTGAATTTTGGAAATTGGTTGCAGCGTGTATTTACGAGTATCAGGATATACATCCCCAATTGAGAGCAAAATTTGATCGCTATGATTTGTTTGTGCCAGAATTTGACCGCTGTTGTCTCAATAGATTACAACTCAAAAATACGAAACAGATGCTCGATTTGGCCGCTCCTATAGACAGTCTCCAATTGGTAGGAAAGTTAGAAAATCCAATAGCTCCTTATAGGAGAGAACTTTTGACTGTACACTGACAAGAGATATCGTTGAAAAATTAGAAAATTACTATTTAAAAAGTTGAAATTACAATTAATATGAAAGAGGAAAAACAATCGATACCATCACTTATAAAACCTAGTAGGATTTTAGCAATAGATTTGGCAAGAGGTATTAGTGTACTCATGGTGATTATAGTGCATACTTTGTGGATATATGGGGATTTAATTACACAATCAGAGACCTTGTTGGGATCTGTAATTCATTTGATAGGAAAGGGAACACCTATGTTTTTGATCGCAATGGGAGTATCTTTTACTGTGTCTAGAAATCAGCGTTTCAAATTGGCTGTAAAACGGGCATTGTACATATTAGGATTAGCGTATTTGATGAATTTTCTCAAATTTGTTCTTCCAGTTTTGTTGGGTACCGTACCAGATACTTTCATCCAAGCTTATGGCTGGACAGTACCTGTATCATTAGATAATATGATCTATATGCTAGGTACCGGAGACATTCTACAGCTGGCAGGAGTGTCACTAATATTTATGGGCATCGTTAATCGTTTTGCTACCAATAAATTTGTTCCACTTATACTAGGTTTGATTATTGTTTTATTATCAAAGGTTGTACATGGGTTTCGATTGGGGATTACAGGAGTAGATTACTTTTTGGATTTGTTATGGGGAGCAGAGTGGAATGTTTATTTTGCCGTATTTCCTTGGTTTTCTTTTATACTGATCGGAATGTTTTTTGGAATGTGGTACAAGGAAAAGAATAGAAGTGTCAGCTATATTTTTAGAAAAATGGGAATCGCAGGAATCGTCTTGATGGTTCTAGGAGGTGGATTATGTTTCTATAATTTTGACTATAATTTTGGAGATTACTTTCACTTGGGACCTGGGGGATCTTTGTATCTAGCAGGGTTTAATTTAGTGCTTTTATGGTTTACCAACATACTCGTAAAACATGTAGAACCCAATAGCGTCTTTGATTTCTTTTATTATTGTAGTAAACGAGTAACCACGATTTATATCATCCAATGGGTCCTTATCTGTTGGGGTATGGGAGTGTTGGGATATCAAGAGTTTGGAGTAACTGGTGTGTTATTACTGATTCCTTTTTATGTACTGCTAACTTTGGGCGTGCAAAGATTACTAGATATAGTCATGGGTAGAGGTAAAAAAAATAAAGAAACGATATCAAAAGAGATACTAAAACAAAATAATTATAACAACACGAGCTGGGCAGTCAAACAGCATACATAGGTGGTTAGCTGTTTTTTCTTAATATGGATAGAATGGACGAATACTATTCGTTGAGGTGTGTAAGAACGTACTGTACGTTTTGTGTACATAAATATCTGATTATAGAGGATCGTGTCAACTATGAAGTATCAGACCATTTAAAAAATAATTACAGAGTACTAATTAACTTCTTTTTCTACTATTTTTTTTCCCAAAAACTAAACCGTAGCCAGGGCTATGCTTAGATTTTATAGTTCAAAAGAAGCGGAAAATAGTTCAATTATTTTGGTCAACAATTATATTTTAACTGGGATAAGAACAAATTGTTATGGGGTATTCTATATCTAGTTTGTTACCAATGGTATAAAAGCCATTTTAGTAAATAAAAAATGCGAGTATGAGAACTTTTCAATGTATTTCGGTAAAATATTTTAAAGAATATGAACTTCTAATTTGGAAAATAAAAAATATAGGAATACCAAATTTTTGCCTTAACGGATTACGGGAGTTTGCAGAATTTGCAATTTGGGTAAAGGAATATTTTGCACACCCAAATCGTCCATTAAAGTATGTCGTTTCTGGATCAGATTACCAGAGTGTGTATAATATGGGAGGAGATTTATATTTTTTTCTACAAAGTATAAAAAATAATAATCAAAGTGCATTGAGAGAATATGCACATTTATGTGTCGATGCAATTTATAATATTTATACAAGCTTTAATTTACCAGTAATTACGATAGCTTTGGTAGAAGGGAATGCATATGGAGGTGGTTTTGAATGCGCACTGGCCCATGATTATATCATAGCAGAACAAGATACGCAGTTTTGTTTGCCCGAACAAAAATTTAATCTTTTCCCAGGCATGGGAGCATATAGTTTACTTTCGCGTAAGCTCAAAGAAAGTGACATGGATGCAATGATTCGAGAAGGAAATATTTATAAAGCACAAGAATTAAACAAAATGGGGCTTATAGAAATTTTGGCAAACAAAGGTGAAGCAATGCTGGAACTACATTCGTGGATGAAACAGCTGACAGATCAATTTAATTTTGAGTACCATCATGTAGTTTGTAAAAAAGAAATCAACCAGCTAGAAAAAAAAGAATTACTAAAAATCACTGATATATGGGTGGATGCCTGTAGTACGATAACTCCTTTTGACTTAAGAAAAATGGAAGTGCTATCTAATGCACAATATAGAAAAGCAAAGATTGTTGCCTAAGTTTGATTAAAAAAGCATTTGGGAGCAAAGGATGTTCTATGTTATACCTATAAGGAGATGTAGTGAAGGTAGTAATGGTGCTGTTTTTTATGTAAAAATACTATGATGCTATTGCATAGCCTGAGCTATGGGATATACGAATAAGGCATTTAGATGGAAAAAGAACAAGTCGATATGCACATTATAAGCTAATTTGGTAGTATATGCCCATATTGATACTGTTTCATATCATTCCCGATCTGGGAGTGTATTCCGGTATTTTTTGGGAGTTTGTGATGTAACTTTTTTGAATGCTGCGCTAAAATGTGTTGCGTTTTTATAGCCTACAAGTTCAGAAATTTCATAAATAGGTTTCTGTGTATGTGCCAAGAGTTGTTTGGCTTTGGAAATTCGTTGTTTGAGTGCAAATTCAAAAATTGTTTCTCCAAAAATCCGTTTGAACTCTTTTTTTGCGATAAAATCATTGAGACCCACTTTGCGAGCTAATTCCTGGATAGAAAATTGCGTAGTAAGATCAGAATTAATCAATTTCTGTATTTCAAAGAGTTTTTTAGAGATTTTGTGATCATTTGATGTGGCTTTGGGGGAGTTGTTTTTTGAAGTGTCGAGTTGTAGTGCCAGTAGCTCAAGTACTTTTGATTCTAAAAATAAGCGTTTTAGTAAACCCTCATGCGTATCAGACAAGAGTTCTGTAAGTAGTTGCTGTGTTTTGGAGCATAGTGGTTGGAAACAATACTCTGAGGAAGATACTTGTGTATCGTTCTTATTCATTTCATAGGTTTCTAGTAGTCGATATTTTTTTATAAAGTCTTGATTCATAGATATTTTTATCTCTTTGAATCGTTTGTTTTTGTGAAAAGAAACAGTTCCTGTTGTTTTGTTGATATAGGTAAGGTAGCATTCTGGACTTTCGTAGATGAGTTTTTTTTTATGATTGTGTAAATGGATAATCTGTTCTCCTTCTATCAAAAAAGAGAGTTCTAAAACCTCTTTTTTTCGAACACCATGAAGTTGTAGATCTTTTGCAAAAGTGATATCTATCACACCAATATGCAAACCATCAAAAAAATAGGAGACGATGGCACCAGTACCATAAGTTTCTATAATTTCAAATTTTTTGGTTGTAAGACCACAAATTTCTTGGGTTGTTATATGCTTCATTGATGTAGACCAAAAATCAGTACAATCTTTGACAGTAGTTTGTTTAGTTGGCATGAGCATATTGCGTCTTTTTTTTTCCAAGATTCGTCATTTTCTATTTTTCTTTAGCAGTATTTTTGTAGTAGATTTTATTTAGACCAAATATAAATAAGAATTAAGATATCCTCCAAACTTTGTATACTTTTTTAATTAATACTACTATTATTAGATCATCGTTCCTCCTTGGGCTACTGGTGCTTTCTTGTATATCAGGCTACTCGCAATCGATACTTGCGGGGATGATTATAGATCAGCAAAAAAATCCTATTGTAGGAGCTACAGTACAGGTTTTGGAATTTGAAAGTAGAGGAGTTTTGAGTGATATAAATGGTAAATTCAATATGCCATTGGTTGCTGGGAATTATACAATCCAAACAAGTTTTGTAGGCTTTGAAAAAAATATCATATCTGTAACAATACGGGCTAACCAGACTACAAAAGTCACCGTGATGCTCAAAGAGGATGTAGATCAACTCTCTGAGGTAATTGTAGAGGGGAAAACACAAGCAGAGCAAGCCAAAGAAAAAGCATTTGAGGTAGAAGTGGTAGAATTGAAGAGACTCAAAAATAGTAGCGCTGATATGAATACCGTATTAGCAACAATACCTGGTATCAATGTGCGGCAGCAAGGAGGGCTAGGGTCAGAATTTAATTTCTCTATTAATGGTTTATCCGACAAACAGATCAAATTTTTCGTAGACGGTGTTCCTTTTGAGAATTTGGGGAGTTCCTTGACTTTTAATAATTATCCAACCACACTTATTGATAGGATAGAGGTTTATAAAGGTGTTGTACCGATAGCACTAGGTTCTGATGCATTGGGTGGTGCCGTAAATTTGATCACTAGCAGTTCTAGAAAGAACTATTTGGATACCTCTTATGATACAGGATCTTTTGGTACACATCGTACTACCGTTAATGGACAGTACTTTTTTGGGAAAGATATATTTCTAAAACTAACTTCTTTTTATAATGATTCTGAGAATGATTATAAGATTGATGGTATTGAGGTACGTGATGCGCTTGGTAATGATACGGGAGAGGTGAGAGATAATATACGACGTTTTCATGATGGATATACTTCGCAAATGTTACAGCTAAAAACAGGTATAGTAGATCAATCTTTTGCAGACAGATTAGAGTTTAGTTTTATGACCTCTGCGAATAAAAATGAAATACAACATCCATTAGATCCTCAGGAACCTTTTGGAGAAGTTTTTACAAAAAATAAGGTGTATAACACGAGTGTTTTTTATGAAAACAAAGCTCTTTTTGATGATAAACTACGACTAAAAATATACGCTTCACTTTCTGAAAATGCAGAAAAGGTTGTTGATACTTCTTCTAGGTTATACAATTGGTTTGGGACGTTTACAGAAAAATCGAATAAGGGGTTAGGGGAATTAAGCGGTTCAAAAACATTATTTGAATTTGAAGATCAACTTCATTTGATTAATACTTTTTTGGTTTATAAAACTGGAGTATCTACTGCTTTAAATTTTAATTATACCAAAAACTATATTAAAAGAGTGGGAACAGATTCTTTTAGCAATTTCCCAATTCCTTTTGAAAATCCGAATACACTGGATAAAAATATTATTTCTCTTGCTTTTGATTGGAGTTTGTTTGATCGTTCCTGGTCTACAACTGTTTTTGTCAAAAGGTATTTTCTTAATTCAAAAGTTTTTTCAGAAGATGCATTTTTGAGGAGTGATGACCCAAATAGATTAAAAGAAATTACGAAAAGTTCCCATAAAATGGGATATGGTTTTGCATCAACGTATAAATTGCCATCGTTGTTACAAGTCAAAACTTCTTTTGAACGTACGTATAGAATACCAGAAGGCTCTGAGCTTTTTGGAAACGGACTTTTACTACGATCTAATCCTGAATTACAACCAGAAGAGAGTTACAATGCGAACCTTGGTTTTTTGGTTACAACGGAGTTTAATAAACTGAGATTACAATCAGATATTAATTTGTTTTATAGAGATTCCAAAGATTTTATTTCTATCCGATCTGTAGGGATTACTTCGATTTTTAGAAATGTAGCAAGTGCCAATAGTTCGGGAGTAGAGGGGGCATTGAATGTGCGGTATAACGAGAAATTATTTTTGGATGTCAATGCTACATATCAAAATATTGTCAACAAAAATGCAGATGATAGTTTTGGTCTAGAATTTCTAGAAAAACAGCGTATTCCTAATATTCCATACCTCTTTGGAAATTTGCGATTAGGAGGAGATTTCAAGAATGTATTCATCAAAGAAGATGGATTGACACTCTCTTTGAGTTCGTATTATGTAAAAGACTTTCCTAGAGATTCCTTTACCAATGGTGCGGTAGGAGAACGTTTTGTCATACCACAACAATTGTCTTACAATACAGAAATTGGATATGCCGTGGCAAATGGAACCTACAATATAGCATTTCAGGTTCGCAACCTTACTGATGCCAAAGTCTTTGATAATTTTGATATTCAACAGCCTGGTAGAGCTTTTTATATAAAACTTAGATATTTTTTAGAAAACTAAACGATTAATTAAAACAATAAGATGATGAAAAAGAGAATTAGAAATTGTATTCAGAGCATAGCATTTATAGGCATAATAGCATTTGCTGTTTTGTCTTGTGAGTGTGATGATTCTACTACTCCAGTTCCTACAAATCCCGAACCTACATCGGGTAATGCACGAAAGTATGTAGTCGGTTTTCAGTCAATCACAGCGGATAAAAAATTAGCGGACTATGTTTTAGAATTACCCTCATTGGCATCTTTGGAACGTGGCGAATTATCGGTAGAAGGACAAGGAATACCTCTCAAAGGATGGCAGTTTTTTCATCAGGCAGGGAATAAGGTGTTTACAGCTGGATACTTGGATGAAAAAAGAGTTAGAGCTTTTGGGTTGAATACCGAAGGAAAGGTTGTAGAGCAGTCAAACTTTAATTTTGAATCCACCTTGGATAATCATTTTACTATTGATAATACAACACTTATTTCTGTAGAACTTTCGGCAGCAGCCAATCCAGAGACCAAAGAAATCCCAGAACCAAGATTTCATATTATCAATGCAGAAACAGGAAAACTAGAAAGAATTGTAAAACAGCCAGTAGATATTTTGGCATTTGCAGATGCGGCAACTCCAGAAGAAGCATACATGCCTTGGGTAACTGGAATGGTATTGAGAGAGGATCAGCTTTTTGTGTCATATCACAAAATACGACCTGATGGAAGTAGTACATCAATGGAGGTTGATCATGCTTTTGTTGCGGTATTCAAATATCCAGAATTTGAATTAGAAAAAATTATAAAAGATAGTAGAACAACTCATATTGGATCCAATGGACATAGCACAGGTTTAATCAAAGCAGATAATGGAGCGATTTATACTTTTTCGCCATCTGCGCAAAGTGCCGGAATAGTAGGTGCTACAAACCCTTCTGGCGTACTCAAGATTAAGACAGGTGCTACAACATTTGATCCAACGTATTTCTTTGATGTCGAAGCAGCAACTAATGGCGGGAAAATGTATTGGATGGAATATGTAGGTAATGGAAAAGCATTGGCAAGAATTATAACAAAAGATGCCACATTAGGGGCTTGGGGAGCTTATGCAGAGCAAGGGGATTTCTTGAAACTTGTTGTTCTTGATTTGGAAAAACAAACAGTTATGGATGTCAAAGGAATAGCAGGACATGCAAACCGGTATACAGCACCTGTGTTTATAGAGAATGGAAAAGCGTATATGAGTAGTAGATTTGGAGAATCTTCTGCAATAGGCAGTGTGAGTGACAGTGGGGAGACTTATGTGTATATCATCGATTTAGAAACAGCTACAGCTACAAAGGGAGCAAAAGTTTTGGGTGTTGCGCTCAAGGGAATTTTTAAAATTTCTAAGTAATTGTCAAAAAACATAAAAGAATACTCCTGAGAATATGAAGGAGGATTTTACGTTTTATCTCGCTCTATCTGTGCCTAACGCTTAGAGCGAGATTGTTATTCCAGTAAAAATGTTAGTATAGGCCAAAATAATTTGCACTATTTTTCGCTAGTTCGAACTATAAAATCTAAGCATAGTCGTGGCTATGGTTTAATCTTCTAGTCAAAAAATAGTAGAAAAAGAAGCCAATTATTAGCCTGTAATTATTTTTTTAAATGTTATTAGAAAGTTACGACTATATGTCTCAGGAAAATAAGAAGAAAAATAAACGCAAAATGCTACTTCAAATCCATAAAATAGTGGGTTTGGGTACGGGTTTGGTAGTGTTCATAGTTGCAATTACGGGTTGTTTTTGGGCTTTCAAGGAAGAGATAGATGGATTGTATGATACCTATAAATATGTGGTTCCAAAAATTGATCAAGACTTTATAGCGGCATCTGAGGTAAAAAAAATTGCCGAAGACCATATTCCGGACAAAACTATACACGGGGTAGTATATGGTAGGCCAAATGAGGCCGTAGAAGTTGTTTTCTACCAAACAACGCCCGAATTATTTTATCAAAGTTTGTTTTTGAACCCCTATTCGGGTGTGGTTATCAAAAGAGTAGATAATAATGCTGGTTTTTTTGCTTTTGTTCTAAAAGGACATCTACGCTTATGGCTGCCAGAAGGCATTGGTTCTAGAGTTGTATCCTATAGTATCTTGTTATTTTTGGGTATGTTGATCAGTGGTTTGATTCTTTGGTATCCTAGGAATAAAAAGAATAAGAAGCATTGGAAACAACGACTTCAATTTGATTGGAATAGCAAAACTCGTTGGAAACGCAAAAACTTTGATCTCCATACAGTCACGGGGTTCTATATTTCTTCTTTGGGGTTAGTATTAGCTTTTACAGGGTGTGTAATGGCATTTAATTGGTTTTATTTTATAGCATACAAGGTAACCGGTGGAGACAAGGCTCCTCAATTTATTATTCCTAATAGCGAGCAAGTATTTGTAGCAGGTTCATTAAAAAAACAAAAATATGACGCACTTATTCCAATGCTGTATGCCGAAAATCCTGATGTAAAAAATGTAGAATTACATTATCCCGAGAATGATACGACTTCTATTCTTGTAGAGGTCAGTAATTCTAAGGGGTTATATTATGATATGGATTATCGCTTTTTTGACCAAACAACACTCAAAGAATTAGCGACGACTAGTATCTATGGAAAATATGAAGATGCCCACTTTGCAGACAAGGTTATCCGAATGAATTATGACATTCATATCGGAGCTATTGGTGGAATTGCGGGTAAGATTATTGCTTTTGTGGTAAGTTTGATTTGTGCTACATTGCCGGTGAGTGGTGTACTGTTGTGGTATGGTAGAAGGTATAAATAGTACTTTTTTTGGTGCTCATACCAGTTGTAATGTAGTTGTAAGTCAGTATAATAGAACTGTTTTTGGCTAGTTTTAACTATAAAATTTAGGCATAGGCGTAGCTTTTTTTCTGAAAATCATAGCAGCGCTACGAAGGCGAAAAAGAACAAAATATCGACGAATTATACCAACCTAAGTTAGCATTTCATTAAAGTAAAGAAAAAGTCAAGATGGATTCACTATTCATCACATCTCGTCAAAAAAATCTAATCAATTGATTATGCAAATCGAACAACGGCATTGAGTTGTCCTAATAGTCGTTTACTCACTACTGCGGTATATTCTTTTTTTCTAAATTTGGTAATCGGTACAATTCCTTGTATCACATTCGTTACAAAAAGTTCATCCGCTTTTTGCAGTTCAAACGGAGAGATTGATAGCTCTTGGATAGTATAGTCTTTGTTCTTTTTGATTAATTCTATGAGCTGTTTTCTCAGAACTCCTCGCAGGCAGCCATCCAATAGGGGAGGAGTTTTAATTGTTGTCCCTTTTACCAAAAACAAATTTCCATTAAGTGCTTCGAGAACTTTTTTGTCGGAGTTTAATAGTAAACAGTTCTGATAACTATTTTCTTTGGCAAAGATACTTCCTAGTACATTAACTATTTTATTATTTGTTTTGAGTGTAGAAATCAAATCGGGTGCGACAAAATGATCTTTGAATAACTCTACCTCATAGCTGTTTTCTGGTATGGTATAAAAAGGAGGGCTATCGATCTTATTCACGGCAATAGTGTATCCAATACTATTGTTGTCCGGGGTATAAAAACCAGTAGCATCTCTAAACACAGTCATTTTTATACGAACAACAGATTTGGCAATACTATTGGCGTTAATACAAGCAATGATTTGTTCTTGCAAATTTTCTGGAGTAAAATCCATAGGAATTTGCATCCGCAGAATTCTCATTCCAGCCATGAGTCTAAAATAGTGATCCTCCCAGAAGAGTAATTGCCCGTTTGCGTAACGTATAGTTTCAAACAAAGCATCACCATACATATATCCTCTGTTAGCGAGTGATAGTTTGGTTTCTGAAGGAGGCATCAAAGTGCCATTGATATTAGTCATATAAAGTCATGTGTTGAAAAAGCCAAAACGAGGCAAAACACGGCAAAGATAACTATTCTATACCGGTAACCTATGACGAACCTAGTACTTGTTTTAGGTTTCCAATCATATTTTCCCAAAGCATTTTGTTTTCATCAACCTCATCATCTTCAGAATAGTCTGTGATTAAAAGAGATACATCTTTGGTGATCTCATCTACCTGAATTCGCATTTCAAAAAAATAATCGTCTCCATTTTCTTCATCATTCAACCATTGGAATTTTATTCGATCTCCATTTTTTTTACTAAGCATTTTTGCTTTTTCTTCGGCATCATCCCAGATAAAAGTAAAAAGCTCTCCTCGAGAATTTACATTATCAGCAAACCATTCCTGTAAACCGGATGGTGTAGATATGTATTGATACAATAACTGAGGTGAAGATTGGATTACAAATTCTTGTTCAAATTTTATTTTATCTGGCATAATTATTTTCATTTGATTGCCAATATATAGATTAATTAGCGACTATAAAAAGTTATTTCAAAAAAAAAAAAATACAGTTTATTGTTTGCTTGATAAGAATTTGTTTTTATCTTTGCACCCGCAATTGGCGAGGTAGCTCAGTTGGTTAGAGCGTCGGATTCATAACCCGGAGGTCGGGGGATCGTGCCCCCCTCTCGCTACTAAAAAAGCTAAAATCTTTGATACTAAGATTTTAGCTTTTTTTATTTATTTTGTTTCGCAAATCAAATAAATGAACAAGCATCAAAATAGAAAAACATATGATTTTGTTTTGTTGTCATACCAGTAAAAATGTAATTGTAGTTCAAAATACTTGAACTATTTTTGGCTAGTTTGAGCTATAAAATTTTAGGCATAACCGTGGCTACAGTTTAATTTTTTAGCGAAAAAATAGTAGAAAAAAAACAGAATTATTAGCCTGTAATTATTTTTTAAATGGTATAATTTGGTGTTACAGAGTTTTCTACTTGTATCATAAGAAATATACGGTTATATTTTTAAGAAAAAAATCCGATAACCAAAACGGTAGATCCGTTTTGAAATAGTCATTTGTCTAGGCTGAGGTACTTTTGGTATATACTAGGAAAGAAATGTTTTACCGTGCTTGAAATCAAATTATTGTCTGGTATCAATTTATTTGCTCGGATAAATTATAAGGGTATGGTATTGCTGTTCTGCTCGAAAGAATGAATTTAGAATTATTTTGCAGATTTACTCCTTTATAAAATCCAAATCTGCTAACTTTAGTAGTTTTACAAAAAAAAGACCAATTCAGGTTAATTTTAGTGATATCGTTTTCTTTTAAGAATACCAGACCTGAAAATAAGGTGTAGGAATTTTGATTTTTGTCCGTCCAGTCCACTTTGAAAAACAACTCATATGATGTGTTTGATAATTTGGTACATCCTCCGGTAATGATATGGTTGCTATTATGATTTATTGAGTTCAAGTTAAAATAACCTGAAATTAGAGAATCATTACAAATTTTTAAAATTAAATGACAATTCTCATTAAAAATAAAGAGGGATGATAACATTTTCTTTTTTATTTGTTGCACTGAACTTATTAAGGCGCGAATAATTTTTTTAAAAATAACCTATTTTTTTAGGAGGAATGACTTTGTTATGTGTTAATATTAAGTTAATGATTAAATGAATTAATTATAGTTGTCTTTTTAGTATTACGGCTATCACTTACCAAGGCTATGGTTAAATGTTAATTGTAGTATGTTATTGGCGAATTTTGATCGTAATTTGTTCATTGTTATGATGTTTTAGCATCTTTTACTAATATCTACATGTTGTTTTGTGTAGTGATTTTGGAGAAGAGGTGGTGTTGGGAGTGGATTTGGTGATAGACTTGGGATTATAGAACAGCTAATAATCATGATGTTTTATAGAAGAGTTCTTGCTTTTGAATTATCGTTGTATTGTATTTTTATTATTTAAAAAATTGATTATTAGTGTTTTGTGAATTGTAAAAGAACATGAATACTGTGTTCTTAGTAGAAGTGCCAACGCCATTAATATCTTAATTTATAAGGTGTTTTTACCCCTATAGATGTAATTTTCGTTGCTTAAAAATAGTTCTACAAAGGATTTTTTGTGTGTAATATGAGGCTCTTTAGAAAGAATAATATTTCATATAACGAAATTCTTGTTCACGTTTTGTTTAACGTTTAGGTGTATTTACTTAAATTAATTATCTTTACATGACTTTAAATTTAAACACAAATATTTATTTTTTATACTATTAAAAATAATGAAAAATATTAAGATTAAGGAAGAGCTTCGTGATTTTATAGTTCCTTTACAAAAAAAAGAATTTTTACAATTAGAAAGCAACTTATTAGCTGAAGGCTGTAGAGAGGCTTTGATTGTTTGGGAGACAGAACAACAAGATTTAATTTTAATAGATGGTCACAATAGATATAAAATCTGTTGCAAGCATAATATTCCTTTTGAAATTGATATTAGAAAATTTGAAAAAGTTGAAGAGGTAAAAATTTGGATGTTACAGAATCAATTGGGAAGAAGAAACTTAACTCCTGATCAGTTGAGTTATTACCGAGGGCTAAAATATTTGGGTTTAAAAAAGAAGAAAGGAGGGTACGGAAATGTTAAATTAAAAGGTCAAGTTGATGCCCCAACATCAGAAGTATTATCAAAGGAGTTTAAGGTTAGTAAAAGTACTATAGAAAGAGATTCTAAGTACGCAGAAGCCTTGAATGTGATCGCTAATAGTAATCCTAAATTAAAAAATAAGGTACTATCCGGAGAGGTCAAAGTAAAAAAATCCGATCTCAAAAACTTACTTAAGGATAACGACATCAAGGACATGATTATTCTTAATGAGTCTGATCTACATCATAAAATTAATATGGTCAAGAATCAACTTCTTACCGATGTCGAAACGGAACTTAAAGAAATTGAAAAGGAGAAAAGTGAAAGTAGCGTATTGAGCTCGCAACAGGACATTGTAGAGAAAAAAGAACCTCTTTTTCTGAATCAAGAGGATAGATTAAAAATTATCAAGGGTAGAATAGTTTCGGCAATTAATAGAGCAATTAATAATAAAGATATAGATGCTATAGAAGTACTTAAGGCACTAATCGACAAACTAGAATTTGAACTTATATCGGATTATCAGTGAACTAAATATTTTTCTATTACAAAATCGATGCATTACACGAGTTAGCTGATACCATACCTTTTTGAAGATACTTTTTGAAAAAAACGTACGCAATAATTATTACGTCATACTCTTGTTAGTTCTTTTGGTCATATGCCGATAGCTCAAAAGTGTTGAATTTGGGTTCGAATTTAGCGATACAAGCTAATTTTGATCAAGAGTTCTTGAGAATGCTAGGGAGTAAAAAGTTAAAATTATCAAAACCTCAATTTGAAGTTTTGATGATACAATTGGTGATAATATGAGAGTTGTAAGAGAGAAGTTTTGACTTAAATAGCTTGTTAGTCAATTGTTTGATTTTTTTTAAAGATATTTTAACAATTGTTGTATAAATCAAACTGTTTAATATAAGTAAATTTAGGGTTTTAAATTATAGTTTTAATCAAGACAAGTATTTTACGCTTTAGTGACATAATATTTTAGGTAATGGGAAGCTTTTTGGTTTTCATAAAAATTAATGCTTTTATTACTATGTAGTGGAGTTACTAAATACTAAAAGCATGAAAATTAAGCGAAAAAGTTCATTTCGTAACAAATGGAATCAGTCCGTAGCTGATAATAATACATAACCTAATTTTATTTTGTGTAGAGGTGATGTAGTATATATGCAGCAAAGTGGAATACAATTTTTGTGCAAGTTCAAAAGCCTAAATTTTACACATGGTTGTGTCGAGTTTTTGATTTATAATAAAGAACTTTTAGAAAAAAATAAATGACACGCATAATATGTAAATACAATTGGTGTCAGATAATATTTGAAAGCCATAGAGCATTAATTTGAACTATAATCAATAAAGATATTGTACAAAATGAGTGTATAGTATAGGTTACGGTTGTATTTGCTCTGCAAAATAGCTATGCCTTAGAAATGTATTATGTCAAGTTTTATGTGGTATTAATATGGATTACAAAAAATGTATTAAGATGTAGCGTTAATTACATTCTTGGCTTCAATTGAAAAAATATAATAATTTTATTCTGGTTTATGAATTCTAAAAAAGATAAGAATAGCATTACAACTGTGTCCCGAGATTATTCTTTGAATATACCGCAATTATTAGCAGGAGGTATATCAGAAAATTGGCTTCAGAAAGAATTAGGAGACGTACATTGGTCTATGATTTCAGAAAGTCTAGACACAAAATCGAACGAAATCATTGATAGTAATGGAGAACGTTTGTACGCTAGTTTTGTACGACTTCAATGGAATGCAAATGAGAGTCTTTTTTCTTTTAAAGAAAATGATACGATTAAGATAGATGGTGAAATATCTCTTTATGGAAACAAAATGTTTTTTAGTAATGATCGTATTGTTTGTGGCAATAAGTATATTACAGCCTCATTAATGTCTGTTTTTTCATCGAGAAAATCAGGTAATAATCAAAAATTGGAAAAGGGTAAACCTTTAAATTCAGAAACGGCAAAGCTTAAGAAACATAAAGAATTACCGAATTTGGCAAAAGGCTTTTTTGATTTAAAGACTTTTTTGTTTTCAGATTCTGGAGAAAAGCAAGAGAAGAGCAATATACACGAATTTTATAACACACAATTTCCTATACAGAGTGAACCTATATTCACCAAACGATATCATGTAGACCCATATGATGATATTAATGGCGTCGGACTACTTTATTTTGCTTCATATTCAAAGATTAATGATAAATGTGAACGTTTTTATTTTCAGAACCGCATTCTAAACAACGAGGATGAGGAGAAGCAAAACTGGGCAGAGTCTAGCTATTGTATTGCGAGAGATATTCATTTTTATGGCAATGCTAATGCTAATGAGGAACTTTTGTATTCTTTAGAAGATTGTAAGTTTATTGACACAAAAAATATACAGCTAAGCTCCTCGCTTCGCCGTACTAAGGATGGACAATTAATAGCAAAAATATTCACTGTCAAACAACTTATTAGTGGAATTAAAATTGACTTGCATGGTCAACAAACAACTAAAGATGATACTGTTCTATCGATACCAAAACCTCAAACAAAAATTTCTGCAATAACATCGACCAAAAAGAAGCACATTCAGAACAAAACCTTGGAAGTAACCAATAACAATGGAGCCAAAATATCTTATAATCGAAAACAACTTAATAAGATTATAATAGATTTTTTGAATAGGATGTTTGATAGTATAAACATCAATGCTACAACAGATCTTAGACAAGTTGGTATAGAGTCTATTACACTAACAGAGTTGTCAGAGTATCTTAATGTCAACTATTATCTGTCAAGTAATCCCAGTAAGTTTTTTGGATTTTATACGATTGATGCGATCACTTCACATCTTTTGGGTAGTCGTATATTAGACATAGAAACGATAGGTGAAGAGAAAAATGTGATCCCACTACTCCCCAAAAAAACAGATGATATAGCGATCATAGGAACTTCTTTTCGAATTCCAGGAGCAAGTACTAGAGAAGAGTTTTGGGCAAACCTTATCAATGATGTTTCGTCTATAACTACAACTCCAGAAGATCGTTGGAAATGGCCTGATTGGGTAGATGTAGATGATACACATAAAGGAATTAACCGTGGAGGATATATCCGTGATATAGATAAGTTTGATGCAAAATTTTTTGGGATACTTCCTGTAGAAGCAGAGTTAATGGATCCGCAACAGCGGATATTATTAGAACTTACTTGGGAATTGTTGGAAGATTCTGGATATAAACCTTCTGATCTAAAAGGTAGTAAAACAGGAGTTTATATTGCAGCTAGTGGTAGTGATTATGAGTTATTAATTCAGGAAAAAAAGATAAGAAAAACATTATCTGGCACGGGAACATCTCTTGCCCTATTAGCTAATAGAATCTCTTATTACTATGACTTTGATGGTCCTAGTGTTCAAATCGATACTGCTTGTTCTTCTTCTCTTGTAGCTATTAATGAAGCAGTTAAAGCGATACAGAATGGGGAATGTGATCAAGTAGTGGTGGGGGGAATTCATCTAATGTGTCACCCTTCTAAAACTCTAGCGTATTATCAAGCAAATATGCTTAGTGTTGATGGGAAATGTCAAACTTTTGATGAGAAGGCAAATGGATACGTCAGAGGAGAAGGGGGTGTTGTAATGCTTCTTAAATCTGTTTCTCAAGCTGAGAGAGACGGAGACTCTATACTTGGAATTATTAAAAGTACAGCAATTAATCATGGAGGGAAATCTGGCGGATTGACGGTGCCAAACCCTTTTAAACAACAGAAGTTATTAGAGGAAGTGTACCAAAAATCTGCTATAGATTTTTCTACCGTAAGTTATGTAGAGGCTCATGGAACAGCGACTAGTCTAGGGGACCCTGTTGAAGTAACAGGTCTTACAAACGCATTTAATAAAAACGTAAAAATAGCTAGTGATCAGAAGACTTGGTGTGGATTGGGTTCTGTAAAATCCAATGTGGGACATCTAGAAGCTGCCGCTGGCATGGTAGGAGTACTAAAAGTGTTGTTGGCAATGGAAAAACGTTATTTACCAAAAACAATAAACTTTGAAAAATTAAATCCCAAAATTGAATTAAAAAACACCCCTTTTTATATACAAGATACGTTAATTCCTTGGACTCCAGAACAACCAAACAAGCCTCTAAGAGCAGGAATTAGTAGTTTTGGAATAGGCGGGACTAATGGTCATATTGTATTAGAATCATATTCTAGACAGCCTGAGGATCTAGAAAAATCATCCAAAGAACCACAAGTACAGCAAGAACTTGTGGTGATAGTGCTCTCTGCCAGAAATGAAGAGCAGCTTAGAAGTCAGGTTATTCGTTTGAATACTTATATTGAAGAGTTCCGTGATAGCACCATTTATGACATCGCTTACACCCTCCACAATAGGGTAGCAATGGAAGAACGTTTAGCGTTTGTCGTAAAAAGTACAGAACAACTCAACGAGTTACTGAAAAGTTATCTAATAAGTCGTAGAAATAAGGCAATAGATATTTTTAGTGGTAATGCAAAAAAAGAGAAGTTGAATTTTTTGATGCATGAAGCATCAGGGAAAATGTACATTAATACTGTGTTAAAGAATAAAGAAGTTACATCTCTAGCGCAACTTTGGGTTGTAGGTATTGAGATCAATTGGGATGTACTCTACAATGAAAACCCAAAACCAAAAAGGTTAAATTTGCCTACATATCCTTTTGCAGATCGACGGTATTGGGTTACAGAATCTAATGAAATAGAGGAGTGTTCATCAAAAAAAACACGAACAAAAGTAGCTTCTTCCATTCAAGAAAACAAATCATTCAATACTAGCCCCACGCATGATATACAAAATCATGATACGAATGCTGCGAAGAAAGAACAGCCAATGCAGGAAAAGGAGAGGTTACATACTATTGAATCGCTTTTAATCAAATTATTGGTAACATACCTAAAAATTGAAGAAAAAGACATTGATCTCACGATAGATATCGCAGATTATGGTTTGGATTCTATTATTTCGAGCTTGATTATCTCCAAACTCAAAGAAACATTTCCTGAAGTTCCTAGAATGTTGTTTTTTGAACACCAAACTTTTGAAGAGGTCATTATGTACTTGGCTACTAATTCCTTAGATGATTTGAGTAAATTAACGGCTTTTTCTGGTCAAGATTTGGAACAATCATCATTTTTGAATCGAGATACGGACATTTCTGTAATAGCTAAAAATGAGACGGAGGACAGAGAACTTGGAACTGTAACTCATCCAGAAATAGACTTATTAGAATCATCAGAAGGAATTTATAATGATGTTGCAATTATTGGTATAGGAGGTATATTTCCACAATCCAAGAATGTAAAGGAGTTTATGAATCATTTGGAATTAGAAAATGTAATAACCGAACAAATTCCAAAAAAGCGTTTAGAACTTTTAGGTTTGAGACCTGAAGAACATGAAAAAATAAAAACGTTCTATGGAGGGTTCTTAGATGGAATTGAATCGTTTGATTATAAAAAATTTAAGATTTCTTATGAAGAAGCAATTCAAATAGATCCCCAATTACGTAAATTAATTGAAACTGTATGGGCTGCTATATATGATAGTGGATACACGCTAAAGAAGTTTCAAAAAAACGAGACGGGTGTTTTTGTAGCCACACGTGGTAACTCAGGATACAAAGATATCATGCACACAATAGGGAAGGGATATGAAACCGAAGTGCCGGCCATATATGCAAATAGACTTTCACATATTTTTAATTTAAAAGGCCCTAGTGAGATTATAGATACTGCATGTTCTTCCTTTATAGCAGCTATTGATAGAGCTTGTTCTGCCTTTGAACGAGGGGATTGTAAACAAGCAGTAGTAGGGACAGCTACCTTGAATCTTTCGTACAATGATATGGTTAGCGAGGATCTTACTGGAATTTATTCTAAGCAAAAAGTAACAAAAAGTTTTGGACAAGATGCAGATGGTTTTGTAAGAAGTGAAACTATAGGAGCTATAATTTTGAAACCATTAAAAGAGGCTAAAAAAGATGGGGATTCTATTCATGGAGTAATAAAGGGAGTTGGAGTTTATCATGGCGGTAAGGCACCATTAAAATGGAATAGTCCTAATATCAAAGGGCAAAAAAAGGCTATTGAAAATGCTATTAAGCGTTCAAGCATTGATCCATTAACGGTCTCTTATATAGAAGCAGAAGCCAATGGTGTAACCTTTGTTGATTCATCTGAAATGGTTGCTATACAATCGGTTTATGGTGATTATTTCAAACAATCCTCAAAAGATATTTTAAATAATGAAATTGCTATCGGAAGTATGAAACCGTTGTTGGGTCATACAGAGAATTCATCAACTTTTCCATGCCTTCTGAAACTGATTTTATCTAGTCGTAAAAAAATACTTTACGGGGTTAAGGATCTTAAAACAATAAATGATGCGATAAATGTAAAGGAACATTTTTCTATTCTTAAAGAAAGTAGACCAGAGTCCAAATCGGATGATAATCCCATGAGAATGGCTATAAATTGTTTGGGATTGGGAGGAGTAAATACGCATTTGATTTTTGAAAATTACGAGGATACCATAACAACCCCAATAGAAGCAACACAAGTTTATTCATTTATTTTTTCCGATGAGAGTGAGAGTCAATTGTATCAAATGATGCAGCAATTTCTAACGGACTTACCACAAATGAATATAGAAACACCAGAACAAGAGCTGCTGACACGAATGGCTTACACACTTCAAGTAGGTAGAGAACAATTGGCTTGTCGATTGGCTTTTACAGCAAAAAACAGTGAAGAAATACAAACGAAAATTCAGCAATGGATAACATATATTGATAGTTCTTTGGAGTATGATGATATATACTATAATTCTGGTAAAATAGATGTAATTACCAATCAAGAATTAGAAAAAATCCTTGATCAAAATAATAGAGAATTGCTTCTGAAATATTGGGTAGGAGGAGCAGTAATAGCATGGGAAGATACTCCTGATTTTGTAAAATCTAAGCGAATGTCATTGCCTTCTAATACATTAAAATCTACACATTGTTGGCCTTTTAAGACTTCAGTAATAAATCCATCTGAACCTAGCAAGTCCAGGGATTCCCTTTCTTTATCGAATTCATTTTTTAAGGAGATTGAAAACCAAGTAAGTGCTCCATATAACATTGGATGTGATTCGCTGGTCCTTTTTGATCTAAAGTGGAAGAAAAAAATAATTGATATAAAGAAGATGGAAGAGGAGGTTAATGATCACCAAGTGATAGTTTATGGCTTCAAAGGGATAAAAAATCAGAAAGCAAAAATAGGGAGCCCTAAGATTACGGTGTTACCCGAATTAAAGAATGATATCTCGGAGGCATTTATAAAACTCGCACAAGATTTACTCTTATATATCCAGAATTTGATAAAACAAAAGCCCAAAAAAACGATCTTTTTACAAATCGTTTTGCCGATATCCAATATGGATCTTTATTATGGAATTACGGGATTGATTCATACTTGTAATGAAGAGTCAGTTAGAATAAAATCGCAATTATTATTCTTAGATGAGACTATTGAACAGAAAGAACTGATCAAGCTGGTATCAGAAAACTTGACTACAGTCGGAAAAGATTTGATTGTTAAGTATCATCGAAATACACGATTTGTAGAATATACTAAAGCTTTGAATCTTTCGACAAGTTCTATTGATTTCAAACAGACATATAGAAAAGGAGAAGTGATTTTGATCACTGGTGGTCTCGGTGGATTAGGAGTGCTAGTAGCAAAAGATATTATAGTACATGCCGAAGCAGTTACAATTGTACTGACAGGTAGGTCCCAATTGGATGAAAAGCGTGAACAGCTTTTGAGTGACCTAAATCAGAGTTCTAACAAGGTGGTGTATTATCCTTCGGATATTTCAAAATCAGAAGATGTTGAATATTTAATTCAGCAAATTAAAAAAGACCATGGTGCATTAAACGGAATTATTCATTGTGCAGGAGTTACTAGGGATAATTATATCATTAAAAAAGCACAGGAAGAAGTACGAGCAGTTCTAGAGCCTAAGGTCCATGGTGTTGTTCTATTGGACAAATTTACCAAGACTATTCCATTACGTTTTTTTCTCTGTTTTTCTTCATTACATTCTCTTGGCAATGCGGGTCAAGCAGATTATGCTATGGGTAATGCATATTTAGACGGGTTTGTAAGACATAGAAATACTGTCGTCATGAATAATGGGAGTTATGGAAAAAGTCTCTCTATTAATTGGCCACATTGGAAAGATGGAGGAATGCAATTATCAGAAATAGGTTTAGAGCTGATGAAAAGCACAAGGGGTTCAACATCATTACCTTCCGTAATTGGACTTAGTTTATTGCATTATGTACTACAAAGGAATACCGAACAATTGATAATTGATTTTGGAGATTGTGATAAAATTATAAAACAACATTCGATTCACTTGGAACATACAGTGGTGAATTCTAATAATTAAATAATAACTAAAACCTTTAAGAAATGAATGAATTAGAAGAGCAAATAAAAGAGTACTTAATTCAAAAATCAGCGGAACTTTTAAACGTGCAACCTTCCAAAATTGAATGGGAATCAGATTTGGATGAATACGGTTTTGAATCAATGAAAGTAAACAAGTTGTGTGTGGATATTAATGAAAAATTTGATATAGAAGTACGACCTGCTATTTTATTAGAATATACTTCCCTAGAAGAATTGAGTGGATATCTAAAGAAAAAATACTACTCTAAAATGGAAGATGTACTCTTATAAAAAAAAGCACTTTAATTTAAATAAGGATAATTAAAAATAAAAAAATGAGCAAAGAACTTAATATTGACGCGTTCGAATGGGATGAAGATCAAAAAGATATTTTAGACAATGCCAAACATTTGCATTTGAATGATGAAGAAATGGCAGAGCATTACATGTATGTTCATATGAGGCATCAATTAACTTCAACTAATTATGGATTAGATGCAGAAAAGGATTTCTTTAAAAGAAAATTTGAAAATTTCAAGAAAGAATCTAATAATTTCGATAAGCTAGATTATAAAAAATCATTTATAAAAATAAAAGGATATCATCCCGATGATATTGATGAAGAAGAACTAAAGATAATGTTATGTGATCCAAATTCACCACCTGTAGTGATTAAAGGATTATTGAGTGATACGAAAGCAGCAAAAAAATGGAATCATAATTATTTTCTTGAAAATTATAGTGATGTAGAGCTTTTTGGAATGGATTATAGTAAAAATAATACTTCTGATTCAACTGTTGGATTTGGCGAAGGAGCTAAAAAATTAACAGCTAAATATGTCCTAGAAAATCAACTAAACCCAAAATCTAGAGAAACATTCTATATCAATAATTCTGTTGACTTTTTTAATGCATATCCCAAACTTCTCGAAGATATGGAAGTTGGTAAACTGAATACTATGGTGAAAGATCTAGTAAAGCCTCTATTTCCTCAGTTGTTTATAGGGAACTTGAAAACTTGGGGAACTGACTGGCATCTTAATAATGATGTAAGCGCAACGCTTGGTATATCTGGTACTAAACGCTGGTTTTTCATGGATCCTTTGCATGCCTACTCTCTACAAATTGTTCCAACTCCACATAGTCCGGCAGGAATGCTTTCTTCTGCTTTTGTAGGTGGATCAACAAGTATTCGATACGATTTAGATTATCATGTGCTACATAATCCTATATATGCCTATGTACCAAAGTATTATTATGACCAAGAACCTGGTGATGTGATCTTCTTTCCAAAATGGTGGCCACATTCTATTATCAATCAATCTCCATTAACTATAATGGCAAATCAAAGATATACGGAAGTTGATTTTGAGAATAATAAGAAATCGTTTAATACAGCCATTAGAATGCCTTTATATGAGACCATTCTTAGGTCAGATCCAAGATATCGAGATTATAATTTTCAGATATATCAAGCACTACAAAAAGAAGAAATCATTACAGATGATACTTACTTTGGTCGTAAAGAAAAGTCAACAGAAAAAGTAAAAAATTAATTTTAAATAAAAAAATCATGCAAAATAAAGTGTATTTATTGAACTTAGGATTCTTCTATTGTACTATTATACCAGACGAAAAGAAATGCTATATATTAAACGGGAAAAATTTTGAACATACTGATATACAGGATTTTGTAAACAATAAGGCTATTGATTATTCAAAATATAAATCTATAAGTTTTCCTTATGATCCTTTAGAAAGCTGGACCAGTTATCAGGAAGCAAAAAAACCAGTAACCTACCAAGCAAAGAATGATTTAAGTGAGGATTCATTCATTGAGCGTCTTGTTTTAAAAAAACATACTGATGGACTTCTTTTAGCAATTAAATATCCGGAGAAAGATAAAGTCAAGGTTTTTAAGAAGAATATGTCATTACTTCAAAGGTAATAAAGGTAATAGAGGATTCAATTTCAGGTAAAAAAGTTACATAAGCTTTTAATATTATAAGTAATAAATAGGTATGTCAAAAGGAGTGAAAAAAATAAAAGTTCTTAAACCAGGAGTTAAAGACGATAAAGTGAAGGAGTCAAGCAAGTCATCTGTTGCTATTATTGGGATGTCAGGATTTTTCCCAGAGTCGGATTCTGTAGATAGCTTCTGTGAAAAGCTATTAGATCAAAAAAACCTTATTAAAGACATACCTAATGATCATGACCCGGATGTATCTATCAGGTCAAAGAAAGGATCTTTTATTGATAATCTAAGGGGGTTTGATGCTAAATTATTTCATATTATAGAGGAAGAAGCAAAGCATATGACCCCACAGCAACGTTTATTATTGATGTCGGTTTGGAATTTATTTGAAGATGCCTGTATTTTACCGTCGTCTCTTAAAAATAAAAAAGTAGCTGTTATTGTTGGAAAAGAAATGAATCCTTATATGGAATATTTGACCGAGGCACCAATGACAGCTTATACTTGTTTAGGGATGGCTTCAACTTATCTACCCAATAGAATATCCAATTTTTTTAATTTTACAGGACCTAGTTATTGCGTTGATACTGCCTGTTCGAGCGGTTTAACAGCTCTTCATCAGGGAAAAAAAATGTTAAAAAGCGGAGAGGCTGATTATGTTGTTGTTGCAGGAGTGAATTTGATTTATGGTAATAAATGGACAAAAGCTTTTTTTTCTGGATCAGAGCACATGGGGTTAATGACAAAAGATAGTACTGGAACTAAGCCCTTTCAAAAATTAGCATCTGGTTTTACACCTTCTGAAGGTGTAATAAGTGTATTATTAAAAAGAGGTAATGAGGCATTAAAAGAAAAAGATAATATTCATGCGTTTGTGCTTGGTTCAGGATCAAGCCATGTAGGAGGTGTTGGGAATATTGCATTCCCTGATGCAGGAGAGCAAAGTAAAGCGATAATAGCAGCCTATAAGGAAGCTGAAGTATCTCCAGAAACAATAACTCATATTGAAGCACATGCTGCTTCATCGTTATTAGCAGATGCACAGGAAATAGAAGCTTTTACATTAGCAGATCAGCATTTTTTTGGAAAAAACTCAAAAGAGAACCTTAAATACCCCTGTAAAATAAGTACTCTAAAACCGAATATTGGTCATATGCACGCTGCATCAGGCTTAGCTTCGTTAGTAAGATTAATCTATTCATTTAAGGAAAAGAAGAAAATAGGGGTTAAAGATTTTAAAGACATAAGTAACGAGGTTAATTTAAATAAGACACGTTATTATATTTCAAAAGAAACAGAGGAATGGCCTAGGTTAATAGATAATAATCAACAAGAAATTCCAAGAAGAGGAGGAGTAAATAATTATGGAGGGGGAGGTAATGTACTTCATTTAATTTTAGAAGAATACATTTCTGGTAAAACCAGATCAGTTGGTAAAGCTTCTCAACAAACCTATTTCTTAGCCTTATCTTGTAATGAAGATACTCAGTTTTTAAAATACGCTGAAAAGATTAAACATTTTCTTGAAAAGAATCTTACATGTAATGAAGAACAGATTGAATATCATTATTTAATCAGTCGAAAAGAGTTAAATCACCGTATTGTTTTTCGATATAAATCTATAACAGACTTAATTGATAAACTTTCTAAATATATCGAATCTGGAGGAGAACGAGGATATTACACAAACGGAGATAATAAAAAGGGAGTGAATTTGAATGAAATATTTCAAAAAAATGATGAGGTAGTCCAATTTCTTAGTGATTTAAATAATGAAAAAGATAAATCATTCTTATTCGATTTGTGGGCAAAAGGATATGAAATACCTATACAGAAATATTATAAAAATAAATCGTTTCCAAAAATATCGCTACCTGGATATCCATTTAAGTTTGAGCCATACTGGCTAGAGGTGTATTCGGACAAAATGCAATCTCTACATCATGAAGAAAAAAAAGTTATAAAAACCGATAAGAAGATTAATAACAAGATAATAGATCATTACATAAATAAATCGAATACAATTATTGGCTTAACTGCATTCACGGGAGAAGAAAATTTTTTTACACACCATATTATAAATGATCAAAAAATATTACCAGGTGTTGCTTATCTTGAAATGGTTCGTTCTGCTTTTATGAACACAGTAGTGTTAGACACAGAAACGCAAATAATTGTTGAAGATGTAATGTGGTTATCTCCTTTTATTCCAAGCAGAAGTTCAAGACAATTAGAGATACATATTACAAATCATAAATACAAAATTTATCGTTTTAAAATAATTAGTAAAAATAATAATGAAGATAAGCCATTAGTTCATAGTCAGGGGACTGTCACAACTTCTACAAATGATAAAGAATCTCATAAGTGTGATTTGACACGCTTCCATGAGTCTATAGACATGGTCGATATGGATCGTGATTATATTTATAGTCTTTTAAATTCAATTGGTTTCAACCATGGTCCATCATTTCAAGGACTTCAATATGTAAAATGTAATCAAGAAAAAGTTTTCGGTCATATAGAAATTCCAGAACAAGAAATTTTAAATACATTAGACTTAGCACTTCCTCCAAATATTTTGGATTCAGCATTTCAGGCTATAGTAATGTTAGATAGTTTTTTAGGAGACAAGCGAGCCATGGTTCCTTTTTCTCTCGATCAAATGATTATTTTAAAACCATTAGTTAATAATATATATGTTATAGCTGGGCATGAAGAAAATAAGGGTACTTCAGAATTGCAACGACTGTATTGTAATTTATATGATTCAAAAGGGGAATTATTAGTTCGATTAAAAGGTTTTATAAGATTTCCTTATCATATGGATAACCAAGAAACTTCACAAAATAAAAAGGTTAAGACAACTCAAATTAACACTGGCTTTACTAAAACAAATACGAACAATACAGGTTTGTTTGAAGTAGAAGAATTATTACAAAAAGAACTGGCTCAGTTATTAGGTATAGAAACAGATAGTATAGACCCTAAGAGCAAATTCACGGATATGGGTGTAGACTCTATGGCGGGGGTTGAATGGGTAAGGCGAATTAATGAGCATTATGACCTTGCTATATCTCCTATCAAAACTTACGATTACCCCACTATTGAAAAATTCACAAAATACGTAAGTAATGAACTGCCTGAAAAGGGTAATGAAAAAATAGCACCTAATAATAAAACTCAAATTAGTGCTGATTTTAACAAGACAAATACTAGTAATACCGATATGTATGGAGTAGAAGAATTATTACGAAAAGAACTTGCTCAGTTATTAGGTATTGAAACCGGTAGTATAGACCCTAGAAGCAAATTCACAGATATGGGTGTAGATTCTATGGCTGGAGTTGAGTGGGTAAGACGAATTAATGAGCACTATGATCTTGCTATATCTCCTATAAAGACCTATGATTATCCAACTATTGAAAAATTCACAGAATATATAAGTAATGAATTTCCGGATATGGAAGCTAGAAAAATGGAAACTAAGAATAAAACGCTCCCTGATATCCCTGTTTTTAATAGGAAGAACGACATGATGTTAGCTCCAAATTCTGAACTTAAGAGTGATCATAAAAAAACATCTTTTTTTAATGAGACAATTAAAGAGAATTTCTTTACCAATGAACAACAAAAAAGTATTTCTACTTTAGCTTACAATAAACATTCTCCTTTAATATTGCGAGAATCTGATAAGAATAAAATTAAAGATTGCCCTATAAAACCTGAAGATTTAGGTTCTAGAGTTTTTCAACAACGTTATGGTTGTAAATGGAGTTATTATACTGGTGCCATGTATAGAGGTATTGCCTCAGAAGAAATGGTTACTAAATGTGCAAACTCAGGTATATTAAGCTTTTTAGGATATGTGAGGATGCCTTTTGAAGAAGTAGAACAGACTCTTGCATCTTTATACGAAAAATTGAAGACAAAGCCTTATGGAGTTGGGTTTTCACCTGCTGCCCTCAAAGGAGATTCGGGGGCCTTAGACATGTTATATGTGAACTTATTCATAAAGCATAAAGTCCCAGTAATAGAATTATCTGCACATGTTGGTATAAGTAAAGAAATTGTTTATTTAAGGAGCAAAGGGTTAAGGTTATTTGAAGGTGGCGTAAAAAAACCAAGACTATTAATTGGAAAATTATCTAGAATAGAACTGGCAAAAACATTTATGAGTCCTCCGCCGAATCGTATGCTAACGCAATTGATTCAGGAAGGATTAATATCAGAAGAGGAAGCGAAAATATCAAGTCAATTACCTTTGTGTGATGATATTGTATTTGAAGGGAGTTCAGGAGGTTATACAGATCAACAACCATTTTTGGTATCATTACCTGCACTTCTTTCATTAAGAGATGCTATGATGATTAAATATAATTATCAAGATTCTATATTGGTTGGAGTAGGAGGAGGATTAGGTGCACCATCTGCTATTTCAACAGCATTTATGGCAGGCGCAGATTTTGTATTAACAGGGTCTATAAACCAATGTACAGTAGAGAGTGGAATAAGTGCGCCAGCTAAGGAATTATTAGAGAAAGCAGGTATTTACGATTTTGGTACAACAATTCATGGGTATGCACTAAAATACGGTTTTAAAATTCAGGCGTTAACCAAAGGAACAAAATTTGTTAATAATTCAGATTTTTTAGCCAATATTTGGAACAGGTATGATAGCCTCGAAGCTATTCCTGAATTGACAATAAAACGCCTAGAACGAATTTTCGGGCATACAGTCGAGAAAGTTTGGGAATTGGTTATTGAATATAAGAAAAATCATAACCAAGAGCAGATTGAGGAGGCGAAAAATGATCCTAAATTAAAAATGACATTAATATTTGTTTGGTATTATGCTTTTACACAAAAGGTAACATCAACAGGGGATATAAGTTTTATTGAACATTATCAAATTCATTCTGGAGCTGCAATAGGAGCATTTAATCAATTTGTTAAAGGAACAACATATGAAAAATGGCAAAATAGAAATGTAAATGAAATTGCAGCATTGTTAATGAATTATGCAAGCCTTTCTTTTTATGAAAAATTACCAAAAGTGTATGCAGTAAAAGAGGAGAACTATATTGATGAAGTTGAAAAAGAAGTTGAAAGTGTTAAAAATAAACATTTTAAAAATGAATATCTAGAAACTGGAAAACCAGTGTCAGAAAATGATATCGCTATTATTGGGGTTGCAGGGAAATTCCCTAAGGCAAAAAATGTTACTGAGTTTTGGGAAAATATCAAAAAAGGAGTAGACTGCATTGAAAAAGCTCCACTTTCACGATGGAATCTGAGTGATAAAAGTGATGAGAGTTTGTGGTTAGGTGCTATGGATGATATCGATAAGTTTGATCCTTTATTTTTTAATATTTCACCAAGAGCTGCTGAGCAGATGGATCCAGAACAACGACTATTTTTAGAGACTAGTTGGCATTGTTTTGAAGACGCAGGGTATACGCCTTCTAAATTAACAGATAAAAAATGTGGAGTTTTTGTAGGTTGTATTTCAGGAGGATACGGACAGAAAATGATGAAGCAAAACCCCTCTGCAGATGCATTGCAAGGAGGTTCTTTATCAATATTAAGTGCAAGAATAGCTTATTTTTTAAACTTAAAAGGACCATGTATGTCCATTGATACAGCTTGCTCTTCATCTTTAGTGGCTTTATCACAAGCTTGTAATAGTCTTATTTTGGGACAGAGTGATATGGCTCTAAGCGGTGGAGTGCATATTGAGCAGAGTCTTGAGCATTATCAAATGTATTCAGATTCTAAAATGCTTTCTAAAGAAGGACGTTGCTTTACATTTGATGAGCGTGCAAATGGTTTTGTTCCAGGTGAGGGTGTTGGATGTGTATTGTTAAAGCGCTTAAAAGATGCGGAAAAAGAAGGAGATAAGATACTTGGAGTTATAAAAGGATGGGGTGTAAATCAAAATGGTGCTACAAATGGAATTACTGCACCAAGTATGAATTCCCAGAAAGAATTACAAAGTGAGATTTACAATAAATACAAAATTAACCCTAAACATATTCAGTTAATAGAGACTAATGGTACAGGTACATTACTAGGCGATCAAATAGAAGTAGCTGCTTTAACAGAAACGTTTAATTCTTTTACAAAAAATGAAAAATATTGCGCATTAGGATCTGTTAAAAGTAATATAGGCCATTTAACTGCTGCTGCCGGAATATCAGGATTCATTAAAATCTTAATGGCCTTAAAAGAAGGTCAGCTTCCTCCAACGATAAACTTCAATAAGCTAAACCCTAATATAGTACTTGAGGATAGTCCTTTTTATGTAAATACAGTATTACAAGAGTGGATAACCAAAGATAATAAACCAAGGTGTGCGGCTATAAATGCATTTGGGTTTAGTGGAACAAATGCTCATATTGTAGTAGAAGAATATACTAAGAAAGAGAAATATAACCAGGATCAAAAGCCTAAGATTATTCTGCTGTCAGCAAAGAAAGAAGGATGCCTAAAAGAACAAGTATCTAATCTGCTTAGGTATCTAAAGAATGGTAAAAAGGTTAATTTGAATGATGTTGCTTATACATTACAGGTAGGTAGAGAACCTATGAAAAAGCGACTGGCTTTACTATCCAGTAGTACAGAAGAATTGATTTATCAATTAACTAATTATCAAGAAGGCAGTTTAGGAAGTATATTAACGGGTGATATCACTAAAGATAAGATTGACTTTAACCTTAAGGGGAAAGCAGGAGATATATACCTTAAAGAGGTAATTACAAACAAAGAATTAGAAAGCCTTATTCAATTATGGGTAAAAGGGATGTCCATTGACTGGGAGTTATTATATTATGATACAAAACCTTCTATAATCAGTTTGCCAGGTTACCCTTTTGAAAAGAAGAGTTATTGGTATAAAACGAATCATAGCATAGCGATAGAAACTGAAAATAAGAAAACCTCAGTTTATAATAAGTTAAATATAGATCCTTCTAAATTTTCTAAAACTTTAAAACAGGTAAAAACAATTTTCGTAGATGTTTTGCATATTCCTTTTGAAGACCTGGATCAAAAAACTATTATTTCAGATTTTGGAGTAGATTCAATCAATAGTGAAGAGCTTATTCTTGCTATCAACACTCTTTTTTCACTTTCATTGAGTATCAAAGTATTTTACGAAATGAATAGCATAGAGTTGATAAGCGATTTTATATCAAAAAAGATAGATATTGATAAATTACCTCAATCAAAGTCTCCTGCAAATACACTAATACACGATAAGAATACAGAAATAGGATCAGAATCATTTACCCTAAAAGAAAAGGTCAAAAAGCAATTGCTTAAACCTGTTAGCTCATTTAGAAAAGAAAATAATGCAATTCCAAGTTCTATAGCAATCGTCGGTATTTCGGGTTTATTTCCAAACACCTTAAATGATATTCCTTTTTATATAGAAGGTCTTACAGAAGACAATCTTGGTAAATTGGAAAGTAAGCCATGGAATAGACTTCATGAAAATAGTTTTCTTCAAAACGCCAGTTATGTAGGGTTTAATAAAGAACAACTTTCGAAACAAGGAAGGCAACATCAATTAATATTTAGTGCTATAGGTGGCGCATTGAAGCAATCAAAAATTTCTTATAAGTCATTGTCAGGAACTAACACAGGAGTATTTATTGCAGCAAATGAAATGTCGCCAAAAATACAGGAAGGAAAAGATTGGGTTTCTATGAATCAAATAGCACTTCTTCTTTCCAGTAAGGTTTCCTATCATTTAAATTTAATAGGACCTAGTGAAATTGTTAACAGTGCCTGTACAAGTATTTATCATGCCATTCACAAGGCGGTACAAAGTATAGAGCATGGAGAATGTGACCAAGCTATTGTTGCAGGAGTAAATATTATCGATGAAAAAACGAGTCGGTATGATAAGGTTAAAGATCTGGAGGCATTGTTGAGTAACGACATTCACATGAAAAGCTTTGATGAATTAGCTAGTGGAATTGTTAGAAGCGAAGGAGTTGGAGCCCTGATCTTGAGAAAAAAAGAAATAGCAGAGAAAAACGAAAGCACCATATATGCTTTAATCAAAGGGACAAGCTTTATTCATGGCGGTAAAAACTTAACTTGGGAATCTCCCAATCCAAAAGGGCTTAAAAAAGCCATAGAAATAAGCTTAAATAAGTCAAATATAGATGTAGATACTATTGATTACATTGAAGCTCATGGGATAGCTAATCCTATAGGAGATGCTGTAGAACTAAGTGCAATAGATGCTATCTATAAACATTATTCTAAGAATAAAAACAAAAAATGGCATATAGGTAGTATTAAACCTGTAATAGGGCACTCAGAATTAGCATCAGGATTGGCTTCTTTATTTAAAGTACTTAAAGCATTTGAACATAAAACGATACCGGGTATTCCTCGTTTAGAAAATATAAACACTGAGATAAACCCAGATCACTCATTAATATTAAGTAAAGAGGCAACTCATTGGAAAAACGGAAGTCATCCAAGGCGGGCTGCATTAAATAGTTATGCAGTAGGTGGTGTGAATACACATATTATTCTGGAAGAATATCCAAGAGTTCAACCTTTAAAAAAGGAGTTTCCAACAATAAAAAATACTCATAATAAAGTAGTAAATAAGAAAAAGATAGCAAAAGAGCACAGAAATACCTTGTTTTCTATTGTTCATGAGATATTCGAGATTAAAGAAAAAGATTTAGATCTAACTTTCTCTCCTCTGGATTATGATTTTGATTCTGTCAAAGTAATTCAATTTGTACGTAGGGTTAATGAATATTTTGGAATTGAAGTAAAAATGGGTCAGATTCTTGTTGCTGAAGATTTCGATTCTGTTTTTTGTCTTTTCGAATCTGCTATAAATAGAGTGGAAATAAAGCAAGAGAATATTAGTGGAGTATCAGAAAGTTCTGATTCTTTAATATATCCATTATCGGAAGGACAAAAAGGACTTTGGTTCATTCAACAATCAACACCAGATTCTACTCTTTATAATCTGCCAATTGCATTTCGTTTAATGAAAAATGTAGACGCTGAGGTTATTTATGAAGCAGTAGAATACATTATAGAGGGACACCCTATACTTAGAGTAACCTTTGGAATTGAGACTGATACATCTAATTTATTTCAGAAAATATCAGAGAAGTCTAATTTACTAAAAAGAGACATTCAATATATAGACGATAATCAAAATATTGAAACCCTTTTTAAGCAATTACAACAAAAACCATTTGATTTATCAGAAGAAGTATTGCGATTGCATGTAAGAAAAGATCAACAGCGAAATGAAACATATTTGTTGTTTGTTTTTCATCATATTATTATGGATGGAACATCAGCAATGTTTTTTATATCCAAACTTACCAAGGCAATTAATACATTAATGTCTGGAAGAAAAATGGATTCGCATACCTTGAATAAAACTTATTTTGATTTTATCAATTGGGAATCCAACTATATTGATAGCAAGGAGGCTTCTAAAGATATTACGTATTGGCAAGATAAGCTTAAAGGGAATATAACAAAACTGGAATTACCTTATGATGATATTGAACCAAGCGAAATTGGTGAAAATATAAGTGATGGGATACATAAAACACAATTAAATGAAAAACAATTAGATGGCTTAAAAAAAATAGCTAAATCTTTAAAGGTGAATGTGTCGGTACTTATGTTATCAGTATTCAACATATTACTTCATCGCTTATCTAATAGAAAAGATATTATAGTTACTGTACCTACCCAAGGTCGCCCTAAGGAAAAGTATAATGATAGTATAGGGTATTATATAAACATGATGATTTCCAGAATACAAGTTTACGGGGAACAATCTTTTTTAGATTTAGTAAATTCCGTACGATCTGGTTTTAATACAGATATAGATTATCTGAGATATCCATACCCTAAATTGTTGGTAGCAATGGATCTTATGAAAAAAGGAGGCGACACACTATTTCCAGTTTCATTTTATTATCAAAATATTTTTACTGAAGGATTCAAAGAAAGTTCTAATGATGTTTTACATCTGATGAATACTATACAACAGGAAACTACAGAAGAGTACACACTAGAAGTTTTTGATTTTAAGGACCAGAAGATGGATATACAATTAAAATATCGTAAAGATCTGTTCTCGGGGAAATCTATAAAAAAACACTTAGAGAGTTATAAAAATATATTAGAAAAAGTGATTGCAAATCCTGAAGTCAGGATAAACGAAATAGAATTATTTACCGATAATGAAAAATCACAATTACTTTTTGACTTCAATGATACAGAAGCTGATTACCCACGAGATAAATGTATACATGAATTATTTGAAGATCAGGTAAAGAAGACCCCAAAAGGTATTGCTGTAGCCTTCGATAATGAAATGATCACATATGAAGAATTGGAAGAACGTAGTAGGCAATTGGCGATATACCTTCAGTATCAGGGTGTAAAATCAGATATATTAGTAGGTATTTATATGGAGCGCTCCGTAACAATGGTCGTAGCTATTCTAGCTATAATGAGAGCTGGAGGAGCTTATGTTCCTTTTGATCCTACATACCCAAGAGAACGTGCTGTCTATATGCTTCAAGATGGAATTGTAGAAGGCAACCAAGACGATGCTGTTAAATTGATGTTAACCCAAGAACACCTAATAGAAATTGTTGAAGAAATTAGTAATAATCAAAGCATAACGACAATTTCTTTGGCGACTAATTGGTTTGATAATAACTGGATTGCAAGTGAAAAGGAAGCGTTTTTATCGAAACAATCATCCTCAGAAGGGGAAAAAGTGAAGGGTAAAGAGTTGGAAAGGCAAAGTACTCAATTAGCCATCTATTTGAAATATCTAGGCATAAAACCAGATACACTAGTAGGTGTTTGTATGGAACAGTCTACAGAAATGATAATAGCCATTCTTGGAATATCAAAAACGGGAGGGGGTAACATTCAGATCGACCCAGGATATTCTAAAGAAGAAATTTATCGTATTCTTCAGGAGGACATAATAGCTACTAATGATGCGAATGCTACTAAAATTATAATAATTCAAGAACACCTAAGAGAGACTATATCAGCTGCTATAGATGATAAAAATGTAATGTTGATTTCGCTAACTCCCAATTGGTACGATAATGATTGGATTATAGATAATAATCAATTATTAAGACGTGAAACATTGCCAAGTGATTTAGCATATGTAATTTATACTTCTGGTTCTACAGGGAAACCAAAAGGTGTAATGGTTAACCATAGTAGTGTAGTTAATTTTCTATGTTCTATGCAAACGGATTATCAACTGGAAGAGACTGATTGTATGATTAGTGTTACTCCTATTTCTTTTGATATTCACGCTCTAGAATTGTATTTGCCATTAATGTCGGGAGCAAAATTGGCTATTATTTCTCGCGAGGTAGCTCGCTCAGACGAGATGCTTAAGTCTTCGATAGTATCACATGGTGGAACTATCATGCAAGCAACTCCTGTAACATGGCGTATGCTTTTGAAATCAGATTGGATTCCTTCTAATCCATTTATAGCTTTGTGTGGTGGTGAAGCCATGCCACAAGAGGTCAGGGAAGGATTACCTTCAATACCAAATGTAAAAGCATGGAATATGTATGGACCAACAGAAACTACAATCTGGTCTTGTACAGAACAATTAAATAAAGCGGTATCTAATACCGTAGGTAAGCCTATAGCCAATACACAAATATATATGTTGGCAGAGAACAGTATAATACTTCAATCGATTGGAGTTATTGGAGAACTTTGTATCGCGGGAGATGGTGTTTCTAGAGGATATTTAAACAGAAAATCACTAACTGCAGAAAAATTTATTGATAATCCATTTGGAAAAGGCAAGTTATATAGAACGGGTGATTTAGCAAGGTGGATGCCAGATGGTACTATTGAATTTTTAGGAAGGGTAGATCAACAGGTGAAAATTCGCGGATATAGAATTGAGCTAGGAGAAATAGAAACCAGGCTAAATAGCCGCAAGGATATTCGCAATTCAGTAGTAGTGGCTAAAGAACACACAGGAAGCAAGCAATTAGTAGCCTATTATGTAGCCGAAAATAATGGCGATAAGTTAGATAGTTTAGAACTCAAAGACCATCTATCAAAACACCTCCCTGAATATATGGTGCCTAATTTTATAGAGCCTATAGAAGCTATTCCATTAACACCTAATGGAAAAATAGATAGAAAATTTTTACAATTGAAACCTTTAAAAGTTGTAAGAAAAAAAGAATATGTAGCTCCCAAAACTAATACAGAAAAGCGTTTAATAGGAATTTGGCAAGATATATTGAAAATAGAGCAAGTTGGTTTGCATGATAATTTTCTTGAAATTGGAGGGGACTCTCAATTAAGTGTTGCACTAAGTCAGAGAATTAGTAAAGAAATGGAAAAGAAAATATCAGTAGTAGATATATTTCAATACCCGACAGTGGGAAAAATAGCAGGCTATATTGAAGCCGAAAATACAGAAAATAGTATGTTGTCGAAAAGTCAAGAAAGAGCAAATAAAAGGCGAAAAATGTTATCAGGAGAGAATTAGATAAATGAATTTGAAGATAACCGTCTTGTATTAATTTAATAAGTATACTTATGAAAAAAACAGATATAGCAATTATAGGCCTTTCTGGTCGGTTTCCTAAAGCGAATAACCCATGGGAACTTTGGCAAAATTTAGAAAAAGGTAAAGAAGGAATTACTTTTTTTACAGATGATGAGTTAAGAAAACGAGGAGTAGAAGAAAATTTACTTAAAAAAGCGAATTATGTAAAGGCTGCTGCATTTATAGAAAATAAAGAGTTTTTTGACGCTTCTTTTTTTGGTTTCACTCCATTGGAAGCAAGTGTATTATCTCCACAACATCGCTTAGTGTTAGAATGTGCCGTAGAAGGATTAGAGAATGCAGGATATAAATCGAGTGATTTTGAAGACCGTATAGGAGTATACATGGGAGCTGGGTTAAATAATTACTTCCATGATAATCTTATGGCAAATCGAAAAGATCTTGAAAAGAAGATGGGGGTTTTTATGGCTAGAGCTTATAACATCACCGACACAGTTCCTTCTTTAGTATCTTATAAACTAAACTTAAAAGGACCAGCAGTAAATGTAAATACAGCATGCTCCACATCACTGGTAGCGGTACATTATGCGTGTCAAGGTTTACTTACCTATGAATGTGATATGGCTTTGGCAGGCGGAGTATCGTTAGAGCTTCTTGAAAATAGTGGTTATTTACATGAGTCGGGAAGTGTGCTCTCTCCAGATGGTCATTGTCGTTCTTTTGATGCAAAGGCTGCCGGAACAGTTATAGGAGGAGGAGCAGGAATAGTTGTATTGAAGAGATTATCAGAAGCAATAGAAGATAATGACACAATTTATGGAGTAATAGAAGGATCGGCCGTAAATAATGATGGATTAGATAAAGTTGGGTTTACAGCTCCTAGTGTTTCAGGACAGGCTCAGGCAATATTAGATGCGCAGCTTATGGCGGATGTTCATCCAGAATCAATTAGTTATATTGAAGCACACGGAGCAGGAACAATTATTGGGGATCCTATTGAAGTATCTGCACTTACTAAAGCATTTCGTGCTAATACAAATCGTAAGGCGTATTGTGCCATTGGATCAGTGAAGTCCAGCATAGGACATTTAGATGTAGCAGCTGGTGTGACAGGGCTTATAAAAACAACTTTATCTTTAAAAAACAAGAAAATACCTCCCGTTCTTCATTATGATAAGGCAAATCCAGATATTGATTTTGAGAATAGCCCTTTTTATGTTAATGCTACCTTACAAGATTGGAAAACAAATGGATCACCACGACGAGCAGGAGTAAGTTCTTTTGGTTTGGGAGGTACCAATGCCCATCTTATTGTTAAAGAAGCTCCATTGAGCATTAATGAGTCTTCTTCACGGCTTTTTCAAATAATTAAATTATCAGCAAAAACAGAGACGGCGTTAAAAACCATGACTGCTAACCTTTCTCTTTTTGTCGAAAATAATGAAAACCTAACTCTTGCAGATATTGCTTATACACTGCATGTAGGTAGGGAAGAATATAAGCATAAACGAGTTGTTATCTGTAAAAATAAAAAAGAACTTATAAAGAAACTTAATTCACAAATAAATAAACCGTTGGTGCTGTCAGATGATGAGGTTTTACAGCTCTACTTTTCATTTAAAGAAAGTAATATTACAACCTTAAATGAACTCCATGCCCTTTATAATTCAGAACTTGTTTTTAGAAATAGTTTTGATGATTGTCTTGAACATATAAGAGAAATAACCGAGATAGAGGGTGTAATTAACTACTTAAATAATGATTTTGATATAGATAATGATGATTTTTTAATACCTGAATTAACTAAAAATCTTATTGATTTTTCCTATTCTTTGTCATTAGCAAAATTATGGATTAGTTGGGGAGTAAAACCAAATGGAATTATAGCAACAGGTAGAGGACTATACGCAGCAGCTTGCCTAACAGAAGTTTTTTCTGTAAAAAAAGCATTACTTCTAATAACAAAAAAAGGAAATACAGGTACTATAACAGAATTCAATAGACCAAAAACCAATATTTTTTTGAATACTATTGAAAAGCAATTATCAGATCAACTCGTTATGGATCCTTCCTTTTGGAAAGCTTATGAACAGAAATCTAATGAATCTATTGAAGAAATGCTTGATCGAAATCAAACACTTTCAGAAGTAATAACATTAGAAATGTGCTATGGAATTGTTGAGTCCGTAGAAAATAAGGAAAAATCTAAGCAAATAATATCTGGTAAAAAAACATCAAATAAACTCGATGTGTGTTATGAGATGTTAGGAGAATTGTGGTTAAAAGGTGTTCAGATAAATTGGAAATATTTCTATGCCAATGAGCGTTGTAAACGTATTGCCTTGCCCACGTATCCTTTTGAGAGGAAGTATCATTGGATATCAGCTCCAAAGGAGGAAGAGAAAGTTGACAATGTAATAGTCAAAGATGTTGATGTTTATAATAAACTTCCAATAGATCAATGGTTTTATAAACCATTTTGGAAGACAAAGGACTTCATGAATACTGATCTGATTACTGATCAGAACATACTCGTTTTTTGCAATGATAGGTCTTTTGATAAAAAATTAATAAAGAAATTAGAAGCTCATAAGAATACTGTTTTTTTTGTAAAAAAAGGGAAGCAATTTCAAGAAAATGAACAGGGCTATACGATAAATCCTAATGACAACAAAGATTATGACTTATTATGGGAGAGATTAAAGAATATTGAGGCGTTGCCAAATCGAATTATACACGCGTGGAATATTACTTCGGGCAAGAGAAAACCACTATTAGAAATACTAGAGGAAACACAAGAAGTGAGTTTTTATAGTTTGTTATACTTAACACAATCCATAGGGAAGTTGCTAAGTACTAATAATATAAATCTTACCGTACTTTCAAACAATATGCAAGCGGTTACTGATAAAGAATCGTTACATCCAGAAAAAGCAACTTTGGTTGGAGTTTGTGGGACAATACCTAAAGAATATCACTATATAAACTGTGAAAGTATTGACTTGGTAATGCCTAAGTCTAATACTAAATTAGAAGCAAGCATGCTTGATCAGTTATATCATTTAATTGCTGAGAATTCAGAAGAAAAAGAAAATGTTTTTGCTATTCGTAATCAGAAGATCTATGTACAGAGTTATGAAAAACATGAAGCTGAAATTGTAAAAAACATAAATACAACACTTAAAGATTCTGGTTCTTACTTGATCACAGGAGGTATGGGAAGTATAGGACTTGTTTTAGGGGAGTACATTGCTGAAAATTTCAAAAACACAAAACTTATTTTAACCAGTCGTTCAGAGTTTCCTTTAAAAGAAGAATGGGACGATTGGAAAATATCATTTGGAGAAAAGGATAAAATAAGTAAAAAGATAACAAAAATAATGCATTTGGAAGATCTAGGTGCCCAAGTAATGGTTCTACAAGCTGATGTGGGAGATAAAGAAGAAATGTCAGTAGTTATGAATCATGTAAAAGAAGCATTCGGATCACTCAATGGAGTTATTCATGCGGCCGGTCTTATAGGAGGAGGCACTATTCAGGGTAAAAAATATGATAATGCACAAAAAACAATATTAGCAAAAGCAAAAGGTGCATTGATATTAGAGGAATTATTAAAAGAAGAACCTTTAGATTTTTTAATGCTTTGTTCTAGCAACTCAGCCATTTTCAAAGAAGTTGGACAAGTAGACTATTCCAGTGCAAATGCTTTTTTAGATGCTTTTGCAAAATCCAGTACTATTAAAAATACGATTTCTGTAAATTGGGACGCCTGGAAAGAGGTAGGTATGGCAGTTGATGTAGCTGAAAAAATGATGAAATCAGGGAGAAACATTACCCAATCCTTTATCGATGAAAATCTAAAACATGGGATTACTCCTAAAGAAGGTCAAGAAGTATTTCAACATATCTTAAATCAAGATTTAAAACAAATCATAATTTCTACGGTAGATTTAGAAAGTAGGATGCAAGGGTTTAAATCTAAGGTCAATTCTTCGAAAAAAAATACTGAAATTGCTAGTAGAAATCAAGAATCTGTAGCGAAAGAACACGCTCAACCTGGAAAGGTAAATATTACCTCTAGAAAAGAAATAGAACAAGAATTAATAAAAATTTATGAAGGTTCCCTTGGCTTAACTACAATCAAAGTTTCAGATGATTTTTTTGAACTTGGAGGAGATTCACTTCTGGCAGTGACTGTGCTATCAAATATTAACAACAAATTTAATGTTGATTTGCAAACAAGTATTATTATTAATTTGCCCACAATACTAGAAATGGCGGATTATATAGAGAAAAGTATAAGTATTACTTCTACATCCCTTGTATATAACGATGAACATTTGAGTTCAAATATGATTAAAATTAAAGAGGGTAACGCTTCAAGTATTCCCTTGATAATCATTCATCCAGTGGGTGGAGATGTTTATGTTTATAAAGATTTAATTAAGGATATTACAGATGGAATACCTGTTATTGGGTTTACTGCTATAGGGTTACGGAAAGGAGAGCAGCCAATCAATGACGTTAAAGAAATGGCGGAAAACTATGTATCAAATCTATTAAAGTTTCAGCCAGAAGGACCATACTGTTTAGGAGGGTCTTCTTTTGGAGGAACTGTTGCTTACGAGATGGCGCAACAATTGAAAAATTTAGGAAAACAAATTGACTTATTATTACTTATAGATACGCCTGTAGCTAAAGACGTACCCAAAAAACTATTAAAAGATTTTGATATTTTGTTTTATTTGGTGGAAACCTTATTCCCAACTGCGGATTTTTCTGTAGAGGATTTAAAGAAAATGCCGGCTAAAGAAAGACTAAGCTTTATTGCAGAGAAAATCACAAATCTTCCAGAAGGCAATAATATAGATTATTCTAATTATATCGCTTCTAGTACAGAGCATTTAGGAAGGATTTTAGAAGTGTTTAAAGCTAATATTTTAGCGATGTGGAATTATGATAATGATTTAAAACCTTATCAGGGAGACATCACCTATTTTAAAGCAAAGGCGCGCCGCGAGAAGTACGATCCGATGCATCCTGAATTATCTTGGGTTTCTCTTACAAAAGGAAAATGCGATGTACATGTAATCCCAGGAAATCATTTAACAATCCACCAAAGCCCGAATGTACAAAACATAGCAGAAAAAATTAATCTTATTTTAAAACCTTAAAACGATGAAAAAAGTTATCATGTTCTCTGGTCAGGGTTCACAACATAGAGGAATGGGCAAAGAATTATTCCCAAAATATAAAGCTGAAACAAAAATAGCTTCGGACATACTAGGGTACGATCTTGAAGAACTATGTGTTGAAGATCCAGATTGGCAACTTACTAAGACACAATTTACACAACCAGCGGTGTATGTGGTTAATGCTCTTCATTATTATGAAAAGGAAAAAGAAGGAGCTCCTAACTATCTTTTGGGTCATAGTTTGGGAGAATACAATGCCTTACATGCTGCAGGAGCATTTGACTTTGAAACGGGGCTGCAATTGGTAAAAAAAAGAGGAGAAATTATGGCAGGGATATCTGGGGGAGGTATGGCCGCAGTATTAGGTCTTGATTTCCATACACTAGAAGATAAGTTAAAAGAGGGAGGATTTACAACTATAGAAATTGCTAATTACAATGCCCCTACTCAAACTGTAATAGCAGGACCCGAGGATGCTATTTATAGTGTTGTTAAGTATTTTACAGGTTTAGGAATTAAAGTAGTCCCGCTATTTATTACAGCAGCCTCACATTCTAGTTATATGGAGTCGGTTTCCGATATGTTTCATGATTTTCTAAAAGACTTTAGATTTTTACCATTAAACATACCTGTTATCTCGAATGCGACAGCCCTACCTTATGGGAGGTCTCAGGTGGCTGCTCTATTAAGTAGACAGCTCTCCATGCCAGTACAATGGATTAAAACCATTCATTATCTTTTGGGTCATGGAGTTGCTAATTTTGAAGAGGTAAGAGGTCAAAGACTCGCAAAAATGATCTCAGAAATCAAAAGTAGCTACCTCCCAGCTGAGAATGAAAAGATAACTAAAGTATAACAAAAGATGTATTCTAAAAATAGGAACAGGCAGTATAGATTCACACAAAAAATCAGATATAAATGAAAACAATTTTAACGTTAATTCAGGAGCAGCTTACAAAGATACCGGATATCGTGGCAGTATTGTTCAAAGAAACAAAAGTTACTTATAAAGAATTGGATCTATTATCAAATCAGTTCGCAGGATATTTAAAGGAAGTATATGGAACAGAATCGGGATATATTGCAGGCGTCAAATTAGAAAAAAATGCTTGGCTTTTGGTTGCTATACTTGGAGTATGGAAATCAGGAGGAGCTTGTGTTTTTATAGCCCTTGATACTCCAAAAGATCGATTAGATTATATAAAAAACGATAGTAGTTATACTTTAATAGATGTAAAAGTTATAAGAGAATTTCAAGAAAATAAAGATAGATATGATACTGAAGTCATAGCACCAGAATTATCTCTCAAGGATCCTGCCTATATTAGTTATACATTAGGTTCAACTGGTAAAGCTAAAAAAATACCAACGAGGCATGATACTTTTATGAACTTTTTATATGCCATGGATCATGGTCTTGAATTAGACAATACCAATGACTCCTCATTAAAATCAATATCTTTTGATATGTTCATAGTAACTTTATTTTGGAAACTCTCAAGGGGTATTCAAATAGTTTTTGAAGAGTATACTGTATCAGATAGAGATACTAATGATGTACAGATGAAATTTAGTCTATTCTATTTTGGAAGCCAAAACGAAACCCTGGAAAATCCAAACTATAAATTTTTATTAGATTCAGCAAAATATGCAGATGAGAATGGTTTTCATGCAATTTGGTTACCAGAAAGGCATTTTCATGAGTTTGGAGGAGTTTATCCAAGCCCTTCCGTATTAGGAGGAGCAATAGCCAGTGTAACTAATACTATAGGTATTAACTCTGGGAGTGTCGTTTTACCATTACATGATACAATACGAGTAGCAGAAGAGTGGGCTGTAGTTGATAAACTTTCAAACGGTAGGATTTCATTATCAATAGCATCAGGTTGGCATGTAAATGATTTTGTATTAAAACCTTATCACTATAAAGACAGGTATTCAGTAATGTATAATCAAGTTGAAGAGCTTAAAAAACTATGGGAGGGAGGTCACATTTCTAGAAAAAATGGTTTAGGTAAAGACATAAGTTTAAAGGTTTTTCCTCAACCAATCCAGAAATCGCTTCCTATTTGGATTACCTCTGGAGGTAATCAAGAAACTATGAAAAGTGCTGGAAAAATAGGAGCAAATCTATTAACCCATTTACTAGGACAAGATATTGATAGTTTAAGAGAGAATATAAAAATTTATAAAGAAGCTTTACTATTAAACGGCCACTCGGTTAATGATGCAAAGATTACTTTAATGCTACATACATTTATAGATACGGATATAGAAAAGGCAAAAAAAGTAGTCGAAAAACCGTTTAAAAACTATTTAAGATCAAGTCTGGGGTTGCTCAAGAACTTAAATAGTGGAGGTATCGACCCAAATGAAATGGATGAGGAGGCATTAGATTCACTATTAAATGTAGCATTCAAAAGATATTGGAAAACTTCAGCTTTATTTGGTAGTAAGGAAAGTTGTAGCAAATTGATTGAAAATCTTTGTGATATAGGTATAACAGAAATCGGATGTTTAATTGATTTTGGTATAGATGAAAAGAAAGTACTTGAAGGGTTAGTCCATTTAAATTCCCTAAAAGATAGGTATACAGAGAATCCAATACAAATAGAAAACACTACGAATCATCAACTTTCATCCTACAGCTAAATAGAATACTATGAAATTAAGTAGAAAACTATCAAACGTACATAAGTACTTTTATAAATCTGGAGAAAAAAAATTTAATGTTTGTTTGGGAATAAGAATTAATAAAGTATTCTCGGATAGTGAACTAATTGAGGCCTTACTCAAAATACAAAAAAAACATTATTTGTTAGGAGCTCGTGTAGAAAAAAATGGTGATAATGATCCCGAATTTGTAATAGACAGTTTAGTACCCAATATACCCTTAAGAAGAATCGAGTGGAAACAAGAAGATACTTGGAAATTAGAGGTGGAAAAAGAATTGTTGACTCCTTTTGATGGTAAAAAGGGGCCGCTTATAAGATTGTTGTCTATTAGTGGAGCAGAGGTTTCTGATTTGATATTTACATGTTATCACGGTATTTGTGATGCTCAGTCTCTCGTAATTATTATGTCTGAGTTACTAACACTTCTCGATAATAAAGATGCAGAAATCGGAAAATATCCGATGTATGATCATTTAGCTGATTTTTCTCCAGTTGTAACCTCAAAAGCCATTATCAAAGGGTTTGTTTTAAAGCTAATTATAGGAACTGTTTCTTTAATTACAAAGCTAAAGAACAGCAATAAGAAGGAAGAAGAATTGATCTCTAGTACTGGTGTGCTATACTGGACAATACCACCACAACAAACGATGAGGTTATTGAAAGCGTGCAAGGATAAAGGCGTTACCGTAAATTCTGCATTGCTGACCGCTTTTGCAAGAGCAAATGCTAGCGTTTTAGGGGATGGTGAAACACCACAAACCTCTACAAATGCGGTAAACATGCGTAGTTATTTGCCTAAATTGAAGAAAGATGTTTTTGATGTCATTGTGTCTACAGTGACTGTTAAAATCGATAGTAAAATAGAGTCAGATTTTTGGGAAACGGCAAGTAAGGTAAACAAAGTATTTAAAGAACAAACAGAAAAAGAGAAAATGAAGGATACAGTGACCTTCTTTAATAAGTTTATGTCATCGGACGATTTGGTCAATATTTCGAGATATAATAAAGGTGATAATAGTTTTGAGGTGTCTAATATGGGAAGATTACAAATTCCTGAGAAGTATGAAACCTTTGATGTAGAAAAGTCTTTGGGTTTTCTGGCTAATCAGCCTTGGGTAAGCTCTAATGTATTGTTTTTTAGTACTTTTAAAAATGAAATGTCTATAATTCATACCTGTAATAAAAAAGTCATAAATGATAAAAAAATGGAAGCCATACGTGATATATCTAGACAACAATTAGAAAATGCTTGTAAATAAGACTAATTGACAATTTCTCTGCTATTAAAAAAATAAAGAGCGGAACTAATGATAATCTATTAAAAAACAAATTTTAATAAAAAAATAAAACCTATGAATAATGAGAGTATAGCTAGCGATAATGTATCTATTAACAAGCAAATTATGGAGTGTGAGAAGCTACTTCTGGATTATGATGATCCCAATCATGTTGACAATATAGATAAACTTTTACATGATGATTTAATCTTTAATATTTTTGATGGAAGCGTCTTAGATAAACCCACACTGATGGAAATTCATCATTCAGAGCAAGTAGAAATAACTTCATTTTCAACCAGCGATTATAAAGTTAGTGTGATTGACGATAGTGTGGTTGTATCAATGATAGGAATGATGAATGCAAATTATGGTAAAAAGGTAATAAGCAATGCTAAATTTCAATATATAAGAGTATGGAAATTATTTAAAAATGAATGGAAGGTGATAGCTGCAATGCAAAGTAGCTTAGATGACAATGAGTGAGCATTTTTGGATCTATAAATTAAACTGTGTGCTATTTTAGGACCTCTGATGCTAGGCATATTAGACAATGATATAAGAAATTTGGAGTATAGAAATCCAATATAATCTCGATAGTTATCTTAAACGCTTTTATAGACGAGTCTAACACCTGTTCAAGCATGATCAGAAGGTGAAATGTATATGGTTTAGAGAAATATATTACCCGTCTAACGGGTATAACTACTTTATTTATCACGTTAGTCTCGGGTTTTATTTACATGGATTTAATTGCAGATATTTTTAATGAATTTTTGAAAGTCTTTAGGTACGAAATAAGATTTATTTATTGTTGGGGAAGAAATTGTCAAACCTTTTAATACCAGTTAAAATGTAATTGTCAGCTAAAGTAGTTGAACTATATTTTTCGCTAGTTTGAACTAAAAATTCAAACATAGCCTTAGCAACGATTTAATTTTTTAGTGAAAAAATAGTAGAAAAAGAACCGAATTATTAGCCTGTAATTATTTTTTAAATGGTTATAGATGGATCTATGCAGATCGTTTTCTTAATCAATTATTTTAAAGGTATAAGAAGTATGAGGTTTATAAAAATAATAACATAAATCGAAATGTTAAAACATGAGAAAAGCAGTAATGTTTCCTGGACAAGGGTCGCAATATAGAGGGATGGGTAAGAATCTCTTTTCAAAATATAAATCGAAGACAAAAATTGCTTCCGATATTCTTGGATATGATCTAGAGGAATTATGTCTTAAAGATCCAAATAAGGAATTGGGCAAGACTCAATTTACACAACCTGCATTGTATGTTGTCAACGCATTCTCGTACTACGAACGACAAGATCATTTGTCTCCTGATTATCTAATAGGGCATAGTTTAGGAGAGTATAATGCCTTGCACGCAGGTGGCGCTTTTGATTTTGAAACAGGTCTTAAATTAGTCAAGAAACGTGGTGCTTTAATGAGTGAGGCTTCAGGAGGTGCAATGGCTGCTGTATTGGGATTGGATGTAGCGTCGTTAGAATCGGAATTAAAAAACGGAGGATATGAACAAATCGATATAGCAAACTTTAACACGCCAACACAAATTGTTATTTCGGGACAGCAACAAGACATTGATAGAGTCGTTAGAGATTTTGATCAAAAGAATATTAGAATTATTCCATTATTTGTTAATGCTCCTTTTCATTCAAGGTACATGAAACCTGCAGTCAATGCATTTTCTACTTTTCTAAAAGATTTTAGTTTCTCTACGTTACATACGCGAGTAATCTCTAATGCAACAGCCAAATTGTACGGAAATGATAATATTGCAGAGTTATTAAGCTTGCAAATAGCTAGTCCTGTTCGATGGATAGATACTATTAGATCTCTTATGGGTGATCAAGTAGAGACCTATGAGGAAATAGGAAGTCAAATTCTGGGCAAAATGGTTCATGAGATTAGAAGTAAATGTACGCCACTCATAAAAGAAAAGGCTGAACTTATCGAAATACCAGAAAACACCGAGAAGATTGTATCAAGTAAAGGTGAGTTGTCATCAACGATTTTTACAGAGGAGTTACAAGAAGACAAGGGTCAAAAGCAGAATTTATCCACTAGATTGGGGAGTGAAGAATTTCGAAGAGCATATGGTGTTAAGTTTGCTTATGTCGCTGGTGCTATGTATAGAGGCATAGCTTCAAAAGAATTGGTAGTACTTATGGCAAAATCAAAAATGCTCGCTTTTTTAGGTACGGGAGGAATGTCTTTGGAAGAAATTGAAAAAAACATTCAATATATTCAGAAAGAACTGAATCAAAATGAACCTTATGGCATGAATTTTCTCCATAATATGCACGATCCTGCTATAGAAATGAAAAGTATAGCTCTCTATTTGAAATATGGGATTAAAAATATAGAAGCTTCAGCTTTTATGGGAGTGACATTGGCATTGGCTTACTATCAGATTAGTGGGCTTAGAAAAGATGAGGAAGGAAAAATTATTTGCGAACACAAAATATTGGCAAAAGTTTCTAGACCAGAAATAGCCGAAGCTTTTATGCGTCCCGTTCCAGAAAGGATTGTAGATAAACTTTTAGAACAAGGACGTATTTCAAGAGATCAGGCCATACTGTCCCGTAGTGTTCCTATAAGTCATGATATCTGTATAGAAGCAGATTCTGGAGGGCACACAGATAGTGGTGTAGCCATGGTTTTGTTTCCTGCTATGCAAAGATTAAGAAATGATATTATAGCAGAATTAAATTATAGACAAAGTATAAGAATAGGATTGGCAGGTGGTATCGGTACACCACAGGCTGTGGCATGTTCATTTCTCATGGGGGCAGATTTTGTGATGACGGGATCTATCAACCAATGTACAGTAGAGGCAGGCATTAGCAATACGGTAAAAGACCTGTTACAAGAAATCAACATCCAAGATACGGCTTATGCTCCAGCAGGTGATATGTTCGAAATAGGAGCAAAGGTTCAGGTGTTAAAAAGAGGAGTGTTGTTTCCTGCTAGGGCAAATAAGTTGTATAAATTATATCAGCAATATGATTCATTAGAAGATATTCCGGAAACTATTCTAAACAAAATTGAAAAAACCTATTTCAAGAAAGATATCAATACAATATGGGAAGAAACAAAAACGTACTTAATTAGTAAAGGAAAACAATCTGTTCTTGAAGAGGCGGAAAGGAAGCCTAGAAAAAAAATGGCGCTCGTATTTAAATGGTATTTTGGGTATTGTTCTAGAATTACTTTTGACAATAATGCAGATGACAAAATGAATTTTCAAATTCATACAGGGCCTGCTTTGGGAGCTTTTAATCAATGGGTAAAAGGAACCGAGTTAGAATCTTGGAAGAATCGGTATGCTAATGATATAGGAACTAAAATGATGGAGGAAGCTGGTAAGATTATGAGAACAAGTTTTGTGGAACTACAGTCACACTAATCTGAATTGAAAAAAAATGGAGGAAAGAAGATATTCTGAAACTCCAAAAAGGACAATCTTTTAGGAATAATCATAGCACCAAAAGACCAATCGATCGATAAAAGTTGCAACCTAAACTAAGAAAAGATCTTTTCATCTTAATTGAAATTATGAAGCTGTTGATAAAAAATTAACGGAATCAGTACAGGATATAGCAATGCAAGAGTTAGAAAAAGCTTGTGTGTAAAAAATGTTTCAGGATAGCTAAAGTTGATGACGCTGTAGCTATAAGTGCATTTTTTGACTTCAAAACAAAACGAATTATAATCGTCACACCATTTAGAAAATAATTACGGGCTAATAATTCGGTTCTTTTTCTACTATTTTTTAACTCAAACTAGCGAAAAATAGTTCAATTATTTTAGCCGACAATTACATTTCAACTGGTATAACAAACCTTTCAAAAATAGTATTATGGACCTTTTTTCTGAATTTAAAGCTGTTTCTGCTCAAGAATGGAAACAAAAAATCCTATTAGACCTTAAGGGAGACGATTATAGTGAGACATTACTCTTTCAAACATTAGAAGGAATAACGATTAAACCTTTTTATACTCAAGAAGATGTATCCAAAGCGACAGAGGGATTAGAAACTCCTGAGTGTTGTGCTGTAACAGAGCGAATACATGTAACCAATGCCAAAATGGGCAATAGTGCCATCAAAAAAGCACTGCTGCGAGGAATGCAAAATCTTTATCTATTCATAGAGAATGATGCTGTCGAGGTTGCACAGTTATTCAAAGGACTTCCGAAAGGAATACCCTTTTACCTTCGTTGCGCATTTTTATCCAAAAAGTATTTAGATACATTACAACAGTATGGTGCTTCTAATGATTTGAAGTTTTATAATTTAACTGATTGTATTGGTAATCTCGCTCAAAATGGTAATTGGTTTGCAAATAAGAAAAATGATTTTGCATCAATGCTAGCTTGTAATACGAATGATGGTTTTCAGAATTCGTTATTCATTGATAGTACGATTTATCAAAACGCTGGAGCTACTATGGTACAGCAGCTTGCATATGCTTTAGCACATGCTGAGGAATATTTGGTTGCGATAAAAAATAACACTCTAATTAGGGGAGATATTATTTTTGAAGTAGCAATTGGAGGGCACTATCTCTTAGAAATAGCAAAGTTAAGAGCGCTAAGATTAGCTTGGAGATTCCTGAGAGAAAAGTATCAAATACCTAATGAATGTTATATTATAGCAGCACCATCTCTACGGAACAAAACCGTCTTGTCATCTAATAGTAATAGTATCAGAACCGGGATGGAATGTATGGCAGCTATGCTTGGTGGTGCTGACGCTGTATATAATAGAGCTTCTGATGTGTTGTATAAGAATTACAATGACTTTAGTGCTCGAATAGCCGGAAATCAATTATTATTGTTACAGCAAGAATCTCGATTACTCCAAACAAGAGATCCAATAAAAGGAAGTTATGCCATTGAGTCTTTTACAGCGCAATTATTGAACCAAGCATTAGAACTTTTGGAAACCACTCAAAAGGGAGGTAGTTTTATAGTGCAATTACAAAAGGATAGTATCCAACAAAAGGTTACGGAAAGTGCTCAAAAAGAACAGGAATTATTTGATAATGGCAAACACGTGCTAGTAGGGTGCAATACATATTTTGATAAAGAAGAAGTTGCTGCCATTACATTAGAAATATCCCCTTTTGTTTGTAAACATAAATACGGAGAAACATTGATAACTCCTTTTTATCCAAAACGATTAGCAGAAACCTTCGAGCAACAGCTCTTTCTAGACAAGGAGCTCCAAAAAGAAACGATAGAGCGGGAGGCTAAACATATAAAATTAAAAGATAACAATACCACTGAAGATGATTTTGTATCTCTTTATAATGATGTTAAACGTGAGGTTAACAAACCCAAAATTCAAACCCATAAAATAGATGCTCATAAGGGTTTTGTCGCAGGTATTCCACCTTTTTTGCGTGGACCTTATAGCACAATGTATGTAAAACGTCCATGGACAATCAGACAATATGCTGGTTTTTCTACAGCAGAGGCCAGTAACTCATTTTATAAAAAAAACTTAGCAGCAGGACAGAAGGGGCTTTCAGTAGCCTTTGATCTGGCAACACATCGCGGGTACGATAGTGATCATGAACGTGTTGCAGGGGATGTAGGTATGGCAGGTGTAGCAATTGATAGCGTGGAGGATATCAAAGTGCTTTTTGATCAGATTCCACTAGATACAATGTCGGTTTCCATGACAATGAATGGAGCAGTACTGCCTATTATGGCTTTTTATATTGTTGCAGCAGAAGAGCAGGGAGTTACTCAAAAACAATTAACAGGAACGATACAGAATGATATTTTAAAGGAATTTATGGTGCGTAATACGTATATCTATCCTCCTGCTTCTTCCATGCGAATTACTACAGATATCATAAGATATACTGCTACGAATATGCCCAAGTTTAATCCTATTAGCATCTCTGGATATCATATGCAAGAAGCAGGTGCTACTACAGCCATTGAGCTGGCATATACGCTTGCAGATGGGGTAGAATATGTACGTAAGATTTTGGAAACGGGGATTTCTATAGATAGTTTTGCTCCACGCTTATCCTTTTTTTGGGGTGTAGGAATGTCGCATTTTAAAGAAATAGCTAAATTGCGTGCAGGTCGGATACTTTGGGCAAAACTCATCAAGCAATTTGATCCCATAAACCCAAAATCTTTGATGCTCCGAACTCATTGCCAAACAAGTGGATGGAGTTTGGCTGCACAAGATCCTTTTAATAATATTGCGCGTACGACTATTGAGGCTGCGGCTGCAGTTTTTGGCGGTACGCAAAGCTTACATACTAATGCTCTTGATGAGGCTATTGCACTTCCAACAGAGTTTTCTGCCCGTATCGCAAGAAATACACAACTATATCTTCAAGAAGAAACACAGATAACCAAAACTGTAGATCCCTTTGGAGGTAGTCATTATGTGGAGCAATTGACACAAGAATTAGTTACTGAAGCTTGGGGCTTATTGGAAGAAATAGCACAGCTTGGAGGTATGACTAAGGCTATCGAAGCAGGTTTTCCGAAACAACGAATCGAAGAAGCAGCTGCAGTCAAACAGGCCCACCTTGATAGTAATGAAGAAGTACTTATTGGAGTGAATGCTTATGTAGCTCCAGATGAAAGACCTTTGAAAACCTTAGAGATTAATAATACAGAGGTGAGAGACAAACAGATCACTCGCTTACAAAATATCAAATCGAAACGAGACGAAAAAGCAGTTGCTAATTCGTTGGAAGCTATGGTGAATGGGGCAAAAAGCACAAATCAAAATTTGTTGGCATTAGCCATAGATGCCGCAAGAGCACGTGCGACTCTGGGAGAAATAAGTAGTGCTTTAGAACTTGTTTTTGGAAGGCATGAGGCGCAAATCAAGACGTTTAAAGGAGTTTATGCCAAAGCAATTAAAGAAGATCTTTCTTTTGTAGAAGCAAAAATGCTCCTAGCGCAATTCATAGAACAAACAGGGCGTAAACCTAGAATTATGATTGCCAAAGCAGGTCAGGATGGACATGATCGCGGAGCTCGAGTAATAGCAACTGGATTTGCAGATATAGGCTTTGAAGTCTGTCAAGGGGCCTTGTTCCAAACTCCTAGAGAAATAACACAGTTTGCAGCAATACATAATGTAGATGTAATCGGAATATCTACCATGACCGCAGGACATAATGTTTTGGTTCCTAAAATTATGTCTGCACTCAAACGAACCAAACAAGAACATATTTTGGTGATTGTAGGTGGAATTGTTCCTCAAAAAGACCATAAATTCTTAAAGAGCAAGGGAGCAGCAGCTATTTTTGGCCCAGGAACCAAAATAAGTAATGCAGCAAGTTCATTGACACAGTTACTTTTAGATCGATTGGATTAACGGTGATTCAAAATGAATAAATTAGAAATTTAAATCACTGGATACTAAAAAAAATAAAATCAAATGAAAAGCAAAATCGTTTTCTTGTTTTCTGGACAGGGGAGTCAATATCCCAATATGGGTAAAGAATTGTTTTTGAATCATCCAATTTTTAGAAAAAGTATAGAAAATAGTAACGTTGTTTTCACAAACCGACTCCATAGATCTCTTATAGATGAATTATATTACAACAACACTTTTCATTTTAATGAATTATTGATCACTCATCCTGCTATTGTTGCCATAGAAATTGCTATGTTAGAAACTATAAAAGCGTATAATGTTTTTCCTGATTATGTTTTTGGTCAAAGTCTCGGAGAATTTGTAGCAGCCGTAGCAAGTGGTGTTTGGACTGCTTCCGATGCGTTGGAGGCAGCTATAGAACAGGCCAAAAGAGTAGGTAGAAGTTCTGTTTCAGGAGGTATGTTGACTGTGGTCAGCTCAGTAGCTCATAGGGAATTTAAAGTGTATGAACAGTATGGTTTGTATTTAGCTATGGATAACTTCAAAGGACATTTTACTGTTTCGGGATCCTTGACTAATCTAGATCGTTATCAACACAAACTAGAAACCGATCAAATACTGTATAGTCGCGTTCCAGTGAATGTGCCATTTCATTCTTCTTTGATTTTAGAAGGATTCAATGGCTTTTCTTATTTAGGAGGATTGGATACAGAGTTATCTACTCCAAATGTTTCTTATGTATCCAGTCTTAATGGGGGTTTGAAGAAACGGTTCGATTATCAATATTTTGATCAGGTGGTGAGTTCTTATTCGGATTTTAGTAAAGGGATTTGTTATTTAGAACAACAAGAACCGTGTTTATACATAGATCTAGGGCCTTCTGGGACTAGTGCAAATTTTACAAAACGTAGTATCGCAAAAGAGTCGAAATCTTATGTGTATACTATTTTATCGCCTTATACGAATGTGTTTAGACAATTAGAAAAACTGACGAATAATCTGTAATTTCACCCATATGTTGCATACAGGAACAATCTCATTGATACGAAAAACTTCAGTCCATACTGCAGGGTTTGCAATGTTCCGAAAAGGAATAGAAGAGTTGTATCGTTATAGTCCAGAGTTGCATACGGATGAGCGTGCCTACTTAGAAACCTTGAGGTTTACTAGGCGCAAATCTAGTTATTTATTAGGTAGATTAAGTGCCAAACATGCCTTAGAACAAATCCTACCTGAGCGTGTTCTTATGAATTCTTTTACCATCGGTTCTGGAGTTTTTAATTTTCCAATTATTGAGTATTTGCCTTATTCAGGTTATCAAGTTACTATTTCTCATTGTGATAGTATAGGAATGGCTTTGGCATATCCAGAATCTCACCCTTTGGGAATAGATATCGAAAAAATTGATCACAAAAAAAACACAGTCTTTGTTAGTATGTTTACAGATGAAGAAATACAATTAACGAAAACATGTTTTTTGAACGTGGATATTACTAATACATTACTGTGGACCGCAAAAGAGAGCTTGTCAAAAGTTCTAAAGACTGGACTAATGATTGATTTCAAAATACTAGAGGTAGTATCATTATCCTCGGAGAATGGAATACATACTAGTATTTTTAGACACTTTCCTCAATATAAATGTTTATCGATTGTTTTGGATACCTACATTATCTCGATTACTTGCCCCAAAAATACCGCCTGTAATTTGGATGATTTTATAAAAATGACAGCAAACTTAGAACAGGTAAATTTTTAAGAGGTATTGTGTTTTTTATCAACAGTTTGGTAATTTATCATCTGCGCACGCCAAGGCCACAAAACTCAAGAATTTATATACTTGAATCTTGTAGCACACAAAAAACAGAAATCGTCTACTATAAGTATATCAATCTAGAACTAAAATTAGTTGTAAGATGGATTTTCTGGAGAATTACACCATATAAGGTAATCGCCACCAAGTTCTATCATTTTTTCTTTCCAGAAGGTGTCATACTTCTTTTCAATGATATATTTTTTGTAGGTATTTTCTACAATCACCCAAGAATTCGCTTTGAGTTCATCATGTAGCTGTTTTGCATCCCATCCAGAGTATCCCAAAAAGAAACGAATCTCATTTGCAATAATCTTACCAGTGTTTATTAAGTTACGAACTTTGGTAAAATCACCTCCCCAATATATGCCGCTTGATATTTCAATGCTATTAGGAATAAGGTTGGGAACTTTATGGATAAAGTATAGATTGTCCTGTTCTACAGGGCCGCCGTTATAAATTATATGTGGTATCTCTATTTCAGGAACCAAATCTGATAGTGAATATTCTAATGGTTTGTTCATAATAAAACCGATAGAGCCGTCATCTGTGTGATCTGCCAGCAAAACTACCGAACGGTTAAATGAGACATCACCAATAATAGAAGGCTCAGCAATTAAGAGATGACCTTTTGTTGGTTGTAGTGAAATCATGGGTCTTGATTAGTTTTTGTTCTAATTAAATCTAATTAATTATTCCAAATAATCAAAGGAGAATTACTTTTATTAATTTTTTTTTTAATTCGTTTGTTTTATAAAGGTTGTTATAGTTCTTTTTGGGATAATTGAATTATGTTAAAATTATTGTGAAATTATTTGTTCAAACGTTATTTATTTTTTGTGTCAATTTTTGTAGGAAATGATCTAAACTAGGAAGATATTAGGTGGTCGTGAGAAAGTGGTCTAAAAGTTGAGTCCTCGCTTGATAAGAGGGGGTTGGGGTGGTTGGTGCTTATCAAATTGATGTTTCAGAGTTGAGAATTTAGAATGTATTTTTGTGCTTGTTTTTGGTTTGGTAAATGCAAAATTTTAGTTAAAAAAGTACTGAAAGTATTGCCTTTTTTTTGTAAAAACAGATGGTCGTTTATCTATTAAATTAGGCTTTACAGCTATAGTGATAAAAATAAATATTGGTCTTTGTTTTTGGTAATAAAGAGGGACAAAAATCGTAAAAAAGTCAATGAAATTTAAAATTATACTTTATTGATTAGAATTTTGAAGTCTAAAAGTGGTATGCAAATCAGAATATCATAGAGCTAGGAGCTGTGTTTTTTGAAGAAATAATGATACTTAAAAAACTATTAGAATTGAATGACTTTTTTTTGGAGGAAAACAATTAAAGATTAATAGTTTATTTCTTTTTCTACTATTTTGTTCTAGTAAAATTATGTCGTACCCACGGATAATAGTTGAATGTTATTATTTCTAACAGCTTAGAACACTTGAATACTTGTGATAACTTGTGAAAATATTTCAAATTGTTTTAATTCAATTTAGGTATATAAATTCGTATTCATGACACTGTTATTTTTTTATGTAAAAACACCGCGACACTTTTGCATAGCCTTAGCTAGGCAATATATGGACAAGGCATTTAGATAAAAAAAGAACAAGTCGATATACGATATTATATAGCTAATTTGGTAATTAGTCCTAATAATTACAATTTTAATGATGCAAGATTTAGTTTTCTAGTAGCAATATTTTATAAAAAAATAATCGAGACATTATACTATAAAGAAGATAATGCAATTTGGAAGAATTTTTGGTTAAAAGAGTAAAGGAGAAACCATATTTGCGAAGATGGGGTATTGTCTCCAATAATTAGGGGGTACTATCAAAAAAGCCCCTAGTACTAGACTAGAGGCTTTTCTATAAAAATATACATTTATAATTGCTTAGTTCACAGCACCAGATAATTCAGCTCCTGCTTTGAATTTTACTACATTTTTTTCAGCAATTTGTATTGTTTTTCCAGTTTGTGGATTTCTTCCTTCTCGAGCAGCTCTTTTAGAAACTGACCAAGATCCAAATCCAACAAGAGAAACTCGATCTCCGTTTTTTAATGTTTTTTCGATATCACCCAAAAATGACTCTAAAGCTTTCTTTGCAGCTGCCTTTGTAATACCTGCACTTTCTGCCATTCCGTCGATTAAATCTGTTTTGTTCATAATTCTGATTTTAATTTTATTGTTGATTAAAATTTTAATTTAAAATGCATTACAAATTTATACTGATTTCTTAACCGTGCAAGGATTAGTCTAGTAAATACGGGGATTTGTTGATAACTAAGTGTTTTTTTAACAAAAAAAAAAATTTTGGAATAACATTAGCTTGAATAATATCAGATAGTTAAGAAAACATAGCGTTTTCTTGGAACGTATATCCATTCAGTAATGATTTTGTATCCATAGCTTTTTTACTAGGTAACTGAATTTTTTGAATAGCAATATAACCATCTGTTGTAGCTACTTTTAAAAGATTATTGGCTATAATAATGAATCCAGGTTGGTGTTCTGGTTTTTCAGTTATCATCTGAACATCATAAATTTTTACAGCTAGTTTTTCGTCATTATTGTTTAGTGTACACCACGCGGCAGGGTAGGGGTTTAATCCTCTGATTAGGTTGTAAATAGTCTCGTTTGTAGTGTTCCAATTAATTTTGGTGTTTTCTTTATCTAGTTTATAAGCTGTTTTGAGTTCTGCTATAGGTTGTGGTTTTAGCGTGATTGTATTACTGGCAATTTGATCTACGGTTTCTAGGACGAGTTTTGAGCCCGAGATCATTAGTTTGTCATGTAATATTCCGGCAGTGTCTGTTTTTGCAATGGCTATTTCGTTTTGCATAATTACTGCTCCAGTATCAATATGTTCATCGATAAAAAATGTGGTGTTTCCAGTTAGCGTTTCTCCATTGATAATTGCCCAATTAATAGGAGCTGCTCCTCTGTAGTCAGGAAGAAGGGATGCATGTAGATTGAAAGTTCCGTAGGTTGGTAATTGCCAAACTATTTTTGGTAGCATCCTGAAAGCAACCACAATAGCAAGATTAGGATCGAGCTCTTTTAATGTGTTGTTAAATTCTGGATCCTTTAGATTTGTTGGTTGTAATATGGTCAATCCTTGTTCTTGGGCATAGTTTTTTACGGCAGAAGCACGGAGTTTTCGCCCTCTACCTGCCGGTTTATCTGGGGCAGTGATTACTCCTACAATCGTATGCTTGTTTTCAACAAGAGCTTTGAGAGTTGCTACAGCAAAATCGGGGGTACCCATAAAAAGAATTCGTAATGTTCTCATGTATACTAGTTATGTTTTGTTATTTGCGAGGTAATAGCAATTGTCATTACCTATACGTATTAATGCTTTTTCGCTTAATTGTCGAATAGCAGTTAGCATTTGTCCTTCTGTACATGACAAATGTGTTAATAATTGTCGCGAAGATAGGGGTTGTTCTGCTATTAGTTTCAGAATACTTTGTGTAATTGACAGGGTGTTATGCTCTTTGGGTGCGCTTTTGGTAACTCTGCAAAAACTACATATTCCGCATGGCGAAGAAGAAGATTCTCCAAAGTACCTAAGTAATTGTATTTGTTTGCACTCAGTTTCGTTCTGGATAAAATTAAGAATAGCCTGTATTTGTTGTTGTTTTATGGTGTTTTGTGCATTGATATGTTTTGAAATGGTATTTATTGTACTGTCGTCCTCTCTGGGAACCAAAAAGGTGAGCTCTGCATCTGTTCTAGAGTGTTTGAAAGTCAGTAAACCGAGATTTGCTATTTTTTGTAATATGCCTACGATTTCTGCTTCAGTAGTTCCTACTTTACTGGCAATTTGCGAGATGTTTATTGCTACTTCCTCTTCAAAAATACCACCGTAGTTACGCAAAATCGTTTTGATACTTATGGCGTATTGTGGGTTTTGTTCCAAAAAATCTAGCATAGTTGTGCTATCTGTGGTAATCTGTAATACCGTTTTTTTGCTAAAACGTTCAATGAATGTAATAATGCTATTACGATCCAAGAGTTTAATGGTATTGTAGGTGGTTGCTATTGGCAGTTCATAATTATGACAAAAAGAATTAAAATTCAGGGAATGTATCGTGTTTTGTCCTTCTCCATAAGAGATTTGAAAATAATTCGAAAGTTTTCGATATACATGTTTAATAAAACTAATGTCCGGTATAGTTTTGAGGAACTGGTTTTTTAATTGATTAGTGTCATGTTCTCCTTTTAGGAGTATTGCATATGCTTTCTGACCATCTCTTCCTGCACGTCCTGCTTCTTGAAAATAACTTTCTAAGCTTTCGGGGATATTTAGATGCACTACTAGTCGTACATTGGCTTTGTCGATACCCATCCCAAAAGCATTAGTAGCTACCATGATTTGTTTCTCCTCGCGATGCCATTGCTCTAGTCGTTTGTTTTTGTCTATAGCAGAGATACCTCCATGATAGTAGGTACTAGTGAATCCTGCTGTTTCTAGAAATTGACTTGTGTCCTTTGCGGCTTTTCTATTACGTACATAGATAATGGTACTTCCTAATCTACGCTCTAGGAGTTGTTGCAGTTTATAACGTTTGTCGGCAACAGCATAAACCATGTAGGCAAGATTAGGTCTAGAAAAAGATTTTTGGTGTACTTTGGGTTGAAAAAGTGCTATGCTCTCAATAATATCCTCAACTACTTTGGTTGTAGCTGTGGCCGTAAGAGCTAATATAGGGATTAGGGGTTTTAGATCTCGTAAAATTTTGATACTACGATAGGCAGGTCTGAAATCATGGCCCCATTGTGAGATACAATGTGCCTCATCTATTGCAATTAGATTTACAGGCATTTGTTTGATGCGCTCCTGCACGATTTCTTGTTGTAATCGTTCGGGTGAGAGGTATAAAAACTTATAGTTTGCGTAGATACAGTTATCTAATAATTGATCCAGCTCTTGATAAGGAATACCACTAGTGAGAGCGATCGCCTTGATGTTCTTTTGTTCTAGACCCAATATCTGATCTCGCATCAGGGCAACAAGGGGAGAGATGACAATGCAAATTCCATCTTTGACTAGTGCTGGTAATTGAAAACATAATGATTTACCACCTCCTGTGGGTAGCAGTGCAACGGTATCTTCATTGGCTAATACAGAATTTATGATGGTTTCCTGTAATGGACGGAACTCATCAAAACCCCAATATTTGCGAAGTACTTCTCGTGGTTGCTGCATGCATTAAAAGGTTAGGTTATTGAGGATAAAATCACACCGTTCACTAATAGTTCCAAAAGGGACTGGAATACAGGTGTAGCCAAAATTCTCGTAAGTGGTTTTGAGATGTTGATGTATTTGCGTTGTTTGTTCAAAACTCTCATACCGTTCATTGTCAGTAGTATGTATTTTTGACCAAGGAGGAAGTATAAATACAGAGGTGTACCTATTTGCTGTACAGGCTTCTATAAAGTCATTAGGGCTTTCTTGTTGCATGAAATGCATATAGGCTATAATATCGGGGATTCCTCGGTCTATAAATATAGTTTTCCCAGGAACAAGCGTAGCTTCTTGGTACTGTTTTGTTCTACCTTCGAGGAGTTTTTGACTAAAAAGTAATGGGTCTGATAGAAAAAGATGTTCAATACCTGATTCGCGAGCTTCCAAAATAATTTGACGTGAGATTTCTGGAGAACATTGATATCCTTCTTGTGATAGTTGATTGATGACAGCGGTTTTTCCAGTTCCGGGTCCTCCAGTAATAACGATTTTATGCTCAGCCAAACTTTTTTTATCAAATTTCGCTATTTTACTTAAGAATAAAAAATGAGTTTTTGGTTTTTGGTTTCTTTCTATAAAATGAGGAATTAATCCATTTTGAAGATTCGATATACAGTCGCTAATTTCCTATTTCAAACTTCAGTAAGTTTCTGCTATATTTGCATAAAAATAACTTCATGAGCAAAGAAGAAGCGTTTTATAAAAAGCTAAAATCACAATTAGCAGATACTAGTCTTTGGCCTACATCATATTTATATAAATTTATTGTACCCACAAGCACCGACAAGATTTTGTTGGTAGAAAGCATTTTTGATAATATGGGAGCAGTAATTCACAAAAAAGCCTCCAAAAATGAAAAGTATACCAGTATTTCTGTAAATGTCCGGATGAAAAGTCCGGATTTGGTAATTGATAAATATAAAGAAGTCGCTTCCAAGGTCGAGGGTGTAATTTCTTTATAAAATAAAATTGGGCAAAGCTAATTACTCAGGGTGGGATTCATGAGATACGGAATAATAGAGGTGCTTGTAAATGTGTATGATCAGTATTTTAAATTTCGTTTTTTTAATTTGATGAAATCCTTTTCAAAAACAACGCATCCGTAAATATTATTTTAGTATTTTGCATTTTTATTTGCATTCTTGGCCATATCGCGAAATACTAATTCAATACTGCATGGCAAGTAAGCAATTCCACTACAAATAAATTTATGTCAGTAGCTTTAATAGAATATAATACAGAACGCGAAAAATTGATAATTCCAGAATATGGACGTCATTTACAGAAGATGATAGATCATGTTGTCGCTATAGAAGATCGTGAAGAACGAAATAAACAAGCAAAATCAATTATTGCCGTGATGGGGAATTTGCAACCTCATCTTAGAGATGTGCCAGATTTTCAGCATAAACTATGGGATCAATTGTTTATTATCAGTAAGTTCGAACTCGATGTAGATTCTCCTTACCCTATTTTGACCAAAGAAAAATTAGAAGAACGTCCAGATCCTCTTGGTTATCCACAGAATTTTCCTAAATACAGATTTTATGGGAATAATATCAAAAGGATGATTGATGTCGCTATTAGTTGGGAAGAAGGGGATCTCAAAGAAGCGTTGACGGTTACTATTGCCAACCACATGAAAAAATGTTTCCTGAACTGGAATAAAGATACAGTCGAGGATAAAGTGATTTTTAAGCACTTGGTAGAGTTGAGTAATGGTGCGTTAGATTTAACTAATAGTAATGAAACTTTGAGTGAATCAGTTGATCTAATGCGTTCTTCAAAAAAGAAACAGACCACTACAAACAATAACAAAAAGAACTACAAAAAGAACAACAAAAAACGATACTAATCTAACTGTAATATTATTTCATGGGTACTTTTCAAATCGAGGGTGGTCACCGACTAAAAGGAGAGATTCAACCACAAGGAGCTAAAAATGAAGCTTTACAGATACTTTGTGCTGTTCTATTAACTCCAGAGGAAATAACAATTTCTAATATTCCTGATATTCGGGATGTCAATAAGCTTATTGGTATCCTTAGTAATCTGGGGGTCAAGATCCAGAAATTAGGTAAAGGACATTATACGTTCAAGAGTGACGAACTCAATTTGGACTACTTGGAGAGTGAACTCTTCAAAGAAGAAGGGAGTGGTCTACGTGGTTCTATCATGATTGTGGGTCCATTATTGGGGCGTTTTGGAAAAGGCTATATTCCAAGACCAGGAGGTGATAAAATTGGACGCCGACGCTTGGATACCCATTTTGAAGGGTTTATAAAATTAGGAGCAAACTTTAGATATAATAAAGAAGAACGATTCTATGGAGTGGAAGCTCCAGAAGGGCTCAAAGGTGCCTATATGTTATTAGATGAAGCCTCTGTCACAGGTACCGCAAATATTGTTATGGCTGCTGTATTAGCCAAAGGTATCACAACAATTTATAATGCGGCTTGCGAACCATATTTACAACAATTATGTAAAATGTTGGTGGCTATGGGGGCAAAGATAGACGGAATTGGCTCAAATATGCTAATTATAGAAGGAGTAGATGCTCTCGGAGGGTGTACACATCGTGTATTGCCAGATATGATTGAAATTGGGTCGTGGATTGGATTGGCAGCAATGACTCAAAGCGAAGTAACCATCAAAAATGTGAGCTGGGATGATTTGGGATTGATACCAAATACTTTTGGGAAATTAGGAATTACATTAGAAAGAAAAGGAGACGATATTTATATCCCTTCTCATGAAAATGGATATCAAATAGAAACATTTATAGATGGCTCATTTATGACAATTAGTGATGCTCCATGGCCTGGATTTACTCCAGATCTATTGAGTATCATATTGGTAGTAGCTACACAAGCTCGTGGAGAAGTGTTGATACACCAAAAAATGTTTGAGAGTAGATTGTTTTTTGTAGACAAACTGATCGATATGGGAGCAAAGATTATCCTCTGTGATCCGCATCGTGCAACGGTAATAGGTCATGATTTTAAATCCTCATTAAAGGCTACAACAATGGTGTCCCCGGATATTAGAGCAGGAATTTCGTTATTGATAGCAGCTCTTAGTGCACAAGGGACTTCGACAATTCATAATATTGAGCAGATTGATAGAGGTTATGAGAATATTGATGAACGTCTAAGAGCGATTGGAGCAAAAATTATCAGAACCGTGTAAAACTGATTAAATTAGGTATATAAATTTGTGTTTTAGATCCATGTTATTTTTTTGTGTAAAAACACCGTGATGCTATTTCATAGCTTGAGTTATGAAAATATATGAGCAAGGTATTTAAATAGAAAAAGAACTAATCAAAATGTGATATTATATACCTAATTTGGTAGAAGGTGATTTTGTTAAATTTCAAAATGAACCGTAATGAATCTATATAGATCGCAGGATAAAATAATGAAGAAGCGTTTTTTATTCTTCTTCTTCATTACTTATGTTAATTGCTGATTCATCCGCGTTAGATATCGCTTGAGAGGTCGTGTCATCTGCATCAAAGCGCTCCATTTGGGCAACAAGTTTGGTGCTTACTTTTACCAAAAATAAACATTCATCCGTGCGCAGTTCTACAGCCTCTATAACTTCGTTTTTGGCGTTTCGAAAACTAATAATATCATCATCACCATACCCATCAGGATATTTGTCTACTAACATTGATAAGATGTCGGGTGTTAGTTTTTTGTAATCAACGATCACTTTTTTTAGAGAATTGGAGGTTTTCTTTATCATAGCATTGTGTGTTTTTATAAGAAAAATAACGTGTGTTTACTATCTAATACCATTTAAAAAATAATTACAGGCTGATAATTAGCTTCTTTAGCTACTATTTTTTTACTATAAAATTAAACCAGAGTCACTGCGATGTTCAAATTTTATAGTTCAATTATTTTGGCCTATACTTATATTTTAAGTAGTAGCATTTTTAATTACAAATTCAAAATATAACCAATATCATAACTATACTAACCTTGAAACGGGATCTAAAACATATTTTGTTTAGTCCTTATTTTTGTAAAAATTGCAGTAGGACAATTGCTTTATGTTCAAATTTTTACAATAACTCGATTCAAAAAAAAATAAATTAAGAATACATGATCCCAAAATTATTCGGTACAATAATCAAATTGTAGTATAGGATGTTGATCTAATTTCCTAGATCAATTTATGAAAAAAATACATATGGTTTTTATAAAAAAAACAGTTAATTTTATTTTTTATAAGTCTGTTTATTAGGTTTTTAATGTTGTTTTGAGTTTTCAAAGATGTTTTATGCCAATTTAGGTTTGTAAATTCGTTTTAGTGACACCCTTATTTTTTTCTGTAAGAACACTGTGATTCTATTGCATAACTTGGTTAGGGGCTCTGTGAACAAGGTGTTTAGATGGAAAACGAGCAAGTCGATATGCGATTGTATATAGCTAATTTGGTATTACTGCTACTTTGTGCTAACAAAATGTACTAGCAAGTTTTTGTCGAAATGTATTATACATCGACTTGCACTAGCTGACTAGAATTCTTTTTTAATCAAATTTGTCTATATTTTATTGTTTTTCTGATCAGTGGTACTGCTATGAATTCTAAAAAATAGCTCTAATTAGTTAAATTTTACCTCATTTTAGGTTGATAACAAAAAGTCTTGAAGCGTTCTGTTTTAAATATCAAATTCGTTCTATTTTTTGGTGTGAATTCTTATCAATATTGATATTTTTACAGAGAACAATAGCCTACTGTTTTTTAATTCAATTTTACGTACCGAATGACTGTGAATACCAAAGAAGATGCCTCCAAAATTACCTTTGAGATACATAATAATGAAACGATACTAACTGAACAGTTAAGTAAAAAACCATTAAAAATAGTCAATCCCAAAACACAAAAACAAACGGCGGTATGTATGCTAACTAGCTATGGTGGAGGTTTTGTAGAAGGAGATCGTGTAGCACTAGATGTTCTTTGCAAAGAAAATACGTCTTCTATTATAAGTTCCCAAGCCAATACACGTGTATATGAGAGTAATGGTGTACCATGTAAGCAAAAGCTAAAAATGACGTTGGAGAAAAATGCCTTTCATGTTTTTTTTAATGACCCTCTAGTGATGCATACGGGTGGAAATTTCGTTCAAGAAAATGATATTGATCTCGATGCAGAAAGTGTTTTGCTTTTTATAGACTGGTTTTCTGCAGGAAGAACTGCTAACGGGGAGTCTTTTGTGTTTAAAATTTTTGAGACCTCTACCAAAATTACTATAGATAAGAAGATCGTTTTATGGGATAATTTTAAAATAGTTCCAGAAGATATAGATGTATATTCTCCCGGGATGTTTGGGAAACATACCTCTTTTCTAAATTTGTTTTTGGTAGGGAATAAAGATTCAAATAAAGTACAACTTATTGAGGAGGAATTGTCAAAGTTGGAGCAGACTAATGATGCGAGTTCTTTGCAATCTAATGTAACGAGAATTAATGATTATGGATTTGTGGGGAGGTACAGTGCAGAAAAAATTACTACCTTAAAAAAAATAGTAACGCACGTTTCTCAAATACTATCCCATCCAGAGTTATTGAATTATGATCATTTGGATAGGAAATATTAAAATATGGCCTACATAGATGTAGAATGTGAAATACTGCCTTTTTTATATCTAAATCTTTTTTTATTCGTGTTTTATGTCCGAGTTGTACAGCGTCATCACGGTTTTTTTTGCATAAAAAATAACAGCGTCATGAATACGAATTTTTATGCCGAAATTGTATAAAACGATTCAAAAAGTAATTACGGGCTAATAATTAGGGGCTTTGCTTACTATTTTTTTAGTATAAAACTAAACCGTAGCCACGGCTCTGCTCAAATTTTAAAGTTCAACTATTTTGGTCTACAATTACATTTTTAACTGGTATTAATTACTGTTGTCACAAGTAATAATTGGGATAAAAAATAAAGGTAGCAGTATCTAAAGAGATGCTACTACCTTTATTTTGGAAGGTCATATATTAGTGAGCTTCATTCAAAGCGTGCGCTTTGGCGTGAAAAATATGATCTATAATAGCGTCTAGGCCGTAATCTTCTTTTACTTTGGCAAAAATATAAGGACCATTACCTCTCATTTTTTTAGAATCTCGATCCATTACCTCTAGATCTGCACCTACAATTTCGGCTAGATCAATTTTATTAATAATAAGTAAGTCTGATTGAGTAATTCCGGGACCACCTTTGCGTGGAATTTTGTCCCCACCAGATACATCAATTACATAAATGGAGTAATCTGCTAATTCTCTACTGAAATGGGCAGCCAAATTATCTCCTCCGCTTTCTACAATAAGAAGTTCGATATCGGGGAATTTTTCATACAACCCTTCTAGGGCATGAATATTTGCCGAAACATCTTCACGAATGGCAGAATGAGGGCATCCTCCTGTTTCTACACCTATAATTCGTGCTGGGTCAAGTGCTTTGTTTTTGGTTAAGAATTCTGCATCTTCTTTGGTAAAGATGTCATTAGTTACCACAGCTATAGAATGCTTGTCACGTAATGCAATACATAATTGTCTTATCAAGGCAGTTTTGCCGGTACCCACTGGACCACCAATACCAATAGTGAATGGACGTTTACTGAAATCTCTATCTTCTCGAATAAATTCACGATGCGAAAACACTCCTGGATTTTCCATTTCCATTTTGTGTTGCAGAAGGTGTGGGAAGTCGAATAACATTTTTTTCGTTTTTTTTTATTAGTTCTGAAATAATTTTGAATAAATCTTATGATGATTTAGTTGAACAATCTCCATAATATAAGCTGATTTTGTAGCGGAATAGTAGGGAGTTGTTTTGTAAGAGTTGTTTTTTTTATTGGCTTTTTCTAGTACATAGGTTAATAATCCCTGTCCTCCCATGGGGCCTACAATCCCCAAGCGAGTCAGGGCAGTAACTTGATCTCTCAGCCCAGTATATAAATACATGGATCGTGCTTCTGTTTTGCTGATTTTGAGTAGGGACATACACATTCCAAAAACAATCGTATAGTACAAAGGGATTTGTTGTTGTTTTAATTGTTGTTTTAGCATATCTATTTCATCTGTTTTGTATAGAGAAAATACTAAACGTGTCCAGTTTTTCCCCAAAACTAAGGCACTTTTTTCCAAATTAGGATTCATAAGCATGGCCTGATATGCCGTGGTCAATGTATCCCATTCTTGGGGAGTATTTGCACTTGTGTAACCAGCTTCCAAAAAAGGGAATTCAAAGGAAATTATTTGATCCATATAGGCAACTAAGTAGCGTTTTAGATCTTCTTCATTTTCTAGTAATTTACTTTTTATAGCGGATTCCATTCCCATGGAATAGACAAATCCTCCAATGGGTAATGAGGAATCTACTAATTGAAATAACTGTATAAGTTTATGCATTAAAATAAGTGGTATAATTGTGCCAATGGTACTTTGTTTACTGGTTCACAGGTCAAATGAACATCATCAACAGTAACTTTATAACGTTCTGGATCTACTTTTATATTAGGTAATTCACTATTGAAGTGCATATCTTTTTTGCTGATATTTCTACAGTTCTTTACCGCTACTGCTTTTTTGCTTAACCCATATTTTTTTACGTTTTCTAGGGATATTTTAGAAACAAAAACTCTCGAGGTATCACAAACAGCTTTTCCCAAAGCACCAAACATAGGTCTTGAGAAATAAGGTTGCGGAGTAGGTATAGAGGCGTTGGGATCTCCCATTTGAGCTTGTGCTATAACCCCTCCTTTGATAATCAATTCCGGTTTGACTCCAAAAAATTGTGGTTTCCAAAGAACCAAATCAGCTAATTTTCCGATCTCAATGGAGCCAATTTCATGAGCAAATCCATGTGCCAATGCCGAGTTAATGGTGTACTTAGAAATATACCGTTTTACTCTAAAATTATCACTTCCAGTTCCTTTGTCCTCTGGTAGAGGTCCACGCTGTAACTTCATTTTGTGAGCTGTTTGCCAAGTCCTACAAATGACTTCGCCAACACGACCCATTGCTTGAGAATCAGATGCAATCATGGATAGGGCACCCATATCATGTAGGATATCCTCGGCAGCTATTGTTTCCCCTCTTATCCTGCTTTCGGCAAAAGCCACATCTTCTGGGATATTTTTGTCCAAATGATGGCATACCATAAGCATGTCTAGATGTTCATCTATTGTATTATTTGTATAAGGTCTTGTAGGATTTGTAGAAGATGGTAGGACATTTGATTCTCCACACAACGTAATGATATCGGGAGCATGTCCTCCTCCTGCACCTTCGGTATGATAGGTGTGTATGGTACGTCCTTTGAGCGCATCTTTGGTTACTTCAACAAAACCACTTTCGTTAAGGGTATCCGTATGGATGCATACTTGTACATCATGTTTGTCAGCAACACTGAGGCAAGTATCAATAGCGGCAGGGGTAGAGCCCCAATCTTCGTGTAATTTCAGTCCAAGTGCTCCAGCTTCTATTTGTTGTTCCAAAGCTTTTGGGTGCGAGGAATTACCTTTGGCCAAAAAGCCAAAATTCATAGGGAAATGATCTGTAGCCTTTAGCATCATTTCGATATGGAATGCGCCAGGGGTGCAAGTTGTAGCATTAGTTCCTGTTGTAGGGCCTGTGCCACCACCGACAAAGGTAGTCACCCCAGAAGCGATAGCTTCATCTATTTGTTGGGGACAGATGTAATGAATATGATTATCAATTCCTGCAGCAGTAACTATTGCACCCTCCGCAGCAATTACTTCGGTGGTAGCTCCAACAATCATATCTGGATGTACGCCTGGCATGATATGCGGATTTCCTCCTTTTCCTATAGCATGAATACGTCCGTTTTTAAGACCTATATCAGCTTTGTAAATTCCGGTGTAATCAATAATAATAGCATTGGTGAAAATTAAATCCAAGGCATCTTCTTGATCGATACCTGTGGCTTGTCCCATCCCATCTCTCAATACTTTTCCACCTCCAAATTTGCACTCTTCACCATACACTGTAAAATCTTTTTCAATACAAATTTGCAAATTAGTGTCTCCCAAGGTCAATTTGTCGCCTGTGGTGATGCCGTACATATCTGCATAAGCATCACGATGTATTTTTTTGCTCATAGGGTGATTATGATTTTAAATAATTTTGCTGTTGCATAGTGGTTGTAATTTCGGACTCTCGGTTTTTAATAGCACCGTTTATTAGTCCATTACCACCATACACTTTTAATTCACCTGCCATTTGTACAAGTTCTACTTCTTTTTCTTCTCCTGGTTCAAAACGAACTGCAGTGCCTGCAGGAATATTCAAGCGATATTTTAATGTTTTGATTCTGTCAAACTCCAAGCATTGATTTGTTTCTGCAAAAGGGTAGTGGGAGCCTACTTGAACCGGCCTGTCTCCTTTGTTGATAACGAGTAGTACTATAGTTTTTCGACCTTGATTTAGTTCAATATGTTCATCTAAGACCTCGTAATTACCTGGATGTGTGTTGGAGGTATTGTCTACTGTAATTTTTTGATCACTTTTTGTCAATCCTGACCCGTAGAGGGCCAAGCCATTTGTAATGTTTTTTTGACATATGGGATGGTGTACTGTGACTAATTTGGTGCCATCAGGAAACGTACCTTCTACTTGTACCTCATGGATCATTTTTTCTACCCCTTCCATGACATCATCTAATCCAATGATTTGTTTTCCTAGATTCATTAATTCTGCAACAGCATAGCCTTCACGTATCAGTTCTAAGAGTTGTGTGCTAATTAACGCTATAGTTTCGGGATAATTCAGTTTTAACCCTCTGGCATATCGTTTTTGTGCTACAAAGCCGGCCTGATGCAACATCAATTTTTCAATATCTCTTGGTGTAAGTCTCATCTGGTATTTTTATATAGAATTGTAGGAGTTTATTTCTTCTACGCTTATTTCTGACGCTTTTGATTCTGCAACAATTTTTCCTCTATTCATAAAATAGTAGTAGTCGGTAATACCTTTTGCAAAATCTATTTTTTGTTCTACTAATAGGGTTGCAATATTTTTTTCTTCTTTTAGGCGTAATAAAATTTTTGCAATTTCTTGACTAATAGAAGGCTGTATTCCTTCGGTAGGTTCATCCAACAATAATAATTTTGGACGCCCAGTGATGGCACGTGCAATTGCTAGCTGTTGTTGTTGTCCACCACTTAGATTACCACCAAGTCGTTTTCTAAAATCCTTGAGGATAGGAAATAATTCATAGATTTCTTCTTCAGGAATTGTGTGCTCTGTGGTACTTTCTAATCCCAGTTTAAGGTTTTCATAAACGGTCAATTTGGGAATGATTTCTCTTCCTTGTGGTACATATCCAATGCCTAGCTTAGCACGTTTGTGCGGAGCTAATGGAGAAATATCTTGCTGATCATAAATAATAGTGCCTTTTGGATTTTTCAACAAACCAATAATGGTTTTTAATAAGGTGGTTTTGCCCACACCATTGCGCCCCATAATGGTAGTTATGGTAGCTGGTTGTACTTTTACATTTACTCCCCAAAGGATTTGACTTTCTCCATAGGCAGCGGTAATATTTTCTGTTTCTAATACCATTTTTTTACTTTTAGACGGCTTTACCCAAATAGCTGTTAATGACTCTTTTGTCCGCTCTTATATCCTGAAAATGACCTTCGGTGAGTAGTTTACCTCTGACCAAAACACTTACTTTTTCGATAGCAATCTGTTCTACAAAATTCATGTCATGTTCGATGACAATTACAGAATGATCTTCTACTAGACTTAAAATCAATTCACCAGTTTTGGCTGTTTCTGTATCAGACATACCCGCCGCTGGCTCATCAATGAGCATGAGTTTGGGATTTTGGATAACTACAATACCAATCTCTAGCCATTGTTTCTGTCCGTGGGATAATCCTCCTGCTTCTACGTTCAAAAAATCACTGAGACCTATTTTTTTTGCTACAGCATGAATTCTATCTACGATAGACGAATTTATTTTAAATCGAATAGAACTCCAAACATCTTTGGGCATTTGATAGGCCAAAAGTAAATTGTCATATACAGACAGCCCTGCAAAAACAGAGGGTTTTTGAAATTTTCTGCCAATTCCCATTTGTGCAATCTCGACTTCTTTTTTCCCTAAAATATCGGCGTTTTGGAATAATACTTTTCCGGAATCGGCTTTAGTTTTTCCACAAATTAAATCCATAAAAGTAGATTTTCCAGCACCATTGGGACCTATAATGACGCGAAGTTCATTCTCTTCTAGCTTAAATAGGTCTAAATCGAGTGCCTGTACTCCTCCAAAAGCTACTTTTAGATTTTGTGCTTCTAATATTAGTTTTCTAATGGGTTTCATACTTCAGCGGATTTTTGTTTTGAAAAATATTTTTTGATCTGTTGTGGTAACCCTATAACACCTTGGTCTAGATAGAGTACAGTAACAATAAATAATATACCAATGACATATAACCAAGAGCCTGGAAGAGCAGAGGTAAAAATACTGTACAAGAAGTTTACAAGTAATGTTCCAAAAACCGCACCTTTTAGCTTACCTCTTCCACCGAGTGCTACCCAGATAATCATCTCAATAGATGCTTTTACATCCATACGGCCTGGAGTGATGATTCCAGTTTGTGGTACATATAGGATACCTCCAATGGCTGCAATTACAGCTGCAATAACAAAAATGGTTAATTGATAATTTTTAATTTCATAGGACGTATACCGAATTCGAGATTCACTATCTCTGATAGCGACTAAAATCTTTCCAAATTTGGAATTCACTAATTTTTTGGAACCGATATATACACCTATAAGGACTATACAGGATATGAGATACAAAAGGAGTTTGGTCGATGAGGCTGTTAGATCTAGTCCTGCAAGTTGTTTAAAATCGGTTAATCCATTGGTGCCACCCAACATGGTTTCGTTTCTCAAAAAAATGAGCCACATTGCTAGAGCCAATGCTTGTGTAATTATGGCAAAATATACACCTTTGAGTCTACTTCTAAAAATGAAATAGCCAAAAATACCAGCGAATAGCCCTGGTATTAATAAGGCACAAACAATGGCTATAGGGAAGTAATGAAACGGTTCCCAGAAAAAGGGTAACTCAGTTACTTGATTCCATACCATAAAATCAGGTATTGCTTTTCCGTAGGTTCCTTCTCCAGAAGATGATAGTAACATATGCATGGCGATGCCATAGCCACCCATACAAAAAAATAATGCTTGGCACATGCACAGAATTCCTGTATATCCCCATAGCATATCCAATCCAATGGCAGCTATAGCAAAGCAGAAATACCGACCCCATAATGAAATGGTGTTTACGGAAATGATTCCTAGCATATAACCAATAGGGAGTATCAGCAAAAATAATGCTAGAAAAATAATGTAGTCGTACGACTTGTTTTTGAATATTGTTGTCATAATTAATCGTCTGCGATTCTGCCTTTGGGAGGAAATAATCCTTTGGGCTTAAATTGTAAAAAGAATATGATGATGCCCAAAATAATCACTTTGCCATACACGGCATGGAAGATGGGTTCTAGTATTTTGGTAAATTGACCGATGCCTAATCCAGCGACAATAGTGCCCATTAAATTACCGACTCCGCCAGTGACTACCACCAAAAAAGAATCGACAATATAGGTTTGTCCCATATCGGGGACTATGTTACCTATCAATGTCATACAACATCCAGCGATTCCAGCGATTCCTGAACCTATGAAAAAGGTCATGGCATCAATTTTTTTGGTAGAAATACCCAGACAGGCACTCATGTTTCTATTTTGGGTAACAGATCGTATGCGTAGCCCCGATCTTGATTTGTACAAGAACAAAAAGGTGATTATTATCATTATAATAGTAATGATGATAATGAAGATTCTATTGTAGGGTAAAACAAGTTGGGGAGCTACATGCCAACCACCAGACAATAAGGTAGGGGCTTTTACAGAGGTTAGATCGCCAAAAATGGTCCGTGCCAATTGTATAAAAACCAAACTAACTCCCCATGTAGCCAATAAACTTTGGAGCGGACTGCCGTAGAGTTTGCGAATGATTAATCGTTCAATAATTAACCCAAAAATACCAGAAACTAGAAATGCTACAGGGATAGAAAACCAAAAGAATGTGTCACTTAATGGTCCTCCGCTCATCTTGAAAACTTCTTGTACACAAAACGTAGTATATGCACCAATCATCATAAATTCTCCATGCGCCATATTAATGACACCCGCCAATCCGTAAATAATAGATAGACCTAGTGCTATAAGAATTAAGATGCTACCTAAGCTCAAACCACTGAATAAATTTTGAATCCAATCGATACGTGTGGCTCTATTATTTAAGCTAGTAACTGCTTGTTGTATTCTTTTCTCGACTTTAGGTGCTAAAACATCATTTTTTTCTAAAAAAGTGTTTAATAAAAAAATAGTGTTATCCCCTTTGTTTTTTTCCAGCTCTCTGATGTATTCCAACTGTTTGTCCGGTTGTTTTGAGTTTTGAAGCTGAATTGTAAGAATGGTTTCTGTAGCAAAACGCATTAATTCTGTATCTGTTTCTTTTGCAGATGCTTTTTTTATGATAGGAAGGTCATCAAATTTTGATTTGTTTTGAAATTGTGTGTAGGCTAACTTTCTTAGGTCTTTGTCACTAGAAGTTAGATTGATATAAGGCAATAAAGGAATAAGACTCAAACGGTCTTTTCTCGAAAACTTTATCGGTTTCAGTGCACTTAGTGGTATTTGTAATTCGTTGTTGTTTGCGTCTGTTAGTGGTTTTATTTCTGGGTAAAGGAGCAAAACTTGATACGTTACTTGATCCTCAGTTCCATTTTTTTCTCCAATACTCACTAAATTTCCTTTGTATGCAAAAAGCTTTTTACCATTAATAGCGTTTAGCACAGGAAAGGTTTCTACTTGTTTTGCAGTCAATATCCGAGAAAATGCTTCGGATTTAATGGTTTTGTCAGCAGACATTAATAAGTGGATATCGTCATCTTTGGTATAGGCGAATGAAATGAAGGGAATCAATACTATCAGTAGCTTCAGTGCTATTGCTATTCTTTTTGTAACCATTATTAGATGTTGATTATAAGTTTCTTTGACCAAATAAAATTCAAATTACATGATACTATTTTGTGTTATACTATGTAGCGATGGTATGCAAAATATGGAACACAGTAACACATGAGCGGATATTTAATTATCAGTAATGTAGTATTTATTGGTTTTAGGTTATCATTATTACCTTTAGAAATCTATTGCATACCATAAGGAATGTAATAGATTTCTAAAAGGAAATAAATAATGCATGGTGATGTTTGTACCTGCTAGATTATGAATTGGTTATCATAAATATATTTATATTCTCACACCGTTCTAGATATATGCATGAACTGTTTGCTACCTAAGGTGGTTTATTTTTTTATTATGATATTCAAAATCAAATGTATTATACCATACGTTGAAGAGGTCGAAACAACTTCATTACATAGTGTAGGTACCTCCATGATTGACATGATCACAACTTTTGTTAGGAGAGGTGTATTTTGACCATGGCTCTGGAGCCACTAAGCCTTCTGTTTCCCAAATTACATCAAACTGACCATCTACTTTTATTTCTCCTATTTTTACGGGTTTTGCCAAGTGATGGTTTTTAGGATCCATTTTTACGAGTCCTCCTGGAGAATTAAACTCCATACCATATAATGCAGGTCGTACTTTGTCTACGGCAACGGAGCCTGCTTTTTCTACTGCTTGTTTCCATAAGTAGACACCAGTATATGCCCAGCATATTGGATCATCGGTCACACGATCACTACCGCCAGGTAGGTTGTTTTTGGCACAAAAAGCTTTAAAATTCTTGACAAATTTGTCATTTTCTGGTGATGATGGTGATTGGTAATAGTTCCAAGCTGCAAGGTGACCAGCCAAGAATTCTGTATCCATAGCTCTCAACTCATCTTCTGCCACAGAAAAAGCCATGATAGGGCACGATGTGGCTGTCAATCCTTGATTAGCAAATTCTTTGTAGAAAGGTACATTAGAATCACCGTTGACAGTACTTAAGACACAAGCTTTTCCGCCAGCCGAAAATTTCTTTATTTTGGAAACAATTGTTTGATAATCTTGATGATGAAATGGTGTGTATTCTTCAATAATGTTTTTTTCTGGGACACCTTTTGCTAATAAAAATGCTTTTAAAATTTTGTTAGCCGTTCGTGGGAATACGTAATCTGTTCCGAGCAGGTAGAATTTTTCATATGCGCCACCTTCTTCGCTCATCATGTATTCTGCAGCGGGAATTAGTTGTTGGTTTGGAGTAGCTCCAGTGTAGATTACATTTTTGGAACATTCTTCACCTTCATATTGTACTGGATAAAACAATAATCCGTTATTCTCTTCAAATACAGGTAATACAGACTTACGAGATACGGAGGTCCAGCATCCAAATACAGCCGAGACTTTCTTCTCAATTAATAATTCTTTTGATTTTTCGGCAAATAAATCCCAGTCCGAAGCAGGATCAACTACTTCTGTTTTTAATGGTTTGCCCAAAACACCACCTGCTGTATTAATTTCTTCGACAGCCATTTCTACCACATCTTTCAAAGATACTTCTGAGATGGCCATTGTACCACTTAAGGAATGAAGTACTCCAATTTTGATAGGTTCAACCTCTGTGACAACAGGAGTTTCTGCCTCTTTGGAGGTAGACTCTGTTTTTGCTTTTTTGCCACATGAGCTCAATAGAAGTGCACTAGACATGAGAACAGCAAATGTCCGAAACGTCTTTTTTTGTAGTGATTTAATTGTCATTGTATTAAATTTTTGAAAGGTTAATTGTTAGTCAAATTTGCCAATCAGATATCCTTTATGCCCTATATAAATGCGGGGAGGGAGGAGGAATTTCCATGAATGTTATGACTATTTATGTGTATAGTTTACGTTATTTTAAAAAATGAAGAACTGCGTTTGTAACCAGATTTGACCTTGTGTTTGGTCTTCTCCCATGGCGTTTTCTTGCTTCCAAGTAGTATAAGATAGTCTAATATTCGTGTTGTATCCAGCGAACCAATAATTGAGACCTCCTCCAAGAACAGTGGCTGTATTTAGGTCATTAAACGTATCTACGGGAACCCCTCCTGTTTGTATCAAACCATCGGCATCAATACCTTGTTTTTCGTAGCGAATCCAAGGCTGTAGTTTTGATTTATTGAAGTAATATCCTAGTTCTAGAAACTGTGTTGTTTGTTTTGGAATCAAGGTAGCAAAAGAAGTTCCTTCCGTATCCGTACCTCCTGTTAGTGCAGAGAATGCAGCATTAGCGGTAATAGAACCGGCAGTACCAGCAGGCATATCTAAGAATAGATCTACACCAAAATTTTGATATGTTCCTTGTAGATCAAACCCTCCGGCTAGTGCTAGTGTTTTTCCTGAACCAAGTTTGGTTCCTGCATAATAGTAGTCTTTTTCGGCATCAAAAAAATTGTAAGCAACTCTACCTACATAGCGCAAAGCGGGATCGTCGTTTACGAATTCGCCAGTGTTTCTACCCGTAAATATCCCAAAACGATATTCTAGTTTGTCTTCTAAAAAGAATCCTCGAGAATTAATTCCTAAATCACGACCAAAGTTTCCTTGTAGTGGTTGATTAGCAAAGAGGTTATATGGGTATTGAAAATAAGTAAAATCGTTGGCCAACAGACCTGCGGCTCCTTGTAAACCATTTCTGTTATGTGATACCAGTTGCAAACCTGCAATGACCATGTGATTACCAAATGTATGTTCGTATTGTGCGTCTAGGATAATAGGAGAGACTTTTACATTTTTACTATCACCACTCCCTTTACCAACAATAGATGGTAAATCGGTTTCCAAAAAGAAAGAACCATTTTTGGATAACTTACCACCAACTAAAACTCTAGCTCTATACAAATTGAAATCTTTGCTCCACGCATCTGGATCATTGTTTGTGGTCGATCTATTTCCGCCTGGACCAAAACCATTTTGTTGGTAGGATGCAAACATATGAACTATAGAGCCTACTTGGATGGATGGTTTAAAAGGTTTTTCCTTTTTAATCACAGTGTCCTTTACAACGTTCTTAACGGGATTGAGATTTGGTATTTCTCTAAATAATGCAATTTCTGGATTCTTATTGATTGATGCTATTTGTGAGTAACCGAAATGTGTAACTAGAAGACACAAAATTATTAGAGGGGCTGCGAATTTTTTTCTCATACTTTTGATAATTTGGTTAATTAATTTTTAGTGGTATTAATAGAAAAAAAATAGTAATACCATATATAAGTGTTAATACTTATACAAAACTACGTATTAATAGTACTTAGTACGTAGTTTTTGAATGTTTTAATCAGTTTTTTGCGATTTCGAAAAAAAACATACGTATGGGTCGTTGACGTATTACGTATTTGTTTGTGAGAAGGCAGGTTTTTTGGGTTTACGATAAAGTAAGAACTACAAAAATTTTGCTTTTTTGTTTAATTCAAAGAAAATATCCTTCAAAAATGTTAAAAAAATATCATAGAATATATTCTTTTTGCTTTCAAAAAAGTATGCTGCGATAGCAGACAAAAGAGTAGTGGGGCAAAATAATCTTGATACTCCAAAAACAGTAAACGAGTACAAAAAAACCTCAAGATAGTGCGGTTTTTTTGTACTCGTTATGATGGATGTATTGGTCATATTGTTGAATTTTTCATTTAGGAGAAAAAATAGAATCAAAATAGGGATAATCTAATGGTACTTGCCTTTTGTTTAAGTTATTATGACTAAATTTAGTCGGACATTAAGTTGTATAACCCTTTATTTAACCCAAAGTGATGAAAGCTCTTTCTATATTATTAATTGAAGATGATATGATAGAAGTTCTAAAGTTTAATCGAGTGTTAAATTCTTTACCGATAGAGCACAAGGTTATAGAGGCCAATAATGGAGAGGCGGCGTTAAAAATTCTTATGGATGAGAAAAAAATCCCCGATCTTGTTGTTTTAGATCTGAATATGCCCAAAATGAACGGTAAAGAGTTTCTAAGAATCTTAAAAGAAGATCCTATTCTAAAGTATATTCCCACGATTATACTGAGCACTTCTAATAATAATGTGGATATAAAGGAGTGTTATGAAATTGGAATAGCCGGATATCTTATGAAACCTTTAAAATATGAAGATTATATGGAAAAGGTACAAAATCTTATCTCTTATTGGAGTATAAGTGAGCTTATAAAAGCGTAAGTTACTAACACGATATCAAGTATTTTTTTAGAAAGTGATTTCAAGTGGAATCACGAAGTTTGACAGCTAAAGTAATCATAAAATGAAGGCATCTGATGATAGTAGGAGTCCGATGTTGAAATACGATTTTATGAAGGTTATTATGAAATAGCGTCTTTGTAAAAGAAGTATATTTATTATTTAAATAATCAAAGAATGTATTGTAGAAACAGTACATTCACCCCTAACATTTCTAGCAATAGTATATATGAAAATCCAACAATTTGAACGACTGAAAAATAAGCAATGGAATGCGTTAAAAGATTATTCGGAGAAGCTAGTCAAACCTTTGGTACTAGTTTTTGGAAATCGCTATCAATTAGAACGCTCTGATGTATATGAAGAAGTGAAAGAATTATTTCCTGATGGAGCTATTATTTTAGGTTCTACTGCGGGAGAGATTATCGGTGAGCGTGTATATGAAGAATCCATTATTGTAACAGCAATAGTATTTGAGAAAAGTAGATTTGAGATTAGAAGAGATAATATCTTGAATCATGAAAAAAATGCGCTTTCAGTAGGAGCGTCCCTTATAGAGCAAATGCCCAAAGAGGGGCTTAAACATGTTTTTGTGGTTTCGGAAGGGAGTTTTGTTAATGGATCTGCGCTTATCGAGGGATTAGAATCCAAATACAAGAATATTATATTTACAGGTGGGTTGTGTGGTGATGATACGCGTTTTGAAAAAACACTTGTAGGATATAATGAACCTCCCAAAGAGGGAGAGATTGTAATAGTGGGCTTTTATGGTGATTCGTTAGATATTTCTTATGCACAATATGGAGGGTGGAACTCTTTTGGTCCGCAACGAATAATTACCAAATCTGATAATAATGTTCTGTATGAGCTGGATGGTCAGCCAGCATTAGATTTGTATAAAAAATATCTTGGCGACAAGGCTTCAGAATTACCCCAATCAGCATTGCTATATCCATTGAGTGTTAAGTCTAAGGATAGAACAGAGCCTATTGTACGCACCGTATTATCGATCGATGAAGAGGCTAATGCTATGATTTTGGCAGGGGATGTTCCAGAAGGGTCTATAGTTCAATTAATGATGGCTAATATTGATAATATTGCGGATGGAGCTTCCAAGGCTGCAGACAGAGGAATGGAGAATAGAACTTCAAAACCAGAACTTGCTATTTTGGTAAGTTGTATTGGTAGAAAATTAGTTATGGATCAACGGGTAGAAGAAGAGGTAGAAGAGGTTATAGAATCCATTGGAAAACAAGCTGTTGTTGGTGGGTTTTATTCATATGGAGAATTGGCTCCATTTAGATCTGGAGAAACTTGCGAATTACATAATCAAACAATGACTCTTACACTTTTTAGCGAATAATTATGAATTCTTTACTTTTAAGACAAATAAGAAAAAACTTGAGCGAGGAGACAAAAAATAGCTCCGAAATGAAAGTGTTTTTGGAGGCTATTAATAAATCATACCTCAATTATGAAGAGCAGCAAAAAATGTTGCAAAGGGCAATGTCTATTAGTTCAGAAGAACTATATACGGCAAATCAGAAACTAAGAGAAGAAGCACAGCGACAGCAAAAAGTGATTCAAAGCCTTATGGATTCCACCAAAATCCTACGTACTGTTACTTACAAAAAGGAAGTAGATAATGGTGGAGAACCACAAGAGCTCAGCGGGATCGAATTGGCTAATTTGATTGAGAAACAAGCGTTGCAGATATCAGAGATAGAGCAGCAAAGAGAGCAGATTTTAAAAGACTTAGAAAAAAGTAATAAAGAGTTAAGTGATTACGCCCAAGTAGTATCACATGATCTCAAGTCTCCGCTGAGAAATATAAATACACTGATTAGTTGGATTCAAGAAGATAACACATCTTTGGACAAAGTGACGAGTAGTAATTTTGATATGATCAATCAGAATCTAGAAAAAATGGATAACCTGATTAGTGGAATATTGGAATATTCGGTCATCGGCAAAAAAGAAATAACCACAACTATCGTGGATCTTAATGAGATTATAGAAAATACCATAGATCTAGTACATGCACCAGAAAATATTGAGTTTGTAGTCAAAGGCGATTTTCCGAGCCTAATGATAGATGAGTTACGTTTGAGGCAGTTGTTTCAGAACTTAATTAGTAATGCGGTTGGGAGTATGAATAAGGATAAAGGAGTAATAACTATAGGAGGGGAAGAGAAGAAAAAATATTGGCAGTTTTATGTAGCCGACAACGGAAAAGGGATTCCTGAAAAATATCATCAAAAAATATTTCAAATATTTCAAAGTGTTGATGAATCTAAACAATCGACAGGAATTGGATTGTCTATAGTGCAGAAAATAGTTGATTTTTATGGAGGCAAAATATGGTTGACGTCAGAAGTTGATGTGGGGACCACTTTTTACTTTACCTTAAAAAAATAAATGCTTAAAAGTGGTCAGTCCTCTAGGATGATTGTTGTCTTTTTTTTAAAGTTTTGTAATGATATGGTTTGGTGTAGGGAGTTTGATAAAGAGGGGTAATCTCTATCCGTGTATAAGTATATAGCACTTTAATTGTAGCTATAATGTATTTTGAATAAGATATTTTTTAGATAAGACAGAATTATCAAAGTCAATCCAAATATCAATTTCTATCCAGAAATGCTATCTGAGTTTTTGAGGAGACTCTAATTATTTTTAAAATGGTATTGTTCCGGAATATTAGAGGTCTTTTTTTGATATAGGCAGTGATTTAGTTAAAAGTTATTGATAAGCATTTTAGTTTTTTTGAAGTAGATTGGGGCTTTTTGACGCTATCAGAATCGATCCAGATGGGAGAAGTCGGTTGATAGTAATGACAGCATGCATTTCGTGATCAAGAGAAGTTTTTTTTTTTGCACTGCTCAGTAGTGCTTTGAGCAAAAAAAAGACAAAAATTGAGTTAAAGATATTAGTGTAAAGCGTGTATAAAAAGAATTGTATGATTCCTTTAAATAAAGAACACAAAAATATTTCTGTGTTCTTTATTGCGATCTTTTTTAAAGAACTAACTGATTGTTAGTAGGAATGTTTTTTGCGTAGAAATAATATTTTTTGATACTTAGAAAAAAGAGTAAGCTGTTTCCTAAGTATTCAGAATCCCAAAAATTATTCTATAATACCATCTACAATACCATATTCTAGTGATTCATTGGCATCCATCCAATAGTCACGATTAAAATCTTTCATGACTTTGTCAAAGTCCTGTCCACAATTATCAGAAAGAATGCGGGCACTAAGTTCTTTTGTTTTTACAATTTCTGCTGCTTGTATTTCTATATTAGAAGCCTGTCCTCTTGCTCCGCCACTAGGTTGGTGGATCATCACCTTTGCATTTGGTTGTATAAAACGACGGCCTTTTGCTCCAACACTTAACAATATAGATCCCATAGAAGCAGCTAAACCTGTGCAAATAGTAGAAACAGGGCTTTTTAATGATTTTATGGTGTCATACATTGCAAAGCCAGAAGTTACATAGCCTCCAGGGCTGTTGATGTAAAGTTTTATCTCCTCATTGCTGATCATATCAAGATAGAGCAAACGATCGATTACATGCTTAGCAGATTTGTCATCTACTTGGCCCCAAAGGAATACGCTCCGTTCTTCTAAAAATTTTTGATCTATAAGGTCTTGTATTTTTCCGCTTTTAGCTTTCATATAGTTCGATAATAGTTTAATTGCGTATAAAAATATGATTAATTTAGCAGAAAACCACAGTATGAATCTGTCATTTACTCGAATTTATGCAGGGGAGATTAACAAAGTACTTCCGTTTATTCAGCAATTATCTATGAATAAGTTTACTGATGCTGTTCTTAGAGAAAGATTTGTAGAGATGTTGGAACAGCCTTATGAATGTTATACGCTTTATAATGATCAAGAATTAATAGGGGTTTTTGGACTTTGGTTCTTGACCAAGCATTATGCTGGTAAAGTTTGCGAACCTGATCATATCATTATTAAAGATGCGTATAGAAATAAGGGAGTAGGGAAAATGCTCTTTGATTGGATAGCAAACTATGCAAAGACAAAAGGTTGCGAAGCTGCAGAAGTGAATAGTTATGTAACAAACCATCCATCACATAAGTTTTACCTCAATAATGGGTATCACATAATTGGATATCATTTTATGCAATTTTTCTAAAATATTTGCTGTTTATTTTTTTGTAGTGGTTTCAACTTTTTTGGTGCTCACAAAAAAGATACGCTCATAGTGAATTAAAAAAGTGGAAACCACCTCTATTATGAAAAAATAACTGTTTTATTATCGTATACAAGAATTTTGTGCTGTGTGTGGTTTTTAATCGCACGAGATAATACAATTTTTTCCAAATCACGTCCTTTTAAGATAAAGTCTTCAACAGTATGTAGGTGAGAAACTCGAACAATCTCTTGTTCTATAATCGGGCCTTCATCGAGATCCGACGTAACATAATGGCTCGTTGCTCCGATAATTTTTACGCCTCGTTTATAAGCAGAATGATAGGGTTTTGCCCCTGGAAAAGCGGGTAAAAAAGAATGATGAATGTTAATAATTTTATTTGGAAAACGATTTACAAAATCGGCAGATAAAATTTGCATATAACGCGCTAACACAATAAAATCAACTCCTGCTTCTTCGAGTAATTGAATTTGCTTCGTTTCTGCGGTTTTTTTAGTGTCTTTGGTTACCGGAAGATAATGGAAAGGAATTTCGAATTTTTCGGCTACATGTTGTAAATCATTGTGATTACTGATAATCATTGGAATTTCAACATGGAGCTCGTCAGAAGCATATCTTCCTAGAATGTCATAGAGACAGTGGTCATATTTTGAAACAAGAATAGCCATTCGAGGTTTGGTTGCTGCATCATACATTTCCCATTTCATGTTATTGGCTATCGCAATTTCTTTGTGAAAAGTCTCTTTGAAATTAGGAAGGGTATCTTTATCACTGTCAAATTCACAGTCTAAACGCATAAAAAATTCTCCTTGCTCTCTATCTACATGTTGTTCTAGATGCAGTGTGTTTCCTTTTTTAAGAAGGATAAAATTAGTTACAGTGGCTATAATCCCCTTTTTGTCGGGACAATTAATGATTAGTGTGGTCCTTTTCATACGGCGTAATGTACTTAGTTGCTTAAGGATGTAAACATAATTAATAATGATAGAAAAATAGACATTTGTGTTGCTTTTTTATGATTTAGTAGCACGCAACATTTCACGTTTTCCAGGAGGGCCAGGAAGTCTTTCTGTAGCAAAACCTACTTCTTGCATAGCACGCCTAGCACTTCCTTTGGCAGCATAGGTAACGAGAACTCCAGACGGTTTTAGTGCGGCATACATACGACGAAAAATAGCTGTTTCCCATAATTCTGGTTGTACACGGGAGCCAAAAGCATCGAAATAAATTAAATCAAAACTATTTTGATCATCTATTTGATCAAAAAACTGTTTGCGTTTATGTAATTCAAAGGATTCAGTGATATAAGTTGATTCTTCCCACGGTGTTTCATGTAGTTTTGTGAATTTATCCTGCTCTGATACTTTATCCAGCATTTTGGCATAATTCATTTGACGAATAGTATCTATTTGTACAGGATATGCTTCTATTCCGGTGTATTTTATAATTTGATCTTGGGTAGTAGCGTCTAATAATGTAAGAAAAGCATTCAATCCCGTGCCAAAACCAATTTCCATAATAGCAATTTCTGAAGGAGAGTGTAAGGTTGAGAAATGATGTAATCCCATTTTGAGAAACACATGTTGTGCCTCTTGGATAGCACCATGTTTGGAGTGATATTGTTCGTCCCATTCTGGGATATGAATAGATGTAGAACCGTCTGCTGTAGTGATGATTTCTCGCTTCATAAAATTTTTAATCAAATTTACCATTTTAAAAAATGCTATTTTCAACGAATTCGGTATTTTTGTTTAAAGGATTTATATGTATCATAAATCTAGAGGATAATAACGCGTGTCGTGCAAAAAAGAAATATACGCACGTAAAAATTAAAACGAATGGAAAAAGTATTCACATCAGCATTGAAGATCAGTAAAATAACTAAATCCAAAATAGGATCAGTTGATTTTGATAACGTAGGCTTTGGAAAAGTCTTCACGGATCATATGTTTGTCTGTGATTATGTAGATGGAGTCTGGCAAACACCAGAAATAGTCCCGTATGGTCCATTACAAATGGATCCTTCTTCTAGAGTGTTTCATTATGGACAAGCAGTTTTTGAGGGTATGAAAGCCTATAAGGATGATGAAGGAGAAGTATTTTTGTTCAGACCAGAAGAGAATTTTGATCGTATTAATAAATCTGCTGCACGTTTGGCGATGCCAGAATTTCCGAAGGATTATTTCTTTGAAGGAATGATGACATTGCTAGAAATAGAAAAAGATTGGATTAAACCAGGTCTAGGAAACTCTCTATATATACGTCCGTTTGTAATCGCAACAGAAACAAATGTGATGGCTTCAGAATCAAATTCCTATAAATTCATGATTATATGCTCGCCAGTACAATCTTATTACAGTAGTGGTGAGGTTAGTGTATTGGTTGCAGAAAAATTTAGTCGCTCTGCCAATGGAGGTATTGGATATGCAAAGGCTGCGGGTAATTATGCAGGACAATTTTATCCAACCAATTTGGCAAAAGAGCAAGGTTATCAGCAAGTGATTTGGACTGATGCTAGTACGCATCAGTATATGGAAGAAGCTGGTACGATGAATGTATTCTTTCGTGTAAACGATACCCTATTGACAGCTCCTGTTAGTGACAGGATTCTGGATGGTATAACTAGAAAAAGTTTGATCGATCTAGCAAAAAAAGATGGAATAAATGTTGAAGTGCGACCAGTAGAGGTAAAAGAAATTGTTGCAGCAGCCAAAGACGGAAGTTTGAAAGAAATTTTTGGAGCGGGCACAGCTGCAGTAATTAGTCCGGTGACGGCTTTTGGATATCAAGAAGAACATTACCAATTAGCACCGCAAGAGAATACATATGCTGATTATTTCAAAAAAGCATTGACAGATATTCAATATAACAAATCCGAAGATCCATTCGGATGGCGCGTAAAAGTGTAAAACACTTTTGTTAGGCTAAGTTTTATAAGAGAAGAGAACAACGAAAAGAGATTTTTGCGTTTCTCTTCTCTTTTTTTATAGAATTTCTTCGAAACTTCAGAGTATTAATACAATTTAGTTATCTAACTTTATATTAATGGCATTGTTGTTTTTTTATGTAAAAACACCGTGATGCTAGTGCATAATCTTAGCTATGAACTATAGGAACAAGGCATTTAGATCGAAAAAGAACAAGTCAATATACGACATTATATAGCTAATTTGGTATAATGTGTACTTGTAGTCCAAAATAATTTTAACGCTAAAATTTAAGCATAGCGGTAGCCACGGTTTCATTTTCTAGCGAAAAAAAAGTAGAAAAGAAGCTAAATAGTAGTCTGTAATTATTTTTCGAATGGTATTATTCTTTAGATAGAATACTTGCGATATCTGGTTTGAAATAATTAGGTCCTTTCAATACCTTGCCATCTTTGCGGTAAATAGGTTTGCCATCCGCCCCTAGTTTACTCATGTTACTTTTTTGTATTTCTGCAAAAACAGCCTCAATTTTGTGTTGCATACCATGTTCTATAATGGTGCCACAAAGGATGTAGAGCATATCACCTAGGGCATCGGCAACTTCGACAAGGTCGTTATTGTTGGCAGCTTCGAGATATTCTTCATTTTCTTCTTTCATTAAATCAAAACGAAGCGTATTTTTTGGAGTGCCGAGATTGGCAACAGGGGCATCTTTGTATCCAATTTCAAAGGCAGTATGGAATTCTTGTACCGCAGCTATTTTGTCATGCATTTTTTCCGTGTGTAAATAATATTAATAGTAAATTTGGAGTAAAATTACTTAAAATATGTTTAGCAGTGGTCAATTGATTTTTTCAGCTTTTTTTGTAATAGTATTTATACTAATTATGATATTTAGCTACCGTAAAGATCTTAAGCTACATCGTAAATATTACAAAGGGAGTTTATTCATACTGATTGGTTTTTTGACTTTTGTGGTGTTTTTGTTTTTTTTGAAAACACTATTACAGCCTTCTTAATATAGATGTGATTTTAGACTTTTTTCAAAGGACCATATAAGTTTCTTTACTTAGATCTACCTTGCTTTACAACAAAGTATTGAAGTGATTAAAAATGCTTCAGTGGATTAAAAAGATTACTTTATTGCTTGAAATGAATTTTTTTAAACTAAAAAATTATGACAAAAATACATGTACTGTTTCTTTTCGTTTGCACAGTTTTTTCTATTAATTGTCTAGGACAAGAAAACTACGAAGCATACTTTCATCCGCCTTCTAAAAGTGCAGCGCAAGATTATCGAAGAGTTACAACCATTCTTGCGGCAAGTGATCAGTTAAGTGACAAAGAATTGGTCGAAGGAATAGAAGCAAAGTTAGCGGCTTATCAAATGGATACACAAGCTACAGAGTGGGCGGCGTATCTTTATGAATTAAAAATTCCTGATACACTACGAAAAGAAGAATTTGGATTGTTGAAAAACCTGAAACATAATGGAGCTCATATTCATGGAGATATTATGCTTGCCAAAGGAAATTATCAAGAAGCAGTGACCTATTTTAAAAATGCTTTGGAGCACCCTTTCTATTCTTTTAGAGTCATCAATATGTTGAAAGACGAGATTAATATTGCAGCAAAATTAGTTAGTTGTTACGAAAAATTAATGGACACCAATGCGATATATGCAACAGCACTACCAAGAATTTTGAGTAATATAAAATTGGCAAAAGGAACGGTATTAGAAAAACAATTAATTAGGATCGCAGCAGATGATAAAGTAACAATCAAGAGGAGTATAGATATGGGGTTGGCTCAAGTGAAATCATTGAAAATTAAAAAAAATTATTTTGGAGAGGTCGTAGAAGAAACTTTTTATTCTTTTATGTTTAATGATCAAAAAATTTCTGTTCCATATTATGGAGGTAGTGCACAGACTTTTATGAAGGAGGTTCGAGAAACTGATTTTTATAAAAGTTTGAAAGAATAGGCGTGGAGTGCTACAAAGATGATTGGAGTGAACAATAAAAAATCAAGTATCTTTGTACTAATATATAGAAAGAGCTAACTTTTTTTGATTTTGATAAAAAGTGCGAGATCTTTATTTTTTATTGGCTTGCTTTTGATTCTTGAAGATAAGCAATTCAATGAACTCGTATATATTGTTTTGAATTGATAAGGAGATATAATTTGACCAGACCAAGGGGCTTTTTGAAATTTATAGTAATGCTACGGATAAGAAAAGCAACGTAATATTGGCGAATATGATTCCATTTTTTAAGAAAAAAAAGAGCTAAGATGAATTTGAGTTCAATAAGAAAACACAGCAATCGAACAAAATTAGGACATTTTTGAAGCGAAACTATAAGAAAGCTTTAAAGTAACACACTTCTTTAACTAAAAACAACCAACCATGAAAGTTGTCAAGTATTTTTTGTTATTACTCCTGTTAATTGTTATTGGAGGAGCACTTTACATCGCAACTCTTAACGGAGAGTACCAAGTCGAAGAAAGTAAAATTATCAAGGCTCCATCCTCACTATTGTATAAAACAGTAAATAACTACAAAACATGGGAAGAATGGGGACCTTGGATGGACGATTCAGAGGATATGATTCTCAGTTATCCCGAAAAAACGATCGGAGTAGGAGCAAGTTATTCCTGGAAAAGTGAGCAACAAGGTAATGGAGAAATGAAAACTATAGCATCGATACCGGATAAGAGTATTGATCAGCAAATTAGTTTTGTAACCCCTTTTGGAGAGAGTAAAAGTGATGTGTATTGGCGTTTTGAACCAATAAAAGAAGAAGGCACTAAGGTTGTATGGGGGATGAAAGGTAGGCAAAGTTTTATGGAAAAAGTTTTTTGGATAACACAAGATAGTACGCTGACCCAAACTGTAAGACCAATGTATCAAGAAGGTTTGGAAAAGCTCGCGTTGAATGTTCAAAAACAAATGGAGGTTTATACAGTTAATATCGATGGAGTCACCGAGCATGGAGGAGGTTTTTATATGTATAGTACAGTTGCTACATCTATAGCTGCAATACCTCAAAAATCAAGTCAAATGATTTCTTCCATATATGCGTATATGAAAATGCACAATATTCCTATCACAGGAAGACCTTTTATGTTGTATAATGAGTTTAATGAAGGTAATGGTACAGCTATTATCTCAGTAGCATTACCTACTAGAGACAAGGTGGTAGTTCCTATTGATGGAAACATTTTATGTGATTTTATGGAAAAACAAAAAATGGTAAAAACAACGCTCAAAGGGAATTATAGCAACTTAAAAACAGCTTGGGAAAAAGCAATTGCTTACATAGAAAAGAATCAATTAGAACAAGAAGAGTTGAGTAGTCCTATGGAGATATATGCTAATAATCCTGAAGAAATACAGAATCCAGCAGATTGGATAACAGAAATATATATTCCGATAAAGTAGGTTTCATTATTTTGAGCGGATAGTTTTATATCACTTTTGAAGCTTATCAAAATCCTGAAAAATACTATCTAGCTAATGCATCTAAAAAGATTAAAAAAAATAATAACACTCCTTAATTTTTGAATGACGTAGTAAGTAATGTTGTGTTACATTTAGAAAAATATGGTATGTTCAATATATTTTCTTGATATTAGAATAGATAATCGAATTCTATGTTTTTCTATGGATGTGTTTTGTGATAATTCTGTCAAAAATAATATTAACAATTGTACGACAAATATTATAGTAGTTTTTTCCTACTTTTAATGCGTATTAACTATTAGTCTATAAAATGAAAAAAATCGAAGCTATTATTCGTAAATCACGATATAAAGAAGTAAAAGATGCATTACACGCTATAGAGGTCAATTTTTTTAGTTATTGGGATGTAACTGGTGTGGGGAACGAAAAAATGGGGCATGTATACAGAGGAGTTACCTATAGTACAAGTGATATTCAAAGACGTTATTTATCTATTGTAGTCTCCGATGAATTCTCGGACAAAACTGTAAAAGCTATCATGGATGCCGCCTATACAGGTAAGGTAGGAGATGGAAAAGTCTTTGTGTCAGATGTTCAAGAGACGTATCGTATACGAACTTCTGAAACTGGTTATTCGGCTCTTAAATAAATTATTTTAGAAGTCTGATTTTAAGGTTTTTGATGTAATCTTAAGAAATTATGTTTTAGGCTACTTATTTAACTAAAAAACCGCTATTTTTGTAATAACCCCTAATTTTTTTGGGTAAATTTTAAGAATTACATAAAAATATAGGGTTTAACCCTCTTTTTTTTGGGGTGTCAGTCTTTTTGCCCTAGATTTGCCATAGTAATTAACAAAAAATTAATATTCTAAATTAAACATTCATTTATGAAAACGAATTACTTAAATACCTTTATAAAGAAAACAAGTATCGTTGCTTTAGCACTCGCAAGTTTTACTGCAGTAGCGCAAGATGAAGAAACAACAGAAACAAAGAAATTTAACCTGACAGGATCGGTAGATGCATATTTTAGAGCAAATCTAACATCAATTAATAATAAAAATGTAAGCCCAAAAACTTCATTTGCGAATCAAGATGGTTTTGCTCTTGGTATGGCAAATACGATATTTTCTTATGATGGCGAAAAGGCTGGATTTGTAGCAGATCTTGTTTTTGGTCCAAGAGGAGCAGATGCTGTATTTAACTCTGCAGGATCAGCTAATATAGTGAATCAATTGTATGCGTATTGGAATGCATCAGAGTCAGTTACCTTGACAATTGGTAACTTTAATACATACTTAGGGTATGAAGTAATTTCTCCTACTGGGAATTTTAACTATTCTACTTCTTATATGTTTTCGAATGGTCCTTTTTCTCATACAGGGTTGAAAGCAGATTTTGCTATCGATGATAACTGGTCTGTTATGGCAGCTATTATGAACGCGACTGACTTTACAGATTTTAATCCTAATGGTAAGTATACTGGAGGATTACAAATAGGGTATTCAGATGATGGTGGTAGTGCATATTTGAACTTCCTTTACGGAAGACAGTCTACTAAGGTTACTACAGATGCAATATTTGATCCAACCATTGGAGCTATAACTTCAGTAGGTGGAGAGACTAATTATGTAATAAATAGTGAGGATACTTTTCAAGTTGATTTGACGACAGGTTGGGATTTGACTGAGGATTTTTATTTCGGTTTTAATGGTACTTATAATGATACTGACGGTGAAGGTTTTTATGGAGCAGCAATTTATCCTCAATATTCTTTTTCAGAAACATTTTCTTTAGGATTAAGAACTGAGTATTATGCAGTTACCAGTGGAGAGGATAACGTTGATGATGTTTCTACAGTGGCATCTACTCTCACAGCTAGTGTTGCTTTAGGTAATTTAACTTTAAAGCCTGAATTAAGGTTTGATACAATGTCTGAAGATACAGGTGTTTTTGTAGATCAGGATGGAGAGAGTACGGACAGTTTAGCTTCATTTGTATTAGGAGCAGTATACGCTTTCTAAGAAAGGACGATATATTTTATAAGAAACCCTGTTTTGGAGCTTGCTTCAAAACAGGGTTTTTTTATTGTTGTACTTATTTTAAAAGTGTAAGACAAAGGCTAATACCAGTTAAAATGTAATTGTAGGATAAAATAATTGAACTATTTTTCGCTAGTTTGAGCTATAAAATTTACGCATAGCCTTAGCGACGATTTAATTTTTTAGCGAAAAAATAGTAGAAAAAGAACCGAATTATTAGCCTGTAATTATTTTTTAAATGATAGTATATCGGTTTAGATACTATACCAATTATGCTAAATTAGGTATATAAATTTGGGTTAATGACACTATTGTTTTTTTTATGTAAAAACACTGTGATTCTATTGTATAGCCTTAGCTGGTGAATATAATAATAACACCATTTATCCTTTGAATTTACCGAGATAAAATTTTCTTTTTTCGCCTCAGCTTCAGCATAAAAATAAACCATAACTACGGCTATACTTGATGTTTCTGCTGCAGCTGAAAACAAAAAAATCTTATTTTTTCTTTCCGGTAAATTTAAACAACAAATGGTATAAGGCATCTAGATAGGGAAAGAGAAAGATCGTATACGGCGTTTTACGTTATAGACCTAACGTGGATGAAGTAGACAGTACAAAAGGATTCTTCTCTTTATTTAAAAAACAAAAAAATAGCCATCTCAATTTTTGAGATGACTATTTTCAAGGGATTAGATAGATTATTAGGTGAATTTTCGCCCTATTTATTTCACTATAAATTTAGAAACTTTAGTGTTTGCATTTTCAATGGCTTCTAGAAAATAGGTTCCTTTTGGCAATTTAGCAACATTAAAACTCATGCCTAAGTTACTTTCTGTATGACTAAAAGTTTTATGTTCAATTATACGTCCAGTAACATCTATTAGATTAAAATACACAGTAGCTCCTTTTGTGATAGTATAAGCAATATTGATTATGTCGCTAGATGGATTAGGATATATTCTAAAATCATTAGCAAATGTATTGGTAACATCTGTTAGTGGTTTTTTAGAGGCAATGCGGGCTTTTGAACCAGAAATAAGTGCAAAACCTGAGAACCCATCAAGTTGAGGTGTAACTATATCTTGATAATTTCTAGTAGATAACGCTATTGAAGCAATACCATTGAGAGCCGTTATTTGCGAAGAATCAGAATTACTATTCTTTGTGCTCGCTACTAAAATTCTATTATTCGAAGCATCATAGTGCATGTCCTGTATGGTGGTGTCCAAACCTAATTGAGGCGCTGTGTTGATCGATGAGAAAACTTCAGATACCGTATTCGTACTAGGGTTGTACGCTGCTATTTTGAAGATATTTTCGGTTCTAGCATCAGAAGAGGACGCTCCTCCAATATAAACAATACCTGTAGCCTTATTATAAGTAAACAGTAATCGAGTTTGAGCTGAGAATAGTTTTCTCAATTTTCCACTTATATTTCTTCGTGTTTTACCAGTTTTGGCATCAATCTCTATAACCAAACTAGTAGCATTTGAAAAAACTTGAGTAAATACAGAATTACGTTTTTTATGATATAAAGTTTGTGTAGAAAATGTGATATCAGGAAATTCACGGTTTAATTGGGTAACGATTTTTCTTTTACCTGTATCCATATTGGTTTTAGAAAAAACTACCTTAGCATCTCTTCTAGAACTTTTTATATTACTGGTTACTGAATAAAAAGTTCTTGATGAAGGGTCTGTGTCAAAAGAACCTTTTTGATTTCCATCCCCTTCAAGGGCAAATCTATGTACTTTTTTGCCAGTGCTTGCATCAAAAGATTCGATTACATAGCCATTCGGTCGTCCTGTATTTCCATTAAAACTGCTTCGACCAAAAATAAAAGTATTCTCAACGGGATCAAAAGCATGAGAAGTCAATGTTCTATGAGCTGTGTTTCTCCTGCGTATATCTTTGACAGTAGTTTCATTGCCATTTTGCAGACTGACTTTAGTCAAAGTGGAACCTTTGAGACCTATGATTTTAGTTGATTGTGCAAAAGCACTTAATGTAAGAAACATGGTAAAACATGCCAAAACTGAGTTTTTTTTCATTTTTTTGTTTTTGTTATGTGTGAATTAATTTATGCTGCGAATCTAATTCTTATAACTAGGAATACTATAAATTTAACCATTATTTAACTGTTTGATTATCAATTTATTGTATTGCCGTAAGAGCTGTATTGTTTTACGGAACTTGTTTTGTAAATTATTTTTTTCACCTATACAGAAATATACATAGACGGAGATTGGATGTGAATTAGATACTAGTATATCTAATTAAAACTAGCTTTTTGGTGAGCTTTTTTTGATTCACAATTTTTGGAGTTGAGGCTAAGCTAAATGCTGATTCCGAAATATTCTATCCTAAGAAATCGTGTAAAACAGAAAAAAGCGTCCTCTATTAGCAAGGAACGCTTTTCTCATGGGGGTAAAATTAAGTATTCTACTTGGTTATTGACGATAATAACAACAAATGTGCTTACACTTAATACCATCTAGAACTATTAAAAAATAATACCATACTAATTCGTATTGCAGATGTAGTATTATCTTATTTTAATAGATCAATAATTATATTCGTAAAAATTAACCTGTAACAAATTTATGAAAAAATTAACACTACGCAAGTTTTTTCACGTTTAAAAACATATTTTTTAGATAAAAAGCTATATTTTGTGTTTTGTTAACAAAAAGCACAAGTATTATCCTTCATTTTTTTATGAGGTATTTTTGTTTTTTTTACATCATACTTTCTTCGGTATCAACTTATTCAAATCATATCTTGGAGCAGAAAATGGGGGATTTGATCTATTTCTTAGGTAAAAGAATAAGTCAAGAGAATTCATGGTATGTCTTCACTAAAGCAGGACAAAAACAGTTTGTTTTCAATTTTTGAGACTTTCTCTCATGATTTTGGCTCATTTCTGTTATTGGTTAGAAAACGCTTTTTTGTAACATGTATTAGATGAGTTGTTAGAAACTAAAAGTTGCGTATTTTTTATAAACGTTTAGCTGTTTTTGTTTATTTTTTTTTGCGAGTTCATCATGTTCTATTTCCGAATATCGAATCCGTTTGATGGTTCCCTCTATCAAAAGCAAAACGTAGGAAGATTTCTTTGATCGAGTTTATATCCAATCGATATCAAAAAAAGATAATTCATAAACCATAATTCTGAATTCACCAGTGCAAATGTTATCTTTGCAGCCAAAATTTGAAACAATGAATCTTCAAGATACGATCAGTGTTGCAGTCAAAGAAGCTGTGCACACCCTATACCAAGCACAATTAGAAGCTGTAGAAATACAGGAAACACGTAAGGAGTTTGAAGGAGAGCTTACCGTGGTTGTATTTCCTATGTTGCGTGTAATAAAAGGAAACCCTGTAACAATAGGAGAGGCTATTGGTGGCTATTTGGTAGATCAGGTTTCAGAGGTTGTGGCTTTTAATGTGGTCAAGGGCTTTTTGAATTTGGTTATTGCGGATTCGTATTATTTACAGTTTTTTGAAAATAGTAAAACACAAGAAAACTTCGGTTTTGTAGATCCCCAAGCCGATGCAAAAGCGGTGATGGTCGAGTATTCTTCTCCAAATACCAACAAGCCATTGCATTTGGGACATATTCGAAATAATTTATTAGGGTATGCTGTAGCAGAGATTATAAAAGCAAGTGGCAAAAAGGTATACAAGACCCAGATCATTAATGATCGAGGAATACATATTTGTAAATCTATGCTAGCATGGCAAAAATTTGGTAATGCAGCTACTCCAGAAACTACTGGACTAAAAGGTGATAAACTCGTTGGGAATTATTATGTAGCTTTTGACAAAGCATATAAAGAAGAAATTAAAGCGTTACAAAGCAAAGGGGTATCCGAAGAAGAGGCCAAAACTACAGCTCCTATATTAGTAGAGGCGCAGGAAATGTTACGAAAATGGGAATCTGGAGACGCAGAAGTAGTAGCACTTTGGAAAACGATGAATCAATGGGTGTATGATGGTTTTGAGACAACATACAAAAAACTAGGTGTTGATTTTGATAGCTATTACTATGAGAGTGATACCTATTTATTAGGAAAAGATGTTGTAGCTGATGGATTAGAAAAAGGAGTGTTTTATCGAAAAGAAGATAATTCGGTCTGGATAGATCTTACTGAAGAGGGCTTAGATGAAAAAATAGTATTACGAAGTGATGGTACTGCGGTTTATATGACACAGGATATAGGTACAGCAATACAGCGAGTCAAAGATCATGCTGATGTTGGTGGTATGATATATACCGTGGGTAATGAGCAAGATTATCATTTTCAAGTGTTGTTTTTAATTCTAAAGAAACTTGGATACGATTGGGCGCATAATCTGTATCATTTAAGTTATGGAATGGTGGATTTGCCAAGCGGAAAAATGAAGAGTAGAGAGGGTACAGTTGTAGATGCTGATGATCTTATTGTGGATATGGCAACTACCGCCGAAGAGCTGTCAGAAGAGTTAGGTAAACTGGATGGATATGATGAATCTCAAAAAAAGGAAATTTACAAGACTATTGGTCTAGGAGCTCTCAAATATTATATCCTTAAAGTAGATCCCAAAAAAAGAATCTTATTCAATCCAGAAGAGTCCGTAGATTTTCAAGGGAATACAGGGCCGTTTATACAATATACTTATGCCCGGATTCAAGCGATTTTGCGAAAAGCAACATTGGACCAATTGAGCAAGGAAGGTGCTTTAATTACGGTTTTGGATACCAAAGAAAAAGAACTGATCCAACAATTATCAGCTTTTCCAGAAGTAATACAACAAGCAGCTAAAAATCATAGCCCAGCATTGATTGCGAATTATACCTATGATTTAGTCAAAGGATATAATTCCTTTTTTCAGAATGTGTCTATTTATGGAGCCGACACTCCAGAAGAGTGTGTTTTTAGAATTCAATTGTCTAGAAAAGTTGGAGAAGTCATCAAATCAGCATTTGGATTATTAGGTATAGCAGTACCAGAACGTATGTAGTAGTATTTGAGTATTGCAAAATCGATTTTATAACGGAGAAGAGGAGGCCTGTTGTAGTTTCTCACTTCCCGCTGTTTTAAAAGTAAAGGAGGCAATGCTTTTATTTCCGGATTGATCTTCTGCTTTTATGAAGCCGTTATACGTGGTTCTGGGCTGTAAGTTTTCCAACGAATAGGTGATGCCTTCTAGATTACGGACTATTGTTTTGTCATTGAGAATGATGGAATAATGTGTGGTATTTAGATTGAGATCTTTGGCTTCGTCCCAAACTATAATGGCGTTTTTCGTGCTCACTTCAAATACTTTGGAATCAAACTGGGACAAAGGAACTGTGGGTACTTCCGCTTTCTTTGGACTACAATTATATAGTAGAATGAGCGTAAAAACTAGGGTAATTTTTTGAATCATAAGATTTTTATTATAGTTTGTTGTGATATGTGTTTATTCAGCAAAAGTATGTTTTTTGAGGATTAAAAACAATTTTTTTGTGATCAAAAGCATTAATTCTTACAATTTAACATTTATTTGTAGGAATTTTAAATAAGTGAATTAACGAAAGATATAAATGAATACTGTCTATTTCTGAGGCTATGAAATGGACGGGAGTTTGTTCTTACTGAAGGGGTTCATAATTTCAAGCAGGTTTTTAACGTTTTTTTGACTATTTCTTTCTAGAATTTCTTGTTCCTTGCGCCTTTTTAGAAAAAAGGTCAGTAGTTTGTAGTGAAGTTAAAATGAGTTACACGTATTTTCTTAGATCGTATTATGAGCTATGAAATTCTTTACTCAAAATGAAACAAAACATAAACTACTTGTTTTTTTATACACATTATATACACAAATTAAACTATCGAAAAATTATGAAAAATCTAAGTAAAAACAAATTGGTCAAAGTGTTTTCTTTATCTCTAGTATGTACAATGTTTTTGACAAGTTGTACACATGACCCTATAGAGGACGGAGTGGATCAAGAAGCAACATCCATTAGTAATGTCAAAGGAGCGGAGGTTACAGAAGCATCAAAAAAACAACCTACAGGAGTTGTAGCTACTAAATGGACTACTACACATAACATTAATGAAAAAAAACAAGGGAGTTCTTTTAATCATCAGGTTACTTTTAAGTGTAAAAAGAAAAGTCAAGTAAATTGGGTGAAATCAAATCGTAATAGAAACCAAAGTCTGAAACAACTACAAAGTTATTTTAAGAATAATAAGAATTGTTCTTTTGTATCAGCAAAGATTTTTTGGGCACAGTAGTTTTGGTTAGGTATGTATGATGATCATAGCCTGATTGGTACAGCCCATTTTATACCATTTTGAAATAATTACAGACTAATAATTAGCTTCTTTTTCTACTGTTTTTTACAAAAAAAATTGAACCTAGTCAGGGCTATGGTTAAATTTTATTATTCAAACCAGGGAAAAATAGTTCAATCATTTTTACCTGTAATTTCACTTTAATTGATATTCAGTTTGGATATATAAATTCGTAAGAAGGATACTGTTATTTTTTATGTAAAAACACCGTGATTCTATTGCATAGTCCTGGCTATGGAATATATGTGCAAGGCATTTAACTGGAAAAAGAACAAGTCGATATGTGTATTATATATCTGATACAAAAAATAAAGTAGTAATAATAAATAATCCCTCAAAATAGATTTTTGAGGGATTATTTATATAGCTAAACATTGTAAGATAGCGGCTGGTTTTTATTGAACCACTAATTTGTATTGAGGTGTTTTGTTTAGTGGACAGAAATACTCATAAGTACCTTTTTTAAGAGAAACTGTTTTAGAACTTTCTGTTTTTCCATCTGCAACTGTTTTGGTTACGTATGCTTCTTTGATATGGTTTTTAGGATCTGATGCATCTGCTCCTTCTGGGATTAATACAAATCCAACCTCTGTACCGACATTGTGATTCGCAATGTGGAATACATAATCCCCTTCAGATAGGGTAAGTTGTTTTTGAGTAAACTCACCTTTGGTTTGCTCTAAGGTTACTGTTTTTGCGTCCTGAGCTGTTGCGCTAAAAGTTATAGCCAAGATGAATACGAATGCAGTGATTAATTTTTTCATGATTTACTTTTTTAGTTGTTAATTTTTTTTAAATATTTTTGAAAACTTCGTTGTTTCAATTCTACATGGCAAAGATCTTACAACTTTCGTGTTTATCACTTATCGGTTATTCCTGTTAACTTGTCAATTTTTCCCTTAGTCCAAAAAAAGCTATTTTTTATCAAAAAAAGAAACAATAGCCTCGTCAGGTTTGGCATAATGAAACCGATCTAATAATGTGGGTAATGCATATCCATCTAGCCCGTTAATAGCCACAGTTCCTGTATCTTCTAGTCGTAACCAGCCATCAGGCATTTCAATTCCCTCATTATAATACAAATGTTCTATAGCAACAATAATGAGAATACAACCATTTTCTTCAATAGGGTATTCATTGACGTATTTACAACCAATTTTAATAGGTGATTGTTCTACATAGGGGGCAAAAAAATTATGATGATACACTTCTGTTAAGCCTGTTGCATCAAACTCAGAGGTAGTTTTGTCATAGCGAGCAGAACTTTGATGGGCCTGAGCAATCATATGTTGATCAATATGATTGATAGTGAGATACCCTGTTTCTTTTAGATTTGTATAGGTGTTCCGTGGAACGGTATTGGGACGTAACAAAAAACTGAGCATTGCAGGACTACTACCTAAATGTGTTACAGAGCTAAAAACTGCAACATTGGTTTCTCCTGATTTGGATTTGGTAGCGATTAGATTCGCTGATTTATATCCCGAACAACTATTAATAAGGTGCGCTCGGGAGCGACTAGGAATTTGTTGAATTGCCTTTGTATCGAGATGTTTCATAGGATTGATGATTTTTGTATAAAAATACGGTATGTTCTGAAGAGCTTAAAAGAATTTGTTATAAATTCAAAGTTTGGAAACCCTACAGGCTATAGAAGAGAGTGTGCTATCCTTTTGTTTTTTATATTTTGAACGTTGGATATCAGGAGTTCTTTTAGAGATGATGTAAGGGCAATTGAGAAATAGGTTTTAATATTTTTATACGAACTAATGAATTATAGAAAACTTGGTAATACTGGAATAAACGTTTCGGAAATAAGCTTGGGAACCTGGCAGGTCGGAGGAAAATGGGGTAGTGGATTTGATGACAAAAATGCTGCATATATCCTCAATGAGGCTGTCGATAATGGAGTGAATTTTATTGATACAGCGGATGTATACGAAAATGGACAAAGTGAACGTGCAGTTGGAAAATTAATTCGATCCAGAAAAGAAAAGATCTATGTTGCTACCAAATGCGGTAGATTTATAAATCCACATGTTAATGAAGGGTATCAACCCCAAAGTGTTCGAAAGTATGTAGAACAAAGCTTAAAAAATATGGACTTGGACTGTATTGACCTAATACAGCTGCATTGTCCTCCTACAGAAGTGTACTATAGACAAGAGATTTTTGAAGAATTCGAAAAACTAAAAGAAGAAGGTAAAATAGCACATCTTGGTGTCAGTGTAGAGAAAGTAGAAGAAGGATTAAAGGCAATAGAATATCCTATCGTAGAAACAGTTCAGATCATTTTTAATATGTTCAGACATCGTCCGGCTGAATTATTTTTTCAAGAAGCAAAAAAACGAAATATAGGAATTATAACTAGGGTTCCTTTGGCAAGTGGTTTATTGACAGGAAAGTTTAATGCAACAACCGAATTCTCAAATGAAGATCACCGTCATTTCAATCGAAAAGGAGAGGTATTTGACCAAGGAGAAACTTTTTCGGGGATAGACTATAATTTGGCACTCGAGGCGGTGGATCAATTAGTAGAATTGTTTCCAAAAGAAACAGCATTGGTTCATTATGCTTTGAAATGGATCTTAATGTATAAAGAGGTGAGTTGTGTGATTCCAGGTGTATCCAAAATAGCACAATTACATTCTAATTTAGAAACCTTGAATATTCCAGATCTTTCGGATGAAGAATTAAAAGCAGTAGATGCTATTTATACTACATTGATTCGTCCATCGGTACATCATCGATGGTAACTAGAGGCTTACAGGTGTCAGGAAAATAACAAAGTTCTTTTATCTCAAATTTGTTATTTTGATTCTGGATACTATGTTCTATTGTTGAACTCATCTTGATTTTTCTTTTCTCAAAAAGTGGGTCAAGTTTACCTATGGTTGATAGCTTTTCTTATTCGTAACGCTACTATGAATTAAAAAAAAAGGTCTTATCTGGTCAAATTTTAGCTCATTTTCGGCCCTAAACGCAAAGTCAAGATGAGTTCCGTACAAGAACTTGAGATTTAACTATTTTATATGAAAACAAATAACTTTAGAAAACTGATTGGTAGATACTTGTTTTTTGTGGTGCTGTCTAATGCTTTTTTGGGGTACAGTCAGACGTCTAACTGCGATTTAATAATTACAAATGCCATAATATTAGAGGTCGAAACGGGAAATATTTTAAAAAATAAATCAATAATAATTACAGCTAAAAAAATTGAAGATATTGTTGATGATTCTAGACATTACAACGGAGTTCAAAATATAAATGCAGCGGGAAAATTAGTTACACCAAGTTTTATAGATACCCATATTCATCCTACCGATGTTTTTGGTGATAGAGATAAAGCTCCAAAAATGTTAGGTAAAAATGCACGGAAAAAATTATCGGATGCCTACCTGCCTTATGGAGTGACTACCACATTGATACTTGGACAACCCGAGAATTGGTTGAATACTATTTTGGATTGGCAAAAAAATCCAAATCCAAAATTTACAGATCATTATACCGCTGGTGGCGCTTTGATCTCAAAAGAAAAAGGTAAGCCATATATAGGACATAGTGTTTTGGAAAATTCTAAAATAGCAAAACAAAAAGTTATCGAATATCATAATCTTGGAATTAGGCATATAAAATTATACTATAGATTGAATAAGCCAGAGTTTTATGCAGCTTATAAAACTGCAGATAGCCTAAAGATGAATGTTTATGGTCATATTGGAGATTTTGGTTTAGCACACCTCAAAATTAAAGAAACATTAAAGTTAGGTTTGACAAAATATGAACATCTGGCGATGATTCCAAATAATGTGTTGACGCAGCAAAACGATTGGGATAGACTTGATAAAGAGTTTTTGAAACATTTTGGAGAATTAAATTCAGAATCTAGAGTTCTTGAATATTTGCTAGAACAGTTTCGTTATCTGGATAAAAATAAAAAAGAAGCGCTAGAAAATTTTATAAATGTCCTTTCCGATCATCATGTATCTTTTTCTACCACAATTCATTTTTTGTATCAACAGTTTGCTTCTACATATTTTACAAACCCAGCTGATAAGACGCTTACAGCTAAGCAAACTGAGCGATGTCTTCAGAATTTTGAAATTTTTATGAAATACGTAAAACAGATGCATGACAAGGGAGTAAAAATACGATTGGGTTCTGATATGGCAAATGGGGGCAAAGCTAATGTTTCTGAACTGATGATACTCTGTAAATATGGTTTTTCGGTTGCGGACGCCATCAAAATAGCAAGCCTTAATGGAGCCGAAGCAATAGGTATCGAAAATGAAGTGGGTTCGTTACGAAAAGGTAAAATGGCAAATCTAATTATCTGGGATAAAAGTCCTCTTGATGCTATCCAAAATTTTACCTCTGAGAAAGTAATTATTAAAGGGGGAGATGTTTATGTAAAAAAAACACAGAATTAATGAAAGTTAATTGATGGTAACGCTAAATTTGTAAGACCCTCGGAGTTAATGTTTACCTTTTGAATAAATACGTTATCCTATGAAAAATAATCAACCCTATTTTGATGTCAATAAAGATACTTGGAACACCAAAGTTGGAATACATGCCAAAAGTGAATTTTATGCTATGGAGAAATTCAGGGCGGGGAATTGTTCTTTGAATTCATATGAGCTAAATGCTTTGGGCGATGTGACAGGAAAATCGTTGCTGCATTTGCAATGTCATTTTGGACAGGATACCCTAAGTTGGAGTAGAAAAGGAGCACAGTGTACTGGAGTAGATATCTCCGAAGAAGGAATTATTTTGGCTCGGGAGCTTAATGATGAACTTGGATTGGATGCAAATTTTGTATGTTGTAATGTTTTGGATACAACAACACATGTGGATCAACAGTATGATATTGTTTTTACTAGTTATGGAGTTATTGGGTGGTTACCGGATTTGAAACCTTGGGGGCAAATGATTGCTCAAATGCTTAAACCTGGAGGAGTGTTTTATATGATAGAGTTTCATCCTTTGGTTTGGATGTTTGATTATTCCAAGAATACTCCTACTATTGACTATCCTTATGATTCTAGAGAACCAATTTATGAAGAGTACAAGGGGACTTATGCTGATGAAAATGCAGAAATGATTAGTAAGGAATATGGTTGGAACCACGGTTTGGGAACAATACTTACGGCGTTAACTGATGCAGGATTAGAACTATCGTCTTTTAGAGAATATGATGCATCACCTTACAAAATTTTTCCTGATTTGGAAGAGACTTCGGATGGCATGTTTATGTTAGGCAATAAGTTATATCCTTTGCTTTTTGAGATCAAAGCCATAGCGCTATAGGTGCAGTGTTGGGCCATATTCAGCTCTGGTAATAATTCCGTATCTTTACGTATATCAAATACGAGAAAAATGTTTAATAGCAGGCCTTTCTTGCTATTTAGACAGAAGCGTAATTAGAATTTCATGACAAAAAATATTGCCATTATCGGTAGTGGTCTAGTCGGATCGTTATTAGCACTTAATTTAAAAAAAAGAGGACATAATGTTACCGTTTTTGATCGTAGATCAGATATTCGACAAATCGTTTTTAGTGGTAGATCAATCAACTTGGCCATGTCTGCTCGTGGTTGGAAAGCCTTAGATGCGGCGGGTATTGGTGATGCAATCAGAAAAATAGGCATTCCGATGGATAAAAGAGCAATCCATATTGGCAATAACCCAGAGTATTATCAGGAGTATGGCAAAGAAGGAGAAGCTATTTATTCCATTTCTAGAGGAATATTGAATCGAGAAATGATCACTCTGGCAGAGAGAGAAGGAGTCGAGTTTAGATTTGAAGAAAAAGTATGGGATGTACATTTGCCAGAAGCAAAAATTTATACAGGAGATACGGAGCGTGGTGCATGGAAAGAGTATCAGTATGATCTTGTTTTTGGGGCAGATGGTGCTTTTTCGAGAGTACGTCACAAAATGCAAAGGCGTAGTCGTTTTGATTACTCACAAGATTTCCTTGATACGGGCTACAAAGAATTACGTATTCCTGCAAACCTTGATGGAACACATCAATTGGATAAAAACTCTCTGCATATTTGGCCTAGAGGGAAGTTTATGCTCATAGCATTGCCAAATCAAGATGGAACTTTTACCTGTACATTGTTTATGCCGCATGAAGGGGAGGCTTCTTTTGAAACGTTAACGGATGATAGGAGTGTGCAAGCATTTTGGGAAAAACATTTTCCAGATACCTTACCATTAATGCCAACCTTATTAGAAGATTTCAGAAATAATCCTCAAAGTGCCTTGGTTACAATGAAATGTTACCCATGGACCTATTGGGATAAGGTAGCTCTTGTTGGTGACGCAGCGCATGCCGTAGTGCCATTTTACGGACAAGGAATGAATGCAGGTTTTGAAGATATTTCTGTATTATCTAGGATAATGGACGAATACGGATCAGATTGGGAAAAAGTATTTAGCACCTATCAAGAAGAACGAAAACCGAATACAGACGCAATCGCCGAATTGTCTTACCGTAATTTTATGGAAATGAGTAGTAAAACGGCAGATCCTAAATTTTTGTTGCGAAAAAAAATAGAAAAAAACTTTGCAGAAAAATATCCCGATCAATGGATGCCTTTGTATTCTATGGTTACATTTTCTACGGTTCCTTATGCAACGGCATTGGCAGAAGGAGATAAACAATCGGCTATTATGGATCGCATTATGAAGCTAGAAAATATCGAAAACCGATGGGATAGTCCAGAAATAGAAAAAATGATTTCGGAAGCGTTACGGCAAGAAACCAGTAACACATAATTCTTTGTTTTTCCAAAAAAAAATACAATTATAGTTCTCCAGATATAGTATTTATGTTGTTGTCATAGTAATTTGATAGGGATCAAAATGACATGAACATTTTGTATGCATTATTGAAATTATTTCATGCTAAAAATGTAATTAGGGTCTGCTGAAAAACTCAGGCAGCATTTCTGGTTAGAAATTGATATTTGAGTTGCCTTTGGTAACTTTTCTTTTCCCTTAGATTTTTGATTTCATCCATTACGAATTTGATAAATTTTAACCAATAGTGCGC
>CANLMN010000003.1 GCA_947492105.1 uncultured Aquimarina sp. | reverse complement strand
TATTAACTTTGTTAAATAATATCTATGTGAATAACTATGCTAAACTAAGGGCTAGCGCGAGCGTCTCGCTCGTGCCGACAACAATTGTCAGGCAATCAGGTAAAGAAATACTAAGAAATTAATAATTAACAAATGCAAAAAGCAAGAATAGCAATGTGCCAGCTTTTTGTATTTTCAGCAAATGAGCAGAAAGTATAAGTTCCGTAACAGAGAAGGTGTCTATTTGTGAGTTTTGCTACTGTATTGGCTAGATGTTTTTACAAAAGAAACATATTTGTCAATTTTGGCTGATAGTTTACCCTATTATATCGCATATCGACTTGTTCTTTTTCCACCTCAATACCATCATGTTCATATATTCCGTAGCTAAGGCTATGTGATACAATCACATGTTTAAAAAAAATAACATCGGTATCAATACACTAATACACCTCACAAATCGAAATTGGTATCGCCCAAAAATCAAAAGATCTCGGAAAGAGATAAATCATACCAGTTAAAATGTAATTGTAGGCTAAAATAATTGAACTATTTTTCGCTAGTTTGAGCTATAAAATTCATGCATAGCCTTAGCTACGATTTAATTTTATAGCTCAAAATAATAGAAAAAGAACCGAATTATTAGCCGGTAATTATTTTTCAAATGGTATTAACCTCCTGAACACCTATTAATGTATTGGAATATACTGCGAAATTTTAAGGCTTAACTATTCCTTACGCCATACCACCAAATACCAAATAAACACGTTTAAATAACAAATAAGAAACTCAATTACCATTAAAAAATATTGACATTATTTTCCTACCATCTCTACACAATAAAAAAAATAAACACTTGAACAATAAAAAAACACATACATAATCAGCTATCTAAAATACTTAATAAGTATCTGAACTGACACAATTCACCTTTCATCGAATAAAAAACACTTTTAAACAATTATAAAAAATATAAAATGCGGATTTTCTGGCAATTAAATTAATAATTGTTAATAATTATCAAAATATGTGTATTTCATCGATATAAAAACTCTTATAAACTAAAACACATAGATACATTTCTTTTAATCCTAATATTATCTTAAAATTGCACTTTAGTTGTAATAAATGTAAGGTTAAACCTCCAATTGATATGAAAAAAAATACGTTAACCATTTTATCGTTTTTATTCGTTTTTTCCTTCGCTTTTGCGACGGACAACAAAGAAAAAGAGCTAGAAATTCAAACTGAAGGATATATCGTAACCGTTCTTGATTTTCGAGATGGAGATGAAATCAAATTATTTGAAGCAGAAACTGGAGTTCATATTTTATCAAAAACTAGAGACTACATTGACCTAAGCCAATTGCCGAATGGACTCTATGTTATAGAGAACGCAAATGGCAAATCTACAACCATAGAGCGTACCGAAATAGAATTATATGTTGCCCCTCCTTTAGATTCATCTTATATTGTGACAGAAGATGCTTCTGAAAAAACGGAAGATGAAGAAACACTAGAGGAACTAAGCTTATTAAAAAATAGACAGGCTATTGACATCAAACAAGAAGGAAATATCATTACTGTACTAAACTTTGAAGAAGGTGATGTTATAAAACTGTTTGAGATCAAAAATACGGTACATGTATTAACAAAAAGCACAGGTGTTATCGATCTTACCCTTTTAGAACCTGGCAAATACTTTATTGAGAACAAAAAAGGTGCGGTTGCTTTTATCGAAAAATTAGCCAATGAAGAAGAGCAAAACACTGTAAAAACTTCTTACCTTTATGCTTCTAATTAATACAACACTCGATTAGACAGCATAATTACATTACGCGTGGGATTGGATTATTTGTTTAACTAAGAGTGAAGAATCATAACCTTTAGTCTTTTTTAAGATATGTCATCAAAGCCTTGTCCTGAATGTGGAGAAAAAATTGTAGGCCGTATTGATAAAAAATTCTGCAGCGATCACTGTCGGAATGCTTTTCATAACAAACACAATAAAGATAGCAAAAACCTTATTCGGAATACCAATAACCAATTACGTAAAAACCATAGGATTCTTGAACACCTGAATCCTCATAACAAAACCAAAACCACAAAAACCAAAATGCTTGCCAAAGGTTTTGATTTTGAACTTTTTACTAGTATCTATACGACCAAAGTCGGAAAAGTATATTTTTTTGTGTACGATCAAGGATACTTGCCTCTAGATAATGATTTTTATGCGCTTGTAAAACGTAGTTAGCACCATCCAGTAGAACATCAGCTCACCTTTCTCTAGCGTCGGAACATCTTTATCAAAAACAAACAAAGCTATTTTTTTTTGCTATTGTTTCGTTTTACTTACTACGACTTCAAACCACAAAAAAAGCCTCTTCCAAAACAGTTACCTTCGGAAAAGACATCCTCTAATGCTATGAGCTTTGCATCAATCTGCAATACTCTAAATTTCGTTTTGCCTAAGCAATGTTACGTTTTCCATGGTCTCTCCAATGCTCGGCATGCAACTCAAGGGCAGCACTCAAGACATCTCCTTGACTTATTTGTCCGATTAATTGACCATCCTGAATCACTGGAAAACGCCTATACCTACTTTTACTAAACTGCATGGCTGCATCAAAAACACTTTTCCCGCCTTCGATAGTCTCTACATTGGTACTCATATATTCCATTACCTTTTTTGTACCTCCCATAGGAATATTAAAATATCGATTCTCACTAATTTTTTTCATACAGTCAGAGTCCGATATGATCCCCAATAGCATATTATTCTCATCGACCACTGGCCCTCCAGTGATCTTATGCTTGACAAGTAACTCCATAACCTCTACCAGCGATTGCTCCGGACTAAAGGTGATCAGCTTTTTTGTCATGTAATCTGATACTTTAATCGCCTCTTCTAGGCGCTTTTTTACGGTAGGGCGATTGCCCTGAAAACTAATTATTCCCATATCCCCAAATTTTACGTTAATCTTAAATATATTGATTTTTAATGTAATACGCAAATATTAGCTTTAGAAATACCAAACCAACCATATTTCTTACCTTTGTGTACAACCACTATATATATGAGCAAATTTCCTACATTCCGAACCTTAATTCTCATAATTTTTGCCGTTTGGTACAGCCTCTACTATCTAATGCCCCAGAGTTTTACCGACAAAGACACCTCAAAAGAAGCTTTTTCTACATCACGCGCACTAACACACATAAAAAGCTTAACCTCTGCCCCACATTTTGCTGGAAATGATGCGCACAAAAAAGCACAACAATACCTTATTAATGCACTAAAAAACCTAGGAACCTCTCCCAAAATCCAGAAGGGTATCGCCGTTGGAAAAACAGGAACCGTAAGTCACGTAGAAAATATCATAGCCCGAATCAAAGGTTCTGGAGATGGAAAAGCTTTGCTTCTAGTTGCCCATTACGACAGCAATCCGCATGCGTCTTATGGGGCCAGTGATGACGCTAGTGGCATTGCTACAATTCTAGAAAGTGTACGAGCTTTTCTACACACCACTCCAATCCCGAAAAATGATTTGATCATCTTATTTAGCGACGGTGAAGAATTTGGACTACATGGTGCACAATTATTTGTTGATGAACACCCTTGGATCAAAGATATTGGACTCGCACTGAACTTTGAAGCAAGAGGCAGTGGTGGCCCCTCCTTCATGCTCGTTGAGACCACTACCAAGAACAGTCAACTAATCAAAGAATTCTCCAAGGCGGATGTTCCCTACCCTGTAACCAATTCTCTAGCCTATAGCATTTATAAATTGATGCCCAATGACACCGATTTGACTATATTTCGGAAACAAGGCAAAATTAACGGCCTCAATTTTGCATTTATTGACGACCATTACGACTACCACACTGCAAACGATACCTGGGAGCGCCTTGATCTGAACACTCTCAAGCACCAAGGAAGCTACTTGATGACACTGCTACCTCATTTTGCGACCATACCACTGGATAATTTTGAATCCAGCGAAGATTTGATCTATTTCAACATGCCATTTCTAAAAATCATAAGCTATCCGTTTTCTTGGAGTTTTCCATTACTGGGACTTGCTACACTGATTTTTATCATATTATTGTTTTATGGACTTAGAGAAAATCGTCTAAAATCTTTGCAAATGGCAAGAGGTTTTATCCCCCTTACCATATCATTAATTATTTCTAGCGGCAGCACCTTTCTTGGGTGGAAATTTCTACAATATTTATATCCACACTATGCCGAAATATTACAAGATTTCCCTTATAATGGTCATAACTACATTATAACCTTTGTATTTTGGAGTATTGCAGTTTGTTTTTGGACGTATCACAGATTTACAAAAAATCAAAACGGTATTGACTTTTTCATTGCGCCATTATTTCTATGGTTACTCATCACTGCCGCTTCGGCTATTTTTCTTCCTGGCGCCGGCTATCTAGTGCTCATTTTCTATTTTGGGCTATTAAGTTTATTTCTATGGATTCGACAAGAAAAACCCTTGGTATATTTATTAGTTTTGCTAGGACTACCTGCAATTTTTATTCTTACTCCATTCATCAAAGATTTTCCGATAGCCTTGGGGCTAAAAGTCTTATTCCTATCTTCCTTACTCACCGTATTATTATTCGCTGTAATGCAACCTATATTTCATTTCTATCCAAAAAAGAAGATTTTTGGATATATCGCAGCATTTATCGCTTTTATTTTTCTGGGCAAAGCACATATACAATCCAGTTTCACTGTGGAGCGTAAAAAACCGAATAGTCTCGTATACGTAGCAGACATAACTACAAAAAAAGCTATATGGGCTACCTATGATCAATTATTAGACCCCTGGACAGAGAATTACATCAAACCAAAAAAAACATCCCTTCCGGAAGTTACAACGGCCTTTTACAGCAAATACGGCTCCACTTTTAGCCAAACAAGCCCTGCCCCATACAAAACAATTGCAACCCCATTAGTCACGATATCCCGAGACACTATCGTTACGAATACCCGTATTGTAACTGTATGCATCACACCGCAGCGCGCAGTACATCGCTATGATTTATTTTTGGATAAAAAATTCAACTTCCAAAAACTTCTAGTTAATGGCGCCACAGCTCGTGATTTTATCTACAAAAACGGTAATACCTACAACCCATTTACCAAAAGATGGAATCGCCGCCTACTTACGTATTATCCCAGCCAAAATATGCCATTAGAATTAGAGTTACATTTTGCAAAAAACAGCCTACCCCAGATCACGCTATACGAAAGTTCGTTTGACCTACTTCGCAACAAACATTTTACTGTCCCGGAACGACCACAGAACATGATGCCAAAACCTTTTATACTCAATGATGCTGTTATCCTGAAAAGAACCATAAAACTGCCACAAACCACAATATGACACCTGAATCAAAACCTCCAAAAAAAAATAGGTCAATAGCACAAATGATGTACTATTGACCTATTTTTTTCGCTATAAACAGTTTGGTTTACAACAAATCTATTTTATTCCTATTACTTCGTCACTAACGAAGCACTCAAATACTCTCTATTCATACGAGCAATATTCTCCAAAGAAATTCCTTTTGGACACTCAATCTCACAAGCTCCAGTATTGGTACAGTTACCAAAGCCCTCATCATCCATTTGGTTTACCATTGCAAGCACCCTATCAGTAGCTTCTACTTGCCCTTGAGGCAACAAAGCATATTGTGATACTTTTGCAGAGGTAAAAAGCATAGCCGAAGCATTCTTACAAGCTGCAACACAAGCTCCACATCCAATACAAGTAGCAGCAGCAAATGCATCATCTGCATCATCCTTATTCACTGGTATAGCATTTGCATCTATAGTATTACCAGATGTATTGACTGATATATATCCACCAGCATGCTGAATACGGTCAAAAGCACTACGATCAATCATCAAATCTTTGACAACTGGAAACGCCTTTGCCCTAAAAGGTTCTATATAAATAGTATCACCATCTTTAAATTTACGCATGTGCAATTGACAAGTCGTCACTAATCGATCTGGACCATGTGGCTCTCCATTGATCTGCAACGAACAAGCTCCACAAATTCCCTCTCGACAATCATGATCAAATACTACAGGATCGTCACCCTTGGCAATTAACTGCTCATTTAGCACGTCCAACATTTCCAAAAAAGACATATCACCTTCGATGCCAGTAACATTGTAATCTACAATATTCCCTTTTGCTTTAGCATCACTTTGACGCCATATTTTTAATGTTAACTTCATAGCTCTTTTTTTTAAAAATGCACAAATAACCTATCGTTACAATTGACTAATAGCACATTAAATCAATTGACACTTATTTGTAACTACGTGTTTTTAATTCTATATTATCAAAAGTAAGTTCTTCTTTATGCAATTGTGCATCTTTTGGCTCACCTTTATACTCCCAAGCAGAAACATACTTAAAATTCTCATCATCTCTAAGTGCTTCTCCTTTTTGTTCGCCAGTCAATTCTACAGATTCTTCTCTAAAATGTCCTCCACAAGATTCCCGTCTATCTAGTGCATCTTTGGCAAACAGCTCTCCTAATTCTAAGAAATCTGCTACACGCCCAGCTTTTTCTAATTCTTGGTTCAAGCTATTCGCTGTACCTGGCACTTTTACATTCTTCCAAAAATCCTCTCTCAATTGAGAAATTTCCTTGATAGCCTCTTTTAGACCTTTTTCGTTTCTAGACATTCCACACTTATCCCACATGATTTTACCTAATTTTTTGTGGTAATAATCTACAGAATGTGTTCCTGCACCATTCATCAATTTTTCTATACGCGCCCGAGTTTCCTTCTCAGCCTGATCAAACTCTGGTGTATCCGTTGGGATTTTTCCTGTCCTAATATCTTTTGACAGATAGTCTCCTATGGTATATGGCAATACAAAATAACCATCCGCAAGACCCTGCATTAACGCAGAAGCCCCCAATCTGTTTGCTCCGTGATCTGAGAAGTTTGCCTCTCCTGCTGCATAACAGCCAGGGATTGTTGTTTGTAAATTATAATCAACCCATAATCCACCCATTGTATAGTGTACCGCAGGATAGATCATCATAGGTGATTTATACGGGTTTTCATCTACAATTTTTTCATACATCTGGAATAAGTTTCCATACTTATTCTCTATCACCTCTTCTCCTAACTGCAACACTTGTGCTGCAGTTGGATTCTCTATACCAGAGGTCAATGCTTTTTCTTTTCCGTAACGTTGTATTGCAGCGGCAAAATCCAGATAAACAGCCTCTCCTGTTTTGTTTACACCAAAACCTGCATCACAACGTTCTTTTGCTGCTCTTGATGCCACATCACGAGGCACAAGATTCCCAAATGCAGGATATCGACGCTCTAAGTAATAATCTCGTTGTTCTTCTGTTAATTCTGTAGCCTTCAGCTTTCCTTCTCGTATCGCTACAGCATCTTCTTTTCTTTTAGGCACCCAGATACGACCATCATTACGCAAAGATTCTGACATCAATGTCAACTTTGACTGATGCTCTCCAGATACAGGTATACAAGTAGGATGTATTTGTGTATAACATGGGTTTGCAAAGAATGCACCTCGACGATGCGCTCTCCAAGCTGCCATTACATTACTCCCCATAGCATTTGTACTCAAAAAGAATACATTTCCATATCCACCAGACGCCAATACTACCGCATGGGCTGAGTGTCTTTCGATCTCTCCGGTAACCAAATCACGGGCGATTATCCCACGCGCTTTGCCATCCACCTTAACCAAATCCAACATTTCATGGCGATTAAAGGCCTGAATTTTTCCTCGGTTAATCTGTCTATTCATAGCAGAATACGCTCCTAACAATAACTGTTGTCCAGTCTGTCCTTTGGCATAAAAAGTTCTTGATACCAAAACGCCTCCAAAAGAACGGTTATCCAATAGTCCTCCATATTCTCTTGCAAAAGGCACCCCTTGTGCAACACACTGGTCAATGATATTTGCAGACACCTCTGCCAAACGATATACATTTGCTTCTCTAGAACGGTAATCTCCTCCTTTTACGGTATCATAAAACAGTCTATAATCAGAGTCACCATCTCCTTGATAATTTTTTGCGGCATTGATCCCACCTTGTGCAGCAATAGAGTGTGCACGTCTAGGAGAATCTTGATAACAAAACGTTTTTACATTATATCCAAGTTCGGCCAAGGTTGCGGCCGCACTACCTCCTGCCAAACCAGTACCGACAACAATGATATCGATATTTCTTTTGTTCGCAGGATTGACAAGATTAATTGTGTTTTTATGTTTTGTCCACTTATCTACCAGTGGTCCTTCAGGTATTTTTGAATCTAAAATTGACATGATAGCAACTATTTTAATGGTTTAAATGATGAACAACAGCTACGATTACAAATCCCAAAGGAATCGCAATAGCGAATACTTTTGCGAATTTTGTAGCAGCAATTGAAAATTTATTATTGAATCCTACAGATTGAAAGGATGAAGCAAATCCATGCCATAAGTGTAATGTCAAAAAGACAAATGACAAAACATATAAACCAGTTCTTACTGGACTCTCAAATTTGTGCACTAACTCCTCATAGTATCTAGTAGGAAGTTCTGGATTGGTTTCTACATATTTATAAACAATCTCTGGAACCCAAAAATCATAGAAATGTAAGCCCAAAAATGCCAAAACTACTAATCCAGAAAGAATCATATTTCTGGACATCCAAGAAGCATTAGCCCCTCCATTGTACTTGGCATACTTGACAACACGTGCTTTGTTGTTTTTGATCTCTAAAACAAACCCCATTACAAAATGGAATATTACAGCAAATATTAATATTGGCTGTAAGAGAAATTGCACAACAGGATTAGTCCCCATAAAATGTGAAATTTCATTAAATAGATCTGGACTAAATAGCGAGATAAAATTAATGGAGAAATGTTGCAATAAGAAAAATACTAAAAAAAGCCCCGAAAGTGCCATAGCTACTTTTCTTGCTATTGAAGATTGTATCAATCCACTCATTATGGTATGTGTTTAATTAAATTTAGTGAGAACAAAAATAAAGCTAAACCTTTCTTAAAGCAAGTTAAGCCTATAGTTTCTCTCTCTTTAGAACGATTAAAAATAAGGGGGTTTTCAAATCCTGAAGTTCTGAAAATGACAATGTTTTAAAAACTTACTGCAGTATAAGCAAAATAATGGCCTTATTTTTGCAGATTCCTAAATTAGCAAAAATTAAATCAATTAAACTAATCTGAAAGTATGATTGCATCAAAAATAACTTTAGTTTTGCACCCTTTCTAAGTGTGTTTTAACGCAAACTTATTCTTTTTCCAAAAAACCAACAAAAGCATACTATTATTAGACGAATTCGTTCTGTTTAAGATAGTATTGATGATTATAATCAAACCACAACAACAGTATGAAAACACTACTGAAGCAACATCGGCAACTCAAATCTCAATTACGAAAAGTAAAGAAAGACATTCGCAATGCGCAAGATACCAAAAAAAAGTGCTGTATAGTACTAGAAAAAATTGGTCGTGAAGTGAGCAGATTTTATGTCATGAACAAAGACGAAGTACAACGTGCCGAATATATGCACCAAACCCAAATAGAAGTTAAAAAACTACAAAAAACGCTTGCAAATGCTGAAAAAACAATAAAATCTGAAACTCCAAAACTCGGAATTCTAGAAAGTGAACTGAAAACATTTCAGGCTCAACTTAAAAAAGACGAATTACAGGAAACACAAAACCCTAAAACGATTTCGCTAAAACTCCCTCCAATAGCAATACTTTATGTCTCCAAAAAGAAAAAAAGAAAATCCTATTTCACTAAAAAACTTTTGAAAAAAAAATTCGGCCTCGAGTTCACACTCCAAAAAAAGCTAACATAATTTTACTCTTTGTGATTCATTGTATTTCTTTTTAAAGACAACATCCTTAACCCTCCAAAGGGATCGTTTCTTTTCCTTACTACAATTATGAAATGATCAGTTATAGGCGACCGTTTTGACTTGATCATAATAAAACAGCAGCGATATTAATAGTATACTATTTTTTTTGACAACAAGACAAGACATCTTTTCAAAAAAAAGTATCGTACCCACTCCTACAAAAAACAGTTTTTTGACTGGATTTTGTTTTTCTATCAGCTCTTAGCGTTCTTATGAAGTATAAAAAACACTTCAACCAATCAAAAAATTATTTGCTATCATTACCAATTGTCCATATCCCATATAATAGGTCTTAACAGTATCAAAAAAAATTAGAGCATTGGCTTTCAAAACTAAAAATCAAATTTTAACTGAATTAGCTCTACTTCTTTTTGCACTTCGACACTAAGCTTGCCTGTATTAAGATTAGATAACGACAACCCCAATAGACGTACAGAATTTTTCATCTTGGACTGATACAGTAACTCCTTGGCTGTCTCTAACAGAATTGCGGCATCACTTACATAATAAGGTAAGGTTTTACTCCTTGTTTGTAGACTAAAATCACTATACTTAATTTTCAGTGTAACGGTTTTTCCAGAAATTTTACTTTTTTGAAGGCGGCGTTGTAGTTCCTCTGCGATATTTTCTAAACGCTCCAACATATAAATTTCGGAAGCAATATTCTCACTAAATGTTCGCTCAGCGCCCAATGATTTTCGTTCTCTATTAGGACTCACAGGACTGTTATGTATTCCACGAACTATATGATAATAGTGGGCTCCTGATTTGCCAAAATTAGTCATCAAAAAATCTTTGGTTTTCGCTTTGAGATCATACCCTGTATAGATACCCATCTGATACATCTTTGACTTTGTAACCTTGCCTACTCCGTAGAATTTTTTGACATCCAAAGCTTCTAAAAAAGGGATAACCTCATCAGGGTTCACCGTCATTTGTCCATTTGGTTTATTATAATCACTAGCAACCTTTGCCACAAACTTATTGATAGAGATACCAGCCGAAGCAGTAAGCTTCGTTTTTTCAAAAATTTTTTCACGAATTTCTTGCGCAATTAATGTTGCACTTGGATTGCCTTTTTTGTTTTCTGTGACATCCAAATAGGCTTCATCTAGAGACAATGGCTCTACCAAATCTGTATATTCTAAAAAAATGGATCGGATTTTTGCAGAGATTTCTTGATATCTCTTAAAATCTGATTTCACAAAAATCAATTCGGGGCAAAGTTTTTTGGCCAGCGTTCCGCTGATGGCACTACGCACACCAAACTTTCTGGCCTCATAACTTGCAGCACTCACAACACCTCTTTTTTCACTACCTCCCACAGCAATCGGCTTTCCTTTGAGCTCTGGATTGTCCAATTGTGCCACAGAAGCATAATAAGCATCCATATCTACGTGAATAATTTTACGATATTCCATTTTCTCTTCCACCATACAAAAATACAAATGCTGTCCTAGAAGTCTAAATATTATTTGAGAGGCTTACCAGTTATGGTTTTGAGTTTGTCTCCTCTAAAATGTTAGATTCTGCAGCATTTTGAAATCGTAATGGATTTTTTGATACACAAATACACGCAACTATCCAGGCACCCAAATAACATTTGCAGCATTTGGAACACCGAGAAACATCCATCAAAAAAAGCACCTCTTCATCGTTAATTGATTGTTTGATCAAAAAAAATGATACATTCGTTTTTCAATCCATTAGTACATAAAAAAATGATCGAAATAGAACGAAAATTCTTGGTACAATCTCAGGTTTACAAACAAGAAGCTACCAAAAACACACAGATTATACAAGCATTTCTTAATACAGCACCAGAACGGACTGTTCGTATAAGAATCAAAGGTGATAGAGGTTTCATTACTGTCAAAGGCATCGGAAATAACTCTGGAACTAGCCGTTTTGAATGGGAAAAAGAAATTACACTTGCAGAGGCAGAAAGCCTACTTCCACTTTGCGAACCTGGGATCATAAGTAAGATTAGATATGAAGTACCTGTAGGGAACCATCTATTTGAAGTAGATGAATTCCAAGACCTCCATGCTGGTCTTGTTGTCGCCGAAGTAGAACTCGAATCAGAAAATCAATTTTTTGAAAAACCTGTATGGTTAGGTGAAGAAGTGACCGGTGATTCAAGGTACTACAACTCCTATCTGAGCAAGCATGCAACTCCTTTGTAATTTGCTTTTTGTTCATCGATCAAATCACTACAACTCTCCACCTCTTACTCAAAACTATTTTTTTTAAAAAACCGTTCAATTTTTTGGAAACAAAAAAAACGGTACTCCCTAACATTTCTTTTATAGACAACAGAAAAAGACTACAGAACATTAACATTCTTTTGTTTAATGTTAACACAAGTCTAACATTTGTTCATGTAAGTGTTCTAACAGTCGTCGACTAAAACGACCTAATTGAACACAAAAAAAAAAAAAACGCAATGGGAAATTTGAAAAAGAACAAATTAAAAATATTTGCAGCTGCTATATGTCTTACTTTTGGTATGACTACTCAGGCTCAAACAGTCGTCAATGGTTTTTTTCCAAAGCAAAAAGATCTTACAGTAGCGATAAGTTCTGGCTTTAAAAGTAATAGTGATTTTTACCGTGGTAGAGAACTGTTTGGAGGCAACCCTGGCAATCTAAATGATATAGAAACTAGTGTTATCGGTTTGTATGCAGAATATGGTATCACAGATTGGCTATCTGCAACCGCAACATTACCCTACATAACTGTAAAAAGTGCTGATGGTGAACCAGGTCCTTTGGTACCATCAGGCAAAGCAGAAGGCCTACAAGACTTGGGACTATATCTAAAAGGGAAAATATACGAAAAACAAGGAGGAAATGGTGCTGCATTCAAATTCGGAAGTGCCATTAGCTATTCTTTTCCGATTAGTGATTATGAAGGTGGAGGCGTACTTTCTATAGGAAATCAAGCCAATAATTTTAGTGGAACACTTATTACACAATATATGTTACCATTTGGATTATTTGCAGAGGTTCAAGGAGGTTACAGTTTCAGAAGTTCTAGTGACTTTGATATTCCAAATGCAACTATCTTTACAGGAAAACTAGGATATTGTAATAAGTACTTCTATGTTGATACTGTTCTTGGTGTACAAAACTCTCAAAGCGGAATTGATATTGGTACTCCGGAATTTGAAGCTGCTGGAGGTCCTTCTCACTTACCAGAAACGGATGTAGATTACACAGAATTATCTTTTAATGCCTATGTTCCTTTTTACAAAAATATGTTTGGTGCGTCTGCAGGATATACGACTACATTGACAGGTAGAAACTTCAACGATGCTTCTGGATTTTCTCTTGGACTTGTATACACATTGAGATAAAATATTCTCATATATGTCTGCCAAATAAAATAAAACTTCAAAACAACAATATATATACAACTTTTTATTTGGCAGTACATATTATCATCTTTTCTTTTCCCCCAAAAAAATAGCTCAGATTTGCCTATATTTTGTTACTCTTCTCATTGCACTCTGCTATGAATTTTAAAAGGCACCTCATCTAGTCAAATTCTATCTCACATACTATTCAAAAAATAATTACAGGCTAATAATTCGGTTCTTTTTCTACTATTTTTTCGCTGAAAATAATTCAATTATTTTGGACTACAATTACATTTTTACCGGTACCACTTTTGGTCGATAACGAAAAATTAGGATCCGTTCCATAAAAAAAGCACAATCGGAAATTTTATGATTTTCGATTGTGCTTTTTTTCTAATATATCTCAGCAAGTGGTTCCGAACCTATCCCACCAAATTATTTGCTACCAAATACTCTGCAATCTGTACTGCATTTGTTGCAGCACCTTTACGCAAATTATCTGCAACTATCCACATATTGAGTGCATTTGCCTGTGACTCATCTCTACGGATACGCCCGACAAAAACATCATCCTTTTCGTGTGCATAAATTGGCATTGGGTAGGTGTTTGTATCAGGATTATCCTGGACTACCACACCTGGAGTTTCGCTCAAAATCTTACGAACTTCTGCTAGATCAAAATCATTTTCGAACTCTACATTTACTGCTTCAGAATGCCCTCCTGCTGTTGGGATACGCACTGCTGTTGCTGTAACAGAAAAAGAATCATCACTTAATATTTTCTTTGGCTCTTTAACCAGTTTCATTTCTTCTTTGGTATACCCGTTCTCCTGAAAAACATCACAATGCGGCAATGCATTTCGATTTATAGGATAAGGATATGCCATTTCTCCTTTGATTCCTGCCAATTCATTTTCTAACTGCTGTACGGCTTTGACGCCAGTACCAGATATTGATTGATAGGTAGAAACAACCACACGCTTCATTTTATATTTCCTATGCAAAGGCGCCAATGCCATCACCATCTGTATTGTAGAGCAATTGGGGTTTGCTATAATTTTATCTTCTTTTGTAAGCTCGTTGGCATTGATCTCCGGCACGATCAACTTCTTGGTTGGATCCATTCTCCATGCAGACGAATTATCTACCACAGTAGTACCTACAGCCGCAAATTTTGGTGCCCACTCCAAAGATGTATCACCCCCAGCAGAAAAAATAGCAATATCCGGAGTCATGCCTACTGCGGTTTCCAGAACTACTACAGGATATTCTTTGCCCTTAAACGACAATAATTTCCCTACAGAACGCTCGGAAGCTACAGGAATTAATTCGGTAACAGGAAAGTTACGTGCTTCTAAAACTTTTAACATTACAGTGCCTACCAATCCAGTTGCACCAACTACAGCTATTTTCATAATACAATTCTAATTAATTATTTTCGTCATGACGAAAATCTTTATATTTTATCTTAAGAAATTTTGATTTTCTCTATACCGTAACATCAACCTTATCTTCCAATAATCTCTCACGAGGTACAAAAACCAAAATTAGTTCACAGTGCAAAAGTCCACATTATTTTTTTGACCACAAGTATTTTCTTTAAAATTGTAGAAATTGATACAAATTGTTAAATATATAACATTATGACTGTGTAAATACCAACAAAAACCGCTTTACACAAAAGTATAAAGCGGTTTAGGGTTCTACAATACGTAAGGTAGCGGTGAAGCTCCCCTTTATATAAAAGGAATTATTTCTTTAATGCATCTCTAATCTCTTTCAACAAATCATTATCAGATGGTCCTGCAGGTGCTGCGGGTGCTTCTGGCTTCTTCACTTTGTTATAAGCTTTAACAATCAAAAACATAATAAAACCAACAATCAATAAATTAATAATTGCATTAATCCAAATACCGTAGGTAATAGCATTTTCTGGTGAGGTAATTTTTCCTGCGGCATCTACTACAGCTTCGTCCAAAATTATCTTTTTGTCTTTAAAGTCTACTCCTCCGGCAAAGTGCCCAACAATTGGCATTACCATGTTGTTTACAAATCCTTTGACAACGCCTCCAATAGCTCCAGCCATAATAACGGCCACAGCAAATTCAACGACATTACCCGTCATTATAAAATCCTTAAACTCTTTTAACATAATTAGAAAATTTATATGGTTAGTTATAAATTAAAATTACGTAAAAAAAACTACTCATCATAAAAAAAACATAAAATCTACATCACAAAAAACGTTTAAAAGACGAATTAATCGACAATCTGCCGTATTACCCTCGCTGACACTCCTGTGATCAATTCATAGGATATAGATCCTGTTGTACCTGCCAAAACATCTGCCGGCATATCCTTGCCGAATAGTACAACCCTAGTACCTTCTTCACAATCGATATCCGTTACATCCACCATGATCATATCCATACACACATTACCCAAAATATAAGCCCGATTTCCATTAATCATCACAAAACCTTTGCCCTGTCCATACTGTCGTCCAATACCATCGGCATGCCCTAATGGAATCGTTGCAGATCGCATTGGCTTGTCTGCGACAAAAGTGCGATTGTATCCAACACTATCCCCTGGAGTCAATTCATGTATTTGAGATATTACAGACCTCAAACTTGCAATAGGAAACAAATTCTTGTCATAGACAGCGTCATTCCCGAATCCATATAATCCAATACCACATCGAACCATCGAAAAATGCGCCTCTGGGTAGTTCAGAATTCCAGATGTATTTGTACAGTGCATCAAGGGGGTATACCCTATTTTGGCAATAATTTGTTCTGAGAATTTTGTAAAACGCGCTATCTGTTCCAAAGTAAAAGCTCGTTCTTCATGTTCCTCACTAGCAGCGAGATGAGACAAAAGTGAAACCACCTTGACTTCTTGTGCATTACAAAGATGTTCTAGTACTACCGGAATCTCGGCATCAGAAAATCCAATACGATTAAGCCCTGAATTATACTTTATATGTATGGGGTATGCTTGTTTTGCAGCAGTTTTGACTTTGGTTATAAATAGCTCTAGAACTCTTTGGCTATACAAATTGGGTTCTAAATCGTAATCCAGTAACAACTCAAAATTTCCTGGTTGCGGATGCAACACCAATATAGGTGTTGTGATACCCGCTCTACGCAACTGTACCCCTTCTGGGGCATATGCAACAGCGAAGTAATCAATTTGTAGTGCCTCTAGATGCTTTGCCACTGCTACAGCATCACTTCCATAGCCAAAAGCTTTGACTACAGCCATCATCTTGACCTCTGGTCGTATTTTATTTTTGAGATACGTATAATTAGAAGTTAGGTCCGTCAAGTTGATCTCCAAGACCGTTTCAGGATGTTTCATCAGGTGTATTTGGTGTGTTTTCGGTGATATCAGATAATTTTTCGGGTGCATTGACTTCTATTTTGGCAACTTTTTCTTGAAGCATTGCTTTATAGTATGCGGCACGACTTAGTGGCTGATATTCTTCTGCCTCCCCGAGAAAAACCAAATTGTCATTTTTTGATTTTCGGTAACTGTAATGCGCTAGGTTTCCTGTTTTTGTACACACGGCGTGGACTTTGGTCACATACTCTGCTGTTGCCATAAGTGCTGGCATGGGGCCAAAGGGATTTCCTTTAAAATCCATATCCAATCCAGCTACAATCACTCGAACCCCTTTGTTTGCCAAATCATTACACACCGTAATAATCTCATCATCAAAAAACTGCGCCTCGTCAATACCTACCACATCACAGGTATCGGCGAGCAAACGAATATTAGCGGCCGCTGGTACAGGAGTCGATCGGATCTCATTAGCATCATGAGATACGACCTTTTCTTCATCATAGCGCCGATCTATTTCTGGTTTAAAAATTTCTACTTTTTGCCGTGCAAACTGTGCACGCTTGAGCCTACGGATCAATTCTTCAGTTTTTCCAGAAAACATCGAACCACAGATAACTTCTATCCATCCAAATTGCTCTTTATGATTTACAGTATTTTCGAGAAACATTTTGTATTTTTCGGTATCGATTAAAAATTGTGCCTTTCTTTGGACAAAGATAGCCCTAAAGTATGGAACATTTTTTTAATAAAAGTTCGTGTTTAAAGCTTTTTTTTACTTGAAAGGCTACGAATCCAATATTACGATACAACAACATTATTTTATAACATACTAAGATTCCTCAAATCTAAAACAGTCTATCATGAAGAAAAAAATAGCTGCTGATCTCATAAGCATTGCCCATCGTATTCTACAACTCAAGGATCACGCCACACTCCTCGAGCTACAAGAAGAAGCAAAACAGCTGTATGACACCCTTACTATTCTCCATTTTGCAGAAACGCATTTTGCGGGATCACAACCCACAATTGGCCAGATACATCAAACTCTAGAAGAACAACTTGACAAAAAAACTACTGCTCCTATAACAATAGAAAAAGACCAAGCAACTATTCCAGAAGACAAAAATCCTACGACACTGGAAGCAGCAGAAGTATTATTATCAGAAAACATCCATAATACTCCTCATCAAAAACAAGCAGCCTCCCCTACTCCCGTACAAGAGATACAAGAGTCCGAAGCAACAATTCCTGAAACGACTCCGGAGCCTATTGAATCCACAATCAAACCCGAGACTCCAGAGGCACCAAAAGAGCTATTGGAAGAATCACCAGCGATCGAAAAAAACACACCTGAATTTGTCATTGATCAAGTAAATGCTGATATTTCTGAAGACTTGTTCATCCCAGCTGCGACCAACGAGTCTCCTAGTATTTTGCACACCCAAACTATAACCAAAAATCCTATTGCAGCACCTAGCTATCAAAAGAATGACAAAGAGGACATTGCCGCAACTACAAGGAATACTTCTGATCGCCCAAAATCATTGAATGATACGCTCAAAAAAAACATCACTATCGGTTTGAATGATCGTTTGGCTTTTATCAAGCATCTTTTTGATGGTAGTTCTGCCGATTACAATCGTGTGCTATCACAACTCAATACGATCAACAACTCCCAAGAGGCGACAACCTTTATCCAATCTCGTATAAAACCTGATTACAATCACTGGGAGCATAAAGGAGAATATGAAGTGCGTTTTATGGAAATCATCAATGCTAGATTCGATTAATAATTACAAAATCTGTCCAGATTTACATGTGCAAATAGCAGTAAAACTATTCGATTTTTTTACTTCTCTACGTTTTCTTTTCCAAACAACTTTTTTTTGAAAAAAAAACTCAAAAGCCCTAAATTCTGTATTATGAATTGAGAAACTTATCTTTGGACAAAAAAACATTTACTATGAAAGTAATTTATTGGATTTCTACGGTAATCATCAGTGTATTAATGCTTTTTTCTGCATATAATTACTTCTTTAATCATGCTATGGTCGCCAAATTCTTTGAAGCTGCAAATTATCCTATTTACATTATTTGTCCTTTGGCACTCGCCAAATTATCTGCTATTTTCGTGATTCTATTAGACAAATGGAAAACCCTCAAAGAATGGGCTTATGCAGGCTTATGTTTTGACTTTATCTTGGCTACTGCCGCCCATTGGGTCAATGGAGACAATGGCATTGGATTACCAATTTTAGCGCTATTTTTTCTGTTTTCCTCTTATTTTTTAGGCAAAAAATACCGTTACGCCCCATCTCATGACTAAACTATATATCGTTCCGACACCCATCGGCAATCTAGAAGACATTACGCTACGTGCCATTCGGATACTTAAGGAAGTGGATTTTATACTAGCCGAAGACACACGTACAAGCGGCAAATTGCTCAAACATTTTGACATCACTACACCGATGTACAGTCATCATATGCACAACGAACACAAATCCATCACCGGTGTTCTGAATCGTTTACAAAAAGGCGAAACAGCTGCGTTAATCTCCGATGCAGGAACACCTGCAATTAGTGATCCTGGTTTTTTACTCAGTCGCGCTTGTATCGAAGCTGAGATCGAGGTAGACTGCCTACCGGGTGCAACCGCTTTTGTACCAGCTTTGGTCAATAGTGGGTTACCAAATGACAAGTTTGTTTTTGAAGGTTTCTTGCCTGTCAAAAAAGGGAGACAAACCCGATTGATACTTTTGTCTACAGAAACCCGTACCATGATCTTCTATGAATCTCCTCATAAGCTTATAAAAACCTTGGGGAATATCATCACCTATTTTGGCGCAGACCGGCCCATATCAGTCTCCAGAGAACTCACCAAACTCCACGAAGAAACCGTTCGTGGTACTGCTCAAGAAGTCCTAGCGCATTATGAAAACAAACCTCCAAAAGGAGAAATTGTACTTATTGTAGGTGGAAAAGGAAAAGGATAAAAAAAACTAATTAAGACGTGTCTATTAAAAATCATGACAGCAACCTACAAAAACACACAAATCCATTACCAAATCACAGGACAGGGAACTCCAATGCTCTTGCTACATGGTTTTTTAGAAAATAGCACTATGTGGGACGCATTAATCCCAGAATTAGCCAAAAAATATCAGGTGATTACTATAGATTTATTAGGTCACGGAAACACGGACTGTCTAGGATACGTACATAGTATGGAAACAATGGCAAAGGCAGTACGAACTGTTTTGGATCAAGAAAAAATAGCTCCAACGATCCTAGTAGGGCATTCTATGGGTGGGTATGTAGGCCTAGCCCTAGCAGAGCACTTCCCCGAAAGAATTGCTTCATTAATTTTGCTCAACACTACAGCAATGGCAGATAGTCCAGAACGTAAATTAAATCGGGAACGAGGCATCCAAGTTGTAAAAAAAAATCCTCATGCCTATACCAGCATGGCTATAGGGAATCTGTTTGCTGCCAAAAACAGAGATCGCTATGCAGATCAAATTACTGTCATCAAAACCGAAGCTGCCAAAACACCGTTGCAAGGAATCGTAGCCGCTCAAGAAGGGATGAAACTCCGACCCGATAGAACAGCTATATTACAAGAGTTTAGCGGAACTAAACTCCTCATTGCTGGCAAAAAAGACCCAGTATTATCTCATGATCAATCGGTCATAGAATCAAAAATCACCAACACTCCACTCTTATCCTTGGACTGCGGACACATGGCACATGTAGAAAATCTAGAGGCGGTACTAAATTGTTTATTAGCCCTTTGAATTCACACCAATTTAAGCATAAGCGGATCAATCATGAGACTCGTTGACTTCGAGCGGATCAATTAAAAAAATGACCTTATTCAAAGATCAGGCCATTCATTATTCAGAAGAATATCTATATGACAGTCATGGCAATTCTATTGAGGTTATCAATTATACTCCGCATACTTCTGCAAAAATGAGCTCCTATACCAAAACCCTATTCTATTATGGGGTTTTCCGACAAACGGGAAATGCTAGACTCCATTGACTTCACCAAACTACCAAATCTAAAAAAATTACTGGGGTAAAAAACTACACCCAACATCAAATGAATAGAATTGCCCGGAGCACCTCTATACAAGAATTAGAAATTGTTGCAATAAATTACGACTCCTTACCCTCTTGTTTGTGCAAAAACAAAAGTCTAAAAAAAATAACACTCAAAGCTTCAAAAAAAAACCCTGAATGCATTAAAAAAATGGATGTTGATTTTCTCCACTTTGTTCCTAATACACAAGGTGGCGGACGTTTCGAAAGACTGAATATTGGACTAGACAAAGCTATTCGAAAACTACTAAAAGACACCACCAAAATCGATTATAGCGACAAACAGGCACAATTTGGAAACCTCTACCCTCTAGAAATAAAATCACTCGATAGCTTGGTTTATCAAACATTAAGGGGTAATAGCCTACCTCCCAATATCAAAGCACTCAAAAATCTGCGATATCTCAAAATTATTGGAGAAATGCGCTCTATACCAGAGGATATTAATGCCCTGAGCAATCTAGAAGTATTAGAAATAGAAGCATCTACTAGAGGGGTGGATAATCCCATATGCCGTATGCCCAAAAGTTTCAAAGGATTACAAAAACTAAAGGTCTTCTCTATGGATGATTATGTCGTAGATCGTTTCCCTCCCCTATATGATATCCCCGGTTTGGAACATATTCTTATAACTCGGGTAGAGGGTATAGACAGTATCCCTGACGCCATAGAGAAACTTACCAATCTACAAACTTTTGGCTATTCTGAGGATGGATATATCGATTTTAGAGATGAAAATGATATGAAAGTGCACAAAACCTTAGAACAATATATAACAGAAGTAGGTTCCGAAAAAGTGCTCGAAAAACTGAACTATTCAGACGGGTTTTATCAAGCCTATATACTCTATATAGGCAGTCAACCACTACCCTACATTACCACAAATCCTACGCTAAAATATCTCTCTCCTAATATCGGTAAGCTATCAAAACTAGAGTTTTTTAGTCTTAGTAATGTAAAATTAACACACTTACCAGAGAGTATTAGTAAGCTAACCAATCTAAAACATTTTAGTGTAACCAATAGTTTTCTCAAAAGCTTACCAGAAAACTTCAACAAGCTCAACCCTGCTATTATCAACCTAGAAAACAATCAGCTAACACAACTACCTCAGGTATCACCGCCTAGAAAATTTGGCCATGCACAACTCTGGGGAAATCAATTCTCAGATCAACAAGAACAAGAATTCTTGGGAACAGACAAGCAAATAAAACAAAATTGTGAGTTTTTTGATGACAATTATGGTAATAGAGAGGTCATGCACAAGGTACATAGAGCAAGTGAAGATTATCTAGAATACAAATTATTTGGTAGAAATAAAAAGTTTGTGAAAAAATACAATTTAACCTAAACATTTGATAAATAATTAATTAACACTAAAAACAAGTATCCTTAGTTTGAGAATATAGAAATGAAACTTGTCCTGACAGATTAAAGAATGTACCGTTTCAGCTACAAAAAACTCAGTTCAAACGCATAAATTTTTCCAGAATTACGGGAAAACAGTTGTTTCAATCCAAAAAATCACTATATTTACCAACCAGAACAGCACAGAACAGTTTGTTTTTTTATACAAATCTCATGGCGTTTACGTTTAATCAAAAAAGCTCAAATACCGAACCCAAATACCAACAGTTGGTAAATGCGGTGGTAAATGCTATTGCACAAAACAAGCTCCATGTAGACGACCCTTTACCCTCTGTAAATCAAGTTTGTGAACAACAGAAACTCTCTAGAGACACGGTATTCAAAGCATACTCGTTACTCAAAAAACAAGGTGTTATTCATGCCGTACCCAACAAAGGGTATTTTGTTGCCGCAACAACACGCAAAGTTTTTTTATTATTAGACACCCTCAAAGCATACAAGGAAGTGCTGTATGAAGCTTTCATCAAAAGTATCCCCGAAAATGTACTGGTTGACGTTCATTTTCATCATTACAATGAAGTTGTTTTTTCTAAACTCGTAAAAGGTGGTCTTGGAAAATATTCTAAGTTTATTATTATGCCTTTTGAAGGAGAAAAAATAGCAAAAACGCTTCAAACTCTACCACAAGAACAATTATTATTGATTGACTGGAACATTCCATCTTACCCTCACAAGAATGTAGTATTTCAGGACTTTGGAATAGGGTTGCAAAAAAGTTTGGAGCAAGTGATTCCGCAAATCAAACGCTACAAACGTCTCAATTTTCTATTCCCCAATTACACTTTTCACCCAAAGATTGCTGTCAAATACTTTTCAGAGTTTTGCCAACAACAAAAAATTCCATTTGAGATCATTTCTAATTCTGAAACACTTGATATCAAAGCACAAGAAGCGTATCTTAGTGTCAGTGATCGCATGCTAGGGCATTTTTTGAAACAATGCAAAGAAAAACAATTGGAACTTGGTGTGGACATAGGTATCATCTCTTATAACGAGACACCTATGAAACAGTTTATCAACAAAGGAATTTCGGTCATCTCAACAGATTTTGAGCTACTTGGCAAAAAAGCAGCAGAATTTGTTACGACCGATCAAGAATTATATTATAAAGTACCAACAACATTAACACTTAGAGCCTCTATATAAATGTATACAATTGGATATGATCTTGGAAGTTCTTCTGTCAAAGCATCTTTGGTAGCTACTGCTACCGGAAAAAGCGTTGCAGTAGTACAAGAACCTGAGACAGAAATGGCGATCAAAGCCTTAGAAAACGGTTGGGCAGAACAAGACCCAGAATTATGGTGGACGCATGTCTGTAATGCAACCAAAAAACTCCTTGCCAAAACAGGCATAACGGCAGCTCAAATAAGTGCTGTAGGGATTTCGTACCAGATGCATGGTTTGGTCGTTGTTGATCAAAAAGGAGCGGTGATCAGAGATGCTATTATTTGGTGTGATAGCCGCGCTGTAGCCATTGGCAACACAGCATTTGCTGCAATAGGAACAGATACTTGTGCCTCTCATTTACTGAACTCTCCTGCAAACTTTACCGCTTCAAAACTCAAGTGGGTTGCCGAAAATGAACCAGATAACTTTGGTCGTATATACAAATTCATGCTCCCTGGAGATTATATTGCTTTTCGCCTGACGGGTATTATCAATACAACTCCATCCGGACTCTCTGAAGGGATTTTATGGGATTTTAAAGAACGAGGAATTGCCAAATTACTGCTAGAACATTATGGGATTCCAGAAAATACGATTCCTGATGTTGTTCCAACATTTTCGGAACAAGGAACAATCAATACTGCGGGATCGGCTGCTAGTGGTCTAGCAGAAGGTACTGTCATAAAATATCGTGCAGGTGACCAACCAAATAATGCACTATCTCTCAATATTTTTCAACCAGGGGAGGTGGCTGCTACTGGGGGAACCTCCGGTGTGATGTATGCCGTTACAGACTCCTTATCTAGCAAAGAATATGAGCGTGTCAATAATTTTGCCCACGTTAATTATACCGAAAAACAAAATAGAATCGGGAAACTCCTCTGCATCAATGGATGTGGAATTCTCTACCGTTGGCTCAAAGATAACACAGGAGCTAGCACCTATGAAGAAATGAATGCATTAGCCGCACAGGTTCCTATCGGTAGCAAAGATGCTATCATGATTCCTTTTGGTAATGGTGCAGAACGCATGCTAAAAAATCAGAATATTGGTGTAAATATCCTGAATTTGAATCTAAATATCCACACCAAAGCCCATTTATGCCGAGCAGCATTAGAAGGAATTGCATTTTCATTTATCTATGGTATGGAAATGATGATGGCAGATGGGGTTGATATCAATGTTATCCGAGCAGGAAATGATAATCTTTTTCGTGCATCGATTTTTTCAGAAACGGTAGCAACATTGATCGGTCATGATATAGAAATCTATAATACTACTGGTGCTATAGGTGCAGCCAGAGCAGCGGGAATAGAGAATGGTGATGTGACAGCAATTGGAAAAGCGGTGATGGAGAATGATTACGTGAACACCTATTCTCCAAATGAGCACAAAGCCGAATATCAAAAGGCCTACGAACAATGGAAAACAGCTTTAGAAAAATTACTGTCCAATAACTAGGCAATAAAATAGAATCAATAAAAACAACAAGAATAAACAACAGTAATAAAGATTAAAAATATGGTACTAACCGGAGACAAAGAATACTTTAAAGGTATTGATAAAATCAAATTTGAAGGCAAAGATTCTGACAATCCTCTTGCTTTTAAATATTATGACGAGAACAGAGTGGTGGCTGGAAAAACTATGAAAGACCATTTCAAGTTTGCAATCGCTTATTGGCATACCTTCTGCGGTACCGGCGCAGATCCATTTGGCCCAGGAACACAAAGTTTTCCTTGGGACGTAGCAACAGATCCCAACCAAGCGGCGCGTGACAAAGCAGATGCTGCATTTGAATTTGTTACAAAAATGGGCTTTGGATACTATTGTTTTCATGATTATGATCTAGTTCAGGAAGGTGCTAGTTTCAAAGAATCTGAAACAAGACTTGCTACTATCACAGAATATCTAAAAGAAAAACAAACTGCATCTGGAGTAAAACTACTTTGGGGTACAGCAAACTGTTTCTCGAACCCAAGATATATGAATGGTGCCTCTACAAATCCAGACTTTGACGTCTTAGCTAGAGCCGGTGGACAAATTAAACTTGCATTAGACGCTACCATCGCACTAGGTGGAGAAAACTATGTTTTCTGGGGTGGTCGTGAGGGCTATATGTCATTACTCAACACCGATATGGGACGTGAACTAGATCATATGGGACGTTTCTTAGGAATGGCAAGAGATTATGCTCGTAGCCAAGGATTCAAAGGAAACTTCTTTATCGAACCAAAACCAATGGAACCATCCAAACATCAATATGATTTTGATGCAGCTACTGTTGTTGGTTTCTTGAACCAATATGGCCTACAAGATGATTTCAAAATTAATCTAGAGGTAAATCATGCTACTTTGGCTAATCATACCATGCAGCATGAAATGGAAGTTGCTGCCAAAGCAGGAATGCTTGGTAGTATCGATGCTAACCGTGGAGATTACCAAAATGGATGGGATACAGATCAGTTCCCTAATAATGTAATGGAAACCACCGAAGCTATGTTGGTATTCCTTAAGGCTGGTGGCCTACAAGGTGGTGGAGTCAATTTTGATGCCAAAATCAGAAGAAACTCTACGGATATGGAAGACGTATTCTACGCACATATCGGTGGAGCGGATACCTTTGCTCGTGCGCTGTTGGTAGCTGATAAGATTATTCAATCTTCCCCTTATGACAAATTAAGAAAAGAGCGTTATAGTTCTTTTGATAGTGGAAAAGGAAAAGAATTTGAAGAAGGAAAATTAGACTTCAATGATCTTTACAAAATCGCTGCAGAAAATGGAGAACTGGAGCTAAAAAGTGGAAAACAAGAGTTATTTGAAAATATCTTAAATCAATATATCTAATTCTCGAATTTATTTTCAAGTATATTGATTGCACCATACTAGTTGTGCATTATCCACAACATCATATTATGAGACGTTGAATTTTGATACGTAAGAAATTCAATATCCAATAGATGTAATTATAAAAACCTTGTGAACGTAATGATTCATACGCTTCACAAGGTTTTTTTTGTTCTCAAAACAGATAGGCAATGCGATTTATCACAGTAATTTCAAAAAATGACAAATAACAGAATCTATAAAGTTACACCATTCAAAAAATAATTACGGGCTCCTAATTTACTTGCTTCTTTTTGTACTGTTTTTTCACTCCGAAAACTAAACTAGCGAAAATAGTTCCATTATTTTGGCCTACAATTACATTTTGTATGGCATAAGATCGTGTTTTCTATGAGATAGCTCGTTGTACATGAAACTTTCTGATATATTTTAGGAATCAAAACCGTGTATAAGGATACCTCAAAATAACCACAAAATTAATTGAAACCCTTACTCATAATAGGCAGTAAGTAAAATCAAGAATAGGTCATAGCAACTGGTAGGAAGTACTCATAAAATGGTCTATTTTTTTGATAGATCTATTACCGGATTACTTCTTGTTACATTTTTTCTTTTCATAAAACTCTATAACACCTCTTATACCAATCGCTCCGTATTTTTCGTACCCTTCTTTGCCATCTAACTTTTTTATTTTTATTTTTTTGGGTTTGTCATAAAGATTTTCTATTTCGGAAAAATCATTAAAATCTGCTGGAATTCTCTTAATCTCACCTTGTACTGCGCATACACGTTGATTTTTTCCTATCAAACTATCTAAGTAGCTGATATCAAAATAAGGTCGGTTGGTGGGACTAAGCCGTATCTCGTTTTTTGAAATCATTCTGAATTTCCCATCCATAAAACGTTGTATTAGTCCATCTGCGTCTTTGTCTACTTGGATGATATCCTCAGCAGACTCACTAGCATTTTTTTTTGGTAGTTCTACCGCTATCGTATCATTTGCTATTCGGACTTTATAACAGCTATTAATACTATTAAAAAGCGGTCTTGGTGGCACAAACAGGCACAGTTCTTCTGATAAAAGCCGTATCTCATGAAAAAGCACCTCATCCGTATGATAGGTTACATAAGTCACCGTATCCTGTGTGCGAATTACTGATTGTGTATAACCAATGGCGCAAATAAGACATGTTATATATACAAATAGCTTACTTAACATGGATATAGGTTTTTTTGGAGATGTACACTTTTACAAAATCTATATAGGGTTTCTTTTTGTCAAAATTCTTCAAACCAAAATGTTCCAAAGTGTTTTTTCTATTTTTGTTCCCCTTGATCACATCTTTGATTCTGGAGTTTTTATCTAGTGATTTTCTGGATATCGTACTATACAGCGATTTTTTTGCGACACCATCCGATACCTTCACAATAACGTCTACTGTTATTTGGTTCATTTTTTTTATGGTGACGGAACCAGTACTTCCGATATCTTTCAAATTCAGTTTTCCTGATTTCAGAGCGTTCATTAGATCTTCAGAGCTTAATTCGATCTGGAATTTGACCATGCCATCATAGGCATATTGCCGTTTGTAGGTTTCTATTTCATCATGGATATCATACAACAACCCAGCACCAAGTTGTTGTTGCCCATTGGCATCTTGTGTTTCTATAAAATCAATTTTACCTGTTTCGAATTGAAAAGCATGTTTTAATTCGTTCAACAGACTCCCTATACTACCATCATATTTTATCGTTCCAGTATTACTTTTTTTATCAAAACGAAATTCTGGGTATTTATCAATTTTGAAAGCATACTTCGTTGTAGATGCTATAATCTTATCTAATTCTTTTTGGGCATCTTTTAATTCTTTTATACGCCTACCTAATTCTTGTTGTTCGGATTCAGAAACCTGTTTTTTTTCACGTTCCAGTGCTGTAATTTTGGCCTCAACCTTACGTTTTAGTTCTTTTAATTTTACATCACTATCTGGATCAATTTTGGCTGGCGCCGTAGCCATCCCATTTATTTGATCTTGGCATAGCTGAAGATATGTACTTAGTTTGGTCTGGTGTTTACTTGTATAGTCCCCTGTAGCTGGTGTTGCAGCAAAAATAGCATAATCAATTGCTTTTTGTATGTTTCTAATCATTGCTCCGTTTATTCTCTGATTACTGTATGTTATAAATTTACCATATTTTTTGCATTCTCAAACTCCATACCCTCTCATCCAAAGAGTTTTTTAATACAATACTAAAAAAAACATCGCTCCAAGTATTATTATTCAGAAAAAGAAGAATCCCCTGATGTAGGACAAAAATTTTTACACGAAACAGCAAAATCATTTCTCCTACTTACGTTACACAACAATTCAATTTAGATATTATACCATTTATCCTTTGAATTTAGTGGAATAAAATTTTATTTTTTCGCCTCAGCTTCAGCACAAAAACAAGATAAAACAAGACTAAAAAGATGCTTGTTAGAACTCACAACCATCATATAATGCGTAAAACAACGAAATACAGGCGAATTTGATCTATTTTTTAGGAAAAAAAGTCAAGATGGGTTCATTATAACATGTAGCAGTCCAAAAGCTATAAAAAAAGAACTACTATTGTTTCAAAATTTATGAGGAGCATTGAACTAGACGCACTACATGCCACGTTCTTTTTGAATACTCTCATAGGCTTTTTGTACTTCTCGGAATTTTGCTTCGGCACCCTTGATATGTACAGGATCCATGTGTTGCACCTTATCTGGATGATATTTTTTTGCCATAGTCCGGAATGCTTTCTTAACCTCCTGATCAGTTGCACTTTTTTCGATTTCCAAGATCTTATATGCGTTATCTGCTGATTTGAAAAACATTGCCTTGATACTTTCAAAATCTCTCAGATCAATTTGCATAAAACCTGCTATTTCTCTGATTTTTTGTGCCTCGGCAGTACTTACGGAACCATCTGCTTGTGCAATACCAAATAGAAAATGAATTACCTGTAAGCGAGAGGCATATCGCATACGTTGACTGAGATATCCACTTATTCTCGAAGCAGAAATCTCTCGATTTTTTATTACTTCATTGAAAGTTCTGAAAGTTGCATTGGCACGTTCTTTTCCATAGGCTTGTACAAAATACTGGCGTACATAATCTAATTCTGTCTGACTCACATTGCCGTCGGCTTTGATCACAATAGATGCCAGAGATAATAGATTAAGCTCAAAATCTCCGGGGGATACTTGTACTGGTTCTTGCTCAAATGCTTTCTTGAAACCACCACTCCCCTTTACTGATACTTTGGTTCTATCTAACAAACTCCCTATCAAAAACCCTAGAATTGCGCCTGGCCATCGGAAAAAAGCATATCCAGCAATCGCAGCAAACCATTTATACATAGCATTTTTTTTACAAAAACAAATAGTATCCAAAGACTCAAAAGACCATTCGTAATTCAATCTTTTAACCTCAGACGTGTCAAAGATACTACGTAAAAAATGCAATACCTCAATAAAAAACAAAAGTACCTATTTTAGAAAAAACTTCAATACCTTTTTGGATCGTTTGTAAAACTAGATTATGCGCTAATTTGTACTGTACTCTTTATCAAAACGTCTCTTGAAGGTGTTTTTTGAACTCTTCTTTTCCTTTGTGGATATCATATTTCTCAAAATAGCCAAAATCCTTCTTCGCTTTGGATATCGAAAAATAATAATCCGTACTAACCTTGGATACTGTGTATCTTGTAAAGGGAGGGTCAGAAGAGATATGTGCTATTTTATAACATAACTCCAACATAGTAGCAATAGAAAAAGCGAGTTTTTTGGAGATTTTTTTTTGAGGCAATTTACAGTGGATACTTTGTGCGCACTCATCAATCCAACCCCATAAATCCACTTCTTTCTCATCATTTATAAAATAAGCGTTTCCTCCAATATGCGCTGCTTTTGAAGCCAAGAAGTGCGCCCAAGCTACATTTTTGACAAAAGAAATGCTGGTTTTGGTATGACCTGTTCCTATGATTTTAAGTTTTCCTTTTTTGAGCTTCTTCAAAATTCTAGGAAATATATGAGTATCCCCAATACCCCATATCGCTTGCGGTCGTATACTTACTGTCTGAAAAGCGTCTGAGTTTGCTTCAAGGACTTTTCTTTCGGCAATTTTCTTTGTCCGCTGATAATTATTATAATAAGCAGTAGGCATTTTGAGATCCTCATCTCCATTACGAATCGGTTTCTTGTAGGTGACAATACTTGGAGTCGAAGTGTAAATTAACTTGGGAACCTTGTGCTTAAGGCAGGAGTTGATTACATTTTCGGTACCTAGTACATTGGGAGCATAATACTCATCATAGGCTCCCCAGACTCCAGCTTTGGCAGCTAGATGAAAAACACAATCATTCCCTGCTACTGACGCATCAACAATGCTTTGATCGGTTATACTACCATAGTAAAATTCTACCCCCATATCCTTCCAGAATGCAGACTTATTTCTACATAGAACAGAAACTGCTACCCCATTTTCTAGTAATTCCTGTACTAGATATCTGCCTAGGAATCCAGTACCTCCAATAACTAATGCTTTATTCATAATGCTATTTTTTTTGAAGCCCATTTTTGGATTTTGCTTCGATCCAATTTGGAATAGTGTCTTCTGTCTACTGGAAATTTTTTAGGAAAAAAAAGAACCTCAGAAAAACATATTTTGGAATGCGATATCCTATTATTGATTTTTTTAATTAACGTTTCCTCCGAAACACCCATTTTTGAAAACTGCCTTTTCTCTAGAATTAAAAAAAGCTTTTCTTCTTTGACATAAATCGTACAAAAAACAGTTCCTATTATATTTTTGACTAATGCCTCTATAGGAACTGGATAATATATAGAATTACCGCTTTGAATAGCATGCTTTCCTCTCCCATAATACCATAAATTATTGTTATCGTCTAAGTATCCATAATCTCCTGTATAATGAAAACTTGTACAAGACGTACTCTTTTCTGATGTATCCACAGGCTCATGTATATAGCCCTTTGTTACATGATCTCCTTGTACTAAAATTTCACCAAATCTATAATTACACGATGGTATCACATTGACTTCCTTTGAACTAGCCTTAATCTTGACATTGACACCTTTGAATTTTTCACCCAATAATACTCCATGAACTTTTGTAGCACAATGTACCGAAGAACTCTTGTAGTAACTTATAGGTAGTGCCTCTGTAGCGCCGTAGGTAATATAAAAATTACCTTGGGTTATTTTGTCCTGAATTTTGTTGATTACACCAAGGTCTAATGGCGCTCCCCCGCACAAAGCGACCTTCATATTTGGGATGTATTCACTTTTTTTGGAGCAATAAGACAACAGGTTTTTCCAAACTATTGGTGATCCAAAAGTATAATCAATTTTGTTTGATTGTAAAAAATTTAGAATTGTTTTGGCTGCAATATTGATAGGTTTAGACAAATTAAATTTCAGCCAAACGGTGGAATGCCCCAGTAATGGTCCATAAATTAGAAATAACGGAAACAAAGCAAGCTGTGTTGATTCCTTTCCTGGAGCTACAAGTTGTTTTAATAAATCCAGCTGACCTTTTATGTTTTTATGTGTCCAAATAACACCTTTTGGCGTACCCGTACTACCACTTGTAAAAAACACTCCGGCAATATTCTGACAATCAAAATTTGTCATACTATTAGATAAATCCTCCTCAAGCCCCGTTTTCTTTAACTGCTCTGGAGAAATCACTGTTTTTCTTGGTGTTTCTGTATATATTAATGGTATAAGAGGCTTTAGCAGAGGTGTTGTCAAAAGGACATCAGCAGTACTTTTTTTAATACAAATCTTAAGATGCTTTAAGCCTACATTTGGATCAATAAATACAGGAACAGCTCCTACGAGAAACATTGCTAAAATAAGGGCAACAACATCTTTATTTGGAGGATGAAGAATAACGATTCTTTTTCCGACTAATTTTCTATGTACAAGATTTTTAGCAAAAACTAGTGTCATATCAAATAAATCCGAAAAGGAGACTTTGTCAAAAAGATCTAAATTAAACTCTTTTCCATTCTTTTGAATATAAAAAGCGACCGCTTTTGGATTCAAAAGTAGGTGCTGATAAAACTCATAGATTATGTTATTTTTATGTAACTTTATATCAGTCATTAATTAAAATTTTATGCTGTTTCTGGTTGTTCGCTTTGTCATTTTCTCCTTGTATTTACTGGGAATATTTTTGTTATATCACGACTATGTAAATCTATATTTTGGTCTCAGTGTTTATTTACTCATTTTTATCATTCACCTCATCCATTTGTTTAAATTTAAGAAAAAGCAACCTTTGGCGCTTAGTCCTTTATTTACAGCAGATGTACTTATATTCGGAATATTACCAATACTCGAAAAAAAACATTAAAAAACGTTAAGACCTTGTTTTTAAGATCATCTTGAGCCCTTGTTCTGGATATGTTGTCATTCCATATTTTACATTAGTTTCAAAATCTGGATCTATCGAAAATTCAAACTTTGATAACATTAAGACCATAATAATTTTCATCTCCGTTATAGAGAATTCCATTCCTATACATTTTCTAGGTCCTGCCCCAAAAGGGATAAAACTATCTTTATTAATTTCATGGACATTTTCTGCACTCCATCTTTCGGGTATGAATTCATTTGGTTTTTCCCAATAACTCTTATCATGGTGTGCAAAATGAGGGCACAAGACAATATGAGAGTCCTTGGCGATTTTTTCTCCAGAGATCTCTACATCCTTTGTGGTTTGTCTGATCAAAATCCAAGCAGCTGTTTGAATCCTGAGTACCTCGTTCAAAACATTATCCGTGTATGGTAACTTCATTATAATTTCGGGATCCATATTTTTATCTTTGAAACTAACGTCTATTTCTTGTTGTAGTTTTGCATACTTATCAGGGTTTTTGGCTAATAAGTCAAATATCCAAGCAATGGTCGCAGAAGAAGTTTCGTATCCCGCAAAAATTGTCAAATACACCTCTTTTACGATTGCCTCTTTGTCCAAAATGATTTCGTCCTGTTCGTTTTTGGTACTATACATACCAATGATAGTATCCAGTAAGTCATCCGTATCGGATGTTTTTTCTAAACGCTCTTCCAACATTTCTAAAATAAAATTGTTGAATTTTTTCTGCATTTTTCTTATCTTCAGGTTGCGATACGTTGGGGTTTTGGGATTAGAAATAACAGGAAAAGGAATTTGTCCAAGAAAATCTCGTAATTCATTGATCCAAATCATAATTTTTGCAAACTCCTTCTTATCTAACTTTTTTCCATAAAAAGCATCAAAAATTATCTGAACAACAAGGTTATTACTAATATCATATATGTCGACACTTTGATGCTCTTTCAAATTAATTTCTTGTATAATTTCTGACACCTTTTCTATCATCAGGTTCTGATACTTTTTGACATTCTTTTTTGCAAAAAAGGGATTCATTTGTTTTCGCTTTTCGCGCCATTCTTCATTATGTGCAAAAAAAAGACTGCTTTTTGAGGTAAAATATTGTACATGTTGGTTGTACTTGGTTTTTCTTTTATACAAACTATCAGATTTGAGAAAAACCTTCTTTATTTCATCTGGATTATTAATAAAATAAAAGTTAAACAATCCTTTGTATCTGTAACTATTCCCGAATTTATCTATGTTCGTATTTAGAAATTCATATAAATCCTTTACAATTTTCCGGCTATTAGCAAATATGGGTGCTTTATTCATGCGTGTTTTTTTTGCTTTTAAAATTCAAAACTTGTGATTGACAAAGACATACCAGCTGCTGCCATCCAAGCACCAGCTTTCATTCCTCTTTTTAGTTTTCCTTCTTTTTTTGCAAGGTAGATTGCAGATGGGAATGATCCGGTAATTAAATTTCCATACTCCGGAAAAATATGATAGTACGGGACTTCTATTTTTGAGGAACTGGCAAATTTATTCCACACATTTATACTATGTGTATGCGGAAAAACAATTTCGGCAAGACCTTGTTCATTTATACTATCTAATATCATTCCCTTGAGCGTATGATATCCTGCCTTATGCAATTCCAAACTATAAGATACAAACCTATTGAGGCGTGCGTCTTGAGTTTTTAGTCCAAACATTTCCTTTTCATAATCCGTGATATTATTAATTGGAAGATAGCAAGCGTTGGCACTCTCTGGGAGCCCAACGATATTTTGAGCCCATGTTTTTTCATCGTTACTAAAAATAGTAGCAGAGGTCCCCTCTCCAATAGTCAAACTAGAAAACAAATATTGTAAATCCTGCGGCGCTTCCATTTGAAAAGAAGAATTGAACTCAGCTCTATGGGTAAAAAACTCGCAAGTTATTACCATTACATTTTTATACTTCTCACTTTTGAGGTAAGCATCAGCTATATTTGAAGCTCTAATAAAACTATTACATGCCTCCAAAACATCAAAACATTGTGCATTTGTAAAGCCTAGCATTTTGGCAATAAAAAAAGAATCTCCAGGCTCCGCAAACTGCTTAAAAACACTAGAATAAATCAACAAATCAATATCCGTTTTCTTAAGTCCGGCATCGTCTAATGCTTTTTGAACTGCATCATTTATTAGATCAAGATAACTTTCATTTTTGTCTAACCAATATCTATTCTGTATTCCTATATCATCTAATTTTTCAACAATCTTATCAGAATATTCATCTATGGAGTAGTTACACCTATCAAAGGATTCGGTTTTTAATTTATCAACCACACGTTCGTTGTCAATTTTTAGGGTTGGGAATGACGCACCAATACCAGCTATTTTCATATTTTTTTTTTTTGATTAAAAAGTAATTTCTAAAATGTGATGCATGCGCATACCTCAAACAAAAAGTTCATGAAGAATACATTATGTTAGAGAATGTTCTGCTCCGTTTTTCCTTTTTCTAACTCTGAAAATGATTTGAAATACTATTCCCAAAACCACACAACTGCTGTAGTTGTACTTTTTGATTAACAAGAAGAAAATCATTGCCAACCCTAATTGAGGCTATTCACTTGTTTTTCCTAATTATAAAATACTGTTGCGCTAAAGTTAGACTTTGAATTAGTGATCAACTCAAACCTTAAAGAAAATTAACCTATATGTACCAACTAATTAGCATAACACAGAGTGCATATATCCATTGAAACAAAGCATTTCACTTGATTCTCTAAGCTCGCATTCCACATATTGTATCCTTGTACATTATATACTATCGTGAATAGGAAATGTAGTTATTCACTATTCAAAAAAAAGAATATCAATAACAAATCAGTCCAAATTATCATAAGAAAACTCACGACTAGAAATACAAAAACAATTAAACGTAAAAAGCGTTGATTTCCAACCTTCAGAGCCCGAGAAGCTTTAAAAGTAGTTATCAAAGAAAAAATCAGGTCGTATATAAACCTACCTAACTTATAATTCTAATCCTATTGAGACTGTTTCTTTGCGTATAACCTTTTGAGATAAAGGATTGATTAGTTTGAAGAATTTGGAAGGGCGTTTTTATGTTTTTCATAACATAGTATTTTTTTGATGTTGAATTGTGTGTTAGAAGAAAGTACATTCTTCTCTAGCTAATATAGTAAAATTATTAATCCATTATTTGTCACCTTATATTTTTTTAAATAAACTCAAAATTGTGTCATTCGATTTACCTCTGAGTTAAAACCTTTATGGGCACCTTTTAATGACCGTAACCAACCGACCTTCAACAAGCAATAGCAATTAAGCTATAACACCACTACAGGTACAAATAAGAGTTCTTCTTGATTTTTTTTAATCATTCGATCCCTAAATTAATTCAAATAAATAGTAAAACACTAAAAACAGCTAGGGAAATAAAAGCTAAAATTTTGTTAACAAGTGTTTTATGTTAGCCAGCTAACATTTCGAATCCTCTTGAGCTTATAGATTTGCATCTGTTATGAAATCAAAAATTAAATAAAATGCACACACACACAAATTATTATTCTTGGGGTTTTGCACTCTTCATGGCACTATCAACTTTTGGAGTCAAAGAGGCAAAAGCATCTGAAAAAGCGAATGTTACTACAGAGTTAAATCTATCGAATAAAAATGCAGAAGCGTTTTTTGCAGATGGAGGAGAGATTCGTTCAAGTCAGGGGCTAAATACTGTGATTACTATAACTGGAGATGGCAAAGCTGATGTTGTCACCTTTGAAAACACTAGTACATCTACAGATGATTACATTTATTTAATTACGGATGAGGCAGGCAACATCCTTACTACCGAACAATCTTCTCATGATTTTGAAGGTGCATCGGTAGGAATCTGCAAAGTATATGGATTGTCCTATACTGGTCGACTTAATCTTGGTGGAAAAAATGTAAAAGATGCAAACTTATCCAGTGGACAGTTTTCTGTTTCTTCTAACTCGATTATTATTGATAGAAGAGAAGAAATAGCAGTTGACGGGGGAACCCTAAAAGGAGGACCCTACAATTTTACTGTAGATGGCACACCCGATATGGTGTCCGGAATCAAGTTAAACGGAAAAGTTGGTAGTAATTTTACATTTATCATCACCGATGATCAAGGAAAAATCTTGGGTCTACCTCCAACCATATCCGCAGTAGAGGGAGTGAACTTTGATGGTGCTGGGGTTGGCACTTGTTTTATCTTACATATCAGCTATGAAGATGGACTTCGGGGATTGGCTGCAGATAATACAATATCCGATTTGAATGGAGTTTTTGATCTTTCAAATTCGATAACTGTTGTTCGCCAGAGCCCTAGTACAGGGATTAATGGTGGTACGCTAAAGGGAGGACCTTATAGCTTTTGTGTAGATGGAACTCCAGACATGGTCTCTGACATTACACTCAGTCGTAATTCTGGTGATAAATCCAGCTTTATTATTACGGATGATAGAGGACAAATCTTAGGTACACCTCCGACATTAGATGCTGTAAAAGGTGTTAATTTTGATGGAGCTGGAGCAGGTACCTGTTTTATATACCATGTAGCATATAGTAATATACGTTTTCTTGAAGCTGGAAGATTTTTGAGAAGTCTCAAAGGTAATTTTAGCCTCTCAAACAGCATACAAGTAGATCGTATAGCACCTGATGGAGGAAGAATCATCGGAGGCCCGTTCAATTTTACGGTAGATGGAAAACCTGACAGAGTTAGAAACATACGTACTAGTGGTGCATCAGGAAGTAATTCTTCTTGGATTATAACAAATGAGCAAGGAATCATTCTTGGCCTGCCAAAAACGGCAAAGGCACTACGATCAGTAAACTTTGACGAAGCTGGTCCTGGGACTTGTCTAATTTGGCATATTAGCTATGAGAGTGGATTGAGTGGTTTACAACCAACAAAAAACGTATCAAATCTCAAAGGATGTTTTGATCTTTCGGAATCTGTAAAAGTACTTAGAACCAGTAACTCTTCTAGAAATAGACGTAATAGAAGAGCTCGCAAAGAGCTTATCGATAACAACGTAACAACTACTGAGTTATTAGCTGATTTTAAAGTTTATCCACAACCCGCTTCGACTTCGTTGACTGTAGATTTTGAAAAAAACATTACTACGGAGCTAATTGTACTAAAAATCAATGATATGCTTGGACATGAAGTAATGACCAAAATAGTTCAAAAAAGCAATAAGGATGTCAATCTAGATGTTAGCGCGCTACAATCAGGAATGTATCTTATGACACTCCAAAATCAACAAACAGGATACACATCGATAAAACAGATAATTATTAATAAATAATTGAGCTAACACCTTATATTTTATTAGGTATCAATTTCTATACCCAATAAAAAAAGTTTAAATCACCCTTCAATAGAACAGTCTCTCCGTATATTTTTACGAGAGGCTGTTTTTCTTTTATCCTTCTATTGCAAAAAACAAGGTATATAATATCATATATCAACTTGTCTTTTTTCTATCTAGATCGTTTGTTTATATAGTCCATAACTAAAATAATACCAGTTAAAATATACTTGTAGTCCAAAATAATTGAACTATTTTTGGCTAGTTGGAACTCTAAAATTTACATCAGTTGTTGCTTGAATTTACTGGGATAAATGGTATTAGAACTTATTACAATACAACATCATTCAAAAATAGGTTTTGTCCTCCAAGCAATGAATAAAAAATCAGGTACGTAGTTCTATTGAGAAAATTTTGTCTTCATGAATATTTATTCATTCCATAATAACAAGTATTCTAAAAAAATAAACCTCGTTGTTTCAACGAGGAGTATAAAAAAATAACTTGATGTTAACAAGTTATTTGCATCACAATTTGGGGAATTGCTTACAATAACATTTTGCGGTTAAGCTACTTTATTCAATTCTTTAATAATTATAGCATAAATACTTTTTTCACGACATATACACAATTACTTATTAATTCAATTGTAGGCTGGACTGTGTTGTATACGTGATTAAGTTTAGCTTTCATAATTAGATATAATTTTTATAGATTTTTAAATCTTATTCAGTTAGTTATTTTGATACCGTAAATATGCACTTTTTTTTTACATCATCTGCTTAAAAGCATAAAAAATAGATGAAATACTCATAATTTTAACATTTGTTAACTGGTTTTGGCCAATTTTACGGTTTTATTATAACGTACAACGTATAGTGATCGTATTTTTTGTAGTCCCAAACTTACAAATATTTTATAAAATATGCATTTCCGGAATCTCACCTTCAATAACTAGCTTCCCAGCTGTTGCATTTTGTATAGTTTCTACACTGACACCCGGTGCACGTTCCAAAAGCTGAAAACCCTTAGGTACAACTTCTAAGACAGCGAGATTGGTTACAATTTTCTTTACACACTGCACTCCCGTTAGAGGCAAACTACATGTCGGAAGCAATTTGGATGCTCCTGCTCTATTGGTATGCATCATAGCTACTATAATATTCTCTGCGCTTGCAACCAAATCCATAGCTCCTCCCATCCCCTTGACCATCTTACCAGGGATTTTCCAATTAGCAATATCCCCATTCTGTGCGACTTCCATTGCCCCAAGAATAGTCAAATCTACATGCCGACCTCTGATCATACTAAAACTCATGGCTGAATCAAAAAAAGAAGCCCCTGGCAAGGTCGTAATAGTTTGTTTACCTGCATTGATAATATCTGCATCTTCCTCCCCCTCATAAGGAAAAGGCCCCATTCCTAGAACACCATTCTCGCTTTGAAAATCTACAGAAATCTCTTGCGGAACATAATTGGCTACCAAGGTAGGTATTCCGATTCCAAGGTTTACATAATATCCATCATGTAACTCCTGTGCTATGCGTTTTGCAATTCCATTTTTGTCTAACATAAGCTGTGTATTTAAATAGTTCTTGTTTTTATGTGTAATAAACACCTATCCATCCGAGTACTCTATATAATAAACGCTGTCAAAACCAATATCCAAATCATTCAAAACTCTTCTATTGTCAATGACAGCGCATATCCTTGATTTTATATATCGATACTAGGAAACTACATCCATGCAGATCTCCCATCACCGTACAGCTCCTATTAATTCAAATTAGGCTGGGGAGTCATTCGCAAGTACGGTTTGATCTCTGTATGCCCTTTTGGAAATAGCTCTGGTATTTGTTCATTAGTTACTGCCGGAGAAATAACACAATCCTCCCCTGATTTCCAATTTGCTGGTGTAGCAACCTTGTGATATGCCGTTAATTGCAATGAATCAATAACACGTAGTAATTCGTCAAAATTACGTCCTGTAGACGCTGGGTAAGTGATCATTAATTTCACTTTTTTATCCGGATCAATCACAAAAACTGATCGTACAGTTAACTTACTATCCGCATTTGGGTGAATCATATCATAAAGTTCCGCTACCTTATGGTCCTCATCAGCAATTATAGGAAAATTAACTGTTGTTTTCTGGGTTTCATTGATATCCTTGATCCAACCGTGATGTGATTCCAATCCATCAACACTAAGTGCTACTGCCTTGACATTTCTTTTTTGAAATTCTTCTGCATAATTAGCTACTGTCCCTAGCTCTGTAGTACAAACAGGTGTATAATCCGCTGGATGAGAAAAAAGGATTCCCCAACTTTCTCCTAACCAATCATGAAAATTAATTTCTCCTTCTGTAGTTTGTGCTGTAAAATTTGGTGCTACGTCACCTAATCGAATTGTTGCCATTTTTTTAATATATTTTATTAGTTCTTTTTGTTAGTGAACAAATGTGCTCTATACTATAACGAAGTACTGTAAAAAGTATGATACTTTTTCTACAAAGTAGTAGTAAACTGATTTGAGTACTTACACCAAAATCGGATTACTAAATAAGATCTCAAATCAAAATATCATTTCACCTGATATCATACTATTTCAAATTGTTTTGGATACAACGGTACGTTGCTCGATACGTTTCTCAAAATGTGCGCCTTGGAAAATTCTTTGCACAAAAATACCTGGGATATGAATTGTATTAGGGTCGAGTGTCCCCGCTGGTACTAATTCTTCTACCTCTGCGACTGTAATTTTTGCTGCTCCACACATACATGGATTAAAATTTCTTGCAGTTCCTTTAAAAATCAAATTGCCTGCTTCATCACCTTTCCATGCTTTTACAAAAGCAAAATCTGCCTCAAAAGCGTGCTCTAGCACATACATTTTGCCATTAAATTCTCGCACCTCCTTACCTTCAGCAACTTCTGTTCCATACCCGGCTGGTGTATAAAACGCAGGAAATCCTCCTTGCGCAGCTCTACAGCGCTCTGCCAATGTGCCTTGAGGAACAAGTTCTACATCTAATTCTCCACTGAGCATTTGACGCTCAAACTCCTCATTTTCTCCTACGTAAGAAGAAATCATTTTTTTGATCTGTTTTTTTTGAAGTAATAAGCCTAGACCAAAATCATCAACCCCTGCATTATTAGAAATACAAGTTAGTTCTCTAAGATTCCTTGTTGCAAGTGTCGCAATAGCATTTTCTGGAATACCACAAAGGCCAAAACCTCCTAGCATTAACGTCATTCCGTTCTCTACTCCAACTAAAGCTTCGTGAACATCCTTCACTTTTTTTGCAATCATACTAGCTCTTTTTTGTTCGTAACTAAAAATACAAAAAATAGATCGTATGCATTTCTGCAAAAGTATTATTATTTGTTAAAAATCGAATTCGTCATCGCTATCAGAAGTATTTCCGCTATTTATACTCTTATAGTCTTCGCAGTTCACTACAATACTCAAATTTGATGGTCTCTTAAAAGAAGCTTTAGAGATTTTAAGGTTTTTATTTTTATAACAAGCTCTCATATACAACGCCCAAATGGGTAATGCCATCGTTGCTCCTTGTCCATAACGTGTACTATCAAAGTGCACAGAACGATCCTCTGCACCAACCCATACTCCTGTACACAAATTAGGAACAATCCCCATAAACCAGCCATCACTTTGATTTTGTGTTGTACCGGTTTTTCCTGCAATTGGATTTGTAAATTGATAAGGATATCCTGTCACTGCACGCTTATAATCCGGTCTTCCTGGAGCCGCTCCTGTTCGCAATCGAATACCTGATCCCGCTTGAGTAACACCTTCCATAAGATTCAATGTCACATACGCAGCCTCTTTGCTAATGACATCTTGCGGATCAGGAACAGATTGATACAATGTAGTACCGTTTTTATCTTGGATACTGGTAATCATAATCGGAGGCGTATAAATCCCTTCATTTGCGAAGGTACTATATGCACCAACCATCTCAAAAACACTTAAGTCTACAGTTCCTAATGCTATAGACGGTACTGGGAGAATATTAGATCGAACACCCATTTTCTTAGCCAATCGCACCACGGGTTCTGGTCCGACCTTACCCATGATTCTAGCAGTAACAGTATTAACACTACCCGCCAAAGCTTCTTTGAGAGTAAGCATTCCTCCGTATTTTCCACTGGAATTTTTTGGAGTCCAATCTTTATCTACGCCAAAACGCCCTTTTTCTATCGTATATTGAACATTTGGTAATGTATCACATGGAGATAGTTTTAATTGATCGATTGCTGTAGCGTACACAAAGGGCTTAAAGGTAGAACCTACTTGCCTTTTTCCTTGTTTTACATGATCATACTGAAAATGTTTATAATTAATCCCACCAACCCAAGCTTTTACATGTCCTGTTTGTGGCTCCATGGACATCATACCTGTTTGCAGAAAAGATTTATAATACAAAATAGAATCTCTCGGTGTTAATATCGTGTCTTTTCGCCCTTGCCAGGTAAAGATTTGCATATCGGTTTTTTTATCAAATGAAGCAAAGATCATTTTTTCACTTTTTCCTTGTTTTTTCATCTGTTTGAAACGATCCGAACGCCTCATAGCGTTTTTCATTAATCGATCGATATCTTCTTTTTCTATATCTCTAAAGGGTTTTGTCTTATTATTCTTGTTTTGATGATCAAATTCCTTTTGCAAATGTGACAAATGTTGCTGTACCGCTTCTTCTGCATAACGTTGCATACGAGAATCTATCGTTACATTAATTCTAAGACCATCACGATAGATATTAAAATACTCCGTTTCTCCTTCGGTATTTTTGCCTTTCGGATTTTTCTTTATCCATCTTTCCATAAAATCACGAAGGTATTCTCTAAAATAGGTTGCAATGCCATCCGCATGTCCTTCTGGAGAAAAATTAAGTTTCAAGGGCATTTGCTGTAAGCTATCGCGTTCTTTTTCTGTTAAAAACCCATTTTTTGCCATTTGACCGAATACAATATTTCTACGACTCAATGATTTTTTCTTAGAAATCTCTCTATGTGGATTAAACTGTCTAGGATTTTTGAGCATTGCCACCAACACTGCAGCTTCTTCAATCTTAAGTTCCTTGGTGTTTTTGCCAAAATAAATCCGCGAAGCAGACTCTACACCAACGGCCTGAAACAGAAAATCAAATTTATTCAAATACATCGTTATAATCTCTTCCTTGGTATATTGCCGTTCTAGACGTGCAGCAATAACCCATTCTTTGATTTTTTGCAGGATACGTTTGACCAAATTCTGTGATCCTCCAGTAAAAAGTAATTTGGACAGCTGTTGTGTAATTGTACTTGCACCTCCTTTGCTTCCTGCAAAAGCAAATGCACGCAAAGTACCTTTGGCATCGATTCCCGAATGTTCAAAATATCGTTCATCTTCTGTAGCTACTAGTGCTTGTATCAAATGTTCTGGAATATCCTCAAATGTGACCGGTGTTCTGTTTTCATTAAAAAATGTTCCAATAATCTTTCCATCTGAGGAGATAATTTGTGTTGCCAAGTTTTTTTCTGGGTTTTCTAGCTCCTCAAATTTAGGCATACTACCAAATGCCCCCCAACTTGCTAACAAAAAAGTGAATACCAACAGCCCTATCACTAATGCAAACACCATCCATAAACGTTTTATGTAGTACCATTTAGTACGAGGTGTGGTCTTTTTGGACGCTGTTTTTTTACGTGTTGCCTTTGCCATGACTACTAATTTTCTGCTTTTTCTATTCTAAAACCAACATCAATAATGCCAGATAATACTTCTTCTCCCTGAATTACACCATTTTTGCGCATTGCGTGTTCTAAAGATACACTATAACTCCCTATTTCCGAAAAACGAACACCTTCTTTATACCACAACACATTTTCTTTGAGGTCAGAAAAGCCCGTTCCTAACCAACTTCCATCAGGTCTAGCCATCTCATACTCTAGGGTATCGATAGTCGTTTTTCCATTAGGAAATTTCATATTAGCTATCAAAAACAGGTTCTGATAAGCATAGTCATTGTTATTACGAAGTGTAATAAATAGGTTGTATCGTTGTAACGAGTCTAACTCTGGAATGTTAAATAGTTTTAATGAATCCTTGTGCCATCCAGCATCAGATGCGTCCTTATACTGATCATATATTCGTCGTTGATCACATGAAACGCTCACAATTATACATAAAATAATTACAAGAATGTTACGCATTATCTTTTGAATTGTTTTCCGGTTTTGAAGCTCTTTTTGGTTTAGTATTTTGTTTGGTATTTTGCTGATTTCTATTTTTGTTTCTACGATTTTTATTGTTTTTTCTCGTAGGTTTCTCTGCGGTTTTGGCGGCTACACTTCCAGTAGTAGCAGTAGTTGCCTTGGTTGTTGCAGCTGCAGGTTTTGCTTTTCGAGGCTTTCTATTTTTTGGGTTACGCGCTGTACTTTTGGCTCCTTTATTCGAATTCTTAGTATCAGAATTTGTTGTTTTTCGCCTATTTTTTCTTCGATTATTTCTTTTGGGTTGATCAAATCGTGTAAGACTATCTTGACCGACAACATTTTCAAAATCTGCTTTGTTATCAATAATCAACTCTGCTGCATAATCCTCTAACCCAACAACATTTTCTTTGTTTTTATTTGCTTTGATAATTTCATTCGCATGTGCTACGGTCAACACGTGCCAATTCATAGGTTCTTTGTCATATGTATACCAAAGTAAGCCTTTAAAAATATCTATTTTTTGACAAGAGGCACTCCCCTTTTCTGTATGTAACTTCACTTCTGTTTTGGGAAACTCTTTTAATGCATCTACATACGAATCTAACTCATAATTAAGGCAACATTTCAATTTACCACATTGTCCGGCTAATTTCTGAGGATTGAGAGACAATTGTTGATATCGTGCTGCACTCGTATTAACGGATCTAAAATCCGTAAGCCATGTAGAGCAACAAAGTTCTCTACCACAAGACCCTATTCCTCCTAACCGAGATGCTTCTTGTCGGAATCCAACTTGACGCATTTCTATACGGGTACTAAATTCTTGTGCGTATTCCTTGATAAGTTGTCTAAAATCCACACGATCTTCCGCAGTATAATAGAATGTAGCTTTTGAGGCATCTCCCTGAAATTCAATGTCAGATATTTTCATCTTCAGATCTAGATGAATCGCTATCTCTCTTGCACGAACTTTCATAGGTTCTTCGCGATCCCTCGCTTTTTGCCAAATATCGATATCCTTTTGGGATGCTTTACGATATATTTTGCGTACTTGTTCCACATCATCTATTGGAATTCGCTTCTTTTTCATCTGAATACGAACCAATTCCCCCGTAAGGGTAACTTGCCCGATATCATGCCCTGGAGAAGATTCGGTAGCGACAATATCACCTATACTTAGAGATAGATTTTGAGTGTTTTTGTAATAATGTTTACGTCCATTTTTAAAACGGACCTCTATGCAATTAAACGGCACCATACCATGAGGTAATGTCATGTTTGAAAGCCAATCAAATACAGTTAATTTATTACAACCATCGGTACCACAAGTACCATTATTTTTACATCCTTTTGGTTGTCCGTCTTTACCGGAGGAGCAGCTAGTGCAACCCATAGTTACTTATATGTTTGAATTTGCTTATGCCTTGGCATGCAAATAGGATTCTTACTTATTCTGCCTGAATTTGCGCTAAAAACAAGGTTAGCCAAGCAATTTATCAATCGTTAAAGATACCCAAAATTTTCTATAAACCACAAAATAGGTAGGGTTTTAATAAACCCTTAATTCATGGGTAAACACCAAAAAAACCATTAATTAGTTCAAATCAATTTCATAATTGAGTCGAGTGTTTTCTAACCGCAGATCATTTTCAGAAATAAAGATATTTTTCCAAAGTGTTTTACTCCATTTTGTTCGAGTCGCATATGCATCATAGGTTTCATTTTCCCAATCAAAATCTTTTCTCCAAAAATCTTGAGGTGACACATAACAAAATGTATACTCTGTTATATCGCTCGCATAGTTCTTTTGCTTGGCACGTCTTCCTATTTTTCTTGGAGCCATCAAGATTATATCATTCGTTTTGCATTCTTCCTTAAAAGCAGTGATAATACCTTCGTAATCGTCTTCGATAGCTCCTAAATCAATATTGGTATAATCTGCATTATGTAACCTTTTGATAGGTCGTAATTGAAGGATATCAAAACTTTTTTTATCAAAATGAGTAAAAAACTCCTTTAGTTCATAAAAGTTATCTTTATTGAAGGTGTAATTAATCCGAACTCTAAAATTATAGGTCTTCTTTAATTTTCCAAAAGTCTTAAAGACATTCATAAAAACACTATAATCTCCTTTACCCATAAAGGTTTCATAGGTCTCCTTGGTCACGCCGTGCAAAGAAATCGTAAACTCATCAAGACCTGCATCTAGCAAAGCGATTATTTTTTCTTCGTTCAAAAGATTTGCATTCGTTGTTAGAGAAATATAAGGCACCTTATAGTGTTTTCCCAAACGCACAATAGCAGGTAGGTCTTTGTATAAGGTAGGCTCTGTGCCGCAGCCAATTTGGAGCTTCAGAGCTCTTTTAAAAATCACTTTGGCAACACGCTCTAATTGTTCTTTTTTGAAAACACCTTTTAACTTCTTGACATAATCCTTGTCTGTAAAATAACACATTTTACACCGGAGATTACACGCCATTACTGGATCTAGATTGACCGCCAAATATCGCATTTTAAAAACATGAAGTATATAGAGCCCTAGGAATTTAATTCTATGACTCCTAACCAGTCTGTTTAATTTTAAAAGTCTATAAACGTCCATGCTTTAGCTATATCAATACTTCATTATTTTCTAAAAATACTATTTTTTGAACTTCAATACCTCAGAACGTCCTTTTTTAAAGATTTTATTACTGTTTCCTTTTCCTTTGCGCAATGCCTTTTGTTCTTCAAAAGATAATTGAATAATATCCTTACAGTCATTAGAACAGCAATTTTCCATAGTTGTAGCACAATCCTCACATTGGATAAAAAGTAAATGACAGGCCTCATTAACACAATTGACATGCGTATCACAAGGCGCACCACACTGGTGGCAATTCGCTATAATATCAGGAGAAATACGTTCTCCTCGTCGATGGTCAAAAACAAAATTCTTGCCCATAAATTTATTTTCCAGGCCTTGATTTTCTACCTGACGAGCATATTCTATAATCCCTCCTTCTAATTGATATACCTGTTTGAAGCCTTTGTGCTTGTAGTATGCACTCGCTTTTTCACATCTAATCCCACCTGTACAATACATAACAAGCTTCTTATCTTCTTTATGATCCTTGAGATCTTCTTCTATGATGTCCAAAGAATCACGAAAAGTATCAACATCTGGAGTAACTGCTCCTTTGAAGTGACCGATCTCACTCTCATAATGGTTACGCATATCTACCAAGACGGTATCAGGATCTTCTAGCAATTCGTTAAAATCTGCAGCATTGACATGAACCCCCTTATTAGTGACATCAAAGGTATGATCATCAAGACCATCAGCTACAATTTTGTGCCTTACTTTTACTTTCAATTTCAGAAACGATTTCGCATCCTGTTCTATCGCAATATTCAGTCGTACATTTTCGAGAAAAACGATACTATCCAAATGTTTTTTAAAAGCTTCAAAATTTGGTGCAGGAACCGATAGCTGCCCATTAATTCCTTCATGAGCGACATAAATACGCCCTAAAACATCCAAAGCATCCCAATGGATAAACAGGTGGTTTCTGAAAATTTCGGTATTTCCGATATGTGCATATTTATAAAAAGAGAGCGTGAGCCGTTCCTGACCCGCTTTATCAATGAGGGTTGCTCTCTCTTCTGCACTTAGTTTATTGTACAGTTGCATGCTATACTAATAGTTATAAGGTTAGAGAATTTAATCTAATTACAAAAATACACTTTAATTACGAATTCCTCGGCGCTTTTATAAACCTTGGCATACCAAAACCTAATTTTTTAAAACTTGACAGTTATTTTTTATCCCCCAAAGAAAAATTTCAAGGGGTATTTCAGGACATACAATTTTATAACTTGCCACTACCCAAAACTCGCAAAATGTTACACCCCAAAAACAATAAACTACCCCTGTTTGACTAATAAGAGGACAGTACTACAAAAAGGTTGCACCATTAGATTCTATAAATTGTTCATTACTTAAATTGTCCTTGACTAAAACTTATAGTATTTTTGCATCTCAATACTAAAAAAAAATGCATGAGCTCAGAAAAAGATGCTAAACTTAAAGCCCTGAAACTGACCCTTGATAAGCTAGACAAAGCTTATGGAAAAGGAACAGTAATGAAGATGGGGGATAGTGCCATCGTGGAAGTGGAAGTAATACCAACAGGTTCATTAGGATTAGATATGGCACTTGGTGTAGGTGGCTACCCAAGAGGTCGTGTGATAGAAATATATGGGCCAGAATCTTCTGGTAAAACTACCTTGACGTTACATGCTATTGCGCAGGCTCAAAAAAATGGAGGTATTGCGGCTTTTATTGATGCAGAACATGCTTTTGATCGTTTCTATGCAGAAAAACTAGGCGTTGATATAGAAAATTTAATTATTTCACAGCCTGACAACGGAGAGCAAGCACTAGAAATTGCCGATAACTTGATACGCTCCGGCGCTATCGATATTATTGTTGTCGATTCTGTTGCTGCACTGACACCCAAAAGTGAAATTGAAGGCGAAATGGGAGATTCTAAAATGGGGTTACATGCCCGTTTGATGTCTCAAGCGTTGCGTAAATTAACTGGATCTATCAGTAAAACCAATTGCACCGTCATATTTATCAACCAGCTTCGTGAAAAAATCGGAGTGATGTTTGGCAATCCCGAAACAACAACAGGGGGTAATGCATTAAAATTCTACGCTTCTGTCCGTTTGGATATCCGTCGTTCTACGCAAATCAAAAATAGTGATAGCGAGGTTCAAGGAAACAAAACACGAGTCAAAATCGTAAAGAATAAAGTAGCACCACCTTTCCGAACTGCAGAGTTCGATATTATGTATGGAGAGGGCATCTCTAAAGTTGGAGAAATCATTGACATCGGTGTTGACTACGAAATTATAAAGAAAAGTGGCTCATGGTTCAGCTATGAAGACACCAAATTAGGACAAGGTCGTGATTCTGTAAAAAAACTGTTACTAGACAACCCAGAATTAATGGAAGAACTAGAAACTAAAATTATAGCTGCAATCAAAATTGCAAAAGAAGAATAAAACAACCTCGGGTTGAATATAAAAAAAGCGTCAAACTAACTTCTAGTTTGACGCTTTTTACATTATATCTTAAAAAAAACAACTTTTTCTACGCAACCTTTTTACCTCCAGAACATCTAATGGATAAATAATGACAAGATGAACAAAGTACTTATAATCCTGTTTCTAAGTATCTGTTGCAGCAACTGCAGTATTGATGACGACGCTAACCCTAGTTTTTCTTTTGAGCTCGTACCTGTCCTAGATGCCGAACTACCCGAAGAACTTAAAAAAGATTCTATCTATGATTTCAAAGTGCGGTATTTGAGACCTACGACCTGTCACGGGTTTAGAGGTTATGATTACAATCACAATGGCAACGAAAGAATTGTTGCAATAGTAAATATCGTATCCTCCGAAGCTTTGTGCACAAAATTAGAACAAGACACAGTACAGACAGACCTAAGCGTACGAATTACTCAAGACGACTTTTATCTTTTTAAATTTTGGCAAGGCAAAGATGCAGAGGGCAAAAATAAATTTCTCACCAAAAGAATTCCAGTCATCTCTCCACAATAGCTATTGTAATGGACGCATTCATCAAAGAATCTTATTTTTATCCCAAAAAAACTGTAAAAAAAGTCACTCCATTGAGTTTAGATCAACTCATTAAAGAATGCAAGAAACAGCATACCGACGCACAAGAAATATTGTATCGGCAATACGCCGCTACCTTATTCTCTTTGTGCCTCAAGTACTGTGACAATCGTGCTAGCGCAGAAGACACCTTACAAGATGCCTTTATAATCATATTTGAAAAAATAGGACAGTACAAAAACAAGGGATCCTTTGAGGGATGGCTCAAGCGTATCACCATCAACACTGCCCTGCAAAAATACAGGAAACAAAAGATCTTTAAGACAACCGAAGAAGCCGAAATAGAAGAGGTCATCGAGGTAGAGGACGAAGGACTACCACTAGCCTTTTTGCTACAATTAATTCAAGAACTACCAGATAGGTATCGACTAGTTTTTAATTTATATGTGCTAGATAGATTTTCTCATAAAGAAATAGCCAAAATGTTGGAAATATCCGAAGGAACGTCAAAATCAAACTTAGCTCGAGCCAGAAAAATTCTTCAACAAAAAATTATACAACAACGGCAATCCGCTAAATCAAATCAAGGATGAGCAAAAAGAAACATATAGATGATTTATTTCAGGAACGTTTCAAGGATTTTGAAGCTGTCCCTGATGATAGTGTCTGGGAAAAAATCAAATCTCGGCAACAAAAAAAAGAACGTAAAATATTGCTGTTACCATTCTGGTATCGTCTAGCTGGTGCTGCAGCAGTGATTACTATAATTAGCTCCCTAGGATTTGTTTTTTTTACTCAAAAAAGCACACCTACACCTACAACAGAATTTGTTAATAAAGACACCCTCACAATAAAAGAAGAGCAAACCACAGAAATCACCTTCACAAATAAAAACATCACAAAAGAAAACCAACCATCAACAATTAACAATCTAGAGAGCAACAGCGGCACTTCTAGTGTTGTAAGCAGCAAAAGGGACACTACAAAGAGTGATAACAATCCTAGAAGAAAACCTGCTTCCAAAAATCCACAAAACAACACGATTCCTTTAATTTCTGACAAAAATACAACTAAGGATAAGCAAACACACCCCCGTACATCAATTGCCAAAACCAAAGAACAATTAAAAAGAAGTAACACCGAAATAGCAAAACAATCGAGAATAACAGATCTATGGCAAGATAAGCACTACACTACACAGACTGAACTCGATAAACTCCACCTCTCTAACTCCGAAGAAAAAGAAGAAGAAGAAGAAAACTCAATGACCACTACAAACACGGATACCTCAAAAACATCTATTTATGAAGTTGTCAATCTAGACTCCCCCATCAAGAACAAAGAAAATTCAGCAAAAAAATGGACCATCGCCCCAACTATTGCACCGGTTTTCTATAATTCTCTAAGCAATGGATCCTCTATTGCTGAGACCTATAAAGATAATGACAAAACTAGCGAAGCAAACTTAAGCTACGGGGTTCAGATTGCATATACCATGAGTGATCGCATCCAAATTCGAGGTGGTGTCCATAAACTACAGCTTAGCTACGCCACCCAAGATGTTGGACTATCCAGATCTATCCACCTTGGAGCAACAGAATCATCTGCAGAAGGGGATGAGAGTTTACGTCTAGTAGACTTATCAAACCAATCCTCACAAAATAACTCTTTGTCAGAGCAATTTGATACAGATTTTATACCAAACCCAACAGCAATAGCCAACCGACCACTAGAAGGAATAGCTAGACAACGAATCGGTTATATAGAAGTACCTCTAGAAATAACGTATGCCATTATTAATCAAAGATTTGGTATACAATTGATTGGAGGCATAAGCACTTTGTTATTGAATGAGAATGAGAACTTACTAACCTTTGACACAAATGATGGTACAAGTACCTCTCTCGGGAAATCAGAAAACCTCAATAGTTTTAGTTTTAGTAGTAATCTAGGGTTGGGAATCAACTACAAAATATCACAACGTCTCAAAGTCCATCTAGAACCTATATTCAAACATCAAATAAACGCTTATACCAGTACTACGGATTTTGATCCTTATATTTTTGGAATATATACGGGTGCCAGCTTTCGATTTTAATCAAAAAACAACTGTAACTAATTATACTGCATTAAGTGTTTCAAAATCAAAGTTCTTGTTTGCTCTCTCAATGCTCTTTTATCTGAAACATTCAATCCTGTAGTAACTAATTCTTTGTGTATAATTGCACGCATTTTCCCTGGTCCTCCGCTAAAGAAGGTGTACGAAAATCGTTTTTTATTATCTATAAATGTTATTGGCAAAATTGGTAATTGATGCTCAATAGCTAACCGAAAAGCACCATCTTTGAACGTATCCAATACGATCGACTCATCATCAGGAACCCCTCCTTCTGGAAAAATACAGATGCTATTCCCTTGTTGTATGCGCTTTTGTGCCTGCTCAAAAACCTCTGTCCGGCTTTTTTGGCTACCTCTGTCTACCAAAATGCAAGTTCTTTTATAAAAAAAACCAAAAATTGGAATTTTAACCAACTCTTTCTTTCCAACAAAAACAAAAGGGTTCTTGACACAATAGAACATCAAAAATATATCAGTCAATGAGGTATGATTTGCCACAAACATGTAGCTCTTGGACCGATCTATAGTAGACTCTCTCGTTATGATTGGCAAAAAACCACTCCCATACAACACAAACTTAGACCATAATCGTGCCATTGCAAAAGAATAACGATACCATTCTTCTCGAGAAGTAAATAGCAATAACAATGGAAAAAACACCACTATAAAAGTGAGTACCAGTGTATAAAACCAAACTCTCCACAAGAGAATGAATAGATTTCTAAAAAAATTAGCCATACTTTAAAAATAAGTAAATTTCTCTTCCTTTTGGTTTGAATGTAAAAATTCTGAATTCAGAATTCCAAATTCAGCATTGCAAAACCTATATTTGTTTCCAAAATCAAAATACTACTAGCATATGTCCAGAATCCTTACAGGAGTTCAAAGTACAGGCACCCCTCATTTGGGAAATCTTTTAGGTGCAATCATCCCAGCAATTCAAATGGCCAACAACCCTAGCAATGAATCCTTTTTATTCATTGCCGACATGCACTCGCTTACCCAAATCAAGGATGCAAAAACCCTGAGACAAAATACTTATGCTACTGCTGCTGCTTGGCTGGCTTTTGGTCTAGACATAAACAAGACTGTATTCTACAAACAAAGTGCTATTCCGCAAGTTACAGAATTATCGTGGTATCTCAGTTGTTTTTTTCCCTATCAACGTTTGACACTTGCTCATTCGTTCAAGGACAAAGCAGATCGCTTGGAAGATGTCAATGCTGGGTTATTTTCTTATCCGATGTTGATGGCTGCCGATATCTTGCTTTATGACGCAGAGCATGTTCCTGTAGGAAAAGATCAATTACAACATTTAGAAATGACCCGTGACGTTGCATCCCGTATGCATGCACAGGTAGGAGAACTATTTGTCTTACCCGAAGCCAAAGTACAGGAGAGCACGATGTACGTTCCGGGAACTGATGGGACCAAAATGAGTAAATCCAAAGGAAACATTATCAATCTATTCCTACCTGATAAAAAATTACGTAAACAAATCATGACCATTGCTACGGATAGTACTCCAATGGAAGCTCCAAAGGACCCTGATACTTGTAATGTTTTTGCACTATATAAGTTAATAGCCAATGAAGACGAACTGCTACTAATGCGATCAAATTATATCGAAGGGAATTATGGATACGGTCATGCCAAACAGGCATTATATGAATTATTAATTAGTAAATTCTCAGCAGAGCGGGAACGATTTAACCACTACATGGACAATCTTTCTGAAATTGATGCTGCTTTAGCTATTGGTGCCAAAAAAGCCCAAACTGTAGCAAATGCTGTATTGACCCGAGTTCGAGAAAAAACGGGGTATTAACAATACCCTTTCAAAAAATATGACGACAAGCTATAATTCGTTTCTACGTATGCAAAGTTAAAACGCTCTTATACCTTATCCATTAACCCCTAACTTAGATTAGGGGTTTTTTTAAACCATTTTTACGAATTAATTATCACTAGCAAACCACTCCGCAAAGGAGGTATCAGTCTCCTGAAGTTTCAATGAATGCAATGTGATATTTTCTGGTAATCTTGCAGCTATTTTTCCTGCAAAATCAATAACCATCTCTTCACTAGTAGGCTGATAATCTACCAAAATGACATTATGCCCTCGATTTTGCAATTCCATGGCAAGTTCGACATGAGGTGTGTTTTGGTTAAAAACTGTAGCATGATCAAATCGATCTACAATTTCCTCCTTCACAATCTTCTTGAGATCACCAAAATCGATAACCATTCCATACTTTACATTGGAAGAATCAGAAATTGGACTTCCGATAACGGTTACATTTAACTTATAACTATGTCCGTGAACATTTTTACACTTTCCATCATAGCCATACAATGCATGACCTGCTTCAAAAGTAAACTGTTTAGTAATACGAATTTTACTCATAATATATTATCGACGACGTTTATTGTAAAAGTAGATGATCACTATGGCAATTCCCAAAATCAAGAAAAGTCCATTGCCTCCTAGAAAACTTAAAATATTCATGTATATTAATTATTTTTTAAAATTTTGTAATGCGTTTTTAGCAAATTCAGACAAAACTAATTCTCCAGAAAGCATAGCGCGCTCGGACAACAATTCTGTCCAAGATGCTGTTCCTGTCCAAGAAACTTTTTTCATGGCCTGAGTAGCCTCTGGATTATAGCTAGCTAATTGAGCTGCTAATAGATGTATCTCTTTATCTAATTCTTTGATTGTTTCGAACACCCTAGCAAAAAGTCCTTTTTCCTTGGCCCAATAAGCATTTTGCCAATGTGTTGGATCATACGACAAATGACTCATCGCAGCAATTCCTATTTTGCGCGTTACCGCTGGCTCAATAACAAAAGGCCCCAAACCAATACTTAGCTCACTGAGTCGTATCGATGCAGCCTCTGTGGCAAGACAATAATCACATGCCGCAGCTAAACCAACACCTCCCCCTACTGTTTTGCCCTGAATACGCCCAATAATTGGTTTTGCACAAGTTCGCATAGCATTGATTACCTTGGCAAAACCTGAAAAAAAAGTGTGCCCTTGTTCCAAGGTTTCTACAGCTAATAATTCATCAAAGGAAGCTCCTGCACAAAATGCTCGATCACCTTCGGATTTTAAAACAATCACGTGTACCTGAGCATCTGCTGACAGCTCATCAAAGGTTTTGGCAAGTCTCAATAACAACTCCAAAGGAAACGAGTTACTAGCGGGATGTCCAAATTCTATCGTAGCAACATATTGTGCTACACTGGTATATAAACTACCATTAGATCGTGTGGTGCTCATGATACAATTAATTTACTCCAAAATTAGGGAAAAGACAGCAAAGAGAAGAGATAATAAACCATTAATGTTTATTTTAAGAATTGTCTGTGTTTTTTTTATGTTAAAAGAGGTTTAAATTTTTGTCTAAATTTCAGCACTAATAACAAACCTCGTATCAATGCCCAAACGACAAAAGCCACCCAAATACCATGCAAATGCCAGTTAAAGGCTTTGGTTAGGTACAATACTGGGATAAAACCAAGAAAAGTAGCAACCAGCAAAACATTTCTAAGATACTTCATTTCCCCCAAACCCTTAAAAAGTCCATCAAAAACAAAAGCAATGGCATTGATAGGTTGCACGAGTATGACTATATAAAATATATCATAAAAAAGTTTCAGAACAGCTACCTCTGAAGAAAACAAACGACCAATGGGCTTATAGAATATCAACATAAATATCAAAAGACCAACACTCACCATCACCCCATATAATGCTACACGCTTGGTCAATTGCCACAGCAAGGGGTAGTTTTTTGCTCCAAATAACTTACCTCCAATGATATTCCCCGCAGCACCATATCCATCTATAAAAAAAGCACTAAACAACCAGATATTAATTGCAATTGTATGTGCTCCAATATAGGCATCTCCATATGACGTTGCTTCGCGAACAGCCAAAACAATCGCAATATTGAGGGCTATAGAGCGTACAAACAAATTAAGACTCATAATTGCCAGCCTGCCAAGTTCGTTATGCAACGGAAATCGAAGTTTGAGGCTCACATCTGTTTTGAAAAACAGTAAAATAAAGGCTAATAACGCCATTACAAATTGTGCGATCAGACTTGCCCATGCAGCTCCTTCTAGATTCATAGGCTCTAAAACTCCTTGAACACCGTATACAAGTAATAGATCCAAAATCACGTTTAGAACAGCACCAATTAAAGCAACTATCATCGGCCAATAGGTATTTTGCAAACCACGAAAAATACCAAAAACAGCAAAAGTAAACAGTGTAAGAGGAAATCCCCAAACTCTAATTTTGTAATACTCAATACAATATTCTAGTACAACACCAGAAGCATTAAGGAATTTGAAAATTTCAGGAATACTAAAAACAGTACTTGTTAATATAATAATGCTTAAGACTATATTAAAGAAAATTGCCTGAGCAGGGAGCGTTTTGACAGCCTCGAAATTATTAGCCCCTAAGTATTGCGAAAGAATTGCAGAAATGGCACTTCGAGTTTGTCCTAATACCCAAATAAGCATAGATAAGAACGAACCAACAATTCCTGCTGCAGCCAAGGACTCTGTACCAAAATTAGGGATATTACCTACAATAGCTGTATCCGTAAGAGATAACAAAGGCTCTGCAATACCCGCTATTATCGCTGGTATTGCTATACTATTTATGTTTTTGAAAGATGTTGTTTTTTCCAAAAGAAGAACTTGGTCGTTATAAATGTAAAGTTCGTTATTTTAAAAATAACAAAGCCCTAAAACTATACTAAAGCTACGCAAGTTAATCAAGAATTATAGTTATGAAGCTATAAACTCATTACGGTCAACAACCACTACATCTCTGCCTTAGTCTTCTCTACCTCTAACAGAAAAAAAATGGAATTACTTCTAATAGCAACATAGGTATACATCAAAGCTACATGGTCCAAATGATTTTGTTATCTTTGTTGTTGTCCAAAACTGGGGCATTAGCTCAGCTGGCTAGAGCGCTACGCTGGCAGCGTAGAGGTCATCGGTTCGACTCCGATATGCTCCACTAAAAAAGGAGGTAAACATACAATTTACCTCCTTTTATTTTTTTTAAAATACACTAATAGGCTATATCAATTCTAACCATTACTCTTTTCTATCGCCACCCCTTAAGGTTTCAAGGTTATTTTGCGTATTACCTTATTAAAAGGTCCAGGAATCAAGGTTTCTGTAGCATCTACTAATTCTAATTGAATTGTAACTTCTCCCATAGGAAGTCCTGTGATCACATTAGGTCCCCATTCTGTGATGATAAATTTCTCCCCATTTATAGTAGCACGAACTTTAGTTCCATTTTCAGAAAGCTTTGTATTCAACACGAAGAAATCCAATAAAATTTGTTTCGTTTGTTCTCCTTTATAAGTTCCTTTTGGACGGCTGTAAATAAGCGTTGGAGCTTCCATCTCCAACCCAAGAGTATTCTTAGAATCCTCACCAACCGTTAGTTTACGAACTACAACCGAATTATTGTTTTTTACAGACTCATGATAGGAACGACTCAAAAAAGCCACCAAATGATGTACTCCTTTGGGCACATCCTTTTTAAAAACTGGCTCATAATGTGCAGAATAAGGTTGGTTATCCAAAATAAAATGAATATGCTGACCTTTTCCTGAATTTGCCAATTTTTGAGCATTTGGCCCTGCAGTTTGTGCTCCCAATTTGTAATTCTCTACCGTAAAAGAAAAATCCATTTCTCCTGCTTCTGCTACTTTTATATCTGCCGGAGTATCCCATATCAATGATGCATCAGCATACGCTGGAGAATCTTCTAATTTGTGCAGCATAATTTTAGGAGCTGTTTCCTTCGTTTCAACTTCAGATTTACTTACTGCGGTTTCTTGATGATCAACATCTTTTTTCTTTTGTTTACAAGCTGTAAATACACAAAAAGAGGTCAAAAATAAGATGATCCCTAGAGGTTTCGTTTTCATGTTCATATGATTCAATTTTTAATTTAGATTTAGAATAGTTTATAAATGCTCCTTTTTATGAAGTTTACTTAAATCCCTTATAGATTCAGTGCCTTGATTGGTAATGATCCTATTTTCCAGTGTCTTATTACTGATATCTTCGGTGTTTAGTTGACAAATAATCTTGGTAATTCTACTATATACTACTGTACTAGAAAGCTCTAAATGGATAGTAGTATCACCTCCAACTATCGTAAGAGCATTATTTTTGTTTTCTAGAAGTGCAAATTTCAAATACCTCGATTCTTGAGTAATACCAATATAATCATCTGTCGTACACCTTAGATAAATCTCTTTAATCCCATGAAAAAGCTTTTGATTTTCGTAAGTAGTTTGAAGACAAGCCTCGTGAGAATAGAAAGGATGGTGTTTTCCGTGAAGGTTATCTAAAAAAACAGCCTTGTAGCACCCATACCAAGTATGCAAAAATGTTTCAGAACCCAGGGTATAAAAGGCTTTAAACAACACATGTTGATGATCATCTATTATCATCTTTACCGTTTTGGAAGCATACAAAAATGAATCATTTTCAATCTCTAGTACTGGTATTGCACTCCACTGAAAGTGATTCTTTGTTGCTTCTAAAAAAAAACTAATACCATTTTTCCTTATGGACTCATTACAAGTATTATCGGGACACAAAATCTCAATATAGTGTTGGCGTCCCCTCAGGTAACATGTCGTTGATTGATCTGCTACAGGAGCAAAACTTGGAAGCCCTACATCTAAAGATGCATATGTGTTTTTCCAATTTTTGTCTGATGTTATTTTCTGATAACTAATACTGTCCACAACTATATACAAATGATCAAGCAAAACATTTGGGAAATCTTTGGACAAATCTCTATCTATCTTTTCTTTGTCAATCAAATAAAAAGATTCCTTTTGTTGTTTTTGCTCTGCACAAGATAGAAAAAAAAAGCAGCATAGCATACTAAATAATTTACTGAGCGTCCAAAAACAGTCTGAATAAACTATGCGTTTGCTATAGCATCTAATAATATCGTGGCAGCGATCCCAAACCCAGCTCCTGAAACAAATATATTCCACTTGAGATGTGTCCCTTTTATAAATTCGGTATAGATCCAAAGTGAAAACATAAAAACAAATACAATAAAAATTTGTCCAACCTCAATCCCTAGATTAAATACTAATAATGGCAAAATAATGCTATCATCAAAGAGCATAAATTTAAAATTACTAGCAAACGCTAATCCATGAATGAGACCAAAAATCAATGCAATACTATATTTTATTTTGGCCCCCGAAAACCTACCACTCCCTTCGTAAGTAATTATATTCGCCACTGCCGTAATCATAATCGTAAAAGGAATTAACATTTCAATGAGTTTGGAATTCGCTGGTATAAAATCCAAAGCACTAAGTATTAATGTTCCACTATGTCCTATGGTAAAAGCCGTTATAATAACTAATATTTGCTTCCATTGAGCCAATTTGAAAGCCGCACATAAAGTCATCACAAACAGCAGGTGATCATAAGCACTTATAGCAACAATATGATGCCATCCGTTATAAAAAAAAGAACTAATATTATTCATGATTTTTTTGTTTTAGAGATCAATAGGAAAAGAATAATCAGTGGACATGGCTTCGAGATAGACCTCTTCTACAAAACGAGGAATACGAACAGTAATCGCATTGGTTTGCAAAAAACTAAATTCTTTAAAAAAGAGTCTGTTTTCTACGCAAAGTTGGTCTCCCTTTTTAATCGTTGAAGTGCCTTGAGAAAATTTAAAAATACATACATTATGTTCTTCCAAAACTTTTAATGTCTCGAATTTGAGAGGAAATCCTTGCTCATTGATGGTTATTACGTAATAGCTTCGAAAATAGTTTTCGATATCCTTTTTATCCTCATTGGACAGATTTGTAAGATCAATATTTTTAGATAATGTCTCGTTAATGCTATTTGTAAAATCATCCGTAAAAACCCTACATTCTATTTGTAACTTTGCTGTTTCAGAATTGTATTCTATTAATGAAGAAGTGAGTTTAATTGGATGCGGACTAGCAAAAGACATACAAAACAACAGTATCCCCGCTATAATTGATGATTGATAAAATTTGAGTTTCATTTTAAATATATTTTTAGTTACTGGAAAAGGCTCAAGCTATATGGATGTTCCTACGATTGTTCCAAGCATTTTTGAAATAATACCATTGAAAAAATAATTACAGGCGAATAATTCGGTTCTTTTCTACTATTTTTTCGCTAAAAAATTAAATCGTAGCTAAGGCTATGCTTGAATTTTATAGTTTAAACTAGCGAAAAATAGTTCAATTATTTTAGCCTACAATTACATTTTGACTGGTATAAGATGTGTTCTTTGGTTGCTATATGACAGGTCTTTTCGTGCATTCAAATCTCCTATGGATGATCATGCTACTTCCAGCATACGGAAGATTTTCTATAACCCCTAACATTATTTATATTACCCCCAGAATCACCTTGAATCAAAACACTTCTATCTTTTTAGTACAATTACTTGAAAACACCTAGACCTAGTACCAATAGCACTATTGCAAGTGCATTGTTTTTTTGATTTTGATTTGTTGTAAATGCTACGTTGAGTAAAACTGATAATAGCACAAAAGGCTACTATAATTTTAACTATTAGCTTGTGATAAAAAATTGTAGTACTAGCTCGATTCAAAAAAAAGTTAATTACCCCAAATAGGTGTAAGTACGATATCGTATAATATTAAGGAGGAATTCTTTAAGAATTACCTAAACCTCTATAATACCTAACGAAAATCTATTTTATTCAAATACTAAAACCATTACCCTACAAACCTAGGTGGTGGTTTGTTATGAATACACTCAGGAAGTGTGATGCTATAATTTGATAGCTCGTAACAAAAATTAATTTTATAACTCGAAATGTTGTTTTCGAGTCTGCGTGTTGCTGCTACATAGACATCATTAACAAAAGGTGTCAGATCATTGGATGTTGCTATTATTTCGCATAACTCACAATCTCCTTGATTGATGTCATCATCAGAAATATGAGCAAAAACATGTAGGTTACCAATCCGAATAATTAGAAAGGCAAAAAGAAAAAAAAGAATACCAATATTTTTCCAAATATTTTTGTTCATGTTCTAAATATAGGGATTAAAATTATACATGATTCTTCTTTTAACGAGTAGGGATTGTTTTTTGTGATTTTTTTTACTATTTGACCTACAATAACATTTTAACTGGTATTAGCTCTCCAAACAAATTTTTGAGGCTTACTTCTATCACATTTACAACGATCAAAAAGGAAAGATTTAGAAATTGAATTACCATAAAAAAGCTGTCCAAAAATTCTTGAACAGCTTTTTCCAACAATATATATATAAAACTCACTCAATTACTTAATTGTCCATTTTGCGTTATTTGAAATTACGGTAATAGATCATTCTATTTTATCTAGTAATTTCGAACTACAAATGGTATTACTCTATGACGACATCAAACACTGCTTCTGCCTCAGTTTCTCCTCCAAAAGCACTTCTGGTAGTTCCAGTTTTGCTAGTAGGCTGATGAATCAGAAAAACTGTTAATGTCCCCGTACTGGCAGCCATAGTCGCCCAATCAGTGACTATATTAATACCAATATTGTCACTATCAATTGCATCTGCATCTGGGTTACTGGCAATGACAAAATCGGTCAAACTGTTTTCTGGAGCAAGGAAAACCAAATGCTCGTCTTTCTCTTCAATAACTTCTTCTGTAATATTCTCTATATCATCTGGATTTGATGCATTCAAAAATCTCACTGAAGTTATATAACTTTTGTTCGCTGCTAATGCAATCTTTGGTTTATTATCCAACGTATTGACACCGTCAGCCCATAATACCGTTTGTGATTCATTTGATTCGATATCTGTAATTACCAACTCTACTGTTGTTACTACCTCTTCTTCATTAATAACTTCGGGTGTTGTTGTTTCATCATCTGAGCAGGCGATAGTCATTCCTAAAAAAAGTAGTGCGATAATTTTTGTTCCTATTTTCATAATCTATAATATTTAATTGTTCCGTTATTTTCTAAAATTTGTACTGATCTTCTATTCGTATATTTCTTCCTGCTTCATTAGAACACTATTGTTGTCTATTACAAAAACCTCTATAAGAAGTATTCATTACCATAGGAGACTGCTAGAGCCTGCTCATAATTTGAAATAACATTAAAAAGACTAACACCTCTGAGCGTAAAAAAAATGTCAATAAGTGCCCTTGTACTAACTCCAATTCGTAGCATTCTGGTTGCAAAATTATTAGCTAAATATTTATGTATTGTGACTCATTATTGTTTTGGTATAATACCCAAACATTTATCATCAAAATCTGACTCACTAATATTATTTGAAGCTGACATTTGAATAACGGCTGATCCAATATCCTATCATGACTATATATAGTTTAAGAGAAATTTGTTTACAAATTCTATGATAGTGATCATGTATAAAAACAAGCAAAAGTCTTTTGTCTGTCTCCTAAATCAAGAGAACAAGACATCTGTAGCTTGAGACCGTCCCGCCTATCTCTATACAATGCTATAATACAGTTGTAATATAAAGGAACAGTCCATTGTTCTTTTTGAAAAAAACCTTCTATACTGAAAATTCAAAATCTTATCAAAGTAGGACCCAAGCCCAACTATTGTGCAAAAAACATCTTATCAACTGCACGGCAGAATCATTAGTAAACTATAGTACTTTTTCATTCGATGTCATAAAAACAAAGGCATGAAATAGCTATATATAGCATAATGTGCTTAGGAAATGGGTGGTGCTTTGTTATTTAGGGAAGTAATCGTGTTCTGAAAATAATGCTCAACGTTATAAAACTTAGTTGACCTTGGTATTAGAATGGCAATATATTCAGGAACACTAAGAATTGGAGTAATCAGATAATCATACTCTTTCTTCTCCGAAGAAAAATCGCACAAAACACAATCATGCGCCGTATCATCATGTTCAAAAACATGAAGTTCTGCTATTTGCATAAAGCTAAAAAGCAAAAATAATACAAGGGCGATATGTTTTCTAAAACGATTCATTTTCTATATTCAGATAACGCTACTTTTATTTTATAATTGTACATATAGTCAAATAATTAATTAAAAATTTAATTCTGGAATAAACTTCGTACGAGTACGCCTGAAAAATTTTGCTTTTTTTCTATCCTTCATTACATTTCAATTCTAAAGGTGATCGTTTTCAATAATTATCGAAGCGAGGTCTTTACATTAATTTCTGGACCTTCTACCTTACCGGAGCTAGAGCAAAGATTTGAAACTCTTCATTCACATTTTGCTAAGCAAGTTGCCGAAGAGTTTGGTTTTGACTATTATTGTGCTAACAACGATCAAAACCTTTAAAGTGGAGTATCATCAATTTTGATACTGCGATTACACCCAATTACTTGAAATATTTATAAACCTTGATATAAAAGTAGGAGTGCGTATCTTATGTTTAAAAAAATAATTTCGAAAAAGATTGAAAACCTGACCTTTTCTCATCCTTAGATATTGGTCAAAACCAAAGAATTCGGACACGTTGCATATTGTGTTTGCGCAGAATAAATTTAAGTTAAAAAAAACAATAATTATGAATACTATAGCTTGGAAAACAGCAAAAGAATTTGAAGATATTACCTACAAAAAAGCCAACGGCGTAGCACGTATAGCCTTTAATCGTCCTAATGTCCGTAATGCCTTTAGACCCAAAACTACCAGCGAACTATATCAAGCGTTCTATGATGCACAAGAAGACACCTCCATCGGAGTGGTTCTGCTTTCTGCAGAAGGACCTTCTACCAAAGATGGTGTGTACGCATTTTGTAGTGGGGGAGATCAAAAAGCAAGAGGACATCAGGGGTATGTTGGAGAAGATGGTTTTCATAGACTAAATATCCTCGAAGTACAACGCCTAATTCGCTTTATGCCAAAAGTCGTGATTGCCGTAGTTCCTGGATGGGCAGTAGGTGGTGGTCATAGTTTGCATGTAGTATGCGACATGACTATAGCTAGTGAGGAACATGCAATCTTTAAACAAACGGATGCTGATGTAACAAGTTTTGATGGTGGATATGGATCCGCATATCTGGCAAAAATGGTAGGGCAGAAAAAAGCAAGAGAGATTTTCTTTTTAGGAAGAAACTACTCAGCACAAGAGGCCTACGAGATGGGAATGGTCAATGCTGTTGTTCCACATGAAGAACTTGAAGACACGGCTTATCAGTGGGCACAAGAAATTCTAGAAAAATCACCTACCTCAATCAAAATGCTCAAGTTTGCTATGAATGCCACTGATGATGGAATGGTAGGACAACAGGTATTTGCTGGAGAAGCAACCAGGCTAGCATACATGACAGACGAAGCTAAAGAAGGTCGTAATGCCTTTTTGGAAAAAAGGAAACCAAACTTTGGAGAAAACAAATGGATCCCTTAATCTTTGATTATAAAGTGTTTTTCCACTTGATAACAAGGCAAGCAAGAAAAACATAAAAACTGTGTAAAAAAAAGAGCATTTTACACCATTTGTTGTTTGAATTTACCGGAAAGAAAAATTACGGTTTTTTTGTTTCAGCTTCAGCAGAAACATCAAGCATAGCCCTATTTATGATTTTTTTTACACTGAAAATGAGGCGGAAAAATAAAATTCTCCCCAGTAAATCCAAAAGACAAATGATATTACAGGGAATTAAAAAAAGTTTTATTTGAATAGACCTGTTCTATTTTACCATTATTCAATAAAAAAGCTGTTCAAAAATTCTTGAACAGCTTTTTCCAACAATATATATAAAACTCACTCAATTACTTCGTTGTCCATTTTATAGTATTCTGAAAATTACAATCATAAATGATATTCATTCTATTTCTGTATGAGAAGAAACCGAAGTGTATCATTATGCTTTAGTTATCATTACGATATAAAGCATAGCATCCTCCTTCATGTATGTTCTCTTGTAATTTTCAAACTACAAATGGAATTACTCAATGGTTACATCAAATACTGCCTCTGCCTCAGTTTCTCCACCAAAAGCACTTCTGGTAGTTCCAGTTTTGCTAGTAGGCTGATGAATCAGAAAAACTGTTAATGTTCCTGTACTAGCAGCCTTAGTAGTCCAGTTTGTTGCTACATTGATACCAATATTATTACTATCAATTGCATCTGCATCTGGATTACTGGCAATGACAAAATCGGTCAAAGTGTTTTCTGGAGCAAGAAAAACCAAGTGCTCATCTTTCTCTTCAATAACCTCTTCTGTAATATTTTCTATATCATCTGGATTTGATGCATTCAAAAATCGCACTGAAGTTGTATAACTTTTGTTTGCTGCTAATGCAATCTTTGGTTTATTATCCATCGTATTGACACCATCAGCCCATGATACGATTTGTGCTTCATTTGATTCAGTATCTGTAATTGTCAACTCTACTGTTGTCACTACTTCTTCTTCATTAATAACTTCGGGTACTGCAGTGTCATCATCCGAACAGGCGATAGTCATTCCTAAAAAAAGTAGTGCGATAATTTTTGTTGCTGTTTTCATAATTTAAAATATTTAATTGTTTCCGTTGTTTTTTTTAAAATTTATACTGGAGGTTTACTTGTATATTTCTTCCAACTTCATTAGAATAATACCGCTGCCTATTAAGAAAACTTCGATACGAAGTATTCAAAACATTATGCACCTGGAGCGCTATTCCTAGCGTATTTTTTCCCAGAGGTTGTTCATAATTTGTAATAATATCAAAGAGCTGATACCCCTTGGGAGGTGAAGAAATATCAATAAGCGGAGTAACACTAACTCCGTTTTCTAATATAGTCGCTGTAAAATTATTGTCAGGAAAACGCTCTTGTCTTAGAACTAGCTGATGTTTTAGTGCGATATTCCAACGATTATGACTATAATTCATCTCACTAGAAAAATTTGGAGCTGGCATTTGAATCAACGGTTTATCCAATGTCTTGTCCTGACCATATATATAAGAAAAACCCGTATGGAAATTCCATGATTTTGATACCGCATAAACAAGGTCGATATCAACACCAAGCAAAAAAGCTTTAGTTTGTCTATACTCCCAAACAAGGAATGCACCTCGTGTAGTTTGAGACAGCCCACTTGGCTCTAGCAGAATATAATCATTGATATAGCTATAATGCGGAGCAATACTTAGCTGTGCATTTTTAAAAAGGCTATTGTGCGTGTAGTTTAGCGCAAATTTGAGTGCCTGTTCTTGTTGTATGCCCAAATCACCTAATTCTACGATACTAGCACTATGATGCAATCCATCACTAAAAAGCTCGACAGGATTGGGAGCCCGGTTGACTAATGACGTACTCAGACTCAACTCTTGCGTATTTCTAAACTCATAATGAACACCTCCCGAAAGAGCCGTATTATGATAAGTCAAAATTGGATTCGTAAGAAATTGATTATTTAGAGTATCCCGGATCAAAGAACTAAACTCTCTATCGTACCCCCTAGCATTCCAAAAGTCTGCTTTATAAAACTTCTGCGCGTTGATTTTTATATAATCATATCGGATACCTGCATCCACACTCCATTGTTCATTGAGGTGCAAATCTCCTACCGCATAGATACCCGCAGTAGTTTTTTTATAATCTGGTATTAGTCTACGAATACCCGTACTTGGATTTGGAATATTTTCTTGATATTCTACTTGCACGCCAATATTTTTGGTAAACTTATCATTCCCATCCAAAAGCATTGTTGTTTCCAAGGTGTGCGTGAGTAACTTGAGATCAACACTAGCACGTCCTGCATTGCGACGACGACGCACATCAAATTCCTCTCGATGGTTTGCTTGATATGCATATTGCAAACTCCATTTTCCTAGATTATTAAAACGGTGATACGCTTTTAACTTTGCTAGGTGATGTTGCGTCTTCTGCTTGGGAGCTGCAATATCATATGTAAAATCTCTAATAATTAATGGATCTGCACTATTCAGTGCAGTAACGAGATCTGTTATATTCCCTATATGAGACGCTGCCAAAATCCCTTGTTCAGTATCAAAAAGACTATAATACGCTTCTATGCCATTCAAAAAAGAGTGATTACGAATGCCCACAGAAAACGTTTTTTCTTCTATACCTGTATTACTCAGGATGTACTCTGGCGCTTCAACATCTCCAAAACGCTTGGCATTACCTTGTACTTTGGCACTCCAACCATTTTTAAACCCTATTGAAGTTAGCGCACCAACCATTCCACCACGACCATTAGTACTACCACTTAGGTTTGCTCGACCAAAAATGGTATCCTGTATACTCGTCATTTTACTTTCGGTAATAACCACACCACCTATTGCATCTCCTCCATATTGCAATGCTCCTGCCCCTTTGACAACCTTGATATTTTCAAAGGCGTTCAGATCCATATTTGGAGCGTGCTCCACACCCCATTCCTGATCTTGTTGTCTAACACCATTATTAATCATAAGAACTCTACTGCTATGAAGCCCTTGTATAACTGGCTTTACAACCGTACTTCCGGTATTGAGACTGTTAACACCTGTAATTTCGGTAAGGGCATCCCCAAGAGATTTACTTCTATAACGCTCTAGTGTTTTTTTACTCAATTTTTTCTCTACAATACTTTTGGGACTATCATGATCTCCTGTAGCATGAAGATTAATCGTTGTAAGATCCGTGCTATGGTGCTCCAAACTAAAATTATAGAAAGTTTGATCCTTGGGATTCACATACACCACTTTCGAATTACATTCGATATGTTCCACGGTAACCGTATAGATCTTGGGACACAACCCTGTAAGCGTGTATTGCCCATCTATATCGGTATTTATAATAGTGTCATCAAAGCTAATTACAGCATTTGACAAAGGCTCTCCGTTATGAAAGTCTAAAACCTTTCCAGTAAGTTCTAGATCACATTCTTGCGCAAAAATAAATTGTACGCTACACAAAAGAACCAATAGTAAACTACGGTACTTTATTATCATTTAGTCTATAAATAAAAGAAAAAAACAACGGCATAATATAGCTATCTGTAGCTACAAAATACCCAAATCATCACAATATAATTATGCGATCGGTGGTGCCTTGTTATTTAGGGAAGTAATTGTGTTTTGAAAATAATGCTCAACACTATAAAAATTCGTTGATTCTGGTATTAGAACAGCAATATATTCAGGAATTTCAAGAATCGGAGTCGTCAAATAATCATACTCATTTGCATTCTTCTCTGAAGAAAAGTCACATAAAACACAATCATGCGTTGTATCGTCATGATCGAACACATGAAGTTCTGCAATTTGCATAAAGCTAAAAAGCAAAAACAGCACAAGCGCAATATGTTTTCTAAAATGATTCATTTTCTATTTCTCTGCAAATAACGATATTTTTACTTTAGAATTGTCTTTAGATATTGTTAATTTTAACTAAAGTTCTAAAAAAAACGTTTTCTTAGCTTTTCTCATCCTGTGACAAAGCTAATTGTCTCTTCAACTACCTTCGATAATGGCTCTGGCAACACTCTAGAATCCCAAGGATGCCTTGCTCCAAAGACATGATCCGCTTCTGGAATTAGAACCAAACTACTGTTCGGATTCCATTGATGTAATAATTTGGCTTCTTCAAAACTTACTGCTGGGTCTCCTGTACCATGAATAATCAAATGTGGAATTTCAAGTGCTTTAGCTGCATTCGATATTGTCAGGCGCTCTTCATTTTCTTTAAATTTTGTGTAATACTGAAAGTAATGTGGCATTTTTTGTTTGGTACGACCATTAATGACATACATTACCCCCTCATCCTTCCATTTTTGCAACGCCTCATTTGTTGGAAATCTACTAGCATAATCAGCAACTCCTGCCCAAGAAATAACAGCACCTATTCCGGACACCTCAGCGGCCTTAATTGTGACAATACCGCCACCTCTAGAATGACCGATAAGAGCAATACTATCATTTATTTGATTTTTGAAAGGAAAATCATCTGCCATAATCCAATCTATAACACTTTGTAAATCATCAAGCTCTTTGATATAATTGTTCTCTCCAAAAGCATCCAAATCAAGAAACTCTGTTGGTTGCTCGGCATTACATCCATTGTGCGAAAAATTAAATTTTACAAAGAAACAGCCTTTTTCTGCAAAATGTTGTGCTACCAAATCCCAAGTTCCCCAATCCTTAAAACCTTTGTAACCATGACAAAAAATGACTACAGGCTTTTGATCATTATCGTCTTTGTAAAATACATCTGTTATTATTGGTTTCTGATGTTGACCTTTGATACTATTGTTCTTTTTTTGTGTAATCACAGCTCTCGTACTTTAGTTTTAGACTTCTTTTTCTTCAAAATAAATATTTGGATTACAAATTTCAAGAATTAACCTTTTTAATTCATCAAAATATTTTTCCAATACCCTTTGATTTATAAAATGCTCTTTGGTCCTAGAACCTGCTATTTTGGTGCCGAACTTAAGAAACCCTTCTTTCAAATTCTTGAAGGAAATAATCCCTCCTTCAATAGTGGTTTCCATGGGTTGATTATGCAAGTGCAAATAGGCGTATGTCAAGACTTGAAAAGCCTTACTATACTTATAATCCTCTGTTAACACCTCCCAATCCGAAATTTCGAGTGCACTTTTGGTCACATTTCCAGTTTTGTAGTCAATTATTCGCAATTGCCCATTGAGTTTGTCTACGCGATCCACTTTTCCTTTAATAAAAACCGGAAAATCTAATTCTGCTATTTGCAATTCGGCTTGTAGATTACATTCAATAGCAACGATCTCTAGCTCTGCTCCCGAAGCCAAAAGTCGTTGTTCAGATTTCAAAAGATTAAAAACATACCGTTTTGCGACTTCAAAAATTACAAGGTTTTTGCCCTCTGTAATATTCATTTTTGTGTACACAGATTTGAATTCTTGTCGTACCTGTGCATCAATCTCTAACAACATCCTTTTGACATCATGAGTTGTTACTGTTTTGCCCACAAAAGGTTTGTAGAGATTTTCTAAGACATTATGAACAACAGTCCCAAGTGTATTTGTCGCAATAGTTTCTTCTACATGATCTTGCTCTTGTATCCCCAAAACATATCGATGATAAAAATCTATTGGATTACGAATATATCCTGTGAGCGCAGAGGGAGAAAATCCGTAGGCCGCCAATGCCTCAAGTTTTTTGATAACTGCCGCATTTTTGGCAATACGTAGCGGTACTGCAGTAATCAAAGGCACTTCTGCCCCTACTACATAATTTTCTAGCTGATGAGTAGGTTCATTTTCAATTTCTAGCTGCAACAAAAATCGGCTTTTTTCTCCTGCGTTCTGTCCTCCTGATTCTGTATTGTAAAGCATATAAGCCCTATCAGCACGTTGTAACAAACGATAAAAATGGTAGGTATATATGGCGTCTTTTTCCTTGTAAGTAGGAAGCTCATAACTCCTTTTCAGATCAAAAGGAATAAAGGAGTTCGTACTTTTGCCAGCTGGTAAAATTCCTTCATTAACCCCTGTTATGATGACCGTCTCAAAATCCAAACAACGGGACTCTAGCATCCCCATAAGTTGTAACCCTCGGAATGGCTCTCCTCTAAAATCTAATGTTTCTGTACCAAGAAGCTCATGATAAAGCTTTTGCAAACCTGATAACGTTTTGACATAATTATACTGTTGTTGAAGCTGGTGAAGCTTATTAAAAATAACATAAAAGCGATAACAGTATTCTAGCTCTAGTGTGCTATTTTGATTTTCTAAATGGTCTTTTAGAAGCTGTAACAGTTCTTGAAATCTGGCAATAGCTTTCTCAACAGATTTCATAGGATCAAACAGTAGTTTAAAAACTGCTATCTGAGCTTTGGGAACATGCCCCAATAATTGTTGTAATGTAGGATAAACTAAATTTTCTTGAGTAATTTTTTCTGCGAGCAAATAGGTTGTTGTTCCCAACAGCCAAAATACTGTTTGATTTTGAAGCAAATCTAATAGAGGCTTATAATAAAACCCACGGTTGCTTGATTGTATTTGTATCTGCAACAACGCTTCAAAAAAAATAGCAAGTGGTATTTCGCGCAATGGTAAGCCCATTGTAATATTAATATCCTTGATATCCTCTGGTATTGCATTCAGAATAGGCAACAATAATGATTCATCTCCTAGAACTATCGCGGTTCTATTAAGCTTTTCTTTAGGTAACTTTGATAACAATTCACCCACATACTTTGCCTGTCCGATTTGCTTGGGCGTTCCTACAACCGTAAGTTGCTTTGGAGAGGAGAAGTTTGTATGAATCCTATCTATTTGATGTTTTTTGAAATAGGACCACCGTTCTACATATTGTCTTATAAATAGTGATGCTCCATGACTTCTATCTTCATAGAATCGCTTATCTATATCCCAAAAAACTTGAGCTTTTCCGGCATTCAATAAATGTTGTATTATTTGTTGTTCCGCTTCATTGAGAGCATTAAAACCTATAAAAACATGTTTCTTGTCTGCTTTTTGGGTATACACATCAATTTTGGAAGCCGCTATACGATACTGCAAGCCCTGATACCCTTTCTTTGCTCCAACTAATTGATTCACAAAAGTGGTGTAATAATTCTCCAAATTTTGCCAAAAGCTAATATACCTTTTGACCAAAGGTGTTTTTTCTGGTTGCAAATACCAATGATCTATATCTTTTATATTTGACAAATAATTAAAGAAATCTTTGGGATCTAACAAATAGCGATCTACCTCATTAAAATCATATATCAACGTTTGAGCCCAAGGTGTAAAAGATTCAAATTCTTCTTTTTCTTGATCGGTATGCGTATTCAAATAGGTGTTATAAAACTCAAATAGCGCTGTGGTGTTATCTATCGACTGTAACTCGGATAACTCTGTAATAAACTCTTCAATACTAATAATCTTAGGAGCAAATAATGTTTGATCTACATATGCACTTTTGATAAGTTCTTTTATAAAAAGACCAGCTCTAATACTTGGCAAAATTAAGATGAGGTCGCTGATAGCACTTTCTTGCTGTTGCAACGTATCGACTACTTCCTGAAGAAATGTTTTCATTTTCTAAAAATAAAAAAGACCTCGATAAAATCGAGGTCTTTTTAAATATATAATTAAGAATATCTTCTAAATATTACTTCACTAAGTTGATTTCAACACGTCTGTTTTGTGCTCTACCTGCTTTAGTTTTGTTTGATGTAATAGGTCTGTCTTCTCCGTAACCAGCAGAAGAAAGTCTAAATGCATCAATACCTCCTTTAGTCAAGTATTCTTTTACAGAAAGTGCTCTACTATCAGATAATTTTTGGTTAAGTTTTGCACTACCTGAACTATCAGTGTGACCTTCTACAGTAAACTTAGCCGTAGGATACTCACCTAATATCTTGATGATGTCTTGCAATACTTGCTCAGACTCAGCTTTGATAGATGCTTTACCTGTATCAAATAAGATTGTTTTTGCATAGTTATTCAACTGAGCTTGAACTTCTTTAGTAACCTCTGGACACCCTTTGTTTGCTACGGTTCCAAATACCTCAGGACAGTTATCATCTTTATCAATTACTGTATCTCCATCTTTATCTTCAAAAGGACAACCTCTGTTAGCAGATGGTCCACCTTCATTAGGACAAGAATCATCTGGATCAGGAATACCATCACCATCACTATCTGGACAACCAGCAAATTCTGCTAAACCAGGAACATCTGGACATTTATCTTTAGGATCAGCAATTCCATCACCGTCACTATCAGCACAACCATTGAATTCTGCAGTACCAGGAATTTCTGGGCACTCATCTTTAGAATCTTGGATACCATCACTATCAGTATCAGGACAACCGTTAAACTCTTCAAGACCTGGAATCTCAGGACACTCATCTTTATCATCGTAGATACCATCACCATCAGTATCAGTTCCACCAAAGGCAAATTTGATACCAGCAGAATGTTGCCAGTGCTTAGATCCATAATCTTCGAATGCGTGCTTATACATCGTTGTAACAGTGAAAGCAAAGTTTTCGGTTATCCAAAAGTTAAAACCTGCTTGACCATTAAGAGTACCGAAACCGATATCATCGATCCAAGTGTAACCTCCACCAATTCCTAAGAATGGATCTAGCCAGTTTACACCAAATGCCTCACGAAAGCTATAAGAAATAATACCGTCTAATGCATAGTATGCCAAATCTCCTACAGGCTCATCTCCTCTTTTATCGATTCTATTAATAGTTCCGTACGCAGTAAAGCTAAATCCAGAACCTACATAACGTCCAACAGATATTTGAGAAACAGAAGGTAGTATATTGTGATGATCTTTTACGTTTCCAATTTCGTCAAAGAATTCTCCAAGGGGAGCTGGTTCTCCAACAGGGAATAAGTCAACCGAATTGACTCCAATCCCAATAGCCCATGGGTGGTTTTTGTCTTGTGCTGTCACCGTACTAAAAAAAAGTACCATAAGTGAAGCAACTAAAAATCTGCTAAGATGTTTCATATTAAAATAGATTAAATTTTAAGTGTTAATTAAGAACAAATGTAATATGTTAAATTTTATCGTCAAAGCTAAAATTACTAAATTTTTATTAATTACATAACAATATTGTCATTGTTTAAAAAAAAACATAATGTTGCTAAGTATTACATTTCATAGGGTTTCGAACACGTGATTGTCATATTTATTTTTAACATCAAATGTTAACAACTGTAACAAATGGGGTAATATATACCAGATGTACTGCTTCTATTTCGTAGCCCATTTTTTCCATTATGGAAGCATATTGCTGTACTTGAGTTTTGTGTTTCGTTGCTACATGACCTGTTTTATAATCTATAACTACTGTTTTGTTTTTACGTATCATCAAGCGATCAGGGCGATAGAATTCCCCTTGATGCAAAATAGCTCTTTCGTTAAAAATTTGTTGATCCTCTTTATAATATTCTTTGAGAATCGGATGTGTTACTATTGCTTCTAATTCCCTAAGCAGAATCGCTTTTTGTTCTAGCGTAATCTCTCCACTAAGAATGGCATTATCTATCACCACAGGGATATCCTCGGGCAGATAAATCTTTGCTAATAGCTCGTGTAACAAGACGCCTTTTGCTATAGCTTCTTGGCGTTTGCTGTTCCAAATTTTATGACCATTTGTAACGATTACGATATTATGAGTTTCTTTTGAGGTGCAAAAAAAGCGTTTAAAAGAATGCGTATCTGCACTTTTGTTTTGCTCATTTTTGGAAGACACTCTATGATTGGTTCCAAAATCATAAGAATCTTGCAAAGGATCCCATCGTTGCTCGGCCTGCAAATATTGGATAAATTTTCCTGAATATTTTCGCGCATTAACACCCCCTTTACTGGTTAATTCTTTTTTAGTAAAAATATATAATTGTTCTACTGCCCTGGTCATAGCAACGTACAAAATATTCATACCATCAAGCTCTTGTTTTGCCTGACGTTCTTGTAGAATAGCTGCTCCGATATCGCTATACGATCCAATCCCTGAATTATAACTTAAGAACCCTTCATTGAATCCTGCAAACTTTTCTGGATCGAGAGGATACCATGTTTTTGGATCTTTCTCGTAATAAATATCGTCATTTACGTACGGATACAACACAACTGGAAATTCCAAACCCTTGGACTTATGCACTGTCATAATTTGTACGGCAGCTGTTTCGGCAGGGACCGCAATACTCAACTTATCTTTTTTGAGCTCCCAATAAGCAAGAAAACCAGAAATACCAGTCGTATTCTTTTGTCCATACTCAAAAACAACATCCAAAAAGAATTGCAGATATGCAGAGGGCACCGCATGCAGATCAAAAGATTCAATACAATACTCGACACTCTCATAGAGTGTCATTTGCTGTAATTTATGAAAAGAAAAATGAAAACCATAAGACTCTAACTCCTTGCACATGGTTTGCACAGACAAATCTAGAAACGAGGCAATGAATTCATGAGTACTGGAACTCGCACACCGATCCGCCAAAAAATGAAGGAGTTGCACGCGTACAGTTTTATCATTTGGTTGCACAAACAGTTGTAATAAATTAACCAAAAACCGCACTTCTGGTGCATTACTAATCAACAAAGTCTCTGAGGAAATAATCGGAACGCCTTGGGCTGTTAGATAATTTGCCAAAACTATTCCTTGTCGTAACTTTCTAGTCAGTATACACACTTCATTATAGGAGTATCCTTTTTGCAAAACTTCCTGAATTGCTTTGTATACTTGAACAGGATACAATTCATCTTCTTCTTGAACATTCGCTGCTTCTATAAAACTAAGTCTTACGTAACCTCCTTTTTTGTCATTTGTTAATTGTGCATTCCCTTTTACATATAGCTGTTTATCAATTTCTGTACTAAAATCCTGAGCAATGTGCGAAAAAAAAGAATTATTAAATTGAATGATTTCTGAATAACTCCTATAATTGCATGGTAGGTCCAACACCCTTTTTTCGTCTACAGAAAAAGGATTTTTGTCGGTGTACAATTCCATAAACTGCTCCGCCTTGCCGCCTCTCCATCGATAAATCGCTTGTTTGGCATCTCCAACAATAGTCATAGACCCTCTTTTACCCTCAAGCGTTTCAGAAGATAGCGCATTATCAGCAAGCGGAATCATATTCTGCCATTGCAATACAGAGGTATCCTGAAACTCATCAATAAAATAATCCTGATAACGCTCTCCTAATCGTTCATAAATAAATGGTGCGGGTTCGTCTTTTATCGCCTTACTAACAATATTATTAAATTCTGATATTAGAAGTATATTTCGTTCCTTTTTGATTGTAGATAATACGGTTTGAATTGCACTAAGTACAGAAAGAGGCGTAAGGTTTTTATAGATGTTTTGCAGTAACTGTAATTCAAAAAAAGAATCCTTGGTATGGTTAAAAACATTAACAAGTTCTGGACGAATTTGATCTATTATCGCCTTTTTATCCTCATTTAGTTTTGTTGTATAAAAAGGAGTTGTTTCTATTTCTTGTTTCCATTTTGCGTCAAACGATTTGATAGTGGTTTTTTTGCGTACAAAGTTTTCAAAATGCAGCGGAATTTGTTTTCTGTAAAAATCTTCCTCTGACAAACCATTATTTTGCAGAAGTAACAAGGCATTATTAGCTAAATCTACAATCTCTGCCTCAATTGTTTTTAGCTGCCCCAAAACCGCTTTCTTAAGAACCTCAAAATCCTCAGGTTTTTTGCTTTGTAACAAACTGAGGTGTGCTAGATCATTTTCACTAAACAACAACCTCCCCACTTGATGCAATTCCTTACTTATATCCCAACTTTTGTCATCATCTAATTTACTAAGTGCAAAATCGATAATAATTTGAGTGAGCCGTTTATCGATTCCCACTTTAGAAATCAATAATGCGATAGCTTCTTCTAACAAAGAATCACTATCCATTTCTACCTCAAAATTCATCGGAATATCTAGATCGTTTGCAAAAGTTCTAATAATTCGATGCGTAAAAGTATCTATCGTTAACACATCAAAAGCTGCGTAATTATGAATAATACTCTTGAGGGTTTTTTGGGAACGCAGTCTAAGACTCGTCTCATCTAGTTTGGTTGCATCGAGAATTTCCTGAAACATCCCACTATATTTGGATGGGACACGATCTTTGCTAAAAGCACGAAGGTACTCGATGATTCTAGCTTTCATTTCGGCCACAGCTTTATTCGTAAATGTAACTGCCAAGATCGTCCGATAACCATCGATACGCCCTGAATTGAAAAGCTTTGTAAGATATTCTTTGACTAATGTATACGTCTTGCCCGCGCCAGCTGAGGCATTATAAATTGTAAAAGCTGCAGGTGTTGTCAAAACTTTTCTTACGAAGATACGCATCCCAATTTTGAATTCAGAATTCAGAATTCAAAAATTTTCATGAACTACTTAATCATTTTATCACGTCATTTTATTTTAATTCACAGGTGTAATTAGTAACTTTGATAGCTAAGAGCAGTAGTAAAAAATATAAAACACGTAATTATGTCATTTGAATTACCTAAATTAAATTATGCCTTTGACGCATTAGAGCCACATATAGATGCTCGTACTATGGAGATCCACCATGATAAACATCATGCAGGATATACCTCAAAATTAAATGCAGCTATTGAAGGAACTGATTTATCAGGAAAAACTATTGAAAACATCCTTACCAATCTTGATAAAACGAATGGCGCAGTCCGCAATAATGGTGGTGGTTATTACAATCACGCTCTTTTTTGGGAAATACTATCTCCAAACGGAGGAGGAAAACCTACTGGAGATTTAGCTAAAGCCATTGATGCTGCTTATGAGTCTTTTGACGCATTTAAGGAAGCTTTCAAAAATGCAGCTGCAACACAATTCGGTTCAGGATGGGCATGGCTATGTGTACACGAAGGTGGTAAAGTAGAGCTTTGCGCTACACCAAACCAAGACAACCCGCTAATGCCAGGGGTTGGTTGTGGAGGAACACCTATCTTAGGTCTAGATGTATGGGAACATGCATACTACCTAAATTACCAAAACCGTAGACCAGACTATATTAATGCATTCTTTGAAGTAATTGATTGGGACGAAGTTGCAAAACGATACGCTCAAAACAAATAATCGCAAAAGAATTTGCTAAAACACCAAAGAGGTTGTCAGAAATGATGACCTCTTTTTACGTTATTATTCAATTTGATCGTGACCTCCTATTAGGCTTGACTTCTATTACTACCATAAAACAGGACACGAATCACAGAAAAACTTTCTTCCGAAACATACTCATAATAATTACAGGCTAATAATTCGGTTCTTTTTCTACTGTTTTTTCGCTATAAAATTAAATCGTAGCTAAAGCTATGCTTGAATTTTACAGCTCAAACTAGCGAAAAATAATTCAATTATTTTAGCCGATAATTACATTTTAACTAGCATTATTTCTTTTGAAGGAGAATAAAATAGAATTTTGAAGAAAAAACCATCTAAGAAGATAACTATTGTAAAATAAAAAAAGGTGGAAAGATCCACCTTTTTTTGCCCCAAATCTACCATGAACTTAACCTACTTATGCTATGGCTCTGCTAATATAAAGTAATATCACCTACAGGTAAAATTTATTAGACTAAAGGCAATTATATTTGTTGAAATACACAATATTTCAATTACTTAAACTATTGTTAATATATTTGAGGATTATATTTAATATGCTCGTTCATTATTGCCTTCATAAAAGTTAATAAAAGCACGGTTTACCACCCGATTACCTCCATCTGTTGGATAATCGCCCGTAAAGTACCAATCGCCCAAATTATGAGGACATGCTATATGTAAATTAGCGACTGTTTGATACACAATTTTAACAGTTGCCTTGACAGTAGTATCAGTAAGAAGTTCACCAATTTTATCACTTATCTCCTGATCACTAAAGTTTTCGTAAATTTCTTTAACAAAGTTTTTGACATCACTATCTTTCAAATTTTCCTGCGCTTTACACTTTTCATAAACTTCTTTGACCAAATCAAACTTATTATGATCTTTTAAAAGTGCTAGTGCTGCTTGGAAAGCAACGAGTCCTTCTAGATTCGCCATATCAATACCATAACAATCAGGAAATCTTATTTGCGGAGCTGAAGATACGATGATAATCTTTTTAGGATTCAAACGATCCATCATTTTGATGATACTCTTCTTTAATGTAGTTCCTCGTACAATACTATCATCAATAATAACAAGATTATCCTCTGGTTTTATGACACCATAAGTTACATCATACACATGGGCAACCAGATCATCTCTACTACTATCTTCTGTAATAAAGGTACGTAGCTTGACATCTTTAATCGCTATTTTTTCTGTACGCAATCTATGCCCCAAAATCTCTGACAAACGCGCGTCAGTCAAATTTTCTTTCTCAGCAAGAATTGCGGCATTTTTTTGCCTATTCAACTCATCCTGCGCAGCTTCTACCATTCCATAAAATGAGGTCTCTGCTGTGTTTGGTATATAAGAAAACACCGAATTCCTTGTATCGTGATCAATTTCTCTGAGCACCTGAGGCATTACAAGTTTTCCTAAATTTTTACGTTCTTGATATATTTCTGCATCACTTCCTCGAGAGAAGTAAATACGCTCAAAAGAACAAGCCTTACGTTCTGTTGGTGTAATAATCTTGTCTATTGAAGTATCTCCATTCTTTTTGACGATGATTGCGTGACCTGGCTCTAATTCTACAATATCTTCTATTTTTACATTAAAAACAGTTTGGATAACTGGACGCTCCGAAGCTACTACAACAACCTCATCATCTTGGTAATAATATGCTGGTCGTATCCCCGCAGGATCACGTAATACAAAAGAATCTCCATGTCCAAGCATTCCTGCCATTGCATACCCTCCATCCCAATCTTTAGAAGATTTTTTGAGAATTTTGGCCACATTGAGACGTTCTGCTATTTGTGGAGAAGCCTCTACTTTACTAAAACCTTCTTTCTTGAGTTTTTTGTATAGTTTGGCTACTTCAGAATCCAAAAAATGTCCGATTTTTTCCATGACCGTAACGGTATCTACACGGTCTTTTGGGTGCTGCCCTAGACGAACTAAGTTTGCAAACAATTCCTTATTGTTTGTCATATTAAAATTCCCCGCAACAATAAGATTACGATGCATCCAATTGTTTTGGCGCAAGAAAGGATGCACACTCTCTACACTATTTTTTCCAAAAGTTCCATAGCGTACATGCCCAAGAAAAACCTCTCCAATATATGGGACATGTCTTTTTTGCAAAGCTACATCATCTGCATACTCTGGATGTGCTTCTAGTGTATCGTTGATTCGCTCATTGATATCCGAAAAAATCGCCTGAATCGGCTGAGGATCACAGGAACGCACACGACTAATATAGCGTTCTCCTGGCTTGGTATCTAACTTGATACTCGCAAACCCCGCTCCATCCTGTCCTCGGTTGTGTTGCTTTTCCATGAGAAGATACATTTTATTCACTCCGTAAAAAGCGCTACCGTATTTCTCTTTGTAGTACTCTAAAGGCTTTAACAATCGGATCATTGCTATACCACATTCATGTTTTAAGGCGTCACTCATGATATCTTGGCTATATATTTGATATTCTTATTGTTTTTCAAAACCAAAAATCCCGTTTCCGGGAAAATTTAGTACAAAGCAGTATTATGTCAATTCTATTTCGAATTGTGTCAACTCCTTAAACTCCTGTAAGCGATCTGCTATCTCCTTCTTATCTAATTTTTGCATTCGTTCTGTTCCGAATTTTTCTACACAGAAAGAAGCTAAATTGGAAGCATGAATAACAGCTTTTTTCATATTCTCAAACGAAATATTTTCTGTCTTTGCCAAATGACCTGTGAACCCACCTGCAAAAGTATCTCCTGCTCCTGTCGGATCAAAAACTTCTTCTAGCGGTAGTGCTGGCGCAAAGAAAATTTGCTCATCATGAAATAATAGCGCACCATGTTCCCCTTTTTTGATGACTACGTACCGAGGTCCCATTGTTGCTATTTTTCGAGCTGCCCGAACCAAAGAATGTTCCCCACTTAATTGACGAGCTTCCTCGTCATTGATCGTAATGACATCTACTTTTTCTATTACCTTCAACAAGTCATCTAAAGCGTTGTCCATCCAGAAGTTCATCGTATCAAGAACCGCCAATTTTGGCGCTGTAGTCATTTGCTCTAATACACTTAATTGTACTAATGGATGCAAGTTTCCTAACATAACAATCCCAGCATCCTTATAGGCATCTGGAACTACTGGTTGGAAATCAGCCAAAACATTCAACTGTGTTTCTAAAGTATCTCTAGAGTTCAAATCATTGTGATAGCGACCACTCCAGAAAAAAGTTTTACCACCTTGAACGACTTCTATAGCAGAAATATCAATATTATGATCTTCTAACATCTGCAAGTATTCTTGCGGAAAATCTTCACCAACTACCGATACAATTGCCGAATCTACCTTAAAAGTAGAAGCTGATAAACCTATATAGGTAGCGGCACCACCTAGGATTTTATCTGTTTTTCCAAATGGTGTTTCGATTGCGTCAAAAGCAACCGTACCTACAATCAATAATTTGCTCATAATGGGATGTTAATATTCAATTTTTTTTGCAAATATACGTTTTTGAATGAGGAATGCTGCGTTTAAGGTTTATAAGTTTAACAGTTCCTCAAATTGAAGGTATATTCTTTTTGTGAAAAAGAACTTTAATTTATTTCCTCCCAAAATCCGCAGGAATCTCTCCCCAAGCTTTGGTTTCCCACTTTACCACTGTTGTATGATAGGTATTTGACTTGAGCCATTGTGTAGCTCGATCTACTAAATCAAATAGGTTTTTATTTTTTGGTGTTCTGGCTAGCTTGGTCTTACAATTTTTTTGACGTACCCAGCTCATAGCAATCCTAGAATCGGTATAGAGAATGCGATCACTATCCTTTTGTTTCAAAAATGCCAAACCATGAACTAAAGCCAAATACTCTCCAATATTGTTGGTGCCTTGTGGAAAAGGTCCTTGATGAAATAATTGTTTGCCTGTCTGCGTGTCTACACCTCGATACTCCATAATACCCGGATTACCACTCGAAGCTGCATCTACAGCGATAGAATATAGGTTAGGTTCTCCAATTTTTTGTAATTCAATGGGAGAGAGTTGTTTTTTGGCTGTTTTGACCCCTTTAAAATCTTCATAATTACCGTTAAATGCTTTTTTTGCCTCTTCAAAAGTCAAAAATGACTTGAATTTGGCATTTGTATAGCCCTTGACGGCTGCTTGACATTTTTTCCATGTTTTGAATATCCCTACTTCATGTCCTTCCCAAACCACATAAAATTTTTGTTTTTTACCCATAATCTAAATCATTTCTAAAGCTTCTTCAATAACCGAATACACTTTATCCAACTGCTCTTGAGTTATAATATACGGAGGCAGTATATAAATTGTATTACCTAAAGGACGCAAAAAGACACCATTTTGCATAAAAAAAGTAAAAAGCTGATCTCTAAGATTGCCGTAGCGTTCCATTTTTATATTAAGATCTAAAGCAAAAATAACCCCAAGCTGTCGTGTAGTTGCCACTTTTGAATGTTGTTTAATATACTTTTCAAATTTTCTGTGCGCTGTGATAATCCTTTGAATTCCCTCTTGTATCTCAACAGATTTTAGTAATTTGATCCCCGCCAATGCCGCAGCGCAAGCAAGTGGATTTGCCGTATACGTATGCCCATGAAACAACCCCTTGGTGATACTATCATCATAAAAAGCATTATATACTTGTAGTGAACAAGAAGTGATCGCCATAGGCAGCATTCCTGCGGTCAAAGCCTTGGAAAGACACATAATATCAGGTTTTATAGATACCTGATCAGATGCAAAATACGTTCCTGTTTTTCCAAACCCAGTCATCACCTCGTCAGCAATAGTAATCACCTTGTTTTCTGCACAGATTTTAAGTATCTCTGACAAGCCTACTGTATCATGCATTTGCATGGCAGCAGCACCCTGAACAAGAGGTTCGTATATAAACCCTGCAATAGTTCCACTGGCAATATACTCCTTTAATAATGCCACTACATCTGCATTATTTTTTCCGTCAGGAACAGGGATTCTTTTCATATCTATAAAAAAGTCTTCAAAAGCGCCATTATAGACGGACAATCCGGATGCCGACATAGCACCAAAGGTGTCTCCATGAAAACCATTTTCGAAAGCAATCATTACCTTGCGATCATTACCAAGATTATGGTGGTACTGCAAAGCCATTTTGATCCCGATTTCTGTAGCCGTAGAACCATTATCCGAAAAAAACAATTTTTGTTGATTGTCAGGTAAAATAGCAATCAAAGCCTCAGACAAATCAATGGCAGGCTCATGGGTAAATCCACTAAATACTACCTGATCCAATTGCTGCATCTGCTTATAGACCGCAGCGATTATATCTGCATGACAATGCCCATACATAGCAGTGTACCAAGAGGCAATACCATCAATATAACTTTTGTCATGTTCGTCATACAACAGCACACCTTTTGCTCTTGCAATTGGAATAGCCTCTGGATGTAACTTATGCTGAGTTAATGGATGCCAAAGGTGTTTTTTGTCACGTTCCTGTAAAGACATAATTTATAAAGTTTCTAAGGTTTCTCTAAAGGCATCAGCATACCTTGTGATGACTTCTGGTGTGATTTCTGGCTCATCGTTAACCCTTCCTAGCATGCGAACCCCCGACATCTCCAGAATTATATCTTCTGTAGATGGATTAGGATCTCCATTAAAGACAACACCTGCGATCGTATATCTTTTTTGCCTTAACAACTCCAATGTCATTAGGGTATGATTAATACTTCCCAAATAATGTCGGGATACCACAATAATTTTATGATCGGGCTGTATCAGGTCAACAATAGTTTCTTTGTCATTTATAGGCACCAACAATCCTCCTGCGCCTTCTATAACAAGAGTATTATCGGTTTCTGGAATTGTTACCGCATTCGATTGGATCTGCACGCCATCAATTGCGGCTGCCGCATGCGGACTCATAGGCGTTTGTAGAGCGTAGCTATTTTTATGAAATTGGGTCTTGGCATTATCCACAAGCCTCTGTACTTTGAGAGTATCACAATATGCTAAGTCTCCTGCTTGGATAGGTTTCCAATAATCTGCTTTTAGCGCTTCTGTGATTATCGCACTGACAATGGTTTTGCCAACATCAGTCCCTATTCCAGTAATAAAAAAAATGTTTTTCAAAATACTGTTATTTTAAGCTCCTACAAAGTAGTCCCTTTAATTGCTATTGTTGTTTTTATAGATTGCTCTTTGAGATGCATAAACGTTTTGCGCTCCTCATCATTTGTATAATTCTTGAAATCTTGTTCTGTATCAAAGGCGACAAGATGCACCTCATAAGGCTGCTCTCCGACACAAGTTATGTAAGTTTCGTTTGTAGGTCGGATTCTGTAGTATACTTGTCCATTATACTTGTCTAATATTGGAATAACCAATTCTTCGAATTCGTGAAAAACAGTTTCTTTACCTTCTTTAACAAAAATAAATATAGTGATATAAAACATATAGAATACTTATGTAACTTTGAATTTGGATTCGTTTACAAAAATAGCTAATAACGAAAGGACATGAGATATCTCTTCTCTTGAATTATAGCTATGAATACAAAAACGAATACGCTCTTCTCCTTTGGGTACTGTAGGTGACAATATAGGTTTTATATCATACCCGTTGTTCTGAAACTGAAGAGCAATTCTTTTGACCCTTGCATTTCCAGGGATAATAGCGCAATGAATAGCAGAATTACTAGTCTTAAAAAGATGCTCCAACTTATTCTTTTTGATTTCTTGTTTAAAAAAAGCAATAGTATTCTGCAACAATACTCTTACCTCGGGATGTTCTATTTGCTCTTGATATGCTGCTTGTATCGTTGCCAAAGAGTGAGGTGGCAATCCTGTCGTATAAACAAAACTACGAGCAAAATTAACCAGATACTGTTTCAAGTTTTCTGATCCCAAAACGGCAGCCCCATGACAGCCCATAGCCTTTCCGAAGGTAATGATTCTAGCAAAAGCAGCATCTTCTAATCCCAAATCCGCCATCAAACCACAACCCGTAGCTCCAAAAACCCCTACAGCGTGCGCCTCGTCAATAATAAGATGTGCATTTTTCTCGTCACACAATTGACTCAATGCAATTAGATCAGGACTCTCTCCGTCCATAGAAAAAACTGATTCTGATACGACATAGATTTCTCGATCGAGCTGTGTCAATCTATCCAGCTTAGTCTCCAGATCATCTAGATCATTATTCCTAAACTTATAACTCTTGGCAAGAGACATTTTAATCCCGTCACGTATTGAAGCATGGATATGTTCGTCATACAAAACTACATCTCCTCGTTGGGGCACACAGGAAAAAAAACCGATATTAGCATTGTAGCCAGAATTAAAAAGTAAAGCCGTTGCTGCCTTGTTATAATTTGCCACAAGTATCTCTGTCTCTCCATAAAGCTCATGATTCCCGGAGAGTAGACGAGACCCAGTAGCTCCATTCTGCCTTAGCGCTCTATCAACTAGTAATTGATGTGCATTTTCAAAAATTGATTCCGTTTGCGCGAACCCCAAATAATCATTAGAAGAGAAATCAATAAGATTTGTCTGTGAAGGAAGCTTACGCAGGGTACTGTTTTCTTCTCGAACAGCTAATTTTTTTTTTAGTTTTCTCGGAAAAGCTCTCATCCGTTTTATTTCTAGTTTTTCAGTGATTCAGTAGGAATAGAGTTTTGTCAAAAAAAAGAGCGAATCTTAACTCTCATCCTTGCTATACGATAATTACCATAACCCATTCCATATAACAACAGCTATTCTACATGAATTAGTTCTCTCAATTTATCAAAAATCAACGTTGATTCCCACCCTCTATAGAGCAGATAATCGATCAGTTTTTTCTTTTTCTTGATCAAAGTAAGATTTGACATTGCCTCCCATTTCTTTTCAGAAACTGTATGAAAAATGGCCATGTATTCTTGTTGATCAATTTCTTTGAGTGCAGTTTTAATGTTATATGCCGAAATCTCTCGTTGCTTAAGTTCTCTTATAATTCGCGATTTGCCCCATTTCTTTATCCGGAATTTCCCTCTTGCAAAGCTTTTTGCAAAACGTTCTTCATTAAGATAATTCTCTTGCATAAGATGCAACAAAATTTGATCTCGAACCTCTGGGATCAAAACCATTGTTTTTAATTTTGTTTCTACCTCCTTGTGACAACGATCTTGATAAGCGCAATAATTTTCCATTTTTTGTTGCGCTTCTTGGATACTGACATATTTTGCTTCGGGTCGTTGATACATATGGGGTGTAAAGTTAGAAATAACCCATTAGATGTACGAGTGTTTTTCCTAAAAAATAACTTTTGATTAATACCTGTTAGACTTTATAAATATTGGAATACTCCTATTTTCTCACCATATATTTGGCGCACAGACATGGTACAATACTAGATGGTCAAAAATATAGAGGATCCAAATCACAGCATTGTATATAAACAAAAAAACCCCGAACATTATGTTCAGGGTTTTTTTGTTTATCGAATCACTTCTCCTTCTTTGTCGTGGAAGTGATACTCTAATGATGTGTAAGCATCTCTAGGTACTATTTTGATCCATTTTTTGTAATCCAAAAACCACTTAAAACGGATAGACGGAAAACCTTTGGTTATAAAGGCTGCTACAAAAGGATGCGCTGAAAGCGAAGTCATTTCGGAGTCCTGTTTTAATATTCTGTCGATATCGACATTAATTTTATCAATGATACCAATTGGTGCCTCAATCTCACCATTCCCATTTGGGTTTTCCTCTCGGGTTTTGATATTCATTTCTGGTCGTACACGTTGTCGTGTAATCTGAACCAAGCCAAATTTACTTGGCGGTAATACTTTATGTTTCGCCCTATCATCTTTCATTTCATTTCTCAGAAAGTTATAGAGTGTTTTACGATTTTCGGCATTATTCATATCGATAAAATCGATTACAATAATCCCCCCCATGTCGCGGAGTCGAAGCTGTCGTGCCACCTCAGCAGCACTAATAAGATTCACCTCCAAAGCTGTATCTTCTTGATTTTTAGCTTTGTTAGATCGATTTCCACTATTAACATCAATTACATGCAATGCTTCGGTATGTTCGATCACCAAATAAGCACCTTTGCTCATGGAGACCGTTTTACCAAAACTAGTTTTGATTTGCCGTTCTATACCATATTTTTCAAAAATAGGCATTCGTGCTTTGTGGTGTTTCACAATCGATACTTTGCTCGGTGCAATTTCATGCAAATATTCTTTTATTTGTGAGTAGAGCGCTTCGTCATCTACCTGAATACTAGTAAAGGAATCATTAAAAACATCTCTCATAATTGAGGATGCTCTATTAAGTTCTCCCATTAATTTTGATGGATGATGCGCTTTGTATATTTTCTTACACATGGCATTCCATTGCTCCATCAAGTTTTGCAAATCTTTTTCAAGCTCTGCTACATCTTTGCCTTCTGCTACGGTACGTACAATGATACCACAACCTTGAGGTTTGATACTTTTTACCAATTTTTTAAGTCGGTTTTTCTCTTCATTAGTTTCTATTTTTTGCGAAATAGAAACGCGATTAGAAAAAGGCACCAAAACAATAAATCTACCAGCCAATGATAGCTCAGAGCTAATTCTTGGACCTTTGGTAGAAATTGGTTCTTTTACGATCTGTACGAGTAGTGATTGATTTGATTTGAGCACGTCTACAATAGATCCATGCTTATCAATATCTTTTTCTAAGGGAAAATTTTTGAGTGAATAGTCCCTTAATTTACCTGTGCTTACACGTTTTATGAATTTCAATAAAGAAGGAACTTGAGGCCCCAAATCATGATAATGCAAAAAAGCATCTTTCTCATAACCAACATTTACAAATGCTGCATTGAGTCCTGGAACAGCTTTACGGATTTTGGCAATAAAAATATCGCCTACCGAAAAGTTGTTATCATCTTCTTCCTTATGTAATTCAATAAGTTTTCCATCTTTTAATAAGGCAAAATCTGTAGAGGAACCAGATCTAATAATCAATTCTTTGTTCACTCTTCTTTTAGATTTTTATCCATATTTCATATAGCACCTAAGGACTATTAGAAACACAGATGGATTAAACAAATATTTTTTCACAGGAAATTTAAAACAAGACTGTTTGAGATAAAAAACCAAGTCCAAGAACAGTTGCAATGCGCTTATTCTTAGAATGGATCTAAATCTTAAACAGTCTTATTAAAAAGAATTCTGTAGAAGTAAAAAACTATAATATGCAATGAATAAAAATAGTTTTACTTCGATTTCAAAGAACTTTATATAGTTCTACAAAGTTTTAGACTATTTTTTCTTGTGACGGTTAGCTCTTCTGCGTTTTTTACGCTTGTGTGTTGCTACCTTGTGTCTCTTTCTTTTTTTACCACTTGGCATATTAAGTTTCTTTTTAAATTAATAATTACTTAACCTCTACGTTCGTTTTTACACCTTCAACAAAAATTTTGGCAGGTTTAAATGCCGGAATGTTGTGTGCTGGAATTTTGATTGTTGTATTTTTTGAAATGTTACGACCAGTCTTTTCTGCTCTGGTTTTGATAATGAAACTTCCAAAGCCTCTCAAGTACACATTATCTCCACCTTCTAAAGAGTTTTTTACCTCTTCCATGAAGGTCTCAACTGTGGCCTGAACCTCACCTTTTTCGATTCCTAATTTCTCTGAAATTTTTGCAACGATATCTGCTTTCGTCATTTTAATTTTTTTTTAGGGGTTAATTTTAACGGCTGCAAATATATAAATTTTAAATTACAAATATTCAAGACTTAAGGTTAAATTTTCATGTTTTTTAGTTTATTTTTGCATTTGACCTAATTTTGACGATGAATTTCGATAAAAAACTTATGTACTGGTATTTACAGAATAAAAGAACGATGCCATGGCGACAAATTAAAAACCCATATAATATTTGGTTGAGTGAGGTCATTTTACAGCAAACCAGAGTAGAACAAGGACTTCCTTATTATTTGACATTTACCGAAGCTTTTCCAACCGTCTTTGACTTAGCAAAAGCACCTGAAGAAACTGTTTTAAAACTGTGGCAAGGGCTTGGCTATTATTCTCGAGCAAGGAACCTACATTTTACCGCCAAGCACATTGCAGAAGATTGCAATGGTGTGTTTCCAAAACAATATAAAGGACTCCTAAAACTAAAAGGAGTTGGCGACTATACCGCTAGTGCTATTGCTTCTATTTGTTATAACGAAGCTACTCCTGTAGTTGATGGCAACGTATATCGTGTTTTGTCACGTTATTTTGGTATTACGACACCTATTAATAGTAGTCAAGGAATTAAGGAGTTCAAAAAACTAGCAACAGCAGTTATGAACACCGAAGACTCGGGAGAATACAATCAGGCAATTATGGAGTTTGGCGCTATACAGTGTAAACCAGGAACTCCTGACTGTAGTGTATGCCCACTCAATGATAGCTGCGTAGCTCTAGCAACTAAACAAATCGGAGCATTGCCCGTCAAACTCAAAAAACTTAAAGTTACAAAACAGTACTTTAACTATTTATTCTTTGTAATCAAGGGGAATAAAACAATCATACAACAACGTACTGGGAAAGGAATTTGGCAAAAAATGTATGAATTCCCATTAATACAGGCAACAGAACCGATTCCCAAAAAAGAAATCAACTCTTTGCAAATGTTCAAATCATTAGTAGGCACTCAAAAGCACACTTTTGAAAAATGGAACGAAGAATTTATCCTCCACAAATTATCACATCAACATTTATACACTAATTTCTATATTATAGAAATGCATGAAGCTCCCGCCATCACGCAAGAACAGAAAATAGTTAGTTTGGACGAGTTGCTACAGTACCCCGTCCCTGTATTGATCAACAATTTTATCGAAGATTTTAATCGATTGTAACCAAAACGCCAAAAAACACCCTGAAATTCTTTGCCTGAATAGAAAAAAACTTCAGCTTGCTTTCCGGAAATTTCAAACTACAAATACCTAGAACCTCTCAAAAAAACTCATAAATACGGTTTGGGTTTCTCAAAAAATAAAAAAAAACAATTTACAACCAGTTCAAAAACATTTTTAGTAATTTTATATCGAACGCATCGTAACTTTTTAGTTTTCGACCGAAGATGAGATAAAATTTGACGAGATAAGGCGCTTTTTGAAATTCATAGCAGCGCTATGACTGAGAAGAGTTACGAAATCTGAGCAAATTGGACGCATTTTTCAGAAAAAATAAAAGGTCAATTCGAGTTCATCTCTTGTACTTTTAATTTACTCGAAAAGGAAATTATTTTTTTCACCCGAGTAATAAGAGAAATTCAAGCGTAACAACATTACGATGTATTTTTCTTTTGAAAATTAAACCAATAAAAGACGATGATTACAAAGCCACAAATCAAAGATCTAATTAGGAGTAAAAGAACAAAAGTAAAGGAATTATGACAGGGACTTTAAACAAGGTCATGCTTATAGGGCATACGGGTGACGAGATCAAGATGCATTATTTTGAAGGAGGAAATGCTGTTGGTAGGTTTCCTTTGGCAACCAATGATAGCTACATAAACAAAACTACAGGCGAGCGTGTAAACACTACCGAATGGCACAATATTGTCATGCGCAACAAAGCGGCTGAGCTATGCGAAAAATGGCTCAAAAAAGGAGATAAAATTTACATAGAAGGCCGTTTAAAAACAAGAAAAACACAAGATGACCAAGGCAGAGAGCGATATAGTACAGAAATACAGTGCACTGACTTCACTTTTTTAACTCCCAAAGGAGGAACCTCTGGATAGAGAAATCACCCCTAAAAGAAGCTTGTAGAACTGTATATAATATTAAGGACAAAAAGCATCCTTGCTATTTATCCTTTTTGAGCTTATTTTCAGGGATACACATTCTGGTTTAATGCAAAAATGTCGTTACATTTACCAAAAAATAAAGTATACTATTTCTCGTTTAAAAATTGTATACAATGTTTAACTAAATGACAAAAACTTGGATCCCGATCCTGAATCTTTATTTATTTTCCTTTTCCTTGATGTTACGCAACTAATTCGTGTTGTTGTCCTTTTAGTGCTTTTGATTTTCTCTGCACTTATTTCTGGTAGTGAAGTTGCGCTATTCTCGCTAACACCTACAGACTTAGAATCTGCCGATGGAGAAACTTCCAAATCGCAGCAAATTGTAGCTCGATTATTACGCAAACCCAAAAAACTCTTAGCAACGATTCTAATTGCTAACAATTTTATCAATATTGCGATTGTCTTACTTTTTAGCCATTTGGGTGAATTTTTTTGGGGAGACATATCTTATCAAATTTTTGGCATTATTGATCTTCGGTTTGTAATTGAGGTAGGACTCGTTACTTTTCTAATTTTGCTTTTTGGAGAAATACTACCCAAAGTTTATGCGAGTCGCAACAATGTCAAATTTTCGAATTTCATGGCTCAACCTCTAGGCTTTTTGGACGTGATTTTTTCTCTCATTAGTAGCCCCATGCGCTGGGTTACTATCCAAATCCAAGAGCGTCTCGGAAAGAAAAAATCAAACATTAGTGTTGACCAACTATCTCAGGCCCTAGAACTCACCTCAGAGACGGACACCACCAAAGAAGAAAAAAAAATCCTAGAAGGCATTGTCTCTTTTGGGAATACCGATGTCAAACAAGTTATGCGCCCACGAATGGATATTTTTGCGCTGAATCAAGAAGAAACCTACACCATCATTATCCCACAAATCATAGCCAACGGATACTCTCGTATCCCTGTTTTTGACGGAAGCATAGACAAAGTCACTGGAATTTTATATGTCAAAGACCTACTGCCACATATAGAAGAAAAAAACTTTGATTGGACTACACTCTTGCGGGAGCCATATTTTGTTCCTGAAAACAAAAAACTAGACGATTTATTGAATGATTTTCAAGTCAAAAGAAATCATCTTGCTATTGTAGTAGATGAATATGGCGGCACTAGTGGACTCGTATCACTAGAAGACATAATTGAAGAAATTGTAGGAGACATAAGTGATGAATTTGATGACGAAGGCTTGACTTTTTCAAAATTAGATGATCACAACTTTATCTTTGAAGGAAAAACATCCTTGAAAGACTTTTACAGAGTTATAAAATTAGAGGATCCCATTGTATTTGAAGAAAAAAGAGGTGAGGCCGAGACAATTGCCGGAATGCTGCTAGAAGTATCAGGAAGTTTTCCCAAACGTGGTGATGTGATCACATTAGAGAATTACCATTTTACTATAGAAGCATCGGACAATAAACGAATTAAACAAATTAAGTTTTCGATTCATGAAGCGTAACATCGTAGGATTATTGTTGTTTTTGATATTAATCACCAGTAGCGGTCTCTTGTTTTCTTGCGGAGGCGAAACTTTGCCAAAACCCAAGGCCATGCTTCGATTAACTTATCCAATAGAAGTTTATCAAGAAGTTACAACGGATTGCCCGTATATTTTTGAAAAAAACGAACTAGCATCACTCGTGAGATCCAAGCGCGGGAATTTTTGCGAATTCAACTTAGAGTACCCCACACTCAAAGCAACCATCTACATTTCGTACCGAAGAATCAATAACGACCTCCGAAAACTACTAAGAGACGCACAAAATATCACTCAGGAGCATGTCATTAAGGCCGATGAAATTATATATGAAGAATACACCAACCCAGACAAAAAGGTCTATGGGATGTTTTATAAAGTTGCAGGCAACGCTGCCTCTCAATCCCAATTCTATATCACCGATAGTATTAGACATTTTATCACGGGATCTATATATTTTAAAGCAAAACCCAATTATGATTCCATTCTACCAGGAGCGCACTATTTGCGAAATGATATGCAACACCTGATGGAAACTGTTGAGTGGAGCACTACAGACTAGCCAAAGCCCCGCTAAATTTTACTGTTTTGACCAGTAAAGCCTATCGAATTTGAGCACATTTGTATTATAAATTATTGCGTATGAATCAAAATAAGCTCAAATGGCTATATCTTTTATTCCTCTCTCTAGTTTGGGGAAGCTCCTTTATTTTGATGAAAAAGGCACTAATTGGTCTTACAGCTTTAGAAATGGGAGCATTACGAATTTTTATTTCTGCAATTTTTCTTTTTGTTACGGGACACAAAAGCCTAAAAAAAATCACCTCGGAGGAATGGAAATGGATTGTTGTCACTGCATTCTTAGGTACTTTTTTTCCAGTATTTTTATTTGCTTTTGCGGAAACACAAATTGATAGTGCTGTTGTTTCCATACTTAATTCCACCACGCCTTTACTCACATTACTATTCGGCATCGTCTTCTTCGGAACGACTCTTATACTGAATCAAATCCTAGGAGTTATTCTCGGACTGCTAGGTACACTGGCCCTAATTACGTTAGGTGCTGCAATTAATCCCGATCAGAATTATTTTTATTCGGGATTGGTGTTAATTGCCTCTATTGGTTATGCCATCAATGTCAATATAATTAAAAAGAAATTACAAAATGTATCAGCCATAGCAATTGCCACGGGTAATTTTCTTGTTATTATAATCCCAGCAGCGGCAATACTATTACGTACAGGATACGTAAACAAACCTTTTATATCGAATCCCATCTTATTACAAAGTCTAGGATATGTAGCGATCTTAGCACTTTTGGGAACTGCCGTTGCCAAAGTGCTATTCAACAAACTGGTTCAAATCTCAGATCCTGTATTTTCTTCTTCAGTAACATACGTAATTCCTGTAGTTGCATTAACCTGGGGCTTATTAGACAACGAAAAATTCCACTGGCTACAAGGAGCAGCTGCCTTTCTGATTCTCTTGGGCGTCTTTTTGGTCAACGGAGGTCGAAAAAAGCCTTAGACTAGTTTTTTTTGCACCAAACACCTCTAAGCAAACTTAGGATAAAAAACTCTAGTTCAAACTATAAAGAAAGCTTTTAACCATCTACAAAATCATTATAGTACCATTAAAAAAATAATTACTGGCTAATAATACGATTCTTTTTCTACTATTTTTTCGCTAAAAATTTAAATCGTAGCTAAGGATATGCTTGAATTTTGTAGCTCAAACTAACGAAAAATAGTTCAATTATTATAGCCTACAATTACATTTTAACTGGTATAAGTTAATTATACAAATTAGCTATATAATGTCGCATATCGCCTTGTTCTTTTCCATCTCTAAACTACAAGTACTTTTTAAACAACAATACATCTTCAAAAAAACGCTATTTACACTATTATCATGTTTCAAAAAACTATTTTAACACTTTAATAACTAGTTAATACATATATTTTTACGATATTTAGTAGAACATCTACAGAAAATAAGCCGCACACTAACTGGGCTTTGAATTTTTGGCAAACGAAATAATTTTTTTGCTCCATTCGCTGTAAAAAATCAGGCATCACAGCGTTAGCATATATTTTCTTTGCAACAATTGACACCATTTGTTGTTTGAATTTACCAGAAAGAAAAAATAAGATTTTTATGCTGAAACTGAGGCGAAAAAGAAAATTTTATCTCAGTAAATCAAAAGGATAAGTAGTATAAGATAATAAACACCCCTCTCCTCTGATAGACTCTATATCCAAAAGGTCTGAAAAACGTTTTTGCAAAAATCCAGATAAAAAACCATGTTCAATCCAAAAAAAATAAAATCATGAAAAAATCATCCATACCCGTCCAATATGGCATTTTTGTAGCCGTAGGACTCATCGCTTATTTCTTAATACTCTCCTTATTCCATGTACAAACCAATCCTATTTATAGCCTTGGTAATGGTGTAATTGTTGCTTTTGGCCTATACCGCTCAATTCAATCATACAAAGCAGAGAAAGGAGATCAATTTGAATTCCAAAAAGGTTTTATGGCCGGATTATTCACGGGGTTTAATGCAACACTCATTTTTACAATCTTTTTTGCAATATACACGAGTCACATCAATCCAAACTTCCTCCCGGCGATGTTAGAAAATTGGAGCTCTCATTATCATGTTGGACTAGGTATCGTCGTATTTGTAACAGCCATCATGGGTTTTGCAACAACTTTTGTCTTAACATTATCATTCATGCAATTATTCAAAGAAAGCTGGAACACAAAGAGAAGACCTTATAACACACAGATACCCACAGTAGAATAGTCTTCAAAATTGTTGTTTTTTGATTATTTTAATGTATATTTGCAGCCGCTCATGAATTGGGTGATTTTTATTGTATAAAATAATTAAAAATAAGCTATGTACGCAATTGTAGAGATAGCAGGGCAGCAATTCAAAGTTGCAAAAGACCAAAAAGTATTTGTTAACCGTCTACCAGAAGACGAAGGATCAAAAGTTTCTTTTGACAATGTACTTCTGATTGAGGATGGAGCTAACATTACTGTAGGCGCCCCGGCTATAAGTGGAGCTCAAATCGGAGCCAAAATTACAAGACACCTCAAAGGTGACAAAGTAATTGTATTCAAAAAGAAAAGACGTAAAGGATACCGTGTAAAAAATGGACACCGTCAATCTTTGACTGAGATAGTAATCGAGAGCATTAGTGCTTCTGGAGCTTCTTCTAGTGCAAAAAAGGCGGAGCCAAAGGCAGCCCCTAAGAAAAAAGCAGCAGCCAAAGCTGATGATTTGAAGAAAATCGAGGGTATTGGTCCAAAAATTGCTGAAACGTTAAATGCTAACGGTATTATGACTTTTGCTGACTTATCTAAAACAGACTCAAAGCAGATCGCAGAATTTATCAAAGATGTGAGAGGGAACCACGTTCCTGATACATGGCCAGCGCAAGCAAAAATGGCTGCAGATGGACAGTGGGATGAGCTAAAAGAATGGCAAGATAGACTAGACGGGGGAATTGAAAAATAATCCTAAGTATTAAACCTTTAAAATCTTAAAAAAATGGCTCATAAAAAAGGAGTAGGTAGTTCGAAGAACGGAAGAGAATCAGAATCAAAACGCTTAGGTGTGAAGATTTATGGTGGACAACCAGCCATTGCTGGTAATATTATTGTACGTCAGCGGGGAACAGCACACAGACCAGGTGAAAATGTTTATGCTGGAAAAGACCATACATTACATGCTAGAGTAGATGGTATTGTAAAATTTAGAAAGAAAAAAGATAATAAATCATACGTTTCTATCGAACCGTTTGAAGCATAATATTTTTTTTGAAAAAAAATAAAAGCCTATCTAATTCAATTTTTAGATGGGCTTTTATTTTATGTATCACAATACGATACGCCCTACAAGAACTCGCTCGCTAGACAGGTAGCAAATATCTCTCATATTATCTAAAAATAAGTTAGACAACGTTGTGCCTCTTTCCTCCCTTTCTATCCTTCTATCTGAAACAAAAAGAAACCGTGGTTACACCCCTATTTTTTTTGACTCACATACTACCCAACATCGTTACAAAAGCGCCTTTTCCCTTAATTTTCGTCTTTTCTTAGCATGTAGCACTGTTATCAAGTGCAAAAAAAACTTCAATTGATCAAAAATTTATTTACCATTACCATCAACTAATACCATTTAAAAAATAATTACGGGCTAATAATTCGGTTCTTTTCTACTATTTCTAACCTATAACTACATTTAATCAAATTAGCTATATAGTGTCACATATTGACTTGTCCTTTTCCCTCTAAATAGCCTTGCTCCTATATTCCATAGTTAAAGATATACAATAGAATCACGGTGTTTTTACATAAAAAGATAACAGAATCATGAATACGAATTTATATACCCAAATTGCATCATGGGCAACTGATCTTATACCCTAGCGGCGCATATTCTATAAAATGAGATAAAAAAAAGGCTGCCTGTACAGGCAGCCTTTTGGATAAGCTCTTATTTAACAAAAAATAAAGCCGACCCCCTATTCGTTTGGCTCAATCCACTTACCAGCAGCATCTGCATATACCGTCTTTGATTCTTCTCCAACCGTCAATACTACTTTGTAATTATCATCTTTATCTTTATACGCTTCTGCAACAGTAGCTCCCGAAAACTCTGTAGAGATCGCTGTTACAACAGCTTCTGGCAACGCACTAATTTCGATTGGCTCATACGCCTCCATAGTTGTCACTACCTCTGTAGCAGTATCTGTCATTGCAATTTGTCCTCCTTCTTGTGCTGTTATTGATGTTGTAAAAACGAATGCAGCTACAGCGGTCAAAATTCCAAAATTTTTCATGGTATAATTATTTTTAATTAATGACTAATTCTGAAATACTATATGTAAGAATTGTTCCAAAGACAAAATTAAATTCAATGTACTCATTTGCAGTATTTTAACTTCATAAGTAAATACACCATTGTGTAGACTCTACAATTTATACGTGTAAGGAATACACACTTGAACCGTTATGTATGACAGGCAATCGATTATTTTTGAAAAAAGCTCTAACAACAAAATCAATTTGCACTATATTTTTCATAGCTTAAATTATGGATTGCAATCCAGTTGTTTTTTACCCAAAAACAACTTGTAAATTAGCTATATAATACCGGATATCGACTTGTTCTTTTTCCATCTCAATGCATTGTTCATATATCCCGTAACTACGGCTATGCTTGATTTTTATACTGAAGCTGAAATAAAAAAACTCAATTTTTGTTTACGGTAAATTCAAACAACAAATAATCTAATACAATTCAAAGAATCATGTCAAAAACTAACTAAACATAAAGAAAAACAATTGGCGTACCCCGTTCATATAATTCTGACTATAAATCAACTACATTCTCCACTATCTCTACGATTGCACATAAAAAAAAGGGTCTTGAGATTCGATTGAAATCTCAAGACCCTTTATAAATTTTAAAAGAACTAAAAAAGTTCTATAAAATTATATAGCAGAAATATCTATACTCTCCACTGTATTATTCGACGTACCTCCTAAGTTTCTATTAAATACAGTTTGTCTGTCTCTAGGAGCTTGCAAAGGCCCATGAGTACCCAACAAACCACGTCGATTAGTTCTATTATAAAAAGCTAATCTATAATCTCGTAAAGTCACATTTCTAGAGTTAACTGCCCATCGAATGCTCCCAGCTCTATTCCTAGCATTTGTTGGAAAATTAAGACTAATTATAGTAGTTCTATTATTAGAAGTATTGCTATCAGTAAAAGTTCTTACATTTCTTCCTGATCTTCTGAATATTTCACCACGAGAATTTGTTCTATCAAAAGCAATCACAAGCCACCCAACAGACACATCAACCTTTGCTCCTAAAGCACTACTCGTTGTTGGTTCCAAAACCAATTCTTGATGCAAAGCATCTAATTCTGGATCACTCAACTCATTCTCTGTAAGCACTAGTGCAACTGGCAACCCTACTTGATTCTCAAACTTACCACTTTTTAGCAAAGTAGTAACTCTGGCATACTCTTCAGTATTCATACCATCCAATTCGTACGTTTCATTGCCATAAATGACCTTAGAAACACCCTTGAGACCATAAACATCTCGAAGTTCTTCTACACTACTTTCAGCAACCATAGACTGCGTTTGCGTTTCTGTTTCTGTTACGATGACCTCTGAATCTTTTTCACACGAAGCAAATACAATTCCAATAACGAATAATTTAATTAGTGTTTTTTTCATTTTAAAAGTTTTTAATAGTTTGTAATCTGTGAATCATAAATATATACATGCTCTTATGATTATCCCCTAGAATTAACATTTATTTAACCAGTTTATATACAATGTATTACAATCTCAAAAATTATTACCTATTTTTTTAATTTGCGCATTAACTATACATTTAATAAATATCAAATAACAAAAATGTTCTCTCAAATACGGGATCTAATACTTGTAAAAATCACATTGATTTGGTCAACATGTCTAATGTCATATATCGTCTTGTTCCTATTTTTTTTTATAGCGCAAATTGTGGATTACAATCCAGTTGTTTTTATATACAAACAGCTAAAGCATTAACATGACTTCACACACCTAAATCGGTACAACGTAAATAAACAGCCCACTACTCCGAATGGTCAATAAATTCATAAATCACAACTATACCCAACCCTAAACCATATTAAAACATCTTAAAATCCGCACCTAAACACCTACTAAAAAAAGGGGGCAGACTTTGATAGCCTGCTCCGTAATTCTGACTATAAACCAACTACATTCTTCACTATCTCTACGATTGCACATAAAAAAAAGAGTCTTGAGATTTGATTAAAATCTCAAGACTCTTTATAAATTTTAAAAGAACTAAAAAAGTTCTATGAAATTATATAGCAGAAATATCTACACTATCTATTGCATTATTCGACATTTCACCTAAGTTTCTATTAAATACAGTTTGAGTATTCCGAGGAGCTTGAACAGGTCCTTGAGTCCCCAACAAACCACGTCGATTGGTTCTATTATAAAAACTCAATCTATAATCTCTTAAAACCACATTTCTAGAATTGACTCCCCATCGAATGCTCCCAGCTCTATTCCTAGCATTTGTTGGAAAATTAAGACTAATTATAGTAGTTCTGCGACCATTTACAAAATTTCGCACATTTCTTCCTGATCTTCTGAATATTTCACCACCATTAGCATTTCTTCCATCAAAAGCAACCACAAGCCACCCAACAGATACATCAACCTTTGCTCCTAAAGCACTACTCGTTGTTGGTTCCAAAACCAATTCTTGATGCAAAGCATCTAATTCTGGATCACTCAACTCATTCTCTGTAAGCACTAGTGCAACCGGAAACCCTACTTGATTCTCAAACTTACCACTTTTTAGCAAAGTAGTAACTTTGGCATACTCTTCCGTATTCATACCATCCAATTCGTACGTTTCATTGCCATAAATAACCTTAGAAATATCCTTGAGACCATAAACATCTCGAAGTTCTTCTACACTACTTTCAGAAACCACAGACTGTGTTTGCGTTTCTGTTTCTGTTACGATGACCTCTGAATCTTTTTCACACGAAGCAAATACAATTCCAATAACGAATAATTTAATTAGTGTTTTTTTCATTTTAAAAGTTTTTAATAGTTTGTTTTGTAATGAGTTATAAATATATACATCTTCTTATACTTCGATAAACCATTAACAATCATTTAACTTATTTATTAATAATGTATTACATTTTCACAAAATTATTAACTATTGTTTAACTATCTTATTTACAACACATTAACAAAAAATTCAAATAACAAAAACATTCCTTTTCTCCCCATACCTAATACACGTAAAGATCGTATCCTATCCGGCAACAACATCAAACTCGTTCTGAGTGAGAATGTCCATTAAACTAATAAGTACAAGCTAACAATGGGCTTTTTTATACTACGTTCAATTTCAAAAGGAAGAGTGAAATAATTGTGCTACTTTAAAAACATCGTAGATGCTCTATCACACAAAAGGTCGGCAACAAAAAAATTCACAGAATACGTATTTTGATCCTGAAACACACCTCTTATTCTTGTTAAAATGACATTTTTTAGATAACACCAAATAATTTGATAGCTCAAAAAAGAGATTGCAGGTCAATTAGCGCATTTATTTTATTAAATTTGCGCAGCCATTAAACGCATAAGAAGTGCCTAATAAGATGCTAGAAAAAATTAAAGATTATATCGTAGAAGTAGAAGAATTCAAAGCAAAGTCCAAAGAAGAACTAGAAGCTTTTCGCATTAAGCACCTAGGTAAGAAAGGATTATTGAACGATTTCTTTGCAGAATTCCGTAATGTAGCTAGTGACCAGAAGAAAGAATTTGGTCAGGCAATTAATTCATGGAAAAATGCTACCGAGAATAAAATACAACAACTCAAAAAAGAACTTGAGGGAAAAGAAGAAACGCAAGGTGATTCAAACGACCTGTCCAAACCAGGAATTCCCTTAACAATTGGTTCTAGACATCCAATTTCATTGGTTAAGAATCAAATTATTGATGTATTCTCTCGTGTAGGATTCAATATTAGCGAAGGACCGGAGATCGAAGATGACTGGCATAATTTTACTGCACTTAATCTACCAGAATATCATCCGGCACGCGATATGCAAGATACGTTCTTCATACAAACTAATCCGGACATATTATTAAGAACACATACCTCTTCTGTACAAGTACGTTACATGGAAGAAAATCAACCTCCAATACGTACCATTTCACCAGGACGTGTTTTTCGTAATGAAGCAATATCTGCACGATCACATTGTATTTTTCATCAAGTAGAAGGCTTGTATATTGACAAGGATGTATCTTTTGCAGATCTCAAACAAACCTTGTTATATTTTACCAAAGAGATGTTTGGTAAAAGTAAAATACGCTTGCGACCATCTTATTTTCCATTTACTGAACCAAGTGCAGAGGTTGACATTTATTGGGGACTCAAAACCGAAACGGATTATCGTATTACAAAGGGCACAGGGTGGTTAGAAATTATGGGATGCGGTATGGTAGACCCTAATGTTCTCAAGAATTGTAATATCGATCCCACTACCTATTCGGGATTTGCATTTGGTATGGGAATTGAACGTATTGCCATGCTTTTATACCAAATAGGTGACATCCGTATGTTTTATGAAAATGATGTACGCTTCCTAGAACAATTCAAAAGTGTATTGTAAACGTATATGAAATCCGATATTCAAATACCCCAAGTCAAAGATGTCTATGTTGCAATAGTACGGGAGTGGGATGATAAAATGCTAGGGCAAAACTGGTTTGCATATGTAATCAATAATCGTGATACCGCAATAGAAATGGTAATTGTAGTAACCAAAGGATATGACAAAGAGCGAAAGACCTCTACCTTGCGACACGGACTAAATACCATTGATGCCAAGTCTAATGGCAAAATCGAAATGGTTCAAGATGAAGTATTGACTATGAATAATGAATTTGTAGTCACCTTCTTTGCAGATAACACATTGTACGACAAAACTTATCTATTCAGAAAAAACACTATAAACGAAAGTGCTTTGCAAGATGTACCTACTATGGATCAACGTGGTGTTTTAGTCAAATAACAGCTTATCATTTTGTTCCTTTTTGAGATGTCTTCTATGCCACAAAACATAAGATGGATACTCTTTTTTTTATCAATTAAGGTTCTTTTTTACAGAAAGTTTCCTGTCAATTTAATTTTTAAACACACGAATTAGTTCCAGCTACCTCAAGACTTTGTCATTGCACAGAATAATGACAAATCTTTGGTACGCTTCAAGACAAAATTTCCTAGTACACCTCCTTACAAAACTGTCTGTGAGGCAAAAATGCTCATCAATTCGGTTTAGAGCTGAACAATGAACACAACTAATCTCACCACTACTTCATGACTAAAGCTAAACAATTTTCATTTATCTTTACTTTATACGATCATTAATCCGTCACTATGAATTTTATTGATATTATTTTAGGAATCATGCTACTTTGGGGATTGATAAGAGGCTTATCCAAAGGGCTATTTGTCTCTTTAGCCTCACTCATCGCACTAGTAGCAGGTATTTATTTTGCCGTACACTTTTCTCACATTGCTGGTAATTATCTTGGTAAATCAGTAGACTGGAATGAAGGAACAATAGGGCTTGTCGCCTTTGCTATCACTTTTATCATTGTAGTTATAGGTATTTCCTTAGCCGGAAGGCTCTTAACAAAGATTGCCGATTTTGCAGCCTTAGGAATTGTCAATAAGCTATTAGGTGGTGCATTTGGATTACTAAAGATGGCTTTTATCGCCAGTGCTATTTTTATGTTCATTGATGGGCTCAATCAAAAAATAGAGCTTATCAAAAAAGAGACTTTGGCGCAATCTGTATTATATGAACCCGTCCGTATATTAGCACCTACAATTCTGCCAAAAATACTCAACAAGTAAAAAATAAAATGCTAGTACTAACAGCAATAAGAACTAACATCTGCCAACTATTCTAGTACAATTATTTCTATGCTAAAAATTAAAAACTTATCGTTTGGATACGCTCCAGACACATTTGTGTTGCAAGATATTAACTTGGAGATTATTCAAGGCACGCATATTGGGGTGATCGGAGAAAGTGGCTGTGGAAAAAGCACTTTACTAGAACTCATCTATGGGTTATTACAACCTACCAGTGGTATTATTTCATGGAAAAACATACAACTCTTAGGACCTGATTATTATTTGGTGCCCGGAGAACCTTTTATGAAATATCTTGCTCAAGATTTTGACTTAATGCCTTACACCTCTGTTGCCACGAATATCGGAAAATATCTTTCTAGTTTTTTCCCTGAAGAAAAAAAAAGAAGAATAGCAGAACTCTTAGAGGTTATAGAAATGTCTGCTTATGCCGATACACATGTACGATATCTTAGTGGCGGCCAAAAACAGCGTGTAGCACTTGCACGTGCATTAGCAAAAGAACCAGAACTCTTATTACTTGATGAGCCCTTTAGTCACATCGATAATTTCAAAAAAAATAGTCTTCGTAGAAATCTATTCAAATATTTAAAAAAGCAACATGTCACCTGCTTGATTGCTACACATGACACTACAGATATTCTCTCCTATACGGATTCTTCGATCGTTCTGAGAAATGGTCAATTAATCGAACATACAGAAACCACTACATTATATCAGCAACCAAGAAATCGCTACGTAGCCTCTCTTTTTGGCGAAGTCAACGAATTACCCTTTTACTTATTTTCGGAAAATGCATTGGCGAATCAAAACATTCTACTATATCCAAATGAAATACATATAGTAGACGCATCATCATGCAAGGTTCTAGTAAAAAAATCGTACTTCAAAGGGGATTGTTTTTTTATAGAAGCCGAAACTCATTGCAAAAATCATTCTGTTTTTTTTGAACATCATACGGCCCTTCCCGAAGAAGAGACTTGTTATTTGTCTGCAGATAAAACCTTGTACATCTCAAGAACATTAGCTACCTAAACTAACAGCTATATTTGTTCCATACCAAATTAGATCACTAATATCGCATATGGACTTGTTCTTTTTTTTATCACAATACCTTGTTTGGATACCATCCTTTATAGGACACCCTTCAAAAAAACAATTAGACACTAATAATTCTCTGCTATCTTTTATCTGAAGAGGTTTGAACTAGCGAAAAATAGTTCAATTATTTTAGCCTACAATTACATTTTAACTGGTATAATACTACGAAACGATAAACGGTTAAGTATAAAAAAAAACAGTATAAGACCGTTGCAAAACTGTCCCATAAATTAGAAGCGTTCTTGATTTTTATTTTTTTAGTCCAAAATTCAGTTGATTTTTGAATTTTCTTTTGGTTTTAGAGCCTGCACACCTGTTTTTAAGGCTCATTTCTCCTTAATTTTCACGATTGGACGCAATTATCCCTGGACTCCTGTACAGATTGTAACACATCGCTTCCATTAGGTTTTGAGTATGCATTTTTTTAATGCCTCGATATCTTGCTGTTCCACCATTGAACCATCGTTTTATACCTCCAAAAGTACGCTCTACTTTAAATCTTGTCTTGCCTATAAGTTTGTTAAACTTCTTTTCCCAATGTGTCAAAGGTTTATTTTTATATGCCTTTTTTAGAATATGATTTTTTAGTTTTCGTTTCTTAAGAAGTACTGCATTTTTCTTTGATTGATATCCTTTGTCTGCTTTTAGAGTAATATTTTCAGGTAAATCTGCTGTATCCAACACCTCTTCTAAATTGGCTATTTCATTAGTACTAGCCTTTGTAGTTAGTACTCCTAAAACCAAGCCTTCGTTATCGGTAACGTGATGCTTTTTGTAACCAAATCTGTATTTTCCACCTTTTTTTAACCATGAAGCTTCTTTATCCACACTGTCTGCATAGTCCTTAGTAACTGGAACTTCCTGTTCGTCTTTTCTATCCTCAGTAACTTTGTGATTAGTTTTGCCTTTGGGCTTTAGAGGGGTATCTATAACACTCGCATCTATTATAGCTCCCGTTTTTACTATGATTTGATGGGCTTCCAATTGCCGGTTAATCTCTTTAAATAACGACTCATAAGCTTTGGCTTTTGTTAGGATAGTTCTAAAACGGGATAAGGTACTATGATCTGGAGCCACTTGGTCGATATGCAAGCCACAAAAGTAGCTAAATGAAATACTGTCATTAACCCGGTCTTCAACTTCATAATCACTTAATCCATACCAAGTTTGTAGTAAACTCATTTTAAAAAGAAGTAATCCGCTATAACTTGGTTTACCTGTAGCACTTTGACCTTTAGTATAGTACTTTTTTAAAACTTTTATAACAGGTTGCCAATCCAAAAGAGTGTTAATCTGTGTGAAAAATGTACGCTTGATCTTGCGTGAACGAAGATCACAGATGCTGTCAGCAAAGGTCGGGTGAGTTACTAATTCCATAAATGAAAGATACGAAATCAAACAGAAGTAAACAATACCGTGCAACGGTCTTAGTATTTCTATCATCACATAATAGAAATACTGTTTTTCTTGAAACAAGGAACAGAAGCGCAAAAAACCGCTATTATTTGGTGTAGAAATCCACTTTACCACTAGAAATATCATACATACCTCCAACAATTTCTATAGCGCCTTCATTTTCCATTTCCTTGAGAATAGGACTTTTTTTGCGAATATTCTCGATAGTCTGCATTACGTTTTCTTTGGCAACGGCATCTACGAATTTCAAATTTTTTGAATTTCGCAAAGCCTCGTCAGATGGTTCATCTGTAGCATCTACTGCCGGCGTAATTTGCGTTATAAGATGTGTAAGATTGCCCATTTCTACATGATCACAAGCTCCTTTAATTGCGCCACAACTTGTATGTCCCAATACTACGATAACTTTGGTTCCTGCTAATTTGCAAGCAAACTCCATGCTTCCCAAAATATCTTCATTGACAAAGTTACCTGCAATACGGATACTAAATACGTCTCCTACACCCTGATCAAACACCAGTTCTGCCGATACTCGAGAATCAATACAGCTCAGTATAGTAGCAAAAGGGAACTGTCCATCTTTGGTATCACTTACTTGATCTAATAAATTTCTATTTGCTTTAAGGTTATTCTGAAATCGTTCATTCCCCTCTTTCAAAAATTCTAAAGCCATTGCAGGCGATATGGAATGCTGTGTTTCTTTCGTGTGTGCTTTCATAATTATATACTATTTCTCTACTCTTTTATTGTAATCTATTTTGTAATTTAATTCGTCAACTTAGGTTGAGAAGTAAAAAACTCCAAATAACTTTTAGGGTTTTCTATTTCTCCACGTTCTGACTTCAATTTAATCGTAATATTTCGATTTTTTGCCTTCTCAGAAAAATCATCGAGGATCTCTATAATATCGTTATCTAGGTATCGTGTATTCGTAACATCTAGTGTCAAACAGGTATCAACGGGCAATCTATCTAACTCTTTCAAAATCGCACCTTTATTAAAAAAAGTTACCTCTTCTGCCAATGTCATTGTAATTCTATGCACTCCATCACTTTTGTCCTGAATATGCAAAAAGTGCGAATTTTGATAGCTCTTAATCAAAATAACAACAATCCCCACTGCAAGACCCAACCCTATACCAATAAGTAAATCGGTAAAAACAATCCCCACAACGGTGACTACAAAAGGAACAAACTGACGCCATCCCAAACCATACATCTTTGCAAACAGTGTGGGTTTTGCTAACTTATAGCCTACTATTAATAGTACTGCCGCCAATACAGAAAGTGGAATCATATTAAGTAAAGTTGGAATTAGAATTACCGAAATCAATAATAAAAATCCATGGAGAATTGCAGAAAGCTTACTTTTTCCTCCTGATTGAATATTTGCAGAGCTTCGTACAATTACTTGTGTAACCGGCAACCCTCCTATAAGTCCAGAGACAATATTCCCTGCACCCTGTGCCAAAAGCTCTCTATTGGTTGGTGTCACCCGTTTTCTAGGATCTAACTTATCTGTTGCCTCTACACAAAGTAAGGTCTCGAGACTCGCGACTAGTGCAATTGTAAAAGCTGTTATCCAGACATCTACCCGAGTAATAGCTGCAAAATTAGGAAAACTAAACTGCCCTACAAAGGAAGAAAAACTATCTGGAACTGGTACGCTTACTAAATGCGCTTTGGAAATACCCCAACTAGAATCTTTTGTTACAATATAAAAAACAATTCCCACTACAACAGTTACCAAGGGCCCTTGAACAATCTGGAAAAACTTCCCTTTTTTGGAAAGCACCGTATTCCAAAGAATCAAAATCGCCATCCCTATAATTGCCACTAAGGTTGCTCCCGGACTGATATTGTCAAAAACATTAAATAATTCAGAAAAAGTATTCTCTCCATCCTTTTGGAAAAAAGAAAAATCCCCTTCTGGATCGGCATCGTATCCAAAGAAATGTGGGATTTGTTTTAGAATAATAATGATCCCAATTCCTGTAAGCATTCCCTTGATTACAGAAGATGGAAAATAATACGCAATAATTCCTAATTTAAGTACTCCAAACAATAGTTGTATTGCTCCAGCTAAAACTACTGCTACCAAAAAATTTTCATAACCACCCAAAGCTCCGATGGCGGTTAATACAATTGCTGCCAGACCAGCTGCAGGGCCACTTACACCTAATGGAGAACCACTCAATGCTCCCACCATAATCCCCCCGACAATCCCCGCTATAAGCCCAGAAAATAATGGCGCACCACTCGCTAGTGCAATCCCCAAACATAGAGGTAATGCCACAAAGAAAACGACAACACTAGCAGGAAGATCGTTTTTTATATTTTTAAAAATAGTCATAATATTATTTTTTGTTTCTTAAATTAAGAAAACAGTTATAGGTAGAATCTAACAATGATTTATTTGTATCACTTATCAAACGATGTTACAAATCACAAAAAAACTATGACAATTCTGGAGGGGGCGTTTTCAATTCTAAATGTATATCAGAGAAGGTTAGTAGAATACTTTGTTTAGCACTTTCTTCAGTAAGAAGACTATCAAAAACACTATACTCTTCTACAAAAGATATCATATCTTTTTCTATCTCATCTTCTAATTTGTCGGAACGATCTTCTGTATCATTTTCTGGAACCTCATTTTGATCCACATCTACAAACACAACAATATCAGATTTATAAAAAAACAGATCGTAAAGCGTATACCCATAATTTGTAATGCACAATAACATCCCTAAAAGGACGAGTAGCTTGATGATATGATGTTTGATCGTGTAATGCATTGTGTAGTTGTTCTAAACAAATATAAAAGATTAAACAATACAATTCTTAGTCTTTTTACTAAAAACATCAAACGCAATTACAACTCCTTGAGATCTTGTTTGGGAATCCAACCAATTTTCCCATCCGCTAAGCGAATTTTATTCCAATCCCTACTTTCTTCTAATACAGCCACCTTGGTTCCTTCATGCAATGTAAAAACAATTTCGCTCCCCAAACTTGGTTCACTTTTGATATTTGCCTCTTGAGCAAACAAAATCGCATAACGACTATTGTTGACCAGATTATATTGTTTGAATGCAAACCCTAGTGCGATTAACCCAAAGATAAGAGATAGCCAAGAAGTTAAGAAAAATAAGCGCTTTTGAACACTATTTCCTGCAGTATAATACACTATAAAAAGTATTACAAAAACTAATACTCCAAAAACGGATAACCACGCCCAAGTATCAAATCCAAACGTGTTGGTAATTTTCTTTACTGTTCTTTTAACAATTCCTTCTGGCAACACCTCTATTTGATCTACGGTAGCTCGCTGTGCAAATTTTAGATTATTGGCAACATCCTCATCACTTGGATCCAATTTCAATGCTTTTTCATAATAATAAATACTTGGACCTATCTCATTAAGCTTGTAGTACCCATTTCCTAAATTATAATATAATGCTACAGATTCCTGTCCATTATCCAATATCGCCCTATAATCCGTTATAGCCTCTTTATACTTCCCTTCACTATATTTGGCATTGGCATTGATGAATAACTCCGACTCTTGTCCAAAAGCGATCGCAGTTATAATCAAAAATATACTATTGATTAGTGTTTTCATACGGTCGTAATTTGTTTATCAATTCCTGCAATAACGTTCGATGCTTTGTCATAATCTTGCTGCATAGCTGATCTCGAAGAAGGTGTATAACGTGCAAATTCACAACTCTCCAACAAGCCAATAAACGCTACCGTTGTTTCCTCATTTACGGAACGTTCTCGAAGCAATCTCCCAATCCGATCTTTACTCATTTCACCTGTTTGAATATGCAATTTTGCCTTCAAATAATTATGTAGTGCACGTTCCATCGCTACATAAAACTGTTCTTGATCTCCTAAGTTCTTTTTTGCCTCTGACAAATATTTTTTTGCTAGCTTATCTGCTTTTCGAATTCTGTTCCCCTTTACATCATTCGCTAACTGCTGTTGTTTTTTTCCAAAAAGAATAAATAATGGTATTGCTAACAAGGGTAATGTCAAAGCCGTCCAATATCCCACCGATTTGAAGAAATACTCTGCTTCTATAGGTTGGAGATTTGTTTTTTGTTTAATAAAACGGAATTGTTTCCCTGACTGCGTGACTAGCTGTTTATTCACTGTTCCATTATTAGATGGTACTGCAGTATTTCCCGCATCAGGTCCCTTTGCTACATCAATTATAATTTCATTGGAATTGAGTTGCTTATATCTTTTTGTTTTCAAATCAAAGTACGAGAAAGATATTGCTGGTATTGGGTACTTCCCTTTGTATTGAGGTACCAATGTATAACTCTCAGAAATACTTCCTCCCATACCACTGAGATTAGTTCTCACCTTTTCGCTACGTTCTGGTTCATATTGTTCCAAACCACTAGGAACAGTCAACTTTGGCAAATCAAAAAGTTTTAGATTACCATTACCACGTACCTCCACGACTGTTTGCAGTGATTCTGTTGCATCTAATTGGGTTCTGCTAGGTCGTACACTAAAAGAAAAGGATCCTACTGCTCCAGTAAAATTAGCCGGCTTACCCTGTTCTGGTAGAGGTTTTACATTAATAGTAGTGTTTCCAGCTGCTACGGTCTTGTCTACTGTTGTATACAAAGGTTGTCCAAAAAAATCTCTCCTATTAGTTGGCACATCCACTGCAATCGACAATGCCAGTGGTTCGATATTCAATTTTCCTGTTTTTTGCGGATATAATACCGTTTTGCGAAGCACCACATATCGATAGGGCTCTCCATCATACTGCCCATTTTGTATACGAAGTTGCTTCGTGTCAATTGCCTGGCTCCAAAAATCACTGTATTTTGGACTAGCTATTTCCCGCCAATTACTTACACTAATTCGCTGACTCACATACAATTTATACACCACAGTAATCGCTTCATTGAGATATGGATTTTTATTAGAAACCTCTGCGACCAAATGTAAATTTTCGTTAGCCACGATATCCGAATTATTGCCATCTTTGGGCTTATCCACTGCCGCAACCACTGTGACTCTTATAGGCGTTGTTTTATACGTTCTTCCATTGATAACAATTACAGCTTGGTTGATAACAAATTTTCCTTTGCTTTGAGGCTCCAAAAAATAGCTATATACCTTGGAATAAGTACGCCGACCATTAATCCAAGAATTACTTACAGATTGATTCGGGCCACCAACAACCGTAAACCCCTTGAAATTTGGTGGACTAAAGTTATCCCCATCTTGATTCATCTGAAAATCTACACGTAGCCGCTCATTGATCCCCAAAGTCTTTTTACTTACTTTGGCTTCAAATTTAATTTGTGCTATGGCAATGCCTGAGAAACTTAATAAAACGGTAAGTATGTATAATTTTAACTTCATCATAGTTCATAAACTGCAATAAGACGCTTTATCTTTATATAAACAAAAGATTGTTCTACTATTTTTTTCAATTATTTTGCCAAACTTCTTTTGAAAGACAAGCTGTCAGTTTGTCGTAATCTAGCAACAATCTTTCTTATCCAACAAAAATACTCCTTTGACCAAACCCTTGCACTCTTCTAATAACGAGCACTACCAATCCTTTTCTGTTTGTACTCTACCGCCTTTTACTTTTTTGGCGTTTATTTTTTCTTGGACCTTTTTCTCTTGATTATTCATCGCTTCCAAAAGGCTTTTTACCTGCTGTTGTGACAACTGACCAGGAATGGTTTTGGGCGGTTGCTGCTCTTTTGGAGCATCTCCTTTTCCGTCTTTTTTATCCTCATTAGGCTTTCCTTTTTCATCTTCTTTATCCTCTCCATCTTTCTTCTTATCGCCTTCTTTTTTATCTTCCTTTTTGTCGTCTTCTTTTTTGTTTTCTTTTTTGTTTTTGCCTTCCTTTTCTTCTTTCTTATCCTCTCCGTCTTTCCCCTCTTTATCGCCTTCTTTTTTATCGCTCTTGTTATCTTTCTTGTCGTCGTCCTTGTTCTTATCCTTATTATCCTGGTCTCCGTCCTTTTCTCTCATTTTCTTTGCCAATGCAAGATTGTACCTCGTTTCATTATCCAAAGGATTATTGCGCAAAGCATTTTTGTATGCTGCGATAGCCTTATCATACTTCTTTTGTCGCATAAAAGTATTCCCTTGGTTATGGAATGCCAAATGCTTTATTTGTTTGTTATCCGTTGTTTTTCCTGTCTGTGCAAAGCGCTGTAATGCTTCGTCATAGTTTTCGGTTACATAGTAGGCGTTTCCCAAATTATATTTTGCTTCTTCATATAATGGGTTTTTGTCTATGGCTTTTCTATATTCTCGTTCGGCAGCTGTAAAATTTTTGTCATTAACCAAATAATCATTCCCTTCTGCTACGAAACGTTTTGCTTCTAATGCTAACTCTTTTTGTGTTGGTTGCTTTTTTTGAGCACACAAACTAGTGACTGACAAAAGCAGTACTCCAATGATTTTATATATTTTATTTTTAAGCATGCTATCTAAATTTATAACTCTGAGATAGTTCTTTTTGATCTTTTGAATATTCCCTATAGAAACAAAGCTATTCTCGTTTAATTTTCTGTGTTTTCTCCAAAGAGGTTCAATTTTTGTACCCAAGCAGTTTTTCTTTCTGATAAAAAAACATCCAATAACAGTAGTAAGAGTCCTGCTCCCAAAAACCATTGAAACTGATCTTCGAAATCCGCAAATTGCTTGGCCTCGAATTCCTTTTTGTTCATTCCTTGCAAGATGGTTGTTACCTCATCTATAACCTCTTTGGTTCTAGCCCCATCAATATATTGTCCGTTAGCCTCATCTGCTATGTTTTGTAAGGTTTTGGAATTAAGGCGAGTAATAACAGTCTCTCCCTTTCTATCTTTTTTATATCCTTGTACGATGCCATTTCTCTTCAAAGGAATTGGTCCTCCTTTTGCAGAACCTACACCTATTGTAAAAATTTTGATACCCTCTTTTGCCGCTTCTTCGGCTGCGTTACCTACGTCACCTCCTCCGTGATCCTCTCCATCACTAACAATAAACAAAACTCTATTGGTTTGCTCCTCGTCATTATAATAAGTTTTTGCCAAAGCAATTGCCTCATCAATAGCCGTCCCTTGTGAGGATAACATATCCGTATTCATAGACTGCAAAAACATTTTGGCAGATGCATAATCTGTGGTAATTGGTAATTGCGGAAAAGCACTCGCCGCATAAGCAATAATACCGATGCGGTCACTAGCCAAACTATTGATTATTTGGGTGACTAATTGTTTAGATTTTTCGATTCTATTGGGTGCTATATCTTCTGCAAGCATACTCTTGGATACATCAATTGCAAAAACAACATCAACACCTTCTCTCTTTACAGTTTTGAGTTTGGTTCCAATTTTTGGATTCACCAAACCGATAACCAAACAAGCCAAAGCCAAACAAAGTATTACCAGCTTAAAAACGGGTTTAAAAACTGATTTATTCGGACTCAAACGCTTGAGTAATGCTTTATCTGCAAATTTTGCTTGTATAGAACGTTTCCAAAGCACAACACCCAAAAATAAAACGATGAGCACTGGAATAACCAATAAAAACCAAAAATATATTTTCTCTTCTAGTAAGTACATAATTAATGTTCCTAGTTTGTCGTTTTTAGTTCAACATTTTTATGAAATTCCTTCATTATTTCTTTACTTTTTATACTCAAAACACCCTCCTGCACAGTTAGGTGTCTATATCCTGTATAATTCATCTCCAGATAGGACGCTGTTCTTTTGAAGGGCATTTCAAATTCTGTCACAATATCCTCATTATTACTACAACTGAGGACTCCCATCTCTTTTCCTCGCAAAGCTCTTCCGTATTCTTTTTCTTTGTAAAGAAAATCCGAAATTCTATCAAAAAAGACTTTCAGTACTCCACTCATGGTATACCAGTAAACGGGAGATACAAAAATCAATAGTTCATAATTACAAACAATTCCTTTGAACAATGCATTGAAATCGTCGTCACTATTCTCGAAATCGTAATCAAAATGTTCTATCCTCTTTTCTTTAAGGTCGATCACATCATAACCCGAAAGTTCTTGGAAATATTGAGCCACCAAAGCGCTATCTCCATTACTCCTAGAACTACCAACGATAATAACTCCTTTCTTCATCCTTCTTCTATATCAAATAAACTCTTATGCTACCTACCATTTTTGTAATTACACAATAGTCCTATGACCCTCCTTGTCTAAACAAAACTTCTAAAAAGGGTGTGACGCAGCAAAAATTCTAAAAGAATTAAAATACCAGCAATCCAAATCCAAGGACGATATTTTTCTTCGTAATTATAAAACTTGAATTCTTCTATATCTGTTTTTTCGAGTTTGTTAATCGCTTCATAAATCTGTTCCAACTTTTTATTATTCGTTGCTCTGAAGTATTTCCCACCTGTCACTTTTGCTATTTCTTTGAGCAAAACCTCATCGATCACTACTTTGGCATTTTCAAAAACAAACTTACCATCTGCACGCATTGCTACGGGAGATAATGCCATCCCATTTGTTCCCACCCCAATAGTATAGGTTTTTATTTTATACTCCACTGCTAATTCAGAGGCTATTTTGGGATCAATAAATCCAGAATTATTGGATCCGTCTGTAAGGAGAATAATCACTTTACTTTTTGCCTTACTATCTTTTAGCCTATTAACCGATGTGGCCAATCCCATACCAATTGCAGTTCCGTTCTCCAAAACATTACTATATTGTATACTTTTGAGCGCACTTAGCACAATAGATTTGTCACTGGTAATTGGGGTTTTTGTAAAACTTTCTCCTGCATATACCACTAACCCGATGCGATCTCCAGGTCGTCCTTTGACAAACTCACCCGCAACCTTTTTGAGTGCTTCTAAGCGATCAGGCTTCAAATCTCGAGCAAGCATACTGGCAGAAACATCAATTGCCATAACAATATCTATCCCTTTTGTAGTTTTTGTTTTGGTCGAAACATTTACCGTTCGTGGTCGAGCCATGGCTATTATAATAGCTGCCAATGCAAGCAAACGAAATAGAAACAAAAGAGGTTTTAGTTTTGCCAACCAGTTCCCTGATACTTTAAAACCTTTGACACTTGAGATTTTTAATTCTGCTTGTTGTGTATTTCTTTTCCAAATAAACCAAGCAGCTATCAGTGGTAGTATCAAAAACAACCAAAAGAATTGTGGATTTTCAAATGTGATATTCTCAAACATAGCGCTACTCTTCTTCCTTCTTAGTTAGTTCTATCGAATTGATAATACGATCTATCATTTCTTTTGCATAGTGATCATCTTCTTTCCAGGTCAATGTAATTTGCTGTAACCCTTCTCCCTCATTGAACAGCAATGCCACATAGTTCCCTTTAATCTTTTTGTCCGGTTTTCCAAAAACAGGAAAATCAGCTGATCCAAAAACCTTTAGTCCTTCTACACCTCCGGGAGTTTTGAACTCTTCATTCTTAGTCATCATATTAGTGATACCTTCTTGTTCCACTAATTTCATATTCCCTTCCATAACCTGTTCTAGGTCAAATTCCGTTACACCTCTTACAACTCCCGTATTCACTTTAACACTAAACATATCCAATATACTCCCGTATGCGAATGTTGTCATGGATACCTGACCAGAGAGTTCTTCAGGAATCTTCTCACTCACTCGTTCCAATACTTTTGGTGTACTAATTGTTACAGGAGGTGCTCCGTACGTACTTGTAACCCATTCTCCCTCGACCAATTCTTTGGTCGGGTGCCCGAGTACGTTATCTCTAACAAAATCATAACCATATACAGCAATAACACCAACCACTGTCATTAGGATAATACCAACGATTGCAATGACTGCAATAATAATTTTCTTTCTTTTATTCTTTGCTGCTAATTCCTCACGATAGGCTGCATCCAAAAGCAATTCTTCTTCTGTTGGTTGCGGGATTGCTATTTTTGTTTCTTTGATAAAGGCTTCTATCGTATTACGATCAGCTTTTGCCGTACCTACATCAGGATTAGATTTCGCAAACTTGGCCAAATCTGCTGTCTGCAATACTTTCTTTAGTTCAATAATCACTGATTTCTCTAAGTTCAAAGAACCTGCTTTTTTCTGTTCTTCGAGTTTTTCTATCAACTCTTCTGTGGTACTCTCTAGTGCATGATCATACACCTCTTCATTCAGATATTGTCGTGCGGTATCACTTAATTGTGAGTAATACTCTTTGAACGCTTCTTTGTCCAATAAATGTTCGTCATCTATACGTCCTAACGCCAAAAGTGCTCGATCATATGCTGGCAATTGATGTTCTGGAATTTTTTTAGGTTTTCTTTTTCTAAAAATCAACATCAAAACAAGCCCAATCAAGACCAATGCTCCCAAAATCCACCAACTATATTTTTTTATAATTTTATTCCAACTATCATCAGGAACATCTACACCAATCAAGGGTTTGATATCATATAACTTTTGCTTGGTCGTATCTACCACGACATCTCGCACCTCTATTTGTAAAGAATCAGTTACAAGCGTACGATCTCCAATAATGATTTTTTGTTGCGGAATGGTATAATGTCCTGAATCGAATTGTGTAAGAGCGTATTGTTTTGTGAGTGTTTGACGTGTTTGTAAATCTGTTGTATCGATTTTGAAGGATTCGATCATTTCCATTGGATTGAAGGTTTGCCCTTCGGGAAAGACCACTAATGCTCCCTTGTCACTCTCTACCTGAATTTGGTATCGTAGTATTGACCCAATTACAATTGATGTACTATCAATGGCAACCGCTGCTTTTTGTGCAAAAATCTGCGAACTCATTTGTCCACAAAGTGGGAATACCAGAGCCCATACAAAAAGTGCGAATGCTCTTTGCAGATATATGTTGTGATTCTGCTTTATATATGTTGTATTTCTAACTTTCAAAACTATCCTCTACGTTTAAAATACCCTAATAATTTTTTGACATAACTTTCATCCACACGACTACTCAATGCCCCAGCACCACTACGAGTAAAACTATCATTGAAATAATCGACACGTTCTCTGTAATATTTGGCATAATTCATCCTTGTTGACTTGGATCCAGTATTCACCAGCAACACTTCTCCTGTTTCTTCATCTTCCATTGGCACCATTCCCAAATTCGGAATTTCTTCTTCATGTCGATCGTAGACACGAATTCCGGTAAGGTCATGTTTCCCTCCCACAATCTTTAGTGTCCGCTGATAATCATCTGCAATAAAATCCGAAAGCACAAAAACTATAGCCTTTTTTTTCATCACATTAGAGAGAAATTTCAATGCGCCAGAAACATCCGTTTTTTTACTTTTGGGTTGAAACTCTATTAATTCTCTTATAATTCGCAATACATGAGAGCGTCCTTTCTTGGGTGGTATGAAAAGTTCAATAGCATCTGTAAACAAAATCAATCCAATTTTGTCGTTATTCTGCGTTGCAGAAAATGCTAGTGTTGCGGCAATCTCTGTCACAATCTCTCTCTTGAACTGCTGTTGGGTTCCGAATAGCTGTGATCCCGAAACATCGACCATAAGCATCATTGTCAGCTCACGTTCTTCTTCAAAAACTTTGATATAAGGTTCATTACAGCGCGCAGTAACATTCCAATCAATACTACGTATGTCATCTCCAAATTGATATTGCCGTACTTCGCTAAAAGTCATACCACGCCCTTTGAAAGTAGAATGATATTCTCCTCCAAAAACGTGATCACTCAAGCGTCGTGTCTTGATTTCAATCTTTCGAACTTTCTTTAGTAATTCTTTGGTATTCATCTCTCACCCTGCCTTCCTTTACAAGAAAAGGTCTCTTTGCGTTTATGATATATAATGATATTATTTCTTAAAAAAAATACACTAAAAACAGCACTGCCTCAAAATTCTTATCAGCAGTCTATTTATAAAGCCTTAAAACTCTTGTTTATGGCACTTCAATTTCGTTAACAATCTTATTGATAATCTCTTCTGAAGTTATATTTTCTGCTTCCGCCTCGTAGGTTATTCCAATTCTATGGCGCAATACATCATGCACTACTGCACGTACATCTTCTGGGATCACATACCCTCTACGTTTAATAAAAGCATAACATTTTGCTGCAGTGGCCATATTGATACTACCCCTTGGTGAAGCTCCAAAGCTAATCAGTGGTTTCAGATCTGCTAAGTTGTATTTTTCTGGATATCTCGTCGCAAAAATAATATCCAAGATATATTTTTCGATTTTTTCATCCATGTACACTTCTCGTACAACCTCTTGTGCTTTTATAATTTGTTCGATGGACACCACAGGATTTACTTTTTCATAAGCTCCTTTTAGGTTTGCACGAACAATTAGTTGCTCATCTTCTAGCTTAGGGTAATCAATAACTGTTTTGAGCATAAAACGATCCACTTGCGCCTCTGGTAATGGATATGTCCCTTCTTGTTCTACTGGATTCTGTGTCGCCATAACCAAAAATGGTTTGTCCAAAACAAAAGTTTGATCTCCAATAGTCACTTGTTTTTCTTGCATTGCCTCTAACAAGGCACTCTGCACCTTTGCTGGAGCACGGTTAATCTCATCTGCTAATACGAAGTTGGCAAAAATCGGGCCTTTTTTAATCGAAAAATCATTCTCTTTCATATTAAAAATCATCGTACCTACAACATCTGCAGGCAACAAATCCGGAGTAAACTGCACCCGACTAAAACTTCCTTGAACCGCTTGTGATAGCGTATTAATAGCCAGAGTTTTTGCTAATCCAGGAACCCCTTCTAACAGAATATGCCCTCTTCCTAGCAATCCTATAAGCAAACGCTCTATCATGTGCTTTTGCCCTACGATCACTTTGTTCATTTCTAACGTAAGTAGATCAACGAAAGCACTCTCTTTTTCGATCTTCTCGTTAATAGATTTGATATCTATGGTACTATGTTCTTCCATTACTATATTTTTTTGCAAAGCGTGAATTTAATACTCCTAAATTTACCTTGCAAATTGTACTTGTTTTTTTACTTTTCTTTTAGAGTTTTGTGTCCCAAACTCTTCTATTATCGTATCATCGACTAATAGTTTTGATAATAGACGAATTACGTTTCTAGGTGTTGCATATTTTTGTTTATTTTTAAACAAAAAACTTTTTTTTATGAAAACAGCTCTTATAACGGGTGCTACTAGCGGGATAGGAAATGCTACGGCCATTGCATTAGCAAACCTTGGGATACAACTGGTTATCTGCGGAAGACGCCAGGAACGTTTGACAGAATTAAAATCGTTGCTCCGCAAAAAAGTTGCTGTTCACACACTTTGTTTTGATGTACAAGACAAAAAACAGGTATTTGAACAAATTGCACGTATTCCTGCTAATTTTTCTAAAGACATTTTGATCAATAATGCTGGTAATGCCCATGGACTATCTCCCATACAGGATGGTAATCTAGAGGACTGGGATGCAATGATTGATAGTAACGTCAAGGGGCTTTTATATGTTTCAAAAGCACTAATGCCTCATATGATATCACGGGGATCAGGACACATTATCAACATTGGCTCCATAGCTGGCAAAGAGATTTATCCAAATGGAAATGTGTATTGCGCTAGTAAGCATGCTGTTGATGCTATTACCAAAAGCATGCTCGTAGATCTAAATCCTCATGGCATTAGAGTTGGCGCGATCCATCCTGGCGCTGTAGCAACAGAATTCAGTACTATACGATTCAAAGGGGATACCCAAAAAGCTGACAGCGTATACCATGGATTTGAGCCATTGAGTGCAGAAGATGTTGCCGATATTATCGCCTTTGTTGTTACCCGTCCCTATCATGTTAATATTGCTGATCTACTAGTATTACCAACAGCACAAGGTAATGCCGTAACGATCCATAGAGAAAAATAAAAAACAGCTTCAAATTACGCAGCAACTATAACTATGAGTATTTTTCAGAAAAACTAAAACATCTTTAAAAAATTGATTAACAAACGCCTTCTCATCAAAAACCTCCTTGCTCACAATGATGAGAACAGTTTTTATGACAAAAAATTACGCCTCAATATTGGCGAAAAAGAAGGCAAGGCTAAGTTTCTGAAACATATATGCGCCTTAGCAAACTCAAATCCCAAAAACAACTCTTTCATTGTTATTGGAGTAGAAGATACCGACAACAAAATTGTGGGAGTAGATTTTTTTGATGATAGTAAAATTCAAAATTTGGTCAACGCCTTTCTCACCAATCCCCCTTTGGTAAGTTACGAGAATATTCCTTTTCCGCATTTACCCCATGACAAAGTAATAGGACTGGTTACCATCCGAGCAATAAATGGGAAGCTGTGCTCGTTACGCAAAAACATCTGGAAATATTATGGCGGATCTGTATTTTTTAGAGATGGAAGCATCAGCATGCCCAAGGTATTTGACATTGTTGTCAAAGATGTAAATTCGGATACTGTTGCAGCTATAGAAAGTCATTCTCAAAACAATATTGAGCTAACTCTAGATGGCGTTTTTGACTTTATTAACACCCGAAGAGATTTCAACCCTCGATACAAAGTCTTTAAAGAATATTTTGTCATCTGTTGGGCTGGTATCAAAAAAAACGTCGATAACACTAGTTATTTTTCTAGAGTTGATATCGAACTCATTAGCGAACAAGTAAAACTCTTCTATTCTGCGTTGGATGAAGTTAGCATCACTATCACCGAAAACAGTTTTAGTATTATAGAATATGTACAATTAGGACTGCAAAAAAAGCTGCGATACTACCCCTTAGAAAAAGTTACTATCCAATTCAAAGATAATGTGAGTTACGATATCGAGAGTACGATTCTCTTTGAACCTCCTCGCTACGATCGCAAAATACTGTATCATTTATACAACCACAACAACCAGTTATTAGAAAAATTAAAAAAACAATTACCTATTTCTAGAAGTGAAAAAACAGATATAGCCAATCTACCAGCAACTCATTTGATTTGTTTTTTTAATGATTTTGAAGAAGCTAAAAAACAACTTGAAGAAGCGAAGCCTCACATAAAAAGTTTTGATCACAAAATATATCTTTCGTACAAGGAAACGATGCGCGTACTAAGAAAGGTTCATTATCGCTAAGCAACTTTATAGATTTGACATCTTTTTGTCCTATTACATTAGCTTTATACTAAGATATCTTTTATTTTAGTGCAAAAAATTGTTAAATATGTCACGTACGCTAGTGATCGGAGATATACATGGAGGTCTCAAAGCATTAATACAACTCTTTGAAAAAGTACAAGTATCTACAAATGACACCCTGATCTTTTTGGGGGATTATGTAGATGGATGGAGTGATAGTGCCGCCACGGTAAGCTTCTTGATCGAGCTACAAACCACACATCATTGTATATTTCTTCGTGGAAATCATGATGAATTATGTTATCAGTGGCTTGCCAAAGGAAAAAACAACCCTGAATGGCTCAAACACGGAGGCCAAGCTACATTGGATGGCTATAGCCAGTTATCAGAAGAAGAAAAAAAGTCTCATATTGCTTTTTATGAAGCCATGCACAATTATGTAGTATACAAAGATTGTTTATTCCTGCATGCTGGTTTTACAAATATCAAGGGGCCAGAACACGAATATTTTTCCAAAACCTTTTACTGGGATCGTACGCTGTGGGAAACTGCTCTTGCTACATCAAAGGACCTAGACAAAGATCATCTGTACTACCCCAAACGTCTTACCCTATTCAAAGAGATTTATATCGGTCACACACCAGTTACAAGAATCAATAAAATGACCCCTATCAATGCGCATTCTGTATGGAATATTGATACCGGAGCTGCATTCAAAGGGCCGTTGACGATGCTAGATATCGTAACCAAAGAATATTGGCAAAGTACTCCTGTTTGGGAATTGTATCCTGATGAAAAAGGGCGGAATTAACAAATCATATTCTAAGTTTTAATTCTTTTTAGCTATGTTTGTTTCTAAAGAATCACCTTGATATCTAGGATGTAAATTTTACTCAAAATACTTTTAAACCTTTTTTGTTCGTTGTAAACAAAAAAGATAACACATATATTCTATGAAAAGCACTTTCAAATTAGTTACTTATTGCATTTTGGCATTGTCTATTTCTTTGATATCTTGTTCTGCCGAGGATGGACAAGATGGTATTCCTGGAAAAGATGGTGTCGCCGGAGAAGATGGTACACCTGGACGAGATGGCACTGATGGTACCGGAGCAATTGATTTGGGATGGTCATCTGCTCCGTCTACAACGCGAACCAAAGAACAAGAAGCTATTTTTATTGGCTTAGAATTTGAGAATTCGCAAATCACTGCCGCTCAACTCGAAACTTTTGGATTCTTTTCATACGTACGTTCTGCCACTGCGCCTGACCCTAAATTTGCACTCCCTACGAGCATTGTTTTGGGAGACGAAAATATAACTTATGACATTTCGTTTGGCGGTATTGATGGCACAGAACTTTTTTTTATTATTCAACGAGAAGATGGTGCCCCGATACCTGTTGACGCTGTAATTCCTGATCTTCAGTTCAAAACGATATTGATTCCTTCTACCCCTGCCGGAAAGCGTGCTATTGCGTCTGGCAAATTCCTTAATTGATATCTCTAGTTTTTTTAAACCCATCATAGTAAAATACGTTTCATTACAAACCAACATTAGTGTAATACCATTTATCCTTTGAATTTACTGAGATAAAATGTTCTTTTTTCACCTAAGCTTCGGCATAAAAACAAACCGTAACTAAGGCTATGCTTGATGTTGCTGCTGAAGCTGAAACAAAAAAATCTTAATCTTTCTTTCCGGTTAATTCAAACATCAAATGGTATAGTTCGCTAAAATTCATTTTGAGTTACTGCATACAAGATTCTTATCGCAAATACAATCAATACAATTCCCGTAACCTTATAACCGTACCCTAATCTTTGAGAAGATAAATGGTTTTTGATCCGCTTGGCAACAAAAACCTTGAGCACATCGGTAGTTAGAATACCCAACAGAACGGCCATAAGAAATAGTATGAGTGGCAAGGTCTCTCTGTAGGAAATACTCCCGTATTGGAATACCCCAATCCACACAACAAATACAAATGGATTAAAAAAGTTTACACTGAACCCTTTGACAAAAAAAGCACTCAAACGCATTGAATTTTGGGTAACTTCTATCTCTTTTTTATCAAATTCGACATTTTTTTTGAAGGCATAAGAAACCCCTAACCCAAACAGAATAAGACTTCCCAAAACTCCAATCCAAAACTGATTCTTGGAAGCAAGCACAAATGAAGACAAACCATAATAGCACAAAAGGACACAAAGAATATCACTAAACAAAATACCTAGTGCTATAGTCACCCCTACTTTGGTACCATACGCTAAACTATTATGAAATAACAAAAAAAACACAGGGCCTATAAAAATAACCATAGCTAATCCAATCCCATAACCTTCCAAAAATGCCATAATACTATCCGACCTATTTCTTGTAAAAATATAGTTGTTTGAGAAAAAACACGATTAATTAGATTTTTTTTTAAACCAAAAGTATTTTTCATCGTCTAATGACAACGAGTTTTATCTAAATCATCCTTTGGCATCATGCAAAAAAAAATCTCCTTGCTTTTATTCATACTCACCACTTTTGTCGTGGTAGGGCAGCGACCTAATTTTGAAGACAAGAAAGTATTTGTTTCCGGAAAAGTTCTGGATGAGTCATCAAAAACTCCCCTTGAGTACGCAACGGTTTCATTCTTTAGTCCGAGACAAAAAAAAGTTATTGGAGGAGGCATTACAGATGCATCCGGCAATTTTTCTATAGAAATTCCGGCCGGAATGTATCGGATAACTATCGAATACATCTCATTCAAACCAAAAGTCCTTCAAAAACAACGATTAATCAACACCACCGATTTGGGGGTAATCCTCTTGGGTGTTGACACACAAGCTTTGAGTGATGTCGTGGTGATAGCAGAAAAAACTACTGTAGAAATTCGATTGGATAAAAAAATCTATAATGTTGGAAAAGATCTTACTGTCTCCGGTGGTACTGTAAGTGATGTTTTGGACAATGTTCCATCTGTCTCCGTAGATGCTGATGGTACAATAGCACTACGAGGAAATGATAATGTACGGATTTTAATCAACGGAAAACCTTCTGGTTTGATAGGTCTTGGCAACTCGGACGCACTACAACAACTACCCGCCGAATCCATCGAGCGTGTAGAAGTGATCACCTCACCATCGGCTCGTTATGATGCAGAAGGCACAGCAGGAATCCTGAATATTATTCTCAAAATAAACAAGTTAGAAGGTCTCAATGGCGCTATAACGGTACATACACAATACCCCTTAGCGGCAGGTATTTCTGGAAATCTTAATTATCGTGTAGGGGATTGGAACTTTTTTACCACTTCTGGCTATAACTATAGGAAACAACCAGGGAACGCCTTTTCTAGTACAGAATATTTTAATCCAACTGCTATCAACACATACCTCGATGAAACCCGTGAATTTAATCGCATCAGACAAGGCTTCAATACCAATTTTGGTGCAGAGTGGTATATCAATAAGACTTCTTCTATTACTCAATCCTTTCTGTATCGCTCCAATGACAATGATAATCGAACCACCAATTTGATTCAGGACCTCAACGCTACCAGACAGGTGGCATCTAGTCGTAACCGTTTTGACAACGAGACAGAAACAGCTACAACTAGACAATATTCCTTGAACTACACCAAGGATTTTGATCACAAGGGACACAAACTGACCATAGATTTTCAGATAGAAAACTCTGATGATAATGAACACTCCATAATCACTCAGGACAATCTGACATTTGACGAACAAGTAAAAACCTTGGAAAGCCAAGATCGCCTATTACTGCAATCCGATTATACAGTACCCATAGGAGAAAATTCACAATTCGAACTAGGTTACCGTGGCAACTTCAACTCCTTGGACACCGATTATTTTGTAGCTATAGAAGAGGATGAAGTCCTTACCCAAAACGACGATTTATCCAACAATTTGATCTACAAAGAATATGTAAATGCAGCATATGCGCAATATGGTAACAAAAAAGGAAAATTCTCCTATTTGTTTGGGCTACGATTAGAAAGCACAAGAATTACTATTGACCAAAAAACAACTGGGGATTTTAACAAAAAAAACTACACAGATCTTTTTCCGACAATTAATTTGGGATATCAATTTTCGGACAATCAAAGCTTCACCCTAGGATACAACCGTCGTATACGTCGACCACGTGCACGCTTTATTAATCCGTTCCCCTCTCGATCCAGTGCAACAAATCTATTTCAGGGAAACCCAGATTTGGATCCTTTTTATTCCAATGCAGTCGAACTAGGCTATCTCAATAAAATAGGTAAATTGTTACTGAACACCTCAATCTATTACAATCACGCTACCAATGTGTTTTCTGTCGTAGCAGCACCAACAGGTACTTCTGTAATTATTGGCGAAGATGCCAACAACGATCCTATTTTGGTCCCAGTCATAGAACGAATACCAGTAAACCTTACGAGCACAGATCGATATGGCATAGAACTAATTACTACCTATACGCCTACCAAAAAATGGCGTTTAAATGGAAGTTTTAATGGATTTCTGGCACAAACCAAAGGAAACTTCCGAAATCAAAGTGTAGATGCAGAGAATTTTAGCTGGTTTGCTCGGATAAATAACAAGCTGACCCTTCCGGGGAAAATTGCCTGGCAGACAGCAATCAATTACTTTGGCCCTAGAATAAATGCCCAAGTAGAACGAAAAGGGATCTTTTCTACAAATATGGCCTTGAGCAGAGATTTTTTTAAAGAAAAAGCAACTCTAGTAGTTAATGTCAGAGATCTTTTTAACACACGGATACGCAAAAGCACTTCAGAAACTCCAGATTTTAATACCTACAGCGAATATCAACGTCGTCAACGCACACTCACACTAGCTTTTACTTACAGGTTTAATCAAAAGAAAAAGCGAGAGCGATCTAAACGTGAAGGTAATAGCGGAGAAGAGGAATTTGAAGAATAGTTTTGCCCTTGATATATAAAGATGGCTTACAAAACCCATAATAGATATAGAGATCACCAAACCGTCTTCTTATCAAAAAAAAGCTCTTTTCTAATTAGAAGCAAATTGCAAATGAGAATAATAGTCCCAATTTTCATTACGTGATGCTATTATTTCATAATTCTCAAAACTTTGTTATTCATAGACCGTATTTCGAACTTAGCGTCTGCATTCTCCCAAAAATATTTTACTTTAGCATCATAAAAAAATGCTTTTCGGTTATCGAAAACAACATCAATAGATAAAAACTAGTTATGAAAATTACCAATATCTGTCTTATCCTTACATTGAGCATTAGTTCTTTTATTGCAGCGCAGAGTAAAAAAGATCTGATTGCAGAATTAAGTCAACTAAAACAAGAGTTCAAAACTGTCCAAGAAGCCTTAAATGAATCCAAAAAGAATGAACGTATCAATAGTACAAGGGTACAATCTATGGAAACACAAGTAGCAGATCTAAAAGAAACTAATGCGTCTTTGCTCAAGAATATGGGTGGATTCACAAAACTATCTGAACAAAAATCAAAAAACTTAGAAGAATCTCTTAAAACGATAAAAATAAAAGATAGTCAGCTAAAAGTAATTAATGAAGCACTAACTCAAGGGGATTCCACAAAATTAGCTACATTGACTCTTTTCAAAAATGGCTTGGGAAGTTCTTTGGGTCAAGAAGTACAATTAGCAATCAAAGATGGGGCTGTATATCTGACAATGAGTAATGGACTCCTTTTTGGAGATGACAAAAGCACCGAAGTTACTGAGGGAGCAAAAAGCGTTTTAGGAAAAATAGCTAACGCACTGAACACAAAACCCGATTTACATATTGTTATAGAAGGAAATAGTAATGCAATCACTTTTCCCAAAAATGCAAAAGACAACTGGGATTTGAGTAGTTTACAATCAGCTGCTATCGCCAGAACATTGCAAACAGAATTTACCGTAGAACCAAAAAGGATTAAGGTATTAGGACTAAGCGAATATGGCTCACAAAGTGTCGAAACATCTACTCGAATTATGATTTCACCAAAATTTGATGAGTTCTACAACCTTGTCAAAGAAAGCATGAAAAATAATGGCACTAAGTAAACCGTTTTCTTAGTAACTTCCTTGCAGGCTCCTCTATATAATTATAAGTTATTGAGCTCGTAAAAACACTTATTAGGAGTAAAAACAAAATAACGAATCCCGTCCATTGTGATGGGATTTTGTGCATTAAATATTGTTCATAATACTTAAAAAACGAATGATGCAACAAATAAAATGAAAAGCTAATATGCCCCAAATGTTGCAACAACTTATGCGACAAAAAAGCAGATAATCTTCCGTGTACATTAGTCATAGAAAAAACACCGATGATTGTAGCAATAGGAACCCAATAAAACGTTCCTACCTTAAAGTTTTCATGCACATACGTCTGCACTACTAAAAAAAAGAAAAAAACATATAACGCACGTACTTCCCATGAAGTAGCTTTTTCCTTTGGAATCTTTATCTTTTTATTTTTTAACCACAAAAACAAACATATCCCCATTACAAAATCAGCAATTCGCAGGTATGGACTAATATAAAGCCAATAATACGCATTGGGGCTATTCAATAAAATAGTTGCAATAATTACGAGTAACACTGTAATAGTACATACAATTTTTTTGAGTGATCTTTGTCGGATTAAAAAAGTTACAACAACAGGAAAAGACACATAAAACACTAATTCTGTGGCGACACTCCACGACACTCCATTAAATGAAAAATAGTAATCACTTATCGGAACCAAACTTTGAATCAAAAAAAGGTTCGTTACTAGTTTTTTAAAATAAAATACCCGATCACCTTCGAGAAACTCTGTAAACGACAATGGTAGCGCAATCAGAAGACCCACATAATACATTGGAACAATCCGTGCGAGTCGTCGACGCACAAAAGTTTTGAAAGAAAATGTATTACTCACAAATTCATCAGCATACCGATAGGCCAAAATATAACCACTCAACATAAAGAAAAAACTCACCCCTACATACCCTTCGCGAAAAACATAGCGATAACAGAAAGACCAAAATTCATTGGTGGTCGGAATGATATAATTCAAATGACTCAAAAAAACCATGAGCGCAAAAACAAATCGTAGCGCATTTAAACTTTTAATCATAATACGGTATAGCCAGAAACGAAGATAGTTTTTTTGTTTGAAATCGATATCGTTATAAAAAGCACATTAATCGATTATTATTTTATTAAAAATTCAATATATTATTGTTTTTAAATAAAAACAATAATATATTTGAGGAGTAAATATCCCACACTTTTTTCATATCGCAATAGTTTTGTTGTGTGTTTTTTTTGTATTCGGTACTAATACTGTTCTATCGTACAAATTAGACATTCAAAAAATACATTAATTAATTTACAAACTAAAAGCATTTATGAAAACATCAAACATTCTACTAGTATTATTCCTCCTTCTATTACAAAATGCCGTAGGACAATCAGGAACACTGGACACTTCTTTTGGAGACAACGGAGCAATAATAAACTCTGTCAGTGCAAAAGACAATGTAAAAACGATTAAAACCCAAAAAGATCGTAAGATTCTGGTACTTGGAAGCATCGAAGATTCAGACACATATGATATTATACTGACACGTTACCTTACCAATGGAGTGCTAGATGTAGATTTTGGAGATCAAGGCGTTGTAAAAACCAAATTAAATGGATTAGATAACGCCATATTCCATAAGGTCTCTTTTCAATTGGATCAGAAAATAGTAATCATAGGCACATCAAATGGCGATGGAATCGTTGTGCGCTACCTACCAAATGGCACATTAGATACCAGTTTTGGAGATGATGCCAGTGGTATTCTTTCCTTTTCATTGCCTAGAGCAGTAAGTGATATTGCTATGCAAGATGATGGAAAGTTCTTGGTAGCGAGTAGCACCGATAGAATGATTGCTATCACACGTTTTGATCAAGAAGGTGAAATTGATACCACTTACGGAGTAAATGGCACGGTCAGTACTACGCCATCAGAATCCCGTCAATCAACAAGACGAATCTCTGAAATATTTCTTACCAAAGAGAACGAACTCGTAGTGATCGCTAGTCGTGGTGGTGGTGGTTTAGGACAACTTTTTATATTTTATAATATCTTAAAGTTTGATTCCAATGGACAGTTCCTTCATGGTTATTTTGATTCTAAAAACTCTAATGTTCCTGACTTTGTGATAGACGGAGCTATTGACGATACTTCAAATATATATGTGACCACGACCCAAGGTTATGTTTTTAAATTGGATAAAAATCTAGATTTGGATACAACTTATGCAGAAAATGGTTTCTTGGAAATGACTCCTTCTGATACTCGTAAGATTGTAATTGACAATGATAATAATAGTATAATTTCGAATAACGATACCACTACAGGAAATGCTTATCTAAAAAAATATACTTCCGATGGCACACTAGATGTCTCTTTTGGTAAAGAAGGCACTGTTTTACTTCCAAAATCTCCAATCATTAGTAATGTTGAAATTTTAACAAACGACAAAATCCTAGTTGGGGGTACGACTTTGTCAGCCACTCCGGATACTAAAGGAACCAACAGTATCCTTTTGAGATATAATGCAAATAATACTGAGGTAATAGAAAGTCCAATAACTTGTTTCTCCCTAATTGATGCCAACACCGACGCTCCTAAACTAATTCTAGAGGATGGAGGATCATATCCTATAAACAATTTAGCCTTAAGCTCACTAAACATTGAAGCTAGCATAGCGACTGGTCAAGAATTCAAGAGTTATAAACTCAATTTAGAAGGTGCATTAACTGTTTCTAGAATTGAAAACAATGCCCCATACGCCGTTTTTGGAAATCTAGGGGATGATTTCTTTGGAAGAACATTTCCAGCAGGCACCTATACCATAGAAGCAATCCCTTTTACAGGAATTAATGCCTCAGGAAAAGCTGGAGTACCTCTCAAAATTTCTTTTGAACTCATCAATCAACCATCAGTTCTAGAAGGTTTCGTTATAGTAGAAGCAGGCACCGGTAATCCTATCGCAGTTATCGAAGAAGGATTTACTGCAAAGTTAGATCAAGACCTATCGTATTCCATTGTCGCAAATGTCAACTCATCAACAGTTGGGAGTGTGGTTATGGAACTATCAGGACCTTCTTTGAATATTAACAAAATAGAAAACAGATCACCTTATGCTATTTTTGGCAACACAGATGAAGAAATATTTGGAAGAACTTTACCAAGAGGAGATTACACTATTACAGGAACTCCTTTCTCTGGAGCTTCGGGCACAGGAATTGCTGGCGAAACAAGCACCCTCAATTTCTCTATTACATTCTACACCAAATCTATTGTAAGCCCTAATCCCATTTCAGGAAAAACTGTTGAAGTCTTTTTTGGAGAAAGGATTTCACACACGGATTACATACCCTATACAATCTATAACGCTGCTGGAATAGAGATTCACAAAGGAGGTTTTCAAAACAATTTTTCTGGCATTTCTCACACAATAGATCTTACAGAAAAATTAACAGATCGCGGAGTTTATATCCTGCAATTTGGTCCAGATAGGATTCAATTTGTCTATTAACCAAAAAATAGATTTCTAATCAAAATACTTCTAGAGCCCGCGACATTTATTTGTTGCGGGCTTTTTTTGCTTTAGGCTATAGGCAAAGAATCATAGTGCAATCGGCAAATCAGTACTGCCACCCCATTCACTCCAAGAACCGTCATACAGCACACCTTCTTGATAACCGGCAATATCCGCAGCTAATGCCAAGATACAAGCGGTGATACCAGATCCACAAGAAAATATCAGTTGCTTATTGTCAAGGTTGAGTGATGCAAAAATAGATTTCAACTCCTCTTCAGAACGCATCCTTCCATTACTTAAGACATTTTCGTAATGCAGATTCCTAGCACCAGGGATATGACCAGATCGCATTCCAGCCCTTGGTTCTTCTTTGCTACCATCAAACCGATCCGGAGATCGAGCATCCAATATACAGCAATTAGCGTCTTTGGTTGCCTCTAGCACCTCTGCTGCACTTACTACCGAAGAAGGGGCAAACACTGCTTTGAAATCCCCTTTTTTCCAAATAGCAGAACTCAGTGGTTCTACTGCTAATCCAGTCTCTAGCCATGCAGGAAATCCCCCATCTAGAACAGCAACATTGGCATACCCCATCGTTCGGAATAACCACCAAACCCTTGGACTAGAGTAGATACCTAAACGATCATAAACAACGATTACACTGGAATTATTTATACCTAAATTTTGAGCTTGGAGTTCAAAAAGCTCTGGGCTAGGAATCGTATTAGGTAACCCACTTGTGGTATTCGAAAATACATTTTTTATGTCAAAAAAACGTGTCCCTCTTATTTGAGATTCCGTAATCTCTGTTTTTTTATCAGAAGATAAATTTGGTTTTTGCATTGTAGCATCCAAAATGACGAGATTTGGATGGAGCAAATTCGTATGCAACCATTTGGCAGTTACTAATGGATGTTTAAGCTTCAGTGTTTTCATAGATGAATCGATATTATGCGTTATTTTCAAAATAGCTGTAATTTTGAACATTATAAAATGATTTCCTTTTTTTTTAAATCCACTTTAATGTAAAAAATTGAAATATAACAACTTAAAATGTGTTTACATTCCAAAAAATATATAAAAAGGATGTTGAGCATTCCAATACTTCCGTACTAATTAGTTCCTTTTTGCTCAAGTATTTTGTAAATTTGCATTTCCTTAACATGCAGCATTGTTTTTTGCGCTGTGTGTTGCTAATTTAATGTAAAAGAGATCAGAAAAATGAGTAAGACATTATTTGATAAAGTATGGGATTCACACGTAGTAAGAAAGATAGAAGGCGGACCTGATATTCTATTTATCGATCGCCATTTGGTTCATGAAGTAACTAGTCCTGTTGCTTTTTTGGGGTTAAAGAATAGAGGCGTTCGTGTATTATATCCAGAACGTACTTTTGCAACAGCAGATCACAATACCCCTACAATTAACCAACACTTGCCAGTGGCAGATCCACTTTCTGCAAATCAGTTAAAGGCGCTGGAAGAAAATGCCAAAGAATATGGTATTTCTCATTGGGGTCTAGGACATGAAAAAAATGGTATTGTACACGTTGTAGGGCCAGAATATGGTATCACACAACCGGGTGCAACTATTGTATGTGGAGATTCTCATACCTCTACACATGGTGCTTTTGGCGCCATTGCTTTTGGAATAGGAACTTCTGAAGTGGAAATGGTACTTTCTACGCAATGTATTATGCAGCCCAAACCCAAAAGCATGCGTATTAATGTAAAAGGCGAACTCAATTTTGGAGTAACACCAAAGGATGTTGCTTTGTATATTATTTCTAAGCTAACAACTTCTGGAGCTACAGGTTATTTTGTAGAATATGCGGGAGAGGTTTTTGAAAATATGACTATGGAAGGTCGTATGACCGTTTGTAACCTAAGTATAGAAATGGGTGCTCGTGGTGGCATGATTGCTCCCGATCAAAAAACTTTTGATTACGTTCAAGGACGTGAGTTCACTCCAACAGGAGCTGCTTGGGACAAAGCTATGACGTATTGGGAAACATTATCCACAGACGAAGGTGCTACCTTTGACAAGGAATTGACTTTTGATGCCGCTGATATTGAGCCAATGATTACCTATGGTACAAATCCAGGAATGGGATTAGGGATTTCCAAAAACATCCCAAATTCTGGAGATGTAGAGGGTGGAGCTGCTACATACAGCAAATCACTCGGCTATATGGATTTTAACGAAGGGGATTCTATGATTGGCAAAAAAATTGATTTTGTCTTCATCGGTAGTTGTACCAACGGACGTATCGAAGATTTTCGTGCTTTTGCATCAATTGTAAAAGGTAGAAAAAAAGCAGATCATGTGACCGCTTGGCTAGTACCCGGTTCTCACAAAGTAGAAGCAGCTATAAAGGAAGAGGGCTTACTTGCTGTTTTTAATGAAGCTGGTTTTGAACTAAGAGAGCCTGGCTGTTCTGCTTGTTTAGCGATGAATGACGACAAAGTGCCGGCAGGAAAATACGCTGTTAGTACCTCTAATAGAAACTTTGAAGGAAGACAAGGACCTGGATCAAGAACGCTATTAGCAAGTCCATTGGTTGCAGCAGCAGCAGCAGTTACTGGAAAAGTAACAGATCCTAGAGAACTCTTAGAAAAAACAATCGCATAATTTTAAACAAACGGCATTTAGCATTTGCATAAACATAAATTCAGCATTCTCGATGCTGAATTCATAATTAGAAAAAATGGCATACGATAAATTTAACATACTGACAAGTAGTGCAGTGCCACTACCGATAGAAAACGTTGATACGGATCAAATCATTCCTGCACGTTTTCTGAAAGCTACAGAGCGCAAAGGATTTGGCGACAACCTTTTTCGTGATTGGAGATATAATGACGATGAGAGCCCAAAAGCTGACTTTGCACTTAATAACCCAAAATATTCTGGACAAATCTTAGTCGGAGGAAAAAATTTTGGTTCTGGATCCTCTAGAGAACATGCTGCTTGGGCAGTATATGACTATGGATTTCGTTGTGTGGTCTCTAGTTTTTTTGCAGATATTTTTAAAAATAACTGTTTGAATATTGGAGTACTTCCCGTTCAGGTAAGTCCTGCTTTTGCAGACAAAATTTTTGCAGCTATCGAAGCAGATCCAAAGACCAAGCTAGAAATAAGCCTACCAAATCAAACTATTACTCTTGTGGCAACAGGAGAAAAAGAATCATTTGATATTAATTCTTACAAAAAAGATAATATGTTAAATGGTTTTGATGATATCGACTATTTGCAAAATATGAAAGAAGATATTACAACATTTGCAGAAAATGTACCTTTATAACAGCTATCTGTAATTGAAAAAAAAGCCTGCGCTGATGCAGATCAGGGAGCGTTTTGATCCAAATCTGGATCAAAACGCTTTTATAATATAGTAAAAAGAACAAAGTGACCACCAAGAAATGAGTAAAAGAACTATAGAGATCATGGACACGACACTCCGTGATGGTGAACAAACATCAGGTGTGTCTTTTTCAGCTTCAGAAAAGTTGACTATAGCACAATTACTACTTCAAGAACTCAAAGTAGATCGTATAGAAATTGCTTCTGCTCGAGTATCCGAAGGAGAGTTTCAAGCCGTCAAAAGAATTACGGATTGGGCAACAACCAACGGATATCTAGATCGCATTGAGGTGTTGTCGTTCGTAGATGGTGGAATTTCTATTGATTGGATGGTACAGGCTGGTGCCAAAGTACAAAACCTTTTGACCAAAGGTTCTCTCAATCATCTCACACATCAGCTAAAAAAAACACCAAAACAACATTTTGAAGCCATAAAGCAGGTCGTGGATTTAGGGATATCCAAAGGGATTGCAACCAATGTCTATCTTGAAGATTGGAGTAACGGTATGAAAAACTCCAAGGACTATGTAGTGCAATTTTTGGATTTTCTGGCCACGCAACCTATAAAACGTGTTTTGTTACCAGATACATTGGGGGTTCTAATCCCATCACAAACCAAAATGTATATTGAAGAATTAGTAACCCGTTATCCTAATTTGCATTTTGATTTTCATGCGCATAATGATTATGATCTCAGTGTTGCCAATGTGATGGAAGGACTCCATGCTGGGGCACACGGCTTACACCTAACCATGAATGGCATGGGCGAACGAGCCGGAAATGCACCATTGGCTAGTGTGGTTGCTGTCATCAATGACTACATGCCAGAAATAACTATTCCTATTAACGAAAAAGCGATTTACAAAGTCAGCAAGCTCGTAGAGACCTTTTCGAGCATCCATATTCCTTCTAACAAACCAATTGTTGGGGATAGCGTATTTACTCAAACAGCAGGTATTCATGCAGATGGAGACAATAAAAACAATCTATATTTTAACGATCTATTACCAGAGCGTTTTGGTCGTAAAAGAAAGTATGCGTTGGGCAAAATGTCTGGTAAAGCAAATATCGAAAAGAATTTGCAAGAGATTGGGATCAAACTCAATGATGACGACCTGAAAAAAGTCACCAAACGCATCATAAAACTAGGTGACAAAAAAGAAACCGTTACAACGGATGATTTGCCTTATATCATTTCGGATGTTTTGGATAGTAATTTCTATGAAGAAAAAATAAAAATTGACTCCTATGTTTTGACACATGCAAAAGGATTACAGCCTAGTGCTACCGTCTGTATATGTATCAACGGAGACAAACATGAGGCTAATGCGCAAGGAGATGGCCAATATGATGCTTTTATGAATGCCTTACGGATTGTGTATAAAGAAAAAGGGCTGTCATTACCAAGCCTAACCAATTACTCAGTACGTATACCGCCGGGCAGCGCATCCGATGCGCTTTGTGAGACAATTATCACGTGGAATGATGGCAAAAAAGAATTGATCACACGTGGTCTAGATTCTGATCAAACTGTATCCGCAATCAAAGCAACGCAGAAAATGTTAAATATAATCAAACATTAAAATAAGCTTATGAAATTAATTTTATTTTTTCTCTTACTCTCTTTTAAATTAAGTTTCTCTCAAGATTGCGGATTGGAAAATGTATTATTACCCAGTCAATCTGATGTAGATAATTTTATAATAAATCACCCCAACTGTACTAAAATACTTGGTGACCTAAAGATTGGGGGCACTACTATTACTCATTCCGATATAACTGATATAACTGGACTTGCTAATATTACAGAAATACAAGGAACTTTAACAATTGAATATAATGAGGTGCTTGCAAATCTAAATGGTCTGCAAAACTTGGAATCAGTTGGTCAAAGTCTAATCTTGGGCTTTAACAACTCACTCAGTGACATTTCCTCTTTATCAAAAATAAGAACACTCCCTTCTGAACTTGTTCTATTCTCCAATCCATTTTTGACAAATCTAACAGGTTTGGAACAACTAACAAGCGTTGAATCTTTAAATATTTTGTTTTCGCCTCTTGTTAATTTGGATCAATTAGCCAACCTCCAGAGTATAAATAATCTTATTATCCTTGAAAATATTTCTTTAAATAGTTGTTCCATTCAAAGTATCTGTTCTCATCTAAATAATGAAGAAGCTACACCCAATATACGTAATAACGGACCCAATTGCTCTAGTAAAGAAAAAATACTAAATAGCTGCAAAACTCTTAGTTCCGAAATTTTCAACAAGAAGATTAAAACAATAAAGGTGTATCCAAACCCTACGAATGGAATTTTGAAGATTAGCGGAAATAAATCTACTATCAAAAGAATCGTATTGAACAATTTAACAGGAGCTTTCATTTCTGAAGAAAGACTTTCTGAAAAAAACAGTATTGACATAAGTCTTTTAAAAAATGGAATTTATTTTATAACCATCCAAACAAATGATGGTTTAAATAGCGTACAAAAAATTATTAAAAATTAATTAAGTTTACCAAAAAATGAAACTAAACATAGCCCTTCTTGCTGGAGACGGAATCGGACCAGAAGTTATAGATCAAGCAGTAAAAGTATCAGATGCAATAGCCAAAAAATTTAATCATGAAATCAATTGGACTCCTGCTTTAACTGGAGCTGCAGCTATAGATGCTGTAGGAGAACCTTATCCAGATGAGACACACGAGGTTTGTTTAGCCGCAGATGCTGTGCTTTTTGGAGCAATTGGACATCCACGATTTGACAATGACCCAACGGCCAAGGTACGTCCAGAACAAGGATTGCTCAAAATGCGCAAAAAATTGGGATTGTTCGCTAACGTACGTCCTACCTTTACTTTTCCTTCTTTAATTGATAATTCTCCGCTAAAAAGAGAACGTATCGAAGGAACAGATTTAGTATTCCTAAGAGAACTAACTGGAGGAATCTATTTTGGCGAAAAAGGAAGAAGAGATGATGGAGAAACCGCTTTTGATAATTGTGTATACACAAGAGCAGAGGTACAACGTCTGGCAAAAAAAGGTTTTGAATTAGCAATGACTCGTACCAAAAAATTGTGTTGTGTAGACAAAGCAAATGTTTTGGAAACTTCTCGCCTTTGGAGAGAAACCGTACAGGCAATGGAAAAAGACTACCCGGAAGTAGAAGTTTCTTATGAATTTGTTGATGCTGTTGCTATGCGATTAGTACAATGGCCAAACTCTTACGATGTATTGATTACGGAAAATCTATTTGGAGATATCCTTACAGATGAAGCTTCTGTTATATCTGGATCTATGGGCTTGATGCCTTCTGCCTCTGTAGGATCAGAAACCTCTTTATACGAACCTATACACGGTTCTTACCCACAAGCAACAGGTAAAAATATTGCTAATCCATTAGCGACGATTCTATCAGCAGCAATGATGTTTGAAGATGCATTTGGCCTCAAAGAAGAAGCTCAAGCAATTCGTGAAGTAGTGAACAAATCACTCGCAGAAGGAGTCGTGACCGAAGATCTTGCCGGTGACAATAAGGCGTTTGGAACGAAGGAAGTTGGTGATTGGTTAGCAGCAAATCTCTAAGCACTCTCAAGGAATATATTTAATTAATATCAAATTAGTTATATAATGTCACACATCGACTTGTTCTTTTTCCATCTAAATGCCTTGCTCGTATATTCCTTAGCTAAGGCTATGCAATAGCATCACGGTATTTTTACATAAAAAAATAACAGTGTCATTAATATGAAGTTATATATCTTAAATGTTATAAGACTGCCAATATTGGCAGTCTTTTTTTTGAAAAAAAACAAAAAAAGAAAGCGGTATACATGATTGCAAGAACGTTATACTCGTATACAAATCATTTTACTGTAGCATACTCCTTTCTAGATATTACCTCATCACATTAGTATCTTAGGGCAGCTTCTTTTTTTTGTATGGCATTTTGTTTTTGCATTAGTATTATAAGTATTTTTAGGGAAATATTTCTAGCAATGAAAAATGCATTTTGGATTCTAATCATAATTATTATAAGCTTTCACCTTGGGTGTAAAAAGCAACAAAACCTTGTAGAGGAAGTTGCTGTAGTAAAAGATAGCTTGGAGCAAAAAGCAATTCTGGTAAAATTTAAAACCTTAAATCCTGATGCTAGAAAAGACTTGAGTGACTCTCCTGAATTCAAACCACTAAAAAGCGCCTTGGATTCTCTAAATGATATCAGTCCAGAAACTAGTGCAACGCTTACAACCAAACTTTATGAGCGCGCCATAGATTTTCAAGAATACCTGCCAGATAACCTAAAAACTAACCCGATAGAAGCTCGTATAAAAATATTGGTTACAGAAACTGGTATGCTAGAACACAAAAGAAATAAAACTACGCTTACCACAGAGATGCTTAATACCTCCAAAAAAGCAATTGCCGAGGCCTATGATAATTTTGTCAATCAGGTAAATGAGCTTTATTTAGCAATCCCTTCTAATATAGCCAAAGAGCTACTCCAAGAATCTAAAAACCTGAGTGATTCCATTCCAACTCCTTGAAAAAGAAAAAGATGAACAGTTTGATTCTTCGCATTATTGTTTTGCTCTTTGCGGGTACCGCTGCATCTTTTGCCCAAACCCCACTACCATCCATTACAGTTAAGGACAAAATTGACAGCACACTAAACCTTTGGCATCATGCTGCCGCAATTGCGGATTTCGAAGCTTATTTTGATCTTATGACAGATGACGCAGTATTTATAGGCACGGATCCCACAGAAAATTGGCAAAACAACGCTTTTAAAACATATAGCAGGCCTCATTTTGACAAAGGAAAGGCTTGGAAGTTCCTAAAATTAGAGCGCAACATTTATGTAAATGACAGCAAAAATTTTGCTTGGTTCGATGAACTACTCGATACGCAAATGGGTATCTGCCGGGGCAGCGGAATACTACATAAAAATCAATTTGGCTGGAAAATCAAGCATTATGTACTTTCTATAACCATACCTAATGCAAATGTCAAGGAGGTAAAGACGCTAAAAGCTTCCTTTGATAGTAATTTGAAAACCAGATTAAAACAGTAATCAATCTGTTTTTGGACATCAATTCACACAAAATATAGTTGTTAAGATATTGCTAACACTACAGACATCCTACAACTATTTCTTACATTAGTGATACCGTCAGGATAAAATTTTAGTATTATATGAGATCTTTTAGTTGCAAAATTATCACGTTTTTGACTGCTTTACTACTCTTTTGCAGTTGCAAAAAAGAAAAAACAAATAGACCGATAGAAATTTCAGAGATCCATGGGATAAATCTAAAATTTCTAGATACAACAGTAAGTCCAAAAGAAGATTTTTTTCGTTTTGTAAACGGAGCCTGGCTGGACAGTACTGCCATTCCAGAAGATCGAACAACTTGGGGAAGTTTTAATGAGCTTCGCAAAAAGACCGATGAAGATATGTTGGCTATAATAAAAGAAGCCAGCAAGGATACACAAATTACTAAAACTAATAACCAATACAAAGCAGTTGCTCTCTACAATACAATTATGGATACCATAAGTAGAAATCAACAAGGACTAACTCCTATTAAATCACATTTATCAAAAATTGCTACCATATCTGACATCCGCACCTTACAATCCTATTTAGAAGCCCTACAGCAACATGGTCGTAGCTCTTTTTTTAACATCTCAGTTTTTTCTGATGCCAAAGATAGTAATAGCAATAATTTATACATAAGTCCTTCTAGATTAGGGTTACCCGACAGGGATTATTACATAAAGGACGATCCTGATTCTATAGAAAAACGAAAAAAATATGTAGCACATATTGCCAAAATGTTACGCTATCTCGGTGACACACCAGAAGAGGCGACCCTCGCAGCAACCCAGATTTTGACATTTGAGATTACACTGGCAGCACCTAGATTGGATAAAGTAGAGCGTCGAGATACTAGGAACACCTATAATCCAAGAGCTGTAACTGCGCTGCATACAGAAACACCTCAAATTGAATGGAATTCGTACTTGACCAATGTAGGTGTTCCAAAATTAGACACACTTATTGTAAGTCAACCAAAATACATGAAAGCGTTGTCCAAGATACTTACCAAAGAGCATTTGCCAGTCATTAAATTATATTTGAGATGGCAACTTTTGAATGAAGCAGCTGGTTTTTTGAGTACAACTATAGAAAAAGATAATTGGGAATTTTATGGTGCGATATTACAGGGAGCAAAAAAACAACTACCGCTAAATGAGCGTGCATTGGCAACGGTAAATACGAGTATTGGAGAATCTTTAGGTCAATTGTATGTATCAAAGAAATTTCCACCAGAAGCAAAAGCCAAGGCAGAAGAAATGATTGCGAACATCATCAAAGCTTACGAAAATAGAATTAAAGCATTAGCTTGGATGAGTGACAGCACCAAAGAAAAAGCACTAAAAAAACTTGGCACTATTCAAATCAAAATAGGATACCCCAACAAATGGAAGGATTATAGTGCATTAGAGATTTCTGGACCAGAATCAAAGGGAACTTATGCACAAAATATGATGAATATTGCACATTGGACATATCAGAAAGGCCTAAAAAAATTAAACAAAACCGTGGATAAAACCGAGTGGTTTATGTCTCCACAAACGGTAAATGCGTATTACAATCCTTCTTATAACGAAATTGTATTCCCCGCAGCTATTTTACAACCTCCTTTCTACGACTACAAAGCAGATGCAGCAGTCAATTATGGCGGTATTGGTGCAGTAATAGGACATGAAATCTCTCACGGGTTTGACGATAGTGGAGCACGATTTGATGCTGACGGAAACTTAAATGACTGGTGGACTAAGACGGATTTAGAAAAATTTGAAAATCTTGGGAAAAATCTAGCTGATCAGTATAGTTCTATAGAGGTGCTTCCTGGAACGCACATCAATGGAGCATTTACTCTAGGTGAAAATATTGGTGACCTTGGAGGAGTGACGGCTGCATATGATGGATTACAATTACACTTTGAAAAAGAAGGCAAACCAGAAGCAATAGATGGATATACTGCAGCACAACGTTTCTTTATGTCATGGGCTACTATTTGGCGTACCAAAATGCGTGATGAGGCACTCAAAAACCGTATCAAAACCGATCCACACTCTCCGGGTATGTATAGAGCTTATGTTCCACTGACAAATATTGATGCATTTTATAAAGCGTTTGGTATCAAGAAAACTGACAAAATGTACTTAAAAAAAGAGGAGCGTGTACAAATATGGTAAAGACCTCATACTCCACTTGATTTTTATTTTTATCAGAAAACGCGTTGGATTTTGATCAATGGAGATCTATTTTATGAAATAGAAAAAGTCCTGATGATTACTGATTTCTTACATTATACCCGTTAAAATGTAATTGTAAGCCATAATAATGGAACTATTTTTCGCTAGTTATACCATTTGTTGTTTGAATTTATATACCTAAATGGGTATTAGAACTATAAAATTTAAGCATCGCAATGGCTACGGTTTAATTTTCTATTGAAAAAACAGTAGAAAAAGCCCCTAAATTAGTCTGTAATTATTTTTTAAATGCTTCTAGAGCATATATTTTAAAGTAACTATAAGATTTCTCCCAGGAGCAGCAATACCCGAAGAATAGGTTCGATAACGTTGATCTGTAATATTTTCCAAGGCAATAATACTTTGCAAACTATTCGTTACCATATAGCGTGCCCTAAAATTAACCGTATGCCATGAAGGAGCAAAAGGATTTCCATTGGCATCAATAGCGTATAGATGTGTCTTATTCTTCTCTGATGGCGCTAATTCTTCAAAGCTTAAGGAGCCATTATACTCAACAAAAGCATCTAATGCTAGTTTTTTAAAACTATAAACTAGGTGGGTATTTCCAAATTGTGGCGCAACGTGCCTTGAAGGATTTGTAACCCCCTTTTCTTCCTCATCCTCCCCCTTGGTAATAGCATATTGTGAGGTAAATTTAATCGCCTTTGTAAAATTTATTTTTAGCCCCGCTTCAAAGCCATAAATTCTAGATTTTGCTGCATTTTGTATAGCCTGTACACGACTCAATTCATCTCCAAATTGCACCGTATCTTGATCATTTAAACTAAAATCCCTTCGTATTAAAGCATCGTCCAAAAACGTATAATACGTAGAGAGGTCCAATTGAACCGTTTTTAATGGCTTTAGGAGTACCCCTAACTCACCACTGTAAGCATATTCTGGTTTTAGTTCTGGGTTAGGCACTACAATTATACCTGGTTCGGATTCAAAAACCTTACCTATATCATCAATATTTGGTGCGCGAAATGCCGTAGAAAAATTAAGACGCCATTGCAAAGCTTCTGTAGGTTTCCAACTGAATCCGGTATTGGCCGTTAGCGCTCCAGTATTTACAGTTGCCTGCGTAAAAGGAAAATCAAAAAAAGTTGTGTCAAAATCAGCATCCAACAGAATTTGGTTATACCGAACCCCTGATTGGATATTAAATTGGTCATTAAAATTATGCTGATAACTAAGATAAGCGGCCAAAGATTGCCATGTTGATCCATCTGGATATCGTGAGGGTGCTGCTGAGCTTTGTTGAGATTCGATATTCAGTTGTTCTCCCTGCGAAGCAACCTGATTCAAAATATATTCTGCCCCATAAAACAACACGCCTTTCTTACCAAGATATTTTTCAAAGTCCAAATTCAAAGAATATGCATCTACTTTTTCTTTCGTTTTGTTGCGTATTACATCATCAAAATCTCTGTCATTGCGACTCTCCTCAAAAAACTGATAGGCTGTTGTGACTTTCATATTATCATATAAAGCCTTTTTGGCAGACTGCGTAGCTTGTAGTGTCCCCATAAGCCAACGTTGTGGACCATAGAACCACTCTGCCGCACGCAATTGTCCTCTGCGATAACGTATCAAACGATCGTACCTAGAAAAATCTGAAGTAGTACTATACAATACATTTGCATCAAAACTCCACTCGTTATTAAGTCTCAAATACACTTTTTGCATAAAATTATACTGTGAATAACCAGTAGTGATTTGTTCTCTAGGGTTCTTATTCGATATGATAATATCGCGCCCATCCTGTCTCGTGGCAAATTCTGTACGCAAATATTCCTCAGGCCCATTGCTCCCCATTCTTAGGTCGTCAAAATCCGTGTAACTAAAACTGCTTAAGAAAGCCCACTTATCAAAGCCCACATTCACATCAAAGTGTGCTGTTTTTTCTAGATTTGCAGATGCATATCTCACTAATGTATTCGTATTTATTTGCTTCCTTGTTTTTGTTTTTAAAGTAGGTTTTAAGGTATAAAAATTCATTACGCCACCTATGGCATCACTACCATATGCAACAGACCCAGGTCCTAAAATAACTTCCGTTTGCGCCACAGCAAACGGATCAATAGAAATTACATTTTGCAAATTCCCTCCCCTAAAAATAGCTGTATTCATACGCACTCCATCAACAGTAAGCAATAATCTATTGGTAGAAAAGCCTCTAATCATTGGACTTCCACCTCCCAATTGACTCTTTTGCACAAAAACCTGACCACTTTTCTGCAACAGATCAGCTGCAGTCTGGGGTGCGCCAAGCAAAATATCTTCTGATTTGATACTGACTGTTTTTTGAGAAATCTTTTCTTTTTCTTGTGCCCATTTAGAAATAGAAATAACAACTTCCGATAATTCATTATTATCAGGCTCTAGATAAAGCACACCATCATTACTTAGCAACTGTTCTTTGGTACGTTGTATTGGAAGATAATTAGCAGCACTGATATACAACATTACATCAGATTCAAAAATATTTAATGACGCACGCCCATCTATATCCGTTGTTAGTTGTTTTGATTGATTTCTATTTGTAATAACAACCGAAACCAAAGGGCTGTTTGTTTTTATATCCTTTACAGTAATCCACTGTCCAAAAACACCTTGAACTAAAGAAAAGAAAAGAATATATATATAAAGGAGACGCATTAGTTATTGATAAATTTCATTGAGAATATACAATGATTTAGGTTTTTTAAAACCATGCAAATGTACTTCAAAATATCTTATAAGAAGCATTAGTAATTCACTCCGCGAATTTTTTGACATTTTTATATCTGAAGAAGTATCAAATGTTATGCCCAAAAGTGATTTTAATAAAATCACTGTAGCTCCCGAAACACAGTGCTCGTGGTCTTTGTTTGATTGAAATCCCCCTTCTATAAGGTTGAAGTAGGGTTCACTTAACAGAGAATCATCTGGATAAAACCCCAAATATTGACTTAATTTTAACAAAAACACTAAATGGAAATTCGCAAATGAATCATGATTATCAAGCCAAAGAAAAGAGCTAACCAGATATTGATATAATGTTTTGTTTTCTTCTTCCTCTTGGATACTGTTTTTCAACATTTCTGACAAAAATAGAACTAGAGAACTTTTGAGGATATCTGTATATAATGTTTGATAAGGCTGTTGTAACCGTGCCTCCCGAAGGCGTTCCAGGGAACCTTTGTTTTTATGGCTCGCTTCGATTTCTAACAATGTCAAAGGCTGGAATAATGATGCTCTTATTTTTCCTCTTTTTGATTTCAAAACACCTTTGAGTAAGTATGACTTCAATCCACTAGAGTTTGTAAAAAGCTTAACAATAAGGTCAGACTCTCCGTATTTGATAGTCTGTAAAACTATAGCAGACGTCGTGATTAGCATCAGCGTATAATCATCAATTTAGCAACCTTGGTTTCTTCCAACTCTTCACCAGCGACTAACACCAAATAAACCCCTGAAGCAACTTTGTGCTTCCCGAATGCACGAGTATCCCACTGAATACTTCCACCTTGACTCACTTTTTCAAAAACCAAATTACCTTCTATATCAGTGATTTTGACATTCGCACCTTCGGTAAGTCCGTCTATAGTAACTAATTTGTTATAACCCGGTCTTACTGGATTTGGAAACGCACGTAGCTTATCCAAATTCTTATTGCTTTCGGTAGCCAATCCTTGATACTGCATCAATCCTCCTTGCGTAGCAAAATATACAGCCCCTGTACTACCATCGATAGCTATCTCTTGCACAAAATTAGAAGGAAGAGGAGAGTTTTCTGTAGTAAAATGTTCTAGGGCTTCTTCTCCATCTGCCGAAAAATAAAACACTCCGGAATCTTGTGTAGCAATCCATTTATTATTAGACCCATCAACTTTGATATCCCAAATAAACTGCCCATTCAATATCTGTTGATTAATACCATCTTCTCTAATAACAATGTCATCCAATACTGGAGTTTGTTGTTGAAAAACACTAGAAGCATTAGATAAAATCCTAAGACCATTATCTGCACCAACCCATAACTGATCATTTTTGTCTAGAGCGATTGCTCTTATATCTCTAGTATCCTCCAATCCGTTGGTAATCTCTCTAAAACTATTAGTGTTCATATCATGAGCTATAAGCCCATTTTCATAAGATCCTATAAACATAGTATTACTCTCACTTATTAAAAGATCACTAAACCGCATCTCTGTTCCATTCAAAATAGCACCAAAGTTTATACTTTCAAAAGTATCTGCATCTATATTGTACTTTTTGATAGCCGTCCCCGGTACAAGAGAAGTGGTAAGCCATAATTCTTCTTCTCGAAAAAATAAACTTTGAACTCTAACTACATTAACTGTATTAGGAATCGTTTCTAGCCCCCGACTTGGATCAGCACCTGCACTAGAGTTTGTATTATTCGAATCATAAAGCTTAAAAGGTTGTCCATCTCGCACCTCCAATAATCCATTATTATATGCTCCAAAAAAAACTTGACTAGGATTCTTATGATTGATGGCAACATCTGTGATGGGAGTTGCACCAAAGGTCTCTTCAATTGGAATATTCTTCCACGTATCAGTTACTTTGTCATAGTTGCTAATTCCTCTTTTATCTCCTATTGGAGCATAGAAAGACCTATACTGACCGTAACAAGCCCAAATATCTCCCTCAAAAACATCTAGTGCACTCGGCACATTCAGAGAAGGTCCATTTGGATTAATTCTTTTCGTATCATTAGAATCAAAGGCGCTAGAAAACATCCCATTAGTTAATGATCCAAAATAAATCGAATCATCAAAGGATAACGCAGCAGAAAAAGCTGAAGATATATCTGTATTATCTCTGTTTAGTCTAGAAACTTCTTTCAAAGTATTGTCGTAAGTGACAATACTATTCTCAAATGTAATAGTTAAGTATGCTATATTTGCCTCTAATGCTTTAATACGATTATCGTAATCAATTTCACCAACAAATGATGTGCCATCATATTTGAGGAGTTGCCTCCCATTGGAAGCTGCGTAGACATTACCTCCAAAAGTTTGTATCCCCAAAAAACTACCTGTTTGAACAAGATTCCAGATACTGGAGTCAATAAGGTTCATATCATTTTGATCTGCAGAGAAAATGCCTAATGTTCGTGTTGCAGCAAAAATAGTTCCGTCAAAAAAAGTGGTTTGTACCACGGCTACTGCCGAGTTATTGTCGCCTATAAAAAAAGTATCGCCAAACTCAAGTCGATTCAGATCAAATTCAATAATTCCGAAATTGGTACTGATATACAATGTGTCTTTTTCTTCTATAAAATGATTAATACGTTTTTCTAAATCTCCTATGTTCCGTTTTTCATTAATATCTATTACAGTAAAAACATCATCACCATTATCAAAGACAATATCTATAATCCCATTTTCATACCCTACTAGTAATGCTTTAAAATTTTCGCTATAATACAGGCTTGAGATCTTCTCTCCAGACAATCCATTTACCGATGAAATACCTTGGATCTCCTTACTTGCAATATCATAACTAAAAACAGCATTCTCTGCAGCTCCATAGATTTTAGTACTACTCTGGGCAACCGCTTTAATTTGCAGATAGGAAAAATGTCCTATCCATCGTTCCGAAAAGTCCTGTGCTGTGGCTATGACTGTGATTGCACACAGTATTAGAGTATATAATAACTTTTTCATCTTCATCCTTGAGTAACAATACCATTAAAAAACATACGAATCTACGAAAATATTGTTGCTTTACTGAAATTATGAGATATCTAAAAAAGTTTCTATGGCATTAAACTACTCCTTGGGCTAGCATAGCATCGGCTACTTTTACAAATCCTGCAATATTGGCTCCTTTTACATAATTAACAAAACCATCTTGTTGCGTTCCATATTCCACACACTTTTCATGAATACTATTCATGATTTGTCGTAATTTTTGATCTACCTCGGTAGACGTCCAACTCATTCGGATAGAATTTTGTGACATTTCCAAGCCAGAAGTTGCAACACCACCAGCATTAGAAGCTTTGCCTGGAGAAAACAGAATTTTGGCCTCCAAAAAGATTTCTATAGCATCAGCTGTACAAGGCATATTGGCACCTTCGCCTACGCAAATACAACCATTTTTGACTAATACCTTGGCTGCCTCTGCTGTTAGCTCATTTTGTGTCGCACAAGGAAGCGCAATATCACAAGAAACTCCCCAAGGTTTTTCTCCTTCAAAATACTTGGCATCTGGATATTGTGAGATATATTCTTTGATACGTCCCCGCTTAACATTTTTTAATTCTTTGATATACTCAAGCTTTTCGGCTGTGATTCCAGATTCGTCCAAAATATAACCAGAAGAATCAGACAGTGTCACGACTTTGGCTCCTAGCTGTGTTGCTTTCTCTGCAGCAAATTGGGCTACATTCCCTGAACCCGATATAACTACAGTTTTATTTTCAATTTCTTTATTTTGTGTTCGGAGCATATTTTGTGCAAAATACACATTTCCATAGCCTGTTGCTTCTGGACGCATAAGTGATCCACCGTATGCTAATCCTTTTCCTGTAAGAACACCTGTAAACTCATCACGCAATCTCTTATATTGTCCAAATAAATAACCTATCTCACGACCTCCAACTCCGATATCTCCTGCTGGGACGTCAGTATCTGCACCAATATATTTAGCAAGCTCTGTCATAAAACTTTGACAAAAACGCATTACCTCGTTATCAGATTTTCCTTTTGGGTCAAAATCAGAACCACCTTTACCTCCACCCATAGGCAAAGTAGTTAGGCTATTTTTAAAAGTTTGTTCGAATGCTAAGAATTTTAGAATACTTAGATTTACTGATGGATGAAAACGTAATCCTCCTTTATAGGGACCAAGTGCAGAGTTCATCTGTATGCGGTACCCTCTATTCATCTGAATTTCTCCCTTGTCGTCAATCCAAGGCACTCGAAACATGAATACGCGCTCAGGCTCTGTCATCCGCTCTAACAACTTGACTTCTTGATATTTTTTGTTTTTTGCGATAAATGGAAGTACGGTCTCTGCAACTTCATGTACAGCTTGTAAAAATTCTGTTTCATTAGGATTTCGTTTTGCAACACCATCCAAAAATGTTTTAATGTCTTTGTCCATAGGTATGAAAGCTTTATTTTTTTATAAATTACGACTTTGTAATTACTTATATTTTTATGAGGGTGTATTTTTTACTATAAATCTCTAATCTAGATCATAAAAACACCCCTATTTTGATTTTGATAATTTTTATCTGAAAAATGAATTAAACCAAGGCTTGCTCTAAATCAGCAATAAGATCTTCAATAGCCTCGATCCCTACACTTAATCGAATCAAAGAATCTTTAACTCCAGTTTTTTCTCGTTCTTTTTTTGGAATTGACGCATGGGTCATACTTGCAGGATGACCAGCAAGACTCTCCACCCCACCTAGTGATTCGGCCAAAGTAAACACCTTTAACTTCTCCACTACTTTTATTGCACCTTCTAGAGAATCTTCTTTTGTACTAAAGGAAATCATCCCTCCAAAATCATTCATTTGTGATTTTGCAATTTCATGATTTGGATGGCTTTCAAGTCCAGGCCAATAAACCGCTTCTACTTTTGGGTGTGTCGTCAAATATTTTGCTACAGCAGCACCATTTTCGCAATGCCGTTGCATTCGTACATGCAATGTCTTAATTCCTCTGAGCACCAAAAAACTGTCCTGCGGTCCACAAATAGCACCACTAGCATTTTGTATAAAATACAAACGATCTGCTAGTCCTTTGTCATTTACAATCAAAGCACCCATAACGACATCGCTATGTCCTCCCAAATACTTGGTTGCACTGTGCATAACTATATCCGCACCAAAATCAAGAGGTTGCTGTAAATAAGGTGTAGCAAAAGTATTATCGACTGCCAAGAGTATCTGATGTTTTTTTGCGATAGCTGCAACCGTTTTTATGTCAATGATGTTCATCATTGGATTGGTAGGTGTCTCTACCCAAAGTAATTTTGTGTTTTCATTGATATAATTTTCGATATTCGGGGCATTATTCATTCCTATAAAATGAAATTTGACTCCAAAACTCTCAAAAATCTGAGTAAACAAGCGATAAGTACCACCGTACAGATCATTTGTAGATATCACCTCATCGCCTGGTTTTAGTAACTTTATGACCGCATCAATCGCTGCCAATCCAGAACCAAAAGCCAATCCATAAGTTCCATTTTCTATACTAGCCAGTGCATTTTCTAATGCATTACGTGTAGGATTATGTGTTCGACTATACTCGTACCCTTTGTGTCCTCCAGGAGTAGTCTGCGCATAGGTCGATGTTTGATAGATCGGAGGCATAACCGCCCCATAAGCCGGATCATGTTTCTGTCCTCCATGTATGGCTTTAGTATTGAATTTCATAGATGATTGTTGTTAAAAGAACCGTATCCAGTCTTGGATCCGAAAACAGATTCTAGATATTATGTTTGTAACTCAGCTCTTGAAAGGAATAAATTTGATTTTTTAAAATATTACACGTCAAAATAAACTTTACCTCTCCAATCTTGTATACAAAAGTAGGCATTAAATTGGTTGAATTCAACCTCAATTCCTACCTTTAAGGAATGATTCATAAACACTCTTTTTTTTTACAGTTTGCATTGGCTTTTCTAGCCCTAGCTAGTTTTCTAGTTAGTTGCAAGAAAACAGAAATACTAACAGTTCAGGTGGAAAAATTTCCGCTAGATTTTCTAAAAAATTGTGAGAATTCTGGATGCGCCAAACTAGAAGTTTTTATTCCCAAAGCTTTAGAAAACGAAAAAAATTCTATAGCCATTAATAATGAAGTTAATACCACCGTAAGCGCACTACTTAACCTATCCGAGACAGATACTATTGCTACTATTTCGCAAGCAATCTGGTCTTTTAACAAAGAATATCAACGTATGAAAAAACAGTTTCCTCAGGAAACTGCACGTTATGAAGCTACCGTAGATGGCACTATATCCTATCAAGATCCGCAAATAATCAGTTTGATGTTCAAATCTTATATTTTTACAGGTGGTGCACACGGAAACAGTTCTACAACCTTTGCAAATTTTGTAAAGAAATCAGGAAAACGACTAACTCACAAAGAGTTATTCAAAGATATAACAAAACTAAAAACGTTGGTGGAGCTGAAATTCCGAGAACATTTTAAAATTCCAACCGGAGAAAGCATTAACAGCACAGGATTTCTTTTTGAAAATGATATTTTCAAACTCCCAAGTACAGTTGGATTTTCCAAGTATGGTGTCGTATTTCATTACAATCAATACGAAGCAGCCTCCTATGCCAATGGTCCCTTAGAATTCACAATATCATATCAAAAACTCAAACCATTTTTAAGATTTCCTTTTAACGGAAAATAATTTTTGAGCGCAATTTCTATGTCCCTTTAATTTACGGCTCACTACAACCCTTTTTTTAATGCCAAAACATACCCCAAATGGATCCCTTCATGAAAGCTATTAAATGAAAAAGAATCTTCATTAGTACGAATGACATATCCAGTACTCGTAGGATACTCTGTATAATTTACAAAAAGTCCTTCTGCAACATCTTCTTCAGTTTTTGCAATCGTGCTGTGCAATAATTCCTTGATTTCAGCAACTTCTTCGGCTGTACAAGGACGTTCTGTTTTGGTTCCTTTTTTATATAAATCGATCATCTCATCGCTTATCATCGTAGGTAAACCAGCTAATTTGTATACTAATAATTGTTGCGTTACAATGACATGTGCTATATTCCAAATCAAGTTATTCGTAAACCCTTCAGGAACCTCATTCAATTGCTCTAAAGAGTAGTTATTCATTATCCTTTCTAGGCTTTTACGAATGACTTTACTGATCTCTATTTGATTTTGCATGTTGTTTTTCTTTTAAACTTTTCCAAAAATACTGATTTTCTCATCGAAGTAACTTTTCTTTGCAAAAAAAACAGAGATGAAAAAAATTTATCATTTATCTACATGCGACACCTGTAAACGCATTTTAAAAGAACTAGCACCCGAGAGTCAATACATTTTGCAGGACATCAAAAAAGAAGCAATCACAACAGAACAACTAGAGGCAATGCATGCACTCACGGGAAGCTACGAGGCCCTGTTCAGTAAACGTGCTCGATTGTATAAAGAACGAGATCTCAAAAACCAAGAATTAACAGAGATTGATTACAAAAACTTGATCTTAGAGCACTATACATTTCTAAAGAGACCAGTTATCTTGGTAGAGGATCAGATATTTGTTGGCAATACTGCAAAAACAGTAGTAGCTGCAAAACAAGCAATGGGCTAGATGAGCAAAAAGACATTTGCACTTATAGCCGCATCTTTGGTTGCACTAATTTACAGTGCCAACTATTCTATTGCAAAAGATGTCATGCCACACCATGTGCAGCCGTTTGGATTTATAATTTTCAGAGTAGCAGGGACGATGGTACTGTTCTGGCTTGTTGGTTTATTAGGTCCCAAAGAAAAAATAGACCGCAAGGATTACCCCAACATCTTCATAGGAGCCCTCTTTGGAATGGCAATTAATATGTTAGCATTTTTTGAAGGCCTGAACCTTACAACTCCCATTAATGCGGCCGTAGTGATGGTAACCGCTCCTTTAATAGTATTACCCCTCTCCTTTATTTTTTTGAAAGAAAAAATGCAGCCTTTGAAGGTTTTGGGGGTCTTGATAGGGCTAATAGGCACTTTACTAATAATTTTTTATGGCAAGGGCCAAAGTCTGCGTGCACCAAACCCAGCTTTAGGAAATTTTCTGGTTTTTATCAATGCTGCCTCTTATGCTATTTACATTGTAGCTGCAAAAAAATTAACGCACAAATACCACCCCTTTACTTTCATCAAATGGATGTATACCATTGGACTTATTTTTGTTATACCTTTTGGTTGGGAACAACTGGCTCAAATGAAATTTGAAACAATTCCACTGAACGGCTACCTCAAAATTGGTTATGTCGTAGTATTTTCTACTTTTGGCACATATATCCTTAACATTTTTGCCATCAAAGAACTCAAACCAACAACGGTAGCAGTCTTCATATACCTACAGCCTCTTTTGGCAACAATTATCGCCATAAGCATGGGCAGTGACTCGATTGATTATGTAAAAATAAGTGCTGCTTTATTAATTTTTGTCGGTGTGTATTTGGTGACTAGAGTTACGGCAACAAAACAAACAAGTATTACAAAAATATAGTAAGCACTATTATACAGGTAGTTCAATGGCAACAGGGATCTTTCCGGGCGTACGAGTATCCTCTTTTGTCAGTATTTTATACTCTTTGGTTTTGTGTAAATCAGTAACTATCTCCAGAAACTCAGTAGGCAAAGCTGTAGTTTTTCGTGTTTCTAAATTCATCCAAGCACCAATCATTTCGCCCTGAGCCAAATGTGCTCCCTTATGGTCATAAAAATTATGTATAAAACTAAAAAAGGCACCATTCTCACTCATCCCAGCAATCTCTAGGCTCACATAAATAGGCTTTCCTTGAAAAGCTTCTTGATAATAATGAATTTGCTCTTTGAAGATAATAGGTCCAATTTTATATTTCCTCATAGCCTGTTGATCAAAACCTTTGCTAATCAAATAGTCCATTCTGGTAGCACTCATAAAATTTATGTAGGCAGAATTTGCCAAATGTCTATTAGGGTCTAGATCACTCCATCGTATTTCAAATTTTTTCAAAAACATCATGATATAATTCTTACGACACAAAATCTTAGGTAGATTAAATTTTCTAAATTCCGTTCGTATAGTTTTTCTTACTCAAAAATAATAAATAACCACTCAGTCTTACAAAAAAACGGAAACATTCTTTTTACAGAATGCTTCCGTTTTTTGAAATATATAAAATACGAGTACTTAGATTAGTCTCTACTACATCTTTTTAAATCTATTCTAAGTGACAATCCAAGGCTCGAAATACCCATTTCTCTCTCTCTCTCAGAAATCCTAAACCCTTGCATTATCTTTTGCCCTTTTTTTACTCTTCTTGGTCCACTCACACTAAAAATTGAATCTTCTCCTTCTCCAACAATATGTGCCACGTCTGCACGAGTATTACGAGGAACTTCATTAACACTTATAAAAGTATATGTCCGAATTCCTGATCTAAAAAAAGGAAGCTTTAACAGCTCCTCTGTGATAGGAAAATCTACATTGAGAACATACGCACTTCTAGTAACGTTTTCACTTTTTATAAAAAAGCTTCTTGTTTCACCTTTACCATTTTTTATTCTAATTCTAAAATCGAATCTTCTTGCAAACGCAGGAAAACAAGCATTTAAATTACCTTTTTGTGCTTGCGCTTCTTGTCTTTCTTCTGTTTGACTAATTGGATCAGCGGACACACTTTCGTTTTCGCAAGAAGCAAAAAATAGGGTTAAAACAAAAATGCTAATTAAATTTAATAATTTCATAATGATTTGTTTTTTTCCCTACTCTATTCGGATAGGCTTTTCGGGTTACGCCATTAGCTAGTATAATTTCTAACCTAACGTTGGAGCCCTGTAATTTATTTTGGCGAAACGAAAATAAAATGTAATAGTGCGTTAAATATTAGTTAATAAATAATTGATTATAAGTTAAAAAACAACTATGAATCGCCTCATCTTGATTTATAAAATAATTTAAAGAGAGGATATAGCGTAATTTTATGATTAAAATAGCAAAAAAATAGGGTATCTTGCTAGCTTTTTTTAGACACCATACTATGATTCAATCTATGACCGGTTTTGGGAAATCTGTAGTTCAGCTTCCAAACAAAAAAATTACTATTGAACTTAAATCTTTAAATAGCAAAAATCTAGATCTCAATGCTCGAATTCCTTCCCAATATAGAGAAAAGGAATTGGTGCTGCGTAACAAAATCGGCAAAGCTGTTGTACGCGGCAAGATTGACCTTAGTTTATATGTTGAAGTAAACGGAGAGGAAACAAAGTCAGGCGTCAACACTTCTATAGTCAAAGCATATATGGAACAGCTCAATGCCGTAACAAAATGTGAGCCTGCCGAACTATTAAAGATGGCCATTAGAATGCCTGATGCTATGAAAACGGAACGAGAAGAATTAGATGAAAATGAATTCGTAGCCATTACGAATAGTCTAGAAGAAGCCATTCAAGCACTATTAGATTACAGAAATACCGAAGGCGCCGTATTAGAAAAAGATTTCCAACAACGGATCAAAACTATTGGAACCATCTTGGAAGAAATCATCAAAATAGACCCAGAACGCATTGAAGTCGTACGAGAACGTTTACGAAAAGCAGTACATGACCTCAAAGAAGAGGTTGACGAAAACCGCTTTGAGCAAGAACTAATTTATTATCTCGAAAAATTCGATATTACAGAAGAAAAAGTTCGCCTTGCTAATCACTTAAACTATTTCACCGAAAATCTAAATTCTAGTGATTCGAATGGAAAAAAATTAGGATTTATCTCGCAAGAAATAGGCCGTGAGATTAATACAATCGGTAGCAAATCCAATTATGCACCCATGCAACAACTCGTTGTACAAATGAAAGATGAATTGGAAAAAATAAAAGAACAACTCTTAAACGTTTTGTAATGAAGCAGGGAAAATTAATTGTTTTTTCGGCACCCTCGGGTAGCGGCAAAACAACCATTATTCAATATTTATTAGCACAACAAGAATTAGAGTTGGGGTTCTCTATCTCTGCGACATCGCGCGAACCTAGAGGTAAAGAATTGGATGGAAAGGATTATTATTTTCTATCACTTCGAGAATTCAAAGACAAAATAAAGCAAAATGAATTTCTAGAATGGGAAGAAGTATATCGCGACAATTTCTATGGAACCTTAAAGACAGAAATACAACGCATTTGGAATACAGGAAAGCATGTGATTTTTGATATTGATGTTGTTGGAGGCTTGGATATCAAAAAAACATATCCAGACAAGACACTTGCTGTGTTTATCAAACCACCAAGTATCGAAGAACTCAAGATTCGCCTCAAAAAACGCCAAACAGAGTCTGAAGACAAAATTAATATGCGTGTAGCAAAAGCTTCTACGGAAATGGCTACTGCTCCCCAGTTTGACGCTATTATTATTAATGAAGACCTTGATATGGCAAAAGCTGAAGCATATCAACTGGTAAAAAAATATTTGAAATAGCTAAGTATCATTTTTTTGTTAAAAATAATAGCAACAACAATTTTTAATGTCATTTGACGTTGATATTGGAACGATTAACTAAAATTTAATTGTTTTTTATAAAAAAAGCACTGATCTTCTCATATTTGTAGTTTGATAATCAACCAACAGATATTAGAACATAGGGATCATGGAAGATTTTATAGTTCCATACATACCTATTAAATTAAAAAAAAGATACTATCCCAATGGATACACATGAGGCTTGATAGATTTTTTTGGATGTTATATTGTAATTGAAACTAATGAAGAAGAAGATAGGATTATATTTCGGAACATTTAACCCCATTCATATTGGTCATTTGGCCATAGCTAATCATTTGGCGGAGTACTCAGATCTTCATGAAATATGGATGGTGGTAACACCGCACAATCCTCACAAGAAAAAAAGCTCTTTATTAGACAACCACCATCGTTACGAAATGGTATATGAGGCTACAAAGAACTACCCAAAAATCAAACCAAGTGATATAGAATTTAAATTACCACAACCAAACTATACGGTACACACACTAGCCCATCTACATCAGGAATATTTGGCGCAATATGAATTTTGTTTGATTATGGGCGAAGATAACCTCAAAACCCTACATAAATGGAAGAATTATGAGGTGATTTTGGAAAATCATGATATCTATGTCTATCCTCGAATTGCTTCAGGAGAGATGGATGCACATTTTATAGCGCATCCAAAGATTCATAAAATCGATGCACCCATAATGGAAATATCCTCTACCTATATTAGAAATTCTATTGCGAAAAACAAGGGCATCAGACCATTATTATCGCCAGAAGTTTGGAAATATATTGATGAGATGAATTTCTATAAAGAATCCATACCCACTACGATATAGTTTGATTTTTTGTTTAAAAATTAGCCTTTCGTTTTTCTAAAAATGCCGTTGTACCTTCTATAAAATCAGGAGTGCCAAAACAATGTCCAAAAGCATTTATTTCTTTCTGGAAACCGTCAATTCCGTCCTCGAATCCGGCATTAATAGCTCCTATAGCCTGTCCTATCGCATTTGGCGAATTTTTTATAATTTTTGACGCTATTCCTTTAGCACAATCCACCAACTCATCCAATGTTACAACATGATTAACAAGACCATATTCCATTGCTTGAGATGCATCGATCATCCCTCCTGTCATAATCATTTCCATTGCTCGGCCTTTTCCAATCAATTGCGGTAAACGTTGTGTCCCTCCGTATCCAGGTATCACACCCAATGACACTTCTGGCAACCCCATTTTGGCAGTATCACTTGCTATTCTAAAATGCGCAGCCATGGCTAACTCCAAACCGCCACCAAGTGCAAATCCATTAATAAGTGCAATAACAGGAGTCTCCAAATTTGCAACAAAATCAAACAACAGCTCTTGCCCTTTTTGCGCTAACTCTCGACCCTTTTCTTCAGAAAAATCTGCAAACTCTTTGATATCTGCCCCAGCGACAAAAGCTTTGTCCCCAGAACCTAGAAGCAAAATTACTCGTGTTTGAGGATCCGTATTACAGTGTTCAAAAGCGTGATGCAACTCTTGAATTGTAGCACTATTTAGTGCATTTAATTTTTTTGGCCGATTGATTGTAATCGTACTAATTGCATCTTGAGTTGTTATGAGTAGATTTTGATAATTCATCTTAATTTATGTTATGTGTTGGTGTTTCTCTTGGTATTTTTACAGTAAAAGTCGTTTCTATATTTTTTGTAGAAGTAAAAGTAATACTGCCGCCATAGGTTTCTACAATATTTTTTACCATGGCTAAGCCCAGCCCCATACCGCTAGACTTGGTGGTAAATTTAGGTTCAAAAACCTTGTATTTATTTTCTTCACTCACACCAATCCCGTTATCTGTAATTGTAATTACTACATTTTGCAATTCCGTTTGGACTCCTACTCTTAGACTCGGAATCCTATCCTCTGGGATGGCCTGGATTCCATTCTTGACCAAGTTCGTTACCACTCGAATCAACTGAGTTCGATCCATTTTGGCGATTATCGTTATTTCTTTTGGTTCAAAAACGATATAGTCCTCATTAAAAATATCCAGAGCTAGCCCGACCACCTTGACCACATCCAAGGTTTCATTTTGTTGCGCAGGCATTTTGGCAAAATTCGAAAATGCAGATGCTATAGAACTCATTGTATCTATTTGTTGAATCAATGTATCGCTATATTCTTGTAATTTTTGATGAATATTAGCATCTGTTGGATCAAACTTACGTTGAAAATTCTGTACCGTCAACCTCATCGGTGTTAATGGGTTTTTAATTTCATGTGCAACTTGTTTTGCCATTTCTCTCCAAGCAGTTTCTCTTTCATTAGAAGCAAGTTTTACGGCACTCTCCTCTAATTCGTCCACCATACTATTATAGGCATTGACAAGCGTATATATTTCTTTACTCGCATCATTTATTTTGATTCGGGTATTCTTCTTGTTTAGACGCGTTTGATCAATTTTATCAGAAATAGTTTTTAATGATTTTGTAATATATCTAGACAACAAAAAAGCCATAGCAATAGCTATTAACAGCATAAAAACATAAATCTCAGTCAATCTTTTGAGATAATTCCAAAGCTCTCTTGTATTAAAATTATCATCTTCTAAATACGGGAGATTTAGAATCGCCAAAGGTTTAAATTTATTATCTGTGATATAACTATACGATGACAAGAATTTTTCGTCATTTTGCTCAAACTTCACGAGATACCTCTTCTTTGCTTGTACATTAAGTTTTTCGATAATTTTCTGATCGATAGGTTGATCGGTACTATCTTTGAGCAAAGAGCTTTTGGATTTTATCAACAATTTTCCGTTGAGGTCATAGATATTAAGTGCAAGATTATGCACCTGTGCGAGTTCATAAATCTTGTTACGTTCTTTGAAAATTAGGGGAATATTCCTAGTGTTGACAGGATATGTCGTACTCTTTAGAACAAAATTAATGTTTTCTTTGATCGCTTCTTCCTTTCGCTCTAAACGTTCCTTGTGATATACCTCGTTATCAGCTTTGTACTGAAAAATTGTGACGCCTGCGATCAATATAGAAGCAACAAGTACCAATAGAATCATGGAAAAAAATATCCGGATACGTAAAGAAAGTTGGAATAGTTTCATAAAAGTACATTAGCGCTTAGTAAAGATAAGGAATCTCACAAGTTTTATACCATTACGTTTTTTTTCGTATTCTTTTATAAAGTTTGATCCCCAACATCAATACTACAGAAAGTGTAACAATCCCCATAACTCCATAAATCCAATTGATTGCGTCTCTGACGATCACCAAAAATATCACGGAGAACAAAATTATGGTCGATCCTTCGTTCCAGATTCTCATATGATTAGAATTCCATTTGATCACATCATTTTGTAACTGCTTGTATATTTGGTGACATTTTAGGTGATACATATATAGGAGTACTACAAATCCCAATTTGATCAACATCCAATCTTGCTCTAACCAAGCAGGCATTAAATACAACATCCAATAGGCAAAAATACTAGCTAGAATAAGAGAAGGCCATGTGATAATGAACCACAAACGCTTAGTCATAATCTTAAGCTGCGTTATCAAAATAGTTCGATGTGGTTCGTTTTTTGCAGCGGCCTCAATATGATATACAAATAATCTAGGGATATAAAATAAACCCGCAAACCAAGTGATCACAAAGATCAAATGTAGTGATTTTATATAGTCGTAATATTCGATCATAAGTTATCAAAAAATAAGTGGTATAAAAATAGAAAAATGATTATAAAAATTAGAGCAAATAGGTACTAGATTATGATTTACTTTTATGGATGATTTTGAACTTTTTTCTAGTTACAATAAAAATTACCTTTCTGATGCTATTTTCGTCTTGTTATGTCATTCAAAAAATAATCATAGACTAATAATTAGGGTCTTTTTCTATTATTTTGGCCTACAATTATATTTTATACTGGTATTGTTAGCCTGTAGCACTGCTGTGGCATGCAAAAGAGGCTTACCATCACAACCAACCGATCTCTTACTTCCGGTAGATCACGCTAGAATCAAAAACGTTTGAATCATTTCTAAATAAAGAAGCTCTATAATTTTTTAAGCAATTAATTTTGCTTTAATCTCTTTATTCAAAAACCAAGCCGTTACAATTGTAGCTAAGACATCTGCAATAGGAAATGCCATCCAAACCCCCATAACACCATAATATTTGGGCAATACAAATATGAGCGGAATAAAAAACAAACCTTGACGCAGTAGAGTGAGGAGTAATGCAGGTACTGCTTTTCCGATTGCCTGAAAGTACGCCGCTCCTATTAACTGCCAAGCAATAATTGGTGTTGCAGCAAACACCCACCGAATTGCCGTTGGGGTAGCATCCAAAACAGCTTGGGTATCGGTAAAAACACGAGCAATACTCTCAGGAAACAACATAATCAACAAAAAAACAAAAACAGCCAAAGCCGTTGCATATTTAATCGCTGTATTGATAGATAATCGAACACGCTTTAGTTTTTTTGCTCCAAAATTATATCCCGCTATTGGCAAAAACCCTTGTGTAACACCATAAGCTGGGAATAGCGCAAACATAAGCATCCGAGAAACAATAGCATAGACCGTAATAGCATTCTCACCTTCTAGATCAAATAAAATATTATTTACCAACAAATACGTAACACTTACGATAGCCTGTCTTGCTAATGTTACAAAACCAAGTGCTCCTATTTCTTTGATAATTTTGGTTTTCAAAACAAAGGAAGATATATCTATTTTTAGTTCTGAATTTTTTGATATAAAAAACCAAAAAATATAGCTAAAACAAAAAATATACGAAATAGAAGTAGCCCATCCAGCTCCCCACATTCCAAAATCTAACACATTGATAAATATATAATCCATCAATATATTAGAGACACTAGGAATAATCATAGCTGTCATTGCATATTTTGGCTTACCTTCTGCTCGAATAACGGTATTCCCCATCATACTCAAAGCCAAAAACGGCACTCCATAAAGCACGATACGGTAATAAATTTTTGCAGGCTCAAAAATAGCGCCTTTACCACCAAAGACAGGGATGATTTGATTGGTATACGCCAAACCCAGAACCACCAAAACAGTTGTCAAAAATATCGTCAAAGTAATTTGGTTGCCAAAAGTTTGCAATGCTTTGGGCTTCTGTCCGGCTCCTAAAGAACGAGAAATTATAGAAGAGCCTCCAATTCCTATTGCCATCCCAAGGGCTGCAATAAAAAACGATACTGGAAGTACCACATTAATTGCAGCAATTGCATCTGATCCAATCCAATTTCCTACAAATATAGTATCCACCAAAATATTGAGAGACATTACCAAAATTCCAATAGATGCTGGAACGGCTTGTCGAATTAGCAACGACCCGATGCTATCATTACCCAAAGCTTCGGCAGAGACTTTTGCCATTAGATGCTTTCTTGAATAGTAACTGGTTCTGATGCCCATTCATCAACCCAACGGGCAAGAACTTTGCTCCAATCTTCTCGATCATTGAGACATGGAATCACACTAAACTCCTTACCTCCTACTTCATGAAATATTTCTTCACCTTCCATCGCAATCTCTTCTAGTGTTTCTAGACAATCAGAGACAAAAGCTGGAGTTACAACGACCATCTTTTTTACGCCTTGTTTGCCCATTCGCTCTATAGTACGATCTGTATATGGCTGTAGCCATGGATCAAATCCCAAACGCGACTGAAAAGAGGTGCTATATGTCCCCTCTTTGAGTTGTAGCGCTTCTGCTACAAGACGTGTAGATTCATAACACTGATGTCTATAACAAAACTGATGCGCTTCAGAAGGTGTTTTACAACAAGAACCATCAATTTTACAATGTGATTTTGTAATATCACTTTTTCGAATATGTCGCTCTGGAACACCGTGATAACTAAACAACAAGTGCTCATAATCAAGGCTCTCTAATTTTTCATTAATACTCTTGGACAATACTTGGATATAATCTGGGTGATTATAAAAGGCAGGAACAGACGTAAATTGCATTTGCGGAAAATGTTGCTGTCGTAATTCTTCTGCCAGCACCAAAATAGTTTCGGTAGTAGCCATTGCAAATTGTGGATACAAAGGCACAATCAAAACTTCGTTAACTCCTTCTCCATGTAGTTCCTGCAACCCAGACAAAATATTTGGAGAGCCGTATCTCATAGCCAGAGCAATAGGCACAGAAGTCATTTTATCAACATTCTTACGTAGCCTTTCTGACAATACAATCAAAGGAGAACCTTCATCCCACCAGATCTTTTGATATGCAGCCGCAGATTTTTTGGGCCTAGTATTGAGGATAATCCCTTTTACGAGCAGTGTCCTAGCCAAAAAAGGCAAATCTATCACTCGCTCATCCATTAAAAATTCTCCTAAATATTTTTTTACATCTTTTGGGTCGGTACTATCAGGAGATCCCAAATTTACAAGCAATACACCTTTACTCATACGTATTTTCTACAAAAATTAATACAATTTAAAAATCAAATAGTCAAGTGATTCAAACTTTTTCAATTCGCTATAAAAATGCTCTCTTTTACGCAATGTCGTCTTTTTCTTAGCTCAAACCATTTAAAAGATAATTACAGGCCAATAATTGGCTTCTTTTTCTACTATTCTTTCACTATAAAATTAAACCGTAACCACGGCTATGTTCAAATTTTATAGCTCCAACTAACAAAAAATAGCTCCATTATTTTGGTCTACAGTTACATTTTAACCAGCGTCATAGCAGTACTACGAAGTGTACAAAACACTTTAATTACTCTAAAAATGCTCGCCACCACTACCCCAACCGGTCTCGCTCCTCTGATCAATCCTGTCAGAATCAAAAAAACGTAAATCACTTCTGTTACAACCAAAAAGTTCAAAAAGAAAATTAAAGAATACTTTTTTTAATTTTTATGCTTTATATCTGCATTTTGAACAAAATATTCATCGCTAACTTCTTTTTACAAAGATAGTGTCTAGAGCGCATCTATTTCCAAAAAAGGGTAAAAACCTACGGGATAAAAACGTTTTAAAATCCTAAAATTTTTTCTTAGTATTCTTATCCCAATCAATACTCTGAACCTCTTGTTGTTTTATTCTTTTTTGATCCGTTTTATGACAACACTCATGTTATTTCTAATATTATATCGACGCTGCGTTCTCTAAAACGTATCTAAATCTCTTTTTATCCAGAATCTGCGTTAAACACCACATCGAGCACATGGTATAATTGCTGTTCCGCGCCACTACTTTATAACATTCATCCTTAGGGAGGTAAAATATTTAGATAGAAAAAGAATAAGTCGATATGCGACATTATATAGCTAATTGGATATAATGACAGAACATCATTTTTGAGGTTCAAAATAACCTTACAAAATCATGTTGCCTCTTATCGAAGTGGCAAATTAGTCAACAAAATCTATAACACTTAGTACGCTATGTGTTGGGTATAAGCAAACGTTTATCTCAATATCCTTTGTATTTCTTTTTGCAACTCTGGAATAACAAGGCGTGGAAACCATTCGTTTTTTGCTTGCCAAATATTATTTCTTGGAGATGGATGCGGAAGTACGAAGTATTTTGGCAAATATTCTTGATAGTTTTTTACGGTTTCTGTCAATGTTCTTTTTGCACTACTTTTGAGATAATAATCTTGTGCATATTTCCCAATCAAAAGAGTTAATTCAACATCTTGCAAATGATCAAACAAAGTATTGTGCCATAAGGGAGCGCATTCTTTTCTTGGTGGTAAATCTCCTGATTTACCCTTTCCAGGATAACAGAATCCCATCGGGATAATAGCAATTTTTTTTGCGTCATAAAAATCAACTTTGTCGATTCCCATCCAATTTCTCAGATTTTTTCCACTTTTATCATCCCAAGGTACTCCTGTTTTATGGACCACAGTTCCTGGAGCCTGTCCTATTATAACTATCTTACTTTGGGGATGCGCTGCAACTATAGGCCTTGGACCTAGTGCCAAATGCTCTTTACAAACGATGCAATTAGATATGTCTTTAATTAATGTATCCATAATAATAGAAAAAAAGGCTCTTAATTACATAGTCATACCATTTGAAAAAAATAATTACAGGTCAAAAATTAGCTTCTTTTCTACTATTTTTTTACTCGAAAAATTAAACCGTAGCCACGGCTATGCTCAAATTTTATAGTTCTAACTAGCAAAAATAGTTCAATTATTTTGACCTACAATTACATTTTAACTGGTATAATAGCCCTCTAAATTAGTGTTTTTTTATTCTGCGTTGAAATATTCTTCCTGAATCACTTTCCCCTCATCGTTCCAAATTCTACGAATGATTTCGTGCCAGTATATCTTACTACCATCTTTCATATCGAAATCGAATATAAATTCTGACGCTGATACGTTTCCATCTACAATAGAATGATGATGAGTTATACCGTTTACTTGAGCAATTGCATCAGCAAAACCTTCCATCTTTGCAATCATTTCCGGTTTGCCTGTAGTTCCTCCATTTCCGTAGTCCGAAGTATTCGCATTATCTGCAAAAAATTCTTTTACAGCATCTACAATAGCTCCTTGAGACACTATCGCATCCATTCTTTTTACTTGTTCTTTGATATTCATCTTTTATTGTTTTTAATATTATACAATGCAAAGATGCAAGAGAAAAGAAGTTTGAATGCTACAAAAAAAGGACTATGAATTGTACTTTTCTAATTTGAATTCTGTTGGACTTAATTGTGAATAATGTTTAAAGAATCTCGAAAAATGATTTGGTTCTTCAAATCCTAATTGTCTAGAGATTGATGTAATAGACTGACCTTCTAGAATCATTAATTTAGCAGAATTAACTAACTCTAAGCGTATAAGCTGACCCAAGGAAGTATTCATTTTGGCACGTACTTTATTAGATAATGCTTTGATCGAAAGGTTCATTTCATTGGCATAAAACTCCAGTGATCTTTCTTTTGTGTGATATTTTTGTAAAAGTGCTAAAATGTCTTGTGAAAATAAATCTCTATTTTCAAAATCAAAATTTGCTCTAAATTGTTTGGGTGTTTGACCTATTGAATTTTTAAACACCCTATTAAAATAGGCATCATCTTTATACCCTAAATCATAAGAGATTTCTTGAAAATTTTTACTGGTGAATGCGACTTCTTTTAGGCTTTCCTGAAGCTTTTTAGATGTCATCAAGCTTTTAACTGACAAACCAACCTTATCCTTAATTAATGCTTGGGCGTTATACCCTCTATCATTAATTAAATTTACTAAATCATTACTCGTTAATTTATTCGAAAATTCTTTATCAATGATCTCCTTGGTATCAAAAATAACTTGATACTCTTCCTTATTGGCCTTAAAAGGGTTTTGCCAAAACCATTGTTTTGAGGATACATCTATGATGTCAGCAGAACTATCCGTCAGTGCTGTTTCAGACAGAAAAGTGTTACACTCCTCACACTCTAATAAATCAATATACCCCAAAGAAATCAAATGTTTGAACAACACTCTAACATTATTGTCATAAAACTTGACTTCATTTGAAAATTCTATTCTTCTGACAGTAAAATCATCTGACAAGAACTTAATGTATTGTCCTTTTTCTAAAAAAATAGCTTTTTCTTGCCAATCAAAATAATTTTTAAAATCGACCTGAATACTTCCTTTTCCAGAAATAATATGAATAAGAGTATGACGCTCTATGAAGTATATTTTATTAATTTCTGGTACAAATTTCTCTACTTTTTGCATTAAGTTTGGTAATGTTTACTAACGTCAGTTTATCCAAAAAAACTAGTATTATATAAATTTTATGATGCTAGTTATATTTCTAGAATAAATATATGAAATTTATAGAAAGAAGCATTCACAAACAAATATATTCGACAACATCTACTAGTTCGCTTGTATACTGCAGTATTCAAATGACAAACGCTTACAAAAAATAAAGCGCAACCCACAAAAACTACTATACGAATAGCAAAACACTATTTTCAACGCCAAAAAAAATCATCTCCAAAATCGTTTTCTCCTCTTATCTAGGTGACACGGATCAGTAAACAGGACTTATTGTGTTGGACTATCGCAAGTGTTTTTTTTCCAGCTCTAAGCTAAAGCTATCTATCAACTCACGACCCCCGTCGACTAAGTATTTCGTGTGCTGAGCAGATACCTCATCAACCGCCTCATATTTCAAGCTCCATTCTGCGATAGAGGTAATTACAGGCAAAAGATTAATTCCCTTTTGCGTTAAGCTATAAATGTATTTTTGTTTATGCGATTCATCATTTTGCTTGACAATTATTCCCTTCTGCTCCAACATATTTAGTCGATTGGATAAGATATTGGTGGAAATTTTTTCATCGGATTTCAATATTTCTCTAAAATGACGCTTATCACCCAACATAATATCTCTGATGATAAGCAAGGTCCACCTATCGCCAAATACTTCCAGTCCAAGGTTTATTGAACACCCAGATTTTGAATCTTTTTTCATAAAAAACTAATTTTATATAAAAACTACTTGCAAAAGTAAATCACTTGAAATACATTTGCAAGTGATTGCATAATAAAACTGCTTTTATTTTACAAATACTATCTTCGAATTGAAGATTTAAATCATGATAATTTATGAAAAATCTAAATGAGCTTCCTTACAAAGAAATTGGAGGTTTTCCTGATTCATTCTCAGCGGGAAATATTTTGAAAAGACTTATTGACGGACTTGGATACCGATATTATTGGGCAACCGATTCTTTGAATACACACGACCTTCAGTTCAAAGCCAGTCCAGAGGCAAGAACGTCTTTAGAAACCTTGGAACATATCTTGGATTTAACTGATTTTGTTTTGAGAATCGTACAAGGAAAATATAATACTTCATTTCCTGAAAAGGAAAAACTCGATTTCGAATCACTAAGGGAACACACTTTGCTCGAGCTAAAAACGATAAGCCAGTTATTGGGACAAATGACTGACGATGAGTTTAAGTCCTTAGAGATTTTAATCCAACGAAACGACCAAAGATTTTCAATACCACTTTGGAATCTTTTGAATGGCCCCATATCAGACGCTATTCATCATGTCGGACAAATCGTATTGCTTCGCAGGGCATCAGGAAACCCTATCAATCCGAAAGTTGATATTTTTACAGGAAAAAACAGACCTTAATCAATGCAAATAAACTAATATCCCAGCCGCAATTAGACGAAGTATTTTATAGCAAATTATCTATATAATGTCGTATATCGCTTTGTTCTTTTTTCATCTAAATGCCTTATTCATATATTCCATAGCTAAGGTTATGCAATAGCATCACGTTGTTTTTACATAAAAAAATAACAGTGTCCTTAATACGAATTTATATACCTAAGTTGGTATTATGCAGTATTTAGAAGTTCTACAGAGCAAGCAGGATCTTTTTATTGTGATTTTGGAACGGATATAAATTTTATCAGCTTTGGTATGTAATAGTAGAATTAAATTACCAATTTTTTTAATACTCCAGAATTATAGCCTATAGAGAATTGAAAAAAACACGGATCCAAATTATAGATAGAAAAGAGTTAGTAAAAATTCAGAATCAGGCTACTTACATGCTGCAAACAACAACTTTAAATACAAAAATTTGAGTCCCTCCTTCAAATAGACATACTTTTTAAGTATTTTAGTACATAATTTTGATGACCGTAGGATACTTGTGATCGTATTTTAATAATTTATAATTGGAATCACTTGCAAACAACCTCTTTTAATGAATTGAATTATTACTAAAAAAATGCTTTTATGAAACGTGTAACCATTGATGTCCGTGAAGATAAATTAACATTTTTCATGGAGCTGATACAGCAATTTGATTTTGCTGATGTCAGTGTAGAAAATGATGAAGAAATCACAGAACAATACAAAGGAATGTATGATGCTATTGTTTCTTTACAACAAGGAAAAAGTATCCCTAGCTAAGTCCCATTAAATATTTTTTGGGTGTAGTTCCATATTTTTTCTTGAATGCAGCTATAAAATGGCTTGCGGTACTGTATCCAATTCTCAACCCTACTTCGTTCACATTTTGAGACCCCTCTGCTAATAACTGTCGAGCCACTTCCATCTTGTAATCAAACAAAAAAGCATATACAGGCTCTCCGTATATCTGCTTGAAACCTTCTTTGAGTTTTTTCAGCGGCAACCCTATTTCTGTAGCCAATGCTTGTAATGTTGGCGGTTCAGTCATGCGGTCGATAATTATCTTTTTGGCCTTTCTAATTTTTAGTACATTTTCTTCATCCTCGAGGTAAGGGCACTGTTCTACATTTGCATCTGCAGGCCTATTAAAGTATAAACTAAGCAACTCATAAGCTTTTCCTTTAAAATACAAAAACTTGACAGAAGAATGCAAATTATAATTCATTAACTGATTCAGCACTATAGCCATTGATGGAGATACTTGCGCATCTTTATAATATTTCTTGTCCCGATTCTCTTCACTCAAAAAAGGAATATATCCAGCTTCATTAGAAAATAAAGCATGAAATTTTTTGATAGAAATCAAGACCGTTATCAGCCATGAGTTTGGCTGCAAAGCCAAATTCATAGGCAAGTCTCTAGTCGGATTATATAGGAGTAATGAATTTTCTTCTCGTAGTGGGATTGTATAACTTCCGTTATTAAAACTAAAAGTTACTGCGCCCTTAACACCAAAATGAAATTGAATATAACTACTATCAATATCCCTGACAACAGACTGATCTTCTGTTGATTCGTTTTGAAACTTCAGAATATAAAACCCCTCATCAATCTTTGTTTCTTCCAAAATCCCTACAGCGTTATTTTTTGTTGTAATTTCCATATAGTGAATCGTTGCTTATTTAAAATAAATCTAAATTATAAAAGTTCAACACCTCTAAACCACCACTAATTTAAGGTATTTAGTACAAAAACACCTCTAGAAGTTCAGAAATCACGTCCAACGACATTAATTGTTCTTTGAACGTTATTTTTTGTGCCTCTAGACCAATATTTTTGTGTGCCAAATGTAATGAAACGTTAATGGAGTCTCACTTAAGAGCTAAAGGAGCACAATTTTATAGTATCGGACTTAGTTATAAAAAAGCTGATGCCGAAATACGTGGTCGTTTTAGTATCAATGACGAAGCGCAAAAAGCAATTTTAGCCCAAGCTAAAGCCGAAGGCGTACCTTCATTACTCATTATGTCTACTTGTAATCGTACAGAATTATACGGTTATGCACAACATCCCTTTCAATTAATCAAACTACTTTGTGAACACACTCACGGAACCGTAGAAGAATTTGAAAAAGTAGCCTATGTCTACAAAAGTAAAGATGCTATATCGCATCTATTTAAAGTAGGTACAGGATTGGACAGTCAGATTCTTGGTGATTTTGAAATTATCAGTCAGGTCAAATTTGGATTTAGACAATCCAAAAAATTCGATATGATCAATCCCTTAATGGAACGCTTAATCAATGCTGTAATCCAAGCAAGCAAGCGTATCAAAAATGAAACAGAAATTTCATCTGGTGCTACTTCAGTATCCTTTGCATCCGTGCAATATATCATGAAAAATGTACCTAATATTTCTGAAAAAAACATTTTACTCTTCGGAACTGGAAAAATTGGACGTAATACATGTGAAAATTTAATAAAACACACAAAGAATTCGCACATAACACTAATTAACAGAACTATAACCAAAGCACGAGCCGTTGCCGGAAAATTCAATCTGATCGTCAAACCTTATTCCGAAATACAATCTCAAATCACAAATGCTGATGTACTCATTGTAGCAACGGGCGCACAGAACCCTACGATTTCCAAGGAATTATTATATCTAAAAAAACCCTTGTTAATCTTAGATCTTTCCATACCCAAAAATGTATCAGATAATGTTACCGATATACCAGAAGTATCCCTGGTACACCTAGATCATCTATCCAAGATGACTGATGATACATTAAGTAGGAGAAAAACACACATACCGCAAGCAGAACAAATTATTGAAGAAATCAAAAAAGAATTTGTTGATTGGCTAGAAACACGCAAATTTGCTCCTACTATTAAGGCTCTAAAAAATAAGCTGTCCACATTATCAGCTTCAGAAATTAATATACAACGTAAGAAATTAACTGATTTCAACGAAGAACACGCAGATATCCTTAGCAATCGGATTGTTCAAAAAATAACCAATCATTTTGCTAATCATCTCAAAGATGATGATACAGCAACTGCAGAAAGTATCGAATTGATTCAACAAGTTTTTCAACTTCAAAACAAGCTCTCTTAGGAATGTCGGAATTATCAAGACCGATTCGTATCGGAACACGTGATAGTGAACTAGCACTCTGGCAAGCACACAAAGTACAAGGAGCGTTAGAAGAAATAGGTTATAGAACCGAATTAGTAGCCGTCAAATCAACTGGCGATTTGGTATTAGACAAACCGCTATATGAACTCGGTATTACTGGAATTTTTACCAAAACGCTAGACATAGCTATGCTACAAGGGACCGTAGATATTGCCGTGCACTCCATGAAAGATGTCCCAACAGCGCTACCAAAAGGAATTGTAGAGGCCGCAGTTCTAGAACGCGCAAATACCAAAGATTTATTAGTACACAAGGGGCTAAATTTTTTGGAAAGCGCAACAGGTTTAATCGCTACCGGAAGCCTACGGCGCAAAGCGCAGTGGCTACATCGATACCCGACACATCAAACCACAGACTTGAGGGGTAATGTTAACACACGAATGCAAAAATTAGAAGAGAGTACGTGGGATGGTGCTATTTTTGCAGCCGCTGGGCTAGAAAGAATTAACCTAAAACCCGAACAAGCCATAGAGTTAGACTGGATGATTCCTGCTCCAGCTCAGGGAGCGATGTTGGTCGTGGCCATGGAAAATGATCCTTATTGTCAAGAAGCACTCTCTAGACTAAATCATGAGACCACTGCACATGCTGTACATTTGGAACGTGATTTTTTGAAAACATTAGAAGGAGGCTGTACAGCTCCAATTGGTGCTTTGGCAGTCATCAAAAACAACAGTGTACATTTTGAAGGCGCACTGTTTAGCCTTGATGGTAAACAAAAAATAGCTGTCAAAAAAAGTATAGACTTAACCGCTTCAAAAAACCTTGGAATCCTGTGTGCGCAAGAATTATTAGAGAACGGAGGAAAAGAATTGATGGAGGAAATTAAAGCAGAGCTCAAATAATGCCAACACTACTTTCTACCAAAATGCTGACTCTATCGCAAAAAGAATTACTTCTTAATGCGGGTTTGGGCTTTGTAGAATATGACTTTATAACAACAAAAGCTGTAGCTTTTGAAACTCCAAAGGAAATTAAAAACCTAATTTTTACGAGCCAAAATGCAGTTCGCTTTTTTTTCGAAAAGATGCCAGTATCAGATTTGATTCATACAGCAGTCTTCTGCGTTGGAGAAAAAACAGAAGCTACTCTAATAGCAAAAAAACTAAACGTTGTAGAAAAAGGATCCAATGCGACCGAATTAGCTCATAAAATAGCAAATAATCATAAAGAAAAGGATTTTTTATTTATTTGTGGTGAGCAACGACGAGAAGAATTACCCTCAATTCTAAAAAAGAATACCATACATTTTGAAGAACTTACGGTCTATAAAACTATAGAAAACTCGACACATATAGCTCGTGCTTTTGATGGAGTACTTTTTTTTAGCCCAAGCGCTGTACAAAGTTATATGAGTCGCAATTCTATCAAAATGCAACATTGTTTTTGTATCGGGAATACCACGGCAAATACAGTAGCAAAATATACAAATCAAATAACGATAGCGAATAAATCGACTATTGAAAATGTCATCGTTCAGGCGGTGAAATATTTTAAATAAAAACACAGTTATGTTAAAAAATGATTTATTCTTACGAGCCCTAAAAGGAGAAACAGTGAATCGCCCACCTGTTTGGATGATGCGCCAAGCAGGACGTTACTTACCAGAGTTCATGGTATTAAAAAAGAAATATGATTTTTTTACCAGATGCCGAACACCAGAATTAGCTGCCGAGATTACTGTACAGCCGATTGATATCATTGGACCTGATGCCGCAATTTTATTCTCAGATATCCTAGTTATCCCTCAGGCCATGAATATCGAGGTACAAATGAAAGATGGTATCGGCCCTTGGCTACCAGATCCTATCCGTACACCAGCCCAAGTGGATCAAGTACTGGTTCCCAATATCGAAGAAACACTAGGCTATGTCATGGAAGCAATCAAATTGACCAAGGAACGACTGGATAACCGTGTACCATTAATAGGTTTTGCTGGATCTCCATGGACGATAATGTGTTATGCCGTACAAGGACAAGGCTCTAAGAATTTTGACAAAGCAAAAGAGTTTTGTTTTACACAACCCGTTGCTGCTCACATGTTATTACAAAAAATCACAGACACTACCATCGCTTATCTCAAAGCTAAAGTTGCTGCTGGTGTCAATGCTGTACAATTGTTTGACAGTTGGGGAGGAATGCTTTCTCCGGTAGATTACCAAGAATTCTCTTGGCAGTACATGCAACAAATCATTGATGCACTCAAAGAAGAAACACAAGTTATTGCTTTTGGAAAAGGGTGTTGGTTTGCGCTACAAGAAATGTCCAAATCCGGAGCTGCTGCTTTGGGAATAGATTGGACCTGCTCTGCACGAAATGCTCGATACCTAACTGGTGGACAGATTACTTTGCAAGGAAATTTTGATCCGTCTCGATTGCTTTCGCCTCCGAGCGAAATCAAAAAAATGGTCAAACTAATGATCGACGATTTTGGAAAAGATCGTTATATCGCTAACTTAGGACACGGGATTTTACCGAATATCCCAGTAGACAATGCCAAGGCATTCGTAGATGCAGTCAAAGAATATAGGAGCTAAACAAAATGATCGACTCTCAAATGACTTTGCTACAAAGTTTTTGTGATTATTCACTCAACAAAATCATATAAACCAGACAAATATCGCATATAATGATGTCATTAGTATCATATAAATAAGAAATTATGATTAAAGATATTACCCATGGTATTGGTGCCTATGTCAAGGCATTTGGACTAATTTCTAAACTTCGTTTGTGGAAGTATTTTTCGATCCCTATATTAATTAGTATACTGACCGCTATTGTGATCATTACCACTATGTATTTTCTCTCAGGAAGTTTGGGTGCACTGATTAACAAAGCTTGGATCTGGGAATGGGGCGCAACAGCTGCTGCACTGGTCAGTAAATTTGTTGCTGGTTTGCTCATTGTCGCCCTAGGGTTGATTTTGTACAAACATATTGTGATGGCCCTATCAGCACCTTTTATGAGTCCCGTGTCAGAAAAAATCGAAGCGCATTTGACAGGAAACACCAATCATGTACATCGCAAAACTTCTTTTCAGGAACAGCTAGCTAGGGGGGTTCGTATCAATCTACGTAATCTGTCCAAAGAATTATTATGTACCATTCCATTAATTATGTTGAGCTTTATCCCAATAGTTGGTATTTTTGCAACAATACTTATTTTTATAGTACAGGCCTATTATGCTGGGTTTGGTAATATGGATTACACGATGGAACGTCATTTTGACTATAAAAATAGTGTGCAATTTGTACGCCAACATCGAGGAGTTGCTTTGGGCAATGGAATTCCTTTTGTTTTGATGCTGTTCATCCCAATTCTTGGTTTTATTATCACCTTACCTATTGCAGTTACCGCTGCATCAGTAGAGACTGTCAAATCCCTGAAAAAATAATGAAAACAAAATTCTACACCTATATCCAAAATCTTCAGGACACTATTACCCACAAAATAGAAACCCTAGATGGTGTTGCTAAGTTCAAAGAAGACCTTTGGGAGCGTCCAGAAGGTGGAGGTGGACGTACTCGAGTTATTGAAGAAGGTGCTGTTTTTGAAAAAGGAGGCGTCAATATTTCTGCTGTTCATGGAGAACTTCCTCCTGCAATGCAAGCATATTTCAACGTGAAAGATTGTAATTTTTTTGCCTGTGGATTGAGCCTCGTTTTACACCCCAAAAACCCTTTTGTACCCACAGTACATGCCAATTGGCGCTATTTTGAAATGTATGACAAATCAGGAGCTATTGTTGATCAATGGTTTGGAGGCGGCCAGGATTTGACTCCTTATTATTTGTTTGATGAAGATGCCAAACATTTTCATCAAACCTGCAAAAAAGCCTGTGATATGCATCATCCCGAATTCTACACAAACTACAAAGCCAAATGTGATGCTTATTTCTATAATCCACATAGAGAAGAAGGTCGTGGAGTAGGGGGATTGTTTTTTGATTACTGCAAAGCAACCGATGAACTCTCTATGCAGGATTGGTATAACTTTGTAACTGAGGTTGGTGATAGCTTCATCGACGCTTATGCGCCGATTGTAGATCGTCGAAAAGTATTAGAATATACTGCAAAAAATAGGGAGTGGCAGGAAATTCGTAGAGGGCGGTATGTAGAATTCAATTTGGTTCATGACAAAGGAACACTCTTTGGGTTAAAAACTAATGGTCGTATCGAAAGTATCCTCATGAGCTTGCCTCCTCACGTACAATGGCGTTACGATCATCATCCAGAAATTGGTAGCGATGAAGAAAAATTAATCGACGTATTAAAAAACCCAAAAGATTGGGCATAAAAAATGTAATTAGACAGAAAGCATTTTTTTTAAACAAAAAACAACTAACAACAATACCAATCAAAATTTAAGCATAGCCATGGCTATGGTCTAATTTTCTAGTGAAAAAATAGTAGAAAAAAAGTGAATTATTAGCCTCTAATTATTTTTTGAATGGTATCATATCTCATAAAAACATTTTGGCAACGCATAATGAATTAGGAAAAAAAGGAGAAGCATTGGCTGTAAGTCACTTGGAACAGAATGGATATATTATCTTAGAAAAAAATTACCGCTATCTAAAAGCCGAAGTAGACATCATCGCGCAAATAGAAAATACACTTGTTGCCGTAGAAGTCAAAACCCGAAGTACCCCAGATTTTGGAAATCCTCAAGATTTTGTCAAGCCCAAACAGATTCAATTATTGGTTACGGCAGTAAATGAATATGTCTCTAGCAAAGCTCTAGAGGTAGAGGTGCGTTTTGATATCGTAGCAATTATCCAGAACAAAGCAGGAACCAAAATAGAACACCTCAAAGATGCTTTTTATCATTTCTAGTTCAAAACACTGTCAGACATACATTTATACTCTCCATAACAATGTCTTGGAATATGCTCCAATAAAATCACACACTTGCAAAAAAATATACGATATGGTCATAAGGCAATTTCTGAAACTTCTGGAAAAGTCTATTGACAATAGTTTAACATGGTATTAATATTCTGTAATATGGAATATGGTAGTTTAGTGAACACGTAAACACTAAAACACTTTCTTGTTATGAAAAATGTATTATTCCGCTTTGTTATCGCAATTTTTTGTGCTTTTTCGGCAATAGCACAATCCCCACCTTCTGGACTTAATGGCACGAATCTACGTACTTGGCTGAAACAGAATTATTACGACGGTAAACATGCAGCCTTAGGCTATTCTGAAGCTAGAAGACAGATGTATAATTTTATTGACAATAAGAGCAATAGTATAACAGGTGTCTATTCTGGTTACCAAAAAAGTTGGCAATTTGGTGGTACAGGAACTAATCCAATGCCTATTAATGCAGAACATACAGTACCACAAAGTTTCTTTGATAAAGCAGAGCCCATGCGATCGGATATTCATCACTTATTCCCGACCCACGTAAACTGGAACAGCGTACGATCTAATCACAAATTTGCAGAAATCTCCGATTCACGCACACAAAAATGGATGTATCTCACCAATGAACAAAGTACCATTCCTAGAACGAATATAAATGCTTATAGTGAATCCGATGGGGCCGTATTTGAACCGCGCGAAATACAAAAAGGAAACACTGCACGTGCCATATTTTATTTCTATACCATGTATCCAAATAAGGCGGGGAGTATTAATAGCCTTGGCAATATCAACACTCTGTACCAATGGCATTTGGACGACCCTGTAGACGCAATAGAGTATACTCGTAACAATGCAATTGAGCAAGTACAAGGCAATCGTAATCCATACATTGACCAACCTTCTTTGGTGGGACTTGCCTGGGGGTTTACAAGCACTCCAACACCTACACCAACCCCTACTCCAGTACCTACAACCAATACTTTATTTATATCAGAATATGTAGAAGGAACTTCGAACAACAAAGCTATTGAGATTGCCAACCAAACCGGTAGAACTATTACAATGTCAAGCTATTCGATTCGTAAACAAACCAATGGTAGCGGCAATTGGTCTAGTGATTTTTATTTGAGTGGTAGTTTGGGGAATGGAGACGTATATGTTATCGGTAATAGCAATGCTACTTCTGACCTAAGCTCCCGTGCTAATGTACTGACCGGAAACTCCATTATAACTTTTAATGGCAATGATCCCATTGGATTGTTCAAAAATGGTCAATTGGTAGATATCGTTGGCCGCTTCAATGGAGGGAGTAATAATTTTGCGAAGGACAGAACCCTGATTCGGGTGGCAACAATTACCACAGGTAGTACAACATACAATCCTGGTAACTGGAAGGCTTATATAGCAGATACTTTTGCCGCTTTGGGTGATTTGAATTTGGGTAGAAAGACACTGGACAACCAAGATTTACTATCACAAACAGATCAAATTACTACGATAGACGTATACCCTAATCCAAATAATGGAAATACGACCATAATGGTACCTGCCAAAGCAAATGATTCTTTGCAATTAGGAGTCTATTCTATTTCAGGTAAGTTAGTTTATACAGAACAACGTATCGCTAATGGAAAAGAGCGTTTTGAGTTAAAACAATTGGCCCGTGGAGTCTATCTAGTCAAAATAATTGGCACCAATATCAATGCAGTAACGAAGTTCACAGTAAACTAGTAATCGAATAATACTATCAAAAAAAAAATACTCGCTAATAATTCGCTTCTTTTGGTTATACTTTCCTTAGAAAACTAAATCTTAACCAGATTTCATAATCCAAACTAGCGAAAAATAATGCAAATTACTTTAGTCTACAATTATACCTCAACAACACAACTTACATATTTACACAATTATACTTATTCTAATTGTTACAATGCTCAAAAAACTGCTATTCTGATATAGAAATAGCGGTTTTTTGTGTGTTATAGTTGTTAAACGCTTTAAAAAAAATGCTAAAACATGTTAAAACACTTGACAAAAGCAGTTTTGTGTAGTATTTTAAGAAAGATGTTAAACAATACGCATCTTTTTGAGTAAAAATAGTATTGCTAATTTAAATGAAATAGAGAGTATGAAGTATACAGAAAAAATAGCAAAGAAATTAAATGAATTATTGCAGAAAAACTTAGATGCCCAAAAAGGGTATGAAAAAGCGCATGAGAACACAGAAAATGAAACGCTGAAGAGCTTCTTCAAAGCAAGAAGCGTAGAGCGACATCATTTTGTTCAAGAATTAAGAAATCATATCAAAAATTATGATGAAACTCCTGAAAAACAAACCAGTATCAAAGGAGAAATACATCGAGGGTGGATGGATTTCAAAACTCTTTTTACCAACAAAAATGAAGAGGTGCTGCTAGAAGAAGTAGCAAGAGGAGAACAAGCCGCAATAGAGGAATACGCTCGTATATTGTCCAGTAATGAACTAACGAGTAGTACCAAAGATATACTCCTAGCACAGCATACCAAAATTAAAGAAGCGCTACACACCGTTAACAACTTTCATCCCGTAGTGTTCTAAAATGTAATAGCCCCTTAGAACGAGTGAAAACTTTTAGATATTGAATTAATTTTGTAAAAAAAGATGGAAAGAAAAGATAAAATTTTAAAAAACTTAAACGATTTATATAATTTAAACATACGTGCCGAAAACCGCTTCAGAGGTGTAGCACAAAACATGTACGACCCAGAGCTCAAAAGAGTATGTTACGATAACGCCATGCAGCGAAATGACTTTAGAGACGAGCTAGCTACTGCAATCCTACTTTACAAAGGCGTACCAGAAGAATACATATCCAACGATGTTAGTGCACATGTGATCTGGAGTGACTTCAAGTTTTTGGCAGGAGGACTCAGTTCTGTAGAGCAATTTTATGAAGAGCTGGAATACTACACAAAAATTAGTTTTGAGGCCTACCAAGAAGTGATAAACGATATTTCGACTCCAGCCGAAATAACAGAAATACTGAGAAGACATTGGACGGCTTTGGTGTCTAAATCCAGAATATTGAAAAACCTAGCATTAGCAGTAGCATAAAAAACCCAAAGTTGGGTATACCAGTTAAAAATAGAATTGTAGTCCAAAATAATTCGAACTGTTTTTTACTAGTTCGGAAGATAAAATTAAACCGTAGCCGTGGCTACGGTTTAATTTTGCAGTGAAAAAAATAGTAGAAAGAGAACCGAATTATTAGCCGGTAATTATTTTTTAAATGGTATTAGTTAATAAAACAACATCCATTTCTGTAAAAAAAAGCTCAATATTTCTTAAATTTCCACTCTGTAATTTTTTGCTTTTTGATGGAGTTGCAAACAGCAAAATATGCGTCTATATAATCCCTGTTTTACACAAGACAGGAATGTCTTGGCTGTTTTATCTTCTCCATTTTTTGACCTTAAATAACAAACACCCACGAGAACATGTACTTAATTTTTGATACTGAAACCACTGGACTCCCTAAACGTTGGGATGCTCCTATTACGGATAGTGATAACTGGCCTAGATGTATCCAGATTGCATGGCAATTGCATGATGAGATGGGGAACTGCATCCAGCATGAAGATTATTTGATTCAACCAGATGGTTTTAATATTCCTTATGATGCAGAGAAGATTCATGGAATATCTACCGAACTAGCAGCACAGCAAGGAATTACTCTTGCAGCGATGCTAGAAAAATTCAATGTAGCGCTATCCAAAACCAAATTTATTGTTGGACAGAACCTAGGGTTTGATGTGAATATAATGGGCGCAGAGTTCCACCGTCTAGATGTTGCAAATCAACTCCTAGAACTTCCTGTACTGGATACTTGTACAGAACAGACTGCGGCCTTATGCCAGATTCCCGGAGGACGTGGAGGAAAGTTTAAACTACCAACATTAACAGAATTACACGAATTTCTATTTAACGTACCTTTTGGAGAGGCACATAATGCAACAGCGGATGTAGAAGCAACTACACGCTGTTTTTTTGAACTTGTTCGTAAACAACAATATACCATCGAACAACTCGATGCTCAACCCGATTATTTCGAGAATTTCAAAGAAGCAAATCCAGAGCCGATACAACTTATCGGACTTAAGCATATAAACCTTAAGAAAGCATCGGATACCATCCGTAAACAACTTGCAAAGAAAGAATCTTCTACTGAGATTTCGCAAGAAGAGCTTCAAAAAAATACGGCAGCTCTAGATGCAGCTACTTATGTACACCTACACAACCACTCGCAGTTTTCGGTTTTGCAATCTACTGCTAGTGTCCAAGATTTGGTCAAGTTAGCTGCCAAAAATAAGATGCCAGCCGTGGCAATGACCGATCATGCAAACATGATGGGAGCTTTTCACTTTGTGACAGCAGTAACAAATCATAACAAGGCAGTAAAAGCTGCAAAAGCAGAAGCAGAAGCAAATGGCGAAGTCTCGGATGGAGTCGAAATAAAACCTATCGTAGGATGTGAGTTTTTTGTCTGTGAGAATCACAAGGACAAATCCCGCAAAGACAATGGATACCAGATTGTGCTTTTGGCAAAAAACAAAAATGGATATCATAATCTTGCAAAAATGTCCTCAACAGGATATGTAGATGGTTTCTATTACTTACCACGAATTGATAAAGAGATCATCAAAAAATACAAAGAAGATGTCATTGTATTAACAGGTAATCTCTATGGAGAGGTTCCTAGTAAAGTCCTAAATATTGGCGAAAAACAAGCCGAAGAAGCCCTTTTATGGTGGAAAGAAGAGTTTGGTGATGATTTATACATCGAACTTATGCGTCATGGCCAAGAAGATGAAAACCGAGTAAACCCAGTATTGATTCAATTAGCACAAAAACATAATGTCAAAATAGTTGCTACCAACAATACCTACTACGGTGAACAAAAGGATGCCAATGCGCATGATATATTGCTGTGTGTCAAAGATGGCGAAAAACAGGCAACACCCATTGGCAGAGGTCGAGGTTATCGATATGGCCTACCTAATCAGGAGTATTACTTCAAGTCTTCTGATGAGATGAAATCCTTGTTCAAGGACCTGCCAGAAGCTATTCTGAATATTCAAGAAATTTTGGATAAGGTAGAACCTTTTGTTTTGGCAAGAGATGTACTCTTACCTGCTTTCGAAATCCCTGAAGAATTACAGGTACCAGAAGATTTGGTCGATGGTGGTAAACGTGGAGAAAATAAATACCTGAGGCATCTCACCTACGAGGGCGCTAAAAAACGGTACAAAGAAATCACACCTGAGATACAGGAACGGCTTGATTTTGAATTGCAGGTTATAGAAAAAACTGGTTATCCGGGATATTTCTTGATTGTACAGGATTTTATTGCAGCAGCACGTGACATGGATGTCTCTGTAGGTCCTGGACGTGGATCTGCAGCTGGATCTGCTGTCGCTTATTGTCTGTGGATTACAAATCTGGATCCAATTAAATATGACTTGCTTTTTGAGCGATTTCTCAACCCGGATCGTGTAAGCATGCCTGATATTGATATTGATTTTGATGATGAGGGACGTGGACGTGTTATGGACTATGTCATCGAGAAATATGGCGCCAATCAGGTAGCCCAAATTATTACCTATGGTACGATGGCTGCAAAATCTTCGATTCGTGATACTGCGAGAGTGTTAGATTTACCCTTGGGAGATGCGGATCGTATTTCCAAACTCATCCCCAACATGTCCAAACTCGGCAAAATTTTTGGTGTTGATGAAGCTACACTTAAAAAGAAGTTTAGAAGTGATGAGTTAGAAAAAGTTAACGAATTACTCAACATTGCAGACGGTACTGACCTCGAAGCAGAAACACTCAATCAGGCAAGAATTCTAGAGGGTTCTGTTCGTAATACTGGGATTCATGCATGTGGTGTCATTATCACACCAGATGACATCACCAAGTTCGTTCCTGTAGCACTGGCCAAAGATTCGGATATGTATTGCACACAGTTTGACAACTCCGTGGTAGAGGATGCTGGCTTGCTAAAAATGGATTTCTTGGGGCTCAAAACGCTCACGTTGATCAAGGATACGGTAAAAATTGTCAAAGCAAAACACAATATCGATCTTGATCCAGAAAATTTTCCTTTGGATGACGTCCCTACCTATGAACTTTTCCAACGTGGAGAAACAGTAGGTATATTCCAATATGAATCTCCTGGAATGCAAAAATATATGAAGGAACTAAAACCTACTGTTTTTGCCGATCTTATTGCAATGAATGCTCTGTATCGTCCGGGACCATTAGAGTACATTCCTAGTTTTATTAACAGAAAACACGGTACAGAAGAAATTATCTATGACCTTGATGCCTGCGAAGAGTATCTAAAAGAAACGTATGGGATTACCGTCTACCAAGAGCAAGTGATGCTACTGTCCCAGAAACTAGCTGATTTTACCAAGGGTGAAGCTGATGTTTTGCGAAAAGCTATGGGTAAAAAACAAAAAGCAGTACTGGACAAGATGAAACCAAAATTTATCGATCAAGCATCTGCCAAAGGACATGACCCCGAAAAACTCGAAAAAATATGGAAAGATTGGGAGGCCTTTGCTGCCTACGCTTTTAACAAATCCCACTCTACTTGTTATGCATGGATTGCGTATCAAACGGCATATCTCAAAGCACACTACCCTGCTGAATATATGGCTGCAGTACTCTCCAATAATATGAATGACATCAAACAAATCACCTTCTTTATGGAAGAGTGTAAACGGATGAAACTACCCGTACTAGGTCCGGATGTCAATGAATCCTATCGCAAATTCTCTGTAAATAACCAAGGTGCTGTCCGATTTGGCATGGGGGCTATCAAAGGTGTGGGTACAGGTGCTGTAGCAACTATTGTAGAAAATCGAAAAGATGATGGGCCCTACAAATCTATTTTTGACCTAGCAAAAAGAATTGATCTACGTGCTGCTAATAAAAAAGCATTCGAAAGCTTAGCAAACGCTGGTGGTTTTGACTCTTTTGGAGAGACCCATCGAGCGCAGTATTTTCATCATGATGGAGATAATATCACGTTCATGGAAAAAGCCATGAAATATGGTTCCAAATTCCAAGAAAATGCCAATTCGTCTCAAGTAAGTCTTTTTGGCGAGGCCAGTGAAGTACAAATTGCAGAACCCGTCGTCCCACCATGCGAAGAGTGGGGAACGATGGAAAAGTTAGCACGAGAAAAAGAGGTGGTCGGTATTTACATCTCTGGGCATCCATTAGATGATTTTAAGTACGAAATGAAATATTTTTGTAATGGTACACTAGTCGATTTTTCGGATCTAGAAAAAAATGTGAATCGCGAACTCTCTTTTGGTGGAGTTATTACTGGAGTAGAACATCGTACTTCCAAAAATGGTAAGGGATGGGCTACTTTTATTATAGAAGACTACAATACAGCACATGAATTCCGTGTTTTTGGCGAGGAATACCTACGACATCGTCCTTTTTTGGTCGTTAATACTTTTGTCTACGGCAAAGCGCTTATCCGAGAGGGATGGGTAAACAAAGACACTGGAAAAAAGGGGGAGCCTAGAATACAATTCAACAGTTTCCAATTACTCCATGATGTGCTAGAGAGTTATGCCAAGAAGTTAACCATACAATTAGACATTAACGAACTCAAAGATTCCAGAATCGAACGCTTACATGAGTTAATCTCTAGTAATGCCGGAAATCATACCTTGAATTTTGTCGTGTATGAAATGGCAGAACAGCTCAAACTCCATATGCCTAGCAGAAAACAAAAAGTCAATATCTCACCAGAATTACTAGATGCTCTAGAGGCAGAATCTGTGTACTACAAATTGAATTAAAACCAAAAAAAACAATACCATACCGCACTGTAACTTTTTCAGAACAACACGTACTAATATCATACACACTGAACGAATATTGTCTTAGAGCTCTATTAAATAACACACTCAACTACAACATAACATCTAATAATACTAAAGCTTAAAAATGCGCTGGACGCTACAACCCACACCCCCCCAAGAAAAAGTACAGCAGCTATCTGCAGCTCTACAAGTAGACAAAATAATTGCCAAATTGCTAGTACAACGCGGCATAGAAACCTACGATCAGGCCAAAAAGTTCTTTCGACCTAATCTGGCAGATTTGCATGATCCTTACTTGATGCAAGACATGGACAAAGCAGTCGCTAGAATACAAAAAGCAATGAAGAATGGAGAACATATAATGGTATATGGGGATTATGATGTAGACGGCACTACCTCGGTAGCATTAGTATCTTCTTATCTAAAAACCAAATACCAAAAAGTAACAACCTATATACCCGATCGCTATGACGAAGGTTATGGCATTTCGTACAAAGGTATCGATGTGGCTCATGACAAGAATATCACCTTGATCATTGCCTTGGATTGTGGCATCAAAGCCATCGAAAAAGTGGCTTATGCAACCCAAAAAGGAATTGATTTTATCATTTGTGATCACCATAGACCCGGAGTCACAATACCAGAAGCGTCAGCAGTATTAGACCCCAAAAGAGCAGACTGCAACTACCCTTACAAAGAATTATGTGGTTGTGGCGTAGGGTTCAAACTCCTACAAGCCTTGGAAACAAAACCAGGAGAATCAATAGCTAACTTGGTTCCGTACTTGGATTTAGTAGCTACGGCAATTGGCGCAGATATTGTTCCCATAACTGGTGAAAATAGAATTTTGGCTTATCACGGATTACACGTAATTAATACAAAGCCCAGAACAGGGTTCAAAGCAATTTTGGAACACGTCCAAAAAGAAACTTTGACCATTACCGATGTAGTTTTTATTATTGCTCCTCGTATCAATGCAGCTGGCAGAATGAAACATGGGATCCATGCGGTAGAATTACTTACCGAAATGGACAAAGAAACCGCTCAACAATTTGCAACGAGTATCGAAACGCATAACAGTAACCGCAAAGAAACAGACAAAACAATTACTAGTGAAGCTCTAACTCAAATACAAACTAACAATGAAGAAGAGCGCCTAACCACCGTGGTATATGACGAAAAATGGCACAAAGGGGTAATTGGCATTGTAGCCTCGAGATTAACAGAAACATATTACCGTCCCACCCTAGTATTTACCAAAAGTGGGGACAAATTAGCTGCTTCGGCGCGCTCTGTAAAAGGTTTTGATGTGTATAACGCTCTAGAAGCATGTACGGAACACATTGAACAATTTGGCGGACACAAATATGCCGCAGGTCTTACATTATTAGAAGAAGAATATGAAGCTTTTAAAAACAAATTTGAAGAGGTAGTTACCAACACCATTGACAAACAACTATTGACTCCAGAGTTGAAAATTGATACAGAATTGGATTTTGAAGCTATTACTCCCAAATTTTTTAGAATTCTAAAGCAGTTTGCCCCATTTGGACCCTGTAATATGTCTCCAGTCTTTTTGAGCAAAAACCTAACGGACTCGGGTTACGGAAAATGTGTAGGTTCCGAGGATAAACACCTCAAATGCAAATTTTTACAAAATGACCAAAAACCAGGCATAGATGCTATTGGTTTTAACTTAGGTAACAGATGCGACCTCGTAACTTCCGGACAATCCCTACAAGCTGTATATTCATTAAACGAAAATCAATGGAACGGAAAGACATCTTTGCAATTGATGTTAAAAGATATTAAGTAAAGCTTGTTCTAGAGACAAAAACACACTTAGAAGCACCAAGACTATGAAAATTTGCAATAGTGAAGTCAAAGATATTGATACCATATTACAACTCTATAAGTTAGCTACGGATTATCAAAGGATAAAATTCCCAAGTAATCAGTGGCCTATCTTCAAACGAGATCTCGTAGCGCTAGAAATCCAAGAAAATCGGCAATGGAAATTAACTATAAATGGTCAAATTGGATGTGTTTGGTCCACAACATTTACAGATCCACAAATTTGGGAACAAAAAAATCGAGACCCAGCTATATACATCCACAGAATTGCCACGAACCCAGAATTTAGAGGGCAGCATTTTGTAACAGAAATAGTAAAATGGGCCATTCAGTTTGCAAAACAACACAACAAAAAATATATCCGTATGGATACCTGTGGCAAAAACGATCAGCTTATAGCATATTACAAAAAATGTGGTTTTCATTTTTTGGGCATTCATAAATTAAAAGATCCCGATGGATTACCAGCACACTACATCGGTGCCGATGTCTGCTTCTTTGAAATAATACTCTGAATCATCTAACCAGTAAAAAACGTCGAATTCCGTATCTTTGCATTAAAATTATATCCTATGCTTGGTCTAAAACTAGAAACAGATCCCCGATGGGTCAATATTGTAGAGTCCAATATCGAAGAAATCCTTACGGATCATGCTTGGTGCGAGCAAAAAGCAGCTTCGAATGCGATTTCGCTTATCACTCTTAACTCTGAACACGAGGACTTGGTAACCGAATTATTGGTAATTGCACGCGAGGAATTAGAGCACTTTCAGATGGTACATGATATTATCAAGGCTCGGGGATTCCAACTAGGAAGAGAGCGCAAAGATAGCTACGTCAATGAGTTATTTAAATTCATGATTAAAGGAGGCAGTAGAATACAACGTCTAGTGGATCGACTCTTATTTTCTGCCATGATTGAGGCACGAAGCTGCGAACGTTTCAAACTACTTTCTGAAAAAATAAACGATAAGGAATTGGCCAAATTCTATCATGAACTTATGATTAGTGAGGCTGGACACTATACGGCTTTTATCAAATTTGCCAAAAAATACGGCGTAGGGGTTGATGTAGACAAACGCTGGAAAGAACTAATAGAGTTCGAAGGGCAAGTAATAAAGAATTACGGCAAATCAGAAACTATCCATGGGTAATTAAAATGAAGAATTTGTATTCTACCATTTGAAAAATAATTACAGGCTAACAATTAGCTTCTTTTTCTAGTATCTTGTCTTACAATTACATTTTAACTGGTATTACGCTCTCCATTATATTTATCAATTACTGAACAAAAAAGTTACCATAGAGTAGCTTTTTTGTTCAGTAACAAATGGTAATACCGTTAATTCTTACAACGTATTACACCAAAATTTCCGTTAATAAAATTAGTAGCATCCGCTTGGGCAACTAACTTCAGTTTTATGAAGGCATCCGTAACTTCTAAAATTTCAATTTTACCACAAGTAGCCAAACCTGTCGTAGTAGCGCTCTGAAAACTTACCGTTGTCAAATTATCCAAAGGGTAGACCCCTTCTTTTAATTGGATATTAGAACCAAATAGAATTCTTTGGGTATCATCTTGAGAATCGCAAACATCACCTTTTAATTCTTGAAGAAATAAGGTAAACAAAGGTTTTTCCGAAATTAATCTCACACTTCCTCCTTGAATAAAGAAATCAACACCCTCAAATTTCCCTTGGGCATTCTGATCCTTGATAACCAAACTACAATCTTCTGCGCCACCTGAATTGCCATCATCATCAGAACCACAAGAACTGACAAAAACTGCTCCTAAAACAATGAAACATAGCTTTTTAAACATATATACTTTTGAATTTAAGTTAATTTGCTCAAATGTAGTAGTTTAAATTTTATTTATAAAGCGAATTAAATAATAAAAAACAACGTATCTTTGCGCCCTAATTATAATCGAGGTCGAGTACCTCAAAAAATACATATTTGTATGCCTGTTAAAGTAAGATTACAGAGACACGGTAAAAAAGGAAAGCCTTTTTACTGGATCGTAGCGGCAGATGCCCGTTCAAAAAGAGATGGTAAGTATCTTGAGAAATTAGGTACCTACAACCCAAACACTAACCCTGCAACTATCGACCTTGATGTTGATGGTGCTGTAAAGTGGTTACAAAATGGTGCGCAACCAACACCTACTGCAAAAAACATTTTGTCGTACAAAGGAGTGTTAATTAAAAAACACCTTCTTGGTGGCGTTGCTAAAGGCGCTTTGACTGAAGAGCAAGCTGAAGAAAAATTCCAAGCTTGGGTAGCAGAAAAAGAAGCTAAAATTGACAATAAAAAAGAAGGTCTATCAAAAGCTCAAGCGGATGCTAAAGCAAAAGCACTAGCTGCCGAAAAAGCAGTTAATGACAAGCGTATTGCTGATGCAAACGAAGCAGAAGCTGCTGCTAAAGCAGAAGAGGAAGCTGCAAATGCTCCAGAACCAGTAGCTGAAGAAACTGCTGCTCCTGAAGCAGAAGAGGCAAAAAAAGAAGAATAGCTAATAGTTTACGACGATGACAAAAGAAGAATGTTTCTATTTGGGAAAGGTCGTTAGCAAATTTAGTTTTAAGGGGGAGGTACTCATTAAATTGGATACCGATGATCCTGAAAGCTTTGTAGGAATGGAATCAGTATTTGTTGATTATAACAACAATCTGGTTCCATTTTTTTTGGAACGTTCCAAACTTCACAAAAGTGATCTACTCCGTGTAAAATTTGAAGATATCGATACCGAAGAAGATGCTGATGATCTAATGAAAACAAAATTGTATCTGCCATTATCATTACTACCAGATCTAGAAGGCAATCAATTTTATTTTCATGAAATAATTGGTTTTACAATGATTGACACAAATTTTGGAGAGGTTGGTATTATTAAAGGTGTGAACGATACAACTGCTCAATCCCTGTTTGAGGTAGACAACAATGGTACCGAAATTCTGATCCCTATGAATGATGAGTTTATCATTAAATTAGATCGTGATACCAAAACTATTTATGTAACTACTCCAGAAGGATTAATTGAACTGTACCTAAATCCATCCTGATCCCTTTCTCAATTCTTAATGAAAGGAAAAAAATTTTGCTATACTTATTTTTATGGACACTACTGAAAATACAGGTTCACGACCTCATAGTAGAAAAAATTTCTCTTTCAAACAATTCTCTATCAATCAAGATCGTTGTGCGATGAAAATCGGAACAGACGGCGTTTTATTGGGCGCTTGGGCCTCCTTGGCGCATGATCCTCACAGTATTTTGGATGTAGGAACAGGAACAGGCGTTATTGCACTCATGCTCGCACAGCGTAGTGATGCCGAAACTGTAGATGCGCTAGAAATAGACGAAGCTGCTTATGAGCAAGCCGTAGAGAATTTTGAAAATGCCCCTTGGGGTGATCGTTTATTTTGTTATCATGCTTCATTTCAAGAATTTTTTGAAGAAATGGATGATACAGCTTACGATCTCATTATAAGCAATCCTCCTTTTTATACCTCAACGAACAAAAGTGATAATATACAAAGGGATCTTGCACGTTTTGAAGACGCGCTCCCTTTTGAGCATTTGCTATATGGCGCTGCAAAATTACTTTCTGACAAGGGTCATTTTGCTATAATCATTCCTTTTTCTGAAGAAGAAAAACTCGTAAAAATCGCTGAAGCTGTTCGTTTGTTTCCTAAAAAAATCACTCGGGTCAAAGGCACTCCTACATCAGAGATCAAACGTAGTTTACTCCTATTTAGTTTTGACCAAGTTTCTCCGGACATAGATGAGTTAGTTATTGAAGTCGCACGTCACGAATACACTGACGCATATAGCAGTTTGACTCAGGATTTTTATCTGAAGATGTGATACACATTTGATTATTTGGTCAATTATACCATTTGTTGTTTGAATTTGCCGGAAAGAAAAATTAAGATTTTTTTGTTTCAGCTTCAGCAGAAACATTAAGCATAGCCGTAGTTATGGTTTATTTTTATGTTGAAGCTGAGGCGAAAAAAGAAAATTTTATCTCAGTAAATCAAAAGGATAAATGGTATTATATCTAATACCTTTTAAAAAATAATTACAGGCTACTAATTCGGTTCTTTTTCTACTATTTTTTCGCTAAAAAATTAAATCGTAACTAAGGCTATACTTGAATTTTATAGCTCAAATTAGCGAAAAATAGTTCAAATTATTTGAGCTGACAATTACATTTTAACTGGTATAAGAGCTTCTAGGTTCACAAGAAAACAAAAACACCATTACGGTTTTGCGTCATGATTTGACGAGAGAAGGTTGATAAAACGAATAATTTTTTCACTTCACTACCTCAACCCAACGTCCTCTAGTTCTCACAAAATAATCATTATCATACATCGCTTCTGCTTGTATCCCGGGGAGGTAGTACCTACCCAAATAGGAGGCACTCAATAAAATAGTAAAACTCTTACTTTCTCGTTCTTTTAGATCAAAATAAAAATTCACACGGTCATCACGAATATCTGTATGCGTAGCTGCATTAGCCTTAAAAGAGCCAAAATCAGTAAAACGGGTATTAACTACTTCCCAGCCAGAAGGCAAAATCTCAGAAAGAGCTACATCTTTTAGTAGAACTCCCTTGGTATTGGTTACTGTGACCTCTGCCACAAAATCAGTGCCTTGTACTAGCTGAGTGATATTAAGTATTTTTCCGTCTCTGTTTTTATAATCCACAATTACTTTCAGCCCTCGTTGCGCAATTTTTTCTTGTCCAACAGGCAAAATCCCTTGTGTCATCAACTGCACAAAAATGGTATTATCTTTGGTGTTTTTGAGTGTTACCGTATTGTTATTATTAATTTTTGAAATCGCATGTTTGGTGATTGCTTTTGTTGTATTAACCTTTACAGAACCGCTTTGATTCATATTAAAACTAGCTTGTACCCCTTTGCCTCCAATAAGTTCTGCATATTTTGCCATAGACAATAAACTATAAGCAGTAGTTTGTGTACTCATCCATCGTCTAGAGGTCAACGCTTTTGCAAGCTGACTTGCTACTTCATTAGCTTTTGATTTTTTTTCTAGAAGAACTAAGGTTTCTAATGCCATTGCGCGATTACGGTCTACAGATCCATAACTATGATAATTCCCTTTATAGGGTCTAAAATCAAGATTTGCATCTTGTTGTAACTTTTTGGCAGCATCTTGTTGCCCTACCAGAGCATACGCTGCCGCTAATCGCCATTTTGCCTCATTATTCAGGTCTCTAACACTGCGTAATCTGTTCATTGAAGATAAATCTGCATTTCCCGAGAGGGCAAGTGTGTATAAGCGATATGCTTGCGTAAGATGATTATGCGCTGTACTACGCCATTCTCTAGATTGTTGCTGCTGATAGCGCACCCAGTTAGTTTTGAAACTAATAGGTAGTACGTATCCTTTCTTTTCGGCTTCCAAAAGAAAATGTCCCGCATACGAAGTACCCCAATCATCTGCATTGTTATTACCAGGCCAATACCCCAACCCTCCATTGGGCAACATAAAACTAGCTAATCGTTGGATAGCAGCTTTGATATTTTGAGTAATTTTTTGCTGTTCCTGTACTGATACATCAAATAGCATTGCCAAATGCAATTGTGGAAACGCACTTGATGTCGTTTGTTCTACACAACCATGTGGGTATTGGATGAGGTATTGCAACCTTCCCGTAAAATTCATTGGAGGCAAGGAGGAAAATTCTAATACTGCGGTATTAGATCCTTTGACACCAAAGCTAGCAAAATTGATTTCTTGCTCACTGTTCGGCTCCAACACTATTGCTTGTAGCTCGGTAGTAACTGGATTTGGATTGGTTATTGCTATTGGTGTTTGATAAGATGCTTTTTCTCCATGACCTCTTGCTGTGACATCTATGGCTCCAATCTCCGTCGTATCGAGAACCTCTACCTCAAAATATACGATTTGTTCATCTGGCTGCGAAAAGTTTATTTTTTTGGAGGTTTCTCCCAAAATTTTGATGCTTTTATGAGGTTTCAACGCAACAGTCACGTTTTTAATCTTATTTTCCATAGCAAAAATGGTAACTGGAATCGTCACCTTTTCACCAGGTGTCATTTTTCTTGGTACAGAAGACAACACCATCAATGGTTTGCGTACTGGAGTCGTTTTTTCGGCTAGACCGTATGCACCCGTACTCACATCAGAGGCAACGACCATCGTACGAACAGATCCTACATATTTTGGAATTGTAACCGTATGCGTAGCGGTTTTTCCAGCCTCTAATTCAAAAGGCCCCAAGTAGATGACCATCGGCTTGAAACGATTCGCTTTTTTTGCTTTACTTCCGCCTGCTTCCTGATCTCCACCAATGGCAAAAATCTGATTAATCGTACCCCCATAAGCTCCTAGGACATCATCATAAATATCCCAAGTTTTGACACCTAATGCTTCTCGTGCATAGAAAGTACTCCATGGGTCTGGTGTTTTGAAACGAGTTAAATCTAACAATCCCTCATCAACCATTGCAAGTGTGTATGTCATAGGCTTACCATTGGTTTCGGTCACCTTGACTTTTACGGTACTCTCTGGCGCCAAAACATTTGGCATAACTAATTGTGGACTAATACGAGTTGCAGGATTCTCTACAGTAATTGGTGTTACTCCGTATAGACGGATAGGCAAATCGTTGGCTGTATTACTATGCGGTTGCAATAGGGAAATATGGATATACACATTGGGTGTAAATTCTGCCTCAATAGGAATCGTCACCTTAGTTTCTCCCTCTTGTGGAGTAATCCATTGCGATGTTAAGACCTCTGTTCCGTTCTCTATAGTTAACAAAGCTCTGCCTTGTGCACTGGATGGGAATGTAACTGTTGCTGTTTCTCCCACATTATACGTTTTCTTGTCTGTGGAAAAATGGAGCATGGTTGCTGCAGAAGGGTCGTTCTTCTTGGACTTGCCTGCCCATCCAGGCCAATCGATATAAATTGCCTTACCGGTAGCATGTCCTCCTTTTGGATCTTCAATACGTACCAAATAGCGTCCCCATTCTGGGTATTTGAGTTCAAATTGAAATGCTGCGAGGCCTTTGGCATTTGTGGCTATTGTTTTACTAAAAACAGCACTGTTATATGACCCTCCATTATACGAGGACAAATTATCTTCTGTTGTATCCCACCACCAACGCCAATTGACTTTGTATATAGTGACTTTTAAATTCTTAACAGATTTTGGATATCCTTGTTCATCAACCGTAGCTACCTCAAAACGATGCTTCGTATCTGTCAATAACATACCGCGAGCCTTGTCTCCTTTAGGAGTCAATACCCCAACATAGGTTTTATAGGGTGAATACGTTTTGGAAATAACATCCGTGCTGAAGTCCCCACCATTTTCATAAACCTTGGTCATAAAAGAAGCTTTGAGCATTCCTGCAGCCTGTTTTTCTAATTTTGGATTGAAACTAAACTGTGTTTTTCCTTCTGTATTTAATGTTCCTTGATACACTTGTTGGGTATCCATATTAAATCTACGCGCAGGATCATCAAAAGTATATCCTGGAAAACTTTTGAATGTTGTTGACATTGCACTCATTCTGGCGCTCATATCTGTTTTTAGGTTTTTGGCAATCGCTCCATGTAACCATAGTACTTCTAGGTTTCCGGAGATGGGTTTTCCTGATTCAAGAACCTCGGTATCAAAAGTAGTTTTGATTTTGAGTCGATTTGGCTTAATGGTTTCTATCCTGACGTTTTTTGCAAAGCTAGCCCCACCTACATGCACTTTTGCTTGCCAATTTCCTGTAGGAGCTTCTGGATCAGTAACCGTAGTAAAACGATAAAGATTGTTCGCATTTTTGGAGCTTATTTGTTGCCGTACAACTTTGCCATAAGGGTCTTTTAATTCAAATTTTATTGGATGCTTTTCGGGAAGCTTATTTGCATTATCATTGAGCATAAATGACAAGAATAAGGTGTCTCCGGGTCGCCATACGCCACGTTCTCCATAAAGATACCCTTTGATACCTTTTTGCAGTTTTACTCCAGCTACATCAAATTTACTCACAGATAACGAGTTTCCGTCATTGAGTTTCACGTAGGTTTTTTGTTTAAACGCTTCTATAACGGCAAAAAAGGCGGGGTACGCTGCATCAAAAATTGCAATACCAACCTCATCCGTTGTTTTGCTTCCCATCAATTGTTGTTGATAATTATAAAAACTCACTTTGGCAGCAGCTACGGGCGCTGTAGATATAATATCATTAACGGCAACAAAATAGGAATGGTTCAGCCCTTTTTTGACAACAACCCCCAAGTTGCTTGCCAATAGATTACTTTGTATCTTTTTGTTCCGATAATAAGAAGTATGACAAGGGTTATTCCGTTGCTCCCAATCATAATCTCCATTCTGTTCGTTATAATATTCTGATGAATCCCATAAGCTAGATGCTAGCGGCGCTTCGTCATAATTCTCTATCAATTCCTCTATAGGTTCTTGTACTGGAGTCTCCCCATCACAAGTATATAGGGAGTAAGCTTTTTTATAAGTCAATTCTACTCGATACATTGCTCCTGGGCTAGGCTTGATGATTTTTTGTAAATCAATCGCAAAGGCATTCCACTTACCAAGGCTTAATGCTTTGTTTTCTTGTAGGTTAATTATTTTCTGGGCAACAGGGCGTCCTACAGCACGTAAATCACTTGTGCTTTTGAGATTGTTATATTGCAAAAACTGTAACATATTATTCTCAAAAATCTTGATAACCTTTACCTCAACAGCCCGCAGATTTACGGCTTCAAAATTAAATTTTAGATTATTGGTGTTGGGCAAAATTGTCCCGTTTTGTAATAATCGGACCTCTGGTTTGGGTTGATCAAAAGCAATATTATTGCTGTAATCCTGTTTCATTTGATAGTCATCAATACTTGTTATTCCCTGAAAAATATTGATACGTAATGTCCCTTTTAGCTCTTGTTGCGGATATACTTTGAGCACTTGTCCATTCACAGTATATTTGAGCGATTTTGCTCCTTCGATCGAAATTAAACCATCAAAATTTTGATTTTTTGCTAATGGATCTGTAAAATTTATGGTTACATATTGATCCTCTGTATTGACCACATCAATTGACTGAACTTTGAAGTTGTTTTTTCCAGAAATTGTCATACTACGAGAACCTTCACTATCAATATCGAACTGTTTTCCTGACCATTTAATTTGGATTTCGGAATCGTCTGTAAAACGTTGAATACTGTCTATAATAAAATTAAATTGCCGGCTCTTATTTTTATTGTTCTCTAACTTGACAGATAATTTTTGTTCTCCTTGTGTTGCTGTAATTAATTGCTGTGCAATTTCTGGTTCCAACATATCGCTAAGAGTCATTACTCCACTCAAAGATTGCCAAGTCTTGTTATAGGATTGAAGGTTGCGCGTATTAATCGTAAATTGTTGCTTGATTGTTTTGACTTGAAATACAAACTCATCCAAACTATCTGGTATCTCTTGAATAAACTTATCCAATCGCAAAGTAAATGTATATACTGTATCTGGTTTGAAAGCTTTGTCAGGTCGAAACACCAAAGTGTGATTATCCAATGCTAAAACCTTTCCTTTTACTTTTGGAGAAACAGTCATTATTTTTGAGGATAATTCTTGATTATTACTCCAACCCTGAACTGGGTTTTGTAAAACCACAACTACCTCTTCGTAGACGGATATAATTCCTGGAGAGACTTCGATAATATACTCCTTGAACTTATTGACTTCAGAAGCATTGGAAGCATCTATAAAATCATTTTTCTTTTTACAAGAAACAAATAGAATCCCAAGTGCCAGAATATAGCGAAGTAATTGTTTTTGCATAGTCGAGATGGTATAATGAGGGTATATTGACTAAAGATAGAAAACTTACATCGCAATTACTATACTTTTAAACGTAGTATCCACAAAAAAGAGCAATTCAGTTAAAAAACCGAATTGCCCTTAGTATTACAAACTATAAACTCCTTGAATAAATTTCAATTTCAAAAACCAACCTAAACAATGGATCTCAAAATAAGAGCCTACATATATAAAACTCCCCAACAAAGAAAAACCCTACCCCTAATTGTACTTTTTTTAAATAAAAAAAGTATTTAAATCATTGATTATTAAATTTTTGATATGCATCCAAAAATATTCATTCTCTAAAAAATTGATAAATCAATGCACGCTCAAGTTGGACTAGTAGTGAGGATTAGCTCAAAACTCGATTAGGTGTCGCATTGAACATCAAATCTTTTATGATACCAATAATTATTTTAACCAACAAACACGCCGTTTATCTTTTTGTACACAAACTATATCGTACAAAAAAACAGCTTCATGAGTCAAAAAAAGTATTTAGATTTAAGGGAAATTAGAGGATAAAAAAAGGACAATTCAGTTAGAAAACCGAATCGTCCTTGATGTATTACGAATTGTAAGCTCCTTGAATAAATTCCACTTTTTAAAAACCAACCTAAACAATGAAGATGAATATAGGAGCTTACATATATAAAACTCCTCAACGAAGAAAAACCCTACCCCTAATTCTACTTTTTTTGAATAAAAAAACTTAAAATTTTGACTAATAATACTTTTGCATAGAAAAAAAATAGAAAGTTTTCTTCTCTAAAAGTGCATCAAGCCTACATATGCCTAATCAAACTAATAGTGGGGAGTGATTCCATATTTAATTACCTGCAGTATTTGATCTCAAATCTATTATGGCATCAGTAATTATTTTAACCAACAAACACGTCGTTTATCTTTTTGCACACAAAACTATATCGTTCAAAAAAAAGTGCTCATGAATCTAAAAGAGTATTTAGCTTTATGGGAAATTAGAAGATAAAAAAAGGACAATTCAGTTAGAAAACCGAATTGCCCATATATAGTATAAGCTCCTTGAATAAATTCCACTTTTTAAAAACCAACCTAAACAATGAAGATGAATATAGGAGCTTACATATATAAAACTCCTCAATGAAGAAAAACCCTACCCCTAATTCTACTTTTTTTGAATAAAAAAACATAAAATTTTGACTAATAACACTCTTGCATAGAAAAAAAATAGAAAGTTTTCTTCTCAAAAGATGCGACAAGCCTACAAATACCAAATCAAACTAATAGTGGGGAGTGATTCCATATTTAATTACCTGCAGTATTTGATCTCAAATCTATTATGGCATCAGTAATTATTTTAACCAACAAACACGTCGTTTATCTTTTTGCACACAAAACTATATCGTTCAAAAAAAAGTGCTCATGAGTCTAAAAGGGAAATTAGAAGATAAAAAAAAGGACAATTCAGTTAGAAAACCGAATCGCCCTTATATAGTATAAGCTCCTTGAATAAATTCCACTTTTTAAAAACCAACCTAAACAATGAAGATGAATATAAGGGCTTACATATATAAAACTCCTCAATGAAGAAAAACCCTACCCCTAATTCTACTTTTTTTGAATAAAAAAACTTAAAATTTTGACTAATAACACTCTTGCATAGAAAAAAAACAGAAAGTTTTCCTCTCCAAAGATGCGACAAGCCTACAAATACCAAATCAAACTAGTAATGATGAGTGATTCTGAGCCTGATTACCTACAGTATTTAATATCAAATCTATTGTGTAATACCCGCAATTATTTTAACCAACAAACACGTCGTTTATCTTTTTGTACACAAAACTATATCGTTCGAAAAAAAAGCGTTAATGAGTCCTAAAAAGAGTATTTAGCTTAAAAAAAATAGAAAATAAAAAAAGGACAATCCAGTTAGAAAACCGAATCGTCCTTATGTATTACGAATTGTAAGCTCCTTGAATAAATTTCAATTTTAAAAACCAACCTAAACAATGAAGATGAATATAAGGGCTTACATATATAAAACTCCTCAACGAAGAAAAACCCTACCCCTAATTCTACTTTTTTTGAATAAAAAAACTTAAAATTTTGACTAATAACACTCTTGCGTAGAAAAAAAAATAGAAATTTCTCTTCTCTAAAAATGCATCAAGCCTACATATGCCTAATTAAAATAGTAATGAGGAGTGATTCTGAACCTGATTACCCGCAGTATTTAATATCAAATCTATTGTATAATACCTGCAATTATTTTAACCAACAAACACGTCGTTTATCTTTTTGTACACAACATTACATCGTTCAACAAAAACACTTTCATGTGTCAAACCATTTAAAAAATAATTACAGGCTAATAATTAGCTTCTTTTTCTACTATTTTTCACTAGAAAACTAAACCGTATCCACCGCTCCGCTTCAATTTTATAGTTCAATTATTTTGGTCTGTAATTACATTACAACTGATATTAAAACAATATCTGACTTGAAGACAAATAAAAAAAAGGATAGTCCAGTTAGAGAACCAGACCATCCTTTTACAAATAATTGTAAGCTCCTTGAATAAATTTCAATTTTAAAAACCAACCTAAACAATGAATATTAAAGTAAGGGCTTACGTATATAAAACTCCTTAACGATGAAAAACCCTACCTCAAACTTTAACTTTTTTTGATTTTTTTCATAATAAAAAGTTAAAAAAATGATTTGCAACGCTTTTTAATGTTAAAAAAAATGTCTGAAATTAGAACAAAAAAGAAAGTTGAAATAAAAAACCCTCGTATAGTAAGTAAGAAAAATAATTGGTCGAAGAATTTTGCATGGATTGAAGAAGCTTATTACACCAAATTAGCTATATAATGTCGCATATCGCCTTGTTCATATATTCCATAGCTAAGGCTATGCGATAGAGTCACGGTGTTTTTACATAAAAAAATAACAGTGTCATTAATACGAATTTATACACCTAAATGGTATTAATTATCTTATCGTTCGGGGAGATATTCTTCCAAAAACGTCATTGACGTTAAATGTTCTCAAATCACTTCCATCGCTGAAATACCCATAAGAAAAAAGGACAATCCAGTTAAAAAACTGGATCATCCTTTTTCATAGTTATAAGCACCTTGAATAAATTTCAATTTTAAAAACCAACCTAAACAATGAATATTAAAGTAAGGGCTTACATATATAAAACTCCTTAACGATGAAAAACCCTACCTCAAACTTTAACTTTTTTTGATTTTTTTCATAATAAAAAGTTAAAACTATGATTTACAACGCCTTTTAATGTTAAGAAAATATTGAAAACTGTTAGAAAGAGCGAATAAAAAGGGATGCTATGACAAAACCCTTGGATTATCATTAATTTCTGATTCGATTATTAATATTCTTTTCAGTGAACTTTTCTCATACGTAGTGCTATTAGAGATTTCAAAAAGCCCAGATGTGTGGTAGTGCTATAAATATAGCTATTATGATGCTATTTTGGATTTCAGAAAAGAAACGGGAATTCGGAATAACATCTGAGATGTTCACAGCAAAATAGACCTATCTTGACTTCTTCTATTTCCTCAAATTTCTCTCAAAATTAGTCGCTATTTTGCTGATTTTTTGTCAACCGCTCTGCCATAGATTACAAAGAGTGTCCTGGAGTACTATTAATCGTATCAATCTTCGCTAAGATTTTAGCGTAATTTTGCGTTGTATTCACTAAAGAAAGACCGATGCAATTCTAAAAAAAAGCCCATCTTAATTGATAGGCTTTTACTAAAAAGTTGTGACGTATGTATTAAAGTACTTTGACGTTAACTGCGTTTAAACCTTTTCTTCCTTCTTGTAAATCAAATTCAACTTCATCTCCTTCGCGTATTTCATCTACTAATCCAGAAATGTGTACAAAATGTTCTTTGTTTGTGTCTTCTTCAGTAATAAAACCAAAACCTTTGGCATCATTGAAGAATTTTACTGTTCCTTTACTCATTATTAAAATTTAAATTAATTATAAGGTAATTTACAAAAATAATGCTAGTTATCTAAGAAATATATGTGCTTTCTAGAAAATAATTCACTATGGCTTCCTTCATAAGTATCGTCTGTTCTCCAGCCTTCAAAGGAGGCAAAGCTTCTTTGACTTTATAGTGTGCCCAGCCATCTTCATCGAAATAATCAAACTCATAATACCCATAAGGCTCCAATAATCTACAAATAGCAATATGCATCAAATCCAGCTTTTCATCCTTCTTAAAATCTCGATGTGGCTGACCAAGCTCTTGTAAACCAATTAAATATATAATACTATCCAAATCCATTTTTTCGCCGTCCGCAAATTGATCTGATAATTTTGTTACCAATGCTTCCCAGTTTGCTTTTAATTGTTCATCTCTAACCACTGTTTCTTTTTTTTTGACAAAAATACGGTAAAACTGTTCGAAAACTACTGATATTTTCTTACTGTCAATACATCGTACTAGAACCTTTTATTCGCTAATCGTTTGATAAAATCTAGTGCTATGACAAAAATAGGCATAACACTGTTGATGGTTTCATTATATTTATTTAGATTAATTATAAATAATTAGTATTTTTGAATAGACTTTTGCGACCTGAAGTCCGTTAAAAAATATACAAATGCAAGGAATCAATAAAATATATAGTAACGAGATCGGAATTTCTTTTTACTGGAAGAATCCCTCTCCATCAGATGCGTACAAAATACAATTAATTTTCAGAGACATCGGTTTTTTACTAACGATAGAAGAACTTCGATTCTTTGCAAACTCCTGTCAAATAACCTACACATCTCATACCTGCGCAGATTGCAAATTGGGTAAGGATTGCAGGAATCTATTACTAAAAACACCTTCAGACAAAATTGACATCGCTGTGAGTATTAATGAACTAGATCAAATTATGAACTTGTTAGATCACACCATACTAAAAGCTGAGGTTGATTTTAGAATCAACATTTAATTGATTTCACTATTTTAGAAACTCCAAAACTATTTTTACAATTTCCTTGTCACGTGTTTCTTGTATAAAGTGCTTCTCATCGATCAGGTGAATGTTTTCTTCTTTTATTTCAAAAGTTTCGGTTACTCGTTTTTGTTGCGGATGCCATCGCAGCATATCATCATGTTGCCCCCAAATTAATAGCTTTGGCGCTTCAATTTTAGAAAAAACACTTGAATAATCAGGTAAATCACTGCATGTTTGAGTGAAGAAATAATACATCCCTTTGGTTTTTCCTTCCTTGAGTGGTGTTTTATATCCCTCGACATCCGTCTTATTTAACGTATTCTTCTTCAGTCCAGTTTCGAATAATTTTTTGAGTAGCACGTTTGTTGTCATCCCATTACTATAAGTCCACATAGCTGTTTTGGCTATTCCTCCTGGTTTCATAGGTACAGGCGGATAGAAGCCTTCGTCAAAAATAACAGTATTCAACATAACCAGTTTTTCTATACGCTTGGGAGCTGTTTTCAAAAGTGCCCAAGTCCACAATCCACCGGCATCATGCAAAACATGTGTCCAAGAAGATATACTTAATGAATCCATAAGTTCTATTAGACGTTTGGCATGATTCGCTTCGTTATATAACTCATAACCTTCTGGAGAATCACTAGAACCAAAACCTAACATATCTGGTACAATAACACGATAACCACTGGTTACTAAAGGATCAATCATCTTGCGATATAACCAACCTGAGCTAGGCACACCATGTAATAAAACAATTACAGGGCCTTGTCCTTGATCAATATACTTGATGACACCATCCTCCGAGGTATATGATTTTTGTTGTTCTCTAAATGCAGAATAGGTTATTTGATCCTTTTCCTGTGTGGCAGATGTATAAGGCTTACAAGAAAATATACACACTACAAAGCCGATTAAAACTACGTATTTTTTCATAACAAGTTATTTAATTATATTTCTCTAATTTCAATTCTTTTCCATCAAAAACAGCATAAGTATAATGCATGATCCAATCTCCCAAATTTGTGTATTTTGCGTTCTTAGTGAGTCTAATTTCCATAGGTAAATGGCGATGTCCAAACACAAAATAATCACGATGTTTTTCTGAGAGTTTGCGCTTACAGTACTGCACAAGCCATTCATCATCTTCTCCCAAAAATTTGATATCCTCATCACCAGAGATCAGTTTATTCTTTACTGATAAATATTGAGCCAGCTTCACTCCTATATCGGGATGTAACCAACGATAGAGCCATTTGGATAATGGATGGGTAAATACTTTTTTCATCCGTTTATACCCTTTATCCCCTGGACCAAGTCCGTCCCCATGTCCCACAAAAAAAAGGATGTCATTGAATGTGAATTCTTTTGGCTTATGATAGACGGGTATGTTGAGCTCTTTCTCAAAATAGCCATCCATCCATAAATCATGATTCCCAACAAAATAGTAAACAGGAATTCCTGAGTCTGTAATTTCTGCGAGTTTGCCCAATGTACGAGTAAATCCCTTTGGAATAACCGTGCGATACTCGAACCAAAAATCAAAAAGATCCCCTAATAGAAATATTGCCGCAGCATCCTCTTTGATCTGGTCTAACCAAGCTACAAATTTTTGTTCACGTGGAAAACTTAATTCATGGGTGGGAGCCCCCAGATGATTGTCTGAGGCAAAATATACTTTTTTCCCTTCCGGAAGTTTCATAAAAATAAAATCAGTTTGTCCTGTAAAGATAGGAAAACTACCGGATGTTAAATAGTTTTGGGAATTTGTCAAGAAGAATACTCACAAACAGCATTTATACCAAATCTATTTTTAAATTTATGCTGCCGGTGAATTTACCAAAAGCAGCCTACACAAAATATTTTTAGTATCACTTTGCTTATGTCGTTACCTATCAGTTTTAACAACTATCTGAGAAGATATGCCCAACATTTTATCGTTTTAAGCATCCTCCTAATTGGCTATTATTTTTGTCTTCCCACTCCTCTGTTCGATGATCCTACTGCTACCGTAATTCGAAGTCGAGAAGGAACTTTGTTAGGAGCCAAAATAGCCGCAGATGGTCAATGGCGATTCCCCGAGACAGACAGTGTTCCGCAAAAATTCAAAGCATGTATTTTGACTTTTGAGGATCAACAATTCTACTATCACCCTGGGTTCAATCCTATCACTATGTTAACTGCTATAAAAGAAAATATTATAGCTAAGAAGGTCGTACGAGGAGGAAGTACTATCACACAACAAGTTATTCGGATTTCTCGAAAAGGTAAAAAACGAAGTTATCTAGAAAAACTGATTGAACTGATTCTTGCTACACGGCTCGAATTGCGACACTCCAAAGAACAAATTCTGAGTATGTATGCCTCACATGCACCTTTTGGTGGAAATGTTGTCGGATTAGATATGGCAGCTTGGCGTTATTTTGGGGTTGGAACAACCCAGCTCTCCTGGGCAGAAAATGCTACTTTGGCTGTCTTACCCAATGCCCCTTCTTTAATCTATCCTGGAAAAAATCAGAAAAAATTACGTCAAAAAAGAGATCGACTATTGCGTGAACTGTGGCACCAAGGAATTATAGATTCTATCACTTTTTCTTTGGCTCTGGCCGAAAATCTCCCTCAAAAACCCTATAATCTACCACGAGAAGCACCACATCTATTAGATCACTTGTCAAAAAAATATGAGGGCCAAAAACTAAAAACATCTATTGATTTTGAGCTTCAAAAAAAAACAAAACAGTTCGTAAAACATTACTATGAGGTCCAAAAACAAAATGAAGTACATAATATGGCAGTTTTGGTATTGGACATCAAAACGCGTAAAGTATTGAGTTACGTTGGGAATTCTCCCACTGATAAACAACACCAAAAAGATGTAGACATCATTCAGGCCGGACGTAGTACCGGAAGCACCCTAAAACCGTTGTTGTACACCGCATTGCTGAACAAAGGTGAACTGCTTCCAGAAATGTTAGTGCCCGATGTACCTACAGTAATTGCAGGCTACACACCACAAAATTATGACGAAAAATACCGAGGTGCCGTTCCTGCAAATAAGGCACTAGCTAGATCCTTGAATATTCCCGCCGTACGTTTGTTACAACAGTATGGATTATCACGTTTCCGTGATGAATTAAAATATTTTGACCTCAAAGACCTTAAATATAGCGCTGACCATTATGGCTTATCCTTGATTTTGGGCGGTGCCGAAAGTAGTTTATGGGATTTATGTAAAACCTATGCTGGTCTGGCAGGAACGCTTAACCACTATCTACAAACTTCTAGTGCATATTATTCAAACGAATACATTGACCCTTTATTTTTACAACACCAAAAAGCCGATTTTGGGAAAAAACAATTGGAATCACCCATGTTTGGTGCGGGGAGTATCTGGCTTACATTCGAAGCTATGAAAAAAGCCCATCGACCAAGTAATGAAGGGGCTTGGCAGTTTTATGATTCCTCTCAAGAAATTGCTTGGAAAACAGGCACAAGTTTTGGTCATAGAGATGCTTGGGCCATTGGAGCCAATCAAAATTATGTGGTTGGTGTATGGGTTGGTAATGCAGATGGGGAAGGTCGTCCAGAATTAACTGGTCTACAAAGTGCAGCTCCCCTACTTTTTGACCTATTCAAAACACTACCAAATACCAACTGGTTTCCTATTCCGTATGATGATGTAAAAAAAATGCAGGTATGTCCCAAAAGTGGATTTCTGGCAAGTAATCGTTGCCCCAACAGCAAAGAAATCTATATGGCAGATACTGCTATACATACTCAGACATGTCCCTATCATCAATTAGTACATCTAGATGCTCATGGCACCTATAGTGTCAATGCCAATTGCGAACCAGCTCACATGATTGTTCATAAACCTTGGTTTGTACTACCTCCATTAATGGCGTACTACTACAAAAATACGGATGCTAGTTATCAAGAAATCCCTCCCTATCGTGGAGATTGTATCGCCAATGCTTTGGGCCGTATGGACTTTATTTTTCCAAAAAATAAGAATACTGTAATCATTCCAAAAGATTTTGGTGGCCAGAAAAGCGAAATCGTACTCAAAATCGCTCATACCATCCCCGAAACTAAAGTCTTTTGGTATCTCGATACCGAGTTTCTAGGAAGCACAAAACAATTTCATGAAATGCCCATCCAACCCAAACCCGGAGAATATACTATTACCGTCTTAGACGAAAAAGGAAATGAGGTCAAACGAAAACTGACTGTAAAAGACTAATACCAAATTAGCCATATAATGTCCCATATCGCCTTGTTCATATATTCCATAGCCGTAGCTATGGAATAGAATGACGGTATTCTTACTTAAAAAAACAACAGTTTGATTAATAAGATATTATATCATTCTAAAAATACGTGCAGCCTAATAATTAGCTTCTTTTTCTACTGTTTTTTCACTAGAAAATTAAACCGTAGCCACGGTTATGCTTAAAATTTAATAGTTTAAACTAATGAAAAATAGTTCAAATTATTTTGGCTTACAATTACACTTTAACTAGGATTACACACCCAAAATGGAACAAAAATAAGAAGCTACTGTTCTTGTTTTTCTTAAATGATACAGATAAAAAGGTTTTTTTACAAAATCTGATTCAGGGCAGTGTCTATTTCATTAACATTAGCTCCCACTTTCATTAAAGGATGATACAATGCTCTTATAACAAAAATATCATCTTCTAATAAACTAGAATTTGCGCCACCAACAGGATACATTATACTATTTCTATTATTAGAATGCCCTAACCCTATTGCATGCAAGAACTCATGTTTAATCGTTGCAAGACGATTATTAGGAGCTGTATTTATCCAGATAGATGAAGATCTAATTTCACCATTTCCTTGAAAACTAATCCGAGCCTTGCCAGAATTTATTGACGAAACTGGTCCTACAAAATCAGGTCTGTTTTCCTCGAGATTCTTTATACTTTCAAAGTAAATTTCAGTATTCGCTTCAACAATGCTATTAACTAATTTCATACTAAAGCCATCGGTGAATAATGGATTGATGAAGTCCAAAAACTCTGCAATTTCTCGTTCATCCTTTGCAGTAAAATTACCCGTGATAAAAATGGTCATTGTTGTTGACCACTTCGTATTATTTTCGGAGGCAGGTTGACTCTCTTCGCGTAAAACAAGATATTTGAAATATGCCAAAAGTCGCGCTTTTTCCTCTGCACTTCGTGTAGAATCAGGCAAATCATTGATCCTAACTGTAATTTCTCCTTTTGTAGTTGTACTACCATTGGTCACCTCAATGTCAAAAACATACACAGAAGTCTCCTCAAAATCTATAACTGCAGTACTTGCAACGAGAAGTTCTCCAGTCTCACTATTAATAACAAAAGGAGTTTCAGGAGTAATAATTTTATATATCAAAGTGTTCGCATTTAACACATTTGTAGCACGCACTACCCCAACAGAAGTTTGGCTTGGTACATTTTCATCAAGATTGAATTGTTGATCAAGAAGTATTAGTTCCCCATTATTTATTATAACCTCATCATCATCCTCTTTTGAACAACTGGCAATAACAAAAAGAATACTAAGAAGAACTATACGCAAAAATGCTTTCATAAGGCGGGGGTATTTTTTCAATAATTGCCAAAATACAAAAAAACTTCATAAAAAGTACGTTTTTCCCGCAAATACCACCTAAAACTCCTCTTTATCGGAGAATTTAGCCCAATTCTGTAATTCGTTTAACATATTTTCCTATTACATCAAACTCCAAATTAATTACAGAACCCACCTCAAAAGTGTAAAAATTAGTGTGCTTATATGTATAAGGTATAATGGCAACACTAAACTCATCCCGTTTAGAATTAACCACCGTAAGACTTACCCCATTTACGGTTATGGATCCCTTTTCGATAGTAATATTGTGCAAAGATGAATCGTATTGGAAGGTAAAATACCAGCTTCCACTAGCCTTAGAGATAGCAGTACAAACAGCAGTTTGATCTACATGGCCCTGAACAATATGACCATCTAATCGATCGCCAAGCTTCATTCCACGTTCCAAATTCACGACAGAGCCTATTTCTAATTGATTTAGATTTGTTTTGTCCATAGTTTCTTTGATTGCCGTTACGGTATAACTTGTGTCCGTTACCGATACTACGGTAAGACACACTCCATTATGCGCAACACTTTGATCAATTTTGAGTTCTTCTACAAATTCAGTTTCTACTGTTATGTGCAGATTTTGACCCTCTGATTCTAATTGTGTAATCTTACCTAATGTTTCGATGATTCCTGTGAACATAGCTATGAATGAATTATTTGTTTAAATTTGCTTTTTTTATAGAACGCATAGACAAAAATAGCTTTTCAGAAGCACATACTACATGACTAAAGAAGGAAAAATACGTTTGGGAATTTCGGTTGGAGATTTGAATGGTATCGGAAGTGAGGTCATTCTCAAAACATTTGAAGATTCACGAATGCTGGATTTTTGTACACCTGTCATTTTTGCATCCATTAAAACTCTTTCTTTTCTAAAAAAGCACTATAAGAGTAGTTGTACATTATATGGAGTTGATAAATTAGATGGCATTGTCCATGATAAGGTGAATGTCTACAACGTCTGGAAGGAATACGTAAACATTAATTTTGGACAAGAAGATGAAAAAATAGGAGAATTTGCAGTGCAATCTTTGCAAGCGGCGACCGAAGCACTCAAAAATGATGAAATAGATGTCTTAGTCACTGCTCCGATCAACAAACATAGTATTCAATCAGAAGACTTTAAATTTCCGGGACATACTGATTATTTGGATCAGGAATTAGAAGGGGATAGTTTGATGTTTATGGTCAGTCCAAGCCTCAAAGTAGGGCTCCTAACGGATCATGTGCCGATAAAAGATATTGCAGCTACGATCTCCACAAAACTAATTAAACAAAAAATAGCGACTATCCATAATTCTTTAGTCGTTGATTTTGGGATAACAAAACCAAAAATAGGTGTTTTGGGTATTAATCCGCATAGTGGAGATAATGGAATAATTGGTCAAGAAGATGAGGAAGTCTTGAAACCTGCCATTGCAGAAATCAATAAAAGTGGTCAGCTTGTTTTTGGTCCATATGCTGCGGATAGTTTTTTTGGTTCAGATACTTACAAAACTTTCGATGCTATAGTTGCAGCCTATCATGATCAAGGATTGATACCTTTCAAAACATTAGCATTTGGAGAAGGGGTCAATTATACTGCAGGACTTAATAAGGTTCGCACCTCACCAGATCATGGAACGGCATTTGAAATTGCAGGCAAAGGGAATGCAGATCCGAGTTCTTTCAAGGAGGCTGTATTTATGGCCTTAAAGATTTTCAAAAATAGAGCGTTACATTTAGAATTAACCAAAAACCCTCTGAAAAGACAGCCTAGAAAAACCTATAACAAAGATCGTTTTTGATAAAAAAAACAGCTTGCTATTTTTTTGTTAATAAAAAGTTGATAATTAGTTTTTTTTATTATCTTTGCGACCGCCTTTGTTTATCCATAAGGTGTTTGAAAATGTTGTCATCATGAAACCATTAAAAGCGTTTACAATTCCTTTTGTTGGACTTAAAGAAGGTGTCCATCATTTTGAATACGAGATAGACAATGCGTTCTTTGAACATTTTGAGTATGAAGAGTTCAATAGTTCCAAAATTACTGTGGTTCTAGAGTTTGTAAAAAAAACAACCTTATTTGAACTAACATTCAACGCAGTAGGAACAATTAATGTAGCATGTGATGTTACTAATGAACCTTTTGATTTGCCTATTGAAACCGAGTTAGACTTAATTGTAAAATTTGGAGCAGAATATATGGATGACAATGAAGAAATTCTAATTATCCCATATGGCGAATATGAATTAAATGTACAACAATACATCTACGAGGCAATTGTCTTGGCGGTTCCGTCAAAACGAGTGCATCCAGGTGTAACTGATGGAACTTTAGATTCTGAGATACTTGAAAAATTAGAAGAATTACACCCTGGAGAAAAACAACAGAATGAAGACACTGAGGATATTGATCCAAGGTGGAATAAATTAAAGAATTTATTAAACGATAAATAAGAATAAAAATGGCGCATCCTAAGAGAAAAATATCGAAGACCAGAAGAGATAAGAGAAGAACGCACTATAAGGCTACTGCACCGCAGGTTGGTATCGATCCAACAACGGGTGAAGCGCATCTCTACCATAGAGCGCACTGGCATGAAGGAAAATTATATTACAGAGGACAAGTACTTATTGACAACACGGAAGAAGAAATTGTTGCTTAAGTAATTGCTCTAGAAATAGTAAAAAAGCGCTCAGGTTTGAGCGTTTTTTTTGTTTTTTGTTGATTTTGACACAAAATCAGCTTACTTTGCATCATAGTTACATAAAACGTATTCATTTTGTTAAATTTTGAGCATTTTTTGCCAATTTTTAACCTACTAATAAAGCGATATGGGGAATATCACAGCAGCAATCACAGCTGTAGGAGCTTATGTGCCAGATTATGTGTTGACCAACGAAATTTTGGAAACCATGGTCGATACCAATGACGAATGGATAACATCTCGTACTGGCATTAAAGAAAGACGAATATTAAAGGATGCAGATAAAGGAACTTCCTATCTAGGTATCCAAGCTGCACAAGACCTAATTAACAAGAATAACTTAAATCCCAAAGAGATTGATCTAGTTATTCTAGCAACAGCAACACCAGATATGGCAGTTGCCTCAACAGCCGCATACGTAGCTACCGAGATCGGCGCCATTAATGCATTTGGTTATGACTTATCAGCGGCATGCTCTAGTTTTTTGTATGGCATGTCAACTGCAGCAGCTTATATACAATCAGGTCGTTACAAAAAAGTTCTTTTGGTAGGCGCTGATAAAATGTCTACAATTATTGATTATACAGATCGTACTACTTGCATTATTTTTGGAGATGGTGGCGGTGCTGCACTCTTTGAACCTAATGAAGAAGGTTTAGGCGTACAAGACGAATACTTACGTAGTGATGGCGTTGGGCGCCATTTTCTTAGAATGGAAGCAGGAGGATCACTATTACCTGCATCAGAGCAAACCGTTGCAAATAAACAGCATTTTGTACATCAAGATGGCAAGACAGTATTTAAATATGCTGTATCAAGTATGGCCGATGCAAGTGCTAATATTATGGAACGCAATAAACTAAATCATGACGACGTAGACTGGCTAGTCGCGCATCAAGCAAATAAACGTATTATCGATGCTACGGCTCGACGTATGGGGCTTACTGATGAAAAAAAGGTATTGATGAATATTCATCGATATGGAAACACAACGTCTGCAACAATACCCTTGTTGTTGAATGATTTTGAAAAGAAATTCAAGAAAGGCGACAACCTAGTGTTTGCTTCTTTTGGAGGCGGTTTCACTTGGGGGTCAATTTATTTGAAATGGGCGTATAACCCGCTCTAATATTTAAGTAAAAGATCAAAAAAACAAATAATTCTATTATTACTAACCACCACAAGCTAAAATATCATGGATTTAAAAGAAATTCAGAATCTCATTAAATTTGTAGCTAAGTCCGGGGCTAGCGAAGTAAAGCTAGAAATGGATGATGTTAAGATCACGATAAGAACAGGATCAGAAGATAAAGAAGCTACATACGTACAACACATACCTGTAAACGCAGCACCTGCAGTAGTTCCAGAAACTCCTGTTGTACCAGTAGCAGCACCAGTAGCGCCAGCGCCAACTGAGACAGAGACAACAGAAAGTGACAATTATATTACAGTAAAATCTCCAATAATTGGGACATTCTATAGAAAACCATCTCCAGACAAGCCTAATTTCATGGAAGTCGGCGATGAGATCAAAGAGGGTGATGTCCTTTGTATTATAGAAGCAATGAAACTTTTTAATGAAATAGAAAGTGAAGTTTCTGGAAAAGTTGTTAAAATATTGGTAGACGAAGCCTCTCCTGTAGAATTTGACCAACCTCTATTCCTTGTAGATCCATCATAACCCATTTTAAAACTCCAATACACAAACGCTGGAATAATATAGGATAGTGTTACGTGTTTGGAATTTGAAATTTTTAATTTTTTGAAAGTTATGTTTAAAAAAATACTAATTGCGAATAGAGGAGAGATTGCACTACGTGTAATTCGAACTTGCAAGGAAATGGGAATTAAAACGGTTGCAGTATATTCTACTGTGGATGCCGAAAGTCTACACGTACGCTTTGCGGACGAAGCTGTTTGTATAGGTCCCGCTCCTAGTAGCGAATCCTATCTCAAAATTGCCAATATCATTGCTGCAGCAGAGATTACTAATGCTGATGCTATCCATCCTGGATACGGTTTCTTGGCAGAGAACTCTAAGTTTTCTAAAATCTGTGAAGAACATGAAATCAAATTTATTGGTGCCAGTGCAGACATGATTGACCGAATGGGAGACAAAGCTAGTGCCAGAGCAACAATGGAAGCCGCTGGTGTACCTTGTATTCCTGGTAGTGATGGCTTGTTAGCTGATTTTGACGAAGCAGAGAAAATAGCCAAAAAGATGGGATATCCCGTAATGCTCAAAGCTACCGCAGGTGGTGGAGGTAAAGGGATGCGCGCTGTTTGGAAAAAAGAAAATCTTAAGGATGCATGGGACTCTGCAAGACAAGAAGCCGCTGCTGCTTTTGGAAATGATGGCATGTACTTGGAAAAACTTATCGAAGAACCACGACATATAGAGATACAAGTGGTTGGAGATAGTAGAGGCAAAGCTTGTCATTTATCTGAAAGGGATTGTTCTATCCAAAGACGTCATCAAAAGCTTACAGAAGAAACACCTTCTCCATTCATGACGGATCAACTCCGAAATGATATGGGTGAAGCAGCAATAAAAGCTGCAGAACATATCAAATATGAGGGAGCAGGTACTGTTGAGTTTTTGGTAGACAAACATAGAAATTTCTATTTCATGGAAATGAATACCAGAATACAAGTTGAACATCCTATAACGGAAGAGGTTGTGAATTACGACCTGATTCGTGAACAAATTTTGGTCGCTGCAGGAGTTCCTATTTCTGGAAAAAATTATTTCCCAAAACTTCACTCTATCGAGTGTAGAATTAATGCAGAAGATCCGTATAACGATTTTAGACCTTCACCAGGTAAGATTACGAATTTACACGCTCCGGGAGGGCACGGAGTACGAATAGACACACATGTATACAGTGGGTATATGATTCCTCCAAACTATGATTCAATGATTGCAAAGTTAATTACGACAGCGCAAACAAGGGATGAAGCTATTAACAAAATGAAGCGTGCCTTGGATGAGTTTGTTATCGAAGGCGTAAAGACTACCATACCTTTTCATCGCCAATTAATGGATCATGATGATTATATACGTGGAAATTACACTACAAAGTTTATGGAAGACTTTGAGATGAAATAAGTAAATAAAGAAGCCCGAAGTGAAAATTTCGGGCTTCTTTATTTGCTATTTTTTCACTGAAAATTGAACCGTAGCCACCGCTATACTTAAATTTTATAGTTCAAAATATTTTGCCAACAATTACATTTTTATTGGTATAGCACAATTTTATACGCATTTATTTCATAAAGGTGAAAACATAGTATCCCTCTAACTCCAAATCAATATCAGCAGCCATTGTATCGTCCAAATCAACATCATCTTCATTTAAAGATTCTGTTCTCATTTGTAGAGTGCTGTCCGATAATGTAATTATTTCAAAAACTTTAGTTTCTCCACTTTCGATAATCTGAATTTTATTTCCCTCCAAAAGCTCCCAAGCTCCTTCGACAACTTCTCCATTTGTACTAATAACCTCATCCTCTATAGGTGTCTCTTGCGGTCCTACTGTTGCACTACTTTTTATAGTAAAGCTGCCTTCGGATTCTGATTTTTTTGGATTATCAGAAAATTTATACGTAAAATTATAATCAGAACCTTTTGAAGTAAATGTAAGTGGTGTTTCAAGAATTCCAGATTTGACAACTCCCCTTTCTTGAATAAATTCGAAGTTTGTTAAATTCCAAGTTGCTATCAATTTTTGCTCCTGAACATTTATTGGCTCTTCTGTTCCAACCGTATCTCCATTAGCATCATCACTAGAACACGAGACGAATAAAAAGGAAAAAACAAGGATATGGTATATCGTTTTCATAAGGATTAATGGTTTTTTATGAATTTGTTATAAAATATTGGCTTGCAACTTTTCTTGATCTCTATTAATAATAGGAGATCTCTTTAACTTCAATATCTAAAGAAAATTAAATAATAATATGGCTATATCTAATTCTAGTTTATAAAAGAAATGCTAAACCCTACCTTTATACAACGAATTGAAAGGCTTATTGGTATAATAGCTGAATGTTAAAAGTTTTTAGAACCTGTACCCTATTCCAATGCCCCCGCGAGTAATAAGCTCACTACTTAGCTCCGTTCCTAACAAGTTTCTACCAAGACCAGAATAAATTTCAAACACAAAACCTCTTTTTGAAACCCATTTTCCACCAATCGAAAGTCCAAAACCAAAACTAGTATAATCAAATGTTTTGATATTCTCACCTGAGAACCTATTGCCAGATGCTTCCTGAATTATTACATGTTCATAATCATATTCACTCCCCCCATTGAGCATTCCAAAGGCCTCAAGAAAAAAACCACTCGCATAACTTTTAGAAAAATACTGTCTAAAATATGGGGAAATAGAAAATGACCTTTTTCGACCAAAGAACAAATCTTCGTTATCTGTAAAGTCCCGATTAAGGTTCATCAAAACACTCAACCCAACAGCAGACTCTTCATGGATAAGGTATTCACTGGATATCTCTAGATACTCAAAAACCAGCAAGTTCAAAGTATTGAGTTTAACTTCAAATTTTTTAGGGAATGGAATCTCTTGAGCAACGGCTCCAAAAGTAAGGCTTAGTAAAATAATACTAAAAAGAAGGTTCTTCATAATAAGGCTTTTGATTAAGTGCTATTATAACAAAAGTAATACCAATAACACAAATGTCTATATTGTTAGTATCAGAAACACTATTTTTGTTACTCATTGAATTCATTTTTTTTTAATGACCTTGAATCTCCTTTATAGTAGTAACATATATCGATGCTTTAGCAAAAAGCTACAGAAGCAATAGGATGAATTCTTTTTAATAAATTTATTGAATAAAATTATTTTATGGATACGACAGTTTTTTTACAAAGATTACGACAAACACCTCATAATATCACATTCAAGGAAACTATGGGGATGATAGATGCTAATTATAGTTTTGTCCCAACTGGATTTACCAATGGTTCAATTTATAATCAAGCAGGTCAAAATTCTGGTTCGTGCAAGATATTTGCCTTTGCCAAATTGGAGCAGCTAACCAAAGAAGAAACTTTGCACTGTTTTGGCGATTATTATCGCTTGGAGGTGTTGCTCAATCCACAAGGAACGGATCATCAAAACATTCGAAATTTCATGCAGTCAAGTTGGGATGAATTGACTTTTGAAGGATCTGCACTGCAAGCAAAAGCAGTTTCTTAAGTCTTTACTTTGTGAGAACATTGTCCCTTCGTTTACTGCGTATTGTTTTATTGGTACTTGGGTGGTTTGTCATCGCATCAGCCTGTTTGACATGCTGTTTTCGGTGGATTCCGATACCTTTTACTCCACTTATGGCGCTTCGTTACATGCAGCAGCAGGGCGAAAAGGTATTTGAACATGAATGGGAACCGATAGAACATATTTCGCCCTACTTGCAACTTGCGGTTATTTGCTCCGAAGATCAGAAATTCCTAAAACATAAGGGTTTTGATGTCAAGGCTATTGAGAAAGCCTTTAGACAGAACTCTACAGGCAAAAATATCAAGGGAGGTAGTACAATTTCGCAGCAAACAGCAAAAAATGTTTTTCTCTGGCCATCTCGTAGCTGGATTCGCAAGGCCTTTGAGGCGTATTTTACTTTCTTAATAGAGTTATTGTGGTCAAAAGAGCGTATCCTGGAGGTATATCTTAATAGTATTGAGATGGGAGATGGAATTTATGGTGTATCCGCAGCTACCAACTATTGGTTTGGAAAAAGCCCAGCAAAAGTAACCCAATTTGAAGCTGCTGCAATAGCTGCAATATTACCAAATCCACGCAAATATAAAGCCCAGCCACCAACGGCTTACATACAAAAAAGGAAAGAATGGATTGTAAAACAGATGCAATACTATGGAACTTTTGAACTGAACCCGGAAAAATGAAAGAACAAATTTATACGCACTGTGTAGCTCATGTAGAAGAACGTTTACAAAGGCTTAAGCATACTATTGCTAATTTGCAAGAAGCCTTGTCTTCAGAAACCAAAAGTACGGCAGGAGATAAGCACGAAACAGGGCGGGCGATGGTGCAATTAGAGCGAGAAAAATGTGGAAAACAATTAGCAGAGGTTCAAAAATTACAAAAAATATTATCCAAAATTTCTTTGACCAATGCAACAAATATTGTGCATCTTGGAAGTTTGGTACACACAACCAATGCTATTTATTTTATAGCTATTTCTATAGGCCAAGTAAGAATTGCCAATGAAGTAGCATATGCAATCGCTCCCAATACTCCAATAGGAAAATTACTGATTGGCAAAAAAGTACACGATACTATTACATTTAATGGGATTACCCAAAAAATTCTAAGAATAACCTAACCAAATTACTTTAAGTAGGTAGAAATTAAAAACCTAACTTTTTGTTTTCTATTCAATAAAGTGTTTGGTTACAATCCACACTAACATACTAGCTTCTCTTTTTATTCAATGATTCGAACCCCATGTTATGTAAAGTAAATGCAAAAATATCCGCATATTGTTCGATGATTTTGGACACAGGAGTTCCCGCTCCATGACCAGCATCTGTTTCGATACGGATCAGTGTAGGGTTTGTTCCAGTTTGGCATTCTTGTAAAGTGGCAGCAAATTTAAAAGAATGTGCTGGCACCACGCGATCATCATGATCGCCAGTGGTTATCAAAGTCGCTGGATACCGAGTGTTTTTCTTCAAGCAATGAACTGGAGAATAATTCTTCAGATATTCGAACATTTCTTTAGAATCTTCTGCTGTACCATAATCATACGACCAACCAGCACCGGCAGTAAAAGTATGATACCTAAGCATATCAAGGACGCCCACCGCTGGCAAGGCTACTTTTATTAAATCTGGTCGTTGTGTCATCGTAGCTCCAACCAATAAACCACCGTTGGATCCACCTCGAATAGCCAAATAATCATTGGAAGTATACTTTTTATCTATCAAATAGGTTCCCGCTGCAATAAAATCGTCAAAAACGTTTTGTTTTTGCATTTTGGTCCCAGCATCGTGCCATTTTTTGCCAAATTCTCCACCCCCTCTTAGATTAGGAACTGCAAAAATACCTCCTTGTTCCATCCAAACAGTCATAGCCACACTAAAATTCGTCGTCAGACTAATGTTGAAGCCTCCATAACCATATAATATCGTAGGATTTTTTCCATCAAGCTCTACGCCCTTTTTGTGCGTAATGGTCATCGGAATTTTGGTTCCATCCTTTGAATTATAAAACACATGAGTGCTGACATATTGATCACTATCGAAATCAATTTTTGATTTTCGATATAATGTATGTGATTTCTCATTCATGTCATAGACATAAAGGTCACCTGGTGTAATATAATTTGTAAAAGAAAAATAGACACTGGTATCTTTTCTTTTACCATTAAAACCATGAACATCTCCGAGCCCCGGTAATTTAATATCACTCACAAGTGTACCTGAATAATCATATTGTTTTACTTGAGAAACCGCAGCAAGCATGTATTTTGCAAAAATATATTCCCCTGCTGTATGGGCTTCTAATACATTCTTAGTTTCGGGAATCAAGTCTTTCCAGTTTTGAGGTGTTGGATTTGTAGCATCCACCACAACAACCTTTTTGTTTGGAGCATCTCTATTTGTTACCAAATAGAATTTGGATTCATGATTACTCAACAAATAGGTATCACTATCAAAATTGTCTACGATAGTTATTAATTTTGGATTTTCCTCTTCTAGGTTCATAAAATGCAATTGATTCCCAGAGGTTGTTGTACTTGCAGAAATTAGCAAATACTTATCATCTTCTGTAACACGACCAGTTACATAACGCCTCTTCTGCTCCAATGTACCTCCATATACCAATTGATCTTCTTTTTGAGAAGTTCCTAATTGATGATAATACAGTTTATGTTGATCTGTTTTTGCAGAAAGTTCACTTCCTTTGGGTTTGTCATAACTAGAATAGTAGAATCCTTTATTTCCTTTCCACGAAAGTCCAGAGAATTTTACATCCACAAGAGTATCTCCAACAAGCTCTTTTGTATCGGTATCCATAACCCGTACTTTGCGCCAATCACTCCCCCCCTCAGAAATTGTGTAAGCTGCTAAACTTCCATCTTTCGAAAAACTGATATTTCCCAAGGATGTAGTCCCATCTGGGCTAAAAGTATTCGGATCCAAAAAAACTTCTGGAATATCACCTTCATTTTTGAATCGATAAAGCACATATTGATTTTGTAATCCATTATTTTTGTAAAAGTAAGTGTAAGCACCTTCTTTAAAGGGTGCTGTAACTTTTTCATAATTCCAAAGCTCTTGTAAACGATTTTTTAAAGAATCACGATACGGAATAGTACTTAGATAGTCTAATGTAACTTCATTTTGTGCCTTTACCCAATCTTCGGTATCGGCGCTTCGATCATCCTCTAACCAGCGATAGGGATCTGGTACAGCTGTTCCAAAATAGGTGTCTACACTATCTACTTTTTTTGCAAGGGGATATTCCAATATAAGGTTGTTTTTTTTACAAGAATGAAACAAAATAATTGAGAGCACAAAATAGAAAATAAATTTCATAATAATTTAAGTTATTTTATCATTCATCAATACCCACTTCGGCATTGAAGATGATCTAGACATTTATCGATCGTTTTACAAAATAGGTGCTAAAATTAGTTGCATGAAATAATACTTTTTTCAAAGACTAAAGCCCTTAATTACAATTTTGCACAAAAAGATATTTATTAAATCTTAACAAGCCAAATCAGTACAGTAATATTGTTTTGATGCTAATCCAACTCAAAAAATACTTAAATATCTAAAATACAGTAATTTGAATACAAAGTAAAACAAATATAGTAAGACTTTCTAACCAAAACATCTATGTTTTGTACATATATAAATATAATTGTTTTTTCTTGTAAAAGAGGTATATTGCATCGGTTTTAAACTAACAGAAAACAAAGAGATGGTGTTATTGCAATTATTAAACCAGGACTTATGTTTTCAATGTCATGGAAAAATATACAATAATTTTAAAAATATCCAATGAAGAAACTACTTTTATGTTTTTCAGCAATAGCTGTAATAGCATGTAATAAAACGGCAACAAGCTCACCAAGCACTCCAGCTAGCCCCGTTCAATCCAATCCAAAAGTACAACTTTTTGATGCTGAAATTGACGGTAAAGTAAGTGCTTTAGTTTCCAAAATGAGTTTGGAAGAAAAAGTTGGACAAATGACTCAGCTGACATTGGATGCTATTACAACAGGCGATAGTCCCTATAGTTCGGCATCTCCATATGCTTTGGATCCAAAAAAAGTTGCACATGCAATAGAGAAATATAAAATTGGTTCTGTTTTGAACACTCCGGGACATCCCCTATCGCGTAAAGAATGGTTCGAGACAATTACGACATTACAAGAAGCTGCAGCAAAGACTCCAAATAAAATCCCATTGATATATGGTATCGATGCAATACATGGTGTAAATTACACTACAGAATCTACATTGTTTCCTCAACAACTAGGTGTAGCTTCTACTTTTAACAAACAACATGCTTATGAATCAGGAGTTGTTTCTGCTTATGAAACTAGAGCATCTGCAATTCCGTGGACATTCTCTCCTGTATTAGGATTAGGACGTAGTCCTATTTGGCCAAGACTTTGGGAAACTTTTGGAGAAGATGTACACATTGGTGAAACGATGGGTGCAGCAATGATAAAAGGATTCCAAGGTGATGGAGGACTCAATAGTGTTGCCGCATGTATGAAACATTACTTGGGATATAGCGTACCACTATCTGGTAAGGATAGAACAGGAGCTTGGATTCCTGAGCGTGAATTACGTCAGTACTTCGTTCCAGCTTTTAAGGCTGCAATAGATGCTGGAGCTCTAACCTTAATGATTAACTCTGGTGATATCAACGGAACTCCAGTACATGCTAGTAAGTTTATGCTCACAGATTTGTTGAGAGGGGAATTAGGATTCGAAGGTTTTGCTGTTACCGATTGGAATGACATTAACTACCTGTATACCAAATATAAAATTGTAAAAACTAAGAAAGAAGCAATTAAGGTATCCATCAACGCTGGTGTTGATATGAGTATGGTTCCTCATCAATTAGAATTTGTTGATTTATTGATAGAATTAGTAAACGAAGGTGAAGTAAAAATGTCTCGTATAGATGAGGCAGTTAGTAGAATTCTTAAGGTAAAGTATAAATTAGGTTTATTTGACAAACCAGTTACTGACCCAAAAGATTATCCAGATTTTGGATCTGAGAAGTTTGCCGCAAAGAGTAAGGCTGCTGCATTAGAAACATTTGTTTTACTAAAAAACAAAAAGAATCTATTGCCATTAAAGAAAGAAACTAAGATTTTGGTAACAGGAGCAAGTGCTAATACTATGCGTTCACTAAATGGTGGATGGTCATACAACTGGCAGGGTTCTGAGGCTGACAAATACGCTGCTGACAAAAATACGGTTGCAGAAGCATTCATGAAAAATGGTAATGCAAAATTTGTACAAGGTGTCACTTTTGATGGAACTGGCGACAATATTGCCAAATCAGTTGCCGCAGCAAGAAATAGCGATGTAGTACTATTATGTTTGGGGGAAACGTCGTACACAGAGACTCCGGGAAATACACATTCTCTTTTGATGCCTAATAAACATGTAGAATTGGCCAAAGAGCTAGCAAAAACTGGAAAGAAAATTATATTGGTATTACTAGAGGGACGTCCTGTTATTTTTAATGAAATTGAACCTTTGGTAGATGCAGTATTTGTAGGTTTCTTGCCTGGTAACTACGGAGCAGATGCTTTGAGTGATTTGGTTTATGGTGTAGCAAATCCTTCAGGGAAATTACCTGTTAACTATCCAAAGCACCCTCACTCTTTTGTAAATTACAATTACAAAATTTCAGACAATCTTCAATTACCTAACTATTATAGTTCTGATTATGATCAGCAATATGAATTTGGTGATGGATTATCATATACTACTTTTGCTTATAGTGATCTGAAACTTGATACTAAAGAAATGACCCAAGATGGAAAAATCAATGTATCGGTTACAGTAACAAATACTGGGAAAATGGCAGGGAAAGAAGCCGTTCTATTATATATTAGTGATCTATATGCTACAATAACTCCAGAGATAAAAGCATTGAAAGCATATGATAAGATTACATTGGCTCCTGGAGCATCCAAAACAGTGAAATTTGTAATAAACAAAAAGTCCTTAAGCTTTGTTAATGCTAACTTGAAAACAGTAGCTGAGCCAGGAGAATTTACTGCAACGGTAGGCTTACTGTCAGAAAATTTTATACTCAAATAATAAAAAACTATAGATTACTAAGAATCTCTTCTGGTAGATGTTGATTAAATTAAAATAGTATTGTTGATGAAATTTTATTAAATGCATTACCACCTTATTTATCCAAAATAAAATTGAACTGTAGTAGTCTATGTAATCCCGGTTGTGAAAACAACCGGGATTTTTGTGTTAAGACGAATTCATAACGATAGTTGTATAAATGCTAAGATAATTTTAGTAATTTAAGCCTCCCAAAATTGTTGTTCTCATGTACAGGTTTCATTTCTTTCTATTAACATTATTAACTACGTTGACCCACGGTCAAAATCTAGATAGATTAGGGACTCCGTATGTAAAAAATTACAATACCCATGAGATGGGTTTTGATAAAAAAACATGGAATATTACGCAAAACGAAGAAGGTATTCTATACTTCGCTAATGGCCGAAATATTTTAGAATATGATGGAGAACGATGGAACAAAATTCAAACCCCGCTAAAACAAGTTAACCGCTGTCTTTTTTCCGTTACAAAAGACAGTATGTTTATCGGTATGGATGGAGATTATGGTGTTTTGAAGCGTTCTGATACAGGGGATTTTAATTTTGATTCTCTATTTTCATTTAACAAAGAAAATACAGGGACTATTGAAGAATTTTGGAAAATCCACAAGTACAAAGGGTATCATATCTTTCAAACTTTCAGAAACTTATATGTCTATGACGGTTCTTTGACCACTAAGATTCCGGCTCCATATCGCTTCAAGTGGAGCACAATGGTTGACAAAGATTTTTATGTCAATGATGTTAAGTACGGACTATTCAAATTTTCGGGAACCAATCTTATGCCGATTCTTAATGAACCATTGATTAACGATAAGATTATTGGGGTTACAGAAATGCAAGACCAACTTATGGTCATTACGAATACGGAAGGCTTATATTTTGTCAAAAATGGAAAACTTGAAAAATGGGATTTTCCAGAAACTTCGGAGATAGCAAAAGCACAAATTTTTTCATTTCTAAAACTGCGCAATGGAGATTTGGCCCTAGGAACAGTTTCTAATGGCGTATATATTCTTGATAATAACGGAACAGTCAAGATTCATTTGAATAAGCGTACGGGGCTACAAAACAATACAGTGCTTACTATTTTTGAAGATGTAGAAAGGAATCTATGGCTTGGGTTAGATTTTGGTGTAGATTATGTCAAAGTTAATTCCAATCTGACCTATACATTTGATTATCTCGGAGATTTTGGATCAACCTATGCTGCGGCACGATACAAAAATCAATTGTACTTGGGAACTAATCAGGGCTTTTACAACGTGCATAATACAGGCGACCGAACTTCATTGACATTTGGTTCGTTGTTGAGTGGACAGGTATGGAATTTGGAACAATTAGATGACCTACTCTGGGTTGGGCATGATACAGGAGCGTTTACCTTTGACGGGACTAACCTCATTCATGTTGGTAAAGAGCCAGGCGCATGGAATTTCAAGAAGGTCAATAAAACAACCATTGTGTCTGGGAATTACGACGGAATAAGTATCTATAAAAAATCGTCGGAAACAAATAAATGGGTTTTTCACAAAAAAATAACTGGATATAGTGATAGTGGAAGGTTTATCGCTATTGATACACAAGAACACGTTTGGGTATCTCTGAATACAGATGGAGTGCACAAACTAAAAGTCAATTTTGAATCTGGAGAAATTGTCGACCAAGCATTCTTCCCAATAAAAGACTTGGGTGTAGAAAGAGTTTCCGTTGCGCGTATAGATGATCACATTGTGGTAACTGGGAGTGGTAAAGCTCAAGTGTATGACACAACAAAAAATAGTTTTGTCCCCTATTCAAAAATGGATAAGATCCCCAAGTTTACAAGTAGTCTACAAAAACTGAGAGATCAAACATGGTTTCTTAGTAATGCCGATATATCTAGATCAAGTAAGGGAACTTATCAATATTTAGAAGACTTACAGGGTCGATTAGTTTTTGATGTACTTAATGTATTCCCTTTGGACAACACAAAGGTATTAATTCCTATCTATAATGGTTTTGCAATCTACACAGAGACATCCGAACCTACAGGAAGTGAAATTCCAAAAACGTTATTGATTAGAAAAATAAGAAGTATCAACAACTCAAATCAATACAGTAGACATGATATAATCGATCATGACGATAATGATATTAATATCACGTATGCACAACCCACATTCGGTCATCATATATTGTATCAAACAAGTCTCAATGATGAAGAATGGAGCGCTTGGGATACTGCGGCAAACACCACTTTACTGAACCTCAATGAAGGAGAATATGTTTTTAAAGTACGTGCAAAATCCGAAAACAAAATCTCTGAAGATGAAATAACATTTGTAGTGAACCCTCCATTACATAGGTCTACCATGGCTTATATCCTATATGCTTTGGGAATATTATTGTTAATTACTTGTTTTATTTTATGGAATCGCTACCGTTTGAAAAAACAAGAACAAAAATTACTGGAGCGCAAGCGAATATCACTCAAAGAGCAAGAACAACGTTTCCAGATAGAGCAACAAGAACAACAGAAACGAATTGTAGAGCTAGAGAACACACGTTTACAAGAAGAAGTACAAAATAAGAGTAGAGAATTGACTCAGGTAGCACATGTAAACATGAACAAGAATAAAATCCTGAAGAAAATAAAAGAAAAGCTCGCCGAAGTCCAAGACAAGGCGTCCGAAAAACTTGCCTATCCATCGTACAATGAATTAAAACGCTATATAGAATACTATATCACTGATAAGGAAAATGAATTATTTACCATCAATTTTGATAAATCACATCAAGATTTTTACAGTAATATTTCGGAAAAATACCCAAGTCTAACTCCAAAAGACCTACGTTTATGCGCATATCTGAGGATTAATTTATCATCAAAAGAAATCGCACCATTATTGGGTATTAGTTCGCAAAGTGTCGATGTAAGTCGTCATCGTTTACGTAAAAAAATGAATTTGGATACCAAAGAGAATTTGACTGCTGTACTAGCAAGTTTTAGTTGATCATGGATTAATGAAATGGAATAACTGTTTTTACGTGTATCACAGATATTCATCGATGTCTAATTGAAGATTGATATAAACATAACCAGACCACTTCAGTATTCAAGTACTCAAAAGGGCTTATACTCTCTTAATCCCTTTGAAAATAATTACAGACTACTAATTAGGGTCTAGGGCCTTTTTCTACTATTTTTTCGCTAAAAAATTAAATCGTAGCTAAGGCTATGCCTGAATTTTATAGCTCAAACCAGCAAAAAATAGTTCAATTATTTTGGCCTACAATTACATTACAGCTGGTATTAAAACAAAATCTGACTTGAAGGCAAATAAAAAAAGGATAGTAAACTCCTTAAATAAATTTCAATTTTAAAAACCAACCTAAACAATGAATATTAAAGTAAGGGCTTACGTATATAAAACTCCTTAATGAAGGTTTCTTAACAAATACGGATATTTGTACTTCAGCGGATCAGCTATCGTTGTCCTAGGAGCGCGATAAATAGCTGTTATCCGCATAATGCGCATTAACCGACCCACTCTGCTTCTACCGATGGGTTTACCTTCTCGTGTTAGAATTTTTGAAAGCCTTCGAGTTCCAAGGGTAGGATCTTCCAAATGCAACTCATCTATACGTCGCATGAATGCTAAATCTTCAGTGCTAGCTTGTGTTGGAGTATAGTATAAGCCACTGCGATGAATCTCCAACATGCTGCATTGTAATCGAACACTAAAATCCTTGTCGTTTTTATCAATCAATGCTTTACGATCAAAAGCACTCATGATTCTAATTTTTTTTTGAACCAATCATTTTCAACCTTCAAACGATCAATTTGTCCATAAAGAATCTCTTTCTCTTCTTCAAGAGCTTTTTCATTGGACCGATCGGGGGCTTCAAAAACGCTTTCAGCCTTATCTAGGAATTCCTTTTTCCATGTACGGATCTGAGCTGGATTAATTCCATGTTTTTGACATAATTCACTCAAAGTGGATTGTTCCTTTAAAGATTCCAAAACAACTTTGGTCTTGAAAGCCGAACTGAATTTTCTGCGGGTGTTTTTCATCTGACAACAAATTTAAAATTATACTTCTTGTTGTCCTAATTTCTCAGACCACTTCATTAATACGAATTTATATAGCTAAATTGTATGACGACAAAAAAGCCTATCGTAAAATCTATTTACGATAGGCTTTTTTATTGTTTATATCCTTTCTTTGAAGAGTGGTCTATGGGCATCCTGTGTTATTCTACAGTAACAGATTTGGCCAAATTTCTGGGCTGATCAACATTTTTGTCAAGCATCACTGCTATATGATATGATAACAGCTGTAACGGAATCGTTGTCAAGAGTGGTGTTAATAACTCACTAGTCTCTGGTACCTCTATGACATAATCTGCTAATTCTTTGACAGCTTTGTCACCTTTGGTTACAATCCCAATAATTTTTCCTTTTCGAGATTTAATTTCTTGTATGTTACTGACTACTTTTTCGTAATGTCCCTTGCGTGTTGCAATAACGACCACAGGCATTTGTTCATCGATCAGGGCTATAGGGCCATGTTTCATTTCTGCCGCAGGATATCCTTCTGCGTGGATATAAGAGATTTCTTTGAGTTTTAGCGCTCCCTCTAATGCTACAGGGAAGTTATATCCTCTACCGAGATACAAGAAATTAGAAGCCTCTTTGTATTTTGCAGCAACCGTTTTTACGTGGTCATTACAAGTCAGTGCTTCTTTAACTTTTTCTGGGATCAAATCCAATTCTTGGAGATAATTATGGTATTCTGTATGCGTAATCGTACCTTTTTCTTTGGCTAATTTTAATGACATGATTACAAGCACGGTGATTTGTGTTGTGAATGCCTTGGTAGATGCAACTCCAATCTCTGGACCTGCATGAGTATAAGCTCCTGCATGGGTTTCTCTAGAGATAGACGACCCTACGACATTACATACTCCAAATACAAAAGCACCACTTTTCTTGGCCAATTTGATGGCTGCCATGGTATCAGCAGTCTCTCCACTTTGCGATATCGCAATTACGACATCATCAGGATAAATAATAGGGTTGCGATATCGGAACTCCGATGCATACTCTACTTCTACTGGGGTACGGACGAGTTCTTCTATAATATATTCTGCTACTAAGCCAGCATGCCAAGATGTACCGCAGGCAATGATAATAATACGTTTGGCATTTTTGAACTTCTCAAAGTTATCATCTATCCCAGCCATTTTGATAATACCACTCTTTGGACGCATACGTCCTCTAAAGGTATCACTGATGGCATTAGGTTGTTCATAGATCTCTTTGAGCATGAAGTGTTCATAACCTCCTTTTTCGATTTGCTCTAAGTTCATTTTAAGTTCCTGAACATTAGCAGCAACCTGTTTGTCGTTTTTGATTTTACGAATACGAACCCCTTTTTCTCTACTTACAATAGCCATTTCGCCATCTTCTAGATAAATAGCATTTTTTGTATATTCGATAAAAGGTGAAGCATCAGATGCGATAAAAAACTCTTCTTCACCAACACCGATCGCAAGTGGACTACCCAATCGAGCAACAACAAGCTCATGCGGGCGTTCTTTATCAAAAACAGTAATAGCATATGCTCCTACTACTTCATTCAGTGCTATTTGAACAGCTTTTCCTAATTTGACACCTTCTTTTATTTTGATTTCTTCTATCAAATTGACCAATACTTCGGTATCAGTTTCTGAGGTAAAGGTGTATCCCCTTTTGATTAATTCTTGGCGTAACGTACCGTAGTTTTCTATGATACCGTTATGAATAATTGCCAAGTTTTGAGAATTGGAATAGTGCGGATGTGAATTAACATCATTTGGAACACCATGGGTGGCCCATCTTGTATGTCCAAATGCAAGATTTCCTTCTGTAGGGATTTCTTTTTCTAGTCGATCTTGTAGGTCTGCAACTTTTCCTTTGGTTTTGGATAATTTAATATCAGAACCATCAAATATAGCAATACCGGCAGAGTCATATCCACGATATTCGAGTCTTTGTAAGCCTTTTAATACAATGGGATACGCTTTCCTGTGTCCAATATATCCTACTATTCCACACATAAGATAAAAGTTTTTTTAAGTTAATTTTATTTGGTTAAATATAACTAATTAATAGGTTGAGTGTAAGTAAGTACTAATTTTAATTTTTTGGCATCAGTAGTATTGTTACCAACGAGTACTAAACCATCTGGATCAATAATAGAGCCCACAGGAATTTTTGTAGAGCCATCAGTCTTATTATCAATAGTTTTGATGTTATTTCGATTCACAATGAATCCATCTTGAGTTTGTATGAGAGGTAATTCTACATTTGCTGTTACACAAATAGCTAAGAGTGGATTCTCCTTATTTTCATTATTGTAAATAAGGTTTTTGACATGTTGTGTGATTTTGACATCAAAAAAATAGTCATCCCCTTCTTTTTGTAATAATCCAAGATGGTTACTGTTAGACGTTTCAGGATTACTGGTGTTTATTTGAGGTGTCGCTCTAAAATCAGCAAGAGGCTCTCCAGTTTCGTAGTTATATATAAAAATACGTTGCGATATTAAAGCCTTTAGAGCATCCTCAGAAAGTTGAGCAACATTCATTTTTTTATCCAAATAGAAACGTAATAATGCATCATTAAGGATACTATTGTCATTACGTAATTCATCTAGAACTTCTGGCGTTTCACTAAATAATTTTATAACTCCAATAACACCTGGACCTCCTTTGAGATAAATTTTGGCACTGCCAGCATCTTGCTTCTGTTTCTGGATATCAGCGATTACATCGGATTTTAGATTGCCTTCAACAAGATTAAGAACGTTTCCTTTAAAATCTAGTCTTAGGTTTTTTTTCACAAGTTTGAGACAATTATCTTCTTCACTTTCATTAGTCTCGGTATAATTGAGTATGATACTTGCTTGATTTCTATTTTGGACATTTGGATCTGCCTGATTCAGTGTTAGGTAAGCAAGAGCGTCTGTTGTACTAGGATCTGCTTTTAGATAAAAACCTTTAAAAAATGCTTGAAAACTATTTTCATTACTCAATTCGGCGCTTCCAAGTTTTTGTATAATATTGGTGTTGAAAAAATCAAGAGCTTCGGCATCATCTTTTTGAGTCAAAATAACTCGAATGGCAGGAGCACCTTTTGTAGTATTGCCGTTTTCGCATCCCTCAGGAGTTTCCGTAGTGGTTATCAATTCGTCTGATGATAGCTTTATTTCTTTGGAAAATAAAGGTGTACCCAAAGAAGGAATAGCTATAGCTCCAGTTCCATCATCAAACTCATCATTGAAGTATCTTTTTGTGTTTTCAAGATTCGTTTCATCAACATTCCCTAAAAAGAAATTAGATGGAATCAAGGATAAATTAATTTTTCCATTTGGATTTCTTACAGAATCTAATCTATATGTAGTCGTTATTTCTTGATCATCATCGCGCCCAACACCCGTTATTGAGCTATAATATGGGATGGTGATTACTACACTATTAAGAACAGCTGTAGAATCTACCGCAGGTAGTCCATATGCAGTTAAACCTACTTGGGATAACACATTAAATGTCTGTGTACCAAAGACATCATCTTGATTTTTTCCTAGTAAAACGCCTGGCAATCTATTGGACTCTACTGATGCTATCACTTCGTTGTAAGCTGTTACTGCAATATTTTCTTTGGTAAAACCATTACCAGGAATAGTGTCAATAACTTGCCCGCCCACAGTACTTAGGTCATCATCACAACCGATCAATGCGATTGTTAGCGAAAAGTAGAGCGGGAGTTTAATCAAAAATTTATAATTCATTATGATTTTGAATTTGTGAATACTACAAAGAGTCAAAAAACAGTGTATATCATCCTTGATGCTAAAAGAACGACTATTTTTTGTGTTCGTTGCAGTATAAAGGATTTTTTAGAAATTACTCTACCAAAACATTATCCTCATAAAACTCTTTGTAAGCAGGAGCAAACTCATCTGGATTTTTGTACTCCAATAGAGGTTTATCTATGGTAGCCAAGAAATCTGTAAGTTCTTGCGGGATAGTTTGCGATCCAATAACTACTGCATCAGAATGATTGGCAGCTACCTTCATGATATTTACATAACTTGGAGTCGCTAACTCTGATATAGCTTCTTCAGGGATATTATCAAATTTTATTTTATTGATCATTTCCATATTCAATGTCCCTTCAAAACTTTGCTCGTATATAGAGGTAACTATTTTACTTTGCGAGAACAAAGGCTCTTTGGCATAGTATTTTTTGAGGTACAAAGGAAGCAAAGAAGCCATCCAACCATGGACATGAATAACATCAGGTGACCAATTTAGTTTTTTGACTGTTTCAATGACACCTTTGGCAAAAAAGATGGCACGTTCATCATTGTCTGGGAATAACTTTCCATCCTCATCAGTAAGTGTTGCCTTTCGTTTGAAGTACTCTTCATTGTCTATAAAGTATACTTGCATACGCTCTTTGGGTATAGAAGCAACTTTGATAATCAGTGGCATGTCAAGGTCATTTATGACCAAATTCATCCCAGAAAGACGAATCACCTCGTGTAATTGATGTCTTCTTTCATTAATATTTCCATAACGCGGCATAAAAATTCGCGTTTGACCACCTTTGTTATTGACCATTCTGGGAGCCTCAAAAGATATGGATGAAATCTCAGTCTCGGGTAAATACGGTATTACTTCGGATGAAACATACAATATCTTTTTATCTTTCATAAAATCATGTTTTTTGTCCAGCTGGATAAATTTTTGCAAAAATACGAAAATTTATGCAGTTTGCTAGTAATATCTTATGTTTGCACGTACTTAAATTTTTATTAGATGCGCATTGTACATCAAAAACGAGAAATTGAACAAAAAGTTGCACTTTTAAAAAAAGCGCAAAAAACCATTGGTTTTGTACCAACAATGGGAGCATTGCATGATGGACACATGGCTTTGGTAAAAAAAGCATTGCATGAAAACAATGTTGTTGTGGTCAGCATTTTTGTGAACCCTACACAGTTCAATAACGCTGATGATCTACAGAAATATCCAAGAACCTTAGCTGATGATGTCAAACTTTTAGAAAAAACCTCTTCCGAAATTATTGTTTTTGCTCCAGAGCCTAACGAATTATATGGCAAAGAGATTGTTGCTACTGCATATGATTTTGGAGGATTAGAAATAGAAATGGAAGGGAAATATCGTTCTGGACATTTTGATGGTGTGGGAACAGTGTTAAAACATTTTTTTTCGATAATCACACCTACAAATGCGTATTTTGGAGAAAAGGATTTTCAACAATTGCAAATCGTACGCAAAATGGTGGCTATAGAAAATATGGCAGTAACAATTATAGGCTGTCCCATTTTTAGAGAAGAAAGTGGCTTGGCGCTGAGTTCTAGGAATAGTAGACTCACAAAAGCGCAAAAAGAAGTAGCACCTATGATTTATAAAATATTAAAACAAGTATTTGCTGACTTTGGCATAAAAAGTGTACAAGATATCAAAGAAGATGTTATTTCTCGCATCGCAGCAATACCACTTTTGGAGTTAGAGTATTTTGAAATTGTCGATGCTGCAACATTAAGCAAGAGCACAAAAAAGGAGAATAGCACAAAATATCGCGCTTTTATTGCAGTATATGCAGGAGAAGTACGATTAATAGATAATATAGCATTAAATTAATTAACTTTGCAGTATGTATGTACATGTAGTCAAATCCAAAATTCACCGTGTTAAAGTTACGGGTGCTGATCTTAATTATATCGGGAGTATTACCATTGATGAAGATCTTATGGATGCAGCAAATATTATTGAAGGAGAAAAAGTACAAATCGTGAACAATAATAACGGAGAGCGATTAGAGACTTATGCAATACCTGGACCTAGAAAAAGTGGAGAAATTACTTTAAATGGTGCAGCTGCTAGAAAAGTAGCAAAGGGAGATATTCTAATTTTGATTACCTATGCAATGATGGAGATGGAAGAAGCAAAAAAATTCAAACCTGCATTGTTATTTCCAGACGAAGCGACTAACCTTTTGAAATAGTGCAGAGTTCCAAACTTGTCAAAATTTCTAAAGTAGCACTCCCTCTTTTATTGGGAGTTTTTTTGATTTTATACTCTTATAACAAATTTACTCCAGAGCAGATAGCAATGATCAGGTCGCATTTTGAATATGCACGATATGAATATATTGCTTTATCGATATTTTTGGCGTTTTTGAGTCATTTGTCGCGCGCTTGGAGGTGGTTGTATCAACTTGCACCTATGGGATACCGTCCTAAGTTTGCAAATAGCTTGATGGCCGTACTGATTACATATCTTGTAAATCTAGTAGTTCCCAGAGGAGGAGAAATTTCTAGAGCTTTGGTATTGGATAAGTACGAAGGAATTCCTTTCGAAAAAGGGTTTGGAACGATCATAGCAGAGCGTATTGCGGATTTGATGATTCTTATCATTTTGATTTTTACTGCTTTCTTTTTGCAATTTGACACATTATACGGTTTTTTGTCAGATAAAATATCGCCTTCAAAAGCAATTTGGATTTTGTTATTCTTGGCATGTGTCGGACTCGGGTTTCTTTATTGGGTTTTTCGTACAAGTTCGCGCCTTGGAAACAAGATTAAGGATTTTATTTTGGGGGTCAAAGAAGGAGTAATCAGTATTGTGCACATGAAAAATAAGTGGGCATTTATTGGACATACATTCTTTATATGGGGGATGTACATTTCGATGTTTTATGTATGTATCTATGTGCTTCCAGAAACTTCACAGATTTCTTTGGGAGCTGTAATTACCGCTTTTGTTGTTGGCAGTATGACCGTCGCATTCACTAATGGAGGTTTTGGCACCTATCCTTTTTTGGTGGCGGAGATTCTGTTGTTATTTCAGGTTCCAGAAACGGTCGGAGTAGCCTTTGGGTGGATCGTTTGGACGTCGCAAACCATATTAATTATTGTAAGTGGTTCTTTGGCATTTCTGTTTCTACCAATACTTAATCGGCAAAAATAATTACGTACTCATTTTTTGAGTCATCCTGCAATGAGTTTTGGTTAGATATCTGACTAAAACCATAAAAATTTAAATGCTATAAAATAATTTTATATATTGTTGAGTTAAAACAGTATTATTCAAGCAACTTCTCAAGTCTTAGATCCATGAAAAAAAATATAGCTCTTTTGGTATGTTTTGTATTAGCTATAGGTAGTTATGCACAAATCAAGTATGAAACGATAAAATCATATAAACTTGATGAAAATCGAAAAATAAAAATACAATTACCTAGAGATTACGAAAGAAATAATGTAAAGAAATATCCAATAATTTTGGTTCTTGATGGGGATTATTTATTTGAACCAGTAGCAGGTAACACAGATTATTTGGCCTATTGGGAAGAAATGCCAGAGGCTATTGTTGTAGGTGTGATGCAAGGAGAAAGCCGTGTAGATGATAGTAGTTATGATGATTTGAACTATTTGCCAGAAAAGAAGGCGGCAAGTTTTTTTGAATTTATAGGACATGAATTATTACCAGAAATAAGCAAAAACTATCGCACTTCTAATTTTAAAATAGTGGTAGGTCATGGGATCACAGCTAATTTTATTAACTATTATTTGTATAAGGACAAACCATTATTTCAAGGATATATTAATTTGAGTCCGGATTACGCATTCAAATCAGAAGAACGATTGCTAGAGAAGCTCTCCAAGATTGATACAAAAACGTGGTATTACGTTGCAACAGGTTCTAATGATGTTTCTGCCATCAGAGAAAATACTTTAAAGATAAACGGGAGTCTCGAAGCAATAGAAAATGAAAACCTACAATATAGTTTCAGTAATTTTGAAAACGGATCACATTATACGGTTGCTGCACAAGCCATTCCTAAAGCATTGTCTAATATCTTTTCCATGTATCCTCCGATCAGTAAGAAACAGTATAAAGAAGTTATTCTAAAGTTGGAAGGAGAAGAAACGCCTTATGATTATTTGGTTACCAAATATGACAACATGCGTAAACTCTTTAGTCTCAATAGTCAAATTAGAATAAATGATTTTATTGCTATCTCTACAGCATTAGAAAAAAAGCAAGATTGGGAATCATTGCAAAAGTTGGGAGATTTAGCTAGAAAAGAGCATCCGGAGCTAATGCTAGGAAATTATTATTTGGGAACATTTTATGAACAAACCGGGGAACCAAAAAAGGCTATGAGAGCCTATGAGAACGGTTTTCTACAAGAAGAAGCAGCTTTTTTGACAAAGGATATGTTGTTACAGAAGATAGAAAGAATCAAAGAAGATTTTGGATATTAGACTAAAGATTTATATCTTTAAGATCTAGGGGATATATATTTAAGTTTTTTTTATCAAAACACAGCTAGGATATTTGTAGGCTTTATATTAGTTTTACACTCACAAATAGAGTGATTTATAAATTATACGAAGTTTGTCAAACACACAAATACTATAAAATAGTTGTAAAATGAAGAAAAAATACTTAACCCCCATTGTAGGATTGCTATTATTTGCGATACCCAGTATGGCGGCAGCTCAAGACATTCAAAATGTATCAGAAAACAATGTTGATGTTATCGACGGTTTCTCTATCTTTCCTAACCCAGCTACAGGGGATAAAATCCATGTTAAATCAAACATAGGACATACGAAACAGATAAAGATTTATGATGTTTTAGGTAAACAAAGACTATTCAAAGTTCTTGTAGGAGAAGAGCTAGATATTTCTAGTCTTAATTCTGGAGTATACTATATAGAAATAACAGAACATAAAATAACCAAATCTTTGAAGTTTATTGTTGTTAATGAATAGCTGTTAGATTGAATATATGAGAAAATATTTACTTTAGATTACAAGAGTTTTTAGATAAGTTTATAAAGATAAATCGTTTAGAATATTAATTTCTAAACGATTTATCTTTATAAACTTATTTTGTTTAATGGATTTGTGAAAATTATAATTTAAGATAAAAGAATTGAGATCATTAGTTATAAAAAAGCTGTATTTTTAATATTTTAAAGAAGTTTAAAAAAGTAATTTGATCATATCTTTATGAAGATATTAAATGTATTTTTACTATTTACAAGTATTTCTGAGTTAGGTATTAGTTCAGAAGTAGAAATAAAATTATTAGAAATTTACGTTTAGAAAACAAGCAATTATGCAATCGATTTTAGTTACGGGTGGTGCGGGGTTTATAGGTGCTAATTTTATTCCCTATTTTACATCTGAACATCCAGATATTCGAATTATAAATATAGATAAGTTGACTTATGCCGGTGATTTGGCTAATATTTCTGAGGTTGCAGGTCATTCGAATTATGAATTTGTACAGGGAGATATCTGTGATAGGGATCTTATAGTTTCAGTATTCAAGAAATATGATATTAGAGGAGTTATTCATTTTGCTGCGGAGTCTCATGTAGATAATTCGATCACCCATCCAGATGCATTTATTCAGACCAATGTTTTTGGGACTTTTACTTTACTAGATGTAGCTAAGAATTATTGGATGGATGGTCCAAATGAATATAAATCAAACTATAAAGGATGTAGGTTTCATCATATTTC
>CANLMN010000002.1 GCA_947492105.1 uncultured Aquimarina sp. | reverse complement strand
CCTACTTCCTCGTCGTATTCTGGCAATTCAAAAGTGCCGGATTCTAGCCTTTTGTAATACAGCATAAATCCACCCGACTGCCAGTGTAACAATTTGACCTTGTTTCTGACCTTATTAATGAAAATATACACGGTGCCATTGTCAGGATTCTGATCCAAATCATTGATCACAAGACCGCGCAGACTATCAAAACTCTTGCGCATATCGGTAGGATTATTGTATAGCTGAAAACGATGAGAAGTTCCTAGTGCAAACATCTATAACGGAATTTCGATTTCAACACCACTTTTCAAGCGGATCATAATACAGCCAGCTTCTTGCTCTGGTGTGACCTCTATAGCAACAAAATCTTTTTTTGGAGTCGACAAAGGAGCAACCGATTGTTGTGGTTTGGATAATTTGGAAATCCAGTAATACAATTTACCTTCTTTCAATCCATGCCTAGCTGCAAATTCCTTCTGACTCTGACCAGAATCATTAAACTTCTTTACTAACCTACGCATCTGAGATGCAGTATCTTTTTTTGTCATAACCTAATTACTAATTTCAAGCAAAGGTAGGTCAGAAGGTAGAGCTAGGAAAGATGTACTTGCTCGGAGCGATACGAAGTCTGGACCAATGCCATTAAAAGAGCTTCTGCTCAATTGAAGCGTGAAGGAAAACTATAGCCGTATGAACTCCAAAGAACTCATACTACTCGACCTGTTCAGCGGGATCGGAGGTTTTCCTCTAGGTCTTCATAGAACAGGCTTCAAATTCAAAAAACACTACTTCAGCGAAATTGACAAGTTCGCTATTGGTAATTATCAGTATAACTTCAAAAATTCCTCTTATGTCGGCCCCATCGAAAATATCAAAAAAACAAGCCTTGAACGACCAGACATCGTCTGTTTTGGATCACCATGCCAGGATCTTTCACTTGCTGGAAAAAGGAAAGGACTCAAGGGCAAAAAAAGCAAACTCTTTTTTGAAGCAATTAGAGTCCTCGGACTTTTGCGACCCCGTATGTTTATCTTTGAAAACGTCAAAGGACTTTTCTCCAGTAACAAGGGCAAAGACTTTGAGGTCGTACTGCGAGCGTTTGCCGACCTTGGGCTTTATGACATCCAATGGCAACTGCTTAATACTTCCTGGATTCTACCCCAAAATAGAGAGCGCATCTACCTTGTCGGATCTCTTAGAACAAAACCCCGACCCCAAGTATTTCCTATCCCAAAAAACTATCAAGCGTTTACAGCGGGGATCCAAAAAACAATCGCGCAAGCTCACATTGCTTCCACAATCGATACCAAAGTAGGCGACTACGGCACCTATGCTCCGTATATTTTTACCACGCGTAAACGTGACACCCAACAAAACATCGAATTCCGAAAGGATCAAAACGTCAATACCATTACGGGTTCCAAAAAAGCCAATTATCTCGCTTCAGAATGGAAACCTATGCGCTCCTCCAGGACCGAGAAAGCAAAGAAAATCCGTGCGGCCAATAATAAGAAAGGAATCGACTATGCGCCCTTTCAAGAAAAACAGCTCCAGGTTCGTCATGATGGGAAGTTTGGAGCACTTACGGCTAATAACTCCGTCGATCATCTATTAACCGATATGGAGAGTATTCGCAGACTGACACCTTTAGAATGTGAACGTCTACAGGGATTTCCTGATAACTGGACAAAGTACGGCATTATCAATGGCGAAAAAGTGGAGCTGAGTGATAGCAGACGGTATCAGCTGATCGGTAATGCTGTGAGTGTTCCTGTCGTGCAAACGGTTGGTATGCCATTGTATCAAACCTTTTATCCAAACAAAAAGACGATGAATTTAGCAACAACGACAGTCAATGCACCATTAGACGGATTAGACAAAGCCGATATGAAAACGCCTATTACCTATTATGGAGGGAAGCAAAATATGTCTAAGCTGATTGTCTCGCTTATTCCAGACCATAATCTATATTGCGAACCTTTTGTGGGAGGTGCAGCAGTGTTTTTTGCCAAGCCACCAAGCCCTGTTGAAGTGCTAAATGATCTCAATGGCGAAGTGGTCAACTTCTACCAGATGTGTAAATCGGAGTTTAACAAGCTTAATAAAAAGATTCAGGCAACACCTCATAGCAGGCAACTACATAGAGAATCTGCTGACATTCTAAACAATGCCAAAGACCATAAACCACTGGATCGGGCATGGGCATTTTGGGTACAGACTAATATGAGTTTTTCGGCACGTATGTTTGGTGGCTATGCTTACGAGCGAAAAAGCAATAGCACCGTAAAACGTCTGTTCAACAAAAAGATGGCGTTTACCAAGGGTATTTGCGCTCGTTTGGATTTGGTAGATTTAGAATCCAATGATGCCATCAAAGTCATCGAAAGTCGAGACACTCCAGAGAGTTTCTTCTATATCGATCCTCTGTATTTTAATTCTGATATGGGGCATTATGATGGTTATACCGAAAAGGACTTTGTGGTGCTTTTGACGATGTTGAGTAAAATCAAAGGCAAGTTTCTCTTGAGTAGCTATCCTTCTACTATTCTGACCCGCTTTACCAAAAAGTACAAATGGAAAAACTGGTCAAAGGAGTCTCGTGTTTCTGTAACCAAAAACACCAAAAAGTCCAAAACCGAAGTGCTTACTGGCAATTATGATTTTTTGAAAATGATGCCAGAGGGGCTTGGTGAGGTTTCTGAGAATATGGAGGTTTTGGTTATGAGGGCTAGGGCTATGAAATTAAGGCTAAAACTCTAATACTCTCTACGATGGCTTATGTATTTTGTCTTTATAATTTCAGCATCAGTTTCGTTTATAATTTCAGCATTTAGTAGCCATAATAGATTTTCATTGAAATGATTTTCAGTTAGATCAAAATTAATTAGAAACTTCTTTTTTGTTTCCGCAGAACGCCTTATTATTTCATGTACAAAGTCCAATACTTCTTTTTCACTAGGCACTTTCCGCATGAAAATAATGGTAGTTTTCCCGCCCGTGACGTATAATTCATCCTTTGTAGGTATAGCCAATAATAATACCCCTAGTATAAGGAAAAGAATTGCTGTACCTAACCCTCCTTGGTGCTCAATTGGATCCATATAGTACATCATAGCGGAGAAAATAGACATGCAAATAAATACACCACGTACAATTGACAGTCCAAAAGTATTTCCCTTTAAATATTCAATGTTTGAGCCGATATCATTTAGATGGACTTTGTATTCCAATATTTTATTGGCGTCTTTATAATAAATATTTACATAGTCTGAATCGTCAACAAGGGTATAGCGGCGCTTGTAATATGACTTTTTTTGTTCAAGAACTCTCATGCATTTTTAAAATAATTTTTGAATATCATATTCGTGCTTGACCTGATCGTACTCTTCTGGAGTTAAATAATTCATATTAAGCATCCAAGATATATTACTCATAAAAACGTCTTCATCCAGATTGTTATTTATTAATATCTCTTTTCTATAGTTCAGAACCAAACCTTGTAAATAAGCTACAAAATCCGACACTTCTCTTTCAGTTGGACTCTTTCTAAACAAAGTTATAACTTGCTCCCCGCCCACGATTTGGACGTCATCTTGATAAGGATAAAATAGAATGATCGCTGCAAGTAGATAACCCATACCAATAATGATACTATAAGCGATTGGAGCTTCATCATCAATAAAGAAGGTTAATATAATTAAACCAGTTGCTAATAAAAATATAAAAGTGGAAAATATATATACTCCTAACTTATTCTGTTTAACAAGCTGTACTTCATCACCAATCTCGCTAATCGCTATGGTAAAGCGCACCTGTCTATCGTATGATTTGTGAAAGACATCGATTGAATTATCATTCTCATTTACGGTATATACTCTTTTTAGAAATAACCTTTTTTGGGTAATACTATGCATTTTTTAGCTCACTTACTTGTCGAGCTAAAGCTATTAATTATTATTGAACTGTGGCGAATATTGTCCAAAAAACCATTTACATAATCGTGCATAACTATTGGCGACATTCACTTAAGAATTATTACATGGTATAAAAAAGAAACTTTCTAATTTTGGATTAAAAGGTCTTTACAATATACTCCGCCAATTTTTACCATGTTGTAATCTTGAACAAAAAACATCCCATGATGCATAAAGTAGTCAAAGCGTTGCTCCTGCATTTTAAAAAGTAAACGAACCTCTGAACCTTTTTCGATAATATCTCCAGAAAAGTTGACATATGTTTTAAGAAGAATGACTTTTTGTTCACTCCACCACTTATTACTTTTCAGATTATATTTTAACACGTCTATGGTACTCTCTTGGAATAGCTTGTTGAGTTCTGTTATGATCGTATTTGATCTCATATCTTTTTTATACAATGTGCATGATTAGTAGTGGTCTTACCATCTTTGTTACCAAAAGTTACATATTTTTTTAGTAACAAGAACCAACCCGAATCAATCCGAAAACAATTCGAAAAGGAGTGATAGCCTTGTAACATGAAAGCAATCTTCTATCACAACTACGAGTCATCTATCAAAAATATAGATTTAGACAAACTACCACCACTGCTAATGGAAGGACATAGGTTCTTTTTGGAAGCTAGACCACATTATGAGTCTGAACAGGCGATCAAAGAAGTTATAGATTTGTACCTAAAACGACTTAATACCCATTTGTCCCATATAACTAAACGACAGCGCACAAACAGCCCTGATTTAGCCTTTGTGAAGCGATTTGTTGCTATGGATAACACCTTACAGTCTAAGTTAACCATTGGGCAGTATTTACTAGGGCTTCAGGATGCGATCTCGCATAAACAGATTACAAAAACTTCTCCTGTAGCAAGTCATATTGCCGAAATACAACAAAAACTGATCAAACAATATAATCGCATTACCGAAGGAGAAGATATAACTATTGTGATTAATAAAGATTGGCTAAATTCAATGAATAATGCTATAAATCCACAATTCTCTGAATTAGGCGCCATTACTTCTGATTCCGAAGCAATCGCAGATATACCTCCAGTTATGGTTCCAAAAGCTTCTAATCTTTTTGAAGCGATGGATAGTATCAGTGAACAAATCAATCCGAATACGTTTCGACTCGACGGAGCTTTCGGAGAGTTCCTTGGAGACTTAGAACGTTTTGAACTCGCCATCACCATAGAAGGGGATCAGGGAAGTGGAAAGACACGTTTTACCTATCAATTGGCAAACGCCTTTGCAATGCTAGGACATCGCATTGCTATTTTCTCTCTAGAGATTGGTCGCAATTCGGATCTCATCCGTAGAATGAAAGCAGATTACCTACTTCCTCAAAATCAATCCCAGGTTTTTATTGCAGACACCCTTCCAGAAGGGATGGATAGCATCCGTAATGCAGCAAAGCAATTTGATGTCGTAATTATCGATAGTTGGAACAAAGTGGGGGTGTCTTCTCTCGATTTTGATTCGCTCCGCAAGCAGTTCCCTAATACCATCTTTATTGTGATATTTCAGCGTACTACCCAAAAGACTATCAGAGGTGGTACTGCTCCGCTATACGATGCAGGGATTAACATAGAGGTGGTCAAAGCAGATGACTCTTTTAAGAACAATTATGCCGTGACAACCAAAAACCGCTATGGCGTGACCGGAATTCAGTTTGGCATCCATTCCCAAAAAGTATTGAATGGCGCTTCTGAGTCAGCAGGTATCGATCCCGAATTTGAACTCTTAAACTCTTAACCGATGACTTGGCGTAATCTATTCTCTATCCTTAAAAACTATATTCCTGTTGTATTAATCTTAGTCATTTTGGCACAGTTCCACTTCTTCAGAAAGGAACGGGCAAAGGTGGCAGACTTCAAACAGCTTTCTGAGGTGCAACAACAGGACATTGAAACCTGGAGGGATGCGGCAGGCAAAAATAGAGCAAGGGCTGATATTGCAGAAATAGATGCCGCTAATGCAAAACTGGTATTGAATAATGAGTTAAAGGCGCTCCTTAAAAAAGAGGTGGGAAATATCAAACGCAACCTCATCAGTTACGCAACTGTCAAAGCATCTACCACAGGAAGTATTAATGCTAAGGGAAGGGATACGGTCTATGCCATTGATTCCATCATCAAACCCATGCCTGCAAAGCAATTCCTTATTGATAATCCGGATTTAAAGTTCAATGGAATGTATGTTCCCTCTTTGGATAGTCTTATTGCAGATTATAAGGTTCGGCATAACTTTGAAGTTTTCTATTACTACAAAAAGCCGGGTAAAGCTCCTTGGAACCTCTTCCGTAGAAAAAAGGCAGTGGCCGAAATTCGATTCGAGAATCATGGGTCACAAGCGGATAGTTTGTTTACGATTGTACTGGAACGCAAGGAAAGTTTATGGAAACGACTTATGAATAAATAACAATCCCTTCTTTTTTCTAAAATCTATCATATTTTAGATCCGTTTACACCTTTAAAGGAACAGAAATCTTGAAGGAAATGTCTTTTTGAACACTAAAAGTGCTGTTTTAGCCTGTAAAAGCCCTCTAAATGTGTTCAAAATGTGTTCAAAACCTTGTAAAACCAAAAAAGAGTTACATTTTTTACAATGTAACTCTTTGATTTTTAGCGTGGTCCCACATGGACTCGAACCATGGACCACCTGATTATGAGTCAGGTGCTCTAACCAACTGAGCTATAGGACCGGTAATTCAGTCGGCAAATCTACATATTTGTCTTTGATTTGCCAAATTTTTTAAAGAGTTTACTGTATATTTTTTGTTTAGAGATATTTAATTCAGAATTTACGTGTGTTTAATTTGCTTTATATGAGTCAAATGTGATGGGATTGTATTTCTAATTTTTATTTTTGAGCAGACTCGTTAATTTCTTCGCATAACTCTATTAAGACTCCAGAGCAATCTTTGGGGTGTACAAATGCAACTCTTTTATTATCAGCTCCTAGTTTTGGTGTTTCTGATACAAATGTAAAACCTTCTGCTTTGAGACGGCTAATTTCTGATTCTAGATGATCCACAGCAAAGGCAATATGATGAATGCCTTCTCCTCGTTTTTTTAAAAATTTTGCAATGGCACTCGTCTCATGTGTACTGGCTAGTAATTCTATTTTGCTCTCTCCAACTTTAAAGAAAGAAGTCTTAACATGCTCGCTAGTAACTTCTTCCTCTTTGTATGCAGGTACTCCTAGTATTTTGGAGTATAATGTATTCCCTTTTTGTAGGTCTCGAATAGCAATGCCAATATGCTCTATTTTCTGTAGATGTTTCATAGGTAGTGTGTTATAATTAGTGGTTTTTTAGGTGTTTTTTGTAGAACAGGATAATCAAAAGCAAAATTCGTTCTTGTACTCAGGAGTATTGCTCGAGGATGGTTCATATCTTTATGTTGATAAGTGGTGCTGAATAAAAATGTGCCCAAATTACAATCAAATATAACGAAACTACATTGAATTCGTTTTGAGTACTAGGGTTTTGTGATGAGGCTAGAGTTTGTGACATAAAACTAATCCTGATTATTTCTTTTTTCTAAAGAATGGATCAAATTAGCCCTCATTTGGTTACATTTCTCGTTTATAGCGCTGTTGTAAATTTCGAAAAAAAAGGCCTTGTCTGGTCAAATTTTATTTCTTTTTGGGTAAAAAACCAAAAATCAAGAAGACTTTGTAGTTTAGCGAGGATAAATTAAAAAAAGAAGCAAAGAGATCCACTTTGTAGAGCATTTGGTAGGTGATAGGTTTTCTAGGATAGAAAGTGTGTTGAAGACTAATATTGTGTAAAGGATAGCTATTAAATACGTATTTTTGCAGGTATGGAAGAAACCAATAGACAAAAGAAAATTGCAGGAGTGCTGCAGAGAGATATTGCTGATGTGATTCAATTAGCACTTAGAGAAGCTGGGGTTTCTGGTATTTTGGTATCTGTAACCAAAGTTCGAGTGACTACAGATCTGTCGGTATCCAAGGTGTATCTCAGTGTTTTTCCGCACAAAGAGGCAGGGAATATTCTCAAAGAAATCAATGCAGTAAAGTCCCAAATCAAACATCAGGTTGCACAACGTACCAAAAATCAATTACGTAAAATGCCAGATGTCGAATATTTTATAGACGATTCATTAGAGTTTATAGAAACGATCGAAAAATCGATAAAAGGGGACGAAAATCCTATTCAAAACCCAGATTTGTTAGAAAAAAGAAAGAAAAAATAGTTTTCGGTTGACAAAATGCCGAGGTGGTAGCGTTCTAATAGCATGTAACTAGGAACTTATTTTTATATATTTATTGGAAATCCTAAAACATTAAATGCTGAACTTTTCATTTTACATCGCTAAGCGGTATTTGTTTGCCAAGGGTAGTAACAATGCTATTACGATTATTTCTCGTATTGCAGCAGCAGGAATCGTGATAGGGGCTATGTCACTATTCATTGTGTTATCTGGATTTGCTGGGCTCAAGGATTTTAGTTTGCAATTCTCTTCCTATTTTGATCCAGATCTCAAGATTTTTCCGTCGAGCGGGAAGACTTTTGTGTTTACCGAATCACAGAAACAACAACTCAATAATCTTACCGAGGTAGCACTGTATGCTCAGATCGTAGAAGAACGTGTCTTTTTGGAGTATCAGAAAAAAAATAGTAGTGCTTTTATCAAAGGTGTCGATGCATCGTATAGCAAGATTATAGCTGTTGATAGTATCCTCTTCCAAGGAAGATGGCTCGATGATAATGATTCTTATGTTGTACCTGGTTTTGGTGTTAGCAATGCACTAGGTATGGGGGTGGGGGATACACAGAATGTGTTAAAATTATTTGTTCCTAAACCAGGGAAAGGACAGGTGACAGATGTCTCCAAGGCTTTTAGTCAAAGAAGTGTTGTTCCTGTTGGTGTTTTCAATGTCAACGAAGATTTGGATAAAAAATACATTTTTACCACACTGAATTGTGCAAGGCAGTTATTGAATATAGACAAGAATACTGTTACTCATATCGAACTTCAGTTAACTACAGGCGCTGATGAAAATGTCGTCACAGAACGATTATATAAAATTTTTGGAGATCAGATTCGTGTCAAAACGAGTGTGCAGTTAAACGAGACACTTTATAAAATGCTTAACACCGAGAATCTTGCAGTATATCTCATTTTTACCCTGGTGTTGATTATTGCGTTATTTAATCTTGTAGGAGCCATCATTATGATGGTCATAGATAAAAAACAAAATATTATAACGCTTTATAATCTTGGAGCTCCTTTGGAGCATATTCGACGTATTTTTCTGCTCCAAGGTGTGTTAATGACAATTTTGGGCGGTGTATTCGGATTGCTCTTAGGGTTTCTTATTATTGCACTACAACAACATTTCCAGTTGTTAATGATCACAACAACACTACCGTACCCGACGAAGATAACAGGGGTTAGTTTTTTGGTGGTTTTTTTGACTATTTTTGTGCTGGGCGTGATCGCTTCTTTGTTGGCATCGAGTAGGATCAATAAGCGATTAGTGGAGAGTTCTTAAAAAAAAGTGCTGTTGACAAAAAAGGTTTATTCAAGCTCTTCGTGTAGGATGCCAAATTAGCTCTATAATGTTGCATAGCGACTTGTTCTTTTTTGATGTAAATGCCTTGTTTATATATTCATTAGCTAAGGCTATACAATAGCATCACGGTGTTTTCCAGAATTACGGAAACAAAATGTCCTAGTGTTTCTTTCTATCTCAGGTGTAAAAGAAATCGTAATACTAGTTAAAATGTAATTGTAGTTAGCATAATTTGAACTATTTTTCACTAGATTGAACTACAAAATTTAAGCATAGCGGTGGTTACGGTTTGATTTTGTAGTGAAAAAATAGTAAAAAAGAAGCTAATTACTAACGTTTGATTGTTTTTTAAATGGCCTTCTAGCAAACGGAAAAGTCTAAGTTATTTTGTTATGGTATAAAGAAAAAATCAAGAGGAGTTCGAGAAATAGTACAATAGGCATTAGAGGGATGAGCCAAACTGATAATTTCCAAAGGTAGCAAGTACTTCATCAAAAGTAGCAAATACGTCTGCAGGCGCATCACTAGTCACCATTTTAGTTCGATATTCTTTGAAATGAGGTATTCCTTTGAAGTAGTTTGTGTAATGTCTTCGGGTTTCAAAAACACCTAGAACTTCGCCTTTCCAGTCAATTGCCATTTGTAAATGGCGTCTAGCTGCTTCTACGCGTTCTTGTATCGTTGGTGGGGCAAGAGCTGTTCCTGTAGCAAAATAATGTTTTACTTCCTTGAAGAACCAAGGATACCCAATACAAGCACGACCAATCATAGCGCCATCTAGTCCATATTCGTCACGCATCATCATGGCGCGTTCTGGCGTGTTTACATCTCCATTGCCAAATACGGGGATGTGCATTCTCTGATTGTTTTTAACCTCAGCAATGGGTTTCCAATCAGCATCACCCTTGTACATTTGGGCGCGTGTACGTCCATGTATGGCAATTGCTTTGGCCCCTACATCTTGCAGGCGTTCTGCAACTTCTACAATTCGAATAGAATCATGATCCCATCCTAATCGGGTTTTTACAGTAACCGGTAGGTGTGTATGGGCTACCATAGCTTTGGTTAGAGAGACCATTAGGTCTATATCTTTGAGGATTCCAGCACCTGCTCCCTTGCTCACTACTTTCTTTACAGGGCATCCAAAATTGATGTCGATAATATCAGGTTTAGAAGCCTCTACAATCTCTATAGAGCGAAGCATAGAATCTAGATTTGCACCAAAAATTTGGATTCCGACTGGTCGCTCTTTTTCATAGATGTCTAGCTTCATTACACTCTTGGCTGCATCACGAATGAGTCCCTCCGAAGAGATAAATTCTGTGTATACTACATCTGCCCCTTGTTCCTTACATAATGCACGGAATGGAGGGTCGCTTACATCTTCCATTGGAGCCAAAAGTAATGGAAAATCACCTACGTCTATGTTGCCTATCTTTGCCACGGTTTGTTTTTTTTCTTAACAGTGTATGCCTATCTTCAGTGCAAAAATACAAATAACAATAGGATTTGTTCTTGGGAGAACCAATTTAAAGCAGGAAGAAGCTTTTTTCGAAACAATGGAGTGCTTGTTTGTGATTCTTTATGTTAGCACTTTTTGGGGTGTCTAATGGGGGTAAAAGCAAAACCTTGTCAAATAATAAGTAACTAGACTAATAAACCCTGCAAATAAATTATCTTTGCAGATGCAGCGCATTAATGTATTTTTACATATTGCGGTAAGCTCTGGGTGTGGATTGTAGTGGGATCTCAGGCTTGTAATGAAAGGATATGGTTGATAGCCAGTTGGTGGTTGCCTTTTTGGGTGCGTAAACCTGTCAAAAAAATAAGGAAAAAGAACGAATGAAAAACATCAGAAATTTTTGCATAATAGCACATATTGATCATGGCAAAAGTACACTTGCGGATCGTTTATTAGGATTTACGGGAGCGGTAACAGAACGTGAATCCAAGGCGCAGCTATTAGATAATATGGACCTAGAGCGTGAGCGAGGGATTACGATTAAGAGTCACGCAATCCAGATGGAATATAAGTATAAAGGTGAGGACTATGTGCTGAATCTTATTGATACTCCGGGACACGTCGATTTTTCTTATGAAGTGTCGCGATCTATTGCCGCATGTGAGGGAGCGTTATTGATCGTGGATGCAGCACAAAGTATCCAAGCGCAAACTATTTCTAATCTATATTTGGCATTAGAAAATGATTTGGAAATCATTCCTGTGCTTAATAAAATTGATTTGCCTAGTGCTAATCCAGAAGAAGTTACTGATGATATTGTAAGCTTATTAGGTTGTGAGGCTGAAGAAGTGATTCCTGCAAGTGCCAAAACTGGTATTGGTATCGAAGAGATACTACAAGCGATCATAGAGCGTGTGCCGCATCCCAAAGGAGACCCCGACAAGGAGTTGAGGGCATTGATTTTTGATTCGGTATACAATCCTTTTAGAGGGGTAGAGACCTATTTTAGGGTCATAGATGGGTCGATCAAAAAAGGACAGCAAATCAAATTTATGGCTACCGGAAGTAATTACTTTGCTGACGAGGTCGGAACTTTGAAATTAAATCAAGTTCCAAGAAAAGAAATTACTACTGGAGATGTAGGATATCTCATTACCGGAATTAAGGAAGCAAGAGAGGTTAAGGTAGGGGATACCATTACAGATGCCAAAACGCCTACTACGGCAATGATAGAAGGGTTTGAAGATGTAAAACCAATGGTCTTTGCCGGGATTTATCCGGTAGATACAGAGGATTATGAGGATCTTCGTGCCTCAATGGAAAAATTACAGCTCAATGATGCTTCTCTGGTATTTGTGCCAGAAAGTTCTGCGGCACTTGGATTTGGTTTTCGATGCGGATTCTTAGGGATGTTGCATTTAGAGATTATCCAAGAACGTTTGGAGCGAGAGTTTAATATGACGGTGATTACTACGGTACCCAATGTGTCGTACCATGCCTTTACTCATAAGTATCCAGATGATGTTATTTTGGTGAATAATCCTTCAGATTTACCCGATCCGTCGAGTCTTAATCGAGTAGAAGAGCCTTTTATCAAAGCAGCTATAATTACCAAGGCAGATTTTGTGGGGTCTGTCATGTCTCTATGTATCGAGAAACGTGGGCAGATTACAAACCAAACTTATTTGACTCCAGAGCGAGTAGAGTTGACATTCGATATGCCATTGGCAGAGATTGTTTTTGATTTCTATGATCGTCTCAAAACAGTCTCCAAAGGATATGCGTCTTTTGATTATTCCCCTATCGGGATGAAAGCATCTAAACTTGTCAAAGTTGATGTTTTGTTGAATGGGAATACGGTTGATGCACTTTCTGCATTGTTGCATCAAGATAATGCTTATGATATAGGGAAAAAGATGTGCGAAAAACTCCGTCAATTGATCCCAAGGCAACAGTTTGATATTCCTATACAGGCTGCTATTGGTGCCAAAATTATTTCTAGAGAAACCGTCAAAGCGTTGCGTAAAGATGTGACTGCCAAATGTTATGGAGGTGATATTTCGCGTAAGCGAAAATTGCTCGAAAAACAGAAAAAAGGAAAGAAAAAAATGCGTCAGATTGGAAATGTAGAGATTCCGCAAGAGGCGTTTATGGCAGTGTTGAAATTAAATGATTAAAGGAACGGCATACTCTTTTTTGTACTCAATAATTCTTCAGAACGTTTTTGAACTGATTTTGGGTAGCTTGATATGTGATCCAAATAGTAAAAAATGTTTTGCACCACTTTAAAATGTAATTAAAAATCAAAATAATTAAACTATTTTTCGCTGGTTTGAATTATAGGATTTAAACATGGCCGTGGTTACGGTTTAATTTTCTAGTGAAAAAACAGTAGAAAAAGAAGCTAATTATTGGCCTGTAATTGTTTTTTAAATGGTGTTAAAATCGAGTAAGAAATACGAGCAATACAGATCGTATTTGGTTATAATGTAGCAGAGAGAGAAATGTATTCTTGCTTTTTTTGTTCAAATATAAAAATTTACAGTAGGCTGATTGATGTAGAAATAGTAGAAGTGCTCTCATTATGACAAAGGATGAGGTGTGATCTATTTACAGATTTCTCATTGCTTAGTCGTAAGAAATGCTAATTTTGACAAAAATTAGCATTTCTTTTGTAAGCTATGAACTACATTTGCGACTTAGGAGATCTAAAGGTTATATGGTAACGGTTTTAGAGAAAACAAAATCATCAAAATCTGCTCTGTAGTGTTTGGTGATGTAGGTGCTTCAAGGGAAGTTTGTGTCCCAATTAGTACTGCTTTTTATGTCGAATAAATTCAAAAACCACCGAAGACCATTAAGGAAAGATGTTACTGTATCCAAAATGTCATTTTTATAGCTTTTGGATGCACAAACTGTTTTTTTTTGCAATAGATTTTATTTTTTTAATGCCTTATAGGTATACTCTGAGGATTATATATTACTTATTATGAAACGAATTCAAAAAATAGTATTAAGCTGTGCGTTGTTGTTAATTATTTGCTGTAGCAATGCTGATACTCCTGTTATTAGTGATCCTAATCCGGTTGTGCCAGCAGGGCCTGCACCATGGGAGCTGTTATGGGAAGATAATTTTGATACAGATCTCGATCAGTGGAATGTTTGGCAAGGAGGGGCTTTTAATAATGAGATTCAGTTGTATCAATCAGAAAACCTGAAGCTAGAGAATGGTCTTTTGGTTATAGATGCGCAACGTCAATCTGTGAGTGGTCCAACGACACCTTTTGATACTACAGAAAAGGATTTTGAGTATGTTTCTGGACGTATAGAAACTAAGAAACTATTTGCACCTTCTAATGAAAAAGGGGAGCAATCATATCGTTTTATGGCAAGGATTCAATTGCCTTCTGGTTTTGGAATGTGGCCGGCATTCTGGTCGTATGGAGATCCATGGCCTGTAAAAGGAGAAATAGATATTCTGGAAGGACGAGGGAATACACCTAAGAGATTTCAATCCAATATTTTTTATGGACCAACACCCGGTACCCCAATTACTAAGGATGAAGAAACCTCTGTGAAACATGTTTTGGAGGATGATCTTACAGCAGATTTTCATATCTATGAATTGATTTGGGAGAAAAAGAAATTGATTATCAAACTAGATGATAAAATATTGCACACATACAAAGCGGATAATAAAAACTATGTGGATAAGCTTTTTGGACAAGAGCATAAAATCGTTTTGAATCTAGCTGTTGGCGGTGGTTTCTTTATAGGAGCCAATAGTGCTGATTTTGTAGATGCTGCTACTATGAAAGTGGATTGGGTAAAGGTGTACAAACGATAGATTATACCAAATTAGCTATATAGTGTCGTATAACGCCTTGTTTCTATAATTCATAACTCTGACGCTATGCAATAGCATCACGGTGTTTTTACTTAAAAAAATGACAGTGTCATCAATCCAAATTTATAGGCCTAAATTGGTATTATACTAGTCAAAATGTAATAGTAGACTAAGACTCCATAATTTTTTTGCTTGATCTTCTTACAGGATTAAAAAATGGAGATACATTCCATAAAAAAAAGAGATCTCGGGGAATTGAGACCTCTTTTTAAAACAACTTACTTCCTAACCAATTTAAAGTTGTCAATAATTATGTGTGATCTACTTCTAGAAGCAGATCACTATGTTGATAGTTAATTTAGTTTACACTGTTATACTTCTTATTTTAGAAATACCTAATAATTAAATACGAAAGGTATAATGTAATAATTGTTCCAAAGTCATGGGTGAAAGCAAAAAAATATGTAAGTAATTGTTTATTAGTATTTTGTGTTTTTTGTAGGAAAATAAATGTAGGTTGTAATATTGTGGAAATGTAGAAATATTTTTCAAAAAGTGTAGAAATAGTACACAAAACTATGTTATGTATCTGTGTAGGAAGAGATTAAATTAGGACATATCCATGATATGTTGAATTTCCCATAACAAAAACAGTAATTTTATGAGTGATCTGGATTTTATACCTGCTTTTTATTGAAAACGTTTTTATGAAGTTAAATAGTATTTTTATGGAATTGATTTTAAAGATAGCTGCATGATCTCGAAAAAATCTGTCTTTTAGTATTTTAATAGAAAAGATGATGCTAGTTGATTGTGGTCTTTTTGAGGTTAAAACGCAGGGCGCATAAGTGGAGAATAATGTGAATACTGATTTTTGATACAGTGCTGTTATAAAATCGAATGGATGTCAGTTTGTAGTTGTTTGCAGAGTACTTCCGAAAAATTGGATTCTATATACAGATCATGTTGTTTATGAGCCAAAATATGAGGGTCGAGTTGCATTTTGTCAAACCAAGTGATATCTGGTTTATATGGATCTTGTTCGCCATAGTATAGCGTTATTTTTCCTTTGGGTTTGTTGGATTCTTGTCGGAGTCGGGTGGCCGAGATGCTGTGGAGCGTTTTGATATTCCCTGTTTGAATTCCGTATTTCCATGCAATAGTGCCTCCAATGCTAAATGCAAGAATAGATGATTCTCCTGTTTCTAATAGCGCTAAGTTTTGAACTGCTTTTTCAATGCCACCATGAACAAATTGTTTATGGAGATTCTCTTCCGTATAGGGGGTCTTGTTGATCATGGCTAATGCGCAAGAGTCATAATATTGTATCTCAAAATTGTCTTGGAGCCGCTCTGTATAGTGTGTAATCCATTCAGATTTTTCGATGCCCCATAAGTCTGATAAGATAAGTAATCTATTTTTCATAGTGCTTACACGACTATTGTGTTGGTTTTGTAGAGACTGCTAAACGGATATGATTTCTGAAGGGTCTAGCAATGTGTCGTTGCGTAATCTAAGAAAAATTTGCGCTACGGCTACAGTATCTTTTTCGCAATAAATAATAATACGGTTAATGTCTTTTTCTTGATAAAAAACGGTTCGAACCTCACTTCCGTCAATATCATCCTTTGGGGAGGGGATACCTAGGATAGTAGTGAGTAGTTTGAGTGATGTGTAATGTTTGTAATCTCCAAATTTCCATAATTCTAGAGTGTCTAGATGTGGAACTTCCCAAGGCTTTTTTCCAAAAAGATGGAGCTTGGCGGGTATTTCTATACCTTGGATAATCATACGTCGAGCGATGTACGGAAAATCAAATTCTTTGCCATTATGAGCACATAATGTATGATGTGGCTTGCCAAAATGCGTTTCTAGTAGCGTACTGAAACCTTGTAGCAATTGTTTTTCTTCGCCCGTAAACGAGGTCGTTCGGAACATGCGGTTACCTTCTTTAAAGGTGAAGTATCCTACCGAAATACAAATGATTTTACCAAATTCTGCCCATATTCCTGCACGGTCATAAAACTCTTCTGCAGAGAATTCTTCTTTTCTCTGGTATTTAGTTTTCTGTTCCCAAAGGTATTTCATCTCATCTGAGAGCGCATCAAATTCTTCGAATTCTGGAACTGTTTCTATATCGAGAAACAAAAGGTGTTCTAGGTTGATTTTGTCAATCATTGTTCTAGCATTTTGTAACTTTCAGTGATGTAGGCAAAGAAGTCATTATAGTGTGGGGTAGTACCGGCAGCGGTTCCTCTTTGATGTCCCAGACGTACAATTACTAGGTTGTCTTCTGGTATCGAAATGGTGTATTGTCCTAAGATTCCTCGCATATAGCTCACCTTTTTGCCTTTGTAACTAGATAGCCAGTATCCATAACCATATTGCGGACTTGTTTCAAAACGTGCTGTTGTAATGGTACGTATAAAGGATGCCGGCAAGATTTGTTGCCCTTGAAACATCCCTTGGTGATTAATCATTAATCCAAAGCGAGCAAAGTCTCTCGCATTACTTCCGATACAGCAATAGGCTTTTTCTAGACCACTTTGTTCGCTATCCACTTGCCATACCCCGTCACTAGCCATGCCCATGGGTTTCCAGAAATTTTTGCTGAGGTATTCAGATAGTGTAGTGCCGATAGCTTTTTCTAGGGTCATTGCTAGCAATTCTGTAGCACCACTTTTGTACTCAAACTCTTGCCCTGGTTTTGTGACCACCTGTAGTCCTAGAATCAAATCACGGATGTTCTCATGGTAATATGAGCGTGCAGTAATAGAGAACGGGCTGCTATAGTGTTCTTCCCAATTAAGACCAGAGGCCATCGAGGAGAGGTCACCTACCGTTAATTGTGCAGCCATACCTTCACCATATTTAGGAAAAAAATCACTTACAGGTTGATTTAGACTTTTGATATGTCCATCTTCTATGGCTTTGCCAAGCATGAGTGTTACAATGCTTTTGGCCATAGAAAAAGAATTGGTTTTTGATTCTAATCCGTAACCATCGGCATAATTTTCGTACCAAAGACTGTCATTTTTGATGATAAGAAAAGCTATGGTTCCTAGTTTTTTATTGGTTTCATCTAGGATAGTGGTGCTTTTTGCAGCATTATAGTTTTTGTGTTTGGGTATCGCTTTATGTGTTCCTGCTTGGATTGTATGCGTGTCAAAATAAGGAATATCATCTATATAAGCAGTTGTATGCCCTGTCAAGTATACGACACGAATACCTTTTAGAATATAATCATAATCAAAGATATAGAGTAGGATGATGGCTAATGCGATTAATCCAACAAGTCCGATAAGAAGTTTTTTCAGGAAACGGAGAATCAGTTTTAGGATTTTCATATACAGTTGATTATATTGTTCTATATCATGTGGGTTACGGGTAACAAGTAAGCTATTGTAGCATGGAGCTCAAAAGTGGTATGTACGACTCGCAGCTATTTTGGATGATAATAAGCGTGTTTCAGAGATGTAGTTTTGCAGGGTTTTAATGGGTTTTGTACAGATTGTTGTATTTATTTTGACAAAATCGTAGAGTCAGTTATGTTTTTGTTGGCAACATGATCTCGATCCATATATGTTAGGAGTCTTAAGTGTCTTTAGAGAATTCCCAAAAGTTCTACATCAAAGGCTATTACGGTGTTTGGAGGTATGGATCGTCCTGCTCCTCTATTGCCGTAAGCTAGTCCAGATGGAATAATAAATGTAGCTTTTGTACCTTTGTTTAGTAATAAAAGACCTTCTGAAAAACCCTTGATCAATCCTGATAAATCATCAAAGACGATACCATCTTCTGGAGAGGTGTCAAAAGTTGTTCCGTCTAGTAGGTATCCGGTATATTTGACTCTCACCGCCGATTTTGGTGTAGGTTTGTCACCAGTGCCTTCTTCTGTTATCATATAAAAGAGACCTGATTCGGTACGGTTGGCTTCAAGTTTTTTCTCTACAAGATAATCCTCTATAATTTTTCTGTCTTTTTCGGAAAAATCAACGGTCTCTGGGATAAAAGTCGTTTGGTTGTTTGGTTTGGAATCTGGTTGACAAGAAATAAATAAGACTATCGTTAGTAGTGTGAGTATTTTGTGCATGAATGAAATAAAATTAAGAGGTTAAAATTCGATGTCTCTTTTGATTAAAAATTGATCTTTTGTTGCTTGTGTAAATGTTTGTTCTGAAGATATTAAAAGTACTAAAAAATATTTCAATTATTATTGTTTGCTTAAGTGATTTGGCATATCATACCAGTTAAAATGTAATTGTAGGTTAAAATAATTGAACTATTTTTCGCTAGTTTGAGCTATAAAATTCGAGCATAGCCTTAGCTACGATTTGATTTTTTAGCAAAAAAAAAGTAGTAAAAGAACCGAATTATTAGCCTGTAATTATTTTTTAAATGGTATCAGCTATTGTTGCTGTTGTGAGTGCAAAAATAGGCGCTTGCTATATTGGTATGATTTGTCTAATGTTTGTTACAAGTTTTATTTAGAAATCTCTGAATTTTATTTTCATTTGTAGCACAAACGATTGTTGGAGTCATGATCCTAGAGGGTGTTGAGAATAGGGGGAGGGTCAAAATAGTGATTGTTGTTTTACGGGGCTTTCGTGTTCTAGAAGCCATTTTTTGCGCCATAATCCACCGGCATACCCTGTTAGGGAGCCATCACTCCCTATAATGCGATGACAGGGAATGATAATCCACAAAGGGTTTTTGCCATTTGCAGAAGCTGCAGCTCGAATAATTTTTGTATCACCCCATTGTTTGGCTACATCCATGTAACTTACTGTCTTGCCATAAGGAACTTCTTGAATTAGTTTCCATATTTTTTTTTGGAAATCTGTTCCTTGAGGATGTATTTTTAGGCTGAAGTTTTTTCGCACTCCATCAAAATATTCTTGAATTTGATAGGTAGCATCTTCTAGGATTTCGGGGATTACCGTGGTAACGGATTCTGCGGTTTCTAATATAGTAAAAGATGTTAACCCTTCTTGATCTCCAGTTAATTTGGCGGTTCCCAAAGGAGTTTTGAGGTAGGCAATCTCTATCATTCTTGGGAGTTGTTAATAAGTCCAGCTTTGGTTGCTCGTTTCTCCCAATTTTGTCTGGCTAGCTTTTGCATATCCTCGACATTATCGCTTTCGTCCATGATCTCCAAGCCCAATAGTGTCTCTATAATATCCTCCATGGTCACTAATCCGATGGTGTTTCCGAACTCATCAGCAATTATCGCAATATGTTCCCTTTTTTGAATGAATTTACGGAATAATTCGGGGATGGGCTGCTCGGAAGGAACAATCAAAATTTCTCTTTTGAGATCGGTCAGGGTTTTATTCTGAGCACCTGTTACTAATTCTTCTAGAAACTCATCCTTAAGAATAAAACCAGTGATGTTATGAGGTTTGCCTTTGTAAATAGGAATTCTAGAAAATTGTAGTTTTTGATGTTTTTGACGAAAATCATGTAAACTCAAGTTTTCTTCGGCGATTGTCGCAACAGGAAAAGGAGTCATGATATTTTGCGCATGGATAGATTTAAATGCAAGTAGATTTTTAATTATTTCTGTTTCATTTTCTTCAAAGACACCTTCTTGTTCTGCTGCATCTGTAATGGCTATAAATTCTTCACGGCTCATAGTGCTTACATGAGCTGATTTGCCAATAAGTTTGGTAGTGAGTGTGAGTAGCCAAAGGATACCAGTATATTTTAGAGGGAAAATAATCAGAGTAAGTGCCTTTGAGGTAAAATTACCTAGAGATTTCCAATAGGTAGCGCCTATTGTTTTGGGAATAATCTCAGAGAAGATTAAAATTGCTGCCGTCATAATAGTAGAGACTATAGCAACCATATTATTGCCATCACCCCATATCTCTTCAGAGCTTACGCCAACTCCAATGGCTCCTACGGTATGTGCAATCGTATTTAGTGTGAGAATTGCTATGAGTGGTTTGTCGATGTCTTTTTTGAAATTTTCTAGTGTCTTTGCAAAACTTTTGCCTTCTTGTTTGTTGATTTTGATATAGGTAGGTGTAATACTTAGGAGTACTGCCTCAAGAATCGAACAAAGAAAGGAAAAGAAAATCGAGGTCGAAAAAAAGAGTATAAGTTTGGTCATCAATAGGTTATTTATAGGTTGTGCTCTTTATGGACTGCAAAAAAAAAGGCATGAAAAAGAGCGTTATGTCAAATTCTTGGAAATAAATAGTTGTAAAAGAGTCCCAAACTCTTGCGTAACTAAAGATACTATTCTTTTATTTCTAAGATGTATGTTTCTAATGCTTTTAGTTCATATTCTTTAAAGGTTTTTAGTAATGCGAAATTTGTTTTCATCACCGAGTAGGTTTCAGGTTTTACGATAGGGTCTGCTTCTTGTTTCAAAAATTTGACAATATTCCCTTGCTCCTTTTTGTAAATTGCGGCAATGGCCAAAATACTAGGTCCGATGGAATTATTCTTGATTTGATGGCATGAAGAACATTTTCCTTTGCCGTTAAAGAGTTGTTTGCCCAGAGCAAAACCAGTACGTTCTTCTGTTTTTTGAGTAGTAGAGACAGTGATTAGTTGGGGTTCTTTCTTTTTGGATTGACAAGAAAGAACTAGAAATAGTGACAAGACGATCAATGATTTTCTAAATAATGACTGCATAACAAGAATGTTTTGTTTGAAGTGGTTTGATTTTTTTCTTTTTTTGATTTTGGCAAAAAAAGCCATTTTTTTGATCAATCGAAGTTTCTTTGTGCTAGACAGTAGTCGTCCTGCAAGCTAAGAAAACTTCTTTGCGTATTTTGACATGATGGTATGATTATCCAAGTAATTTGACGACATCTTTGGCAAAATAGCTTGCAATAATATGCGCACCAGCTCTTTTGATAGCAGTCAATTGTTCTAGCATAACAGCATCATGATCTAGCCATCCTTTTTCTGCTGCAGCTTTGAGCATCGAATACTCTCCACTCACCTGATAGACTGCTACAGGAACGTCGACCACATCACGTATGTCTCGTACAATATCTAGGTAGCAGAGTCCTGGTTTTACCATAACAATATCTGCCCCCTCATCGATATCCATAAGCGTTTCTTTGACTGCTTCATCCCGATTAGCAAAATCCATTTGATAGGTTTTTTTGTCTCCAAATCCTGGTGCAGAATCTAATGCATCCCTAAACGGGCCATAAAATGCAGAAGCATACTTGGCACTATAACTCATGATTCCTGTATTTTTGAAATCTTCTTTTTCTAAAAGTTCTCTAATGGCAAGAATTCTGCCATCCATCATATCACTAGGTGCAACAAAGTCTGCACCTGCCTGTGCATGAGAAAGTGCCATTTGCGCCAAAACCGAAACTGTTGGGTCATTGGTGATATAGCCGTCCTTAACGATCCCATCATGACCATAAGAGGAATATGGATCTAGAGCAATATCCGTCATAACAAGCATGTCTGGAGCTGCATCTTTTACGGTTTTGATAGCACGTTGCATCAATCCTTCTGGATTTAGCGCTTCTGTACCTTTATTGTCCTTGAGGTTGTCGGGTACTTTGACAAACAATAATACTGCTTTGAGTCCCATGTTCCATAATGCTTTGACCTCTGTAGTGAGTAGGTCCAAGCTAAAGCGGTAGTAGTTGGGCATAGAAGGAATTTCTTCTTTGATACCTTTGCCTTCTACCACAAAAAGAGGGACCAAAAAATCATTCGGAGTAATAGTGTTTTCTCTAACCAAAGCTCGTGTAGCCTCTGTAGTTCGTAATCTTCTGTTTCTTCGTAGCAACATGTTTTTTTACTTTATGTCAAATGCAGGATATACTGTGGGTTCAAAAAATACTTATTTTGAAAAAGCAATTTACGATGAAAAAAATAAATGGAAACACCTTATATTGGGATTTTATGCCTTATCAACGAGTTTAACGATCTTTAAGAAGAATATAGCTGTAGGTTATCAAACTAATTGTTATTTTTATGCTTTATTAAATTGCCTTTATCTTGAAGAGATACGATAACGCCAACACGTACAAGAATGATATTCGCTCGGTGGTCACCATAGGAACTTTTGATGGAGTTCATATAGGACACCAAAAGATTATCGAACGGCTCGTTGCTATGGCGAGTAATACACAATTAGAATCAGTGATTCTCACCTTTTTTCCACATCCAAGAATGGTGTTGCAAAAGGATACAGGAATCAAATTGATTAATACGATCAAGGAACGCATCCAAATCTTAGAAAGATCAGGGATCGATCACTTGGTTGTACATCCTTTTACCCGAGAGTTTTCTAGGCTTACTGCACAGCAATATGTAGAAGAGTTGTTGGTAAAGGATTTGAATATTGGGCATGTGATCATAGGATACGATCATCGTTTTGGGCGCAATCGTAATGCGAGCATAGCCGATTTGGCAACCTATGGGATGCGTCACAACTTTACAATAGAAGAAATAACAAAGCAAGATATCGAAGATGTAGCTGTGAGCTCTACCAAAATCCGAAAATCCTTGGAAGAGGGTAACGTAAAACTTGCTAATAGTTATTTGGGGTATAATTTTATGCTCACAGGTATGGTCGTCAAAGGAAGAGAATTAGGACGGACGCTTAACTACCCTACAGCAAATCTGTATATAGAAGAGTCTTATAAACTAATTCCAAAGAATGGGGTGTATATTGTACAGGCTACCATAGATAATATGACCTTGTTCGGAATGATGAATATCGGTACTAATCCAACTGTTGGTGGTACGGAGCAGACTATAGAAACACATTTTTTTGATGTTTCTATGAATTTGTATGATAAGTGTATACAAATAGAGTTGTTGGATCGTATTAGAGATGAAAAAACCTTTGCATCTGTACATGAGCTCAAGGCTGCTATGCAGGATGATGAGGATTATGCACGTGATTTTATAAATTCGATGTTATGATGCAGCGGTGGCTGTTCACCCAAATTGACAACAGTTCTTTGATTATTTTTAGAATTGTATTTGGTTTTTTGATTGCAGCAGAAGCGATAGGATCTGTTTTTACTGGTTGGATTGAACGAACACTAATCGAGCCACAGTTCACTTTTAATTTTATAGGTTTTGATTTTTTACAACCCTTGCCAGGTGATGGTATGTATTACTATTATGTGATCATGGGGCTTTGTGGGTTATTAGTCATGCTAGGGTATCGATATCGTTACAGTATGATAGCGTTTACGATAATGTGGGCGGGTGTGTATTTTATGCAAAAAACATCATACAATAATCACTACTATTTGTTATTGTTGTTATGTATTATCATGTGTTTTTTGCCAGCAAATACGTATGCCTCGATGGATGTTAAAAGAAACCCAGCGCTCAAGAGAATTGCGATGCCGCGATGGTGCGCAATGGTTTTTGTTTTGCAAGTATGGATCGTGTATACGTATGCTTCTGTTGCCAAATTCTATCCCGATTGGCTAGACCTGACAGTGGCCAAGAATTTAATGGCCTCCAAGGTAGATTATCCTGTTGTAGGAGCATTGTTGCAAGAGCATTGGGCACATATCTGTATCGCTTATTTTGGGATTTTGTACGATCTCCTCATTGTTCCTTTATTACTATGGAAAAGAACACGGATATATGCCTTTGGAGCAAGTATCTTTTTTCATTTATTTAATTCTTTTGTGCTTCAAATAGGGATTTTTCCTTATTTGTCTTTGGCTTTTAGTTTGTTTTTCTTCTCTGGCGAAGTAGTGCATAGGTTTTTCTTGAAAAGAAAACCTTTTTATGACAAAGAAGAAGTGGAGGTGCCCTCATATCAAAGTGTTTTGCTAGTGGTTGGGATAATTTGGTTTGCCATTCAGCTTGCTTTGCCTTTGCGGCATTGGTTTATTCCCGGAGATGTTTTGTGGACAGAAGAAGGACATCGTCTTAGTTGGCGAATGATGCTTAGAGGAAGACAAGGGCGTATTACTTTTTTTGTGGTAGATAAGGCAACGGATAAACGTACACGTATCGATTTGGAGGCGTATTTGTCCAACAAGCAAAAACGAACCGTAGCAACGAGGCCAGACGTTATTTGGCAATTCTCGCAACGATTACATGAAAAATATGCTCGTGAAAATATAGATGTAGCGGTATATGTCAATAGTAGTGTGAGTGTAAATAACAAAGCTTATAAAACGTTTATAGATCCAAGTGTGGATCTGGCTTCTGTCCCGTGGAATTATGTGTGTACAAACCCTTGGATTATAAAATATCCCAATGATTTGTAGCTTTTTTGGTGGTTCGTTTGGCGTAATTGATTTTGGCTCACATCACAACAACGATCACAACAAACTGCTTATTTCTAATTATTTATAGCTCTGCTCTGATTTTTATATAAAAACTATTTTGCAAACTACACGGCGTTTGTTGACAGAATCTATTGCTGTTGCTCGGACTATCTTTTTAGTAGCCTATAATTATTTTTTGAATAATGCTATATCAAACTTATGTTTTTGAATTTGCTTATTATCGTTTGTTATTTGAGACCCAAAAATTATAGTGATTTTGATGTGTAGTGCTATGCTAGTGTACGCGTTTTTTTTGTGTACCATCACATTGTAATTGAAGTTATGTAGTGCGTGATACCATATGTTGTTTGAATTTACCGGAAAGAAAAATTAAGATTTTTTTGTTTCAGTTTCGGCAGAAGCATCAAGCATAGCCGTAGTTATGGTTTATTTTTATGCTGAAGCTGAGGCGAAAAAAGAAAATTTTATCCCAGTAAATTCAAAGGATAGATGGTATGAACACAGTGTTTATGTAAAATAGCACAGCGCAATATAATGTATGGATTCTTCTCGTATTCAAAAGAGGAAATACTACAAAAAAGGTACTCTTAGTGCATAAAAGATATGCGGTGAAAAAATAGACAGACTATTGCCAAATGATGGTTTCAAATTTTATACGAGGGTTTTCTGAAGCAGGTATAGGTGTCTCCAAGTGTTTTTCGGCAAAGGATCAGCTATAATTCATTTGTTTGTGTAAATTTGTGATGTATTTGCGTAAGGGATAGAAACGGCATCCCCCGATGGATATCGGGGATATAGTGGATAGCCCGACCCTATGTAGTATAACGTAATAGGGATGCGCTCAAAATTAAAAACAAGACAGATACATGTTACTGGTACAAAATATAAGGGATAATAAGGATGCTTACAGCAAAGCGTTGGAAAAACGTAATATAACAGCGAAACCTCTTTTGGAAGAAGCAATTACGTTGGACGAAAAAAGAAAATCACTCCAAGCAGAGTTGGATACGATTCTGGCGGATTCTAATAAGCTGTCCAAGGAAATAGGGAAGCTTTTTAAAAGTGGAGAACAGCAAAAAGCGAATTTGTTAAAGGAAAAAACAAGTCAGCTAAAGGAGACATCAAAAACATTGAGCGAAGAATTAGCGACAACTCAAGATCGTTTGCAACAACTCTTATATACAATCCCTAATATTCCGCATGATTCAGTGCCTGATGGACAGACGGATGAGGATAATGTAGAGGTTTTTCGAGAAGGGGTCATTCCGGAGCTTATGGATGGTGCATTGCCACATTGGGAGCTAGCAAAGAAATATGATATAATTGATTTTGAATTAGGTGTAAAGATTGCCGGTGCAGGATTCCCTGTGTACAAGGGTAAAGGAGCGCGTTTACAACGGGCTTTGATTGCTTATTTTCTAGACAAAAACACGGCTGCTGGGTATACCGAATATCAAGTGCCACATGTGGTTAATGAAGCTTCGGGTTTGGGAACAGGTCAATTGCCAGACAAAGAAGGGCAGATGTATTATGTTACTGCCGATGATTTGTATCTCATCCCAACGGGAGAGGTGCCAGTGACCAATATCTTTAGAGATCGCATGGTAACAGAGAGTGACCTGCCGATTACTTGTACCTCTTATACTCCTTGTTTCCGAAGAGAGGCAGGATCTTATGGAGCACATGTACGTGGACTGAATCGTTTGCATCAGTTTGATAAGGTAGAAATCGTGAGAGTCGAAAAACCAGAGAATTCTTATGTCGCCCTAGACGGGATGGTGGAGCATGTCAAAGAAATTTTGAACGAATTAGAGTTGCCCTACCGTATTCTGAGGCTTTGTGGAGGAGATATTGGTTTTACTGCTGCATTGACCTTTGATTTTGAGGTGTTCTCTACGGCTCAAGATCGTTGGTTGGAAATTAGTTCGGTTTCGAATTTTGAATCTTTTCAGGCGAATCGTCTCAAATTACGTTACAAAGATGCCAATGGAAAAAAACAATTGGCACATACGCTCAATGGAAGCTCATTGGCATTGCCTCGTGTATTAGCCGGAATATTAGAAAACTGTCAGACACCAGAAGGAATCAAAATTCCTAAAGCGTTGATTCCATATTGTGGATTTGAGTATATTTCTTAGGTTTTGAAATAACAAAATCTGAGGATTACGTTTCTGATAAACTATTTAGTGGGTTTTCCTTGTTTGGAGATGCAGGTTGTCCTGTGATTTTGGATAGGAGGAATATGGCTCGATAGAGTTCTAAGTTAAAAAAAAGGTATCTTTATATCATGCGTCATCTATTTTTTATACTACTATGCTTTGTATTCATAGCTGCTACTGCTCAAACCGAGCAGTTGGCCTATAACTATGCGGAGCAAAATCAGTACGAAAAAGCGATAGCCATTCTAAAAAAACTCTATAAAAAGAACCCTAACCGGATTCCATTACTTTATAGTTTGGTAGCATACAAACAACAATTAGAAGATTATGATGGGGCTGCTCAGTTGTTGACAAATTATATGAAAAAGAATCCAGATATACCTATGGTATACGCAAAGCTGGGATATAATTTTGAATTGCAAAAACAACCGGAAGAAGCTTCTAAGAATTATAAAATTGCGATAGAAAAGCTAGCATTGAATCCTAATTATTCTGGATCTCTAGGTGGGATTTTTGAAAAACATAATCTGTTAGATCAGGCAGTTGCTACCTATCAAATGGGGATGGAACTCAATGAGCGACTCAATTTCCTACCGCAATTAGCACGTATTTATGGAGAGCAAGGGAATCTAGACAAAATGTTTGATAGCTATCTGGCATTGATTAATAGTAATCCGATCTATTTTAATAAAGCGCAACATGTATTTGGGCTGTATATAAACGACGACCCATTAAATGAAGCCAATATCGTGTTCCGAAAACTCTTGCTGAAAAAACTACAGCAAGAACCTAATATTACGTATAATGAGATGCTTAGTTGGTTGTTTATTCAACAGAAAGACTTTGGCAAAGCGTTTTCTCAAGAAAAAGCGATCTACAAACGCTCGGATCAAGGTTTTGACGGGATTATGGATTTGGCAGAGATTACCATTGCTGCCAATGATGAAGAGACCGCTAGAGATATTTTGGAGTATGTGATAGAAAGTCCTAGTTCGCGTACTACTACAATCAAAGCGCATCAAATGCTGCAACAATTGACTATCGCTAAGATAGACAAAGAAGGGTATGAGGTGGTTAATAAAGAGTATAGTAGGCTATTAGAACTGTTTGGGAAAAGTCAAGAAACCTTAGGTTTGCAAATTGATTATGCGCACTGTCTGGCGTTTGATCAGGACAAAAAACAGGAGGCTATTGCGATTCTCAAAAAAAGTTTTAAACAACGATTATCTAAGTTTGATGCCGCACATGTCCGGATGGAATTGGCAGATATTTTGGTGCTCGACGAAAAATTCAATGAAGCATTAATCTACTATTCCCAGATTCAAAGTGCGCTCAAAAACGATGGATTGGCACAACAAGCCCGTTTCAAGGTTGCAAAGACAAGTTATTACAAAGGAGATTTTAAGTGGGCGCAGACACAATTGGATGTATTGAAGCGATCGGCATCGCAGTTGATTGCAAATGATGCGATGGAGTTGAGTTTGGTGATCAGTGATAATTCTCTTGAAGATTCTACCCAAACGGCACTCAAAATTTTTGCAAAAGCTGATTTATTAGCTTTTCAAAACAAAGACACAGCAGCTATTACTATGTATGAGCAGATACTAGCTGCACATAAAGGTGAAAAAATCGAAGACGAAACGCTTTTTCGACAAGCAAAACTTTATGAAAAAGCTAATGAATACAAAAAAGCAGCTGTTAATTATCTAAAAATTATAGAGTACCATGGAGACGGGGTGCTTGCAGATGATGCGCATTTCTATCTAGCCATGCTCTATGAGTCAAAATTAAATCAACCCGATAAGGCCAAGGAGCAGTATGAGCATATTATCTTTAATAATGCAGATAGTATTCATTTTGTCACATCTAGAAAAAAATATCGAGTCCTGAGAGGCGACACCTTGAATTCGGAACTGTAAATTAAAGGTTTCTCTTTTCTATGTCAGTTATCTGAATTCCTAAATTCTTAATAAAAAAACATGTACATCTATAACGTCACAATTAATATAGAAGAAACCATCCACGAAGTTTGGTTAGAATGGATGCAAAAAGAACATATTCCAGAGATGCTGGCAACAAAAAAATTCAGCAAAGCATTAATGACAAGAGTTTTGGTAGAAGAGGATATGGGAGGTATTACGTATTCTGTACAATATACCACAGATAGCAAAGAGACGTTAGCACGTTATTATAAAGAAGATGCGCCTACGCTCCGCGCTAGAGCTAAGCGTTTTGAGGGGAGTTTTGTGGCTTTTCGGACCGAATTAGAAATTATCGGCACCTATGGTTAATCAAATTGGATAAGAGGAAAAGAGCTATGGCAACTTCTGATAATGAGAATTTTTTTGAGCGTGTATACGTGGTGGTACGACAGATACCTTATGGCCGTGTAACCTCATATGGAGCTATCGCCAAATACCTCGGTGCAGCGCGCAGTGCGCGTATGGTAGGCTGGGCTATGAATGCTGCACATAACCTCGACGATGTTCCTGCTCATCGCGTTGTGAATCGTCTTGGGGTTTTGACAGGGAAACATCATTTTGATGGAACAAATCTGATGCAACAATTATTAGAAAGTGAGGGTGTTGAGGTGGTGGATAACCAAATTGTAAAGTTCAAAGAACTGCTTTGGGATCCTATGAAAGAGTTGTAGGTTTTCTTTGGTTGTGAAATCATTGGTCGCTAAGTTGATAGTGCTTTTTTTGATCAAATGATTCTAAATTTAGTCTAGAAGAAGTGATCTAAGCTCTTTTTGACTCGAGCTAGAAACAGTCATTTTTTAGTGCATGGAAAGAAAATAACTCACTGTCACGTACAACGACGATATCAGGTAGCGTTTTCTTTGTTTTTTGTAAGATTGTTGTAACAAAAAAATGTTTTGAGGAACTAGTACCCGTATAGGTCTACAATGAGACATATTACTTGTTTTTTTCTGTTTAAATGCCTTATTCCTATATACCATAGCTAGGACTATGCAACGTAATCACGGTGTTTTTACATAAAAAACAACAACGTTTTTTATACGAATTTATATATTTAAATTGCTATAAGCTATTTGTACAGGATTACATGATGAAAAAGAATTATGCTAGACAAACTAAAAAATATTTGTAAAACTCCTTTTTTGAGATACAGATCGTTTACTACGGTATCTGAGGTGCCAAGCGTAGATTGGAATATAGTTAATAAAGGACAACTTTTTTTGTCGTTACCATATTTACAAGCTTTGGAAAGTGCTTTGGCGACATCGATTGATTTTAAGTATCTATTGTTTTATAGAGAGACAATGCCAGTAGCAATAGCGGTGACGCAGTTGCTGAGGTTCAATACCTCAGAGTTGTCACTCTATGAGCTTCCTTGTGCAATTGGAGAGACATTAAGGAATAGCGTTATCCAGAATCTCGATGTTAGTGCATTGGTTTGTGGTAATTTGTTTACCTGTGGCGAACATGGTTTTGCATACACGGATCAAATCACGGCGAGAGAGGCGTATGAGTTATTGGGCAAAACCATGAAAGAATTGAGGAGGAGCGATGCCAAGGACAAACCTTCATTTTTGGTACTCAAAGAGTTCTGGCCCCAGTCCGTTGTAGCTAGTGATGTGTTACTTGATCAAAAATTCCGGACAGTACATATTGATGTAAATATGGTGTTGTCGTTGCAAACTTCATGGAGCAGTTTTGAGGAATATTTGTTGAGTATGAAAACCAAATTTAGAACACGAGCAAAGAAAGTGCTTGCCACATCTGCAGATTTGGAGGTTAAGGAGTTTACAGAAGAAATGATCACCCATTATGAGCAAGAAATTAATGAGCTCTATCTGTCTGTGATCGAAAATGCAGATTTTAAGATAGCCCAACTCTCAGCAGAAGCTTTTAGGCTGATCAAGGAGGCATTGGGAGCGCTTTTCGTTTTCAAAGGGTATTTTTTGGACAATAAGTTAGTGGGGTTTTCGACGGCATTTATTGTAGCAAATGCGGTAGAAGCGAATCATATTGGGATCGATTATGCATATAATATTTCTCATGCCATTTACCAACGGATGTTGTACGATTATGTGGATTTGGCAATTAATAAAAGAGTTAAATATTTGAGACTGGGTAGGACAGCAGAATTGATCAAAAGCAGTATAGGTGCACAAGCGGTGCCCATGCGATTATACGTACGACATGGTAATTCGGTCTCCAATAAATTACTGAAACCTGTAGTAGGCTTTATACAGCCCAATGATTACGAAATCAGAACCCCTTTCAAAACCTAAATCTTATTGTAGATGGATTCTTTGACACAAATTGTACTAGGAGCTGCGGCTGGCGAGGCAATCATTGGAAAAAAAGTAGGTAACAAGGCAATGCTTTGGGGTGCAATCGCAGGAACGATCCCTGATTTGGATGTGATGGCTAAGCTTTTTTTTGATCCGGTAACGGCCAACGAGATGCATAGGGGATTCTCGCACTCTATACTTTTTAGTCTCTTGGCAGCACCAATATTGGGGTGGATAGTGGCCAAAATCTATAGAAATAAAGAGGCAGATTGGAAAGATTGGACTAAGCTGATGTTCCTAGGGCTCTTCACCCATCCATTACTAGATGCGTTTACTACTTGGGGGACACAATTGTTTTGGCCTGTGACATACAAGGTTTCTTTCAAAAATATATTCGTAGTGGATCCACTGTATACGCTCCCGTTTTTGATTTGTGTAATTATGGCTATGTGTTATCGAAGAACCAACCCCAGAAGAAGCAAGGTTAATACCTTGGGGTTAGTGATTAGTAGCGCTTATATGGTGCTAACGTTGGTTTTTAAATGGATTACTTATGAGGTGTTCAGAACAAACCTTGAAGACCAACAGATAGCGTACAAAGAAATTCAAACCAAACCAACTCCGCTTAATAGCGTATTGTGGTCTGCAAATATAGAGACGGATACCTCTTTTTTGATTGGATATTATTCGCTGTTGCAAAAGGATAAGACCGTTACATTTACCGAGTTTCCCAAGAACCATGAGGTATTAGGTCATTTGCAAGAAGATCCATTGATTACACGACTTATCGAACTGACAGAGGGATGGTATACGATTGAGCAAAAAAATGGAAAAACTTATTTTAATGATCTGCGATTTGGGTTATTAGGGATGCCTCCAGATGCCGATACCTTTGTTTTTAGTTATGAGTTGTATGACAAAAATGGTGTCTTGCAGGCTAGAGAAACAAAGAAGGATATGAAGGATGCGGGACCATTGCTAAAGAAGTTGTTTGCGCGTGTTGTAGGCCTTGAAAAATAAGCATGAGCGTGTCGCATCATTTAAAAAATAATTGCAGGCTAATAGTTAGCTTCTTTTTCTACAATTTTGCATTACGAAATTAAACCCTAGCAACGGTGATGCTTAAATTTTATAGTTCAAACTAGCGAAAAATAATTCAAATTATTTTAGATTACAATTACATTTTAATGGGTGTACTTTTCTAAAAGCAGCAAAAAAAAGATGTTTTTCTTTGATACGAAATAGGTTATGCCGTTTGTTACTTGAATTTACCAGAAAGAAAAATGAAGATTTTATTCCAGTAAATTCAAAGGATAAATGGCATTAATTTTGGCTTGCCATTATTCCATACCAGTTTTTTCGAAATCTAATGGTTTTAGCACTTTTAGTGTATTGTTAATGGTGTGATTTTTGTCAAAAGTCAATAGTAGACGCAATCCATTACGAGTTTGTTTTTCTTTCATTTTGATTTTTGAAGGATTTGCTTGTACAAATTGCAATATTTTGGTAAAGATTGGACTGCTATAAAATCCAGACTGTTGATCACTGATAAAGTAGCCAACAAATTTTCCTTGTTTCATCACAATTTTTTCTAGACCAATCTTGGTGCCGATCCATTTGATTCGTACACTATTTAGCAAATCTTTGGCTTGTTCAGGTAACGGGCCAAAACGATCCAATAGCATAGCTTCGAATTGTTGCAGCTCTGTTTCGTCTTTTATAGCATTTAGTTGATTATATATTTGTAATCGTTCCGAAACACTGTTGATATAGTCATCAGGGAACAATAACTCAAAATCCGTGTCGATTTGTGTGTCTTTTAGATACACTTTTACAGTAGTCTCATCTTCATCATATAGTTCTTTGAACTCATTTTCTTTGAGTTCTTCAATGGCTTCGTTGAGGATTTTTTGATATGTATCAAATCCAATTTCGTTGATAAAGCCACTTTGTTCTCCACCTAATAAATCTCCTGCGCCACGAATCTCCAAATCCTTCATAGCAATTTGGATACCGCTGCCTAATTCAGAGAACTGTTCCAGTGCGGTAATACGCTTGCGAGCATCATCTGTCATTGCGGAATAAGGTGGTGTGATAAAATAACAAAAGGCTTTCTTGTTGCTTCGTCCTACACGACCTCGCATTTGATGAAGATCAGAAACACCAAAATTATTTGCATTATTGATAAAGATAGTATTCGCATTGGGTACATCCAAGCCACTTTCTATAATTGTTGTAGAGACAAGGACATCAAACTCACTATTCATAAAAGAGAGCATGATGTTTTCTAGTTTTTTGCCTTCCATTTGTCCATGTCCGATACCTACTTTGGCATCAGGAACTAAGCGCTGGATCATCCCTGCTACTTCTTTGATATTCTCAATACGATTATGAATAAAGAACACCTGACCTCCACGCTGTATCTCATAACTCACGGCATCTCGAATCGTTTCTTCTGTAAAACGGATTACGTTGGTTTCTATCGGATAGCGATTGGGTGGAGGTGTTGTAATTGTGGATAGATCACGAGCTGCCATCAAACTAAACTGCAGGGTTCTAGGGATTGGAGTTGCAGTCAGTGTCAATGTATCCACATTTTCTTTGATCGTTTTTAATTTATCCTTTACGGCAACACCAAATTTTTGTTCTTCATCAATGACAAGTAGTCCAAGGTCTTTGAATTTTACGCTTTTACTGACTAATTGATGTGTGCCAATAATGATGTCTACATGGCCTTTTTCTAATTTCTCTAGTGTTTCTTTTTTTTGTTTTGCTGTTTTGAAACGGTTGAGGTAGTCTACGGTTACAGGAAAATCCTTGAGGCGCTCACTGATGGTTTTGTGATGTTGAAATGCCAAAATTGTTGTAGGTACCAGTATGGCTACTTGTTTGTTGTTGTCTACCGCCTTGAATGCCGCTCGGATGGCAACTTCTGTTTTTCCGAAGCCTACATCTCCACAGACCAATCGGTCCATGGGACGCTCACTTTCCATATCTGCTTTGACGGCAGCTGTAGCAGTACTCTGATCAGGAGTGTCCTCATAGATAAACGAAGCCTCTAGTTCATGTTGTAGATAGCTATCGGGTGCATAAGCAAAACCTTTTTGTAGACGACGTTTGGCGTATAATTGTATGAGATTAAAAGCAATGTTCTTGACACGAGCTTTGGTTTTTTGTTTTAATGTTTTCCAAGCTTTGGAGCCTAGTTTATAGATTTGCGGTGTTTTTCCGTCTTTTCCGTTGAATTTGGATATTTTGTGTAGTGAATGGATGCTTAGATATAGAATATCCCGTTCTCCATAAACCAACTTGATGGCTTCTTGTTTTTTTCCTTCTACATCAATTTTTTGTAGTCCACCAAATTTACCAATTCCATGATCAATATGTGTTACATAATCCCCTAATTCTAGATTTGTAAGCTCTTTGAGTGTGATGGCTTGTTTTTTGGCGTAGCCGTTCTTGAGGCTGAATTTGTGGTAGCGTTCAAAGATTTGATGATCCGTATAACAAACTATTTTATGATCATGATCTATAAATCCTTGGTAGGCCGAAAAGATGACGGTTTCATATTGTTTTACGTCTAGATCAGCATCATCAAAAATGTCATGAAAACGTTTGGCCTGTTGTTCACTTACACAGAAAATGTAATTTTTATAACCATTCTCATAATTCTCGTTGAGGTTCTCAATGAGTAAATGGAATTGTTTATTGAATGAAGGTTGCGGTTTTGTGTTATGTTTTATCGCATGGGTTGCTTTGGTCAAGGGATGTTCTCCTAATTCTATTAAGGAGAATCCGAGCAATTCTTTTTTTATTAAAGTAGCATTGCAAAATAACTCATCTGGAGTTGTATGATTGATTTCTGTAGAGAGTTTTTGAAAAGCAATTGTAGCTTTTTCAAAATTCGTATCAATTCTAGTAGCCATTATATCGATGTCCTTGATGAGTATGGCGGTATTAGGATTGATATATTTCAAGAAACTTTCTCGAGTTTCTTGCATAGCTTTGTTTTCGACATTCGGAATGACAGTAATCTTTTTTACTTGTTCTGTAGAGAGTTGTGACGCTACGTCAAAAGTTCGGATACTATCTACCTCGTCTCCAAAAAACTCAATGCGATAAGGCTGATCATGGCTAAAAGAGAAGACATCAACAATGCCACCGCGAACAGAAAACTCTCCTGGTTCTGTTACAAAATCAACCCGCTGGAATTGATATTCGAATAATACTTCATTAACAAAATCAATACTCAATTGCTCATTTATACTGATTTTGAGGGTGTTTTTTTCTAGCTCTTTTCGTGTTACGACTTTCTCAAATAGGGCATCAGGATAGGTAACAATGACTATTGGTTTTTTGTGAGAATTGATGCGGTTGAGAACCTCTGCACGCAATAAAACATTAGCATTGTCGGTTTCTTCAATTTGATAAGGACGACGATAACTACCAGGATAGAAGAGGACGTTTTGATCTCCTAGCAATTGTTCTAGATCATTCAGATAATAGGCTGCCTCTTCTTTGTCATTAAAGATGCATAAAAAAGGAACTTCATTCGCCAAAAAACTACTCGAAATAGCAAAGGACAGTGAAGAGCCTACTAGGCCCATTAGATGAATATTCGTATCGGGGTTTTTTTTAGCGTTGGCAAGAGCTTTATGTAATTGCTGTAGTTGGAGCGATTTTGTAAAGGCTTGCGAAATGATAGCTGTATTCACGTAGCAAATTTTAGTGTAAAGATATGAAATAGTGTGTTTGTCTTGGCGAGTCTCTCTTTTTTTAATCAAATAAATCAATGTGTTTTTTGGGGTATAAGGACATTGGTGGCAAAATCGCATTCTCGAGGTTTTTGAGGAGTGTATGGATCGGGGGCGGCTTAGCAAAATCCCATAATAAATTCTTCTCAAATCAAAAAAATTGTTTCTAACCAACCTTATAGTACCTTTGGGCGATCGGATAGAATTATAAGTAAATCTGATAGTAGAATAGGCAAAAAAACTGCTGCTCGAAAACTAGTAAGAAAAAGTTAAAAGTATAGTTAGAAAACAAATGAGTGTAGATATTAATACCCTTTTTACAGAAAAACGATTTAAAACAAGCAAGTCAGAAGTGACTAAGATCTTGGAAGAATTAGATGATAGTACATCTAACTATAAAAAATTAATAGAGCGGGTATTAGATGAAGATATACAGTTAAAGATCCGATTCAAAACATTCAAGAAATGTAGAAGAAATTTTTTGTTAAGTTGTGTTGCTATAGTTGTTGGCGCATGGTTTGGAGCAAAAGTTCCTGCTTTGTATCTTTTGTTAGTCATTGGGGTGTTGGTATTGATTAGTTCTGTTATAGGGATGATTAAGAACCGATTGTCAAGCGAGAAGAGAAAGTATCTTAGATCGTAGTGCTAGTAAGAAAATACTTTTGTTTGTCAAGAACCGGTATCCGCAAGTGCTAACAAGAGTTGTAAAATATTTGATAAGAGATGCCTGAAATTATTTTTAGAACCGAAAGACTCAAAGTAATTGAATACACCTATGATCGACTGGAAGAAATTCAGGAGTTGTATCAAGACAAGGAGATTATAAAATATACGCTCAATAATTCTGTTCCCAAAACAAAAGATGAATTAGAAAAAGGCATAGAAATGTATCAAAAGGTCTATGTCAAATATAATAATCAACAAGGTAAATGGTTGGTGGTGCACAGGGAAAAGGATAACGTTATGGGCTTTGTTGGATTGCTATTCATTGATGAATTGCAGAAAACAGAAATGTCATACGGGTTCATGAAAAAATATAGGGGATACGGTTACGCAACCGAGGCTGTATGTGGATTAAAAAAATATGTTTTTGAAAAAATAAAGCTCAAGGAGCTATGTGCGCTAATAAAAGCAGACAATGTCAAATCTCGGGGCGTTGTAGAAAGGGTAGGGCTAGAAAATCAAAACAAAAACGTGAAGGTTAAAGGATATATGTTTGACTTGTATTCTTCGCAGAAATAAAAATTATATACTCTCCAGAAGAATTCTAAGCGTAACGATAGTGGTAGGTGTTTCGATGATAAGGGAGTATGACTAAAAGTGTTTAAGTTTAAACCAAAAGGACAAAGCCATTATAAAAATAGTTTTGTCCTTTCGGTCTAATTTGTTTAAAACAACTCGGTGTGGTACTCTGTCGTTTAATACTCATTTAGGTATATAAATTTGTATGAATGACACTGTTACTTTTTTTATGTAAAAACATCGTGATTCTATTGCATAGCCTTAGCTATGGAATATATGAACAAGGCATTTAGATGGAAAAAAGAACAAGTCGATATGCGACATTATATAGCTAATTTGGTATAGTTCCTTGAATCATGGAACTAAAAAAGTCTAGGACAACCTTTCTTTGGGCTTACTATTGTAGTCGTTATGCCTACAACTGTTTTTGTCGGACCTTTTATTTTTGTAAAAATAGCTATACGCTCTCCTTTTTTGAATGTTCTTCGTTTAAGGATTGTGACAGATTTATTAGATGCTTTTTTGTCAACTGCATCAATTGGGATAGTAAAATTGGATATTTTTTGTTTTTTTGTACGTGTAAGTAAGACTGGTTTAGGCATTCTTACATCATTTTCTAAAACATTTTTTGATTTAAATCCAATTTGAGTAATTCTAGATTTAAAAAAAGGGCGATCAAAGAATTTTTCGCTTTCGAAATCTAAATAGGCAAGATCATTTTTTTTAGAATCAAAAGAGATCACTTTTTCAGTTAAACTGGCCGTTAGTGTCTCTCCGTCGGCATTCCAAAAAATTGCCTGCAAGCCTGCCTTTTTTACAAAGTTGAGATTGCATCTTCGTGCGTTTTTGGCACTAGCTTGTTCACTGTTTTTACTTTCAATAATTTGATCTGTTGTTGTTTCTTTTTCGCAGGACATGAGAGTCATGCCAGAAACGATAATTAGACTGTGAATTAGTGTTTTTTTAATTTTCATAATTTGATTTATTGTTTTGAGAACCGAATATACTAAATAAATAGTGGCTATCTCCCAAAAAATAACGGTGTTTTTTGTTTTTGCCAAGGATTAATTTATTGATGTTTTGGAGATTTTTCTAAAAAGGAAAATTGCTCAAAAATTGTATTGCATAGAACTATTTTTAAATCTGCATGTTACAGTTTTGAAAACAGTTTTGTGTAATATATTAGCAAAAAAAGCATACATAAATTTGAGAGATTATTTGTTGTCAAATGTGGTAATGAGTAATACCAGTTAAAAAATAATCACAGGCTCATAATTCGGTTCTTTTTCTACTATTTTTTCGCTATAAAATTATATCGTAGCTAAGGCTATGCTTGAATTTTATAACTCAAACTAGCAAAAAATAGTTCAAATTGTTTTAGTCTACGATTACATTTTAACTGGTATAATACAAATTTGGGTATATAAATTCGTGTTAATGACACTGTTGTTTTTTTATGTAAAAACACCGTGATGTTATTGCATAGCCTTAGCTATGGGATATATGAACAAGGTGTTTAGATGGAAAAAGGATAAGTAGATATGTGACATTATATAGCTAATTTTGTGTAAGACAGGAACATGTTGCTTGGAGGGTATGTCTTAAGTTTTTTAAAACCATTTTGACAAAAAAATAAAATAAAATGCATTTTTGAGGTAACAAATGACTGCAAATTGATACTAATGATAATAGAATGGGAGCGGTTGTGTCAGGGAATATTTTGACACAAATTTTGAGGATTCAAAAGCACTTTTGAGTTTGATCAAATCTATAACAGTAGTTTTTATGGGATTAAGCGACTTGTTGCAAGTTAATAGTATGTTATGATGCTATAAACTGTTGATGTTTTCTCTCCAAAATCAGTAATTTTGATAAAGAACCTAAACACTAATACCAATTTGAGTATATAAATTCGTATAGAAGATACTGTTTTTTTTATGTAAAAACACCGTGATTATATGGTGTAGTCTTAGCTATGGGGTATAGAAGCAAGGCATCTAAAGAGAAAAAAACAAGTCGATATACGCTGTCATAGAACTATATTGGTGTAAAAAACAAATCATAAGAAAATGCTTAAAATAACAAAAACAATTGGTGCGTGCATTATGATAGCAATGTCAAGCATATCATACGGTCAGCGTTATGTAGATGATCTATTCGAAGAGGTAAAAGAAACTTCTAGTATCTTATACAGTAGCGGTGCATTGCAACCGATACCCTCAACGAATCATCAGTTTTTACCCAAAAACTCAAATGTCCAAGAGCACACGTCAGTCCCTGTAGATTTGTATATGGATGTTTATGAACCTGTAGATGATAAGGTTGACAACAGGCCAGTATTAGTTATCTGTTTTGGAGGAGGTTTTGCACAGGGTTCAAGACATCTTGGAGATGTAAAAACATTAGCAACTACTTATGCCCAAAAAGGATACGTAGTTGCTGCGATTGATTACCGATTAGGGATCAATGTTATGGATAGAGGAGCTTCGCAGAGGGCTTTGTATAGAGGGGTGCAAGACTCTAGAACAGCAATTCGTTTTTTGAGAGCAAATGCGTTAACCTATAGAATTGATCCTAGTAAGGTGTACATAGTAGGGATAAGTGCAGGGGGGATGATTGCACTGCATCATAATTACCTAGAAGATGAAGAAAGAACAGCAGGAACAAAAGAAACGGTGTATCAATATAGTCCTGATGGGGTAAACGATTTTGAAACCTTTGATATACCAGATTTAGATTGCTTAGATTGTATAGGAGGTCATCAAGAATTCTCAGGAAAGGCCAACGGAGTTGTTGCGTTTGCTGGAGCACTAGGGGATCTCTCATTTATAGATGGCAAAAGTAATGCAGCTACTTTGTTGTTTCATAGTAGAGATGATCAACAAGTTCCTTTTGAATGCGGTAAACCTTTTGGAGGAGATCAAACACAGTTAGAGAAAGTGTATGGGAGCAAAGCAATATACGATCATGCATTACTCAAAGGAGCCCGAGTAGAATTAATGGCCTTTGAGGATAGAGGACATGGCGTGCATACTCCAGATGGTACTAGGATATATGCAGATGTGGCATCAAGGATGACACAGTTTTTGTTCGGTATTCTCAACGAAAGAAGTCCAACATTATCATCAAATAACCCATTGATATACAAGGGAAAAAAATTGACAGTATATCCAAATCCAATCAAGTTACATCAACCTTTTTATATAACAAGCACACTGCCCTCAAAGGAGGGTATCCACATACGTTTATTTGATGTTGCGGGGCATGTTGTTGATAATAGTACTTATACAAGTTTTGAAGAACTGGAAAAACTCTCTCCAAAAAAGAATATTTTTGAAAGAGCAGGGGTTTATATTTGTCAAGTGCAGGTTGGGGATACAATAGTTTCCAAAAAGATTGTTGTTTTGGAGGGACAATAAGGAGTGTAAAAAATTGATTTGTAGTAACTGTAGCTGTAATTATAAGAGATAAAATTAATCTCTTATAATTTAGTTGCAAAAGATAAGAAATAGTACGTATATTTGCCACCGTAATAAACGGTCTGGTAGTTCAGTTGGTTAGAATATCTGCCTGTCACGCAGGGGGTCGCGGGTTCGAGTCCCGTCCAGACCGCTTTTTTAAGTGTATAAATTTAAAACAAAGCCTCACAAATAGTATTATTTAGTGAGGTTTGTTGTTTTTGGTAATTCATCCCTAGCTTTTTTTCGAAACTTATAGAATGTCACAACAAGATCAAGTAAACTGATTTGTTGTGTAGAAAAAAGTCTCGGTTGTGTGGAGTTTGGCTACAAACAAATAATAGCTGTTGGTGTGTATGCTATATACGTACTATTTCGTGTAGCGAATTCTATAGATGTAAAAGAAGTGCAAAAGAGCGTGTAAACAAAGGGATAGTGTTTTTTTGTGTCAGATAAAGTGTTAAAATGCTGACAGTGAATGTTATGAAAATCATAAAAAATATAGAAATATATTTGGTGGCATTATATTTGGCTTGTAAATAAAAAAAAACTGCCCTTATGTCAACAGCAATTTTAAACAAATCCATAGAGAAATTACCCATTTCTAAAGCACTCCAAGAGTTTATGTATAAGCATCAGTATGCAACCCTAGGAGAGCTTGTAAAAGAAGGAACCGTAAAACTTCAAAGAAGAGAAGGTTTTACTGTTTTGTGTTTTGAGAACCTATTAGATATTTTGGATCAAAACGATATTATGTGCTTACTTAGCGAAGGAGATGAATAATTTCTATTTTAAACCATTTAAAAAATAATTACAGGCTAATAATTCGGTTCTTTTTTTACTATTTTTTCGCTAAAAAATTAAATCGTAACTAAGGCTATGCTTGAATTTTATAGCTCAAACTAGCGAAAAATAGTTCAATTATTTTAGCCTATAATTGCATTTTAACTGGTATCATTTCCGACATTCATCACTCTAGCGCCCAGATCTTCACAGTCACTTGCAGCTTTTTTGCCAAGCGAATAGGTTGTTAGTTCATAGCTTTTAGGCGTCAAAAGAGTATCAATAAATTTTGGTATACCAGCGATAGCATGGATATCTTGATTTCTAGGGACAGAATTTTGTTGCCACTGCGTCAATAATTAGCTGGGAAGACCTCATTTTTTTGTGCATAGGGTTCAGGTATTAATCGTGATCAATTATAATTTGATTCATGGAGTTTTTGCAAAACTTATCTATTAATAGATGTTTATAGGAGTTTTGTGCTCTCAGAATCGGGGGGTAATCAGGTTTTGATGAGGGGGAAACGTGATTAACCGCTACAATTTAGGACTATTCATGACCATTTACATGTGTTTGGAATTCAAATATCTGAAATTCATGTTCTTGAAGAAGCTGTTGTAGTGTTTTGATAAGAGGGTGTTTTGTTTTACTCTTTTCTGTTCTAAGGATTTTTTTAATTACGATTGTTTTTAAACTCGATGCACTTTGATTATAGAATAAAAAAACTCATTGAACTTCTGTCAGATCCAGAGCCGATAATGTGGCTACTATGATCTGCGATTTTATAAATTACTGAGAGGTTTTAATCAATTCGTTTTCATACCATTTATTGATACTTAATTTAGCTAGATGTGCCTGTTTTTCTGCAATATCATTTAGTAGAGATTCGTTGGATTTTAATTCAGCATCTAGTTTTTGTTGTTCCACTTGTAGAAACATCTGCCCTTCAAGTTTTGAAATATCTTTTATTTTTTCTAATATGGTATTAACCTTAGAGTTTATTTTAGAAATAGCTTCTTGTTGATTGATGAAATATTCATATTCAATACGATCTATTAACTCATCATAAGGCCCTCTTCTGGTTAATAATTTAACTATTATGGGGGCTATTTCTAGTGAAATGAAAAGTAATGTTATTAAAAAGCTGGACCAATAAGCAGCATCTTTTTTTTCTGTTATATTGCCCAATGCTTCTAATTGAGAAAGTAAATCTGTGCTTGCTCTTACTTTTTCTTTCCAAATTGCCAAATCAGTAGAGTAACTTTTATTTTTATTAGTAATTTGTTCTTGTATTGGTTTTCTACTTAAATTATATTTTAGAGTTGTATTACCAATACTTTCTTTGAAATCAGCTTCAATTCCTTTCAGCTCAAATTTAATTTGTGATTGTTCGGCTTGTAATTCTGTTTTTCTTTTTTTAAGGCTTTTGTTTTCACTAGACTTTGTCCTTGCTTTTTGATTATTAGTCCAATACTTATATGGTTCTTTTGAAGTATATGGAGTGTCATCAGAATGGTATTTTATCACATTTTTATAACCAGTTGCCAAGTGTTTATTTTTAGCTATTATACTTTCGTTTGTTTTTATGGTAGTATTAATGGTATCAATTTGAGATTCATTTTTTTTAATTAGATTTAGTTTATTTTGATATACTGGGTTGTTTTTATAAATATTCTTTTTCTCATTGGATTCTTTTTCATTTAATTGATTTATTTTTTGGTTTAAACCATCTATTTCATCTTTAAATTTAATTTCAAATTCGGAAATATCATTTGTTCCTATATTGGCTAATTCTTTTTCAATTGTTTTGTTAAATAACCTTAGTTCAATTGGTTTAGAAACTGTTAGCGCAATTATTATAGCGATAATTATTCTAGGTAAAGCCATTAGAAAAGTATTCGTTGAGTTACTTATTTTGTCATAAATCATTGATCTTTTCGTAATAGTATCCGTTTCTTTTATAATTATAGATAGCTTTTCTGAGTTTCCTTTTTTTAAGCTCATTACGATGTATCTATCCAAATTATAAATTATAATTCCCCAGAAAACTCCAAATAATGAAGAAATAATTACGTTTTCAAAAACAAAATTAAAAGCATAGCCGCCACTCAAAGCAGCTAATGTTGCTGTCAAAAAAATTGTTGCACCGATACTAGCGAATTTATTTGACTCTTCGGGGCAATGTTTCAGTATATTAAAATTAGCTCCTGAACTAAAAATCAGAAATCTCTCTAATTTGTTGTTTTTTAAATTTTCATCTGTTAAGTTGTGGGAGTCTGTTTTTAATTTTTCCATAAGCCATTAAAAATTTGTATTTTAAAGTTTGTTGATTAAGTTCTCTTTTTATTTTTTTTATTTCAGTTATAGGAAATATTATATTTTGCGAATATTGGATATTTTCAGTTTTGTGAACGCATAAATTGATCGTATTGATTATGTTTACTGAACTTGTTTTTTTTAGATCAAATTTTGGTGTCTCAATTTTCAAAATAACTTTATGACTAAGGTCAGGGCTAGGGACTGAAAGTGACGTAATAATTGGAGTAGGAAACACAGAAATGGAAATTTCTTCATGTACAGAACCGAAATGTCCAGTAGCTGTTAATCGTAGTCTTGTGTTATCATTGAGATGGAGTTTTTTTTTGTCTTTTGCTAAAACCTCCCCAATTCCCAGATTTAATTCAATCTTATATGCATTCTTTACATACCATTTAATATGAACTGGAATACCTTTGAGTATAGAAAATCTGTCACTTTTGAAAAAAATTATGGTTGGAGGTTCTTGAGCCGATTTTAAAACTTTTTCCCATTCATTGTATGTTGTTCTATGGATAGGATTGTTATATCCATAATTTATTGTTTTCTCTAGTTCTGTAAATATGGAATGGTGTAAAGTGTTTTGAAGCCAGGTTTTTATTGGGTTATAAATTGATGAATTATTCTGATTGAAATAACTTTCAAGTTCGTTTATATTTGGCCATTTATATTTTGAGAAATATTGATTTGTAACTCTGGGACTTAATTCCTTTAAATAAAACAGCGGATGTGTCGTGGTCAAAATATAATGAACTCCAATAGCTACTGACCATAAATCTGAGAGTAGATTTACTTTTGTTTTTTGTAACCCAGCCGAGCTTGTTTGCTTTAATTGTTCCCAAATTTCTGGAGCAATCCAATCATTCGGAGAACCCCAAACATTTGGTTCGTCATTTGCATTTTCTGATATAGCACCACTATCAAAATCAATTATAGCACATTCGTTAGTGTTAGTGTTAATAAATAAGGCTTCTGGTTTTAAATCGGCATGAATAAAAAACATTTTCTGTAATGTTTTGAAACCTGAGACTAAATGATAAGCAAGCAGCATTTTTTTATCTATGCTCATTTTTTGGTAAGAGGATAAGAGGTGAGGTTTTTCTAGGATATCTATGAATTCTTCAAAGCCAATTTTTTTTAAATTAGTTGACGAAAAACCTCTTACCTTTTTGCCGTTCAGATTGCCAATAAAACTAAATTGAGGGACACCTTTTAGTGAAGGATATTCTTCAGTAATTAATTTTGCTAAATTATAGTTTTCTAAAGATATTTTTTTTTGAAATTTTTGAATGGTATCAAAATTGTGGTCTTGTTTGTTGTTTTGGTTCTCTTTAAATATTTTTATTACTTGAGGGATTAAAGTAGGAATGCCATTCAAAGAATTACATATATATACTGCACCAAAAGCGCCTTCTGCAATTGGATTGTTTTCAATTTCAACAGATGTTACTTTAGTAAATTCATGGTGTAGATTTGTAGAAAGTGAATTAAGTATCTGTATTTTTTTCATTCTGTATTTTTTGATATTCAATTGCTTTTCCTGTGTAGATTATGCCAAATGTTGTGTCATCGTCTAACAGTTTCTGTTCTTTAATTTGTGTCGTATAAGATTTAAGAATGTTTTTTAAATGGTCATTAGTAAGTTCTTTGCTTTTTGAAAATTCTTTTAAAGAATTAAATAGTAATTCCATTTTCATTTCACCACCTATCCACAAACCGCCATCGCCATCTTTTGCAATAGGGATGTGATCATTGCTGTATAACCCGTCAGTTGTTGCTATAATTAAATCTCCGAATAAGGAATTGTCTTTAGATATTGTTATAATGCTTGGTTCGATTTGTTTATCTGAAGATTTTAAAGCAAAAAATTTATAGAGAACTTCTTTCCCTCCTTCGTCAATTGTATGCGGGTTTAATAAATTTAGTGCACTCCAAGGTAAATATCTTTGTTTGTTTATGAGTACTGGGAAATTACCTCTCAAATGCCAAACTGAACCATTGCCGATATATGCAATGATAAATTTATCTTTAAATTCAAGAATACAGATGAGTGTTGTGCCAAATGCTTGAGTGAACTCTATATCATTACTGGTGTCTGCATATTTTTTTTTCAAAGAATTTGAAACCTTTTCAAATAGCAAATTGTAGTTCAAGTCATTTGTTGATTCGCATTCCTCAAGTAAATTCACTAACTCGGAGACACAAAATTTTGAACCTAATTCGGGTTTGAAATGTGAACCAATGCCGTCACCAAGAATGACTCCTTTGAAATTTAATTTATCATTTTTAAAACTAGAAATGAAATCTTCATTTGTGCTTTTTTCAGTTACAGAATGAGCTGATAATAATGAGTTGTAAATATTCATATTATCCTAATTTACCTATTCCAGATGATTGACTGATTGAGCGTTCAAAAAACTTTCTCAATGTCTCTCCGTCATAAACTGTTGCGTAATAAGAAACAGGATTGGTAGCTAGCTCTTGCATCAAGTTTTTAGTTTCACTAACTTCTTGATCACTATCCCCAATCTCGGCTAAATAAGCGCAGGCTATATCAATGCTATTTTCCTGTTTAATATCGTGAGCAATAGTTTTTGTGGTATTAGGTTCAAAACAGATACCGTCTGACATTAATAATATGACGACACTATGCTTTACTCCATCCGGAGGTGCATTACTTAAGAAGTTGTCAGCAATTTTTTTGGCTTCTGACAATCCATCAAAAATATGAGTTCCGCCACCTTTTCCGCTTAAAGGGTTAAAATCTTCATTGAAATAATCTAAATCTCTAAACATAGTAGGATGTAATGAAGTTGATGCTGAAGTGTCAAATTTCACACATGAAAAGGAGAAATTATTTTTCACTCTGCTAGCATCAAATCTAGAAAACATTTCTTTCATACCTAATTCGACCTCCTGAGCTTTGGTGAGTCCTTGCCTACCTTTCCTAGACATTGAGCCACTACCATCAAGGACTAAAATTCCTAATTGATGAAATGTCTGTGGTACTTCTGGCTTGTCTATTACTAATCCTGTTTCTTCCATGGTTTTTTATTTAATATGGTGTTGTTTGATAATGATTTTTTGTATTCAGTTTAATCTTCATATCCACATAATGTCCTTCCTATATTCTGAGCAAACTTGATCGTAACGGTATCTATTTTTGAAGTGCATTTGGCAAGCCCCTTGCATTTTCTGTCAAAGTGATATCGTTTACTATTCTTGCCACGACAGAGATACACAAGAGTGTCTGTATAGGTAAATGAACAGATGATGAAAAACAGGGTTAAAGGAAGTAGTTTTTTTTTCATTTTTGATTTTTTAGGTTATTATTCTTAATTACACATGCTTCTGGCAACGTAACTTTTATTACCATTGGAATTGATATAATAGCAGCCACCACGAGAGCCACGATGGTAGGTACGACTTGCTCTTGATCTAGAAGTGTGTTGTCGTGTAGTGGTTTTTGTAGGCGTTTCAGTACTCCGAAAAGAAGATTGGTATACTTTGGCAGTATTCGCAGTGTTTTTTTCTAAATACTGTACCTGTTGATAATTCCCAGTAGACTGCTGTATCTTTTTCTCAATATCTTTTAGCTTGATATCAATAAGTTCAATTTTTGTAAGGAGTTCTTTTCGTTGTGTCAAAAGATCTTCCTTTATATAAACCAAGGTTTCGGTACTTTGTGAGTATACAACGGAGTACAAACTCATAGATAGAAGTAGCGTCAATAATTTTTGTGTTAGTTTCATACTATTTTTGTTTTGATTAATTGCATGAACATCCTTCGCCAACAACCCATTTGCAGCAAGGGTCAGATTGACATGGAGTTTTATTTTTGTTAGAACAACCACAATTAGATGTAGAACTGCAGGTTTTTACCGTATTACCTTGTTCTTCGCATGCCAAGCCATCATTGTCTGCATCTAGGTCCCCTCTGCATTCCGGGTCTGCGTCATAGGCTGCCTGTGCGGCTTCTCTAGAAGTGTAATTAGCACAATTGGTATCTCTACAGTAATTGGAGGTGTCATCCATTTGATCATCCGATGAAGAACTACAGGATAAGAAAATCATAGCTATAAATACAGGTAGTTTGATAAGGAATTTTAGCTTTTCTAAGAGTATTGCAATCATCATGTTCTTGGGTTGTTTGTAAATTTGAATTTGGTGAAATAAGTTAGAGCTGAGGGATTTCTTCGTAAAACGAAACTGTTTCAAGCAATTTATCTTCGAATAAATAGATGTCATCTACGGTGGTTATCACTTCTTTTGTTTCTCGCTTATCTATATCAATAAGTCCAATGTATTTTTTGTGACCATTTAAGTGAAGCCTGCATAGCGGCTTACGATTATTGTCGTCTAATAGAATACCGAAGTAGGATTGCGTGTCCCGATGAACGATACGGGTGATCTCTAATTTTCTTCTCAGAATGGCGACTACGATTCTAAAACCTTCTAACTCCATGTCTGTGGTTACAATTTTAGAGTCTTCTTCCAGAACCTCAAGCTCCTCTTCCTGTTGTTTTTCTTTTTCTTGATGCAGTGCAGCATTTAGGCGATCGCTCACTTTTTCGCCGATAGTTTGATTAAAAGCTTTATGAACTAATTCGCCAAATTCTTCCATAACTTTTTCGGTGAGCCTACCAGAATAGACTTTGTTGGCAAATAATCGTGTAAACCCAGAAGAAGCTTCTTGTAATTCTTCGTTGATGAGTTTTTTGATCTCCTTGGTATATTTTAGAGAACTTGCATTGTCCACTATCTTGTCAATATCAAAGTGTGATTTATGAAATTTCGCAATCTCAAGAATAGTAGTTTCTTTGAGGTTCGTGATATCAAACTCCAAGAATGGTTTTTTATCCATCTTGTTGCTCTCTTCTAGGTCGGTGTAGAAGCGATAGGTAATGCCATTGGTCAAGAGTGCAAAACGGGTGTGTGAGACATGAAAATACCGAAACAATTGAGAATTATGAACGTTGAGGTCTTCTTTCCAATTTTTGCATTCTATGATTAGTACTGGTTTGGCATTAAGGAAAATTGCATAGTCAACTTTTTCTCCTTTTTTTAGCCCCAAGTCGGCAGTAAATTCTGGGACTACTTCTGTTGGGTTAAAGCTGTCATATCCCAATAGATTAATGAATGGTAATACAAAAGCATGTTTGGTAGATTCTTCCGTCTCTATTTTGTCTTTGAGCTGATGGATTTTGTCCGCAAGCGCTTTTAATTGGTTTTGTAGTTCCATAGGTTTTGGTTTAAAGAGTATTAATAACTGGATTGAATTTCTGTAACTATTCCATTTTTAGTGTAAATAGACATGTTGGTATGAACCCTTATAATACTATCTATTTGCGCAGTTGTTAAATTTGTGTTTCTAGAAGGCTGTTCTTTGGTAGAAGAATTACAAGAAAGAATAGATGTTGTAATAATGATTAAGAATGTAATTTTTTTCATAAATAGTATTTTTTAATAGTTGTTGATATTTCATGTTGTTCGATAATATCGCGATTGGGCAGTAGCATCGTTAGTCGACCGTCAATCGGATTTTTAAAAACCTCAAAGCTACTTCTACAGTTTTGAAAGCGATAGATAAATGCTTTCAAACCTCTGTATAAACCATGTTTTTTTGTTGTTTCATAAACATAATTGGAACAAGATTTATGGAAAATGCAACGCCTTCTTTTGGATGCAGGGATCAAAATCCAATATAATTTGATAATCAGTAGGAAAGGATATTTCATGATTATTTGGTGAATACTAGCATTTGTCTTGATGTCGTATATCCTGGTTTTGCTCCTATGCCAAAACAACCATTTTCTGGCTGAACAAATGTCGTTACGCTTTCTAGGCGAAGATATTTCCAGCCAAGATAGCTGTGTTTTTGGATCATTTCCTCAAGTTGTTGAGCTACTTGATTAGAGGTTCCTTGTGTTGCGATCGTGGCAACAAATGGGAGTACTTTATATTCCATAGTTTTTTAGTTTGAAAATTATTACTATTCAAACTTAACACCATTAAAAACCAAACCCTTGCGGTTTTCCGCAAGGGTTCAAAAATTGTATAGAAATATGATGTTTTTTTAAATCCAGCCGTCATCCTTGGCTTTGATCATTAAATTAGGGATATTTTTGGCATCAAAGAGGAGTTTGAGTTTGCTTATTCTACTCTCGATGGTTCGTAATTGGTAAGTAGGGAAATTATTTTTTTCTAGCTGTTCTGGGATTTCTTTTTGCGTAATACCTTCTGCCAGAAATTGGAGAATCAAATGATCCTCCTCATCTAGGTCTTCTACCGTATCACCGCTGCGTAATAAACGCATAACGGTATCCGAAAAATAATTTTTATTTTGATAAACGGCGTCAATAGCCTTTTTAATTTGATACGTATCCTTGCGTCCTTTGAGAATAAATCCATCTACTTGGAGTACTTCTACTAGCTGCTTGATTTTGCCTATACGTTGTTCCATGGTAAAAACAATAATTTTGAGCTCAGGTTGTATTTTTTTAACAGCTGCAACGAGTTCTTCCCCAGAGGTTAATTTTTGATTAAGAAGACCTTCTTCAAAGGAGAGGTCTGTAATCAATAATTGATAAGGAGTGTTTTGGGATAGTGCAAATTGTATTTCTTGAAACGCTTTATCACAGTATTCTACCACAGTTACCACGGGTACATCTGATGCCTTTAGATGTTTTTCGATTCCTTTGTTGATCATACTATAGTCTTCGGCAATCAAAACTTTTTGAAACATAATGTTCGTTTTTTAGGAGCTAAATTTTAGAATGGCTTTAAAACCGTTTCCCTTAGTAGATTCAAAAGTAAAGCTCCCACCAATATCTTGCATGCGGCTTTCCGCATTTTGTAAGCCGTTATTAAAATGAATAGTATCAGTGCCAACTCCATTATCTTTATACCAAATTTCATGATGTTTGTCTTGTTTTTTGAAGATAATACTAACCCTTGTTGCCTGACTGTGTTTTTTCATATTCACCATGAGTTCTTGCAAGGCGCGGTAGATGGCATTTTTCTTATGATCATCTAGTTGGATTTGTCGGATGATGTCGATATTGGTAATCACCTTGACATCTTGTTTATGATGTTGCATGAGTAGTTCTTTGAGACTTTTGTCAAAAGATTTTTCTAGAACAAGTGCGCCAGTCTCTGTAGCGATATCCCGTGTCCGCTCATATACGGTTTCTAGACTATTCAAGAGTGGTTCTTTTTTTGGGTTAGTTGTTGGTATCAGATGTTCTATGGTAGTCATAATATCCGAGATGTCATTTGCTAGTTCATCATGGACTTTTTTGGATATGCGGGTTTCCGTTTTGGAGGTTGCGTTGAGCGCTGCAATTTTGATACGTTGACGCCATCTGAAAATCAGGGATAACAGTCCGATACCGAATAGAAAACTAATAAAAATCCACCAGTTTCTGGTGATCGTTTTTTTGGCTAATTCCAAATCCTTTTGAGCTGTTTGCGTTCTTAAAATAAAATTTTCTTCACGATTCTTGTCTGTATCATATTTGAGTTTGGCAAACTGATTTTTGGCTCGATTTCTAGCTGTAACAAGGCTGTCTTTAAGGGTTCTATAAGCTATAGCTTCAGATTTTGGGTTTTTTTTGAGATCGATGAGATGAGAAAGAGCTTCTAGTTTTCCTTCAGCTCCCTTTAGCCTATTAGCAATATGGAGGGCTTGTGTTGCATGCTGTAATGCTCTTGGTGTTTGAAAACGATCCTTGTAATGCCTAGTCAAATGAATATGACTTGCAAACTGTCCTGACAAGTCGTTTTGTGTTTTTCTGATTTTTAAGGCTTCTTGTAATTCAGTTTCAGCTTCGGGATAGTGTAGTTTGGATTTGGCATAAGCTAGGTTGTCCAAGATGCGAGCAGCAAGTTTTGGTTCGTGTGCTAGGTTTGGATATAGTAATAATGGAGTCAATTTAGAAATCGCAGTTTTGAAGTTCTGAAGCTTAATTTCTGCAACAGCTTTATTATTCTTTAGATTTAGTATTGCAATAGTATCTGTTGCAATTTGAAGAGCCTTTCCGTACCAGTATCTAGCTTCTTTATAATTTTTTTGTTCTTTTGATGTTATACCTAGGTGATTGTATATCGCTGTACGATATTTTCGATCTTTATAATTTCTTAAGAATCGAAGAGCATCAATTGATGTAATTTCACTTCCTTTGAAATCTCCAAGTTTTTTTTGGATAACCGCTATAGTTAAAAGTTTTTTACCAACTTCAGAACTATCTCCTAGTGCTGAAAAAAGATTTTTTGATTTATTGTAGTATTCAAAAGCGTCCAACCAATTTTGGTTTCTGTAATTGTAGAGGCCTATTTTGAATAAAGATTTTGCCATAAGTATAGTGTCATTTGAAGTTCTACTTTTGTTATACATTTGCTTTGCAAAATATAAAGCACTATCATATACTTTGATTGTTTTAAAAAGATAAGATTTATAACCAATAGATGTTATGAGAAGTGAGTCGTTTTGTGATTTTTTTGCTTCTGTAATCAAAGAATCAATAGCGTTTTTTCGTTTATAGAAGTTTAATGTTTCATTTCTACTACGCTCATAGCTTTTTATAAATACATGTTCTCGTTTGATCAATGGATTTGTTGTAACGGAATTATTACAACCAATAAAAAGTAGTAAAATGGTGAAAAGGGATGAAAATAATAGTTTTTTCATCCCTCTAAATTAATTAAAATATGTGGGTTACGATAATTTTAATAATTAGTTGCCGTCATCATCTTCAATAATTTCCCCATCTTCTCCCTCTATTGCTAGGGTTTCTATTTCGTCATTTTGGATATCTGTGATGTTATCAGTGGTACAGGAAAATAAACTTAAACTAAACATTACAATTACTACTATTATAAATGAATTCTTCATCATTTTGGTATTAAATATTAGACAATAGTGTGGCTGTCTGGGGTTTGAGCCCAGAGGATAAATTGCCAATACAGCAACACTGAAAATGAGAAGAAGCGCTTCTTCGTTTTTTGGGAAGTGGGTAGAAAACTGAAGACAGAAAAGAGTAATGATACTTCCCGAATCGTTACTCGATTCTATCTTGTATTTCTGATTTTGAATTAGATTCTATACATTTGTTTTGATAGTGAACTAACTCTGGAGCAAAGATATAGTAGAATAAACCCTGTGGTAGCAAAGGATTCCAATCATTCCAGTGGATTCTCGTAATTCTTAAAAATTCTAATAAATTCCTCAAATAGATATGACAAATAAGACTATTGAAGTTTATAGAGATGCGATTCTTGAGTTATATAAGAAAAATGATGGAGGCCAATTAAGCGGATATTTAGCGAATCCTACTCCTGCACAAGTTAAGGAGGCTTGTCTTTTTGTATGTAACAATAATAGAGGGAGAATTGACCAAGAAATTATTGCTAGATTTTTTAAGATAGAAGGGAATAAGGATGGAATAAAAGTTATCGAAGGGTTTAATAATGGGAAATTAAAGTCTACATCAGATTTTTTAAAAGGGAAATCAAAAAGTAATAGTGCACCTAGATTAGACCTTGTTGCGTTATTAATAGATTTTAACCCTAGACCTTATGCTAAGTTTCAAAAAAATACAGAAAGTGATACTGTTGCGGAAAGTGAAGAAGGGAAACTTGTGGGTACTGTTATTGATAAAGAGGACGGCAAACTTTATAATGAAGAGGAATCTGTGGGTATTGTTACCGAAAGTGAAGAAGGCAAACTTTATAATGAAGAGGAATCTGTGGGTGTTGTTACCGAAAGTGAAGAAGGCAAACTTTATAGTGAAGAGGAATCCATGGGTGTTGTTACCGAAAGTGAAGAAGGCAAACTTTATAGTGAAGAGGAATCTGTGGGTGTTGTTACCGAAAGTGAAGAAGGCAAACTTTATAATGAAGAGGAATCTGTGGATACTTTGACTGATAGTAATGAAGGGAAACAAAATTATCCGGAGCAACCTAAAGGAACTAAAAATATTGCAAAGGAAGGAAAAGAGTCGTTAGAGCAAAATGTAATTAGTAATACGAATATAAAGACTAATGTTAGTATATATGTGATTTCGGCTCTACTAATAAGCTCGCTAGGGGGATACATAATTTTTAGACCTGTCAAAAAAGAATGCATGATCTGGAAAGATGACCGATATATAAAAATTACTTGCGACCTCCATAATGAATCTAATTTAGATCTCTGGAAATTAGAAAATTTTAGAGGAGTAGATGTCGATAAGGATACGGAATTCTTTGATAAGAATGCGAACCCCAAAATATGGTATGATAAGACGGGTAAGGAGATTACATTTTATAACAACCCAGGGATTCACCCTACCAATGGTAAGACGCTGAGACCGATTACAGAAACCATTATTCGCAAGTATGTACTACCCCAAGAGTAAACATCTGTTTTGGATATAATCAACAGGATATCCATGTATTTCAAAATACGAACTCTAAAAAAACAGGAAGATGATCAGAAATCTTACGTGCTGCTGTCAGTTGTTCGCACGTTTTGACAAAATCAATCACTCCAGCAGTTGTTTTGCGAATGTTTTTGGAATAAAAAATGTTATCAATGGCGTAGTTGAGGTAGGAGTTATTCGTAGCGCAAGATTTTTTTAAAGTTGTTTTTTGATTCGTTATACTCGATAGAAAACCATTTTTTTTGAAAGCAGAAAATACTTCATGCGCCTCATTGGTGTTAAAATCTCCAGCTATGAGCAATGGTGTAGGGAGTGTATTGATTATATACGATGTCAGAGCACTGATTTCTGGTATCGGATTTTTCCCATAGGGGCGCGAATGAAAATTGATGAGGGTAAATTTTTTTCCTTGAGTATAGAAATCTACTAGTAAGGGTTCTCGATCAATTGTTGTGGCCAGTTCGTGTATTAATCCGCCTCTGTTTTTGATTTTAATAGCGGTTGTTTTCCAGATAATGGCATAGCGCTCGGTCATATAAGGCGGGCTATTAGTAGGGTCACTTATAATGTAATCCCATTGAGCACCTTTTCTATTAAGAATATCACTTAGTTTGGCTACTGCCTGTGCGCCGCCATACCCAGCTACAACTTCTTGTAAGGCAAGAATATCTGCGTCTTTTACTATCTCAGCTATCTGTTCTAGTGTTGTAGCATTTTTTGTTTTTCCAAAATCTCTAATATTCCAGGAGATTAGTTGAATTGTAGTACTTTGAGAAAAAAGGATACTTTGTATAAAAACAGTAAGAATCACAAGTAATTTTTTGCGCATAGTCATTATTTTAGAGAAGATTGTCTCCAAATATATAGAAAAAGGAGCTGTAGGAATGGAGGAATTCCGTACCATCTCTATATTTTTGGGAATCTCATCAAAGAAAGGGGTGGTTGTCGTTTGATGACTTCAATCCCTAAATGGGATCATCCTCTCGCATAATTTCCGTACACGATATGTTAGCTACTAAGACGTAATTCTTGATACAATGGGTCTTGTTCGATCATTCTGAATAGTTTTTCTTTGGCATCAAATTTTCTTTTCCGGGCAGAGCCTATGGAATATCCAAAAGCTTCTGAAATTTCTTTCATAGACTTTCCGTCAAAGAACATTCCTAATAACTGTTTGTTGTCAGCACTTAGTTTTTGGAAGTGTTTTCTGTATAGTTTTTGACGTTCTTGCTTTTCAATGTCTTCTAGTATTTCATTGGTGACACTTTCTTCCAAGCGATTGTCATCATTGATGATTAGTTGTTCTTTTTTTCTTAGTCGGCTAAGCCATAGGTTTTTGCAAATTCCATAAAAATATGTTTTGATAGGGACATGTATGTCCAAAAAACCAGCACGCATTTTTTGATACAGGATAACTAGTGCATCCTGAAAAATATCCTCTACATCTTCCATATTTCCACAATTTCGAAGTATATAATTTTGGATGTACTGGATGTTTTCGCTGCGAAAACGGGTGAGTATTTGTTTATTTCCTTTAATAATTCCAGCAATGAGTACTTGATCTTTACTTACCATGGTGACGTGTTTGTAGTGTTGCTATGATTTAGATAAGAAAATTCTTAGCTATCATTCATGTTGTTTTACGGTACAAACTTATATTGCCTACGGTTTATAGCCATACAGATTTCTGTACGGAACTTCTTTTTTCTTCTTTTTTTGTATTAAGTAGTTGATTTAAAGTATTTTAAAATATGTTAAAGCAAACCTAAATCTTTCACAATGGCTACCAAATGTGTCGTGTTTTTGGCTTTGAAATTATCAAAAAGTTTACTGACTCTTTTATCGATATAGCTTTCGCTATTAGGAGTTATTGATTGTTCTTGTAATCGAACACGGATTTCTTTTTTGGTAAGACCAAGAGCCAGTTCTTCTAGTAGTACCATATCCAAGTCATCGAGCTGTATCATGTTATTTGCACTTTGATTATCTGTGAGCTCGGGAGGAAAAATAGTGACGCCTTGATAGACGCCGCTAATACAATTAACAAGTTCCTTTACAGCTCGTTGTCCTTTGCATACATAGCCGTTGATCTGATATTTTTGGAATAGTTGGTTGATTTTATCCACTCTATCTTCTTGAGAATATACAATCACTTTGATCAGAGGATCTATAATTCTTATATCTTGGAGCAATTGGATACCCGAAGTTCGAGTTTGAATGTTGTGATCCTTTCTAAAAGATAAATCCGTAATTAATAGTTCAAATGATTGTCCATCATTATAGGCTTTTCGGAATTTGAGATAGGCATCATCACAATATTTTGCTTCTTGGATGTTTTGGATTCCTATTTTCTCGGTTAATACTTTTATAATTCCTTGATTAGCAATTTCGTAATCTTCTGCAACCAATACTTTTGTAAACATTTGACGAACTTTTTAGGTAGGGATTTGTAGCTCAGCCTTGAACCCCTGATCTTTTTCTGAACCAAAAGTAAGTGTTCCTCGTATAGCTTCCATACGCTTTTCTGTATTTCGCAATCCATTTTTGGAGTGTAGTCCTTCGTTTGTTATACCGATACCGTTATCAGAGTATTTGATTAGTAATTGATTATCGGTGCTAGAAAAGACAAGTACTACGAGATTTGCGTTGCTATGTTTTTGCATATTTGTCATTAATTCTTGCAAAACACGATACAGCGTAATTTTTATGGGTTGTTCCAAAGGGTTCCAGTCAATTTTATCCAATCCTCTAACAATAAGCTGTACTTTGTTGCCAGTGTAATTCTGGAGCATATTGCGTAATTCTTCTGGATAGGTTTCGTCCGTTTCGAACTCATTATTTTCTCTAGAGATATCTCTTGCTCTGCTATAGGCAGCATTTAGTTTTTTGGAGATATGTGGATCATGAGGATCATTTTGGTATTGTAGCATGACTTGGAAGATATCATTACCTAGCTCATCGTGTAATCGTTTGGCAATCCGTGTTTCTGTATCATAACTTGCTTGGAACTGAATAATTTTGTTTTGTTGGTTGAGTTGTTTTGTTTGTTGTTTGAAGAAATAAATAACAAAACCGATACCAAAAAACAAGAGTAGCATACCTAATAAGTAGATCGTATTCTGGTTACGCACTGCGGCGATTTTTAGGCTTTTCTTCTCATTTTCTTTCAGGAGGCTTTCATTTTCAAACCGTGTAGGTGCATAGATTTCTCGAGTTTTTTTTCGTAATTCCATGAGTTTAAGACTAGCCTCTTTGAAATATTGATGATGCTCTAGAGAATTAGGCTGTAATTCTGTAAGGAGAGTGAGTGCTTCTAATTGCGCCTCGTAATCGTTAACATCTTTAATGATTTGATAAGCATTTCTTGCATGTTTTTTTGCTTTTTCGAGGTTATGGACTTGATAATATTTTGCTAAATTTAGACTACTGGTGTAAACTCCGAGATTATCTTTTTCTTCCAATCTTATTTTAAGACCCTTGAGTAACATTTTTTCAATTTCTTTATTTTTTGGATTTTGTAAGAATTTAATATAAGCTAGATTGTTTAGGAATATCGAATAATCTTCGAGGTTTTTTATTGCCTCCTTGTCTGCTATTAACGATTCTAAAATATTGATGCCTTCATCATATTTTTTTTGTTTTGCAAAAATATTAGCCCTAGTATTTAGGAATAAAGGAACATTATGGAGACCAATTTGCCTTTTAATAATAGAGTCTTCGAGGAGTCTCATGATTTTATTATTCCATAAAAGTGCTTCGTTGCCATCTCCTAATTCTTTGTAAATAATTGAAATACTTTGGTATAGTGGTATGATTGTCAGGTATTCATCGGAATTTTCTAGATATTTTAAACCATCAGTAGCGGTTGTTTTACTGGCATTATAATCTCCTAACGATCTTTGAATATTTGACATATCCATAAGGCATTTTCCTGCTCTTATGCTGTCTTTTATATTCCTACAAATTTTAAATGATTGGTTATAGTATTCAAAAGCTTCAAGATGATTTTCTATTATCTTATTGTAAAGACCTAGTTTGAAGTAAGCTCGACCTATGTGGATACTGTCATTATTTTTTCTAGCTAATTCTAGTAACTTAAAAGATTTTTCAATAGCTTTCTCTGTAAATCCATATTGATTAAGGAGTTTTGTTTGCAAAATCAGCCCTTTGTATTGTAAAGAATCACTTTTTAATTGGAAACACCCATTTAAAAACTTATCAAGAGCTTGTAATTTTTTATCATTTTCATTTGATTCGTTGTCGGCAAAACTGTAAAAAGTGTTTAAAGAATCTATTTTTTTTAAAACCTCCTTATTTTTAAAAGTGGTATTGTTTTTTTGTACTCGCCAATTGCATGAATTGGATACTATTAATATAGATATGCACAAAAAAATAAGGGATGCAACTATATAGTGTTTCATCCCTTAAAAGTACTGAAAATGATTTTTATTTATCTGTATTATTCAAGTTTTTATCTCGGACAAATCGTTTTTTAGCTTTCATTTCCAAAGTTTCTAAAACCTCCAAAGTTTCATCTTCTATTCCGATGTCATCGGGAGTACAAGAAACAAAGTTGATACCTAAGAGGAATGCTAGTATAGTATATTTTAAAGTTTTCATATGTGTAAAATTTTTGAGTTAGTATGTTGGGAATATGCCATAGGTATCCAGTCCCAGAATTGTATGTTGCACATACAGAGTACCTAGGGTGTTTTCTGATCTGTTTTGGGAAAGTGAAATCTTATACAGTCACAACACTCAAACTTTCCCTTTTTGGGTAGCGGCGAACTGTAGTCAAGATTTTTTGGATCAGTTTTTTTAAGATTTTCTTTTTCGTTAGCGTTAAGGTCGCATGTGTACAAATGCACTATAACTGTAGTGTCATGGATAAAGACAGTAGCAGAAAATAGCATGTCACTAATTCTATAACAGTAGGCAACTACAAATTCATTGTGCTGAAATTGTTGCGCTATAAAAGCTGTAAACTAAGGAGGCATTTTTCCTTGACTATAAGGTATAGCGAGGAGTGTTGTGCCAAATAGGACAACTTGTATTGTTGTTATGTTAATCGATTTAGTCTTTAGCTAATCACACTACTGTAATTACTAAAACCAAAGCTTGCCAAAAAAGCAAATTTAGTAGCAGCACAAATGGTAATACATTGTACTCGTACTACAGCGATAACTTTTGCTCATAAATAAACCTTTGTTGGTGCCTATATTTTTGGGCAGCCATTCTCGAAGAGGATTAACAACCGTAGTGTAGAAATCCATTCCAAGAATACTTCCAAATGTTTTGGACAACAGGTGTTTTTTTATTTCCTGATTTTTTGTGTAAAAATGGTTATACTTCATCTTTTTTTCTTTTGGTTGTTAATTAGAGTCTACAAATTTTAAAAAATAGTACGTCTTGTCTAATGACTACATTACCACTCTGTAAATCGGTTCGTTTTTATTTAGAGTATACAGAATGATTGTCGTATCATTTTGAAAAACTGGTAGTTGTTTTGAATTACTTCATAATGACATTGTATGTCCTTCTTTAATATTAGTGTTACGTGAATCTAGAATGTTACGTTTTTTCGTGTTTTTTTTCTTTTTTTTGAAACTCTTTTTTGTATCGTTTCGAGACTTTATTTGTGTCTGCGAAATTCTCATGCATCATGATAATTATTTTTTAAATGGGATAAACTCGATATACTAAAAAGGTAGAATTAAAAAAGCATCCATTTTGATGGATGCTAGCTAGGTGTGTTTTTAAGGAACTCATCTGCATGATTCCATAAATCCGAGGGCATCTTATATTCTCAGGAGTGTTTTAGTAATCCATCGCATATCACATATGTGATATGCTAATTCTAGTGGTATGTGTACTTTGTTTTTAGTCATATTTCGTTTTTTAAATTTAAGAAATTTTTAACATTTCTCCCAATAAAAAGCCATGAATCGTTCCGCCCTATATGTTTACTAGGGTAGCAGTATTTGCTTTTTTGTCTTGTGCGATAGTTCCTTGTTTTTTTAGCAATTTTAATTTCCTTTTTGATACGATTTTCTTCTTCCTCTATGACTTAAAAATAGCTATCGTTAGAACAGAGTTTTTTTCTTCTTGGACTAATTGAAGATATTTTTTATGTAAAAAACATCGTGATGCTATTCCGTAGCCTTAGCTATGGAATATATAAACAAGGCATTTAGATGAGAAAAGAACAAGTCGATATGCAACATTATAGAACAAATTTGGTATATCTGCTACACAATAATTTTTTTCATAATATAAGGCTACAAAGGCTTCTTCCTAATCACCGCAGAATTCTTGTACTGCAGATTTTCTTTTTAGGTAGCAGCTGCCTACTAGTATTAGTTCCATAGTTGTTTTTTTTATCGTTTTTTGACCTGTTATTTTAATTCTTGTCGTTTTGATTTAGAGGTTTTTTTTAATAGTTAACTCATGTTGATTTTTGTTCTAAAAAATAATTCACATTTGGCTATGTTTCGGTACTTTTTTCATGTGTAGCGCCCTGCTATGAATTTTAAAAGAGAGCTGATGATTAGGTTTTATGTCATTTTCGGTTGATAACGAAAAATCAGGATGATTTTCATGATCATGAATTTGACCCCAAGTCACATGTATATTATTGTTTTTTGGAAGACCTCATTTTCATTAGACCTTTACTGCTTAATTTCTTTCGAATTAATGAGAATTTAATTGCATTAAATGATTTTTTTTAAGGTGTTTGGTGTTGTATTCTATGATTTCAGAAATTTTGAGTACAAGGAGCTACCTAGTAGGAATGCTATTCGCTGTACGCTACCTGAAAAAGTGGAGTACAAACAAAAAATCCGAAACTTTGAGCTCCGGACTTCTAGGTATAGATAAGAAAACTTATTTATGAGTGAAGTCTCGAAGCAAACATACAAAAAGACCTTGTCCTTTTGTAGTATGGGCATATGTCTTTATTATAATCATATTACTTCGGTTATTATTTAATGATTTTTTTGTTTTGCAATTGTTTTACTGCAGTGCAAAGATGTAAACTGTTTTTTGATTATACAATTGTTTTTTCAATTATTTTACTGATAACCAGGTAGTTAATTTTGATTTTGGGTTAGGGATACCCTGTCCGTTTTTAGTGCGGATGTATTACTTTTTGTAATGGGTTGTATTGCTGAAAATTACGCTTCAAAGATCATTTTGTTTAGTACTTGATTGATGACAATAAATTCCATAAAAAAAGCGTCCAATTTCTTGGACGCTCGTACTTCTATGTCATTAATATGGTTCATCTATCTAAATCTTGATCCAAAAACAGCTCTACAGCATCCTGTTATATGTGAGTTATTAAATAATATAGCCATAAAATGTTATTTTTTTGCTCCTAAAATTAAGTCACAAAGATGCGGTAATTATTGATTGTTTTCAAATTCATGCAGGAAATCATCCGTTTTTTGAAATGTATCCGACTGCTATATGCCAATATTAGGGATGCTTTGATTCTCTAAACGCTATAGTTTATACCGAATTAGCTCTGTAATGTCGTATATCGCCTTGTTATTTTTTATATAAAAAATAACAGTATCATTAATACGAATTTATATATCTAAATTGATTAGTTCTATAAGATAGATGTAATTATTCTGTCAAAATAGATAAGTTGGTGAATGTGTCTGATTGAAGACCAATAAGGCCTGATACAGTTTCTCCTGCTTTAATGGTTTTTCCAATCAAATTTTTCTCCGTGAGTTCGGTTTTGAATTTTTTATTGGAACTACTAGCAGTAATCATATTAAGGGCAGTTATACCAGGCCCAACAATAAAGCCTAGTGGAAAAATAGTTTCCATTTCTTGGACGCCAGTGTTGGTATCTGTGGTGGTTTTATTAAGTGTCATTGGAGTTAAAAGCATATACAAAAGATAAACAGGAACATTTTGTTTTAACGGCCCAAATATTTGTGGGTTTTCTAGTAGAGTGATTTTATCACCAGTACCATTCTGAATAAAGAGATTTTTACCAAGGGTCAAATCATTTGCTGTGGTATTAGAAATTTTTACAGCGACCACTTTAGTAGATTTTCTCTTTTCTTTTTTTCCATATTTTTTTTCTAATACATCATATTTGTATTCTAGTTTTATGCCATTTTGATTGTCGACAGAACTATATGCTAGTGTTTCTGGGTTGATCATTTCATAGCTAGAAGCGCAGCTATATAACGAAATGATAATGAGGAGATAAATGATTTTTTTAATCATAATCTAAAAATTAATTAAGTTTCTGTTTAACTATAAGTGTCGAAACTCGGGGAAATGTTACTGTTTTTTTTAAGAAAATTGATGAGTGTGGTTAAATATTTCATGAAACTAAGTTTTGTGTTATGTGAGAAAATGGTATGATATTGGAAAACAAGTATATGTGTGGCATTGTCGTGTTTCTTATACGAATAGCACCTTGAGTCCGGTACAAAAGATCATTTTGTAAAGGGAGTTTAATACCATTTGTTGTTTGAATTTACCGGAAAGAAAAATTAAGATTTTTTTATTTGAGCTTCAGCAGAAACATCAAGCATAGCCGTAGTTATGGATTGTTTTTATGCTGAAGCTGAGGCAAAAAAAGAAAATTTTATCCCAGTATATTCAAAGGATAAATGATATAACATTGGATAGATCATAAAATTCTAGTGGAGGAGCAGTACCAATAATAGGTGTGTAATGTTTTTTTGCCCCCAAGTTCTTTATTCATCTAATCCACACCGAGAGGTTATGTAATGACTTCATGGTGTGTTATTTAAAAAAAACAACAGCGTCTCTAAAATGAATTTAGATACCTAAAAGTGATATAAAGAGATAGCAATACATAGATGTAAACAATCCTCAGAAAGATAGACTTCCTAGGATTGTTTATGAAGATAGAATAAGAGTGTAAGTTCTTTTTTTACCTACTCTTTAACTAATTTTAGAAAAATGGGTTTGTCAAGATTTAATTTTACAAAATAGATGCCATTGGCATGATGGCTTAGGTCTAGATGTACTTTTCCATTAGTTGCTGAGACTATTTCTGACTGTACTAATTGTCCATAGATAGAGTGCAGTGTTATTTGGAACTGCTCTGCTTGTCTGGGTAGACGTATTTCTAATTTGTCAGTGGTAGGGTTTGGATATAGAGTTACAAAATCATTCTTGTCAGAGTGTTCTGGAACAGATAAGACTTGGGTATCCAAACGATATTCCAAGTACGCTTTTCCTTGATCTGCATCGAGAGTTCTTCCATTAAATACAAGTTGCTGTCCATCTCCTATGTATAAAGACACCTCTGTTTGATCCATAGCTTTACTCATCTTAGTTCTTATGATAGCAAATCGTCCCGTGAATGTTGTGTGGAGTTCAGGTAATGCTATAGATTCTTCAGGGCGTTCATTTGATAATATGAGGTCTGTAATTTCTTCTTCGTTTACTGTAGAAACAACTTTGACTCCTACAACCTTAGTATTAGTATAAAGGTATTCGGTAGATTTGATAGTGCTTTTTGCATTGCTTGAAGGTTCATAGATGGCAATAAAAGGCTCATCCCATGCTTCTCCATATTTTCGCATAACAAATAGTTGCGTATCCTTTTTGTCATAACCATTCCGGACCTGTTTGGTGGGCGGAGCTAGGGCGGCGGAGTATTCTTTTTCTATCCCACCAGGGACACTTACATGCAAATATTTGTTATCAAATGCTACATGAAATCTTGCAGTGATAGGATCTGTCGTCGCAGCTGATGTTTTTGCCTTCGAAAACCAACGCCATCCTGGTTGTTTCCGTGTGTCTCCTGTGTCATTTTGAAATCTTTTTGGAGTGTCTACCAAGGGTAATAGGTCTGTGCCCGTTTTTATTTGCATCGCATCTCCTAAACCGTGAAATAAATAATCGTGATACGTATTTTCTTTCTTGGATATGGATCTAAAAATATCAATATAGTATCCTGATGTAGGACTTGTTCGGACAATGCTATTAGTACGCTGCTGTTCTAGATCATTTATCGTATCATCCAAGAATTGCGTAGAGAAACTAAAGTTGTCTGCGATGGATTTTGCATAGGCTTTGGGTTCACTAGCTTCTAGAGTAATAGGTGCAACGATATTTTGCCAAGTAGAATTGCCATTGGTTTTTGGACCTCTTTTGGTAGCCCCATTTACTATGATCGTGTTGTGTGCAGCATGTGATACTGCATACTGCTCGTGAATGTCGGATCCAAAATTATCAGCGCCATAATCTGGGCCTATAACGTAACCAGCACCATAGAGTTCCATATCGATGCCCGTAGCGTGCGCATGTACATAGGTGCCACCACCAGTGTAGTACATGAGTCCATTATCCTCATTATTACTCTCCACATAATTACGTTGCATGATAATACCGGCATGTGTTGTTTTTACGGTGCTGTATTGTGGTTCTCCGAGCGGACTGATAGATGGATCTATAGGTACTCCCCAAAGTAACTCCAAGGGGTTGTTCCATTCCAATCGTTGATTAATTATTTGTGGATTATAGCCTCCTTGTTCCGTGTATAGTTTTTGGAGTGTTGTTGCGGCTCGATTTTTCAGAGCATTTAATCCCTTTCTATCAGCCAAGGCAATGACGTTTCTAAAAATATAACCATGGTCATTAAATTGTCGACCAATATCGCCATATGCCATCACGGCTCCATTTGGATATTTTTGGTTTTCGTATATAAAGATACCTTCTAGGATCTTTTGATTATTAGTTACGATGTTTAGATCCGGTTTATAGCGATCAATGACGTTCATTAATTGAATAAAAAGTGCCTGAGTGAATTTGCTATAACCGGCAGATTCTGGCCATAAGCCTTCTTCTTCAGTGAAGTTGTCTATCATCCATTTAATTCCGTCTTGCTTACTGTCTCCGTTCCAGAGTCTATCAAAATAACTTTCTCTGACCGAATCATTTTCCATGCATAATACATTGTATAGCGCTCCGGGTAATTCTAATACCGAATGGTTGGATCCAAGACCACCAACCCTCAAAACATTCTCTGCCATAACCTCAAAGGCTTTTTGCGATAGGTCAAAGTCAAAGGCCTTTTGACTATTACTGGTGATGTCGTATACTGTTGTTCCACTTTTAGAAATGTACGGTTGTACGAAATCATACATAATTCCTACTCGTGTAAAAAGCTCTCTTGTTTGTGTCAAATGGTTAAAATTGGTAGTGTACCATTCAAAAGTTAAGGGATCTTGGGTGCTCAGCATGGTTACATATTGATGTAAGATGTCTGCGGCAATCTGGGCATAGACATCTTCTTCTGTCAAATAATAAAGAATTGCGCATTCTGCCCCTACATTCAAAAGTGTTCTGTGCTGTGTTCTATCTCCGGGTATCGAAGGTATTAGTGCAATCTCTTCCATAGGATTGGTTGGGTGATTGGCTTTTCTAGCAGCATGGCGTCTTTTTAATTGATTGAATAAACTTGATGCCCAATTATGTTCCTCAATATTCTTTAGTATTTTTTCTCTATCAGAGTTTGATGCCCATATATGCGGATGCACCAATGATTGTGTGTCTGGGGTGGGAGTGCTATTCGTTAGGAAGTCTTTCATTTCAAAATTATCAAAATCTAGAGTGGCATTTGGCAAAAATGAATTGTATTGAAATTTAAAACTACCCAAATCGAGATCTCCATTTTTCGAAACAATATCATTAAATACTTTAGTTGCTCCTACCCATACCTCCCAAGTATCATTAGCAATCGTTTCTGTGCTAGCATCTGGGGCTTTATAACTTTGCGAAGCGCCAGAGTTGTTTACAACAAATGTAATAGTTTGTTTTCCTGAAAAATCTGAGGACTTGCTACTGCCATTATCTAAAATTTTTAGGAAAAAATTGCCAGAAGTAGCACTAATTCCTAATCCAAATCTACTATGAACGTCTTTGATAGAGGTTCCTGCTTTCCCGAAATTGGGACCAAAATAGAAAGGGATTTCTCTACGATTATCTGGATGATTCTGATCGTTATTTGTGACCTCAAAATCAAATTTCATTTGTATAAAAGTCGGAGTGGGAGTTAGTGGTGGATTAGGGTTTCTGTAAAAATAAGAAGAGATGACGTCTTTTTTCTGGAATCGTAATGCCCCAGCAGTAATACTTGTAGGCGTTTTGGAACTATTGCTTATTTCTGTAAACTCGCCAATATTTGGTGTCCCACTCATGTAATCCAAAACGGAAGTGGAGGTGTCAAAATTTTGTGTGAATATTTGCGCATTGGTGGATAGAGAGATAACTAAGAGAAATGATATACACAAAAATTTCTGGATCATGCAATAATAGTTTTCATCAAAATCATCGAACGACAATTGAGTATCAGGATTAAATAGTTTTTTCTCTGTACTAGTAAGGTTGTGGTCATGGAGGGCATTTTTTTTCATTTTCTTAGTTTTTTGTTTATGATAACCCCTGTTTTAAGTAGTTAAAAAATGTTGTTCCCAAGATGGTATTTACAGAACAACGAAGTTGGTTCTTTGTGATAAGAAATTTAAAATCATCGAAATTTTTTGATCTCTATAGAGTTAGTGTGATGAATCTAATGATCGAATTAATTTTCATTGAGCTCAAATATGGCTGTAATACAAGAGGTTTGGTTATAGTTTTTTAAAAATCGTTTTAGTTCATTTTTTTGTAAAATAATAGCTATTTGTTAATTTATTGATAAGTAATATTCGATAAAAGTGTTAAAAGGTGATTTAATGTAAAAATACGTTGTTTTATAAAATGTATTGTCCTGTAGTGTCCAGTTGTTAGTTTACTCTTCTCAGCTTTATGCCGCTTAGTCTTGTTTGTCCTTCTTTGGCTTTAAAAGATACTGTAATGCCTTTGGTATCTTCTACAGTGATCAAAAAGCGCTTGGCTACACCACGATCATTTCCATAATCTGCTTTTAGGTTTAGATGACTCCAAAGTTTTTTTCCATTAACCATAATATCCATGATATTTTTGTTTTTGGTTTTTAGTTCAGCGAGCAACAAAGAGAGTTCATAAGTGCCATTAGGAACGTCAAACTTGTATTGATCTATACCTATGAGCTGCGTCTGGTAAATGGGATCATTTTCTGTGCCTTTGACACTCACTTCTGATCCTATGGTTTTCCTTCTGTGGTGTCGTAGTACTTCACCTCCAATATGTCCAAAACCACCTTTGGCATAAGCTTGATCTGGCATCCAGAGGTAGTCTACATTATCGCTTTCTATAAAATAACAGGTAGATCCCACATTGATAGCTATTTCCTGAAAGGGGTTGGTGGTACTTGTAAGACGTTTTGGTTGTAGTGTAAAATCGATTGTAGCGTAATCTTTGAGGACTGTTCCATTTTGTATCGAGCGCACTTCTATTAGATTCACGCCATTTTTTAATGGAACATCGAAGGTTGTAATAGAAAAATCGAATGTTTTTTTGCCAAGTGATGTTCCATTTATAAGGAGTTCTACCTCTTTGGCGTTCCCAACTACAGTAAAGGGTTGGGTTGCCACATTAGCATTTTCATTATCAGCGATACCTGCTCTCTTGGTCCAAGCTTTTGATGTAATTGCAACAAAAGGTGTTTTGTTAAGAATAGCTTGGTACAAATAGTAAGCGTCTTTTTTCTTACGTTCAGAAGATACAAGGCCTTTGTTATTGATGTGCGGTACAGCATCTTTTCTATGTTCTACTTGAAAATCTGCAAAATTCCAGACATTTGCACCTACGATTTCGGGTATTGCAAAAATTGATTTCAAATAGGTCTTATGTAAGAGGAACTGGTATTCTACACTAAAATCAAATCGAGACGGTTTGTAAGATCTAATTCGAGGATCCGCTCCACCTCCATACTCGCTTAGGATAAATGGTTTGTCGGGGTCTAGTTGTAGAGATCTCGCTACGAGATCTTTGAGGTTATTGTGGATATCTTCTAGTTCTTGAATATACCATCCATAATACTTGTTGTAGCCCACAATTTCCGTAAGCCTGATTCCCAATTTATCTTGATAGTTGGGTTCTCTAAAAAATACAGAATAGGAATATCGTGTTGCGTCCTCTTCTTTAATAGTCTTGGCCAAAACCTCATGTGTACTTATGAAATGTTTGGTGTATGCTTCGCCTAATTTTTCAGGCGCTTTCATGGTTGTTTCGTTTCCTAAGTTCCAAGCGACTATTGCCGGGTTGTTGTAATTAAAACGGATTGCCTCTTTGAGCATATGAACCGTATTTTGTTTGCCTGCTTCATTCGCTGCTGCTTTGTCTACAAATGGAATTTCTAAGGTTGCAATGAAGCCATACTTATTACACATCTCAAGTACAGCTGGATCTTGAGGGTAATGGGCTATCCTCAAAAAATTAATTCCCATTTCCTTGAGTAGTTTCATGTCATTGCGATGTACTTCGTCGCTCACGGCATTGGCTTTTTTATAAAAGTCCTGATGCCTGTTTGTTCCAATCAACTTGATTTGTTTTCCATTGATAGAAAACCCTTTTTTGACATCAAAATTAAACCATCTTAAACCTACAGGGTTTTCGATTTTATCCAAAGCAATTCCATCTTTGTTTAGGATTTCTGAAACTAATGTGTATAAATAAGGTGTTTCTGGAGACCATAAGTGTGGGGACTCTATTTGCAAGGTGCTTATGTTGTCTTTTCTGTAAGTTGTTTTATTGTCAACTTGTTTTATGATGTTTTTGTTGGCGTCGTAGAGTGTTTGTCTAACGGTGTATGTTCCTTTTTTTGGACGCACTATTTTGGAGGTAACTACTACTTTTGCTGATGTTTTGGATACCTCTGGGGTCGTAACGAATATAGCATTAGTACCGAGATTTGCTACTTCAAAGTGTACGGGTTGGGTGATGATTAATTGGATGTCACGATAGATACCTCCATAAAAAGAGAAGTCTGCTGCTTGTGGAACAATCTCATCATTGTGCGCATTATTTACCTTTATGACGATTTTATTTTTTCCCGCCTGTAGTGCTTTGGTTATATCTCTGGCAAAGGATGTATAGCCGCCTATGTGATCTTGACCTATCGCTGTACCATTAACAAAAAGCGAAGTTACTTGATTGACAGCCTCGAATAGTAGGAACACCTGTTGGTTCTCATAGACCTGTGGGATAATCATCGTTTTTTTATACCAACCATCACCTCTGTAATATCCATCTTCATCATCTAATATATCTTCAGTATTCCAAGAATGAGGGATGGAGATTTTTTTCCAAACAGTAGCGGGCTTATCCGTAAAAGGGTCTTCTACATTCCCTTTATGGAACTCCCAGTGATCATTAATGGTTTCGATGTGGCGCAGCTGTTGGGCGTTAGCGATGCAAAAAATGTTTAGAAATAATAGAATAAAGGTTTTTTTCATAGTTAATTGTGATTTGTGTTGGTGTCGGTGCCGCTCTATAGAGTGTTAATCTACACGTCTTCTTTTGGGCCAGAGTTTGAGTGCGTCATTAATAATACGTTTACTATATTCTTTGCCATATTTATCTATTTTGTCATCCGTAGTAAATGTTTTATTTTGGAAAGCTAACCAATCTTGTTTTGTCAAAAACTCATCGGTATGCGAATATTGTAATGCATTTAAACCAAATAAAAATACATAACCATCTCGAGCATTTTTGGTTCCATCTAGTAATAGTTCAAAGGCTCGTTGTTTGTTTCCAGATACAGCGAGTGCTTGCGCTAGAATTAGTTGGTTTACGGGGGTGGTTTCTTGACTTATGCTTTTGGTTAGTTTATGTTGTGTTTTTTTGTCATTTTGAGCTAATCTAAAGATGCCATATGCACCCCAATAGCGGACAATAGGGTTGGGGTCATCCAGAAAGTTAAAGAAATCTTCTTTGTTTTCCTGTGCCCCTTGTGCTGCTAGTTTAGCGATAGGTAGTATTCGTTCAATTTCATAATCAGTGCTCTGTGCGTATTCATAAATAGTTGCATGTTTTTTGCCTGCGCCTACCAAATCATGGAACATCGGTTCTGGGATTAATCCCGTATCTCTAATAGTGATCATCCATTGATCCAATTCTTCAGAAAGTTCCTTGAGCTTTTTTTGTTGCTTTGGGTCTTCAACGATATTTGAGATATGCCATGGGTCAGACTTGGTGTCGAATAGTTCTTTGATTGGTTTGGGTAGGTAAAACTGTGATTGAATATCATTGGATTTTCCATTCTCAAAACTAGCCTCGTTGGCTCTCCAGTTCTGCTGTACCGTATAGCCATATCGAGTGGATTTGCCTCTAGGACGATGGGGAGCAAAGTTTTGAATAAAATAATGTGTTCCATCCGTTACCGCTCTATTAAAATCATAGCGTTCCGACATCCTATCTCTATAGAAGTGTACATACTTTGGAGGTGCTTCTTTGTGTTTGCCCAAGAACACCTTGCCTTGCATTTTTTTTGGTACAGGCATGTCTAACAAGGATGTTATTGTCTTTGGAAAATCTACAAAGCGTACAATTTTGTCTTCCTTATTAGCTGCTTTGTAGTCAGGCGCTAGGTGCTGCCATTTTTTGGGTATGTGTAGGATAAAAGGTACTTGAGTGCCGACATTGTATAAAAAACGTTTGGACCTAGAGAGCATGCCCCCGTGATCGGAGTAAAAGAACACAATCGTATTGTCTTCTAATCCAAGTTCTTTTAGCTCTGTCAAGAAGTTACCTACTTTTTGATCCATCAATGTGATTAGATCATGAAAACGTGCCCAGTCCTCTCTGATTTCTGGAACATCAGGGTGGTAAGGTGGTAATTTTATGGCTGTTGGATTGATTCTTGGTTTTTGGGGGATTTCTCCGCGCGCTACATACCCCTTGATTTTGTTAATGGCAAGTTGACTCTCGTGGGTTATTTTTATATTAAAAACAGAAAAGAAGGGTTGTCCTTCTTTTCTGTTTTTGTAATGTGCTTTTTTGCTAGATTCATTCCATATGCTTTTATCTTTTTGATAACTGGAATTGTAATCTTTTTTGTAATTATTTGTACAGTAATAACCTGCTTCCTTAAAAATTTTGGGATAAGCAGGGATATTTGCCGCTAGCTGTGTGTTGGTTCTGAAATTATGTGTGCCAATTGTAGGTGCATACATTCCAGTAAGGAGTGTTACACGCGCCACACCGCAGACAGGTGCATTGGCATAAGCATTGGTATAGCGAACACTTTTTCTAGCGAGTTTATCTATGTTTGGCGTCAGTGCTTGTTCAAAACCATAGCACCCAATATACGGACTGATATCTTCGCAGGTAATCCATAATACATTTGGTTTTTCTTGATTCCTATTCTGGGCTGCTACTTTTGTTGCCAGAGAAATTGCTAAGAGACCAACATAAATAAAGAGTTTTTTCATGCCCCTGTTATTCCTGTAATTTCAAAATTTCACTACCAGCCAATAGGTAAGCTCCTGTGCCAAAATTCTGCCAGCTATCTGTAGATGCCGGTTCTGGAGATGCTCCAATATTTTGTACCCATCCGATCTTACCATCTTCTTTTTGACATTGTGCCAGAGCATTCCATGCTTTTTTCAATGCAGGGACGTACTTTGATTTTTTCAATAAGCCATTGTTCACACCCCAAGCCAATGCAAAAGTGTAAAACCCGCTGCCACTTACCTCACCGTGGTTATAGGTTTCTGGGCTCAATAAACTTGTGCGCCACAAACCATCCTTATGCTGTAGTTTTAGTATTTTGGCTGCCATTTCTTTGTATAAATTTTCGTAAAACGAATAATGTTTATAATCCTTTGGCATATCATCCAATATGAGTGCTAATCCACCAAGAACCCATCCATTTCCTCTAGACCAAAAGATTTTTTTTCCATTAGGCTCTTTCTTGTCTTTTTTGGATCCAGACCAAACAAAACGCATATCTCTTGCAAACAAGTGCTCTTCTTTGTCGTATAATTGATTATACGTTTCCATATAGAACTTATGCATCTCGTCCAGATATTCAGGTTGATTTGTGTGTTTGGCATAGAGGTTAATTACCGGAGGAGCCATAAACAAGGCGTCGCACCACCACCATAATATTGTTTTGCTCATTGGACTCTTGTCTGATCCATCATTCCAACTGTTTGGTTCACGCAGGTGGGTGTTGAGGAAATCTTCTGTAGGTTTTAGGTTCACCATATTTCTTTTTTTATTAGTCATATCAGTGTATATATAACTATACGATATGGCAATATCATCGGCATGATGGATTCTTTTAAAAGGTAACCAATTGTTCCAATAGCCATGCTCTTTTAGAGCGGCCATATAGATTTGATCCTTTGTTGTTTTGTGTGCTCTAGCAACACCGATGTAATAGGCTCCATTGGTCCAGTCTGTAGGTGAGATGGCCATGATTGGATGTGCTTGTTGCCATTCCAAAGCTTTAATCATCGATGCTTCTATCGCAGTTTTGTCCAATGTTTTTTGGGCGACAGTCTTTTGCGCAAGGGCACCGCCAAAAAGAGTAAAAATCATTAAGAGTTTTAGTACTGACTTATTCATTTTTTGTTTTTTAAATTTAAAAGTTGTTTTTGAATATTCTTTTAAAAAAAAAGAGGCATTCCTTTGATGGGTAAATAAAGCCTATTTCTTTAATAATTTTGTTTTTAACCCGATAAAATATCTAAGATTTATCTACCAAAGAATTAAAAGGGTTATTGTATGTTGTAATCATTCAAAGCTACAATTTTCATACCACTACGAAAACGTATGAAATTCTGTGTGTTTTTTGGTAATATATAGTGCTTTTGTCTCTGTGTTTTTAGTTAAAAATCGTTAGGATATTTCTTTACTACATCAATATATGTTATCGATTATGGTTATTATCGAGTATAATGCTACAAAATGCTTTAAAAAAATACATATTTGGCAAATATAAGTAAGATATGCTAAGAACTCATCCCGACTTTTTCTTTTCCCCAAAAAATGAATCAAATTTGTCTTATCTGGTCATGTTTTGACGTCATGTTTGATCCAAAATGAAAAGTAATGCCAATTCAGGTATATAAATTCGTATCAATGACACTGTTATTTTTTTATGTAAAAATACTATGATGCTATTGTATAGCCTTAGCTATGGAATATAATAGCAAAGCACTAGATGGAAAAAGAACAAGTCTATATGCGATATGATATAGCTAAATTGATAAGAATGAGTTCTGGTTAAAAACAATCAAATATCTCATATTGTCAAACGGCTTTCATGTAGATACTTCTACCTTTTACAAAATGATAACAGGCTGCCAATTAGCTTCTTTTTCTACTGTTTTTTTGCTGCAAAATTAAACCGCAGCCCGGCTATACTCAAATTTTATAGTCCAAACTAGCGAAAAATAGTTCAAGTTATTTTGGACTACAATTACATTGTAACGGGTGTCAATCAAAAAAAACTTGGGTTATCGGTATATCAGCAGATGTGATACCTGTAAAAAAATAGATTAGCCTAGTCAATATCATTTATGCATAAGCGATTCAATTTCCTCAATTTCTACAGGGATATTTTTCATTAAATTAATAGGTTCTCCTTGTTCTTGTAGTACTACATTATCTTCTAGTCTAATACCAAAACCCTCTTCGGGTATGTAAATCCCAGGCTCTACGGTAAAGACCATATTGGCTTGCATAGGATCGGTCAGAATACCATAATCATGCGTATCCAATCCCATGTGATGTGATGTTCCGTGCATAAAGTATTTTTTGTATGCTGGCCATTCTGGGTTTTCGTTTTTTACATCGGTTTTGTCTAACAAGCCAAGGGTTAACAGTTCTGAGGTCATCAGTTTGCCTACTTCTGTATGATATTCTTCCCACATTGTACCGGGAACGAGCATTTTTGTAGCAGTTTTTTTTATGCTAAGGACGGCATTATATACTGCTTTTTGCCGATCTGTATAGCGACCAGAAACAGGAATGGTACGAGTCATATCACTAGAGTAATTAGCGTATTCTGCTGCCACATCCATCAGAATTAGATCCCCTGCTTTGCATTGCTTGTTGTTTTCGATGTAGTGGAGCACGTTGGCATTAGTACCACTAGCGATGATTGGAGTATAAGCAAAACCCTTGGATCGATTATTCAAAAACTCGTGCATAAACTCTGCTTCGATATTATACTCCCAAATATCGGGTTGTACAAAATCCAAAACACGTCTAAATCCTTTTTCGGTAATAGTACACGCATGTTGTATAAGTGCGATTTCGATGGGATCTTTGATAGCTCGTAAACGTTGCAAAATAGGATTGCTCTTGGCTACACGATGTGCTGGATATTTTGATTTCCACCATTTTGTAAAGCGTGCTTCGCGTGTTTCTGTTTCTATAGTAGCACGATAATGTTCGTTAGTGTTTACGTAAACAGTATCACATTGTGACATCAATTCTGCAAATACGCGTTCCAAATCTTGTAACCAATATACCGTTTTTACCCCCGATGTGGCAAAGGCCTTTTCTCTAGTCAGTTTCTCACCTTCCCATATAGCAATCAGTTCACTCGTCTCTTTGAGAAATAATAATTCTCTGTGTTTTTCTTTGGGTGCATCCGGGAATAGGATTAAGATACTTTCTTCTTGATCAACACCAGAAAGAAAGAAAATATCTCGATGTTGCGCAAAAGGCAAAGTACTATCCGCACTTATAGGATATATGTCATTGCTATTAAAAATTGCTATGCTATTGGGCTGCATTTGTGCTGCAAAATTTTTGCGATTTTTGATAAAAAGGCTTTGGTCTATCGGGTCGTATTTCATCTAATTGTCTTTGATAATGTTAGAGCGTCCGGGCGGGCTATCCGTTACAATTCCGTATCGCTATTGCGGATACGGGATTTTCACTGCTATCCCTGACGCAAAAAAAAGAATCGAAATAATTCAGTCTTTTCCTCAAAAATAAACAACCTCTACCCAACAAACTTGTTAAACTTATGATAAATGTATGTCAACCCTAAATAGGCAGTGTGGGTACTCTTTATATAATTACTAATTTGTATTCACAAAATCTGTCAAAAAAATAGGCGATATCAGTTTGTTTGTCATAGTCTATTGATTATTTTGGAGATTATTTCTATCCTTAAATTCTTTGCATTTATGCGCTTGATACTATTGTTTTTCTTTTTACTCCGTTCCATGTGCAATTATGCGCAACAACCAGCTACTTCAGCAATAAAAATCCAAGAGGCACTAGTGCAAAAGACATCAATGACCGAATCATCGTTGGTGCGACACCTGCCTTTTGAGAATATAGGACCTACGATTATGAGTGGTCGTGTAGTTGATTTGGCTGTTAATCCAAACAAACCTACAGAGTTCTATGTTGCTTACGCTTCGGGCGGTTTGTGGTATACGAATAATAATGGTACTACATTTACCCCTGTTATGGATAGTGCTCCTACGATAAATATTGGGGCGATAGCTGTAGTCTGGGACAAAGAAACAATTTGGGTGGGTACGGGAGAGAGTAATGCTTCTCGTTCCTCGTATGCAGGAGTAGGTATGCTCAAATCCATGGATCGAGGCAAAACATGGCAAAGTGCAGGACTTCCTGATAGTCATCATATCGCAAAAATTCTTGTTAATCCAAATAATCCAAAGGAGGTAGTCGTTGCAGCTACTGGGCATTTGTATTCTCCTAATGGGGAGCGTGGAGTTTATAAAACAATAGATGGCGGAGATAGCTGGCAACAAACACTGTTTATAAATGATACTACAGGAGCAATCGATTTGGCGCAGGTGCCAAATGATTTTGGTGTGATGTATGCTAGTATGTGGCAAAAAGATCGCAAAGCTTGGAATTTTGAAGGTAATGGTGCTGCTTCGGGAATCTATAAAAGTGAGGATGCCGGCAGCACATGGAGCAAAGTCTCAACAAAAACAAGTGGTTTTCCTTCTGGATCAGGGGTAGGACGGATTGGACTTGCCGTTTTTGACAAAAATACAGTCTATGCAATACATGATAGTCAATTCCGGCGCAAAAAAAAGAAAGAAGAAAAAACAAGAGGATTAAAAAAGGAAGATTTTAAAACCATGTCGCTGCAGACATTTCTTGGACTAAAGAATAAGAAACTGGACGCTTTCTTGAAAAAGAATGATTTTCAAGAAAAATACCGAGCGCAAAATGTAAAGCAATTGATTAGGAGTGAAGTGGTACAGCCCATCGATCTTGCCAAATATTTAGAAAATAGCACAAATGACCTTTTTGATACGCCTGTAGTTGGAGCAGAAGTTTTTCGTAGTGATGATGGTGGTAAAACATGGAGTCGAACACATCCAGATTATTTGGATGCGATTTTTTATAGTTATGGCTATTATTTTGGACAAATAAGAGTGCATCCAGTAGATCCTGATCATATATATATTATGGGAGTACCAATCCTAACCTCTCGTAATGGGGGAGTGTCATTTGAGAGTATTAATGCAAAAAATGTCCATTCCGATCACCATGCGCTTTGGATCAATCCTCGTAACCCCAAACACCTGATCAATGGTAATGATGGGGGAGTGAATATTAGTTATGACTCCGGAAAAAACTGGATCAAGGCAAATCAACCTGCAGTAGGACAGTTCTATGCTATTAATGTGGATAATCAAACGCCATATAATATCTACGGGGGCTTACAAGATAATGGAGTTTGGATGGCCAAAAATACGGCCAAAGAATCTCCAGAATGGCACCAAAAAGGAGCGTATCCTTGGAGAAATATCATGGGAGGTGATGGAATGCAAATACAAATAGACAGCCGACTACCACATACGATCTATACAGGGTATCAGTTTGGTAACTATGCACGGATTCATCCAATTACCAAAAAACAAACCGAAATACAACCAAAACATGATTTGGGGACAGAGGCTTACCGATTCAATTGGCAAACACCAATTTTGTTATCACCACACCATCAAGATATTTTATATTTTGGAGCGAACAAACTCTTGCGTTCCATGAATCGTGGTGATGAATGGACCGCTATCTCTGGTGATCTCACACAGGGACCAAAAAAAGGGAATGTCGCCTATGGAACTTTAACTGCTATTGATGAGTCTCCTCTAAAATTTGGATTGCTTTATACAGGTAGTGATGACGGTTTATTACACCTGTCTCGAGATGGTGGCGAAAACTGGAAGTTACTGTCAGAGACTTTTCCTAAAGATTTGTGGGTAAGTAGGGTGGTAGCCTCTAGGCATAAGGTGAGTCGTGTGTATGTAACACTCAATGGGTATCGATGGGATGATTTTTTGCCCTATGTGTTCAAAAGTGAAGACTATGGCGCAACCTGGGAGAGTTTGAATATGACATTGCCCTTGGGGGCAATCAATGTGATTCGTGAGGATCCCAAAAATGAAGATATACTCTATCTTGGAACAGATAATGGAGCCTATGTATCACTAGATCGAGGGGGAGCATGGCTTCCTTTTGCCAAAGGATTGCCCAATGTTGCAGTGCATGATATTGCTATACAGCCACGGGATGGACATTTATTGCTCGGAACACATGGTCGTAGTATTTATAAAACAAGCATAAAAGCCCTACAGGAATTAACTCCAGGAATTGTAGAAAAACAACTGCATCTTTTTGATGTCCCTTCCATGCATTGGTCCGAGAATTGGGGAGATAGCTGGAGCATTTGGAATCCGCCATCAAACTCCCGATTGCGTTTTAGTTATTACGCCAAAACTTTGCAAAAAGGAAGTGTTCGTGTTGCTACAAAAAAAGGTGTAGTGCTCAAGGATTTTGATTTACAGTTGTTTCAAGGTCTCAACGAGGCATCTTATGATCTTACAATAACAGAAGAGGCCAAAAGACAGCTCGAAAAATTAGATGACGAACTAGATCTCATCAAAAAAAATGATGGAAATTATTATATTCCAGTTGGCAAATACGTATTGACAATTGATGCCGCAAAAATTAGTGTCAAAACTGATTTTGAAGTAAAGTAAAGGTAGGCAGTTAGGATAGAAAAACCTTTAGTGCCAATTCAAGTATGTGAATTTGTGTTAAAACACTATAATCATGTTGCATAACCTTAGCTATGGAATATAAGAATAAGGTGTTTAGATAAAAAACAAGTCGATATGTGACGGTATATGTCTGCTATTGTACTAACTAGAATAGATTGGTGATTTGTTTCTTGTAATTTGCGAAAAATACGTATTTTGGTGTTATGGCATTATCAATGAATATCCCCGCTTTGCTGTTTCCTGCGATATCCCTAACGATGTTAGCGTATAACGCTCGCTATCTAGCTATAGCAGCATTAATACGTCAATTGTTCAAAGAATACGAAGCCACTTCGTCTGCTAAAACACATCGACAAATTAGTAATTTGAGACGTAGGTTAAGTTTAATTCGTTGGATGCAGGCCATTGCAATTCTCAGTTTTTTGGCGAGTGTTATTACCATGACACTTTTGTATATAGAAATGGTCACATTGGCCAATATGGTATTTGGTGTCGGTTTGTTATGTCTTATGGTTTCGTTAGTTCTTTCTTTTGTTGAGATAAAAATTTCTACCAAGGCATTGGCAATACAATTGGATACCATGAAGCAAAATACGTAACCCCAAAAAAGATGTTATTATAGGTTTCTACAATTATAAAATTCTTATATTGTTAGATCTACTCGATTTATGGAGTAGAATGGAGGGGCTTTTTTGTTAAAATAAGAATCATAAATGTTACAGAACGAACTTTTCGATAATGTAATGCAAGATTTCAATGCTGGATATTGGAAGCTTAATGAGGTTTCTGGAATCGAAATGTGGTCATCTGTTTTTTATGAAAAATTAGGCTATGAAATAGGTTCGTTTCCTGAGACATTGAATTATTTTTTGGAAACACTCATCCATGAAGCTGATAAGAAGTTATTCCGAAATAACTTTTTGATGTATCAGCGTAAGGATATTAATTTTGAGCAGCATATCAGAATTCTGAATAGTATAGGAGACTATCAGAGTTTTAGATGTAATACAAACGATCAATTGCCTATTAATATCCAGTCATCTACGAAGTTGCTGTTTTTTATGAGTCTCGCAGTAGAGCCAGAACGTACCCTTGTCAAAAGTTATTTCTATTATCAAGAAACTGCAGAAATGACCGAAACCGGTAGTTGGTATGTGGATTTTAAGAAAAAGAAGAGCTTTTGGGATTTTCAAACCTATAAAATGATGGAATATCCCGAGGATCACGAACCATCAATCAAAGATTCAGCAAATTATTATGCCAAAGAATGCAGACAGCAGGCAGCTACATTGTTTTTTAATTGTGCAGTAGCTGGGGTGCCTTTTTCTACAGAAATCAAAATGCTTACCGCAAAAGGGAATATTTTTTGGGCACGAGCAATAGGGAAACCTGTTTATAATGATCTTGGGAATATTGTCGGTATTCGTGGAGTTTTTCAAAGTATCGAAGAGCTAAAAAAGAAAGAATTAGGCTTAGAGAAATCCATAGATATTATCGAATCTCAAAACAAGAGATTGTTTAATTTTGCACATATTGTTTCTCATAATTTACGATCACATACCAGTAATCTCTCGCTATTAGTACAGCTTATAGAAAATATCGCAGATCCGCAAGAAAAAGCAGAGTTGATCGATGATATAAAAAAGATTTCTGAGAGTCTGAATACCACTATCGAGCATCTCAACGAAGTTGCTACCATACAAACAAACAAAAAACAAAAACGAGTTTTAGTGTACTTCAAAGATACACTTCGTGTGATTAGAGGCTCTATTAGTCATATTCTCAAAAGTGGGAATGCAACCGTAGAGGCTGATTTTTCTGGTTTAGAAAGCGTCAATTATATTCCTGCCTACTTAGAAAGTATTATGCTTAATTTAATTACGAATGCGGTCAAATACAAAGACCCTAGTCGAGATGTTGTCATCAAAATTAAAACATATATCAATGAAGGAAAAAAATATATGGAAGTTGCAGATAATGGTTCTGGTATTGATTTGGAATTATTCGGGGATAAAATTTTTGGAATGTATAAGACCTTTCATTACAATGAGGACGCCGTTGGTATCGGACTATTTATTACCAAAAACCAAATAGAATCACTTAACGGAACTATTTCTCTAACAAGTGAAGTAGGGCTAGGTACAACATTTACTATTGCATTTGGATAAAAACTATAAAGAACTATCGTTCACAACTCAACAATCAAGAACACAAAAATCACCAAGCAATGAAAAATATGATCGATCTCGCATGTATCATCGATGATGATACTACCTATATAAGTTTAGTAAAACGCATTATTGAAACAAAAGAATTGTGCAATAATTTATTGGTGTTTTCTAATGGCAAAGAAGCTTTTGATTATTTTAGTGCAATATTGAAGAATCTATCACAGGATCATATGCCAGAAATCATTTTATTAGATCTCAATATGCCTATAATGGATGGATGGGAATTCTTAGAAAACTTTTTGACCATTCAACATAAGTTTCAGACTCCAATAACGCTCTATGTTGTTAGTTCATCTATCAATCCTAGTGATGTAGAAAAAGCAAAGGAAATTACTTTAGTTTCTAATTATTTTGTAAAACCAGTAAAAATAAACGAATTAGAAGCTATTTTTTCGCCACAAACAGTGTAGGTCGACAAGAACGATCTTGTTTTGGTGGATTGTTTTTTAGGTTCGAATGCGTTTAAAAAAGTATAAAACAATTATCTCTTCTTGTATTAGCTGTTACGCTCTCCCAATAAAAACGTATTTTTACTTAAGAACTAAATAGTATATTAAAAAAAGACAATGTCGGAAAAAAAACCTTTGATTTTAGTTACAAACGACGATGGGATTACGGCTCCTGGGATTCGTGCACTTATTAGTGTTATGAATGAATTTGGAGAGGTTTGTGTAGTCGCTCCTGATAGTCCTCAAAGCGCAATGGGACACGCTATTACTATCAATGATGCATTGTATTGCGATCCAATTGTTATCGAGACGGATGCAAAACAAAAAGAATATAGTTGTTCTGGAACTCCTGCTGATTGTGTCAAAATGGCTTCTCACGAAATTCTAAAAAGAAAACCAGACTTATGTGTCAGTGGAGTCAATCATGGTTCCAATGCAGCGATCAATGTTATTTATTCAGGTACGATGAGCGCCGCAGTAGAGGCAGGTATCGAAGGGATTCCTTCTGTTGGGTTTTCATTATTAGATTATAGTATGAATGCTGATTTTGAGCCTGCAAAAAAATATATACGAATTGTAGTAGAGAATATCCTGAAAAACGGTTTGCAAAAAGGAGTGGTGCTCAATGTGAATATTCCAAAACTTCCTGCAGAAGAAATAAAAGGGATAAAAATTTGTAGACAGGCCAATGCTCATTGGGAGGAAGAATTTGACAAAAGATCCAATCCAATGGGACGAGAATATTACTGGCTTACCGGCAAGTTTGTGAATGAGGACAAGGGAGAGGATACTGATGAGTGGGCATTGCATAATGGATACGTATCTATTGTGCCTACGCAATTTGACCTTACAGCACACCATTATATGCAAGAACTCAATCAATGGGATTTCTAAATATTATTTACCATAACTATTTATATGAATATCAAAGCTGTTAGTACCGGATTTATTATTGGCATTATAGCGAATATTACTGGTGTTATACTTTATATCCAGTTTTTTTCAAAACTAGGAATCGAAGAAACCTTAAAGAATGCTTGGATACAAGGCTTTTTTGGGAGCCTTGTAGCATTAGGTGCTGTGCTAAACCTTCTGGTGTTTTTTTTATTTCTGAAACAAAATAAAATTTATGAAGCACGAGGAACATTATTGGCAACAGTCCTTGCGGCTATCTTAATTTTAATGAGCAAATTTTAGTGAATCAATATTATAATAAATTAGATTGTCAGTGAAATATTATCTCATCGCAGGAGAAGCATCGGGGGATTTACACGCTTCAAATCTTATGAAATCCTTGAAACAGCAGGATCCAGAAGCAGATTTTCGGTTTTGGGGAGGGGATCTGATGCAGCAAGTTGGAGGTACGCTCGTAGTACATTATAAGGAGCGTGCGTTTATGGGATTTGTCGAGGTTTTAAAGAATCTTTTTAAAATTTTTGGACATATAAAAAAATGCAAAAATGATATCGAAGCCTACCAGCCAGATGCTTTGATTTTTATAGATAATTCTGGATTTAACCTGCGTATCGCCAAATGGGCAAAACCCAAAGGTTATACAACACATTACTATATTGCTCCGCAGGTATGGGCATCTCGTGCGGGACGGGTCAAGACTATCAAGGAGACTATTGACCATATGTACGTAACCCTTCCTTTTGAACCTGATTTTTATAAAAAATATAATTATCCAGTGCATTTTGTGGGGCATCCATTAATGGATGCAATAGCAACACATCAACAAGTTGACCCAGAAGTGTTTAAAAAACAACATATGTTGGATGATCGCCCTATAATAGCGCTTCTGCCAGGGAGTCGTAAGCAAGAGATTACTAGTATGTTGGAAGTTATGTTGGAGGTTGTAGAGGATTTTTCGGACTATCAATTTGTTATTGCTGGGGCTCCTAGCCAAGAACCGAGTTTCTATCACTCTTTTATCCAAAATACCAATGCAAAATTGATCATGAATCAAACCTATGATTTATTAAGTCTTGCAAATGCAGCTTTGGTGACCTCGGGTACCGCGACTCTAGAGACAGCAATTTTTAAAGTGCCACAAGTAGTTTGTTACAAGGGGAGTAATATTTCTTATCAAATAGCTAAACGTATTGTCAAATTGGATTATATATCACTAGTTAATCTAATTATGGACAAGAAGTTAGTGACAGAGTTGATTCAGCATGATTTTAATAAAGAACAGCTATTGGCGGCATTGACTGACATTTTGGATGATTATAAACGCTCGACACTATTTTTGGAATATTATGATCTAGAAAAAAAGCTTGGTGGCAAAGGAGCTAGCCAAACTACAGCAAAATATATTGTTCAATCACTCAAAGAGGTCTAAAACTACTACATGCAAACGCTTTCAGAAATTGAAGAAATTCTCAAATCTTATGACGGTGGCAAACATGTATGTCGCTGGAAAAAATATGGAGATGTTGTTTGGGATTCTTATGGGCTTACCTTTGCAGAACTTAAGAAAATCGCAAAGAAAATACCAGCCGATAGAGCATTAGCTCTCCAATTACGTCGTCGAAAAAATTATGATATGAAGGTATTGTCTTTTTTGATAGATGATCCTCAAAAAATACCTGTAGAAGAAACTCGGCGCACCATTACAAATGCCAATTTATGGCCCTTGCATAAGATGTATCTTCAGGCCATTTTTATAAAATTACCTTATGCCATGGAACTTGCTAGTTTGTGTAGAAGCTCTTCTATTTCTCTAGAAAGGCGCTATGGTTACTGTTACCTTTCTTATATTGCAAAAAACAAGAAGATTCCAGATGAATATTTTATTCCAATTGTTAATATCATAGAGGCAAAATTACAATTAGAAGATAATTACGTCAAAGATGCTATGAATACGGTGTTGTATGCAATAGGTAGCCGTTCGGAGAAACTAAGGGTATATGTGCTTAATGCTGCAAAAAATATAGGCGTGGTTAAGGTGGATTATGGTGCTAGTAATGCGCGGCCTATAGATGTCGTAATGCTATTGGAAAAAAAAGAAAAATAAACGCAAATTAATGTAATATTTAAATGAAACAGCTATTCCGAATTATTCTTATTTGCTTAGTCCTGACATCTTGCGGAGGCATAAAAAAAAGTTTTACAGGACAAAAAAGTGCTAAGACAACGAAATCATCTAGCAAAATAGGGCGCATAGTCTCCCATGCACAATCTTTTGAAGGTACTCGATATAAATTTGGAGGAACCACCAAAAAAGGGATGGATTGCTCTGGCTTAGTATATACCTCTTTTTTGCGCGAAAAAGTTGCACTGCCTCGTACTTCAAGAGCAATGTCTAGAGAGGGAAAAAGAATTAAATTGCGAGACGTAAAAAAGGGAGATTTGCTTTTTTTTAAAACTGGAAAAAAAGGGGTTATCAACCATGTAGGTGTAATTGTTTCTGCAAATTCTAAACGTATCTTGTTTATACATTCTACTAGTTCTCGTGGAGTATTGACATCCAATCTGAATGAAAAATACTGGCATCGAGCATATGCAGAAGCAAGAAGAATTTTATAATAATGCATGAAAAATAGTACTGTCAACATTCCTTTTTTGCTGTTGACTATGGCGGTGATAGTCGGTATTATTTTGGCTTATTACTTCCCTGTGCAAAATATGGAACTCTTAATCTCTGGGTTAGGGATAGGTGTTTTGGTGTTAGGGTTTTTGAAAATAAAAGCTAATAACGCTCCAGAAAAAGGAATTTATTTTGGGGTTGCCTTATGTCCCGCTTTTGTCTTGTTAGGAATGCTCTTGGTACAGCTGCATAATCCACTAGGAAGTGCTCAGCATTATACAAAAAAGTTGGTTGATGTGACGAAGCCTCATACTTTGGTGTTCAAAATTCAAAAGCGATTAAAGTCATCACAGTATTACGAAAAATATACGATATCTCTTCAGCAATCAGATAGCGTTTCTATAAAAGGGACAGTATTGTTATATATTCAAAAAGATACGTTGTCAAAGCATTTGGATCTAACCGGAAACCGCTTTGTTACCTATGCTGTAATGACACCGCTTCAAAAATCATTAAATCCTCATCAGTTTGATTATGCCAATTATTTGAGAAATCAGGGGGTCTATCATCAAATTCGTTTGGGCGCACGTGAACTTATTTCTGTACCCCAAGCAAGCTCCACTACTTTGAGAGCTCATTCGTGTAATTTGCGTAATTTTTTAATACAAGAGTTAGAGAAACAGCCTTTCTCAAGAGAGGTTTTAGTAATTGTCAAGGCGCTATTGTTAGGGCAGCGACAAGATATAGATGCTGATACCTATCAGAATTATGTTAATGCTGGGGCGATTCATATTTTAGCGGTTTCCGGATTGCATATAGGCATTTTTCTTTGGTTGTTTAATTTTCTGCTGTATCCATTGTTGTATCTAAAACATGGAAAAACATTGCGAATGGTATCAGCCATTGCCTTGTTATGGGGATATGCTTATCTTACAGGATTATCGCCATCCGTACTTCGTGCGGTGACGATGTTTTCATTTGTTGCAATTGGTCAGGTGATTCGATTCAAGAAGGGTAATGCTTATAATGCGTTGCTTATCTCTGGCTTTGTTTTGTTATGCTTTGATCCATTACTGCTCTTTGATGTGGGATTTCAGTTAAGTTACACAGCAGTATTTGCCATAATTTGGATACAACCATTATTAGCGCCCTATTATAAACCACGATTTTTTCTGGATCGCATATACTGGGACACCTTTACGGTAACATTTGCTGCGCAATTGGGGGTGTTGCCACTTTCTATTTATTATTTTCATCAATTCCCATTGTTGTTTTTTGTTACAAACCTTGCAATTGTTCCTTTCCTTGGTGTGCTTCTTGGTTTCGGAATTGGGGTGTTGGTGTTAGCTGCTTTTGGTATACTGCCCAGCTTACTGGTTGGTGGATATAATATTCTTATTGGATGGATGAATGTTGTTGTGGCATGGGTGGCAGACAAAGAAATGTTTCTTTGGAGTGCTATTTCGTTGTCAAGAAGTTTGTTGGTAATAAGTTATGTAGTCTTGATTAGTGGGGTGTTAATGTTCAAAAAATTTCGGCCGCAGCGGGTCTATCGTTTTGGTGTAACGATGCTCTTTTTTCTAGGTGTTTTGATGATAGAAAAAGTCTTGTCATACAACCAACAACGCTTACTTATTTTTCATCAATATAAGAACACTCTTATAGGGGATCATACAGGGAGCCATCTGAATGTTTTGACCCGCAATAGTATATCATCAAAAACAGCAGAGTATATTCTAGAACCATATCAAATAGCGCAAAAAATAAAAACAAAAACTCAAGAACCTTTAAAAAATGCTTATCGTTATAAAAGGCAGCAAGTCGTATTAATAGATAGTACAAATTTGTATAGTAGCATCTTACAGCCAGATATACTGTTGCTTACGCAATCGACAAAAGTACACCTAGATCGTGTAATAGATTCCTTGCATCCCAAAAAAATCATTGCAGACGGAAGTAATTATCCGAGCGCTGTCCAGCGCTGGGAAGCAACGTGCAAAAAGCATCACGTGCCTTTTTATTATACAGGGTTATCGGGTGCCTTTATACTAGAATGAGCAGTGATTACGGGCTGATAATTTGCTTCTTTTTCTTCATTGTACAAACTAATCTATTTGTTGTTTGAATTTACCGGAAAGAAACATTAAGATTTTTTTGTTTCAGCTTCAGCAGAAACATCAAGCATAGCCGTAGTTATGGTTTATTTTTATGCTGAAGCTGAGGCGAAAAAAGAAAATTTTATCCCAGTAAATTCAAAGGATAAATGGTATAACCTAGCGATTTTTTTTCATGTGATTGTAGTCAATAATTATATTTTACACAACATCATTATCCTTTGAATTCAGGTTTGAATTTTTTCTCATAAGCTCTCCAAGCGGCATTGCTGGTTAGTGTTTTGTAATCATCATTATAAATCATTTTGAGATATAATTCTAATTGTTGTGCTGTTCTGTAACCAGGTACAGGAGCGATAACACTAGCATTTTCGTCAAAGAATACAATGCTTGGGTATCCAGTAATTTTTAATGCACCAGCTAGATAATGTTGGCTATTACGTCCTTTCTTGCCTTCTTTGTAATTTGGATTGGTGTAGGTTTGGTTGTTGTAAAAAACCTCTTCTGTTCCTTCTGCATTGAATTTTACTGGATAGAAATTAGTATTGATATATGAAACAACATCTTCATTATGAAATGTTTTTTGATCCATTAATTTACATGGGCCACACCAATTAGTGTAGACATCCATAAAAATCTTTTTAGGGGATTCTTTTTGCGCTGCTAGCGCTTCATTCATCGTCATCCACTTAATTTCTTGTGCACTCACAACAGCAGTAAGTAGTAGTGTAAATACAAAAACTATCTTTTTCATATAAATCAATTTTACAATATTAGTCTCAAAAAGTATTCCGAGATTACATGATATCTCGTACTTATGGATTTATCGTACACCGTGCATAAGTTTTTTGATCAACGGTTGACATAGTATAGAAAGTAAGCCGATAGACACAGAAACAATTGTCAATAACCAGAAAAAATAACTAATTCCTTCGGTATTGGCTATTTTGTCAATATTTTCTCCAAATTTTCCTGCTCCCTTCATTCCTATAGCCACGGCCAAATACCATACCCCAAACATAAAAGCAATCATCCTAGGAGGGACTAGTTTGCTGACGTAGGATAAGCCTACTGGAGAGATGCATAGTTCTCCCATAGTGTGAAAAAAATAAGCCAAAATCAACCAGATCATGCTAACCGATGCCGTGGCTGCGCCGGGTTCTATGCCCATAGCACCAAAAGCAATACATGCCATGCCAATAGCTAATAAAAACATCCCAATCCCATATTTTGCATTAGCAGAGGGGTTATATTTACTCTCCCACCATCTAGAAAATAATGGAGCCATTGTAATGATAAACAAAGAATTTAGTGTCGAAAACCATGATGCGGCAACCTCTGTTGTTTCTTCTATATATTGGTCATAAATTTTCCAAATACCGATAATCCATAATAAGATAAACGTAATTGCTAAGACAATATTGGATAAGGAATATTTTGCAAATGTTTTTTTGAATAATACGATCAAGACCCATGAGATCACTGCTAGTGGAATAATTGTTATTAGCGCATCAATGATTTTGAAGATTGTTCCTGCACTTCCTTCTAATAAGCGGTTGGTATAGTCTTTTGCAAAAATGGTCATACTCCCAGGTGCTTGTTCAAAGATGCCCCAAAAGAAAATAGTTAAGAAGGCAAAAAATGAAACGGCTATTAGTTTTTCCCTAGTGATTTGCGAATACTGAGATAGGCGATAGCCCAGAAGGCCTAAAAAGAGAACCAGTGCTGTCACAATTGCGATGTTGTTACCGTTTTCTCCCAAAAAGGCGAATGCGTTGATTTGTCCTCCTGATATTTTGGTAGCGGGATCATTGAGAATCCATATCAACCCTAAGGCTGTACTGATTGCAATGATCAATTTTTGTTTCATAGAAAATGGTACGCGCTTATCGGTATCTGTAGCTGCTTTTTTTAGTGTTTCTTCTTTTACAGGTTTTAATCCGATATGTCCAAAGATGTTTTGAGCCAACCAGAATTGCAGGGTTCCTAAGAGCATGAAAATACCAGCCAAACCAAAACCCCAGCTCCAGCCTATTTTTTCTCCCAAATAACCACAGAGCAAAATACCAAAAAAAGCTCCTGCATTCACGCCCATATAGAAGATGGTATAAGCGCCATCTTTTTTTTCAGGACGATCTTTGTACATTTCTGAAATAATAGAAGTCATATTTGGTTTGAAAAAACCATTTCCAAAAACTAATAACCCTAAGCCTATGTAGATGAATAAAGGTGTCTCTAGTGCCATAGAGCCATGGCCTAATGTCATTAATGAGGCGCCTAGTACTACAGCCCAGCGAAACCCTATGATTTTGTCCGCAAAATAGCCTCCTAGCATCGTAGACAAATAGACTAGGCCTACATAAGAGCCAAAAATCGCCATGGCATGTTCTCTTGGCCACTCCCAACCCCCATCGATTAAGGATGCGGTAAAAAACATGACTAATAGGGCACGCATGCCATAAAAGGAAAAACGTTCCCACATTTCTGTAAAGAATAATACGAATAACCCTGCTGGGTGTCCTAATACTTTATCTTCGAAGAATTGATCTGTTGTATTTGCTGTGCTCATTTTTAATTATCTGCTAATTCGAAACGTTCTGTTTCATTTGTATTTATTTTTATTTCATTGTCCTCTGCGCCATGTGTCAAACGTTTCAGCGGTTTTAGTAACAAAATTACAAGAAACCCAAAGATGACTGTAAATAATGTAATCCCCAAGAATATGGTAAATTCCCCAAATTCGGAAGCTTTTTCTCCGACAATACCAGCAACTTTGTTTCCAAGTCCGGTTGCAGCCCAATAGACTCCCATCATCAAAGCAGCATATTTTGCGGGTGCTAGTTTTGTTACAAATGATAGTGAAACAGGGGACAAACAAAGTTCTCCTATCGTGTGGAGAAAATATGCTAGTACAAGCCAATACATGGCGGATGATCCTGTAGCGTCGTATTGTTGAGAGGCTCCAACCATAAAAAAGAACCCAAGGCCCATAATGATAATCCCAGTAGCCATTTTGAACAAGGAAGATGCTTCTTTGTTTTTTAGTTTCCTATTCGCCCAAATATTTGCAATCAGTACAGCAAATAGAATGATAAAACCGGCGTTAATTCCTTGAAAAAATGCCGTTGGTACTTCCCAACCGAGTAACATTCTGTCTGTTTTGCTTTCGGTGTACAGGTTCATAAGACCTCCGACCTGTTCGAATGCACCCCAAAATACAATTACGAGCATAAATGATAGGAGCAATACCACATAACGATCTTTTTCTATTTTAGATGTTAGATTTTTGTAAATCATCATCATCATCGCAGTCACCAATGTTAGAAAGAGGAATAATGCACTGTATCCAAGGGCATCTTTTCCTTCAAAAGCAAAGCCCGCATATAAAGAAAGGATCAACAAAAGGCTAGTAATCCCTAGTTGTAATGGTGATCTTAGTAGTTGTTGGAATAAGGTAAGAATACTGATGTCGGATTGTTTGTCTTCTTCTGTAGGTTTGTTGCCAACAGCAATTAGGTACTTATGCCCAAGGATATAAACCAATAACCCAAGGAGCATCCCAATGCCAGCTAGCCCAAATCCTGCGTGCCAACCATAGTTGACAACTACTAGTCCAACAGCTATAGAGGACAATAGTGAACCCAAATTGATTCCGACATAAAAAATACTGAACCCCTTATCTCTTCTGATATCATTTTTGGGGTAGAGACCTCCGACCATGGAGGAAATATTAGGTTTGAGCATTCCTACACCACAAATAATGAATCCGAGACCTGTATAGTACGCCCATAACGCATCAATGGCTAGTACGCTATGTCCAATGACCAATAGGACCCCTCCTATAAGTACTGTTTTTTTTTGTCCTAGTAGCTTGTCTGCTATCATACCTCCTGGAATAGAGGAGATATAGACGAGCATTGTGTACCAGCCATATAGAGACAATGCTTCTGCAGATGTCCAACCCAGTCCAGACTGCGGATCATTTTCTAGTGTTTTTGCAGTCATGTAGGTGGTAAGTAATGCGCGCATGCCATAATATGAAAATCGCTCCCACATTTCGGTAAAAAATAAGACATAAAGTCCAATAGGATGTCCAAATAATTCCTTTTGATGTGGTTGTAGGGTTGTAGGCATATATGTGAATTAAATTAGTAGGTTTTGTAAGAGTCTTAAAGGTTTTCTTTGATAAAATTGGTCATTTTGTTAAAAAGGTGTAATCGCGTATTGCCTCCATAGATGCCGTGATTTCTGTCTGGATATATAGCCCAGTCAAATTGCTTATTGGCTTGTATTAAGGCTTCTACCATTTGCATGGTATTTTGTACATGGACATTGTCATCTGCACTACCATGTATGAGCAAAAATTTTCCTTTTAGATGATCTACATAATTAATAGGCGAGTTTTTGTCATATCCATCAGGATTTTCTTGTGGAGTTTTTAGGTAGCGTTCTGTGTAGATGGTGTCATAAAAACGCCAGCTTGTTACTGGGGCAACAGCAATGGCCATTTTGAACGTGTCTGGAGCTTTGAATAGGCAATTGCTAGACATAAAACCACCATAGCTCCATCCCCAAATTCCTATTCTATTCGCATCGATGTAGGGACGTTTTCCTAATAATTGAGCAGCTGCTACCTGATCGTCTACTTCATATTTTCCAAGATTGTTTTGGGTAATTTTTTTGAATTTGGCACCTTTCATTCCTGTACCTCGCCCATCAACACAGGCAATGACATATCCTTGATCCGCTAATATTTGATACCAAAAATCATTCATGTTGTGCCAAGAGTTTCTAACCATTTGTGATCCGGGGCCAGAGTATTGGTACATCAAGAGTGGATAGGTCTTTGTGGGGTCAAAATTTGCGGGTTTGATGATCCACATATTCAGTGTTTCTCCATTGATGTTAATGGTAGAAAATTCTTTGTCTTGTAATGGTTTGTATCCTTTTAGTTTTTGCAGAAGACTTTTGCTGTTTTTAATTTGGCGAATGACTTTTCCATTTTTTGCGTTATGTAGCGTATGCATCGAAGGTGTTGACGTGTTAGAAAAACCATCGATAAATAAACTAAAATCCGCACTAAAATCAGCATTGTGAGTTCCTGTTTCTGTACTCAGTCTTTTTTTGCCCTTTCCATTAATTTTGATTGCGTAGATATCGCGGTTGATCGTGCCATTTTCGACACTTTGGTAAAATATCGTTTTTGTTTTTGCGTCATATCCATAATAATCAGTAACCTCCCAAGGGCCACTGGTTACTTGATTGATTAATTTTCCAGATGCGTTATAATGGTAAATATGATTGTGTCCATCTTTTTCGCTAGTCCATACAAAACTATGATCATCTAGAAACGTTAAACTATCTGTAATCTCTATATAGGCGGCATCTTTTTCTTCTAACACCTTTGTTACCGTGTTATTTGATGAGGTGTCCACGAATAGTAAATCTAATTCATTTTGGTGTCTGTTGAGTATTTGGGCGCTCAGTATATTAGATTTTTTGGTCCATTGAATCCGTGGGATATAGAAATTATTGTACGTTGATAATGCAACTTCTGAAGTCTTTTGGGAGGCTATCTCGTACGTAAACAGGCGAACCTCTGCATTTTTTTCTCCTGCTTTTGGGTATTTAAAAACGTCTTGATATGGATAGAGGTTTGATCCATAAACATCCATAGAGAATTCAGGTACCTGATGTTCGTCAAATCTGATGTAGGCTAGATGAGTTCCTGTACTATTCCAGTCAAAGGCACGTACAAAACCGAATTCTTCTTCGTATACCCAATCAGTAATCCCATTAATAATTTTATTTTTTTTGCCGTCTGTTGTGATTTGTTGCTCTTTATTCGTCTTGAGGTCTTTTATATATAGATTGTTGTCGTAAACAAAGGCAATTTTGTCGCCTTTTGGCGAAAAAGTGGGTTCTTGGATCAGTTGATCACTGATTTTATTGAGTTCCTTAGTGATCCGATCATATACATAGTAGATTCCTTTATGAGAATGACGGTAGATTTTTTGATAAGCAGTAGTTAGGAGTAGCTTTTGTTCATCTGCACTAAATTCATAATTCTCAAAATAAGGAATAGCTTCTAGATCCTTAGAGTCTAATAGTGTTTCTACCTTGGATGCTGATTTGTATTCATAGACATCTACACTACTCGTTTTTGCTTTATAATCTCTATTAAGAATGGTGTATTGACTACCATTGTTCATCGAGTTAAGAGAGGATAGGTAAGATGGAGCAAATGTTCCTTTCCAAACTTCCTCGAGCGTCAATGATTTTTTTTGAGCGAAGGATGAAGTGAAAAATACTAGGAATAGGGTAGTTAGTCGAAAAATATGTGTCATATGGTTTGAAAAGCAAATTATTGTACCCAATTTTAAGAAAAATTATATGAAATAGCTATAAAATGGTGTTAAACTCGCTTAGTGAGAGATGGGGTTATTTTTATCAAAAAATGAAGTGCCTACTGTTTATGTCCACAAAAATGGTGTTACATACGATGATTTCAAAGTTTAATAGAAGTTTATTGCTTTTGGTGCATGGAAGATATTCGTCGCATAAGCAGGATGCTGAATGTGAATTTTTATGAGGATATAAAATGAAAGAGGAGGTGGTAAGGCAGAAGTCCAGAGCTTTCTTTTGTGCGCAGAAATATTACAGTTACGGATATGATGTTAGGGTGTAAAAAAAGTTATTTTTTACTAATTATATTAATTGGTTTGAATGAACCCTATAGGTTGTAGTGTTTTACGGAGTGTCAAAGCAAGTAAGTTGTTTGTCGAAAATTATATTTTTGATGACATTCAGCACTTGTGTATAGGGATGTTATTTGGTAATACTCCCTAGTTACAATCAATAGACTCTTGTTTGAGCAAGGCATAAAGCTCAGAGTAAAATGGCTCTGGAGTTGTTTTTGCGATACAAAAGGTCTTTGCCGTTGTACAAAAATCAAAGACTACGTCATTTAGACCATCTAGATCTTCGTCATTAAATTTACTAAAAAATAATTGCGTAATTTCTGCTCTGAATTTATACTCTAATTCAAGCAAGGAGTGCACATCTTTCGGAGACTCCGTTTTTTCAATCCAATTAATTTTCATTCGAGGTTAGGTGTAATTTCAACACCCCGAATTAACGAATTTTACAGAAAACCCGCAAAAAAATTACGTTAAGTTTATCAACTGTTTTGATTTGATTGTTTTTTCGAGGTTCTAAAATGTTGAATATGTATGGTTTTGGTGATCATGAATTTGATTAAAAGTCGCGTAGTTAGGTTTTTAAATATATTTTTTGTTGGGGCAACGATATGGAAAAGCCATTTTATTTTCTGAAAACGATAGATTCAAAAATTTTTGTAAAAGTAGCCGTTAAGAATTGTTTTATTCATTCGTTTTAGGGAATAAAAGTGATTCTATTACTACAGGAAAATGTTGATGTTCTAGCGCATGTATTTTTGTGGCAAGGCTCTCAGGAGTATCTTCTGGTGTAACATCAGTGGTAGCTTGAAACAGGATTCCTCCTTCATCATAATGTTCCGTTACATAATGTATAGTAATACCACTTTTCTTCTCTTTGTTTTTTATGACGGCATTGTGTACATGCGCTCCATACATTCCTTTGCCTCCGTAGTTGGGTAGTAAAGCGGGATGTATGTTGATAACTTTATTGGGGAACTCTTCTAATATTTTTTTTGGAAAAATCCACAAAAAACCGGCTAGAACGATCAAATCAGGAGTAGCATCCTTAATAATGTGTAATACATCATTTGTTTTGTAGAGTGCCTCTCGATCAAAATGCAAAGCTTTGATTCCGTGATTGTGTGCTCGTCGTAAGGCCTTGGCTTTGGAGTTGTTGGAGAACACATGAGTGATCTTGGCAGTGCCTTTTTCTTTGAAATGTTTGATGATTTGCTCCGCATTGGTTCCTGAACCAGAAGCAAAGATGATAATACGTTTCATTGATAAAAAAGTTAGTTATGTTACTAGTAATATGCTGAAAAAAGAGATGTTATCAAAAATATATAGATAAGATCTCTTAGTAACCCTCCCTTGGTTAGTAATTTTAGCAAGAAAAGAAATAATTATATAAAAATAGTAAAAACCTAATACTTCTAGTATCTTTGGCGAGCACAAGAGGGTAGTTATTTACATTATTTCTACTATTATGGGAATTTATGATAAAGTTTTTTATTTTTGCCCTCTAATTTAAAATCAAAATTAAAGTATTATGTCAGACATTGCATCAAGAGTAAAAGCGATAATCGTTGACAAATTAGGTGTTGACGAGAACGAGGTTGTATCAGAAGCAAGCTTCACCAACGACCTTGGCGCTGATTCCTTAGACACTGTGGAGTTGATAATGGAATTCGAAAAGGAATTTGATATTCAGATCCCAGACGATCAAGCAGAGAATATCGCTACAGTTGGACAAGCGATCTCCTATATAGAAGAAGCGAAATAATTCACTACACAGCAAGTATATGGAATTAAAGCGAGTTGTAGTTACAGGACTAGGTGCATTGACTCCTATTGGCAATAACATTCAAGAGTATTGGGATGGATTAGTCAATGGTAAGAGTGGCTGTGCCCCCATTACCTCTTTTGATAGTGAAAAGTTCAAGACTAAATTTGCTTGTGAGCTAAAGGGTTTTAATCCTACAGATCATTTTGATCGAAAAGAAGCGCGTAGACTAGATAAATTTGCACAGTACGCATTAGTGGCTTCAGAAGAGGCGATTAAGGATGCTGCATTTGATCTAGAAAAGGTAGACAAGTTTCGAGTAGGAGTAATTTGGGGTGCAGGTATAGGAGGTATACAAACTTTTCAGGATGAGGTTACTAACTTTAATTCAGGAGGTGGTGTGCCGAGATTTAATCCTTTCTTTATTCCTAAAATGATTGCTGATATTGCACCAGGACATATTTCTATCAAAAATGGATTTATGGGGCCTAATTACACTACCGTGTCTGCATGTGCTTCTTCTGCAAATGCGATGATCGATGCATTGAACTATATTCGTTTAGGGCATTGTGATATCATCATTACAGGAGGTAGTGAGGCAGCAGTAGTGGAAGCTGGTATGGGAGGGTTTAATGCGATGCATGCCCTGTCTACTAGAAACGAAAGTCCAGAGACCGCCTCTAGACCTTTTGATGCAAACAGAGATGGTTTTGTATTAGGAGAAGGAGCAGGCGCATTGGTACTTGAATCATATGAGCATGCAAAGGCACGAGGTGCCAAAATTTATGCCGAAGTTATGGGGGGTGGAATGACAAGTGATGCTTATCACATGACAGCTCCACATCCAGAAGGAGTCGGTGTAGAGCGTGTAATGCATAATTGTTTGAGAGATGCAGGACTTCGACCAGAAGAGGTAGACGCAATAAATACGCATGGTACATCTACCCCATTGGGAGATATTGCTGAGCTTAAAGCGATTACCAAAGTCTTCGGAGCTCATGCAAAAAACATCAATATCAATTCAACAAAATCAATGACGGGACACCTACTAGGTGCTGCGGGTGGTATAGAAGCAATTGCTTCGATATTATCTATGCAACATGGTATTGTGCCGCCAACAATCAACCATACTACCGTTGATGAGAATATTGATCCAGAATTGAATTTGACATTGAACAAGGCGCAAAAGCGTGACGTCAAAGTAGCAATGAGTAATACCTTTGGATTCGGAGGTCATAACGCCTGTGTGGTATTCAAAAAAATAGATGCGTAATATTTTTATGAACATTATACGCAACATATTAAATTCCCGCTCTGAAAAGAACGGGAATTTTTTTATAGCCATACAAAATATTGTAGGCTTCAAGCCCAGAACACTTAGATATTATAAAAAAGCTTTTACTCATAGGTCTATGAACCTAAAGGATAATAAAGGCAATGCTATTAATTATGAGCGATTAGAGTTTTTGGGAGATGCGATGTTGAGCAGTGTGATAGCTGCGCATCTTTTTAATGAAGTGCCTGAAGGAAACGAAGGGTATTTGACCAAAATGAGATCCAAGGTAGTTAGTAGAAAACATCTTAACGAATTAGGAAAAGACCTGAAACTTATAGATCTGATTCAGACGAATATTCCAAAGAGTCAATTTGGTGTTAATGTTCACGGTAATTTGTTTGAAGCGCTCATAGGAGCTATTTATCTGGATAGAGGGTATTCGTATTGCGAGAGATTTATAGAAGAAGCAGTAATTAGTCCTTATGTAGATATTGAGAGTTTAGAGGGGCAAGTTATTAGTTATAAGAGTCTGTTGATAGAATGGTGTCAAAAAGAAAAAAAGAGCTTTCATTTTGAGATTTATGAAGATACAGGCAAAGATGAAGTAAAGCACTTTGCAGTGAAACTTCGTATCAATGATAAAGTGGTTGCCAAAGCTAGGGCGACTTCTAAAAAGAAGGCAGAAGAAAAAGCATCCAAACGTGCGTATTTTGCTTTTCAGAAACGAATCGATAAAGAAATGTAAAGCATTGAGGTGTCTCTAACGTTTTCGGCTGACATATTCAAAAGTATTTTAATCGTAGGGTGAAATTTATTCGTATATTTCGAATTGGTTTTTGAAATATATCCTTTTTTTTGGGAATATAATTCGGAATACTATGATACATGGTAGCACAACGATTAGTATTGGAAGCCCTAGAAGAAGATGAGTATGAACTCATCGCTATTCACTGTGCTGTTCCTTCATACAAATTAGCTTTTTTATTGAACAAACATTTGCGACTACATTTTTGCAGGAAGAAAAAAGATGTATGTTTTGAATATGCTTCGGTGAGTGCTACCTATCCGTATTATCAATATGTAGATGAAAACAACTATACAGAATATAACTTGGTAAAAAACACATTTCATACAAATATAATGGGCGCGAATACGCAACAGGATTTATTTGGAGACACCTCTAGGGTAACCAAATATTTGATGCCTGAGCATAAGAGTGTGGATTATTTTTTGAAGATTATTACCGAAACACCAGATTTTTCTGTCAAAAATTTAGTGTCAAGAATACTGCAAGTTCCGCAGATTATTACTGCATATAGTATCAATAAAACACAAATAAAATCGAAAAATAATTTAATTTTTGAATAATGTCATATCGTAAAAAGACGAAAATCGTTGCGACACTAGGTCCAGCAACAAGCACCAAAGAAATCTTGAAAGATTTGCTCATTGCTGGGGTCAATGTTTTTAGAATTAATTTTTCCCATGCAGATTACGAAGATGTAAGAGCACGTGTAAGAATGATCCGTGAGCTTAACGAAGAGTTAGGGTTTAATGCAGCAGTACTTGCCGATCTCCAAGGTCCCAAGTTGCGAGTTGGAGTGATGAAAGAAGGGGTTGTTGTTAATGACGGAGATGAAATTACTTTTGTAACCGGAGAACCATTTGAAGGAGATGAGACAAGAGCATATATGAATTATGTCGAGTTTCCAAAGGATGTAAAGGTAGGTGAACGAATCGTTTTGGATGATGGAAAACTTATCTTCGAAGTACTACATACGAATAAAAAAGATCAGGTTCTTGCAAAAGTAGTGCAAGGAGGTCCCTTGAAATCTAAGAAAGGAGTCAATCTTCCTAATACCGATATTTCACTACCTGCTTTGACCGAAAAAGATGTCAAGGATGCAATTTTTGCATGTGAATTAGAAGTGGACTGGATGGCATTGTCCTTTGTACGTCATGCCCAAGATTTGATGGATCTCAAAGAGCTTATCAAAAAGCATAGTGAGTATAAAATTCCTATTATTTCTAAAATAGAAAAACCAGAAGGTGTCGAGAATATTGATCAAATCATTGCTTACTGTGATGGTCTTATGGTAGCCAGAGGTGATCTAGGGGTGGAGATCCCTGCACAAGAAGTGCCGCTAATACAAAAAGAACTGGTGCTGAAAGCAAAAAAGGCAAGAATCCCTGTAATTATTGCTACACAGATGATGGAGACAATGATCGATAGCCTTACACCAACACGTGCAGAGGTTAATGATGTTGCGAATTCTATTATGGATGGTGCAGATGCAGTGATGTTGTCTGGTGAGACTTCTGTTGGGAAGTATCCTGTAGAGGTAATTAAAACGATGCGTAAGATTATCAAAAGCGTAGAAGACTCTCCACTTATCCAAGTGCCTCATGATCCACCGCATATTAGAACAAAAAGATATATTACCAAATCAATTTGTTATCATGCAGCGCATATGGCAAATGAGATCAATGCTATTGCAATCTCTACTTTGACCAATAGTGGGTATACTGCTTTTCAGATTTCTGCGTGGAGACCAAAAGCGCATATTTTGGTTTATACAAACAACAAACGTGTCCTAGCGCAATTAAACTTACTATGGGGTGTCAAGGCATTCTATTATGACAAGGATGTTGGTACTGATGATACAGTAGAGGATGTTAATGCTATGGCAGTAGAACGTGGGTATGTACAGAAAGGTGACATGCTTATCAATTTGGCTGCAATGCCAATGGCAGATCGTGGTATGGTCAATACTTTGAGAGTTACAGAGCTGTAATTATGTAGGCATAGAAAAGCCAAAATAATATTATCAAATAGGGTGCAAAATACAATTTTGCGCCCTATTTGTTTTTAGATATGTTGAGTGTGTTTATTTTTTTCTGGCAAATGGAGCTGTAGAGCTAATACCATTTGTTGTTTGAATTTACCGGAAAGAAAAATGAAGATTTTTTTGTTTCAGCTTCAGCAGAAACATCAAGCATAGCCGTTGTTATGGTTTATTTTTATGCTGTAGCTGAGGCGAAAAAAGAAAATTTTATCCCAGTAAATTCAAAGGATAAATGGTATATGTCCCCGTCAAGTAGTGGAGGGTATGAACGAATAGCGCTAATGGAAGTGATGAGTGCTTTTGGGGTCAAACAAAAAGTGGATCAAGTAATGCGAAAAATCTTTTCTAGTTAAGTGTTGAAAAAAAGTACATCACTACACTGTAAGGACGTATCAGGAGAAAAAAAATAAAATGCGGTACGTGTATTCTCGGACGAGTAAGTAGAGGAAATGGCCTTGGGTGGGGGGCTATATCATGGGTTTTTATTCTAGATAATACGTTTACAGCTGTTTAATGTGTTAATTTTTGTTAATTGAGGCAAAACCGTAACGCAATAAGGTAATTATTCATTTACTTGCGTGAAATACGGCGATACACCCCTCTATGAGTGGTGTTTGCTCTCATTTGACGTTGTGCTACTAATTTCTTCTTTGAGTTGTAAATATGCTTTTGCGTATTGTCTACTTTTATGAAGTCTAACGAATTAATAGAAACACAAATGAAAAAAGCAGTATTAGTATTAGGAGTTATTACACTATCTTTTGTTTCATGCGAAAAGAATGAATTGGTAAATGAAGACCAAGCAGAATTACAACTTATTGAGCCAAGCGAAGACGGCTCAATCGACGACTCCGATATGGAGGAATATTAGTCTAGGCTTCCTTTTAAAAAGTGTAGCCAGTTTTTTTCTGGTTACACTTTCTTTATTTCATGTTTTTTTTCCTTCTACTACACAAGAATTAACAGAACTTCCTTTAATCTACAAAACAACTGCTCAAAAACGAGATCAGAACTTAAATAAATTACTTGACGATCTCATAGAAAACAAGATAACTACAGATGATTTTGTTCATCATACCAGAGCAGAAATAACGAAATCAAAAATTCAATTAAAAGAACTAGCCGAGAAGAAACGGAAACTCTCTAGTGAGTTTGCCTTTCGAGGAAGAACCAATTTTAGGTTTTGGATTTGTCAATTTGGATTAGTTATAACCATTCTTTTTTTTAGCTTCAAATCTTTATATGATGATTTTTCAAAAGGAAGTCATTATAAGTTTCATTTTGTGTCTATAAGCGGGATCGTGGTTGGGATTTATTGGCTGATTCATATTCTTTTTTTGACAGCAAAGGATTTTGATAGGAATAAATATGTTGTTTTGATTCTTGTTTGCTCTGTACTGTTTTCTGTATTTATTTATTTCTTTCTCAAAAATTACAACTATAAAGATGATATCATTTACAAACAGTTATCGTTTATTGAACGTATAAAAACCATTCATCTCCCCAAAATAGCCCTAAAAGCACTCTATTCCGAAAAATACAATGAAGATAATATGGAAGGGGAAAGAGTAGAGGAAATCATTACCGATTTCCAAAAAGATTTAGAAAAAGTAACTAATGAGGTATAAAATTATGCTTAAGAAATTGTTTAAAATATTCAAAAAGAAATCCTACATCACGGATAGTCAAAGGAGAGTTTTTAATTCGGATTTGCAACTAGAGTTGGAGAAAAAAATTCAAGAAACACGAAGGAGAACAGCCGAAATAAGAGCTAATAGAATTGCGGTAAATGCTTTCTTGGAAATATTGGAAAATGATGGTGATGGATATACAGAATCTGAGTTGGATTATTTATATCATGAGGTGATAAATCAAAAAAAGATATAGTTTTGCTATTTCCTCTTTTTTTGATTTAATCTTTTTAACATATTTTTTTTTACTTTTTTAATATCCTTATCCAAGTTCTCTTTTTCCTGCTCCAAGCCTAATAATTCGATATTGCTCTCGATATATGTTCTAAATGAGGGGTTTCGGAGCAAAGTGTCATTGTGGCTGTTGAGAAAAGAGACTAAATTGGCAATTCTTCGTAGATCGAGTTGATCCATCATCTGTCCTTCTCCAGTAAGTAACCAATGGCAATTGATCTGAGGATATTCTTTCAGGATTTTGTTGAGAATTTCGAATGATGGTTTTCTATTTTCGTTAATTATCCTGCCTATGGTAACATTGTTACTGACCCCTATTTTCTTACTAAAACTAGAAATATTTTCATTAAAATTATCAATAATAATTTTAATCCTATAGGATATGTCTTCCTGTTTTTCAGGCATAGGTGTTAAAAATTAAAAAGGCACAATAAAAAAACTACCAAATGTTTGCTGTTGCTACCAAAAGTTAGTATTATTGTATTCGAATAGCAGTCACACAAATATATAAAAACATCTTGGAAGCACTAACACGAGGTCTAAATCCTTCTCAAATCGGCACAATTTTTATTTTGATCTAAATTAATTGAATTTGTTTTTTTGTTACATGTAACTATGCGCCTGAACTAAGGTTTCATTTCGTAGAGCGTAAAAAAAACAATTAGAGATTATGGGTCTGAAATACTATCCAAAATGCGTAGAGAACTAGTTCTTAAACTTAGGATGGTATGACAGTGCGCATACGAGAAACCTTTACTCTTCGATGATATTGCAGTAGATTTTTTATAAAACTCTAAATAATGATAGTTCGGCAAATTCGACCTTTAACTTGTTCGATGTTCTTTGTCAAGCTAAAGAAAATCTTGTAATTACGTATAAAAACACTAGTACGGAAAACAAGTATATAAAAATTTATGAAGTACTTACAGTGGTACCGTTTTTTGATTATACCATAGTAAGGTATGTGTTTAGTGACTCAAAAAATGATACCATTAAAGCGTGGACAAAAAGGAATCTATTAAAAATATATGCATTGGATTTTTTTATTTCTGAATTAAAATTTTTCTCAGAAGCTTCAATGACAAAACTTTGAATATAGACGCAGTTTTTGGTGCAGCTCATATTTATTAACGAATAATCATATGATAAGGCTTATGAAATTTTTGAATATAAATTTTTCTTAACAGACAGGTTTAATTTACAAAAAACTTGGTGCCTGTTATAACCGTATAAATTTCTTTTTTTTCAATGGCCCTGTAGTACTTCGTTAGACAAAGTAAAGATAACTGCAAAAAAGAATATTGATAAAATCAGAATGGTTGTGGTACTGTAGTCCGTAGTGATTAATAAGTCCATTATAAGGTGTTTTTTTGATAAGTATGATGTGGGCAATAGTTGGGCTTCGAGTTCGTCGCAGGAGGAATGATCTTTTTTGCTTCGAAGCGTAGTTGTGCAAATAAAAATAGAAGTATTGAAATTCAAAATTAGTGAAGGTAAGCTACATTTATATAAATGGTCCCTCCAACATTTATTCTCTTAAATGTAGCACCTTCATTAATAATACGAGGATAGCTTTATAGTTGTTTGTGGGGTGTCACAAGTTTACTGGTATGATTAATTTGCAAAAAAAAAGGTTAAAAACAGGTATTCGGACTCATCTTATTATGTCGTAGATTTGTATAAAACAAACTTTTGAATTTAGACCTGAACATCCAAGACCGATTTAGTCAAGAATTACCTGCAGATCCCATTGAAGACAATACAAGGCGGGAGGTCAAAAACGCCTGTTTTTCTTATGTAACACCCAAAAAACCTATCGCTCCTAAGCTAATTCATAGTTCTTCGGAGATGCTAGAAGGACTTGGGTTAATTGGAGCAGAAGATTCGGATGATTTTTTGGCAATTTTTTCGGGCGCAAAATTACTGCCAAATACTAGACCTTATGCGATGTGCTATGGAGGGCATCAATTTGGGAATTGGGCAGGGCAATTAGGTGATGGACGCGCAATCAACCTTGTCGAAGTAATGCATCAGGGTCAGCATTGGGCGTTACAACTCAAAGGTTCTGGTGAGACTCCTTACTCAAGGACAGCAGACGGTCTCGCTGTTTTACGTTCTTCTATAAGAGAGTATTTGTGTAGCGAAGCAATGTACCACTTAGGCGTACCAACTACAAGAGCACTCTCCTTAATATCTAGCGGTAACATGGTTTGGCGGGATATGCTGTATGATGGAAATCCGGATTATGAAAAAGGCGCTATTGTAGCTCGTGTAGCACCTTCTTTTTTGCGATTCGGGAGTTATGAAATCCATGCGGCGCATCAAGATGTCAAAACCTTGAAAATATTGGTTGATTATACCATCAAGCATCATTATTCCTATTTGGGAACACCTTCCAAAGAGGTTTATGTAGCATTTTTTAATGAAGTGATGATCAAAAGTATGGATATGGTGATTCATTGGCAACGTGTCGGGTTTGTGCATGGTGTGATGAATACAGATAATATGTCTATCCTTGGATTGACGATCGATTATGGCCCTTATGGTTGGTTAGAAGGTTATGATCATGGTTGGACACCTAATACTACAGACAGAGCTCATAAACGATACCGCTATGGTTCACAACCACAAGTTGTCCTATGGAACCTTCTCAAATTAGCCAACGCACTCTTCTCCTTGATCGAAGAGGTAGCGCCATTGCAGGCTATTTTGGATACATATCATCAAAATGTACAGGTAGCCTACATCGATATGATGTGTGCTAAGTTAGGTTTGAAAACAAAGTTCCAAGATGATAAAGTTTTGATCCAAGAATTAGAAGCAGTATTACAGCGTTCAGAAACGGATATGACATTGTTTTTTAGGTTATTATCAAATTTTAAAAAAGACGGTACAGTGGATCATCTTATGACGATACAAGAAGCTTTTTATCAACCAGAAGAAGTCCAAGGAGATCTCAAAACTCAATGGAATACATGGTTCAGAAGCTATCAACAACGCTTGCAGAAAGAAAATGCTAGTGATCAAGAACGTGCGGTATACATGAATCGTATAAACCCAAAGTATGTCCTTCGCAATTATATGGCACAATTGGCAATAGATGCTGCCGAAAAAGAAGATTATTCGGTGATAGATACGTTATTTAGGCTATTAAAAAAACCTTATGATGAACAACCAGAACACCAAAAGTGGTTTGCCAAACGTCCGGAATGGGCACGGAACAAAGTGGGGTGTTCTATGTTGTCGTGTAGTTCTTAAAGTAGCTATTCAAAGAATGGAATGCTGTTAAATTTGTTTTGAGAATGATCCGAATGTCGATAGGTTGTACTCTTTTTGAATTTTTTGTCATTTTTTTTTAGAAACTTACACCGTTCAATACATTTTGAAAGAACCTCATGAGACCATTTATAGTTTAGGGTTATTAAAAAAAAAGAAAGATGATCTTTTTCATGCTCTAATTGAACCTTGACCCTAGACTTCTAGGGTTTTGTGTAAGTGAGAAATTTATCAAATTATTGTAGCCTACAAGTATATTTTAAATCAGGTGATGGAGTCTTTTGACAATTAACCTCAATTTAGCTATATAAATTCGTATTCATGGCACTGTTTTTTTTAAGTAAACACATCGTGATGCTATTGCATTGCTGTAGTTATAAAATATTTGAACAAGGCATTTAGATGAAAAAAGAACAAGTCGATATACGACATTGTGTAGCTAATTTGGTATAAAGTATTTGTTGACTGATTGTTAAAGTTTTCTTAATTGAATTTTTGGGATGTAATTATGATTTTCCGTGTACGACACAATACTTGATTATAAACCACTCTTATACAATGAAAAAGAATTTTAAAGTAAAAAGTTTAAATCTAGTAGTGCTATTCATGTTTTTGGGGATGGCTGCTTCTTGCTCAAAAGAAGAAGTTTTTATGGAACAGCAGTCAGGACTAACAGGTATCGAAAAAGGAGATCAAGAAGCTGTGTTGTCCGCAAAAACAATTAATGTAGGTCAGTTGGATGATCGTGATAGTAAAAATAGTTATAGAGAGGTAATGTTGGATGGGAACCTCTATGGACGCTATCGAATAGATCCTACAGGGAATACGGATCCAAATAATTCTGTAAGAATAGAACGACGATTTGATGATTTGAGAATGAAACCAGGTCTTAGAGCAATCTTTAGTGCTACTTATAGGATTAATAGAGTTGATGATAGAAGAGGAACGTATATAGCACAAACACATGCTTTTAATACCGATGGGAGTATAAAAGGGCCCTCTTACTTACTAAGAGTTTATAGAAACGGTTCTAATAACTTTGATATTTATATAGAATATAATACAGAGCCGAATGGGAGGTTGAGTCAAGATACTAGGAGGTTAGAAAAACTTGTTACCGTTGGTAAAGACGAGGATTTTGACGTTAGAATCATTACTGGCTATAGCATTAATACTGAGGATACGAGAGCTTTCAATACAATCTTTATCAACGGAGAGAGGAAATATTCTAGGAATCAGCCATATATAACGGATAGGATGTATTTTAGGTATGGTGCGTACACGGCAAATAATAATATAAGTACTGTTTTTGTGCGTAATACGAACTATTCATTAGATAATAATGATTAGTTAGAAGGCTTGTAGTATATAGTGATGAACTCTTCTTGACTTTTTGTCATAGACCGAAAAGAAGATAAAATTTGATTGGATAAGACGCTTTTTGAAATTTATAGCAGCGCTATAGGTTACAAAATCAAAGAAATATAGATGAACTGAATCTATTTTTTTAGGGAAAAAGTCAAGAAGAATTCAAAATCTAATACCAGTTAAAAATTTAATTGTAGTTCAAAATAATTGAACTATAAAATTTAAGCAGAGTCGTGGCTATGGTTTACTTTTCTAGTGAAAGAATAGTAGAAAAGATACTAATTATTAAGCTGTAATTATTTTTCAAATGGTCGTAATACTTGATTACATAAGTTTTATATAGGTTATCTCTATCAAAAGTAGATGAGTTGCTATATCTACATTTCTTATGGGCGCATTTTTTTTAGAAAACAACTACAAACTAATAATGGGCCTAATCATTAGTTGGGTCATAAAAAATCGAATAATAAAAAATTACCAGAACTTAGAGGTACCGTACCTTCTTTTCAGGAATCTCTTATAATCTCTTTTCAAACCGCAAGTTTTGTATCTTAGGTCAATCTTTTAGTAGGGACATTTGATAAGCGTAGTTTCTGTCTTTAGATATAGAGCAATATGATTAAAACCAATGCTAAAATATTAAGTAAATGATAGTCAATGTTTTTGGATAGCGTCATTTTTACTTTTTTGAATCGAATCATTTTCTAATTCTGTTTCAATTATTGGTGTGGGTAGATAGTTGTGAGTGTGTGAGTAATGTAAGTTGTCTCGGGAGAACTATAGGAGAATGCATCATAGAATCTATAAACAAGGCGCATTTCTTTGATTAGAATCAGAAAATTAAAGTGTAGCTTTAACTAAAATTTTATTTTTTTGGTTCAACAGAAAAAAAGAATCTTTTGTAGCAGTAATTTCAATGTATAAAGAGGTGTAATAGAATGAATGCAAAAAGTAGTATCGGATTAGGAACTGCGGCTATTGGAAGACCATTGTATATTAATATCAGGAAAAAAAATGGTTCAAGACCATTTTCTAAAACACAATTTGAACAAGAAGGGATAGTAGTGCTAGAACATGCGTATCAAGAAGGAATTCGGCATTTTGATACGGCGCCAGGATATGGTTTAGCAGAGCAACTTTTATTGTCTTGGGTCAAAGAAAAAAATGATCCAGAGATCACTATAAGTACCAAATGGGGCTACACTTATTTAGCAAATTTTGATCCAGATGCCCAGTTACATGAACTCAAAGAACATTCTTTGGATAAGCTCAACGAACAATGGGAAGTCTCGAGAGAGTTCTTACCTTATTTGAAAAGCTATCAAATCCATTCTGCGACATTTGAATCTGGTGTCTTAGATAATAAGGAGGTGCTAACACGATTATATCAGCTAAAAAAAGAACATCATATAAGTATAGGTCTCACTACGACTGGAGCGAATCAAATTAGTGTTTTGGAAAAGGCATTGACAATAGAAGTAGAAGAAGAAAAACTGTTCCAGTCTATACAATGTACCTTTAATATATTTGATCAGAGTATTTTGCCAATATATGGACAATTAAAATTGCTATCAGGGCCTATAATTATCAAAGAGGTATTGGCAAACGGACGTTTAATTCCGAATAATAATTATCCTAGATATCAAGCAGTATATATTTATATGCAACAATTGGCTGATAAGTATCAAGTAGGTGTTGATGCTATTGCTTTGCGCTTTTGTATGGATGTCTTGGAAAATGCAATGGTTCTGAGCGGTGCGAATACCAAAGAACATTTGGTAAGTAATTATCAGGTAACTACTTTTTCATTAGAGGAAGAGGAATTGCGGAGATTACAATCATTCGCTATCGCTCCAGAGGATTATTGGCAGGAACGAAAAAAATTGGAATGGAATTGAGTTCAATTTAATGGTTCGTGAGTGTCTGGTGTCATTTAGCTGCTATCTACGTATTTTTATTTTGGGCGAATAACAGTAGATTTGATACGAAACAGGACAAATCTTAATATTAGGATCATATGCACAGTATAGAAAATGATAAACTAAAAGTCGTAATTAACCCCATAGGAGCAGAACTAGCTACTATTCTAAAGAAATCCAATGCACAAGAATATTTGTGGCAAGGTGATCCCGAAATTTGGGCTAGTCAAGCTCCTGTTTTGTTTCCGAATATAGGCGGATTCAAAGATGGGGAGTATGTGTATAATGGACAGACATATCGTTTGCCCAAACATGGGTTTATTAGGTATAATGATACGTTGTCCGTAGTCGAAAAAGGAGCACAAAAACTCGTTTTAGGGCTGAAAAGCACTGCAGAAACATTGAAGATGTATCCGTTTCATTTTGAATTCAAAATTAGTTTTGAACTTGTTGATACAAAGCTTATTGTCGTACATACGATTGAGAATGTAAGTGATTATCCGATGTATTTTTCTGTCGGGGGACATCCTGCATTTTGCTGCCCTTCTTTTGCCGCTACAAACTATAATGATTATTATATTACGTTGGATAACGGAGCTGGTAGTCCGAGTTATTTACTTGGTCATGATGGCTTGATTACAGAGAATACTGTTGCTGTCTTTGAAGGAAATCGCATTCCTTTGACACGAGATATTTTTAATAATGATGCTCTTATTTTTAAAGATATCAAGGCTAAAAGAGCTTCCTTATGGCACAAAACCAAAGGAGAAGTGCTTTCCGTAGCATTTTCAGATTTTCCTGACTTAGGGATTTGGGCAAAACCTAATGGAGACTTTGTTTGTATAGAACCCTGGTTAGGATATGCTGATGTAGAAACTACTGATAAGGAACTGATTCATAAAGAGGGTATTCAGACTTTGAAAGAGGGTCAAGTACATAGTAGCTCGTATCAAATTACGATTGTCTAGAGCACGTCGATAAGTGATTGTGCAAAAAAAAAATGGATAGAAGCTATGTGAGCTCTGATCGTTTTCCTGAAATGGTTTGAGCTACATGTAGTAGAATAACCGTATTTTTATATCAAAGATATTTAAGATAGCATATGTCCGTTAACAAAGAAGAACCGATTCGTTTCTCTATTCTAGATCGCAAAACGCAGCTTCAAAAGATGCAAAGCGAAGAGTTTGACCTAATTATTATTGGTGGTGGTGTCACAGGAGCGGGTATTGCTCTTGATGCTGCATCCAGAGGTTTCAAAACGTGTTTGATCGAAAAAAATGATTTTGCATCAGGGACTAGTAACAAGTCTACAAAGTTGATTCATGGTGGGCTTCGGTATCTCAAGCAACTAGAGATAGCTTTGGTCAAGGAATCGGGTAGTGAACGGGCATTAGTACATCAATTAGTACCTCATTTGGTTGTGCCCGAAAAAATGTTGTTGCCCTTAATAGAAGGAGGGACTTATGGCAAAATAATGACAGCTATTGGACTCAAAGTGTATGATTTTTTGGCAAATGTAGAAGGAGATGATCAGCGCAAAATGTTAGATATAGAAGAGACTCATGCCAAGGAACCCTTGCTAAATAAGGAAAAGTTAACTGGTGGTGGCTACTATGCAGAATATAGAACAGATGATGCTAGACTCACGATAGAATTACTCAAAAAGGCTGCGTCTTTTGGGGCTAGCAGTGTGAATTATTGCGAGATGACCTCTTTTAATTATGATCAAGAGGGTAAGATCGAAAATTTGTGGTGTACAGACCATAATACAGGTACCAGTTTTAGCCTCAAAGCACGAAATTATGTTGCTGCTGCTGGACCTTGGGTAGATTTGTTACGAGAGAAGGATAATTCTATGAATGACACGTATCTACATCTTACCAAAGGAGTTCATATCGTCTTTTCCAAAGAAAGATTTCCATTATCGCAATCTGTGTATTTTGATGTGCCGGATGGTAGAATGATCTTTGCTATCCCCAGAGGAAGAGTAACATATGTAGGTACTACGGATACGAATTATCATGGTAACCTTAATCGTGTAGTTGCAACCAAAGCAGATGCACAATATCTATTGGATGCAGTTAATAATATGTTTCCAAGTGTACAATTAACAATTGATGATATCGAATCAAATTGGGCGGGATTGCGTCCCTTGATTCATGAAGAGGGTAAGGATCCTTCAGAGCTTTCTAGAAAAGATGAGATCTTTGTATCAGAGACAGGATTGATATCAATTGCTGGTGGTAAGTTGACAGGATATCGCAAAATGGCTCAGCGGGTTATAGATGCTGTTCTAAAAACGATGAATTCTGAAGAGCAGCAAAGATTTTCTAAATCCTTTACCAAGAAAATACCTTTGACTAGTGATCCTTTAGAAAATACCCAAGCAGTAGAAAAATATCAAGAGCATGTGAACCTTCTTCTAAAAGGTGTTGGAGTTGATGATCCGTATTATGGGTGGTATCTTATTTCTAATTATGGCAAACAAACCTCGATCATTATCTCCAAAATAGATTCTTTTTTTAATGAAGTTATTCACGAACGTCTCATTAGAGCAGAACTTTGGTATGCAGTGCATCATGAAATGGTTAATGGATTGTCTGATTTTTTTATTCGGAGAACGGGTAGACTCTACTTTGATATTAACAGTGTTCACAAATTCCGAGAACTTGTGCTGCAAGATTTGATCGATTATCTGAATTGGGACGTAGGGCGTACCGAACAAGAAGTTGATACTCTAGAGTTGTTATTGCAGGATGCCTCTCGGTATTATGACAAGGAGATCATGTAGTATTTTGTCCACTATCTTATTTTTTTACCACAGATCTTGAGAGCTATTCCATTTGTTTTTGGGGTGGTAGTATCGGTGAGATTTCGTGGTTTTTTACTTTTTTAGAAGGCATTCTTAATGCCTCAAATATTTCGGTATATAAATTCAAATAAAAAATGGCATAACATGTAATTGTAGACAAAGATAATTTGCAGTGTTTTTTGATAGTTTGAACTATAAAATTCCAACATTGCCAAATAGCTATAGTTGAATTTTCTAGTAAAAAATGATGGAAAAAGAAACGGTTATTAGTTCAAAATTATTTTGTAAATGGTGTAAAATAACTTTTTCATTAAAAATGAGCAGATTTTCATTAAAAATGAGCAAATAGGCATAGAGGAGGTCTTAGTACCTTTGTTAAGTGATCACAAATACAAATAAATAGGGGAATCCGAAAACTATTGAATTAGAGTAGGAACGAACACTTAACTAAAAATAAAATGAAATTTTTAAACATTAATTTAATCGTCGCTCTATGCCTATCGATGATTTTCGTTGGTTGTGAAAATAAGGAAGCAACTGGTCCAGAAGATAGTGCTCAGAATTTTGAAGTTTCTACTAGTGCAGCAGAAGAATTCAGTGCCTCTTTTTGGGATCAAAACCCAGATCCAACAGAAGAAGAATTAGAACAGTACTACAATGAATTGTCTGGTTTGTTGGCTGATAGAAAGATACCGGAAGATTTGGATCTAACAGTTTTGTATGATAAGGACACCGATACCAAAGTAGCTCGTAAAGGTTTTGTGCTAGGTGCTATTGCTAGTTCTGTGATTTCATGGGGTGTTGGCAAGGGGCTTGATGAGATTTTTACACCATCTGGGAGTGGGATCGGAAGTACTAATAAAGCGGCTACTCTAGAAACTGCTATTAGAGAGATGAATGCTCAGTTAAGTAGCGATTATACAAGGATAATTGCCATTCTTAACGATCTACGAAATAATCCCCAAAAAACGCAAATGCTTGATGGAAAATCTAGTAAAGATGAGGGGATTGCAGCAATGCTTAAAGGGAATTATAATTTTGCCCGTTCTCGATTTGCTAGCGCATTATCAAAGTTTAGAACAGCAAAGCCGTTTGGATATAGTCAGTATGTATCTACATTGGGGCTTTTGAACGAATGTAATAGACGACTTGCAAAAAACTCTAACCAGTTTATGACCAATATGAATCGTGTGGCTATTGAAGCAAATTTATGTGATGCTACTTTTGATTTTGGTCCAGCTGGAATTCAGGGTTTCAAAAGTATAGATCAAAGATTAAAAATTGTTACTGCGGTTCGTTTTAGAGCAAATTTGTTCAAAAACAAGAAGAATAAAATCCCTACAGGGAATAAACAAATTAGAAACTTTAGAATAGTGAATGGATTCCCTGTTGGACCATCTCATCCTAAATATAACACAGGATCAAAGACCTTTAATTTTAGTATAAAGAGGTTTAATAGAGCTGCGATCAGAAGTGGTAAAAAGATATTAAGACCAATAAAGAGTGCTGGTTTTGACAAGACAGAGCAGTATCGATATATGAACTTTAAATCTGGTAAAATAGGGAATGCAGATTATAGATATATTATAGCTCCATACGGAAGTGGTAAACAGTTTTTTGTGTCTGCAAGTATTGCTACAAGAACCGATGTAAGATATTGGGGTAGATATTTAGACAAAAAGCATAAAATTGACATTTTTGGAGTGAGAAAAGCAGAGTTTAAACCAGGTCCTGGTGGTCTCAGTTTTGATTATCAATACAACATAATGACAGTGAGTATTTTTTAAAAAAAAGCACGAAAGGTTTATGGTTTGTTTAGCAACCATAAACCTTTTATTTATTCCATGAAGAGTCATAGTTTATGAGACCTCTTTATGGATTTTTTATGATCAAGTAACAGTTTAAAAAAAATCAAAAAAAAGAAAACATGATGAAGAAATATCTAGTGCTACTGATTATCTTATGGAGTGGTATTTGTTTTACAGCTACAAGAGCTCAATCAGCAGGTCAAAAGTATTTATCAGAAATAAGTCAGGAGATGAAAGTCAAATGGCCAAAAAATAGAACAATTAACCTTGTTTTTCATGGTCATTCAGTTCCATCGGGGTATTTTGTTACACCCAATGTTAATAAAATTAATTCGTACCCGGTAGTTGCTTTAAAAAAAATCAAAGAAAAATTCCCGTATGCTGTCATTAATAGTATTACCACTTCAATAGGTGGAGAACATGCAGAAAAAGGTGCAAATCGACTAAAGAGAGATGTCCTTAATCATAAGCCAGATGTGCTTTTTATCGACTATGCGCTCAATGATCGATCTCTAGGACTGACACGAGCAAAAAAGGCATGGGAAAAAATGATTACAGAGGCAAAAAAACATACTTTTACAGGTGATGATGGAAAAAAACATAAAATCAAAATTGTGTTGATGACTCCTACTCCGGATCTTAATGAGAAGATTTTATCAGACTCTTCTTTGCTTTTTCAGCACGCTACTCAGATTAGACAATTAGCAAAAAAACACAAGGTAGGATTGTTTGATAGTTTTGGGATTTTTAGAAATATTGCCCGTAAAAAAGGTCCGATAAATTCTTATATGGCACAAAAGAATCATATCAATCAAAAAGGGCATACTGCAATTGGAAATGCTATCGCAACTTTTTTTTCTCCTGATATAAAGGGTAAAAAAGCTAGTATTCCTACAGGAGGAGGACTGAATGTTAATGTATATCCTACTCCTAGTAAAGGTATGGTTACTATCGAGCGTACTACTGCGGCACCGTTGTTGTTAGAAATATTCGATATTTCAGGGAAACTGATAACCGAGTATAATATAGAGGAGAGTAAAGAGACATTGCAACTCCATAAAGTTTTGGGTACAGGAGTTTATGTACTCAAATTTTCTAATAGTCTCGGGACACAGAGTAAGCGTTTTATTATTGAATAAGAAATGGTTTTTTGCTTATACCATTTGTTGTTTGAATTTACAGGAAAGAAAAATTAAGATTTTTTTGTTTCAGCTTCAACAGAAGCATCAAGCATAGCCGTAGTTATGGTTTATTTTTATGCTGAAGCTGAGGCGAAAAAAGAAAATTTTATCCCAGTAAATTCAAAGGATAAATGGTATTAAAAGTTTTTAGGCTGTCAAAAGTAAAAAAATCAAAAAAATGAGTCAAGAAAGAAATCTTCTTTACGGGACGTTTAACTACGTACGATCTCTGGACTCATTTTTTTAGAAAATAGAAAAGTCATGATGACTTTTCTTATACCATTTAAAATAGTAATTATGGACGAATTATTAGTAGTTCGTAAAACCATTTGTTATTTTAATTTACCGAAAAAAAAATATCCCAGTAAATTCAAAGGATAAATGGTATGATTATATTTTAAATGGTATGATATATCACAAGGTTTTAGATGAGAAAAAACAAGTCGATACTGGATATTATATACCTGTATTGGTAGTAATAGGGTTCTAGGGATTAAGTGACCAATACCCTGTGATTTCAGAATCAACAAAAACTTCTATTTTTTTCTACAGTAATTACGTAAACTTCTTCTTCTTAGGTTACGTATTAGGGGCTCGGTATATCAACACTGTCTTTCAGGCTACCTTATGTCATTTTTTCGTCTAAAATTATAGTAATACCACGATACGTATAATTGTAGGCTAAAATAATTTGAAAGATATTATGCTAGTATAAGTGATGAAATACAGCATAGCTGGTAGCTAAGGTTTAGCTTTGGTAGCGATAGAAAGGAATTATGAGCTTCCATTTATTTTCGAGTAATTGCTACCGACAAATGCGAATCTATTTTGAGTAGTGCGTGTTGTTTCTTCGATAGCGAGTCGGCAAAAAATAGCATTTGATATAAGTCATCTTTTAGTTTTTTTGAATGAAAAAGCATGGTGTGTAAAAACGTTTCACTACAACATTTGAGTTTGATATTTCTGTTATATCAAAGGTTTCATGACAGTTCAGGACAGTTTGAGGGTTGTTTTTAGTTATATTCGTGTAAAATGAGTTAAAAAATTGCTTAATTATTATTTGTGGACAAAATCTAAGCGTGCTATATGATAAAGAATAGCTGATGTCATACTTATACTTACGGAAATGTGTTAGGTCAAAATTTATTTTCAATGTCCAAGACAAGAACGTTCCTCTTGACGTAATTCAAACACTATAATCAACCTTCTAAATATATAAACATGAAAAAAACACACTTAAACTTCTTTATCAATCTAGATTCTATATCAAAGACATTCTTGGTCTTGTTAGTGTTTTTGTGCGCTATTGTAGTCAACTCTCAGGTGACACTAGAAACTGAAATAAAAATTACCGATAGCGTGATGTATTTTGATGGAAAAAAAGTATCTATAAAATCAACTGCCAATTCTACTACGGGTTACGATTATGTTTATGGTCCCGCACTATCACCACATGGTGATTGTTTAAAAGCCTATGAAGATTTTGTTTTTATGACATGGTATCGTGGTGGTAAGGAAGATCGTCATGTGATGTTGTCCAGGTATAATAAGGTGACAGGTGTTCTGAAAACGATTGAGTTCCCACACCAGCATACGGGATATAATAATCAGTGGTGGATCGGAGAAACACATAATACAATTGCTGTAGGTATTTGTCCCAAGGATGAGACAATACACATGGTGTATGATATGCATAGAAATGGTAATGTGCCGAGCTTCGAGAATGATTATTTGAGGTATTCATATTCTGTAGCTAGTGCAGCGACAGTTCCGGATGAGGAGTTTACGATAGATTTGTTCGTACAGTCGCCAAATAATAACTACAAACATTTAGAATTTCCGGGAATCAATGATGAGCGTACAACAAAATTATTGACCTATCCAGCATTTATGACCAATGACGAAGGTGATTTGTTTATGAAAAATAGATTTGGATACGATAAAAATGGCAAGTTTTTATTTGCCAAGTATGATGGTAATGATTGGGAAGGTTATACAGATTTTAATAGAACCAATGCAACAAGCCATGGTAGTCCCTATACTTGGGGATTATATGGGGATATCAAATATGTAAATGGAAAAATAAGAATTGGTTTTCAGCAAAGAGCAAATATCAGGGATGATAAATATTGGGCTCAGAACGGAATCTATTATGCGTATTCTGATGATCCAAATGGTCTGACACAGTGGAAAAATCATGAGGGGACTTCTTTTACAAGACCTTTGGCAGTTTCTGATTTGATTAAAGTTTCAGAGCCTGGTGATTTAGTGAAAACGACTAAAGTGGACAAAGTACGTATTACCTCTGGCTTTGATTGGACAGTTACGGATAGTGAAGATATTCATTTTATAGCAAGGGTAAAGGATGAAGAAAACAATGTGACGAAACACGTACATACCTATAAACCTTCAGGAGCTAAGGACTTTATAACATCAACAGATTTCTCAAGATCAGAAGCAATTTATGCAGCAGGAGATGATGTTTATCTGATAGGATTGAATGCAGGGAGACCGATAGTACAGAGAGCAGAAGGGGGAACCAATTTGTTTACCAAGATATATGAGCAAACATCAGGTAAGCGTTTCTCCAAAGGACAGGTGTATATTCATGAAGGAAAATTACATTATTACCTTTTGGAAAACAATCCCCAAAACGCTGATGATACACGTACAGTTTATCTTCAAATTATTGACTTAGATATTAGTACAGGTCCTAAGCCATTTGCTGTTAATTTGAATAGACCAACAGAAGGACAGTCTTTTGAAGAAGATGAGACGATTCAGCTGTTTGCAAATGCTACAGCGGATACTGGTGAGATTACCAAGGTAGAGTTTTGGGTCAATGACGCTTTGGTGAATGAAGCTACAGCTAAGCCATATTTGTTTGATTGGAAGGCGGGTGCAATAGGTGATTATGCAATAAAAGCAGTAGCGTATAAAACAGGTGGAGAAAGCATCTCGTCTTCAGAGATTACAATTGCGGTTACAGCGATTGATAAAAGTGACTTGACGGGTGATGTATATAAATTGAAAAATGTAGCTACAGGAAAATACTTGACATCCAACGATACAGCTCTTATGGCGAGCGATGCAAGATCAGATAAAGCACAAGAGTGGGAGTTTATCCATTCCGGTGGCGAGGGGAATTATTATAATATTGATAGCAAAACAAGCAAGGGGATACTGCGATTTGTAGCCAGTTCTGCAGATGGAGAAATGATTAATACAGGTTTCTCCCCACCTAGAACAGATGGAGACAAAATATGGGATGTACTCTATAACGAAGCTGATAATACCTATACCTTTGAGGCAAGAGATATAGAAAGATATTTGCGACATAATGAGGCAGATGCCATTGTGCATTCAGAGATAAAAGATGATAGAAGTAAGTGGAAAGCGGAGTCTACAACGCGAACACAAACATTGAGTACGATTAGACAAGAATTAAAAACTGCAAATATTCGGGTATACCCAAATCCTACAAGAGGTGAGTTTACAATTGCTTTGACAAATTTGAAGGCTTCAAAAATTCAGATTTATACATTGGATGGTAAGCTTGTGTATAGCAATGAAACGACACAACAGAATGTTACGATCAAACAAGGGAGTTTGTTTACTTCTGGAATGTATATTGTGCAAGTCAAAGGAGATGGTGACAAGGTGCATCGTCAAAAATTAATCATAAAATAAGTTTTTAGACTTCCATTTATGCTTTGGATGTAGTGGTTAATGTTCAAAGTGTAAGTGGAGTAGTTTTTGATGCAAATCAGTAATAGAGTGCCAAAAAGTTTCTTTTAAAAGAGTAATAAAAAAGTCAGTACTTAGTCTATAAAGTTGCTGGCTTTTTTTGTAATGATGTTTTGTGAGGTGTGATGGTGGTATACCATCTAAAGTGTAATTATAGAATAAGATTATTTGAAATATTCTTCGCTAGTTTAAAATGTTGAAATCTAGACACGGTTGGTGTTAAGGCTCTATTTCTAATGAAAAATTAGTAAAAAAGAAGCGGATTGTTCGTCTGTAATTATTCTCTAAATAATCTAGTGTGTCAGGAAGCGTTTCGAATTATGTTGGTTCAAAATTATGTCTTAAAAAGTGTGAGATACGTGCCTTTTAACTATATCATTTAAGTTTTTTTACTGATACGAAATTGATAACAGGATACAACAGGATGTTGTTAATGTGTTTTTCGGGTATATTCGTAAAAAAAATGTTAAAAATTTGTATAAGTACTATCTATGATCGTTTTTTTTTTGTCATGTTTATAGTGTTGTTTTAGAGTATTAGGATTACGCTTTTGGTACTATAGAAAATACTAAGGACCTATTTTTTATCTCTGATAAGAGCATTTTTTATTACAATTCAATTAAATAACTCTCAAAATAAGAATATCATGAAAAAGAGGCGTTTAGAATCCTTTATCAATCTAGATTCTATATCAAAGACATTCTTGGTCTTATTAGTGTTTTTGTGCTCTATTGTAGTCAACTCTCAGGTGACATTAGAAACTGAAATAAAAATTACCGATAGCGTAATGTATTTTGATGGAGAGCGGGTATCTATAAAATCAACTGCCAATTCTACTACGGGTTACGATTACGTTTATGGTCCTGCGCTATCACCACATGGTGATTGTCTAAAAGCCTATGAGAATTTTGTTTTTATGACATGGTATCGCGGTGGTAAAGAAGATCGTCATGTGATGTTGTCTAGGTATAATAAGGTGACAGGTATTCTGAAAACGATTGAGTTCCCACACCAGCATACGGGATATAATAATCAATGGTGGATAGGAGAAACACATAATACAATTGCTGTAGGTATTTGTCCCAAGGATGAGACAATACACATGGTGTACGATATGCACAGAAATGGGAATATACCGGGCTTAGAGAATGATTATTTGAGATATTCATATTCTGTAGCTAGTGCAGCGACAGTTCCGGATGAGGAGTTTACAATAGATTTGTTTGTGCAGTCACCAAATAATAACTATAAGCATTTAAAATTTCCAGGAATCAATGATGATCGTACAACAAAATTATTGACCTATCCAGCATTTATGACCAATGACGAAGGTGATTTATTTATGAAAAATAGATTTGGATTTGATCGGAATAGTAAACTTTTATTTGCCAAGTATGATGGTGATGATTGGGAAGGTTTTACAGATTTTAACAGAGATAATGCAACAAGTCATGGGAATGCTTATGCTTGGGGGATCTATGGAGATATTAAATATCTAAATGGAAAAATAAGAATTGGTTTTCATCAAAGAGCTAATATAAGAGATGATAGGTATCTGTATCAAAATGGTTTTTATTACGCCTATTCTGATGATCCAAATGGTCTTACGCAATGGAAAAATCATGAAGGCACACCCTTTGCAAGGCCTTTGGTGAATTCTGATTTGGTTAAAGTCTCGGAGCCCGGTGATGTGGTAGAAACGACTAAAGTTGATATGGTGAATTTTAATGGTTTTGGTTGGACTGTAACAGATAATGATGATATACATCTCGTGGGTAAGGTACAGGATAAAGATAATAATGTGACAAAATTTGTGCATACCTATAAACCTTCTGGAGCGACCGAGTTTATTACAACCACAGATTTTGCAGGGGGATCAATTTATGCAGCAGGAGATGATGTTTATCTGATAGGATTGAATGCAGGGAGACCGATAGTACAGAGAGCAGAAGGGGGAACCAATTTGTTTACCAAGATATATGAGCAAACATCAGGTAAGCGTTTCTCCAAAGGACAGGTATATATTCATGAAGGGAAATTACATTATTACCTTTTGGAAAACAATTCTCAAAATGCTGATGATACACGTACAGTTTATCTTCAAATTATTGACTTAGATATTAGTACAGGTCCTAAGCCATTTGCTGTTAATTTGAATAGACCAACAGAAGGACAGTCTTTTGAAGAAGATGAGACGATTCAGCTGTTTGCAAATGCTACAGCGGATACTGGTGAGATTACCAAGGTAGAGTTTTGGGTCAATGACGCTTTGGTGAATGAAGCTACAGCTAAGCCATATTTGTTTGATTGGAAGGCGGGTGCAATAGGTGATTATACAATAAAAGCAGTAGCGTATAAAACAGGTGGAGAAAGCATCTCGTCTTCAGAGATTACAATTGCGGTTACAGCGATTGACAAAAGTGACTTGACGGGTGATGTATATAAATTAAAAAATGTAGCTACAGGAAAATACTTGACATCCAACGATACAGCTCTTATGGCGAGCGATGCGAGATCAGATAAAGCACAAGAGTGGGAGTTTATCCATTCCGGTGCCGAGGGGAATTATTATAATATTGATAGTAAAACAAGCAAGGGGATACTGCGATTTGTAGCCAGTTCTGCAGATGGAGAAATGATTAATACAGGTTTCTCCCCACCTAGAACAGATGGAGACAAAATATGGGATGTACTCTATAACGAAGCTGATAATACCTATACCTTTGAGGCAAGAGATATAGAAAGATATTTGCGACATAATGAGGCAGATGCCATTGTGCATTCAGAGATAAAAGATGATAGAAGTAAGTGGAAAGCGGAGTCTACAACGCGAACACAAATATTGAGTACGATTAGACAAGAATTAAAAACTGCAAATATTCGGGTATACCCAAATCCTACAAGAGGTGAGTTTACAATTGCTTTGACAAATTTGAAGGCTTCAAAAATTCAGATTTATGCATTGGATGGTAAGCTTGTGTATAGCAATGAAACGACACAACAGAATGTTACGATCAAACAAGGGAGTTTGTTTACTTCTGGAATGTATATTGTGCAAGTCAAGGGAGATGGTGACAAGGTGTATCGTCAAAAATTAATCATAAAATAAGTTTTTAGACTTCCATTTATGCTTTGGATGTAGTGGTTAATGTTCAAAGTGTAAGTGGAATGGTTTTTGATAAAAATCAGTAATAGAGTGCCAAAAAGTTTCTTTTAAAAGAGAAATAAAAAAGTCAGTACTTGGTCTATAAGTTACTGGCTTTTTTTTAACGATATTTTGTGGGATGCGCTCCTGTTTTTAAATGCAAGAACATCGATTTAGCGTAGTAATATTTTTGGTTGTTTTTTAAATAAAAATACCGTGGTTTTAGTGGACAATAGTAGTTTTGGGATGTATAAATTGGATGTGTATATGGATAGAGCGTAAGTCTTTTTGGTGTTATACCTATTTAGGTATATAAATTCGTATGAATGACACGGTTATTTTTTATGTAAGCACACCGTGATGCTATTGCATAACCTTAGCTATGGAGTATATCAACAAGGCATTTAGATGAAAAAAGAAGAAGTCGATGTGCACGATTATATAGCTAACTTGGTATTAGGTGGTTGATTTGATAAAAGGGCACGTTTTTAGACAAATAATGCTAATTGCTGTTATTTTTAAATTTATGTAGAATTGTCTTAATCTATAAAGAAATTAATAGATCTTTGAGTATTCTAAATATCAAATTCATCTTTACTTTTTATAATCGACCAAAAATGGGGTGAAATTTGATCGGATCAGGCACTTTCTGAGATTTGGAGCAGTGCCACGATTAAGAAAAGGAACGAAATATGGGCGAATTTGATTCGTTTTGTAGGGAAAAGAAAGAGTCAAGAACTGAAAGCTTCTTGATAGCTTTTTGTACTAGTTAAAATGTAATTGTAGATCAAACCATTTGTTGTTTGAATTTACCGGAAAGAAAAATTAAGATTTTTTTGTTTCAGCTTCAGCAGAAACATTAAGCATAGCCATAGTTTATTTTTATGCTGAAGCTGAGGCGAAAAAAGAAAATTTTATCCCAGTAAATTAAAAGGATAAATGGTGTCAAAATAATGGAACTATTTTTCAAATGGTATTAGCCCTAAATTGAGGTGACAAGATTAGGGTGTTTTGACAAAACAATACGTAATAGCCAAGAGCTTTAAAATATAAAGAAGATCACTTCTGTAAATTAAATAAGGATGTAGAGGAACAACTCAATACATCGAGACATAATAAAATACAAAAAATGAAAAGACGTAATTTCATACAACTTTCGACATTAGCAGGAGTGAGTTTTTCACTGCCAGCAATGAGTATGTTAAATGCTTGCGCAGAACACCAAGAACATTCATTGGAGTTCAAAAATCTAACCTCAGAGCTATTGAAAGATTGGTGTGATGGTATGATCAAAGTGCAGATTAATAATCCCTCTGATATAAAGGAACATGGTGCACTAGGTTGTCCTGCTTGTTCGCATATTCATGGTCGATGTATGGATGCAGTTTATCCGTTTTTGTATATGGCAGATGTTTCTGGAGACAAAAAGTATATCGAAGCGGCCGTTTTGGTTATGGAATGGGCAGAAAATAACGTATCTCAAGAAAATGGAGCTTGGACAGTTGTTCCTAATCCCAAATCTTGGAAAGGTATAACGGTTTTTGGAGCGATCGCCTTGGCAGAAGCTTTACATTATCATGGTCATGTTTTGGATAAAGAATTATTAGGTACTTGGACAAAACGATTAGAGAGGGCTGGACAATACATTCACGATACCTTTACGATTTCTTTTACAAATATAAATTATGGAGGAACAGCTATATATGGGTTGAATCTAATTGGTAATGTTCTCAAAAATGAATCTTTTATAGCCAAGAGTAAAACATTGGCTGAGGGGGTAAAATCCTATTTTACTGCCAATGAAACATTACTGTTTGGAGAATGTAAAAAAAGTTCGAGTAAACTAAGTGCAAAAGGGTTGCATGGTGTAGATCTAGGGTATAATGTTGAAGAGACACTTAATAGTCTTGTCATGTACGCGCTCAAGGAAAAAGATGACGATTTATTACAACTGGTTACAAAATCACTTAATAGTCACTTGGAGTTTATGCTCCCAGATGGGGCTTGGGATAATAGTTGGGGTACTCGACAGTACAAATGGAGCTATTGGGGGAGTCGTACCTGTGATGGTAGTCAACCTGCATTTGCTATGATGGCACATATTAATCCTGCATTCGGTACGGCTGCAGTAAAAAACACAGAGCTGTTGAGACAGTGTACAGCTGATGGATTAATTCATGGAGGGCCACATTATATTACGCATGGTGTTCCACCATGTGTGCATCATACATTCGCACATGCCAAACCATTAGCAGCTTTATTAGATCATTGGAAACATTTGCCTGAGATCAATAAAGAAACACCTTTGCCGAGGAGTACCGCTGATGGAATAAAATATTTTAAGGACTTAGATGTCTCTCTATTTGCTCGTGGAGATTGGAGGGGTACCATAAGTGCTTATGATGCAGAATATCATTACAAATATGATTTCCGTCAGGCAACAGGTGGTTCTTTGGGAATGTTGTATCATAACAAGGTAGGATTGTTGTGTGCTGCAAGTATGGCTGTATATCACATGGTAGAAAAGTATAATCAGCAACCAGCACCAGGAAAAGACATAGCATTGACACCAAGAATAGAAACATTCAAAAACGATGATTGGTATACTAATTTGTTCGATTTGACCGCTAATATAACGTCTACCGACAGCAAGGGTGAGATAGCACTTATGACGGATGTAAAACTCAAAAACAAGGATCGCGCAGTTGTCATGGAAACAGCTTCGGATTTTGAGATAGCTTATAAATGTAGTGTCGAAGCTCTACAGATACAGGTCAAAACAGATCAGTTAATAGCGGAACCAACGGCATTTGTCTTGCCAATCGCTTCGCCAACTGGAGAGGCGGTTACTAGGGTTAATGCCAAGGAAATCACGATCAAAAAACCAGAAGGTCTGGTGCATATAAAATCCAATGTGCCTCTAGGGATAAAAGAAATCTCGGGTAGTAGAACTTTTAATATGGTACCAGGGGTAGAAGCTGTGCCTATAGAAGCTTTTTTTACAAAGGATATCAAGGAGGTGTCAATGACGATAACTGTAAGCTGATCAGGTGTGTGCTAAAGGTGGTTTTTACTGCTATTTCTAAACTGCCCAGGAGCCAAACCAGTTTTTCTTTTGAATAGTCTGTTGAAATAATAATCAGATTCAAAACCCAGTTCGAAAGCAATTTCTTTCTGGGTTTTATCTGTCTGTATGAGTAGTTCTTTTGATTTTTCAATTTTAAGAAATAAAAAGTATTGTAAAGGTGATACCCCTGTTTGTTTTTTGAAATCTAATCGAAATTTGGAATAACTTACGCCCAAATCAGATGCTATTTTGGCCAAATCAATGGAGCTGGTGATATGCTCATACATTAACTTTTTTGTATGTAGTACAATAGAATTTAGATTCTGAATGTTATTGCCGCCTTGCTGTATGTTGTGTAATTCTCCCATTAGTTGAATGCAAATACCAGATGCCAGTCTTTGAAAACCAAAGGGTTCTTCGTCAAATAATTTAAAAAGTGCGTTGAAGTGATTAAGTACAGCTGTTTTATGACATTTGGAAATGACAGGGGTGTCAGCAGAGAAAAAACCGTTGGCCAAAAACTGGTTTGCAATAGTTCCAGAAAATCCAACCCAGCGTTCTGTCCATCCTGTTTTTTTAGAAGGCTTATAACTGTGCCAAACTCCGGGGAATAGCAAAAATACATCGCCATCCGAGATCTTTATCTTGCCTGTTGCCTTGCTTTCAAAAACACCCTTGCCTTTGGTAATAAGAACTACATGAAACTCATTTAAAACACGACCTTTCTCCCAAGTAAAGACATAATTGTCTGGGTGATCTCTTGGAGGGTATTGCTGATGCTTTTTGATAACAGTCCGTCCTAGATTGTTTATATAAAAGCCCCATGCTTTGTCTTTTTCAAAGACCATCAAGTATTTTCGATACGTGTTTTTCATGTCATTTTGTGCAACTAATATATCAAATTGTTAATTGGTAACTGTAGTTTAATTATCGAAATTTATGCATGTTTTAAAGTATGATTAGGGTTTGAACCGTGTGCTGCTATTTTAACATACAAAAATACGGAGAGGCAGCCTGCGAATTTTCGATATTTTAGTTTTTAAAAAATGATTTAATTTATGCAAATGTAGTTGGGTTTTGCATTGGTTATAGAAGAGCTTAGCCTGACTTTTTGATAGTGACCGAAAATGAGATAAAATTTGATCAAAAGTGCCTTTTAAAATTCATAGCAACACTACGGATGAGAAAAGCAACGAAAGATAGGCGAATTTGATTTATTTTTTGGGAAAAGAAAAAATCAAGATGAGTTCGAAAAGAGAAATGAAGTTAAGCAGCACTATGGTTCATTTTTATTCTGAAAATCTAGAGAAGCATACCGACGCTGTGGTGATGAATTCAAAATCGGATCGGCTTGATTGAAAATTATAAACTACCAGAAAAAGGTTTCAGTTTTGTTTATTCTGATAGGATCGACTGAAAGGAGATGTCAATTGGTCGTGATATCAAGTGTTTTTTTGAGCAATAGAAGTGTTTCTTGTGTTCCATAAAAGATACTAAGAGTTAATGTCAAAGGCAAAAATTAAGTAAAAGAGGGCGTGTTTGTAGCGATTGCAAAAAGATTAAACCATTTCATAATGTTGTAAACGCATTTTCGAAATTTATAATAATAGAACGTATCCTGACTTTTCATTGTGGATCCACAATGAGATAAAATTTGACCAGATAAAACACTTTTTGAAATTCATAGCAGTACTACGGATGAGAAAAGCAATGAAACATGGGGTATTTGATTCATATTTTAAAGAAAAAGAAAAAACCAAAAGGAGTTCATAGATAAGAGATTGATGAAAAATAAAGACCGATTAAATTTTAAGAAAAAAATAGAAACGTTTTTTTTGATATTGATAACCACTCTAATGGGTGGCTGTAATACCACTGAGAATACGGCGGTGAAAATTATAGATCTCAAATGCGAATATCGGAGCGATCCTTTGGGAATAGATAACATACACCCAAGATTGAGCTGGAGACTTGTAGAACAAAAATCAACACGAGGACAAAAACAAACAGCATATCAAATATTGGTCGCTAGTAGTTTAAAAAACTTAAATGCCAACATTGGTGATCTCTGGGATTCTGGAAAAATAATGTCTGATAAATCAGTAAATAATACCTATCAAGGAAAAGCGTTGGAGTCTGCAAAACAATACTTTTGGAAGGTGAAAGTTTGGGACTCCTTGGAGAGAAGTACCGATTGGAGTGCCAATGGAAGGTTCTCAATGGGGCTCTTAGAACCTAATGATTGGAAAGGTGAATGGATCTATAAAGGAAATCAAAAAAAGACAGAGCACAACTGGTACAGAAAGAATTTTATACTCTCCCAAAAAGCAACTACAGCATTTGTACATGTTGGCTCCTTTGGATATCATGAGTTGTATGTAAATGGAAAAAAAATCACCGAAAATGTCATGAACCCTGTGTCGTCTTACATGAAGAAACGTATTCCGTACTTAACCTATGATATAACAGAAGAGCTTCAAAAAGGTGATAATGTTATTGCTGTTTGGCATGCAGCAGGTTGGGCACGGTGGAGACGTATTAGCGCGTATAGAAATATACCTTTTGTCTTCAAAGCACAGGCAGAAATTATGACGGAGCAGGAAGAGATTGTAGTAAGCACTGATAAAAGTTGGAAGTGTAAAAAAAGCCATAGTGCCTATTATGGAGATTGGGACATTTTGCGATTTGGAGGTGAAATTATCGATGATAGAAAAAAAGAGGATAACTGGAATACAGCGACGTATGATGATAGTGATTGGGATAATGTTCGTGTGTATGATCATAATCTGCTCAACACAAAAATAGTTGAGGGGGATAATATGAGATTTGCGCTTGGTGGAGGAAAGAATAAGAAAGTGCGTGCATTACACAAGCCAATAACCGCAAAGTTGAGTGCGCAATTAGTAGAACCCCAAGTAAAGTTCAAAAAAATAACCCCGATCGCAATTAAGGATAATGATGATGGTACGTATCGAATAGATATGGGAGAAAACTATACAGGCTTTTTTGAAATGAATCTGTATGACGGCAAAGCTGGAGATTCTGTTGTTTTTGAAATAAGTGATCAGACCGAGTTGGTTATGAATTGGAAACAAAAAAGCAAGTATATTTTTGGTGCCTCAGGAAAAGGAACATTTACAAATCGGTTTAATGTAGCTGGCGGACGCTGGATTACAGTGTATGGGTTGCAGTACAAACCAAAATTGTCGGATATAAAAGGGTACGTCGTGACAAGTGATCGGAAACAGATTAGTGCTTTTGAGTCATCGGATTCGCAATTGAATAAGATCTATAATGTTAATCTCAATACATACTTGGCCAATACTATGGATGGTATTTTGGTCGATTGTCCGCATCGAGAAAGACGTGGTTGGGGAGAGGTTACTGTAGCAGCAATGTATGGTGATGCATTACCAAATTTTGAGAGTGGAGCCTATATGGATCAGTATCTGCAATATACGAGAGATGCGCAATTGTCGGATGGGAGAACAAGGGCGGTCATCAATGAACAAGATCGACCTTTTCTGATGTGGAAAGCCAATAACCCGTTGACAATATGGGAGACCTATAGAATGTTAGGGGATAAAAAAGTTTTGGAGGATAATTATACATCAATGCAAAAATGGATGACATGGCTCTATCAAAATTCGAACTATGATACTGGTGGTGCTTTAAAATCAGGAAAACGAGGAGCAAGAGAGTTTCCTGGTTTGGGTGATTGGTGTACACCCAGAGGTAATTTTTGGTCAAGTAGTAATTCCCCAGAAGCTATTCATTTTAATAATTGTGTATATGCTTTTATGTTGGATAATGCCGTAAAAATTGCAACAGTTCTAGATAGAACAGCGGATGCAAAGATCCTGGCAGATCGTCTAAGGGTACAACAAAAGGCGACGCATAAACTACTCTATGATCCAGAGACAGGTAAATACGGAAACGGACAACAGGTGAATCAGTTATTTGCACTATTAGCAGGGGTTACACCTAATGGTGAAAAGAAAAAAGTATATGATAATTTAGTAGATAATGTATTATACAAATTCCCATATTATGATACCGGAAGTTCTGGACAAGCCTTATATACACGGTACTTTCTGGAGTTTGGTGAGCGTATGGATTTGATTTATGAATTATTGAAAGATAAGCATCATCCAAGTTATGGCTATTTTTTGGAACAAGGCAAAACCGTATGGCCAGAACGCTGGTCGGCCATTGGTAATAGCCAAATCCATACCTGCTATACAGGGATAGGAGGATATTTTGTCAAAGGTTTTGGAGGTATCCGTGTAGACCCCCAAAGTTTGGGAATGCAAAATATGATTATCAAACCAGCGGTAGTAGGTGATTTAGCGTATGCCAATACTTCCTATAAATCTATGTACGGAAATGTGGTTGTAAATTGGAAAAAACAGCAAGAAGGAGCAATCTTTCATATAGAAATACCTATAAATACAACCGCAAAAATATACCTGCCAGCTCTTACCAAAAATGATGTAAAAGAAGGGGGAGTTCTAGCAGAAACTTCACAATACATATCTTACGTTGGTAAAGAAAAAAGTGATGCTGTGGGTTCGTATCTTATATTTAGTGTGGCATCAGGAGTGTATAATTTTAGGGTGGATAAATTGCCAAAAACGAAGTTTCCAGAACCTTTAGAAAAAACCAAAAATTTGGCGACTTTAGGGAGAATGAATGCATCTTCTATGGTTATAAAAACAGAAAAACTTCCAGTTTTTGAGGCTTTTAGAGCAAATGACGAGGATAGCGCTACTAAGTGGCAAGCTGATAAGACCCAAAATCAGTATTTAGAAATAGAGTGGATAAAATCAATGACCTTTAATACCATCGTTATAGATGAAGATGGTGATGCAATATCGAATTACAAAATTCAATATATGGCAGACAGTGGATGGAAAGATGTTTTTGAAGGGAGTACTTGTGGTAGCAAAAAAGAGCATCGCTTTGATAGAATTACGACATCAAAATGTAGAGTTTTGATTATTGATGCAGTAAAGAAACCCTTAATCACTGAATTGGAGATTTATGATTCCGAAGAATAGTGGATGGTTTTGATTTGAACAAGAAACTGTGTCGTGTTTTGGGGTAATAACAATGAATGTAGAATGTCATGAAATGTAGGGGGTCGTTGTAGAGGAGCCAAAATGAATTATAGCAAGATGCTTGGCGAATCAAATAATACCCGTTACAATGTAATTGTAGATCAAAATAGTTGAACTATTTTTTCCTGGTTTGAACCATGAAATTTGAGCATAGCCGTGGCTACAATTTAATTTTCTAGTGAAAAAACAGTAGAAAAAGGATGTGAATTATTAGTCAGTGATATATTGATGTGTTTTGAATAAATAGATATGATAAAAGTAGGATTATTTGGTATTGGATTAGATACATACTGGCCGCAGTTCGATGGTTTGCTAGAACGCTTGGAGGGGTATCAAGAGCAAATCGCGGATAAAATGAGTGAGTTTGGAGCAGAGGTTGTCAATGCGGGATTGGTAGATTCGCCTGAGAAAGCACGGGTCACAGCAGATTTATTGAAAACTGAGGATGTAGCAATGGTGTTTTTGTATGTTTCGACATACGCCTTGTCTTCAACGGTATTACCTATAGCTCAAAAGTTAAAGTGTCCGCTAATAATACTAAACATTCAGCCTGTGGCTGCAATTGATTATGAGAAATTTAATCAATTAGGAGATAGAGGGCTTATGACCGGAGAGTGGCTCGCTCATTGTCAGGCTTGTTCGGTTCCCGAATTGGCAAATGTGTTTAATCGTGCTAGAATAGCCTATGAGTTTGTTACTGGATACCTCGGAGAGCAATTGGTTTGGGATGATATTCAGGATTGGATTGACGCAGCTACGGTTGCTGCTGTGATGAGTACGAATCGTTTGGGGGTTCTAGGGCATTACTATGGCGGCATGCTTGATGTGTATTCGGATTTGACCAAACAATCAGTCGCATTCGGAACCCATATCGAAATCGTAGAAATGTGCGAACTAAAAAAATACAGAGATCAGGCTACGGATGCCGAAGTACGTGAGAAAATCAAAGAGTTTTATACCACCTTTGAGGTAGTTGCTGCTTGTGAGGAAGAAGAAATAAAACGTGCTGCCAAAACATCGGTAGCGTTGGATAAATTAGTGTCTCATCACAACTTAGGGTCGCTGGCATATTACTATGAGGGAGAAACAGCAAACGAATATGAAAACATTGTAACTTCAGTTATTGCAGGAAATACATTGCTTACAGGCAAAAATGTACCTGTTGCAGGCGAGTATGAGGTAAAAAATGCTCAAGCAATGAAAATTATGGATGCTTTTGGTGTAGGGGGATCGTTTTCCGAATTCTATGCAATGGATTTTAAGGATGATATTATTATGTTAGGACATGACGGACCGGCTCATTTTGCCATTGCAGAAGGAAATGTGCAATTGGTGCCTTTGCCGGTGTACCATGGCAAACCGGGAAAAGGCTTGTCTATACAAATGACGGTACAGCATGGTCCAGTGACCTTATTGTCAGTAGTAGAAGGGAGTGATGAAGTGTTTTTGTTAGTGGCAGAAGGAATGTCTGTAGAAGGTCCTACACTGCAAATCGGAAATACGAATAGCCGTTATCGTTTCTCTATAGGGGCTCGTGCATTTATGAACGAGTGGTCAAAACAAGGTCCTGCACATCATTGTGCAATTGGGGTCGGGCATATTGCAAAAAAAATTGATAAACTAGGTAGGCTGTTGGATTTGAATGTGGTAAAGATTTGTTAGAGTCATTTTTGTAACTAAAGAATGTTAAATAAATAAAGTATGCAAGCAATATTAGGAGTGTTATTTCATTCGATAGGAGGCATTGCGGCCGGTAGTTTTTATATGCCATATAATAGAGTCAAAGGATGGGCGTGGGAAACCTATTGGATGGTGGGGGGCGTTATGTCTTGGCTTATTGTGCCACCTATTGCGGCTTGGTTAACAGTGCCAGGGTTTGCAAATATTATAGCAGAAAGCTCCAGTAGTGTCTTGTTTTTTACTTTTATAATGGGATTGCTTTGGGGAGTGGGTGGTTTGTCTTATGGACTTGGTGTGCGATATTTGGGAATGTCACTTGGGAATTCTGTAGTCTTGGGTTTCTGCGCTGCCTTTGGGGCAATAGTCCCTTCGGTCTACTATAATATAAAACCAGAAGAAGGAAAAGTGTCTTTTACAGATATGTTAGGGAGTTCCGGAGGTCAAATTGTGTTACTGGGGGTTTTGGTTTGTGTTATAGGTATTGCTGTATGCGGAAAAGCAGGGGTTTTGAAAGAAAAGGAGTTGTCTGATGAAGAAAAAAAGAAAAGTGTTTCGGAGTTTAATCTGGCAAAAGGGTTGATTGTAGCAGTGCTGTCTGGGATATTAAGTTCTTTTTTTAGTTTTGGAATAGAGGCAGGAAAACCATTAGCAGATGCGGCTGTTGATCTAGGCTTTGATCCTTTGTATCAAAATAATGTCACCTTTGTAGTGATTCTTTGGGGTGGATTAGTGTCTAATCTAGTATGGACAACTGTATTGAGTCTCAAAAACAAGTCTTATCAAGATTTTACAAACACTAAAACACCAATTTCAAGAAATATGTTGTTTTCGTCCTTGGCAGGAACGATATGGTTTTTGCAATTCTTTTTTTATGGAATGGGAGAGAGTAAATTGGGGAATGGTGCCAGTTCATGGATCTTACATATGTCTACTATTATTTTGACTGCTAATCTTTGGGGAGTCTATCGCAAAGAATGGAGTGGAGTTGCCAAAAAGACCAAATGGACAATTGCCTCGGGGATTGTGGTTATTTTGATGTCTGTGGTTCTCGTAGGAATAGGGAATGCTATTTAGTATAACAAATAGATAGGCTCCGAAATTTCGTTTTTTTTTAGAGCTAACAAGAAAAACCAGAGCATAAAATGGCTCTGGTCTTGTACTCCACGATCTTTCCCGTGACAAAGTTTGTCTACCTAATAAGATTTTGATTTTTCGATCAATTGAGGGCTAATTTATGCCATTTGTCGTTTGAATTTACCAGAAAGAAAAAGTAAAATTTTATCTCAGTAAATTCAAAGGATAAATGGTATTATAACCATGGTTTCGCTATAATAAGAATTATACAATTTAGCTGTATAAATTCGTATTAATGACATTGTTCTTTTTTTATGTAAAAACAGCGTAATTCTATTGCATAGCATTAGCTATGGAGTGTATTTACAAGGCATTTAGATGTGAAAAGAACAAGTCGATATACGACATTTATCTAATTTGATATTAGCAACGATACGTATGTCTACAGAAAATAATTTGTCTGTAATCAAATGCACTTATAGCTTATTATTAAACCAGTTGGTAGGCCTACTTTAGTTATTAGGATTTCTTGTTTTCTACAGAGACATTTTTCCATAAGATCTCAGCTTCTCCAAAATGACATCTATACGCACCATAACGTATTTTAATAGATTCTGCTGCTTCAGGATTTGGTACGTCAAAAGTATTGCTTGATACGGGTTCATTCTTACTTTTGTTTTTTAAGTTTACGACTATTTCGTGCGTACCGTTTTCGACCTGGTTTATGAACTGTACTCCTATGAGATCATCCCTGTCACATTCAAATTTTAGATCTATTATAGCTCTTTCCTTTGCACCAACTCCTCCGCGTTTGTTGACCATTTCTAGATAGAATTTAAACTTAGACTGATCTTGAGTAGATGGCTTTACTAAGATTAGCGCTATCGCAGGATCTTTTGGTACATTAGGATTCATTTTTCTGGCATTTATGGAAACAGAATCTGTGCCTTTGGCTTGTGCTATATATGTGCCATTTCTGTCGTTGAATTGAGTAGGGTCAGAGGCTAGTTCCTCATTGAATCCAACAGATTTAATTACAACATCACCATTGAACGTTACACTAGAACTAGGTACAAGGTCAGTATCCTTAATTGGTTGCGTAGCACGTTCTATTCTTGGTTGAAGGTCGTCCTTGTTGTTAGAGCCAGCTTTAATCCTGTATTGACCAAATTTTCCTGTAGAAGTTGTATTGCCGTTATTATACATTGCCTCAGTCTGAGCGTAATTATAGGCGCAGGTCCTGTCATCTAAGATTCTATCGATTTGATTATTACCAGCTTCATTGAGGTCAGGTTCTTTAGTGAGATCAAAACCGAGGTCTTTATATAAATAGAGCCTTTCGTTTTGAGAGTTGTCTAGTGAAGAAGTTGGGTTGATTCCATTTTCTTGGTCACAAATGGAGTTACTGTCTTCTACCTTCTTTTCTTGAGTAGAGGTATTAGATACGCTCTGAGTGTTTTTGAGATCTTCTTCGGTTGAACAAGAGATTGCAATTGCTAATAATAGTGTAGCGCTTAGTTTTTTTGTTTTAAAAATGATTGTTTTCATGTCTATTTGTTTTGATTTGTGTTTAATTATAACTAAATGATTGAATAATTATTATTATTTGAATACAAAATGAAATATAACGTTTTCGTTTAATTTGTTTGTTAACAAACAGAAAATTTGTCTAGTATGCAGCGCAACAGATTTTTAAAAATTATTTTTTTGACATAATGGCTTAAAATTATGTTAATTTAAGTAGTAGTTAAAGTTTTCTTAATTTTTTGCATAAGTTAATCGTGTGATAATGTGTTTTGTGATTCGTGTTCGAAATGGGAGCTTAATTGGGTGGTGTTGTACGAGGTGTATTGTGTGTTTGGGAATAGCTTTATAGTATGATGGCGTGGTGGTGGAGGTCAGTTGTAAAATAGGGGTACTAGTTTTTTCGGTGTTTTGCGGTCTGCAAATTGGATAAGACAGGGGTAATTCTATTTTTAATGCCTAGATAAATCCATAATTTATTGCGGATAGTGTTAACTTCTAATTTTCTGTTTTATATTTGCTAAGACTTGAAGCATTGAAAAAAATGATCACTTCAAAGAAAGCAGGATATGATACTATTTGATAGGTATCCGAGTTAGATATAGTAGAGGATTTGCTGTGTTGTAGTTTTGTGACTGTAACTCACTGATGGATATAAAAAATAAATTATAGATGAGTACTTCTTTTGAAAAATACCAAAAACGTAGATTGATTTCTTCCTATTTTTCGGTAGTAATTAGTATTTCGTTAGTGTTGTTTCTATTAGGGGTGTTGGGTTTGTTGGTGTTGAATACCAAAAAGGTAGCAGATCATTTTAAGGAAAAAATAGCGTTGACTATTTATTTAAAGGATAGTGCAAAAGAGGTAGAGGTAAAACAGCTACAAAAATCATTGACTATGGCAGAGTCTACACGATCTGCAACCTATGTTTCCAAAGATCAAGCAGCAGAGGAGCATAGTGCTGCCATCGGAGAGAATTTCTTAGAATTTTTGGGCTATAATCCACTGCAAAATTCTATTGATGTGTATCTCAAAGCGGACTTTGTAGCTCCAGAAAAAGTAGCTGAAATCTCTGCAGATTTGACCAAAAAGGATTTTGTAGACGAGGTTACTTATGACAAACCCTTGATTGCATTGTTAAATGATAATATTAAACGAATTAGCTTTTGGATTTTGATCATCAGTGCACTGTTTACCTTTATAGCAGTATTACTAATTAATAGTTCTATTCGACTTTCAGTGTATTCTAAGCGTTTTATTATTAAGACAATGCAGATGGTGGGAGCTACCAAAAAATTTATTAGAAGACCTTTTGTAGGCAAGAGTGTGCAGCTGGGGATCATTGGAGCACTAGTAGCAATGGCGGGTATGGGAGTGGTGTTATACTATTTAGACAAAACCTTTCCCGAACTTGGGCTTATCAGTGATACTGTCTTAATTACGATACTATTTGTTGGAATTTTATTGATGGGTATTGTTATTACATGGATCAGTACATACATCGCTACGCAACGTTTCTTGAATTTGCAAACAGACGAGCTGTATTACTAGAATTCTAAGTTAGAGTTTGTGTTGAGGTTATTTGTAGCTCGGAATGATGGAAAAATAAATGGATGTGTTTTTTTTGTTATTTAAAAGTGGTGTAAACCTTTTTGATTTTGGCAAAAAATAGCCTTTTTTCGCACTTCTTATCGGCACTATGAATTAAGAAAAGATAAAAAGTAGAATAAAAAAGACAATGTACTATAGTGATTATATCTGCTATAAATAGTGAATACTTAAAATAAGCTAAGGCAAAAAAATATATGGAAAACAAAAAGAAGATCACAAATAATTTCAAATTCAAAGGAGATTTTGTGTTTGGAAAGAAGAATTATATAATGATGGGAATTGGATTAGCTGTTATTGCTTTAGGTTTTACACTTATGGCAGGTGGCGGTAGTGATGATCCAAATGTGTTTAATCCAGAAATATATAGTTTTAGACGTATACGTTTGGCTCCTACTTTAGTTTTGATAGGTTTTGGGATCGAAGTTTACGCAATTTTACTCAATCCGGATAGTTCAGAAAACTCAAAAAAATAATTTATATATACCCGTTTAATGGATCTTATTGATGCAATTATATTAGGAATTATTCAGGGATTGACTGAATTTCTTCCAGTCTCTTCTAGTGGTCACCTCGAATTAGGAAAAGCACTGTTAGGGGACGATAGTATTCCAGAGGAATCTTTGCTTTTTACCGTAGTTTTACATTTTGCCACAGCATTGAGTACTATCATTGTCTTCAGAAAAGATATTTGGGATATTCTCAAAGGACTATTGCAGTTTCAGTGGAATGAAGAAACACAGTTTTCTGCAAAAATCATTCTCTCCATGTTACCTGCAGTAGGTATTGGTCTGTTTTTGGAAGATGAATTAGAGCAGCTTTTTGGAGGTAATGTGGCTTTTGTTGGTTTCATGTTATTAATTACGGCCGTATTACTTTGGATGGCTTCCAAAGCAAAAGATACTCAAAAACCGGTGAATTATCAAAATGCATTTGTCATCGGAGTTGCCCAAGCAATTGCGATGCTGCCTGGGATATCACGTAGCGGAGCAACGATTTCTACGTCAGTTTTGTTGGGGAACGACAAGACCAAAGCAGCTCGTTTTTCTTTTTTGATGGTGATTCCTTTAATCTTTGGCAAAATTGCCAAGGATCTTTTGGGAGGGGAGCTTACTATAAGTTCAGGGAATACCGTACCGATGCTTGCTGGTTTTATTGCTGCCTTCTTGGCTGGATTAGCCGCATGTACTTGGATGATTGCTATTGTCAAAAAGAGTAAGCTTTCTTATTTTGCGATATATTGTCTCGTTGTGGGTGTGATTGCTATTGTTTTGGGATATTTTAATTAGGAAGATGCTAGAAGGAGAGGACTATAAAAGTGGACAGATTTTATTGATCGACAAACCCCTAGAATGGACCTCATTCCAGGTGGTAAACAAATTACGTTGGTTGATACGTAAGCAGTTTAATATCAAAAAGATAAAAGTTGGTCATGCAGGAACATTAGATCCTTTGGCTACGGGTTTGTTGGTGATTTGTACCGGAAAATTCACCAAGCGTATAGCAGAACTGCAAGGGCAAGTAAAGGAGTATACGGGAACCATTACATTAGGAGCTACCAGACCATCGTATGATCTAGAAACAGAAATAGATCAAACTTTTGATACGGCTCATATTACAGAAGAAACTATTAAAAGTGCAGTGCAAGGATTAACTGGAGAGATCCAGCAATGTCCTCCGGTCTTCTCGGCGCTCAAAAAAGATGGAAAACGGCTTTATGAGTATGCGCGTGCAGGAGAAGAGGTTGTAATCAATGCAAGAACTGTAACGATACAGGAATTCGAAATCACTGGAATTCATATGCCAAATGTTGATTTTAGGATTGTCTGTAGCAAGGGAACTTATATACGTTCTATAGCGCATGACTTGGGAAAAGAATTACAAAGTGGTGCGTATCTATCAGTACTGAGACGTACTAAAATAGGTGATAACAACGTTATAGATGCAGTAACACCCAAAATGTTTGAAATGCAACTACGCAACGAAGATATTTCGGATTAGTTTTTTTGACAAAATTATCTCTGTTTTTGCTAACCTTTGTTAACTATGAATGATTTTTTTGACAAGCATAAAGCGTTGATCATTGCAACACTCTTTATGGCGTTATTTGTATTGTCATTACATAATATAGCCTTATCGAATCAATCCGAATCGCAAAAAGAACTTTTGTTAGAGCTGCAAGCGATGGATTATTTGGCGGAACAGATTCCAGAAGAAATTCCAGAGCCAATCCTCGAATCAAAGGTGGTTTCTGCGATTACAAAAACGCATCAAGCTTTTAATCATGAGACAAAAATGGATCAAGAGGCATTTGAGCAGCGATTGTCAGAATTGAATCAGAAGTTAAGTGCTGGTTCAAAGTCTGTAAGTGAATCTGCAGATAGTGAGTCGGGTACAGAGGATATTGCAGAAAAAACAACCGAAGAAAAAAAAGATGATAACACAAGAGGGAAAGGTAACGAAAAAGCGAAAACGACTATAAAAGAATCGGCCAATCATGATAGCTCAATCAGTTATAGTTTAGTTAAACGAAAAGCTTCTAAGTTACCTAACCCAGTATATACTTGCAGTAATAGGGGTAAAATTGTTGTCAATATTGTTGTTAATAATCACGGACACGTAATTCGTTCTGAGATTAATACGGCGGCTTCTAACTCTAATAATGGTTGTTTGCATGATAGTGCTTTAAAGTATGCAAACCGAGCGCAATTTGATGTTTCAGATCGCGCACAACAATTAGGTTCTATTACCTACTTATTTAATTACTAAAGCAATTCTAGAAAATCTGAAATAATAGCTTGCCCTTTATTGGTGTTGTACCACTTTTGAAGACTTTCTTTGAATTCAGGATCCAACTTGCCGTGTGCTGCTTTATATTCTTTTACTAGTTGAGCTGCTTCAGAAGGTCGTGGTCCCCACGTGTATTTGACTTCTTTGGTAGCTGTATCATATCCAATAAGTTTTGGGATAGATCGTCCTCCATTAGTTAAGAATTGATCCATCAATTCCTCATTAGTATCTCGTAATACTATACGAAGTTCTATATTTGGAGTAAGCGCCGCTATCTTTTGGAGTACTGGAGTTATATGTGCAGCATCACCACACCAACTCTCAGTGAGTACTACCCAAGTTATTTTTTGTGTAGTAGCAGCAATTTTTGCACTGGCTTCTGGAGTGATTTTTATAGTCTTGTCCCAACGCTTCATTCTACGATCATTGAGTACAGTGTAATCAATCAAATCTTCTCGCTGTTCTACGCCTGTAGTTTTTCCATCAGCAACTAATTGACTTACCAGATTGCGGTAGTCTTGATATGTTTGCCCACTTTCTATTCCTTGTTCTATAAGTGTTGTGGTAGGGATTGTAGTTTTGGTAGCTGTAGTATCCATAATAATTTTCTTAGTATTGAGTACTTGGACGTGTTATATCTTGAAAACTTACTATTTTTAGAGATAAAATATTTTTGGAACAATTGAACAGGCGCAATTATACCATTTGTTGTTTGAATTTACCGGAAATGAAAATTGAGATTTTATCCTAGTAAATTCATAGGATAAATATTGTAAATCAAAAAAGTAACGTATAATGACAAAACATCGTTGTGGTTGGTGTCAAGGTGATACCTTGTATGAGAATTATCATGATAATGAATGGGGAACCCCATTATATAATGATGATTTACTTTTTGAGTTTTTGATTTTGGAAACCTTTCAGGCTGGGTTGAGTTGGATTACTATTTTGCGTAAGCGAGAAAATTTTCGCTTGGCTTTTGATCATTTTGATTACAAAATCATCGCCAATTACACAGAAACCAAAAAAGAAGCTTTGTTGCAAGATGCCGGAATTATTCGGAATCGATTAAAAGTGAATGCTACGGTGTCCAATGCACAGGCATTTATCCGGACTCAGCAAGAATTCGGAAGTTTTAGTGAATATATATGGGGCTTTGTGGAAGGGAAACCTATCAAGAATGCTTGGAATCATTATAAAGAATGTCCAGCAAACACACCTTTGTCAGATAAGATTAGCAAAGATTTGAAAAAAAGAGGTTTCAAATTTGTAGGATCTACTATTGTATACGCCTTTATGCAGGCAGTAGGAATGGTCAATGATCATGCGATTGATTGTTTTAGGTACGACAAAGTTTGATTCCCTGTATAAATTGACCTTTTTCTTAAACAAAAAAAGATCAATTTATACAGGGATAACTTAAGAAAAAAAGGTGTTGCCTAGTTTTGAGTTATACTATTTGTTGTTTGGATTTACCGAAAATAAAAATTAAGATTTTATCCCAGTAAATTCAAAGGATAAATGATAGTACCCCTAGAGTTTTTTTGGCTATTGGCTTTGAGTGTCCTATTCGTACTCGTTCCATTGGAATGATTTTTTCTTTCCTTGAATTTTGATGGCATTGATAAGAGATTTTTCTAGGTTCCCCTCTTCTTTCTTGCTGTTCTGAGCAATATATTTATTGCGTAGTGCTTGGAGATTTTTGATTTCTTTGTGTATTGCAAGACGTTCATTTTTTTTGATAGTAATATGTTGTTTTAGTGCAGATGGAGACTTGTCTTGTAGTTCTTCTGATAGTGCAGTAGGTTTAATGTTTTTTATAACATCTTCGATTTCTTCTTCATCGACTTCTGCAACGGCATCCACAAGATCCCAGCTTTTATTTGTATAAAAATTAGAGCTTTTGCTAATGGCTCGACTTACAGCATTTCCTTTACTATGGGATTGAGCATTTACATCTTGCGCAGCTTGCATTTTCATTTTTTGCATCCCTTTAGAACCATACTGAACATAGGTGTTGTTTAGTTTTTTGTTCCATTTTAGTATTTCATCGTCGTAGGGTGTGTCCATATGTCTAGTGGCGATAGTATGATCAATAGCGCTGTATTCTCCACCAGTACGGATCGCTCCATCTTTCCAGTGAGCAGTAATTCCTTGATTATAGGCTCCGCAAAAAATAGTGTTTACCGTGATGTCTTTTTCTACGGCATCTGTAGTTGCGTCCTTGTAGTTTATGCTACCTTGTGTAAAAGATTCATTTCCTGCAATAAAAATTAATTTTAAGTGGTCGGTCTCTTTCTTCCAATTTAATTGCCTTAAGCTGGTAGCTATTACTTTACCACAAAATTCATTACCCCCATTGGTGCGTAGGGCAAAAAGTTGTTGGGATATTTCATCTAGATCATCAGAGAATGGTAAGACCTGTCGTATAAAACCTTCTCTGGCATTGAGCGCGTCATTACCATATTCATAGAGGGCGATTTGTAGTTTGATTTTGGATGTTCCGCATTTTGCATACGAGAGCTCATTTACAATCTTCCAGAGTTGTGCTTTGGCTTGATTAATTAGCCCGTCCATACTATTACTAGTGTCCAAAAGGAGTGCTACTTGGATGTTTTTGGTGTCCGGAGCAGTTCTTTTGGTGGTCAATTGTCGGGGAGTGGGGGTGTACGCGGCGAGCGTATCAGTAGTTTTTTGTTCTTTGCAAGATGTGTTGATACTACATAGTATAGTGGTGAGTAAGAATATAAAGGTTTTCATAATAGTAGTTTTAGATTTCTATTCCATAAACCTATAAAGATGTTTCTGCAAGAAAAAACAAGGATGAGTCAATAGTGTGTTTCATTGAGGGAACGCTTTTTGTGAAGTAGGGAGGCTGGAGTGTTGCGAAAGAAGGTCTTGATTTTGATGTAATTTCGAGTAATGGTCATTTTAGTATCCCATTAAAATAAAGTAAGTTTATCAAGAAATAGAATCATACTATTTATTCCGCTTCTATTTAGAGATACGTGGTACTACAAAACAGGATGTTGTTTTCTTCTTGAGTGTAAAAAATGTTTTATATAGTGATATTTGAATTATTAGGTGCTAAGGCAAAATTGAAAATAGTATAGTATCGTGTAGACCATGCTACTGGCATCTGCTGAATATGTTTAATGAATGAGACAGCTACAAAAAATCATAGTACTTATCAGTTTTATTTGTCCTATAGTATTGATGGGGCAGCTAGAGGTGGGGCCTCAGGTGTTAATCAAGGGGTCCGTGAAAGAAAAAAAAAGTTACGAACCTATAAGTGATGTTGGGATTCGCATAACAGGGGGGACAAGCACGACAACAGATATTGATGGTAGGTTTGCGATCAAAGCTGTGATTGGGGAAGAACTTATTATATCGCATAATGATTTTGAAACCATTTATTATACCATCAAGGATGGTCAACGAATCGATGTTCTGGTAGAAGAAGCTGAAAAAGAGTCAGGTTCACATAAGAAACAGAAGGACAAAAAGAAGTCTAGTTCCAAGGCTATAGCAACATCATCGGATAAGATAGGAATGCGATATGAACTAAAGCTAAAAGAAGCGCAACAAGCACTCAAAACGGATGCAGCAAAAAGTATAGAATACATTGCTGCTGCATTGGAGTTGGTGGATGATAATACAAATAATGCAGTGTATAAGAAGGCTGCTTTGTATGAGCTATTGGGTGATGTGTATCGGTATTGGAAACAACCTGATTTGGCAGCAAGTAATTACGAGACCAGTGCAGGGTATTATAGTACTTCAGAAGTGATGATCAAATTAGGAGAGGTGCAGATAGAAGAGAAGGCATTTGAGCAAGCACTTAGGACCTTTCAGTCTTTTGATAGGGGTAGATTACAAGCGCCTTATAAAATTGGTGTATACGAAGGCTTGGGTGATGCTTATAGAGGATTGACAAAATACCCAGAAGCGATAAGAAATTATGAAAAAGCACTAGCGATAGCAGAAGGCAGAAAGGAAAATGATCAAACAATCAACCTGCAAACCAAGGTTGCAGAGGTCTACGAGTTACAGGGAGATTTAGTAAAGGCAAACAAATATTACGATCAGTCGTTGATATTAGCAAATAGACAGGACAAAAAAACAGCAGCATTGCAGAAGAATAAAGCAGCTGATTTCTATAACAAAAATAATAGTTTTGATAAAGAAATTGTTATGCGTAAAGCTGCATTAGAGGATATCGAAGTTGTTGAAGAGGTACGGCAGCAAGAAGTAATAAAAGATTCGATAAGTAAAGTTGTACGTAACGATCAGTATTCTGTAAATGCTATTTCGCCCCAGGTACAGAATTATAAAATAGCAAGAGCTTTTGCCGCCCAACAAAATTTGGATCAGGCGGTTAGTTTTCTTGAAGAAAGTATCAAATTGTCCGAGGCAAAAAATGATTTGGTAGTGCAAAAAGATGCCACAAGGAAGTTAGGAGAAGTGTATCGTCAAAAAGGAGCGCTCAAAAAGGCTGCAGAGGCTTTTGAAAATTATGAAATCATTATTGATAAACTGTATATTCAAAAAGAACAAGAAATTTCTCAAGCAGCTCGCTTTAGCAGACAGTTAATTGATAAACAAAACCGTATCACAAGTCTAGAAAAGGATCGAGAACTGAATGAAAGCAGGTATAAGTTGGCATATACATCTCAAGAGTTGTCACAGCAACGGAGTTTTCAACAGCAGTTGGTGATCTATGCTCTTGTGATACTAAGTTTGTTGATGTTATTTGCAGGGTACCTGATGTATCGTAACATGAGGCAACAGCGTAACGCAAATAATGTGTTGGCTCTAAAATCGTTGCGCTCGCAGATGAACCCCCATTTTATTTTTAATGCACTTAATTCTGTAAACACTTTTATCGCTACTAGTGATGAACGAGCAGCGAATAAGTACCTTACCGACTTTTCATTATTAATGCGATCGGTTTTAGAGAATAGTGAACAGGATTTTATACCTTTAGAGAAAGAAATTACTCTTTTGGAGCGTTATGTACAGTTAGAACATTTCCGATTTCAAGATAAATTTGATTACGAAATTGAAGTAGACCCACAAATTCCTATAAAATCATATCAAATCCCGCCGATGTTATTGCAACCGTATGTAGAAAACGCTGTGTGGCATGGATTGCGCTATAAAGAGGAGAAAGGTTTTTTAAAGATTAAATTTGAAAATTTTATAGAAAAAGATGGCATAAAGATACAGGTTGTGGATAATGGGATTGGTAGAACAAAATCAAAATCTTTGAAAACTGTACATCAAAAAAAACAAGAATCAAAGGGGATGAGTAATATCCAGAATAGAATTCGTATCCTGAATGAAATGTATAAAGACTGTATCCAGGTGGCTATCGAAGATGGGGATGCGCATGGTATTGGTACTCGAGTTACATTGATCCTAAAAAAACAACTATAATTTTCTAAATCCATAATGATAACCATAACCGCACTAATTGTAGATGATGAGGCTAATAGCCGAGCAATTTTACACAATTATTTGAAGAAATACTGTCCCCAAGTACAGGTTCTTGGCGAAGCAGGTAGTGTTGCAAAAACACTAGAGCTTCTCCAAATCCACGAACCAGATATCGTATTTCTAGATGTAGAAATGCCTTATGGGAATGCATTTGATTTATTAGATCAAGTGCCAGAACGCTCCTTTGAAACGGTTTTTGTAACGGCTTATGATCAGTATGCCGTGGATGCGCTCAATGCACAGGCTACCTATTATTTACTCAAACCTATCGCTATTGACGATTTGATCAAGGCAGTACGTCATATTGAACATATCAAAGAAAGAGAGTCAGCGCTACAAAATATTGTTTTGACTCCAAAATCCTTGGTCGTCGAAGGTAAGATAACAATCCCTACGCAGGATGGCTTTGAAGTGTTAGAGATTTCAAAAATTTTGTATTGTCAAGCAGATGATAATTATACAAAAATATTTTTGACGCATACAGAAAAACTGGTAAGCAAAACATTAAAGCATTTTGAGGAGATGTTGAGTGAACAAGGGTTTGCTCGAATCCATAAGAGTTTTTTGGTAAATACTAGTTGTGTTACACGGTATCGAAAAGGAAAAGGAGGTAGCGTACTTTTGAGTAATGGAAAGGAGTTAATGGTTGCTCCTTCAAGAAAATCAATACTTTTGGACTTTTTTAAATAAATTTAAGACTGCAGCAAAATGAGATTTGTAGGGATAGTCATAACTGTTGATGCAAATTCTTTTTTTTTATGCTAAAAGAATTTGGACTATTTTCGTGAATTCAAGTTGTATAATGCAATCGCAAAGCCAACCCCAAGTTATGCTATCGTATAGCTGGGATTTGGTTTCTTTTACAGTAGTAGTATAATTGCCTCAAATTTTGGCTTTATATGATTAATAATGTAATTATAGGGTTAGGATAATTGGAGCTATTTCCACTAGTTTGAGCGATGCTATTCGGGTATAGCTAGTGGCTGGGATTTAATGCGCTGGAGAAAAAATAGTCGAGAGAGCAAATTGTCAACCTATAATTCTTTTTTAAATGGTCTTAAACTTCACAATCTATTCATGAGCTCACTTCATACATTTTTAAAAACAAAAGAATATTCTCGGATAAAATTTTCCTTTACCAAAACCAATCATTTAGAAATAAAAGCAACTATCAACAATGTCGATGGTACTTTTATATTAGATACTGGAGCTTCTAGTTCATGTGTGGGGTTCGAGGCTGTGGACAAGTTTGGGTTGGTGACTCAAGATAGTGCTATTAAGGCAGCAGGAGCGGGTGCGATAGATATGGAGACATTACTTTCCAAAAACAATAGTATGCAACTTGGAGTTTGGTGTAAAAAACGTGTGTCGCTGGTGTTGTTTGATCTTACCCATGTTAATCATGCACTAACAGCGCATAATGCAGATCCTGTGGATGGTATTATAGGTGCAGACATTCTAAAACGTGCAAAAGCCATAATTGATTATGATAGAAAGTATCTTTATCTAAAAAAATGACGTTTATGTCGATTTTGTATGTTTTCAAATGGTGAGTTTAACTTTTCTTTATGAACTGAAGTGGTATTTTCACGATAACAAAATATTTGATCTTAATCAATCTTTTAAAAAATGGGGGTTTTTCCCCTAAATATGAGAAGTATTAGTGAGTATATTTGAAGAAACGCTATTTAAAATCATAAAACTATGAAATCAATTCCTTATATAATTGTTGTATGTACAGTCTTTGCTATATTACTTAATCTTTATATCTTACTTACTCTTATTGTTTAGTAAACAACATTTTATAAAATTAAAAAAAATAAAAATAGTCGCTCGCGATGGTTTTTTTGTATATTTGGCGTTCAAAAAACGTAAAATATATAGATATGAAATATCGATACCCTCTCATGATGTTTTTATTTTTAGTAGTGGGCACAAGTTCCTTGTGTGCACAAACAAATTTGGAAGCTGGTGATATTGCGATAACAACATTTAATGCAGCTTCAGGCACACAGACCTTTTCATTTATCACATTTGTTGATATTAAAAAGGATAGTCAGATTAAACTTACAGATCACGGATGGGATATTCCTAATAATGATTTCGGGTCAGCGGTAGAAGGAACTATCACGTGGACAGCAACTAGTGATGTTCCGGCATTGACAGAAGTCATTATCGAAGATCCTCTTAATGAAATCTCTTCTAATATAGGTACTGTAGCCAAAAGTGGAAATTTTAGTCTTTCCGTACAGGGCGATCAAATAATTGTATACCAAGAAAACGCTGGAGCAGTACCGAGCTTTATTTACATGTTTAATAGAGGTTCTGATATTTTGGCAGCGGATAATGAGCGTGGTATTCGTACATCAAGGACTTTAACGATGTTACCTCCTGGGTTAGTGATGGGGGTTCATGTCTTTAGTTCTACTTCGAGAAATCAAAATTGGCAATATAGATGTGATGGACAGCGATCAGGAAATAAAGAGAGCTTACTTGCATTCTTTATGTCCTCAGAAAATTATAGGGCTGGTAGTAATTTTTATGGAAATGGAGCATTGTCAGAAGAGGGATGTAGTTTTGAGTTCAATGATGTTGATGCATCAAATCCTATTATCAATCCACAAACATTCGATTTGAGAGAAGATGCGCCAGTTGGATATGTCATAGGGGTGCCAGAGGTTGATGATGCGTCGAATACGGCCTTCCAAAACTGGAGAATTGTCGGTGGTGAAGGTAAGGATTTGTTTGATATAGATCCAGATACAGGAATGATTACGGTAAAAGAAGCTAATTCTTTGGACTTCGAAACCATCGATGGTCAGAGGCATCATATTCTAGTAGAGGTAGATGATATATCAGGAAACAGTAGTGAGTCATCTGAGAGTACAGGTAGAGGCTTGATAACTATAGATGTCAAGGATTACGTTGGAGTTATTTCTATAAGCACTTCTGCAGATAGAGTGAAAGAGGGGGATACGGGTGTATTCGTTTTTTCTGTGTCAACTCCTTCATTGTCTCCAATTGCATTGTCCATTGTCAATTATGGAGGATTAGCTGCGTTTGGGATTGATTATAAAGGCGGGTTGAATTCTATTGTTATCCCTGCTAATACAAGTAGTGTAAGTATGAATATAGAAACTATTGTAGATGTGGAGCAGGAACCAGAAGAGAATGTTTTTATAGCTACCATTCTTCAGGAAGCATCTGATGATATAGCTATAAGTGCTAGTGGAGTAGCTCAGTTTATTATTGAGGATAGAAATATTAGTTTGGGTGTTTCGGATAATTATTTATCCAAAGAGTTAGTGTTATATCCAAATCCTAGTAAAGGCAATGTTTATTTGAGAACGAATGCTAATAATAATGATTTGCAATATGTGAATTTATATACGTTGAGAGGAGCACTTGTAAAAACAGTTTCTATAGATTCCTTGGAGCCTGAAAAGTATCTGGATTTTGGAGATGTTGCAAACGGAACTTATGTCTTAAAAGTGTATGGTAAAAAAGCCGTTGCTGTAAAGAGATTAATTATATATTAGGATAGGAAGAAATGTCAAATTAGAAGTACATGTGTTTGATGTTATTATTGTTCCTATGTGGCTCTAAAACGCCTATAAAACGCTTTGATTATGTTAGCTGATGCTAGCTACTATAATCAAAGCGTTTTTTATATAATAGAAATAGTATCCGAATTGTACCAAATTATACCAGTTAAAATGTAATTGTCGACTAAAATAATCGAACTATTTTTCGTTATACCATTTGTTGTTTGAATTTACCAGAAAGAAAAATTAAGATTTTTTTGTTTCAGCTTCAGTAGAAACATCAAGCATAGCCGTAGTTATGGTTTATTTTTATGCTGAAGCTGAGGCGAAAAAAAAGAAAATTTTATTCCAGTAAATTCAAAGGATAAATGGTATTAGTTTGAGCTATAAAATTTAGCTATGATTTAATTTTTTAGCGAAAAAAGAGTAGGAAAAACCTAATTATTGGCTTGAAACTATTTTTTAAATGGTAATAGCTTAAGGTGTCGCACACTCAAATTGAGATAAGATTAGCATGCTAGTTTCTTGTTGGTGTTGTATAGAAAAAAAGCGCTATAACAATTTTTAATTGTCATAGCGCTTTTTTTTTATCATCGAAGTGAATTTTAAATATCACTTCAAGTTTTCTGTTATAGCTCTAAAGCCTTTTTTATGGTATTATTCATTAGTAGTTCTTCTGGGTTTTCTAGAGCTTCTTTGACAGCTACCAAGAACCCTACAGACTCTTTTCCATCAATGATCCTGTGATCGTATGATAGCGCTACGTACATAATTGGGCGTATTTCTACTTTGCCATTAATAGCAACTGGACGTTCTACAATATTATGCATTCCTAATATAGCACTTTGAGGAGGGTTGATGATAGGTGTTGATAGCATAGAGCCAAATACACCACCATTGGTGATTGTAAAAGTTCCTCCTGTCATTTCATCTACCGTAATTTTTCCATCTCTAGCTCTTAATGCCAAGCGTTTTACTTCGGATTCTACACCTCGGAAACTCAAGTTTTCGGCATTTCGGATTACAGGTACCATAAGTCCTTTTGGACCAGAAACTGCAATACTAATATCCTGAAAGTCGTAGGAAACCATATAGTCACCATCCATCATAGCATTAACTGCTGGATACATTTTTAGTGCTCGTACACAAGCCAAAGTAAAAAATGACATAAACCCTAGGCCTACTCCATGTTTACTTTTAAAAGTTTCTTTATACTCCTTACGAAGGTTAAATATAGGTTGCATATCCACTTCGTTGAAAGTGGTGAGCATTGCTGTTTCGTTTTTTACAGAAACCAAACGCTGCGCAACTTTGCGACGTAACATCGACAGTTTCTTGCGTTCTTCTCCTCGACTGCCTGGTCCAGGTGTTCCCATAGATGGTTTGGCTTCGATAGCATCTGATTTTGTTATGCGACCATCTCGTCCTGTTCCAGATACGGATGCGCTATCAATACCACGTTCTGCTAAAACTTTTTTGGCAGCCGGTGATGCAGTGCCTGTTGCGTATGTTGTGCTTTTTTCGGGAGCTGCCGCTACAGGTTTTTCTACTTCTTTTGGAGGAGCTACAGGTTCTGGAGCTTTCTCAGAAATAGTTTCGTTAGATGATGCATCTCCATCAGGAGCTTTTGCATCTGTATCAATCAAACATACAACCTGACCTACAGCAACGGCATCTCCTTCTTCTGCCTGAAGAGTAATAATACCACTGGCCTCTGCGGGTAGTTCTAGTGTTGCTTTATCACTATCAACTTCTGCGATTGGCTGATCTTTGGTTACATAATCCCCGTCTTCTACCAACCATTGTGCAATTTCTACTTCGGTGATAGATTCTCCCGGTGATGGGACTTTCATTTCTAAAGCCATAATTGATTCTTATTGTTTACGTTTTACTCCAAAAAGAGTCTTTTACGTGTGTTTATGATATTTTATTAAATTTTTTAATTTTGTCTGTGATCAAATTATCGTCTTTGATTGTCTTTTGTATGATCAAAAACATAATCAATCACTTCTTGATGACGTCTTTTAGAACGTGTTGAGCTACCTGCTGCAGGGGCTCCGTACGGTCTTCTGCTCGCATACCTGAATGTCGGTGCTTTGTCATAATGTGTTAGTACATGACTCAGTGCTCCCATGTTTTTCGGTTCTTCTTGTGCCCAGACAATATCTTTGGCATTTTTGTATTTTTTTAGAACCGCATCCATTTCTGATGCAGGAAGCGGGAACAATTGTTCAATACGTACCAATGCTACATCTTTTCGGTCTAGTTTCTCTTGTTCTTCTAATAGATCATAATAGAATTTACCAGTACAAAAAACCAACGATTTTATCGAAGCAGCCTTGGCGTTTTCATCATCGATTAGTGTCTGGAAACTTCCATTCGTAAAATCAGCTAAAGGAGAAACTGCCTTTGGGTGTCTCAATAAACTCTTAGGCGTAAAAACAATAAGAGGCTTACGATAATTAGCCTTCATCTGTCTACGGAATAGGTGGAATAGATTGGCTGGAGTTGTACAATCAGCTACAAACATGTTGTCTTTGGCGCATAATTGTAAATAGCGTTCCATGCGTGCAGAAGAGTGTTCTGCTCCTTGTCCTTCGTAACCATGTGGCAAAAGCATAACTAAGCCATTTTGTAGTTTCCACTTGTCTTCTGCAGAAGAAATATATTGATCTAGCATGATTTGGGCTCCGTTACTGAAATCGCCAAATTGAGCCTCCCAGATAGTCAGAGTTTTTGGACTAGCCATGGCATATCCGTAATCAAATCCTACAACACCATATTCTGATAGCAAAGAGTTATAGACATAACAATGTCCTTGGTCTCCCTCGAGATTGTTTAGTAACATAATCTCTTCTTCGCTATCTTCTACTTTGATGACCGCATGACGGTGAGAAAATGTTCCTCTTTCTACGTCTTGACCACTCAAACGCACATCGTAACCTTCTTGGAGCAAGGAGCCGTAAGCAAGCATTTCGCCCATTGCCCAGTCCAATTTATCGGTCTCAAAAAACATTTTGTGTCTCGCTTCTATAAGACGTTCTATTTTGCGCAAGAATTTTTTGTCTGTAGGGAGTTTGGTGATAACTTCGGCTATTGCGGTCAATTCCTTTTTTGGAAAAGCTGTTTTGACCTCATTCATCATTTCATCTTCCTGTACACGTTCAAAGCCGGACCACTCGTCTTGCATAAAAGGTGTGATCACTACTTTGTCCTCTTTACGGGAGTCTTGTAGGTCTTCTTCTAGCGAAGCTTTATATCCCTTTTCTAATTCTTTGACATAAGAGGAGTCTATAATACCTTCGGCGATTAACTTTTCGGCATAAATATCTCGTGGATTTTTATGTTTGGCAATCGCTTTATATAATTTTGGTTGTGTGAATCGTGGTTCATCTCCTTCATTATGTCCGTATTTTCTATAACCTAATAAATCTATAAATACATCACGTTTGAAGGTCATTCTAAAGTCTAGAGCAAATAAAGTGGCATGTACGACTGCTTCTACGTCATCGGCATTGACATGCAAGACAGGTGAAAGCGTTACCTTACCTACATCTGTACAATATGTAGATGATCGAGCGTCTAGGTAGTTTGTAGTAAAACCAATTTGATTATTTACGACTATATGTATTGTTCCTCCAGTTTTGTAGCCATCCAATTGAGCCATCTGTACTACTTCGTAGACTAATCCCTGACCTGCGATAGCGGCGTCACCGTGAACAACAATAGGAAGTACTTGCGAAATATCGTTTTGATAAGATGCATCTTGTTTTGCTCTCGTGATACCTTCTACTACAGCACCTACGGTTTCTAAATGCGATGGGTTTGGCGCAATATTCATATTAATCGCCTTTCCTGTATTGGTTTTTCTTTTTGAAGTCCAACCCAAATGATATTTTACATCACCATCAAAAATAGCTTCTTCATAATCTTTGCCGTCAAATTCACTAAATATATCTTTGGCACTTTTTCCAAAAATATTAGTAAGTGTGCTCAGACGTCCACGATGTGCCATTCCCATAACAAATTCTTTGACACCTTTATCAGCAGCTTTTTCTACCAAGGTGTCTAAAGCAGGGATTAATGACTCTCCTCCTTCTAGAGAAAAACGCTTCTGTCCGACATACTTGGTGTGCAAAAAGCTTTCAAAAGAAACTGCTTCATTGAGTTTTTTGAGAATATGCTTTTTGTCATCTACAGAAAACATAGGATGATTATCATTAACGTTGAGTTTGCTTTGGATCCAAGAGATTTCCTCTGGTTTACGTATGTACATGTACTCAACACCGATGGCATCACAATAGATATTCTCTAGGTGAACGATAATGTTGCTTAGAGTGGTAGCTCCAAGATTGAGAATTTCTCCAGCGTTAAAAACGGTATTAAGATCTGCCTGACTCAATCCAAAATTTTCTAATGCAAGCGATGGCTTGTATTGTCTACGTTCTCGTACTGGATTTGTTTTGGTAAATAGGTGTCCGCGAGTCCGATAACTATCAATTAGTTTGACTACCTGAAACTCTTTTTGCACCTTCTGTGGTATTGGTGGTGCCGATGTAGAAATTTCTTTTTCTACATAAATGGTTTCTGTAGCGCCGTCAGCGTTTTCTAAACCAAAGTCAAACCCTTGAAAAAACGCACGCCAACTAGGTTCTACGCTATCAGGGTTTTCAATATATTGCTCATACAAATCTGCAAAAAAAGCAGTATTTGCAGCATTCAAGAAAGAATATTTATCCATAATTTGGGTACTGTTGTCTTTTTTAAAATAAAATATTGACAAAAACTTAACAAAAATACGATAATTAAAGAAGACCTGCCGTTGAATTATCTATATTTATACAGCGAATTTTTAAGATTTTAACAATGAATAAGCGATATGCTAAAAATATATTAATGTTTTTTTGCTGTATTTTTACAGGATTGTTATACGAGTCTAATGCACAGCTAACTACGACAAGTGGTGATTTTTGGTCCAAAGTGCGGTTCGGAGGCAATCTCAGTCTTAGTTTTTCTAATAATAGAACGAGTGTTGTTGCTGCACCATCTGCGATTTATCAGTTCAATGAAAAATTCAGTACCGGTCTCGGTATTAATTTTGGATACAATAATGGATTGAATTTTGAAGACTATATTTATGGTGTCAGTGTGATATCATTATATACTCCGTTTAGAGGATTGCAGTTGTCTGTCGAGTTAGAAGAGACTGGTGTTACTCGTACTGTAGAAACTGTTGTTGGTGATATCACAGATTCTTACTTCTACCCTTCTTTATTTCTGGGTGGTGGTTATCAGGTAGGTGGTGTAACTATAGGGGTGCGGTATGATCTGTTGTATGATGAGCAGAAGAGTATTTATGCGTCACCTTTTAATCCTTTTTTTAGGGTGTTTTTTTGAGAGAGACTAGTGGGTATGTCATTATTTGGTTTGCCAGAGTTTTTTGTTAAAATGATTTGATTTTTTGATCGAAAGTGAGAATTGAGTTGCCTTATTAAGATGATAGTGTTGATAAAGGTGGATTTGAATTAATAAGTAATGCTTTATTTGTCTGTATTCTTTTAATCTGTTTTCTTTGCGCTACTAATTTATTAAGAAAAAAAACTTCATACGGGAATACCTGTCTATATTTATGTTTCAATTAGGAAAAACTTTAGTTTCAGAGGATATTATCGAAAAAGATTTTGTTTGTAATCTCAGTGCTTGTAAAGGTGCTTGTTGTGTTGATGGTGAGGCTGGTGCGCCAGTTACAGAAGAAGAGAGAGGTATTTTGGAAGGTATTTACACGAAGGTGAAGCCTTTTTTAAGGCCAGAAGGAGCTGATGCGATTGAAAAACAAGGTGTTTATGTCCAAGGAGTAGATGGTGATTGGGAAACTCCGTTGATTGATGGAGCAGATTGTGCGTATGTGATTTTTGACGAACGTCAAACGGCAATGTGTGGTATTGAGGAAGCTTATAATCAAGGAGTGATAGATTGGAAGAAGCCTATTTCTTGTCATTTGTATCCTGTTCGTGTACAGGAGTATTCAGAATTTTCTGCGGTCAATTATCATCACTGGCAAATCTGTGACGATGCTTGTACTCTTGGCAAAGAGTTGCAGGTTCCTGTGTATAAGTTTATCAAAGAGGCTTTGGTCCGAAAATTCGGTGAGGATTGGTATGCAGAGCTTGAGAAGGTAGCTTTAGAATTAAAGAAATGACCCCACTTTTTTTAATGGTTAATTAATTACAGAAAGAATAACTGTACTGTATGGCAAAACCGTAATTTTACTTTTTTGTTGATAGAGAAATTGCATGGATTTTGATCGTGTGTATGTGTTTCAATGAAGATCTTAAAAACAGTGTTACTAAGTGTAAAAACAGCTGTTCAGCGAAGTATTAACAATTGTTTAATCTATAAAACCAAAATAACTTAAATCACTGTATTACAGATAGTTGACTGTTATTGTTAACTTGTCCTAGGTTCATGTAAATTATCCGCCATGTTGAAAACTTTGTTGAAAACGTTTGGTAATTTTTAGCCGGATATTGCGTACAATTTTTGATCTTTGTACTGCGCTTTTGAAGCGTGCAAATAATACGCCAAATTTTTAATTTTACCAAGACCCAAATGAACGCAGTTGAACCTATCTTAACAGAAAATAAAGATCGATTTGTGATATTTCCTATCAAACACGATGATATATGGCAATGGTATAAAAAGATGGAGGCGAGTTTTTGGACTGCAGAAGAGATCGATTTGCATCAAGATATTACTGATTGGAGTACGAAGCTTAGTGATGATGAACGTTATTTTATCAAACATATCTTAGCATTTTTTGCTGCCTCTGATGGAATTGTAAATGAAAATTTGGCAGAGAACTTTGTCAATGAAGTGCAGTATAGCGAGGCTAAATTTTTCTATGGTTTCCAAATTATGATGGAAAATATCCATTCAGAAACCTATTCTCTGCTCATTGATACCTATGTAAAAGATGAAGAGGAGAAAGATCGATTATTCCGAGCAATAGAGGTTTTTCCTGCAATTAAAAAGAAAGCAGATTGGGCCTTGAAATGGATAGAATCAGATTCTTTTGCAGAGCGTCTTATCGCATTTGCAGCTGTAGAAGGTATTTTCTTTTCTGGAGCATTTTGCTCTATTTATTGGCTGAAAAAACGCGGGCTTATGCCGGGGCTTACCTTTTCTAATGAGTTGATATCAAGAGATGAGGGAGTGCATTGCGATTTTGCAGTACATTTGCATAATCATCATTTAATAAATAAAGTATCCAAAGAGCGTATTCGCGAGATTATCGTAGATGCTCTGAATATAGAACGTGAATTTGTCACGGAATCGCTTCCTGTAAGTTTGATCGGGATGAATGCTGTATTGATGACGCAGTATCTAGAGTTTGTTACCGATAGATTGTTAGTAGAATTGGAGTGCGAAAAAGAATATGGTACTGCAAACCCATTTGATTTTATGGACATGATATCGTTACAAGGAAAAACTAATTTCTTTGAAAAACGAGTGTCTGAATATCAAAAAGCAGGTGTTCTTAATAACGATACAAAATCAGATAAAATTAGTTTTGATGAAGACTTCTAAGTCGGATCATTAGTAGTATACAAATCTACGGAGAGCGACCTATCAAAGGCTCTTCCTTTTTTGCAGGAAAACCCTGTTAAACATAGACATTTTACCAATTTGGGCAATGTGTAAGAGTGCATTGCTATAACCTATTTTGGGCTATAAAGGATCCAGCTAGTTTTCCTTTTTATCTCAAATAATTAAAATCAAAAAGCATTATGTATGTAGTAAAGAGAGACGGCCATAAAGAGCCAATGATGTTTGACAAAATCACAGCACGAGTAAAAAAATTGTGCTATGGATTGAATGAACTAGTAGATCCTGTAAAAGTGGCTATGCGGGTGATCGAGGGACTCTATGATGGTGTTACTACAAGTGAGTTGGATAATTTGGCGGCAGAAATTGCAGCAACTATGACAATTGCGCATCCAGATTATGCAAAGCTTGCTGCCCGAATTTCGGTTTCTAACCTGCATAAAAATACCAAAAAAGTATTTTCGGAAGTCGTTAAAGACCTCTACACCTATGTAAATCCGAGAACAGGTAAAGATGCTCCATTGATCTCTGATGAAGTGTATGCTGTAATAATGGAAAATAAAGAAAAGCTGGATTCTACCATTATTTACAATCGTGATTTTAGTTATGATTATTTTGGGTTCAAAACCTTAGAGCGTTCTTATTTGTTGAAATTGAACGGTAGAATAGCAGAACGTCCACAGCATATGTTAATGAGAGTTGCTGTTGGTATCCATCTAGGAGATCTAGATGCTGTTCTGGAGACTTATGAGTTGATGTCCAAAAAATTCTTTACTCACGCAACACCGACCTTATTTAATTCTGGAACCCCAAAACCGCAAATGTCTTCTTGTTTTCTCTTGACAATGAAAGAGGATAGTATTGACGGGATTTATGATACATTAAAACAAACTGCAAAAATATCACAATCAGCAGGAGGTATTGGATTGTCTATTCATGATGTGAGAGCAACAGGTTCATATATCTCGGGGACCAATGGTACCTCGAATGGAATTGTCCCGATGCTACGTGTATTCAATGATACAGCACGGTACGTTGATCAAGGTGGTGGTAAGCGAAAAGGTTCTTTTGCAATATACTTAGAGCCTTGGCATGCAGATATTTTCGATTTCTTGGATCTGAAAAAGAATCACGGAAAAGAAGAAATGCGTGCTCGTGATTTGTTCTTTGCAATGTGGATCCCTGATTTATTCATGAAACGTGTTCAAGATGATGCAGATTGGACGCTTATGTGTCCTAACGAATGTCCTGGAATGGCAGATACACACAGTGAGGCTTTTGAGGAGAAGTATTTGAAGTATGAAGCAGAAGGAAAAGGACGTAAAACGATTAAAGCTCGAGAGCTTTGGGAAAAAATTCTAGAATCTCAAATAGAAACTGGAACCCCGTATATGCTGTATAAAGATGCAGCAAATCGTAAATCCAATCAACAGAATTTGGGAACTATCCGTTCTTCGAATCTCTGTACAGAAATTATGGAGTATACAAGCCCTGATGAAGTGGCTGTGTGTAACTTAGCCTCTATAGCGATTCCTATGTTTGTTAAGAATGGCAAGTTTGATCACAAGGAACTCTTTCGGGTGACTAAGCGTGTAACCAAAAATCTAAATACAGTAATTGATCGCAATTATTACCCTGTAAAAGAAGCAGAAAATTCAAATTTCCGTCATCGTCCGATTGGATTGGGTATCCAAGGCTTGGCAGATGCTTTTATTATGCTGCGTATGCCATTTACTAGCGATGAAGCAAAAAAACTAAATCAGGAAATCTTCGAGACCTTATATTTTGCCGCTGTTACAGCTTCTATGGAATTAGCCAAATCAGAGGGAGCCTATGAGAGTTATGAAGGATCTCCAATCTCTAGAGGTGATTTTCAGCATAACCTATGGGGGATCAAAGACGAAGAACTTAGCGGACGATGGGACTGGGCAAAATTGCGTAAAGAAGTACTCAAAAATGGTGTGCGTAACTCATTGTTAGTAGCGCCAATGCCAACAGCTTCTACGTCACAAATTTTGGGGAATAACGAAGCTTTTGAGCCATATACGAGTAATATTTATACACGTCGTGTGCTCTCTGGAGAGTTTATTGTTGTTAATAAACATCTTTTGGAAGATTTGGTGAAATTAGGACTTTGGAGTGATGATCTAAAAGATGCAATCATGCGTGCTAATGGATCTGTACAAGGGATTGATATTATCCCACAAGAACTAAAGGATCTCTATAAAACAGTATGGGAGATGAGTATGAAGGATATCATAGATATGTCTCGACAGAGAGGGTATTTTATTGATCAATCACAATCACTCAATTTGTTTATGGAAGGGGCTACGATGTCTAAGCTTACATCGATGCATTTTTATGCTTGGAAAAGTGGCTTGAAAACAGGAATGTATTATTTGAGAACAAAATCTGCTGTAGATGCAATTAAGTTTACTCTAAAGAATGAGGTAAAGCAGGTAGTGCAGCCACAGCAAGTAGTTGCTAGTGCCCAAGCAGTAAGTGTTACTACGGCTCCAAAACCGCAGCCAGTAACTCCAGAAGGGACTTCATTATCACCAGATGAGCTCAAGGCCCTTATTGCACAATCCAAAGAAAGTGAAGGTGATGATTGTCTGATGTGTGGATCTTAATTAGAGTATAGAAGAGGTTTAAACTTTTTTTAATTCACGATACAAATGCAAAAAGCGGGATTTTCTTATGAGAGTCCCGCTTTTTATTTGGGAATAATAATTTAGTATATAAATTCGTATCAACGACACTGTTATTTTTTTATGTAAAAACTCCGTGATGCTATTACATAACCTTAGCTATGGAATATATGAACAAGGCATTTAGATGGAAAAAGAACAAGGCGATAAGCGACATTATACTATTTGTTGTTTGAATTTACCGGAAAGAAAAATTAAGATTTTTTTGTTTTAGCTTCAGCAGAAACATCAAGCATAGCTGTAGTTATGGTTTGTTTTTATGCTGAAGCTGAGGCGAAAAAAGAAAATTTTATCCCAGTAAATTCAAAGGATAAATGGTGTTATATAGCTAATTTGGTATAATATCGCTTGAAATATAGTTGTAGACCAAAGTAATTGAACTGCTTTTCGCTAGTTTGAGCCATAAGATTTAAGCACAGCCGTGGCTCCGATTGCGTTTTCTAGTGAAAAAATAGTAGAAAAAGAAGCTAATTATGAGTCTGTAATTATTTTTTTCAGGCTATAATATTCGTTGTTAGAGAAAGGTGTAATGATCATTCGCACTTCCATTTAAAGTCGGCCAACGTATTTTTGGAAGCACCGCGATAGTTATAATGCCACCATTCTGTACGGATAGTCCAAAAGCCATGTTTTTTCATCGTTTCTCTAAGGTATTTGCGATTTTCTAATGCTTCATCAGGTAGGTAGGTATAGGCATGATGTGCTTCTTCCCCAAAGTGATCAAAGCCTGTCCCCATATCTAATTCATTACCTGCTTTGTCTACCAAGGTCATATCTACAGCACCTCCTTTGTTATGGATAGAGCCTTTGCTAGGTCTAGCCAAATAATGGGGATTGGGAAAAATCTTCCACATCTTCTTTTGTACACTGTGAGGCCGATAGCAGTCAAAAAACTTGATACGGCGCCCTTTTTTCATGAATACACTATTAGCTTTGAGTAAAGCTTTGGCTGTAGGCACTCGAACATAACATTTAGGGCAGTCATAGACCGATTGCTTTAAGAAATTATCCTGTGTAGCATATTTCAAATCAAAAACAAAATGATCCGATAATTCTGATAAATCTACAAAGGTTGTTAGGGGTAATGTATCTAATGCTTTGCGTTTGGATTGTTGAATTTTTAGGCGTTGGATTTCTTTTTTCTTTAGGGCGATTGCTTTTTTTTCCTGTTGTTTTTTGACAAAAGAGAGGCTATCAGCAGCAACTGTTTTTGTAGGTGTAACGTTATTGGTGTGCGGCTGTTTTTCTTTGTTCTTACAAGAAATAGTGATTACAGAAAATACGATAACCATCAGTGTGCTCTTTATAATATTATGCATAATAGTACTTGACGGTTTTGGTTAGAGATGTGGATTCATCATACTGTTTTTGCCTTGTAATTGTGCCTCTGCATCTACAACAAAAGCACCATTTGTGACCACGATATCTCCAGTTTTTAGGCCGTTTAGGATTTCATAAAACTGTGCGGTTGTTTTTCCAAGAGTAACTTTTCGCATTTCGAATACTGATTGGTTGTGATCCGGTTTGACGTATACGATAGATTCTTTTCCAGTCCATAATACTGCTGTTTTAGGGATGCGAATTACTTCCTTTGTAGTGGTCTCTGTCTGGATATTTGCAGAGACAAACATGCCAGGTTTCCAGAGTGATGCACTATTGTCTAATGTGGCTCGTGCTTTGAGTGTTCTGGTTTTTGGGTCCAATACAGGAGCTATAAAAGAAAATGTAGCCGGAAATTCTAAGTTCGGATATGCCGTATTACGAACAGTAATTCGTTGTCCTTTGGCGAGAAGTGGGATTTGCGATTCATAAACGTCAAAAACAGCCCAAACTGTTTGAAAATTGGAAATTTTGAATAATGGATGCCCTTCCTTGACATGATCACCAGATTCAATTAGTTTTTCCGAAACGATTCCAGAGACATTTGCATAGATTTTAACATTTGCTTCCGCTTTTCCTGAGAGTTCTATTTGGTCAATTTGTTCTGGAGATAGTTTCCATAATTGTAGTTTTTTGCGAACCGCAGCGTACAGCTTGGGTTGAGTGTTTTTTATCTTCGATGCGGTTAATAATTCTTGTTGTGATGCCAATAACTCGGGGGAGTAGACTAGAGCTAGTAATTGCCCTTTGCGTACGGGCTCCCCTGTGCTGTTGATATATAATTTTTCGATTCTACCAGCAAAGTGAGCTGTTTGTGTAGCATTACTTTTTTCGTTTGCTACAATTTCGCCAGTGAGCGATAAGAGCCCTCCATTTGTAGGTGCGGATCCAACTACAGTGGTTTGAATATTACCCAAAGCCTGTGCTCTTGATGATAGTGTTACTTGATGGTGATGTTGCTCTGTGGGGGCATCGGTAGTAGGGGTCAAGTCCATTGCACAGATGGGGCATTTTCCGGGTTGATTTTGTGTGACTTGAGGGTGCATGGCACAGGTCCAAGGGGTTTCCTTCTTAGGTGTACTCTGCGTATGCTCAATATCGGATTGTGATGTCTTTTTTCCAAAAAAAAGATACCCTAGTAATAAGCCTAGTATTAGAGCTGGTATGTATTTTAGTATATTTTTCATCTGTCCAAATAATAGGATGACAACATCCAGAATGCCATTACGAGCATAATGGTATTCTCAATAATAGTTGCTTTGGTCATCGGTAGTTTGAGTACTGTTCCAAGACATGCGCATTGTATGGTTTTTTTATCCAAAAGTGTTTTGGCAACGCCAATAGTTGTGATTCCAAGGATAATGATTGTTGTTATCAAAGCTGTGGTAATCTCAAAGCGCATCAAAAAACAAAGACCCAGTGCTGTTTCTATAAAAGGGTATATCCATCCGTATGCTGGGATTACTTTGGCTAGGGGATCGTACATTTTGAAGGAGTCTGGGAATCCTTGAAGTCCCAGAATTTTGAAAAAACTGAATACGATATAAAACAATCCCATAAAATCGAGCATGAACCCAGAGACATCGCCTGTTTTTCTATTTAATAACACTGCAGCAACGGTGATATAGCTCAAGATCAAAAACAAAGGATATAATTGTTGTATTGATGTTTTTTCTGTATTATTAATCACTGTAGTATTCGACGATGATACTTTTTTCTCTGCTGCTTTTGTTTTGGTTGTGATTTTGTATTTAGAAGCTATAGATGCTTGTAATTCCTTTAGAGAAATCGGAGTTTGCATCTCAATGATTGCTTCTGCCTTTTCTAGGTTTACAGTAGCATGAGATATTCCAGAGATATCTCTAAGTTGTTTTTCTACATGTGACCTGCAACCATTGCAGGTCATTCCAGTTATATGATAGGTGTACGTCATTTGGCGATGTAATAGGAGGTGTGATTACAGTGGTGTTGTCTATTTCAAGGTCTCTTTGACCAAGCCACATTTGAGCATTTTATTTCCGAAATAAGGGTTGCGAATTTCTTTAGAATCCGATAGCCAAGAAGCACCTCTACCATCAAAAGCCATAGGACAATACTGTTTGTAGACTTCGCCAGATGAAATTGCATTTTTTAGAAGGAGTTCTGTAGCTTCTGTGAGTGCTTCAAATGATTCGCGTTGCTTGTTGATATCGTTATTAGAAGCTATAGCAAGAGCAGCCACAAGTGTTTTTTGGTCAGCTTTGGTTTCTTTGAGTGTTGTGACCATAACTGTAGCTTTTGCTTGGGCAGTAGTGGCGTCGGTATTGACTAATGCAGCTTTTACATCCAAATAGTTGTTGTAGATAGTGCCAAGCTCATTTTGTTTAAAACTAGTTGTAGTTTTTTGGGCTACAGCATTGAGATCTCCGTCAGTAGTAGTGGCTGTTTTTTCATGGGATACCGAACGTAGCTCGGGTTGTTTTTTGTTATTGCCACAAGCAATGAGTAGTCCTAGAATTGCACTGGTTAAGATGATTTTTGCTGTTATTGTTTTCATTTTTGTCATTTTCTTATTTTTTGTACACGCGATAAATACTTTATAAAAAAGCTTTTTATAGCATGTAATTAATAATTGCAGTTTGTATAAAATATTCTTTTACGCTTTCTATTTGTTCAAATTCAAAATCCAATAGCATTTCTTGAAGTTCAAGAATCGCATCAAAATCAATGATTCCTGTCTGGTAACTAGTCAGTAGCATTTCTTCTGCGTGTTTGGTTTGGGTGATGTTTTTTCGTTGCGTATCATACACAATCCTTGCGGTAATTCTATCATTAATTGCTGTTTCTAGACGTTGGGATAGCATGTTTTCTGTCTGTTTGCGTTGTTGTTGTAACCCTTCTTGGGCTAACCCATATTGTTTGGCTTTGGTGCGTTGTTTTTTAGAAAAAATAGGTGCAGCAAATGAAATCATTGGCATAATAATATCCTTTCCGTTGTCATCAAAGTCTAAGTTAGGTCTTTCTTCTACAATGACGTAGTCTAGACCTATACTAAATGAAGGTAAGCGCTCTAGAGCATTTGTTTTACGTTTTTTTTCTACAATCGTATCGGCATAGTCAAACTGTAGTGCTTCTGGATGGTAGGTGATTTCATCAAGTGCCATAGTAGGTTCTTCTTCTGGTATGGCTAATTTTTGGGGGATTACTAATTCTTCAAAGCCATCGCGATTGAGCAATATATTGAATGCTTTTTCTGTATTGAGAATCGCACCTTTAAATATTTCTTCTTTTTGTTGCAGGCTATTTTGTGCAATTTTGATTTTCAGTATTGCTACAGCAGAGATTTTGTTATTTTCTAAAGCACTCAATGCAGTTTCATGATAGTTTTTTAGTAGTTTTTTTTGAGATTCGATAATGAGGCTTTTTCTTTTTAAGGCATATAGCTCGTAATAGTTTTTTTTGAGTTGTAACAGTAATTTGCGTTTGGTGATTTCCAAACGGTTTTTTTCGGCAGCAATAGCAGCGAGTGCTTCTTTTTTTTGAGATCTAACAACCCCCATTATAGGAAGCTTTTGTTGCATAGAAAAACGTGCTTTTTGTGCTCCAGTTCGTGTCTCTGGTTCACTTACAAAATACCCTAGTCCGAAACGTGTATCACCTAATCCATTTAATTCTTCTGGTTTTGTTTTGGCTATTTCATACGTATATTCCAAAGCTTTTAATTCTGGATTATTTGTAAGAGCTTCTTGGAGATAGTCATGGAGCGTTTGGGCAGTAATTCTAGTAGGTGTAGATCCAAAAAACAATGATATAAATACTATCAGGAGCAAATTTTTAGGATAGCACCCGTTGGATTGTTGATCTTTTTTATTTCGGATATATGTAATCACCATTTTTTAAGCTTTTTTTCAAAAATAAAGAATTATCAATTCTCGTTTAGTTATTTCTAATTTTCATCTCTTCTTTCCAGCAAAATAAAACCGGTACGACGAATAATGTAATTAATGCCACTAGCATCCCTCCAAAGATAGGGATCGCCATGGGGATCATAATCGCACTTCCTCGACCAGTTGATGTCATTACGGGGATCAGTGCTAATAAAGTAGTTGCTGTAGTCATTAGACAAGGTCGGATTCGTTTCTCTCCTGCTTCGATAACAGATTTTCTGATAGTTATTTTGTCCTGAGGAAGTTTTTTTTCGAAACGCTGTTTTAGATACGTTGCCATGAGGACGCCATCATCCGTAGCAATCCCAAATAGAGCAATAAAACCGACCCATACGGCAACGCTTAGATTGATGTCGGTAGAAGCACTTTGTTCATAGCACCAAATACCTATAAACCCTCCTGCAAGCGCAACGGCGATACCTGCAAATACCATGAACGTTATTGCGGTAGAGCGGAATTGTAGGTACAAAATCAAAAAGATGGTTAACAACGCCAATGGAATGATAAATGACAAGGTCTTAGTGGCGCGCAGTTGATGCTCATACGTTCCTGTAAAGGTATAGCTAACTCCCTTGGGGATGACTAATGTTCCGGCTGTAATGGCAGCTGATAGTTTTTTTTGTGTTCTTGTGATTACCGTACCCTCTGCAATATCTGGAGTTTTGTCAAACAAGACATAGGAGGTCAAAAATGTGTCTTCACTCTTGATTACCTGAGGGCCTTTTTCATATCGTATCGTTGCCAAATCTCTAAGTTCTATAGAACCTTCTTTTAGGGGAACCGTAATGTTGCCAATTGCGTCTGGGGTACTACGTAGTGCAATGGGGTAGCGCACACGGACAGCATACCGTTCTCGGCCTTTGATGATGTGCGTAAGTGTTTTTCCACCCATGGCTATCTCGATACGCTGTTGTACAGTTTCGATACGTAGTCCATATTGTATTAGTTTTGTTCGATCTATATCGATGGTGAGATACGGTTTGCCGATGATACGTTCTGCAAAAACTGTTTCTTTTTTGATGCCTTCTACATTGCGGAGTAGTGTTGCTAATTGGGTTCCAAATGCTGCAAGCTGTTCTAGATTTTGTCCTTTTATTTTGATGCCCATAGGTGATCGCATACCAGTTTGAAGCATTAATAATCGTGTCTGGATGGGTTGTAGTTTTGGAGCAGAGGTCACACCTGGTAATTCGGTTGCTTTGATGATTTCTGACCAGATATCGTCAGGGGTTTTGATATGCGATCGCCAATTCCGAATGCGATTCCCGTCGTTATCTATACGATATTCTGGTTTGTATTGAATGATGTTCTCATACATAGAGAGAGGAGCAGGGTCTAGAGCTGATGCTACTCTCCCGGCTTTGCCTACCACTGTTTCTATCTCTGGGATTGCTGCTACCGCCTTGTCAAGTGCTTGTAGGACTCTTTTGTTTTCGGCAATGCCAGCATGGGGCATAGAACTGGGCATTAAAAGAAATGTGCCTTCATCCAGGGTAGGCATAAATTCTTGTTCGGTATTGTACCAAGTCCAAAATCCTAGTGCAATGATGGTCGTGGGGATGAGTAAAAATGCCGCTTTGTGTTCGAGGGTCCATTGTAGCAGTTGGGTGTATTTTTTTCTAAAAAAACTAAAAAATCCAACGACACCAAGACAGAGGGCAGAGACAAAAAGAAAATTAAGAATAAAAGATGGTTCATTGCCTAGAGGCTGCCAATGATTGGCTAGTATAACTAGTAGGGCTATAACGGCAATGCTGCTTTTAATGATCTCGGGATGAGCACTCATTTTGGTCCAAAAAGAATGCGATTCACCGACCTTATTCGGATTTCTTTTTTTGCTTTCGCGAAAGCAAAGCCATAATCCAACAACCCCAAAAACAAGAAACACCATTCCTAGGATATATCCAAAAGCTAATGTGATAATACCTAATATAAGGAGTAGTGCGTTCCATAAATAATGTGTGGTTTTTTTTATTATTCTTTTCTTGAAAAATAATGCAGCCAATGGAGGCATCAAAAATAAGGAGACAAATAAAGCAGCAATCAGAGCTGCAGTTTTGGTAAAAGCTAGCGGAGAAAAGAGTTTTCCTTCTGCACCAGTGAGCATAAAAACAGGGACAAAACTTATAATTGTAGTCAAAACCGCCGTAAGAATTGCTCCAGAAACCTCTGCGGTAGCACGATATACTATTTGATTAATAGGTTCGTTTTTTTGCGAATTATCCAAATGACGAAGTATGTTTTCGGACAAAATTACACCCAGATCTACCATGGTGCCAATGGCAATTGCAATACCAGAGAGGGCAACGATATTGGCAGTGATATCAAAAAATTTCATAGCGACAAAGACCAGTAAAACGGCAACGGGTAGTAGTCCGGATATTAATATCGACACCCGTAAATTAAACAGGACTAATACAATCACCAAGATAGTGATCAAGATTTCCATGGTGAGCGCTTCTTGGAGGGTGTGAAGTGTTTCTTGGATTAATTGTGATCGATCATAGAAAGGAACAATTCTTAGTTGTGATATCGTGCCATCCTGCAAGGTTTTGGAAGGTAATCCATGGCTAATCTCTTGGATTTTGGTTTTTGTGTTGGCAATAACCTCCATAGGATTGGCGCCATATCGAGCAATGACAACGCCACCAACAGCTTCTGCCCCTTCTTTGTCCAGAATACCTCTTCTAGAGGCAGGTCCCAAATGGATTTTTGCCACATCCTTGAGGATTGTCGAGGTGTAGTTCTTGGAGTGGATAACCGTGTTTTCTAAATCCGAAAGTGATTTGATAGCTCCCAGACCACGTACTAGATATTCTGCTTGGTTGATCTCTATTGTTTTGGCACCAACATCGCGATTGGTTTCTCGAACAGCCCTGACGACATGGTTCAAGTTGATTCCGTATTTTTCTAGCTGATCTGGATCTACGTCTATTTGGTATTCTTGTACAAAACCACCGATGGAGGCTACTTCTGCAACACCAGATACGGATGCCAATGCATTTTTGATCTGATACTCTTGTATCGTTCTTAATTCATGTAGATCCCATCCACCCGTAGTATTTCCTTGTTGGTCAACTCCTTCTAAGGTATACCAAAATACTTGTCCTAGGCCGGTAGCATCTGGGCCCAAAGTTGGAGTGACTCCTTGTGGTAATAGGTCGGTAGATAATGTATTGAGTTTTTCTAATAAGCGACTGCGACTCCAATAGAATTCTACATCTTCTTCAAAAATGACATATATTGTAGAGAAACCAAACATGGAGGAGCTGCGAATGGTTTTTACTCCTGGTATCCCCAAGAGGGCAGTAGTAAGCGGGTAGGTAATCTGGTCCTCTATGTCCTGTGGTGTGTAACCTTCCCATTTCGTAAATATTAGTTGTTGGTTTTCTCCAATATCTGGTATTGCATCTACAGCTACAGGTGATGTGGGCAGGGTGTTTAGTCCCATATCAAAAGGTTGGTGTAGTAAACCCCAGCTCACAAAAAATGTAAGCAGAATTATGGCAATCAACTTGTTTTCGATAAGATATTTGATGATGTAATTCATCAGTTTGGTTTCTTATTTGTGATTAGTAGTCAGGAAAATGCTGTCACTATACATTTATAGCTAATTAGGACAGGTTGTGTAATACCAGTTAAAATGTAATTGTAGGTCAAAATAATTGAACTATTTTTTTGCTGGTTTGAACTAGAAAATAGAAGCATAACCCTGGCTATGATTTAATTTTCTAGTGAAAAAATAGTAGAAAAAGAAGCTAATTATTAGCCCGTAATTATTTTTTAAATAGTATCAAATAGGTGCTATATAGAAATACTCGCAAAGAAGGATTTCTCTAGACTAAAAAATCAAATAAGAAAAGTACTATTCAGAAGTAGAATATCCTGAATTAATGGTGGGGGACTATACTCTTTGTAAACAATTTTTGTAATGCCTTGCGGATAGAATACTTCTAGATACGAGGTGACAAAAAGCATAACTAGATGTTGCTTTTTGATTGTTATCTGATCTGTGGATTGTTTTAGTTCATCCTGTCCTTGATGCAGAGATTGTTCGTCTTTGCAACAAGGGCTTTTGGTAATTGTATGTTCCAAAGAAGTCTTTTGTGCTAATAACAGATCCATGCCGCAAGACTTAGCTTCTTTAAAGATTGTTACATCAACAACATGATCCCCGCAATAATGTTTTGCTACCGTAAAGGATACTGTAGATAGCAGTACAATGACAGCTAATACACAAGATATTATTTTTTGGATTTTGGATTTCATCGTAAGACAAAGTTAGGGAATTTTTGGTAATACCTGTTAAAATGTAACTGTAGGTCAAAATAATTGAACTATTTTTCGCTAGCTTGAACTATACAATGGAAGGATAGTCGTGGCTACGGTTTAATTTTCTATTTTAAAAAATACTAGAAAAGATCCTTATTATTAGCCTATAATTATTTTTTTAAATGGTATTATCTCCTTTTTACAAAGAAAAAACTCCACTGTTTTTTGAAAAAAATAGTGGAGTTTTTAAAACTTTCTTAATCGATACAGACCAAAACGATATTACTCTACAGTGATTGTTTTGTAGGTTCCTGGTTGTACGAGAGTAAGTTTAGAGTCATATGTTTCATTCGTAACCCTCATGATATTATTGGCAATAAGTGCATATCCTCTTGGTGTTAAATGTACACCATCAAGAGAAAAACCACCACCTCTTACAAATTCAGAAGTAACAATACCGCCATCAACTCGAATTCCAGTAGTTGCTACCTCTTTTAGCAATGTATCTGCATCCAGAAAAGCTAATCCTTTTGCTTCCGCTAATCCTTTAATTGTTGCATTATATGCTTCTTTAGCGGTTGTAATTTCTGCTATCTCAGCACTATCTAATACATCTTTGTCGTCTATACTGTTAACTGCATTAAGAACTAAAAGACCTTCCTCGGCAGTAGGAGTTCCTCCTTGTTGTATCTTACCTAGAACCTGTAATACTTCGGGAGTCAAAACGACCGAACCATACCCTTGGGTTCTAAGTTCGCATTGATCAATAGTAAGTAGTAAGAGTTCATTATTCGTCATTTGTCTGAATCCTTGCGGGTTAGTTGAAGAAGGAGGAACATCAATTAAAAATCTATTTGGTCCCTCATTAAAAGTGATTGCATATTGAGCTGCCAAGGCTTGTGCTTGTTCCGGGGTTGCTAAACCTTGTAATACCAAACCTTGCGCAAAAATGCCAGCATATACTTGGAAAAAACTAGTCAATCCTGCAGCCTGCTCAGCAGTCAAAACTAAAGCGTTGTTGGGCACTGTAGTAAAAAACGGTATTGAAGTCACATCAGGTAAATTTATCAAAACACCCTTAGCGCCTATTCCTGTTAAGGCTTCGACATATCCGCTATAGGAACTTGCAAATACATTGGGATCTGTTATGTCGTTACCTCCGTAGGATCTAGGATCAAGATTGCCTGTCTGATTGACTCCAGTGCCACCACTTGTTGCGTATCCTAATATATCGTTATTTCCTATCCATAAGGTAAAAAACGTTGGTTGTTGCGCAATAGCATCTTCTATAACAGATGCTTCCGGGTTTGATGCAAATCTTACGTAATAAGGGTTGGCTGTTGTGCCTATTCCTGTTGGGTTTCCATATCCTTTAAGACCTAAATGAAAGCTTTTTGCCCCAGGAACCCCCATGTTATTGAAAGATCCAGGTAAAACAGTTGTTGCTTCCGTGGTAGGAGTTCCGTCAACAAGTACTGGACTTGGGCTAACTGTTTCTTCGCCTTCAGAGCAATTGCTAGCTGTTAAGCGTAATACTCTTCTAACAGGTAATGCCAGCGGGTTGTATTGGCCATTAATTAGTAATCCTCCTAAATTGTCACTAATCAAAGGTTGTTTGAACTCTCCGCCACCAGCAAATTCCATTTGTTCCGCCATGATATTTGGATAGGATGCTATTTGTCCATCCAAATAAAGTGTCCCATCAGCTACACCTGCAGTCAACGAATTTCCTAATGCCACATATTTTGAGAAATCTGCTTTTCCGCTTGATGCAGGAGTTCTATTATCTAATTCATTTTCAAATTCAGGATCACAAGAAATAAGTATATGTGTTCCCACTACCAGAAGTGCTATATATTTTAGTGTATTATTCATAAGTTGATGTCAATTAAAGTTTGTAGGTGATTCCTATTCCAGGGATAAAGGCATTTGCGATATACGTTCCTTCAAAAGGTGCTGCGACATCATTCTCAAAATAGCCGTTATAGGATGCTGTAGTTTCTTGAAAAGTCAGGTACAAAAATGAAGCATCGATTGCAAAATGATCATTGATATTGTATGTAATACCACCTGTGTATCCATTTGCATCAGGTCTAGGTGTCTCTGGACTAAAATAATCCAGGCGCACAGGTGTTTCGTCATGATAATATCCTGCGCGTAATGTGATTTTTTCTGTAGGGTCATATTGTAGACCTAGTCGGTAGACAGAAGAGTTTTTGTAATTACGTGGGTTTTTTGATGCAGGTATTCCGTCACCAAAAGTTAGATCCAACGATTCATAAGCGCTCCAAAGTGTTCTGTTAAAATCCAAGGCTAATAAAAACTTATCTGTTACTTGATAAGCCAATCCCACTGTTACCTCTGCGGGTAATGGTAATTCTGCGCTGAATGTAGAGGTGTTCGGTATTTGGGCTATATCTGGGAAATTACTAAAGGTTGCATCTCCGTCTTCTACTTCTAGAATGATCTTACTCATATAAGTGACACCAAATCGGATGTCTTCATGCGGGGAGAACAAAAAGCCTGCTTTGTATCCTACGCCTGTCACTCCGGAGTCTTCTATAGTGACATTAGAACGAATACCGTTGCGGTCTGTTAATGTACGATCACGATTTCTATTAAACTCTACAGATCCTACAGCAAAAATAGGTCCCCCACCGATACTAAAAACATCTGCTAGTTTTAGAGAGATTGTTGGGTTGATATATATTGCAGCTAGCGAAATCTCATTCACCAAATGTGATCCAGCCCAATCTTTTTCCCAAGAAATAGTACTTCCATACGGGGCATAAACTCCTAGTCCTACAGAAAAATATTCGTTTAAGGCATATGAGGCATAAAAACTTGGTACAACACTGGTGTCATTCGTGGTTTCTGCCTCTTGATTGGTTCCAAAATTCTGGTACTTTCCTTTGGATATAATTCCGACAGCACCGGTACTGATATTCAGTTTGTTTTCCAAATAAACTAATCCTGCGGGGTTAAAGAATACCAGTTCTGCACTGTTGACTACTGCGACTCCAGCATGTCCCATCGCTAGCGATCGTTGACCTTGTAAGCTGGTTCTGTATCCGCCAGCATAGATAGCTCCTGCCATCAGTGTAAAGAGTCCTAATACTAATAGTTTCCTCATAAAATTGTAGTTTGATCTGTTATACTTTATTGTTTTGAGATAAATGATCTTATCCAAATATTCTTAGTGATTACTTACGCATTCACAATGCGCATTCTACGGATGTTTATAATTGCTCTTTTTAGAAAAAAAATTATAAATAATAGTTTAATATACGAATATTGTAATTTAAAACACAAAATATTATGCATACCATGCATATTCATCCTTTTATTGAAGGAATTCAGCAATTTTACCGGCAAAAAAAGATGGGTTTTCCGCATGTAACCAATGTCCAGCATTAGGAACGGTTGCTATGAGCATATTAGAGAAATGAGTTTTTATGTGAGGAATGTCTTCGTCCAAGATATAATTTGATTTAGCTCCACGCAAAAAAAGTGTATGACCTTGATACGATGCATTTGCAGCTAATGGTGTTCCTATTTCATGAGCTTTTTCGGCTAATACTTGGATATTGAGGCGTAATCCAAGGATACCTTTTTCTTTCCAATACAGATTTTTGAGAAGGAACATGCGTATCCCTGGCTCCGGAACATACGATGCCAATGCCTTATCTGCTTCGCCTCTTGTTTTGATTTCAGAAAAATCCAATGATTGTAATCCGTCCAAAATGTCTTGGTGATGTGGAGCGTAATACTTTGGTGCAATGTCAGCTATAATGAGTTTTTGTACTAATTCAGGAAAGCTTGTAGCAAACTCCATAGCAGTTTTGCCTCCCATAGAATGTCCCAGAAGCACAATATTTTCTAACGCATTGTCCTCGCAATATTCCTTGAGGTCGTTAGCCATTAATTGGTAGCTAAAATCAGGGCTATGAGAGCTGCGTCCATGATTCCGTTGGTCTATAAGATGTATAGAGTAACCCCATTCGGAGAATTGTTTCCCCAGAGTTTTCCAGTTATCTCCCATTCCAATGAATCCATGTAGGATTATAAAGGGTTTTCCTGTTCCTATAATATTAGCGTGTAATTTCATATCGTATTATTTGAGTCTATGTAGATACATTTGGATAACATTTTCTAACCCGAGATATAGAGATTCGCAGATAAGAGCATGGCCAATGGATACCTCTAATAGACCAGGTACTTGTTGCTTGAAAAATTGAACATTGTCTAATGATAAATCATGACCAGCATTGATTCCTAAGCCCGAATCTAAAGCTAATTGGGCACATTTGGCATATGGAGCTACAGCATTTTTTTTATCGTTGGGATATTCCGTTGCATAGGCCTCTGTGTATAACTCTATGCGATCAGTTCCTGCCAAGGCAGCACCTTCAATCATTTTTTCTTGGGGATCAACGAATACAGATGTACGGATATTATTTCGTTTGAATTCTGCAAGAATATCTTTCAAGAATCCTTGGTGTGTAATAGTATCCCATCCCGAATTACTTGTAATGGCGTCAATGGCATCGGGCACTAGTGTAACCTGTGTTGGTTTAACAGCTAATACCATATCGACAAATTTGGGGATTGGATTCCCTTCTATATTGAATTCTGTTGTGACGATTTGCTGTAGATCAATAGCGTCTTGATATCTAATATGGCGTTCGTCTGGTCTGGGATGCACGGTGATTCCTTGTCCTCCAAATCGTTCTACGTCTCTTGCTACTTGTTGGACATCAGGGGTGTTGCCTCCTCTAGAGTTTCGTAACGTGGCTATTTTGTTAATATTAACACTTAATTTTGTCATCGCTTTTCTTGGTATAGTTTTTGAAAAGATTTAAATTCAAAAAAACAAAAATACGAACTAGAAAATGTAAACTACAGTATTTAGTATCGAAACCGTTATTTCATGTTTTTTTTAGGTGTCAATACAATTTAGACCAGCTAAAATTTGTTATCTTAGATAAAACCCCCTTTATGAACACACAACAGTTTATAATAAACGACATTGCACCGCTCGATATCAAGGAGCATGTCCAAGAAGCGCAAGCAATTTTTAGTGAGCTTATGTTATCTCATTTGCCCATATTTTCGGATCAGACTTATCTTGGATGTTTTCCCGAAAATGATGTTCGGTGTTTTGAGACAGACAAAGAGTTAAGTTCTTATCGGTATGCATTGGAAGGTTTTTTTGTCAGAGTTGATGCAAATTGGTTAGATATTTTAGAAGCTTTTGCTCAAAACCATACAAATATAATGCCCGTACTCGATCATGATAATAAGTATTTGGGGTATTTTGAACTTAATGATATCATGAATATCTTTAATGAGACACCTTTTTTGAATGAGCCAGGGAATATTCTTGTGGTAGAAAAAGGAAGTATGGATTACTCTTTTAGCGAAGTGGCACAAATTGTTGAGTCTAATAACGCCAAAATCTATGGAATTTTTATTTCCAAATTAGAAAATGATGTTGCTCAAATTACGATAAAAATTGGAGATGCTGATGTTAGTGCAATCTCTCAAACTTTCCGCAGGTATAGTTACAATATTATATCGGAACACTCGGATGATCTTTTCATAACCAATCTAAAAGAACGATCAGAATATTTGGAAAAATATTTGAATATGTAAGACTAATTATAGAGAAGGTGCAAGATGTGTTGTTGTGAAAAAACGCTGTAAATCGTAAGTGTAACATGTGCGGATTGAAGCTTTAATGTAAAGGAACAGGTTTTAGGTCAAAACTTCGTCCGAGTAATCTTTATAATCTAAACTCGAATTCCTAACTTTACTACGATTTTTGAAACGAGAAGCGTCAAAGGAATTAGTATATACTGGATTGTTTTGACTTAAATAGCAATTAATGAATGTTGTCTAAAACTAAAACAAATATAAAAATCAAAAGGTAGTAACGTGGCTTTTGAAGTTTTTAGAAAAAAGAGAAAATAGATGCTAAAAAGTGCTGTTTTCGAAATGTAAATAACAGAATCATTAAAAGGCAATAAATATAAATAGATGAAAGTAGGTATCTACGGACAATTTTATCACCAAAATTCTGGTATTTATATCCAACAATTGCTCGAGGCACTGCATCAACGAAACGTAGAGGTTGTGATCGAGAAAAACTTTTTGGAACTTATCAATCTGCATGATGATATAGACAAAAACTACTCACACTTCAGTACCTTCGAAGAGTTGGATACGTCGTATGACTTGTTTTTTAGTATAGGTGGTGATGGTACTATTCTCAAAACTATTACGTATGTGCGTGATTTGGAGATTCCCATTGCAGGAATCAATACTGGTAGGCTCGGTTTTTTGGCAACGATCAAAAAAGAAGAAATTCTTAGTAGTATTGAGTTAATTTTTGAAAAGCGCTATTATCTATCCCCTCGAAGTATTCTTATGGTCGAGGATACTAGTGGCGATGAAGATCTGAAAGAGTTGAACTTTGCAATGAATGAGATTGCAGTAAGTCGTCGTAATACTACTTCGATGATTACTGTACATACAAGTATTGATAATGAGTTTTTGACCTCCTATTGGGCTGACGGATTGATTGTTGCTACCCCAACGGGTTCTACGGGCTATTCTCTCAGTTGTGGTGGGCCTGTAATGATGCCGGACACGAATAGCCTCGTGATAACACCTATTGCTCCGCATAATCTCAATGCAAGGCCTCTTGTGATTTCTGATGACAAAGAAATCAAGCTCCGGATATCTAGTAGAGAAGAGGATTACCTTGTGTCTCTAGATTCTCGTATCCATACACAACCAGACGAATCTACCATAACGATCAAAAAAGCGCCTTTCAAGATGAACATGGTTGTGCTAGAAAGTAACTGCTTTTTGGAAACTCTGCGTAAGAAAATGCTTTGGGGAGAAGATAAACGGAACAAAATAAGCTAGGAACATAGAGGTGCTTGCGGTTAAGTGACAGAATATCCCGTTAAAAGATAGCTTCATGGATTAAAAATTTCGCAATTATTGCTATATTGTTCTGTGTATAAAGCAATATTTTTGATTAATTCATGTTTAAATCTCAACAAATCCTTCCAGATTATTCTGTAGCAAACTTAATTGCTATATTTGCAAACTTGAAGTAACCTATGAAACATTGGTTTTTAATTATATTCATGTGGCTGTTTGCTCAGCTTACATCAGCGCAACGTTATGAATTGGGCGTAACAGTTGGTGGTTCAAATTATATCGGTGATGTAGGAAATGTTTCCTATTTATCTCCTACAGATGTGGGATTCGGTGTGATTGGAAAAATCAACAGGTCCGAACGTCATAGTTTTAGAGCTTCTTTTTTGTATCTTCCTGTACAGGGTGATGATACAAAGTCTAGTGAAGCCTTTAGGGCATTGAGAGGTCTTTCTTTTGATAATTCTATTAAGGAAATTTCTTTCGGGATTGAATATAATTTTTGGGAATGGGATTATTATTCGGAACGCAATCAAAGTGTTCCGTATTTATATACAGGTTTGACTGGGTTTAGTTATGGAACACTTGTAAGAGGTACCACTAATGGTGTTCCAGAAATTAAGGCATTTGGAGATGCTTGGAGTCTTGCTATCCCTATGGTAGTTGGGTTCAAAACGCAACTGGCACGTTCGTTTCGACTTGCATTTGAGGTTGGAGCACGCTATACATTTACAGATAATATTGATGGTAGTGACCCAAATAGAGAGTTGAAAGATCGAGAAGATTTAAAATTTGGAAATTTAAATAATAACGACTGGTATGTTTATAGCGGTCTAATTCTTACCTATACCTTTGGCCGAAAACCTTGTTTCTGTGCCTATTGATACAATCTATGACGACTAAAGAACAGCTCAATGATAATATCCCACAACACCTTGCGATCATTATGGATGGTAATGGACGATGGGCAAAAAAGAAAGGATTATTTCGTGTAGCAGGGCACGAAAGTGGTACCAAAAGTGTCCGTGAAGTGGTAGAAGGCTGTGCGGAGATTGGGGTAAAATACTTGACTCTTTACGCTTTTTCTACAGAAAACTGGAATCGACCCAAACTAGAAGTTCAAACCTTAATGAAATTGTTAGTTTCTTCGTTAAAAAAAGAGTTAAAGACGCTTCATGAGAATAATATTAAGCTCGCAACGATAGGAAACATCGAGGCTTTGCCTCAAAAAGCGCAAAAAGAACTGAACGAAGTTATCGAGAAAACAAAAGATAATACACACATGACATTGACCCTAGCATTGAGCTATGGAAGTCGTGAAGAACTCATAAAAACCATCCAAAATATAAGTATTAAAGTAAAAAATGACTTACTTTCGCCACATCTTATAAATGAAGCAGTCATTAATGAGCACTTATACACCAAAAACCTACCCGATGTAGACTTTTTGATACGTACAAGTGGAGAAGAGCGAATTAGTAATTTTCTGTTATGGCAAATTGCATATGCGGAATTGTATTTTACAGAAATATTATGGCCAGATTTTAGAAAATCAGATCTATTTGAAGCCATTTTGAATTATCAAAAAAGAGAAAGAAGATTTGGAAAAACCAGTGAGCAACTTGGCTAGTACTTTACTACAAAAAGTCTATGTTACGTGTTTTATAGTATTTGCTTTTATAGGCTCCCTTACAGTAACCGCACAAGATAGGCCGATTCTAGAGGGAAAAAAATATAAGATTGGCGAAATAAAAGTAACAGGATCCACCACCTATAATGAGAATACAATTATCACGTATACAGGACTACGTGTAGGTCAAGAGATTTATCTGCCCGGAGATAAAATAAGTGCTATCGTAAAAAAACTTTGGAAGTTAAAACTCTTCAGTGATATTAATTTCTACATCACCAGGATAGAGGGTGATACTGCTTTTTTGGAACTGAATATAGCTCAGGTGCCTGAGTTATTGGCCGTAAAAATCGAAGGGGTCAAAAAAGCCAAACAGAAAGAGTTTATCAAAGATAATGAGCTTAAGAAAGGGGCCAAAGTTACCGAAAACCTTATTACAACTACGAAGAATTATATCACCAATAGTTTTCGCAAAAATGGATTTCTAAATACCAAAGTATCTATCAATACAATTCCAGTAAAGGATACTATTGAGAATAAAGATACCAATAGGGTAAAAATGGTTGTGCGCGTAGATAAAGGAGATCGTGTAAAGGTAGATCATATCAATATTTCGGGTAATGAGCAATTAGTTGACAAAAAAATAAGAAAGGCTATGAAAAATACGAAGCAAAAAATGCCGCTTCGTTTTTGGAAACGGTCAAAATATATCGAAGCTGATTATGAGGAGGACAAAGATAATATCATAACCAAGTACAAAGAAAAAGGCTATCGTGATGCACGATTAATCAAAGATTCTTTGGTGGTAGAAGATGATAATAGCATATCATTGAATCTAACTATAGAAGAAGGTCGAAGGTATTATTTTGGAGATATTAAGTTTTTAGGGAATAGTGTTTTTAGTGATCGAGAATTGGCTAGGAAACTTATCCTCAAAAAGGGAGATGTATATAATGGTGTGCTCTTAGAAAAAAGGATAGCAGATAATACAAGGCCAGATGCTGATGATTTAACAAACCTATATCAGAATAGTGGGTATTTGTTTTCTAGTATTAATCCAGTAGAGGTTAATGTGCAGAATGATACGATTGATTTCGAGATTAGAGTCAGAGAGGGTAAACTTGCACATTTCAACCATATAACGGTGTCCGGAAACGATAAGACCAATGATCATGTGATCTTTCGGGAGATTAGAACCAAGCCGGGGCAACAATATAGCAAAGAGCTAGTGGTGCGAACGGTGCGTGAATTGGGGCAGTTAGGATTCTTTGATCCAGAACAACTGAATCCACAATTCAAAAATGTAGATCCAAATAGTGGAACATTGGATATCGAGTATCAGGTGGTAGAAAAAGGAGCTAGCCAAATTGAGCTTCAAGGAGGTTTTGGAGGTACTGGCTTCGTAGGAACACTTGGATTATCATTTAATAACTTCTCTATACGGAACATTTTCAAGAAAGAGGCTTATAAGCCTTTACCGATGGGAGATGGTCAGTCTATGAGTTTACGAGCACAGGCAAGTACGTTTTTTAGAACTTATAGCTTGTCTTTTGTAGAGCCTTGGTTAGGAGGCAAAAAACCTTTTCAGCTTTCTACATCTTTTTCGCATAGTACGCAGTTTGCTTTTGATAATCAAAATAGAATCGGTACAGGTCGTGCTACAGGAGTAGATAGAAATAGGAGATTTGGTATTACTGGAGCTACTGTAGGAATTGCAAAACGTCTCAAGTGGCCGGATAACTATTTTACGTTTTCGCAAGCGATCAGTTATCAACATTATAAGTTTACTAATTATACTATTGGGTTGTTTACTTTTGGAAATGGAAATTCAAATAATCTAGCATATACCATAGGATTGAGTCGTGATAATACTTACACAAACCCTATTTTTCCCATGGGCGGATCTAAGTTTAGTGTCAGTGCAAAAATGACATTGCCATATTCTGCATTTAACGGAGTGGATTACGAGGCTTTAAGAACCGAGAGAGCTCCTCTTGAGGAGGCAGTTCTTAATAGAGTTGCGAGTAGAGAGCAAATCGATAGACGGGCAGAGATTGATCAAACGCGTTTCAATTGGTTAGAGTTTTATAAAATCAAATTCAAAAGTGAGTGGTATACGAAGATAGTCGGGAAATTAGTAATGAAAACGAGTGCTGAGCTTGGTTTTATGGGGGCATATAATAATGATCGAGGTATTCCTCCTTTTGAACGTTTCTTCTTAGGAGGTGATGGTCTGGGAGCACAAAGTTTGGATGGTAGAGAAGTTATTGCATTGAGAGGGTACCCTAATCAATCCATTACGCCATTGGGGGATATTAGAACAAACGAGGATAACAATGGGGCAACAATTTATAATAAATACTCGTTAGAGATGCGGTATCCAATTACATTAAAGCCAGCTGCATCTATTTATGCATTGACATTTATGGAAGGTGGTGCCACCTATGATAGTTTCAGAGGGTTTAATCCTTTCCAACTTAATCGTTCTGTAGGGGTGGGTCTACGTATCTTTATGCCTGCATTTGGTCTGTTAGGAATCGATTTTGGATATGGGCTTGATCCTGTCCCAGGATCGGGTCGTGGTCCTAATGGTTGGGAAACGCATTTTATCATAGGACAACAGTTTTAAAACATTATTTTGCATTTGGCACGATTATTTCTATACTAAAACTATTAGATATGAGAACAACGTTTTTTTTAACACTTCTATTTGTAAGCTGTATTAGTTTCTCCTCTGTGGCACAAAGAGGAATCCGTATTGCATATATAGATATGGAATATATCCTAGAAAATGTGCCCGAATACCAAGAGGCTACGTCGCAATTGGAGACCAAAGTTCAGAAATGGAAAAGTGAGATTGAGATCAAGCTTGCTGAGGTAGAGGATATGAAAAAAGAACTGAATAACGAACGTGTGTTATTGACCAAAGAACTGATCGAAGAACGAGAAGAAGATATCTATTTTAAAGAAAAAGAAATCTTAGAATATCAACAGAATCGTTTTGGTCCAGCGGGGGATTTGGTAGTACAAAAAAGACAATTGGTACAGCCAGTACAGGATCAGGTTTTTAATGCAGTACAAGAAATAGCAACTGTAAAGAAATATGATTTTATCTTTGATAAGTCTGCAGATGTGGTAATGTTGTACTCGGCGGATAGACATGATATCAGTGATCTGATTCTTAGAAATATATCTAGAGCAGCAAAAAGAAAGCAAGTAAAAGGGAAAAAACAAAAGGAAGAAGTCGAAAAGGATGAGTACCTAAGCGTAGAACAAGCAGAAGCGGTAGAGGAACGTGAAAACTTGATAGAAAAGAAAAAAGCCGACCGTTTGCAGTTATTAGAGACTAAAAAAGCGGAGCGTGAACAAGCCAAAGAAGAAAAGAAAAAAGAATTTGAAGCCAGACGTAAAGAGTTACTAGCAAAAAGACAAAGAATCAAAGATTCATTACTAAATGTTAGAGCTATGAAGCTGGAAGAACTTAAAAAAAAGAAAGAAGGAGCTGAGTAATAATTCTCACAAACAACTATTTTGGAACTAATTTATAACATATTTAACACGAATACAATGAAAAAATTTAGAATACTTTTAGTAGCTATAGCACTTATGTTAGGAACTGCGCCTGCAATAAATGCTCAGTCTAAAACCGCACATATAGCTTCTCAGCAATTGATAGAAGCGATGCCTGCGTACAAAGCTGCTATGGGTGAATTAGAGAAATTGCAAAAAACATATGACGCCGAGATTAAAAATATGGTGTTAGAATTGCAAAACACTATGAAAAAGTATCAGGCAGAAGTAGAAAGCAAAACAGCAGAAGAGAATGCCAAAAGAGCGCAAGAAGTACAGACTACAGAAAAAACAATAGGAGATTACAGAACTAATGCACTTCAGGATCTTCAGAAAAAAGAAGTAGAGTTACTGAAGCCAGTATATGAGAAAGCACGTAGTACAGTACAAAAAGTAGCTAGAGCCAAAGGATATCAGTATGTCTTGGATTCTACTACAGGTACAGGAGTGATTATGGCAGATGGATATGACCTTATGGCAGATGTAAAAAAAGATATGGGAATCTAGAAGCTTCCTTATTGTGAATTAACAAAAAAAAGAGTGTGTTTGAAAAATCAAGCGCGCTCTTTTTTTTGTTAAAAATAGACTTCAAATAAATCGAGTTAATGAGTTCGATGTAGAAAAGTAGTATTTTTAGCAGGGAAATGATTCTGTTTTTTTAATGAAAACATAGAAAGAAGGAAAATTTTACCTGTTAAAACATTTTTGAATACTTGAAAAGTAGTATTAGTGTTGACCTGTCTTGTTGGTTTTTCTGAAAACGAGGGGTAAAACAACTGCTTTAGAGTAGTTGCTTTTTGAGCGAACTAGGGTTGTTCCAAAGTGAAAAAAAACATAACTTTTAAGGATAAAAGACGAACAGTAGCATATGAATACACAGCCTATAGGAATGTTTGATTCTGGTATTGGTGGCACTTCCATATGGTCAGAGATTGTGCGATTATTGCCAAATGAACACACGATTTATCTTGCAGACAGTAAATATGCACCATACGGTGAGCGATCAAGCGACGATATTGTGAGTCTAAGTATAAAGAATACCGAGAAACTTATACAAATGGGGTGTAAGATGATCGTTGTGGCATGTAATACGGCCACTACGAACGCAATACGTATTCTTCGGGAGCAATATGCAATACCCTTTGTAGGTATAGAGCCAGCTATCAAAACCGCTGCTCTGGCTACAAAAACAAAGAAGGTGGGCGTTTTGGCCACCAAAGGAACCTTGAGTAGTAAGTTGTTTTCGGATACTTCGGGGCGATATGCAAATGATGTGGAGTTAATTGAGGTGATTGGAAAAGGATTGGTTCCTTTGATTGAACAAGACAAAATTGATGATGCAGCGATGCGAACCTTATTGCAGGCCTATCTAACACCTATGCTGGAGCAGGATATAGATTATTTGGTGTTAGGGTGTAGTCATTACCCATATCTCATTCCGCTGTTAAGATCTTTGATTCCTGCCCATATAAAGATTGTAGATTCCGGGGAGGCAGTAGCAAAACAAACAGAAAAACTATTGAGGCTACACGGGATTAATGGAAACGTCGATGCGCCGAATTATCAATTTTTCACAAATTCTAATACGGAAACTCTTTGCAAAATTTTGGATAGACATCAATATCCTTATAATGCACAATATATGAGTTTTTAGAAGGTTGGTGTGCTCAAAGTAGTGATGGTAAGTGGTTTTTTGATGGCAGAAAGTCTTTTTTTGTATTTTATCGTAGTGCTATGAGCTAAGCAATGGCAAAAATTAGCTCTAAAAGGACATTTTTGTAGCGAATTGAAAAAAATTCGAACTACTTTGGTATAATGTGGCTGAAGTAGACTGTATCAAAGAACTTCTTTGGTATTTTTGTGTTATGATATTAACAGATACCCATACGCATTTATATAGCGAAGCCTTTGATGAAGATCGTAATGAGATGATGCAAAGAGCTATTGCGGCAGGCGTACAACGTTTTTTTGTTCCTGCCATTGATTCGTCGTGTACAGAAGCTATGTATGCGCTAGAAAAAGCATATCCTCAAGAAGTATTCTTGATGTCTGGATTGCATCCAACCTATGTCAAAGAAAATTATCAAGAAGAATTATCTCATGTAGCAGAGCAGTTAGAAGCAAGAAAGTTTTATGCTGTCGGCGAAATAGGAATTGACCTCTATTGGGACAAAACTTTTTTGAAACAACAGCAAGAAGCTTTTCGGATACAGATTCAGTGGGCCAAAAAATACAAGTTGCCTATCGTGATTCATTGTAGGGATGCTTTTGATGAGGTTTTTGAAGTCCTAGAGTCAGAAAAAGGACCTGATTTGTTCGGGATTTTTCACTGTTTTACAGGGACTCTAGAGCAGGCAAAACAGGCAATCAGTTATAATATGAAGCTTGGGATTGGAGGAGTTGTGACCTTTAAAAATGGGAAAATTGATCAATTTTTAGAGCAAATTTCAATAACACATATTGTTTTAGAAACCGATGCACCTTATTTGTCGCCTACTCCATACAGGGGCAAACGAAATGAGAGTAGTTATGTGGTTCGAGTATTAGAGAGACTTAGTGAAATTTATCAGATTCCAGAAACAGAAGTGGCAGAGATTACAACGCAAAATTCGGTAGCTGTTTTTGGGGTGTAGGTTACATAGGTTTAAAATGCTTTTAATCTTGTGTGTTTCTTGTGAGGAAGTAGTTACTTGTTTTTGCACATTGTAGGTGTGAGAACTTCGCAATACTACCAATTAAAAATGTAATTGAGGGTCAAGGTGATTAGAGCTATTTTTTGCTAGGTTGAACTAGGGGATTTAGGTGTGTGGCTAGGGTTTAATTTTCTAGTGAAAAAAATAGTTGAAAAAGGCGCTAATATCAAATTAGTATTATTCGTTGTTTGAATTTACCAGAAATAAAGATTAAGATTTTTTTATTTTCAGCTTCAATAGTAAAATCAAGCATAGCCTTAGTTACGGTTTGTTTTTTTGTGCTGAAGCTGAGGCGAAAAAAGAAAACTTTGCCCGAGTAAATTCAGAGGATAAATGGTATTAGCATTGACGGGATGTATTTTAGAAAAAAACATAGTAGTGTGTCCGGTTTTGGGATCGTTTCAGGTCGGTAATGGGTTTGTTTAAGCATAAAAAGGTTTAATAAGTTTCAAAAATCAACGGATGAAAAAACAAGCAAGAATATTGCTTATCTACACAGGTGGTACAATAGGTATGGCCAAGGATGTCAATACAGGTGCTTTGGTTCCATTTGATTTTGATCAATTATTAGTGCATATACCAGAGTTGCGGTTATTGGATTGTGAAGTTGTTTCGGTGAGCTTTGAGAATCCTATTGATTCATCTGATATGAATTTGCAGCATTATAGAGTGCTAGGTGATTGTATTTATAATGCGTATCAAGAATATGATGGTTTTGTGGTGTTGCATGGAAGTGATACGATGTCTTACACGGCATCAATTCTTAGTTTTATGTTTGAGAATTTGGCCAAACCAATCATTTTGACAGGGTCTCAATTGCCTATCGGAGATTTGCGTACAGATGCCAAAGAGAATCTAATTACAGCGATACAGATTGCGGCATTACAAGAGGTAGGAAGACCTGTGGTTACCGAAGTGGGGCTGTATTTTGAGTATAAGTTAATGAGAGGAAATCGCACGACAAAAATTAATGCAGAGCATTTCGAGGCTTTCAAATCATACAATTACCCCGATTTGATCACTTCTGGTGTTCATCTACAAATCAATCACGATGCTTTGTGGAGCGTAGACAGCAAAAGTGTAATGAAATATCATAAGAATTTTGATGAGAATGTAATGATTGTCAAGATCTTTCCAGGACTGAATGAACGGATGTTTAGGAGTATGGTCAGTGCCTCTGGTCTCAGGGGGGTGGTGTTAGAAACTTATGGTGCGGGCAACGCAACGACACAACAATGGTTTTTGGAATTGATGAAAGAATTAATTCTGCGAGGAGTTCATGTGGTCAATGTGACACAATGTGCGGTGGGTAGTGTAGTCATGGGACAGTACGAAACAAGCGCTATGCTCAAGAATATCGGGCTAATTGACGGAAAAGATAGTACAACAGAGTCTGCTTTGGCAAAATTGATGTATTTATTAGGAGAAAATTTGGATGCTAAAACGTTTAAAATCAAGTTTGAAACAAGTTTGAGGGGTGAGATAACAGAGAAAAGTTGAGGAACAACTCATTGGTTTGCCTTTTTTTTTGTTATTTAGCAATCCTTATATTTAGAAAAACTAGAGAGGTGGCCGAGTGGTCGAAGGCGCACGCCTGGAAAGTGTGTATACGCCAAAAGCGTATCGAGGGTTCGAATCCCTTCCTCTCTGCTTTAAAAACTACAGCATAAAAAGTGGTTTAACAAGAGAAACAACGGTAATAGTTGGGTTTGATTGCATAATGTAGGAGATGTTTGATGGATATTGCATGATATAGGAATTCAACTAACCTCAGGAAGATAGTATTCTGGGTGTCAAAGAGTATTTGTTTTTCTGTTTTATGAAAGAAGTAAATGAGCGATCTTCATGGGGAGGAAAAAATACGATGATGATTGTGGAATTTGTACTAGTATTTTATGAAATTGTAAGATTATTTGTGAAAATTCTGTAGATTTGAAGGGTTTTTATGATTTTTCCTAGATAATTAAGGGAGTTAGGAATGATTCTTGCTAAGTTTTTGAATCTAAATACGAAGGATTTAAGGTTTTATTTAGACAAAAAAATCATAAAATTGAGGTGCTGTAAATTTTTTGCAGTATTTTTAAACAAATGTGGTTAACACATAATTAATATTTAAGTAAATTATAATTTTTATATCTTTAAGCCCAATTAACTAATAAATTTTTAATCAAGATCAAAACGCAATGAAAAGACTATTTTCTATTCTGGCAATAACAGGAGCTATGGCTTTCAGTACTATAAATGCAGGGACTGTTGAACCACAACAAGCATTACCAGTACATTCGCAAACAATCGTGGCAGCTACAGCAGCTACAGCAATACAGACAGAAGCTGAAAAACCAGCCTCCTTTCACCAAGAACTTAAAAAACGTTTTATAGAAGGTGGTCCTGGGTTTATGGGAATTGTACTTTTATGTTTGATACTTGGTTTAGCTATTGCTATAGAAAGAATTATCTTTTTGAATCTTTCTACAACAAATACAAAGAAATTACAACAAAATGTAGAGGACGCTTTGAGTAGTGGAGGTGTAGAAGCTGCAAAAGAAATTTGTAGAAATACCAAAGGACCTGTAGCGTCTATCTATTATCAAGGTTTGGATCGTGCAAATGAGAGTATCGATGCTGCCGAAAAAGCAGTTGTAGGATACGGAGGTGTTCAGATGGGACAGTTAGAGAAAAATGTATCATGGGTATCGTTATTTATCGCTTTGGCACCAATGCTTGGGTTTATGGGTACGGTAATCGGGATGATTGAGGCTTTTGATAAGATTGAAGCAGCAGGAGATATGCAGCCTTCTTTGGTAGCAGGTGGTATTAAAGTAGCACTTTTGACCACAGTATTTGGTCTTATCGTTGCGATTATACTTCAGATTTTTTATAACTATATCGTTGCAAAAATCGATAGTATCGTAAATGATATGGAAGATGCTTCTATCACATTGATCGATATGTTAGTAGCTCACAAAAACAAATAATATTGTGTTATTATAGTAGTACTTCAGAAATTAATAAGTTCTATTGGATATTGTTAATTTCTGGATACTGCTGATCGTATTGAGATAGACATTATTGTGCTATTTCGAATTCAAAAAAAACACATTAGTAATCTTTAACATACCGCTAGAGGTCGCTCTCTATAGGTTGTTATAAAAAGCTTTAACTATGAACATTTCAAAAATATTATCATACGTAGTACTCGCAATAGGTGCTATTGGTATAGGGCTTTGGTTCGTGATGAATGGAGCAATCAGTGGCCTACTGGAACAAAATGGGGTAACTGAAGCACGCGAAATTCCATTGTCAGAATCATCAGCGGCTATAGGACCATTATATAATTTGACACTCGTGATTTTTGTATTAGCATTGGTAGCAACACTAGTTACAGTGTTGTCTTCTTTGGTCAAAAATCCTGCAAGTCTTAAGAAAACTTTAATTGGTTTAGTCTTATTTCTAGTTGTTATTGCAGTTTCGTATTTTTCTGCTGCTGGTGTAGAAACACCAATGAAAGATGGAGAAGTATTATCAGCAAATGGAGCCAAATGGGTAGGAGCAGGATTGAATGCATTCTATATTTTGGCTATTGTAGCTGTTGGCGCAATGATAGCCTCTGGAGTAAAAAAAGCAATTAGTAACTAGTAACTAAAGAATTATGGCAAAAAGAGCAGCACCCGAGGTCAATGCAGGGTCAATGGCCGATATTGCATTCTTATTATTGATATTTTTCTTGGTTACTACAACTATAGAAACAGACAGTGGTATTAGTAGAAAACTACCACCGCCACAACCCGAAAATGCGCCAAAACCACCTGAGATTAAAATGAAAAATGTTTTTCAGGTTCTAGTTAGTAGAGATAATAGGTTGTTGGTAGAGGATGAATTGATGGAGCTTAAAGATGTTAGAGAGTCTGCAATAGCATTTCTTGATAATAATGGAGACGGTTCTTGTAAATATTGCAAAGGTACCAAAAGCTCTGAATCTTCAGATAATCCCAACAAAGCGGTTATTTCTTTGAATAATGATAGAGAGACTAGTTATAATACCTACATAGCTGTACAGAATGAATTAGTAGCTGCTTATACCTTTTTGAGAAATAGAGAGGCAAAGAGGCTTTATAATAGAACTTTTGAGCAGATGGAAAAGGACTATAATGATGTTAATCATCCAGAAAATAAAGATAAACTGAAAACAAAGCTTAAGGTGATTAAGGATATGTATCCAGAAAAATTATCAGAAGCTGAAGCTAAATAAAAACACAAGCGTATTATGTCAAAATTTAGAAAGAAAAAAGGAGGGGAATTACCTGCTATTTCAACAGCCTCTTTACCGGATATTGTCTTTATGCTACTATTCTTTTTCATGGTCGCAACGGTAATGAGAGAGAATACTCTGATGATTAAAAATAATTTGCCTTTTGCAGATCAAGTAGAAAAACTAGCTAAAAAAAATCTGATAATGTATATCTATGCTGGTAAGCCAAGTGAGCGTTATGAAGGTAAATTTGGGAAAGAAGCAAAGATTCAATTGAACGATAAGTTTGCCTCTGTAGCAGATATCAAATCTTTTATTTATGAAGAACGTTCGTCAAAACGTGAGGAAGAAGTTCCTTTCCTGACAACAGCACTCAAAGTAGACGGAGATACAAATATGGGGCTAATAGGAGATATCAAAAAAGAATTACGTGACGTAAATGCATTAAAAATCAATTACGTTACCAAAAAAGGAAATGCACTTACCAACATCAAATAGTTGAGATTTTGATAAGGTAGATAAGTTTCTTATAAAGAAAAAAAATCCCGCTTTTGCGGGGTTTTTTATACCCGAATTTTAGAAAAACATCAAATTTTGGAGGTGTCTTTTGGATTATTTTTGATATTATACCATTTGTTGTTTGAATTTACCGGAAAGAAAAATTAAGATTTTTTTGTTTCAGCTTCAGCAGAAACATCAAACATAGCCGTAGTTATAGTTTATTTTTATGCTGAAGCAGAGGCGAAAAAAGAAAATTTTATCCCAGTAAATTCAAAGGATAAATGGTGTTACATGGTGTAGTTTGAATGCTGACTTGGACGCTAATGCCTGAGCAGAACGGCTCTCTTTTTTTGCAGGATCAAGATGGTTATAATACCGAACATTGCTGATTGGTTTGAATACTGTCAATTAAAGTATAATTGTAGTCCAAAATAATTGAACTATTTTTGGCGAGTCTAACTATAGAACTCGAGCATAAGCGTGGTCACGGTTTAATTTTCTAGTAAAACAATAGTAAAATAAGAACAGAACTATTAGCCTGTAATTATTTTTTAAATCTTAGTTTAAGCTACGATTGTATTTTCTTTTGGTGTTTTGATAGGAGTGATTTTAGGAACAGCTTGGATACTTTTTAGACAGCTCGTATAAAAATAGTACATTTGGAGTATGAAGTTTTTGCCACTGTATTGGATATTGATCATGACGACTATGGCTATCTATGGTCAAGAGGATGTCATTGTCGTAGATACTACCAAAACAATAGACGTGAGATATAGAGAGGATCAGTTTTATGCTGGTTTTACATTCAACGTGCTTTTTAATCGCCCACTAGGGATTAAACAAACAGGTTTTTCTGGAGGAGTGCATTTGGGGTTCATAAGGGATATGCCTGTGAATAAACGTAGAAATGTAGCTGTAGGTTTGGGACTTGGGTATTCGGGAAATATTTATAATCAAAACTTGGGTATTACCGAGGTAGAAGGTCGGGAGTTTACAGTTTTTGAGGCTTTGGATGCTGATAGTTTTGATAGTAATCGATTTACAACGCATTTGATAGAGGTGCCTTTGGAGTTTCGTTGGCGTACTTCTACTCCAAATGTTCTTAAGTTTTGGAGGGTCTACACTGGGATGCGTTTAGGGTATTTGTATGCCTTTAAATCTACATTGAGACGTAATGGGGATAGATTTATCAAAACGGTCTTTGATGAGCTAGATAGGCTGCGTTTGGGGGCAACCTTTACGTTTGGGTGGAATACTTTTAATTTTCACTTCTATTATAGTCTTAATTCATTTTTTAATGACAATGCATCATTGAGTGAAGGGGTAGATGTTGGTGTTAATACACTCAAAATTGGATTGCTTTTTTATATTCTATAACCATAGCTGAAATAGTGCTAATTGTGGCGCTGTGCCGATAAGGGTGCCCAAAATTAATTCTTTTATGGAGTGATTGCTATGCATAAGTGTTGCGGTAGCCACAAGTCCGTGGAGCACGAATAATCCTGCGATAAGAAAAATCTGATTGATGCTGAAATGAATACTCAATGCAATGGTAAAGGTGGTTATAAGTGTAATGCCAATCATATTTAGGCTAACATTGAATCGCAAAAGGATGCTGATCAATGCGAGCATAGTGGCAAATAAGGTTCCCGCAAAGAAGTAGTACAATTCAGGGAAATCATAGATGTTTATGAGTGTCCTCGTCGTTAGAATATACAGTCCAATTTGTAGTAACAAGGGGATTCTGCGATCCTCCATACTGGTTAGAGTAACGCCACTAATGAATCCTAGATTTTTTAGAAAAAAAACAAGTACAATAGGAGTGATTACTGTGACAATCAATAATCCTAGTGCATTGGATAGTAAGATATGTGCCGCAGTAAACCTCGGGGCGATCATGAAATAGATAAGCACTCCAAAAAGTGGCATCAACAACGGATGTAGTAGGTAGGTAATACTTTTTAGAAAAAATCTCATGGCGCTATTGATTTATATGGGTGCCGACCTATGTTATACTAGGTAAACGCAAAAAAAGCACTTAAATTTTCTTACGCAATCGCGCAACAGGAAGATCCAGTTGCTCGCGATATTTTGCTACGGTACGTCGTGCAATAGGATAGCCTTTTTCTTTTAGGATTTTTGCTAGTTTGTCGTCTGTCAATGGTTTTTTCTTATCTTCTTCGCCTATAGTAATTTCAAGGATTTTCTTGATTTCTTTTGTAGAAACCTCTTCTCCTTGATCATTGGTCATTGATTCTGAGAAAAATTCTTTGATGAGTTTTGTACCATATGGAGTATCTACATATTTACTGTTTGCTACACGAGATACCGTACTGACATCCATTCCAATTTCATCTGCAATGTCTTTGAGGATCATTGGTTTAAGCATGCGTTCGTCACCAGACAAGAAATACGCTTTTTGATAATGCATAATCGAGGTCATGGTGACCATCAAAGTTTGTTGCCGCTGTTTGACTGCTTCGATAAACCATTTGGCAGCATCTAATTTTTGCTTGATAAAAATAACAGCATCTTTTTGAGATTTTGTTTTTTCTTTAGTGGCCTTATATCCCTGCATCATGTTGTTGTACTCTCGAGATACGTGTAGTTCTGGAGCATTTCTACCGTTGAGAGACAATGCTAGTTCTCCATCAATGATCTGAATAGTAAAATCAGGTACAACATGTTCTACAATTCGTGTATTGCCTGCATAGGCGCCTCCAGGTTTTGGATTGAGATGCTCTATTTCTTCAATAGCATTCTTTAGTTCCTCTTCGGTGATATCGTATTTGGATAGTAATTTTTGATAGTGTTTTTTGGTAAAATGATCAAAAGAATTTTGTAGTATTTGGATCGCAAGTGCTACGGGTTTTCGATCTCCCTTACGTTTTAGTTGAATCAACAAGCACTCTTGTAGATTACGAGCACCGACACCAGCAGGATCTAATTGATGCACGAGTTGTAGAACCTTCTCTATTCTTTCTTCGGTAGTATAGATGTTTTGGGTAAATGCCAAGTCATCCATAATATCAGCAATGGGTCTACGGATATATCCGCTCTCATCGACGCTGCCAACCAAAAAAATGGCAATTTCACGTTCTTCATCATCAAGACGGAAAGTGTTGAGTTGTGTTTGTAAGTGTTGATTAAAAGAAGTTCCAGATGCATAGGGAACACTTTTTTCTTCATCATCACTACTATAGTTGTTAGCGCTTAGGCGATAACTGGGGATTTCGTCATCACTGAGATATTCATCTACATTGATGTCGGTTTCGATTTTCTCATTGCCCAAATCATCCTCCTGATTGCTATTACTAGCAAAATCTTCATGGCTTTCCTCATGTTCTTTTCCAGTGTCTAGTGCGGGGTTTTCCTCTAATTCCTGACTTAGACGTTGCTCAAAAGACTGTGTAGGCAGTTGGATCAACTTCATGAGTTGAATCTGCTGCGGTGACAGTTTTTGCGAAAGCTTAAAGTTTAATTGTTGTTTTAGCATAGTATTTAAATCAGTTCACCTACAATAAGTGTACCCTTTATTACAAAAATACGCAAAATGACAACTATTCGAAGTGCTTTTGTGAGAGATTTTCTCTTCTGTTTACTTTTTGGAGACCTTACTTATTTTTTTCAAAGTATCATGTTTTCAGTTTATTCCTCATGCTGTGGATAGCAATCGTTGCGAGAATAGACAAATGTCAGGATTTTATAAAAAAAACTAGCGGTAGTTACGGGTTACCGTTACTTTTGGTAATGCAAAAACCAGAGATTCAAAGGATTTCTCTATTCTTTTTCCTATTTTTGAAAACATAAAATCAAAAACAACAACAATGAATGCCTATTATAGTTGAAAGTTTGCCTTAAAACAGAATATTTTTTTTCTTTAGTTCTAATGGGGATAGAAACAGGTAGTTTTTGTCACTTTTTTGTTTTTTGTTCGAGGACTGTAGAGAAAGAGGACAGATTTATGGTGAAAAAAAGAGGGTGATAGGTATCAACTACTAACCAAATATAATGATGATGAAAATTACAATGTTACCAAAATTTATTATTGCCACCGTATTCTTATGTATGCCATTGACGGGGCAAGCACAAGCAGATTATGAAGAAATCGGTGGGAAGGTAGTGATTGAAGCAGAGAGTCTGGATTTGACTGGGAGTTCTTGGGTTAAAGAATCTTCAATAGCTGGAGCAACAGGAGATGAAAAGGCTTATATCCGCTATGCAGGTGCATCTTTTAATACTAATCCTGATAAGGGTAAAATAGAAGCTACTATAAAAATTAATACTACAGGGAAATATTTATTTAAATGGAGAACTCTTCAAGGAGGTTCTGGTCATGATGACGCTAATGATAGTTGGTTAAAGTTTTCAGGAGAGAATGTTGATTTTTATGCAGAGAAAGAAGATAGTAAAGCGTATCCAAAAGGATATGAAGGAAAAAAAATAAATGAAACTGCGATTATACCAAATGATAAAGGGCCAGGAGAAAAAGGTGCATTTAAAATTTGGTCATGCTGTCAAACAAATGTTTGGTTATGGTGGGCAAAAACTTGGGATAAAAATTCGCATTTTATTTTTGTTGAATTTGATAAACCTGGAATCTATACAATGGAAATATCAGGTAGGTCAATTGGAAATATAATTGATAGAATTACATTGTCAAATGATCCTAAGGATGTTAATGAACCTACTTCTTCATCAGGAGATTCAGAAACCCCGGAAAATGATTTCCGATTAGCAGTAAGCACTTTTGATTTGTCCAAATCCGGTATTGCTATTTATCCCAATCCAGCGCAAGGTTTTTTGAACATCAAAGGCCTCAAAAATACTACGGCAAAGATCGACTTGATTGATGCACTAGGGCGGGTGCTACCTGCAGATATGCAACAGCAAAATACTAATACGATACGAATAAATACCACAACATTGGCACCAGGCTTGTATTTTGTTCGGATTGGACAATTAGGTCAGAGTGCTTTTGTCGTAAAATAATACTACATGCATAAGCTGTTGTTTTTTTAAAATAGCAGGTTTTTTTGTGTAATTTTACCGTAGCACTGAACAAATCGAATACTACCCCAGAATAAGAAACTATGAACAAAATAGTATATTTTGCACTACTTCTATTTGGGGTATTGTTTTTGGATTGGGGTTGTACCAAAGAGATTAATCTAATCTCTAATGTAGATTATAACGTGGCGGTAGCTCATGAAGATACCGGTTTTGTAGGGGATAAAATTTCTACAGCGCTCGTGCTTACCTCAGAACGTGGAGAACATCCCGGATTATCCTATTATGTTAGGTACAAAGTCTCACAGGGAGAAGGATATTTTGAAGACGAAAATGGCGAGGTCGTTCCGGCAGACACAGCGGTAGAATTAGAGTTAGAAGATGCTTTTAGTGTTACTTGGAATTATGTAGGTACGAGTGTGGGGACGCATTCGGTAACGCTGTTTACCAACGATTCTTTTGAGAAAACACAAACACATCCATTACAGTATGCATTACAAAATTTGGATATTGTCTGGGAGGCAAATGCCTCCCAGTTACAAACCAAAGTGGGGGATACGCTCCCAATTAATCTAAATCTGATCAATAACCATCCCGAACGCGAAGTAGGTTTTGTGTATCAAGCGGCGGTGCGACAAGGGGTAGGGCGTTTTTTGGATAGCCAGAACAATGCTATTGTTGCAGAAAGTGATCAAGCAATTACCGCAGGTACAATTTTGGTGTATGTTGTTCCAGAAACTGTTGGTGTCATGCAATTAGTATTTGAACTCACGGATAGCAACGGACAGAGATTAGCAACTAGCTTGGATATAGAAGTGCTCGAGGAAACCGAAAACATCACACCCATTGCTGTAGCACAATTGGAGGCTGGACAATTGGATAAGGGCGAAGCTCCTTTTGAAGTAGGTTTTGTTGGGGGTACCTCTAATGATCCAGATGGTAGGATTGTGAGTTACCTCTGGCAATTTATGGATGATGGAGCTACCACTACAACGACCAATCCGACATATGTTTTTGCAACCCCAGGAACCTATCAGGTACAATTAACTGTAACAGATAACGAGGCAGCGCAAAACGAGAATACGGATACCAATGTACTCACAATTATTGTAGAAGAGACGATGCATCCCGATTTTAACGCCGTAGCGGATACTGCTACTACAGAACAAGACAATCCAGTAACGATTTTGGTTTTGGATAATGACGAGATCGCAGCAGGGATTACAGCAAGTGTTAGTACATTTACCCAAGCACTCAATGGTACCGTTACGGCAGATGGCACCGGTGCTTTGGTCTACACGGCACAGGAGGATTTTGTGGGTAATGATCAGTTTACCTATACGATTACCGATGGTGATCAACTCAGCTCAACGGCCAAGGTGGTTATTACGGTCACAAAGACCAATGCGGTCCCCATAGCTGTAGCAGACAATGCCGAGACAGACGAGAATAGTGCCATAAGTATTGCAGTATTGGCCAATGATAGCGATACGGATAACACATTGCTTAATATTGCTACTACGACAGACCCAACCAATGGGAGTATTATGGTGAATACCAATGGAACAATTACTTATACACCTAATCAAGGGTATTTTGGATCAGATACATTTACCTATACCATCACGGATGCGATTGATGAGAGTGCACCAGCGACCGTAACGATTTTGATCAATGATATCAATCAACCTCCGATTGCGGTAGACGATACAGCGAGTACTACAGACTTAGAGCCGATAGAAATCAGTATACTGGATAATGATACTGACGAAGAGAATGATCCCCTGACCATAACAGCAGCTACAGCACTCAATGGAGCAGTAGTGGTCAATATGGACAATGGAAGTGTAGCATACACGCCCAAAGTAGGTTTTGTAGGCACAGATCAGATCAATTATACCATTACAGACGGTATTACTGGGAATGAGGATGAGGGAGTGGTTGCTATTACAATTACTAGAGCTGATTTTGTGTTGATTCCAGATCCTAATTTTGAAGAATATTTAGATTTTGTTGACTCAGATGAAATGATTAATGGGCGGATATCCAGAGATGATGTAGCTAAAATAATTTTTATTGATTTTCAATGTGAAGGAGGTTCAGTATCACCTGAGTTATGGGATTTAACTGGAATTAAAACTTTTATAAATTTAAAAAGTTTTGTAAGTGATTTTTGTAATATAAATTATAGTGATTTTGGAGTGTTTCCTGATTTAGAAACGCTCACTTACGTTAGTGATGCGCCTCTAGATTTATTGGATTTGTCTAAAAATACAAAGATTAAAAGTTTAGAGATTTTTCAAAGTTCATTGAAAACTTTGGACATATCAAAATTAAAAGAATTAAATAGGCTTAATCTTTCAGGAAATCCCAACCTAACATGTATTCAGGTATCCGATATAGAAGCTGCGAGTAACAATCCAAATTGGGATGTAGAAGATAAGAGCTTATATAGTCTAGACTGTGGTTTTTGAGTTCAAATTTTACTTGATATCAAAAAAACGAGATATCAAGGGGTAAATATCTTATGCTTAATGGCATAAATTACCAATCCTGTACGGTTTCGAAGGTGTAGTTTGTCAAAAATTACATCACGATATCCCTCTATCGTTTTTGGACTGAGACACATGTCACTAGCAATCTCTCGATAGGTTTTTTCGGTACAAGCATGTTGTATAAACTCTAGTTCGCGAGGCTTGAGGAGATCAGAGGGGTTATTTTTTTTGGTCAGACTGCCCAATAACAAATTTGTGACATTTTTGGTGTGATAAAACCCAGTTTCCATTACCTCTATTAGCGCATTTTCTAGGATCGATTTCTCTGTGTCTTTGAGTAAATAGCCTTTTGCGCCTGCTCGTAACATTTTTAGGATGGTTTCTTCGTCTTCTTCTACAGATAATGCGAGTACTCGGACATTTGGGTACTGATCTTTGAGGATTTTGGTTGTTTCAATGCCATTCATGATTGGCATATTAATATCCATCAGTACGATATCTGGAATATTTTTCGGGTCTTTGAATCGGGTTATCAGCTCTTTGCCATTTTTGCATAAGTAACATACTTCAAATTGTGCAAAACTATTGACCAATCCTTCAATAGCTTGAGAGAGTAAAACATGATCTTCTACGATGACGAGCTTATACGATTGCATCTGCTATAGTTTTTAGTTGTGGTGTATATGTTAATTTCAGAATTGTGCCTTTTTCTTTTTGCGAATTTAAAGAGATTTCTGCATTGATCAGTTTTCCTCTATTTTTGATATTACAAAGACCCAATCCTTTTTTTACAGGGATTTTTTGTATATCAAAGCCAACACCATTATCCTGCGCTATAATTTCTATTTCTTGCTCTTTATAGCACAAAGAAACTTCTAGTTTTGATGCTTGAGAATGTTTGATAGTATTGGTAAAAAATTCTTGTATAATCCTGAAAATAATAATTTCTGCCTTGCTATCGATAAGGAACTCCTCTCCTTTGATATTTAATTGGGCGTCTATAAACTGTAATCGATTAAAACGTTCAATTTCCAAACCAATAACTTCTGGAAGACTTAGGTTTTTGATCATATCTGGATTGATCAACTTTGATAATGCACGTAATTCTGTAAGACTTTTGCTGATAGTTTCTGTGACTTCTCCCAACCGATTGCGGTCGTCCTGTGCTACATTGATTTGGATTTTGGCAAGGGTAAGTAATTGGCCAATATTGTCATGTAGTTCCCAGCTGATATTGCGTAGGGTTTCTTCTCGTATTTCTATCTGCGTTTCTGCAATTTCTTGCTCAAAACGTTTTTCTTTTTCCTTTTGACTTAGTAATAGGCTGTTTTTACGCCTTTGAAAAATTAGAAAGAGGAAAATGATAATTCCGATTAACATGATCAGAATTCCACTCGCAATTAGTATAGCTGTTTCTTGTCGCTGCATATAAACCCGATGATAAAGCAAAAATTCAAAATTAATGTCAAAATAACAGTGGTTAAAAATGAGACGTTTCCATTAGTCAAGTCGGAGTAATAATTCCTGAGAATCCTGAAAGGAATACTCCCAATAGTATGTATAAGAAGACCAATACTGATCCAAAAAAGTAGGTTTTTTTCAATTTGCAGTATTTTGGATGATCTTAGAATTTCAATATAGAAAAAAATAATGGTAATAATTAGGAAACATGAAGCAATAATATGAGGTATGATTTGTAATTCCCTTAAATAATTTTGATAAAAACCATTAACACCCAAAATAATTAGATATATGATGGTAAAAACCACTATTGCACCTTTGTATCTTTTGGAAACTATGAAACTTTTGAAAACAAAGAATAAATAAATGAAATAAATTACATAATAAATGTTGTAAAAAAGGCTAACGTCAAAGTTTAGAAATCTTTTTAAAAAAATTCCTGCAATTAGCTCGTTTATGGCACTATACAGAAGTATATAGCCAAAATGATGTAATCTGGTGTTCTTATATTTATTAAAATAGATCAACCCGATTATAGCGGTTACTATTTCTAGTGCAATAATGGTATATAGTATGATAATTAACAATTTGCGTTGGTTTTATTTGGTAAATAACACATTTTATGGATGACTTCCAACATCGTTGCCAATGTAACTAGGAGCTGGACGGACAGAAGGTGTTGCAAAAAGACCTGCGGCGTTCCGTTCTTTTTGATGTGTGGTGCGTCTCGTCTCTTGCTCAAAATAGTCTTCTAATATCAGAGGTATTATGTTTCCTTTCTTATCATTCGTCAAGGTGATCCCTACATGCATTTTTCTGATTGTGTCATAAACAGTTGGTGAAATGAAAAAGGTGTTTTTTCCAGGGCTTTTGATGGGTCTTCCATCACTGAATTGTTCTTTGTTCGGGTAATTGGCAAAGTAGAAACGATACCCTGTGATCTTTTGTCCTCTGCTCTGAGTTTCTTGTTGGATATATGCCAAATATTGTTGGATATATTCTTTGCTCATATAAGCAGATCGAGCTGCTTCGAAGAGCGGGTTTATCGGCCGATCTATACTACACCTTTCACGAATTCCATAGCTTTCTGTCCGTTCTATAAGATCGATAGGGCATGCTCTATTGACGGTATAGCTATCGTATAGTTCAAATGCGTCTTCTCTAGAAATAATCTCTGTAGGAGGCTCCATGTGTTCAGGTAGATGATCATTTGCTATAGAATTGGATGGTTCGTTTGGTTTTGTTTGGTTGTCGTAGTACTTTTTGGTTGCATAAAATGTTAGGAGGATTACTATAAGATAGCCAATAAGATGTTTTCCGTTTTTCATTATGTTTTGTTTTTGTAAGTTAATCTAAAATTATTGTTAAATTGATTATGGAATATGTCTTGATGATTCTGATAATTAATTAGTTAGTGTGTTTTTTTTAATTAAAAGTACAAGTTCCGATAAATCTCATAGTGACAAAAGGGGTATTTGCCCCTAAATGAAAAAAAAGGCTGTTCTTGTATGAATCCTTTTCTTAATATCTTGAAAAAGTTTATAGTATCGATACTTCATCGGGGGAGTGGATAGTGTTTTCCTCTACCATTTAAAAAATAATTACAGGCTAATATTTCGGTTCTTTTTCTACTATTTTTTAGCTCAAACTAGCAAAAAATAGTTCAATTATTGTAGCCGACAATTACATTTTAACTGGTGTTATTCAAAAAAGAGTCTTGTAGTTTTTGATGATCTAGTAGTGGTTGGCAGTGATTTTATGCGATCACATCGTAAATCTCTAGAAGAGTTGCAAGAAAATGTTAGCAGGTATGAATGTAGGTGTACAATAGACAAAATTTGGAGTAGTGCAAAACAAAGAATGGTGTTTTGACTCCTATAAATAAGAGAAATCTTTTACATCTCAATTAAAAGGTTACCTCTTAATTGCATTTCTAGTGTATACTTTGCGTTTTTTTTAAAGAAAAGAATCTGCTACAAAAATTACAGGTATTAAAATGACGCTATTAAGTTTCCGGAATCTATTTGATTTGAATAAGATGTTTCTGAACTTACAATTATTGCAGGTGTTGATAGTGATATATCTCGTAGAGCAATGAATACTATTCACAGTTATAAAATAACTCTTACCTGTTTCTAGTTTTTTGTGTTCCACACGGCGTAGGGAATTCTTCAAGTGTTATTTCGTGTGTTTTATGTTTTTGGTACAGTTTCTTTAAATCCATAAAATGCACTCCTTTTTTGAAATTCACTTTTTTGATTTCAACTCTTAAATGAGCAAGGTTTTTTTTGATATTAAAAGACATGGTGTCTTTTTTGTAGATAAGAGCATGTTTAATAGTTGTACTGTCCATTTCACTGTATTTGACAAAAAACATATCTAATGCAATAGTATCTGTTTTTAGTAGCTTTTTTAGATGATACATTCTATCCGTATTAGAATTTGGTTTGTTCCAATTTTTGAGATATAGTTCTTTGTTATTTTTGCAGATTTTTATAAGTCTAATGCTACTCCCATTCGTGACATCGGTCATTTCGTACGTAGGTTGTGCATGTGCTAAGTGATGTATCAGTATAAAGAAGATACCGTATATTAGAGTTTTCATTAATCACATTTTTTGATAATTTCTTTAATATTTTTTATTAATTCCTTGGTAAGAGGATTGATGTCGGTTGTTAATTTATGTGCATTTCTAGTGCCTTGACTGATGTAATATGATTTCACATGATTTGATAATTGTATACAGGGGATGTGCAAATGTCCTGTAGGTAGTTCAGGCTTTGTTTTTTCTCTAAGCTTTGCTATTCTGTAATAGATTTCATTAGAAAGATAGAAACTCCCAGAACCTTCGATGGATTTTAAAGATTGCAATTCTTCTAAACTATTAATAATACAATTGTTTTGAGGGGTGTTATCACTAATATTCTCTATTTTTTCTGTTCCTTCTATAGCATCATTGGTGTATTTTTTCCCTTTGGCTTTAAAGGTCTGATTAAAATAGATCCAAAAGATATCAGATGCTTTATTGGCAGCGGGTACTATTTTTTTATAAGGCAGAGTCGTTTCGTAAAATTCTTTGCCTGAAATAGTCAGCTGCTTAAAGAATGTTTTATTCAGAGAAGGTTTACTATTTCCCCAAAACATATTATCACTTTGACCGCCTCTATTTCTTGCAGGAAATCTGTCTATATCAAATCTAAATATTCCTCCTTGGCTCACGGTCATAATCAGGTCTACTTTGGGTATTAAAGGTGCAGCAAATTCTTCTATAATTCCATTTCCATTTTTAAATTCATCAAAATCTTTGTACCGAACGGGAGCAATAAAGGTTTGTATAAAATAGTTGTCAATAATTGTATTATGAAGTGCTAAAGCGTTTACTCCAGCAGGATTACTTTGTAATAGATTGCCATTATGTAAAGGGTCTAAAGAAAATGGGTCAAACCCAGTGATTAAAAGTTTTTTCATCCCCTCAGGAGCTTTTGAGAAATCAATATCCGTACCTGTGTAATTGCGACTTTTTTCTTCGAATATACTGATAACCGCTTCTAACTTCGTTCCTTTTGCAATAAGAGAAGTTTCAGAATCAAAATCGTCTTTAAAAAGAGGATGCCGTTTTAAAGATACTTGCATTTTGTTTCTTGCCCAGTACAGTGGACGATCATCAAGGGACCCATTTTGTACTTTATCAACGGCAGCATCCCATAAGGCCTTGGATTTTTCTGTAACAATTGTTGTTATTCGATTTTTTTCCTCGTGATCATCTTTGTAGCCTTTTTTGATGATCTCAGCAACAAATTCATCAACGATAATTTTGATTTCATTGTTTTTTGTTAAATAATGATTTTCAAAATTATCAACTGCATCTTTGGTTTTTGAATGTTTGGGTTTTTTGGTCAAATCCTCGTATTTGTACAACCCCATCAACTCTTCATAATTCCTGCGATACGTTATTGGTTTTAGTGTTTCAGTGGTGTTTTTGGGAAAGGTCTTGGCAGTATCCCATTCTTTTGCTTCGAATTTGGCATCAAAACTAAAGGTTATAGTTTTCTTTGGATTGATGCCTGTTTGATACGCTTTATAGTTGTAGCCATCGATTTTTTCACTTTTGTAATGATAATTTTCAATTTCTTCATTATACCATTTGGGGTCTATGTAGTAATCATCCAAAGTGGCGGTATTGTCTTTAACCTCTAGGGTATGTACTATTTCCGGAAAATTTTTAACATCTTGTTTTTCTATTTTGGCTTTAATTTTTACGTTTACTTTTGTTCCATCTTTTGCACCAGATGTTTTGATTTGAATTTTAACGGATTCTCCAAATACTACCTTTGTGGTCAAATCATTTACTTGCTGTAGTTTTTCTCCTTTGTGATTAAGCCAAACACCATCATTTATATCTTTTGCAGCTAAGTAAACTGAATGAGATGTTCCATCTCTAAAAGTAATGGTAAAACTAGTTTTTTCTGATTCTGGAGTATTCATTACCGTTGTTTTTTATACGTTTTGATAGCGTTTCTATTGTTTTTGAGCTTACTCCGGATTTTCTTGTGCGACTACTTCCAATTCAATCTTTACATCGTCTTTTTCGATCATAAAATCAGTAAGTGTGTCATTTACTAATCTCTCACCTTCATATAGGTAGTCCTGTAAGGGATTGTTCAGGTTTAAATCCATTTTGTCTCCAATCATGTTTCTGGTTCTTAATTTTAGATAAATGAGATCTCCAATTTCTGCACTTTCTATTCTCTCATTATGACTATTTGTAATATAGTAATCCAGTACTTTTGGTAATTGCTCAGGAGCTGGTGTAGGTTCGGCTTCTATGACGTTAAACTCAGCATCAGACCACGGTTTGCGGTATATCACATGACCTATTTGTAGGGCTCCTGGAGAAAAACTCACCTCAATAAGCGCAGGATTAGTGCCGTTGGCGGTTTGTGTCATTCGATATTTATAAACATACGTGTCTTTGAACTCGTAATCTATCAGTCGACTCATTCCGTCTCTTTTGTAAAAACGGACCTGCCCCTCGACCCTTTGGTCTATGGCCATCATCTGGTGCAACAAATCCGTTTTGCCATCCATTTCTAGAACAAGAGTGAACTGCCCTCCGTTAATTCTACCGCAGGGTTTTCCTGCAATATCTTTATGTTGCAAAAAACGAATTCTTGATGATTGTACATTGATGACTCTATCATTAATAAACAAGTGCGCTAAAAAAGACATAGATTGGTGTTTTAGTTTTGTAATGCTTTTTCTTTCCATTTCGGTATCAAAAGGACTGTGATACTGCTATGTTTGTAGAAAAAAAAGAACACTACAAAATACTACAAAATATTTATAATGAATGCACTGCTGTCTGTGATTTACCTATAAAACTAATTTAGGTATGTAAAATCGTATTACTAACACTGTTATTTTTTGATGTAACAACACCGAGATGCTATTGCATAACCTGAGTTATGGAATATAGGAACGAGTCGATGCGCGATATTATATAGCTTATACCATTTATCCTTTGAATTTACTGGGATAAAATTTTCTTTTTTCGCCTCAGCTTCAGCAGAAACAAAAAAATCTTAATTTTTCTTTCCGGTAAATTCAAACAACAAATGGTATTATTTGGATGATACCATTTAAAAAATACTTATAGGCTAATACTTCGGTTCTTTTTCTACTATTTTTTCGCTAAAAAAATAAATCGTAGCTCAAACTAGCGAAAAATAGTTTAATTGTTTTAGCCGACAATTACATTTTAACTGATATGATATGATTTTTAGTTAAAACAAAGATTGTTTTTGATCCTGTGATAAAGATGGGAGTAGAATACTCTCTAGAACAAAAATTTTGATCGCTTTGGGCAATCTATCAAAACGAGAGAACAATTTTTACGAAATGTTCTTTTTGTAATAAGCATAGAGTTCTGATGCACTGGCACCTTTGGCATTCATGTGATGAATTTTTAGGAAATGATACTGTAATTTCCATACGCCATGTCTTTTGTAGAGTCTAGAAGAAGAGGTGAGCCAATAAGGGAGCACGGTAAACTCTTTGATGTCATAGAGTTTCTTGATGAATTTGTTGTCTTCATAGATAATGTACTCCTCATCATATCCTTGTAGCTGTTCAAAAAGAGATTTTGTAATAAAAAGTGATTGATCACCTCCGCGACATCGTTTGCTATTAAATCGAGTACACCAACTCATGATGAGTAACCACCAATGAAAACTATCAAATCGCATTCTAAAACAACCGGCTTTGCGACCGTTTGTTACCGCATTTAGGATATGAGCGTCAAAGTTTTTGGGAGGATAAGAATCGGCATGCAAAAAATAAAGGATTTTGCCCTTTGCCACGGATGCCCCTAGATTCATTTGTTTGGCTCGTCCTTTTTCTGACAGTATGTGTTTTACCTTTGGGTGATTTGATAATGCTGTTTTGAGATCATCCGTACTTTGACCATCGATGATCAAAATTTCTTCTATACAATTACCTTTGGCTTCGGTGTTCAGATACGAAAGCAGCCTACTTATCGTGGCTGCTTCGTTATATACCGGAATGATAATTGAGATTTTCAGAAATGTATTATTTAGGGCTTTTTAATGATCAGGCCATTCCTTTTTTGTGTTGATCCAACAAGAAAGGATGCTTTGATAACAAAAATAATATTATTCGTTTAAATTCCAATTGTAGTCTTTGAAACTCTTTTTGGCAGTTGGGCTAATTTTTGTCTTTGCATATTTATTGAGAAAATCGATCAAAGAACCATTTGATTTGAAATCTTTGCCAAACCATTGAAAAATTTTGGATATTTGGATCTCATTGGCACTGATTTCGTTGCGTTTTTTGTCGTTTACAAATGCTATCGCTAGTCTATCCAACTCTTTGTTGACATTGGCAGGAGTAAACGCTTTGTTTGCTAATGGTGGACATGAAAAAGAAGCGCAGTTTATACCAAAATGGATTCTTGGATCACCCATTTTACGTAGAATTTGATGTTCTATTTCGTTGAGATTGTACCATTTTTCTCCTATTTGAAAAAATCGAAGATCCCAAGGTTTTTTGATATCCTTGATACTCTTTATAGGATAGTTATCTAGAATTAATTTAATGGTGTAGGCATTATAGGCATTCATCCAATACGCTAGTTTTTGATTTTTGGACCAAGTACTTTGCGGTGTGGTAGAGGAGATCGTTTTTAGATAAGTTTTAAAAGACGGGAGGTCTTTTTGGAATCCTTTGTAGTTGACTCTTCCATCAGCAGTAACATTTTTTTGTAATAAAGTGTTCCATGGCGTATGATCAATAGTCTTGGATGCCAGTGCTTTTTTGGGTTTAGCGATCTTTTTTTGAACAGTCTTCTGAACAGTTTTTTTGGTTGCGGATATCTGTTGTTGTGATGCCTCTTCTGGAGTCGTCATGATTTGCGGCTCAGAAGGCCCAGATTTGCGCATAGTAGATGCTGTTTTTGCAACGATACTAACTGTAGTATCCACTACTTTTTTGACAACAGGAGTTGCTACTTCTTTTGCGGTAGCTACAACAATCTCTTGTTCATTAGACGTTTGTTTTGCGATTTCTTTCGAGCTGCCACAAGCAACAAGAAAAGTACAGGCTAAGGGAATAAAAATTTTCTTCATATCACCATTAGTCCAAGATGCATACTGATCCTTACGATTCATAGTTTATAGATTTAGGGTTTAATTAACAGCAGCCACCACCATCATAGTGCCACGTAGATTCACTTATATAAATATCATCTCTTTCTAGAGCTGCCAAGGCATTAGCGGTTTTGTCACAAATTGCCAAAGGCTGATTTTTGAGTAGGATATGTCCTTTGTCATCATCAAAATAATCCTGATCACCATAATAAATGGCTGCTTTGCCTGTAAAAATACAGGGACCATCTTCTGGCATTGGATCTTTGATCGCAGCTACTTCTATCGATTCGATATAAATAAGTTCTTCGGTATCATAATTTTTGGGATCTAAAATTCGATAAGGCTTACGAGCTCTAATTTCGATAGTTCCAAAGCCTACATCAGTAAGCGCTTTTACATAGTCTGCAATAGAGAGGCTGCCACTGAGACATAGTGCACGTAATCGTTCATCATTCCTCAATCGATCATTCATTGGTTGTTCACAGGTAGGGTCACTCATGACTAATCTACCATGTGGTTTTAGAACACGATACATTTCTTGAATCGCACGTTTGAGATCATCAGCTTTGAAGATGTTAAACAAACAATTCTGCGCTGCTACATCGATGCTTTCATCGGCTACTGCAAGGTTGAGGGCGTCTCCTTTGACCAGTTCTACAAATTCACTTTTGAACCAATCATTCTCTGCTTCTGCTTCTATAAAATTCTTTCTAGAAGCTTCTAGCATTTCATCCACAATATCCACACCAATGACTCCTCCTTTTTGACGAGAGAAATATGCAAACTGCAATAATTCCATTCCACCACCCACTCCTACATAAAGGACTTTGGGATTATTAACCAAATCTTGAGCATTAACGGTGCTTCCACATCCGTAATTCATCTCTTGCATGATTTTTGGAATGGATAGTCCAGGCAATTGCCAGATGGGGTTGGTGGTACAACAGAGTCCTATATCAGGAGTTAGTGCTGCATCTCTATATACGTCTTTAGTAGTTTCTAAGTAGCTCATTTATTATGTTAAAGGGTTATTTCTGTTTTTTGATATTCTTTCTGTTTAGAGAAATCAAAATACTATAAGCTTTTAATTAATTCTTTGAATAAAATAATCATATTGGGCTCTGCCTTGGCAGCCATAGCAATAATTTCTTCGATATTCACAGGTTTTAGGTTATCCGGATCACATTCGTCAGTAAGGACAGATACAGCAGCTACAGGTAGTGCTAGGTGATTTGCCACGATAATTTCTGGCACCGTACTCATTCCTACAGCATCTGCACCAATGATTTTGAGGTATCGGTATTCTGCACGTGTTTCTAATTGTGGTCCTACTACAGAGGCATAAACGCCTTGGTGTAGTTTTATTCCTTTATCTGCTGCAATTTGAATGATTTTTGTATTAATTTCTGCATCATATGGGGCACTCATATCGGTAAAACGGGAACCCATTTTTTCTACACCTTTAAAAGCTAGTGGCGAACCACCTTGTAGATTGATATGATCATCGATAAGCATTAACTCACCTTTGTTAAAATCTAGATTAATCGCTCCAGAGGCATTAGATACCAATAAGGTTTTGATCCCTAGATGGTGCATTACACGAACCGGATAGGTGACATCTTGTAACGTATACCCTTCATAAAGGTGGAAACGTCCTTGCATGACAATCACTTTCTTTCCTTCTAGGTTACCATATAACATTTTTCCTTTGTGGAATTCTACAGTAGCTGTGGGGAAGTTTGGGATGTGGTTATAGCTCACCTCGACCAGTATTTCTATCTCATCCAATAGTTGTCCTAGTCCAGTTCCTAATATGATGCCTATTTCGGGTTTTTCAAATCCTTTGTTTTGTAAATATGCTGCGGTTTCTTCTATATATTTTATCATGTACGGTATTAATTCACGAGTAGGCGTTGATAGCCAACCTTGTTATTACTTGATATTTCTAACAAATATAAACCAGATTCTATATTTGACACATCAATTTGTGAGTTTGTTCTGTTTGTTGCAGCAACTGTTTTGACTAATTGGCCGTGGAGTGTAAATATTTTGAAGCTAGCAGAACTCAAGCTTTTTAGGTTAATGTGCAATTGATCTGTCACTGGATTAGGAAATACACGAAGCTCCTCTGTAGTGAATCTTTCTGTGGAGAGGGTGTTACAACCAGCACCAGTAGAATTTTCTAATTTGGCACGCCCCCAAAGTGCGCTAGCAGAGATACAATATACGATTACATAATTATATTCATCAAATTCTACAGTACTTGGGACATTAAAAGATCGTGGTCCAGATATAGGATCTCGCAAAGTTCCTTTGATATTATTTATTTCATCAACGTATAACTCACGATCAGAAATTTGTAGATCTACACCTGGGTTATAATTTTCATCAACAGATAAAAAAGTATGAAGAACTTTACCCTGAACTGTAGAAAACATATCAAAATTGACTTTTTTGCTACCATCTTGCAAGGATTCTAATGTTGCAGTACCACTAATTGGGTAATTTACTGGGTCGGCAATGGCCACAAAAGTTCCTTTTCTTTCACATTGACCATTTACAAACTGACCAAAAAGAAGAAGTAATAGAAGCGTTGAGAGTGTTGTTTTCATGATGTTTTTTTTATTATGATAAGTTGGAGGTCAAGAAGTCGTGCGAGAAATCACATCCTTACATAATGATTAAAACTAATTGCAAATTTGATAAAAAACGTATATTTAGTCTAAAATCAGCTTACCATGTCTTTTTTAGCCCATTTGTTTGTAAATCAGCGTAAAATAACGGTTTTGCGATGTCGTCTGGCCTTTGGTCAAAAGAAAGATATGACAGGCAAACCTAGAGGTCGTGTTCATGGTTCTTTAATTTATGTGACTATAGAACTGACCAGTGATACCAGCTTACTTCACCAAATGGTGAATGCCGAACAAATGGTAGAGGGATCTATTCGTTTTTATAAGCAAGATGCCATGAGTACCCTGTATGATTATGAGTTTTGGGATACCTATGTTTTTTATTATCGGGTTAATCAAGTGTTGAATAGCGGGGAGCCAGCTACTATAGAAATTGGTTTTTCTTGTGGGATTTTAAGAGTTGGTTCGGTAATTCTTAAAAAACCATGGCATGTTACGGATTTGGAAGCGATGGAACATCCAGATATTGTAGAGACAGAACCGATGAATAATTCGGAGCCTAATTTTATAGAGTATTATTTTCTGGATGAACAAGGTGAAAGAATTAAACAAAAAGAAATTAATGTTGGTGAAAAAATAACATTGGTAGTCGTTTCAGAAAATGCAAATGGTATGACCGTGACAATTGATTTGAGTGATAAAGAAAAAGATTTTGAATATGAGGGTGAGCCTTTGAAAAATGATACCTTGTCAGGTGTGAGTTTAACAGGGAACCGCACAAGGTTTGAACTCAAGACTATCAAACAAAAAGAATTTTAATTATGGCAAGAATTACTTTTGATGATCGAGCTCATATTGGTATGGATATTGAGTTTCCAGTGGTTGTAGAAAATACGATTACAGATATAAATATGCATTTTGTAAGAGTCTATAATGATGGAAAAACACTGTTGAGTATTATTCGTTTAGAAATTTGTGGTGCAGAATCTTTTTATACATCAGTAACAAATGAAGAAACATCGCCAGCTAGATCATCAGAAAAATATTATGGGTATTTGTTAAGAAGAAACGATGATTATGATAAAAAAAATCATCCAGATGGGCAAAAAATGAAGATACGAATTGAAAAAGTATTAAAAAATATAGCGCTTGTTGATGAAAGGTTGCCAAAAGATTATCAGAGAGGTGGATTCAATACACAAGGACATAATGGGGTTCGTATTTTTCAATCAGGAATGAAGGGTAAGATGATGAAAGGGGGATGGTATAGGCATGAAGGCGGTAATCGCTTTATTCATGTTGCAAATATCGCAGATGATGTTATAGGATGTGAAGGTCTTGGACTTAAAATTGATAAAATAAAAGATTTTTTCGGGGATACGCATTATGGAGTAAGTGATTCGAGTGATGCTTTGGCTGATTTTTTAGACAAAATCTTAACCGCTTATGAAAATGATATTAAAGTTGGAGGTGTAAAAACAAGAATTAATATCGCCATAGAGGACAATATTCAAGCAGATATCAAGAAATATGATATTATCGATCCAAAATTATATTACAGGAAATTGTATAAACCAAGAAAAAAAGTAAAATCGATAGGTACCATAAAACCAGAGGGGCCAGAGGGGGTCAAATTCGATAATGATGGAATATAAATTGAAATTAGCTGTATTTTTTGTCGTATGTAGTTGTACTTTATCTTTTTCTCAGCGATTATGCGAAATAGGAGATTATGATTTTATTTTACAGACTATAAAAGGAGTAGATACGACCTCATATACAAAAGTTGTATTGATAGATTCTTTGGGTAATACGTTGTTTAAGTATAAATATGATAAAAAAAACAGAATACAAGAAGTTAATTTTACTGGAGAAGGTTTGTATTATAATAGATTAGAAAGTAGTTCTTGTTATATGAGAAATTCGTTAAGCTATACTTACAAAAAACTCAAAGATACTCTTTGTATTGAGGTGTTGAATGATACTATTGTTGAAAAAATTCTTATAAGTTATAATGCAAAAAAGCATCCATCTACTATTAAGTCAGATTGGGTACATATTGATTTTGGATATAAAAACAATAAAATATACACTATCCAAAAGAATAATTATCAATACAAATATCTTTGGGACAAAAATCTTTTATCCAAATTAATAATCGATTCTAAGGGGTATACGCCTACTAGAGAATTTAACTTTAGTTATAATAACCAGGGAGAGATTTCAAAAGTTGTTCGACAGATAGTTAAAATGGGTAAACGCGAAACACTCACTACATTTTATTATCAATACAAAAATCAGAAATTAGTGAAAGTTATTTTAAAAAATAGGGATGGTAAATTCTACTATAATTTTGATTATAATCACACGGAAAAAATGAAAATAACAAAGACTGATGAAGCAGGAGATTGCCTGTTGCAGCTGTTGTATTATTATTAAAGGCGTGTAATATATCAGAAATATTATTTTTAAAACATAAATCATTCTAAATAGCACCCCGTTATAACAAGATGAATGGGAAGTTTGGTGGGGAGTAAATTTAACGGTATAATCAATAGAATCATGGTGAAAATAACAATGTTTATGCTATGTTTTTTTGTGATGCTCAATAGTTGTAGAGCACAAAATGAAACCTATTATACTTCTATCGATAAAGCATTGACAAATCCAAAATCAGTAAAAACATTAGATTTGAATGATATCATTATAACTGATGCTATTTATGAATTTAAAAATTTAGAAGCATTGTATTTAATGGATTGTGCATTTGATACTATAACTGATCGTATTAAAAGGTTAAAAAAATTAAAAGTTTTAAGGATTAGATCATGCAAATTGGGGATTCTTCCAAAATCTATAAAGAAACTAAAGAACTTGGAAGAGTTGACAATTACGGGGAGTCATCAAAGTGTTATTTTATTTGAACTAAAAAAATTAAAAAAACTAAGAACGGTCAGTCTAGCAAATAATAATATATCAAGTTTGAGAAAATCTTTTTTTTTCAATGCAAATGAAATACTTTCTGTAAATCTCTCAGGAAATAAGCTGCGTGACCTACCAAAATCTATTTATAGTTTAGATAAATTGAAAAAACTGTTAATAATGAATAACAGTTTAACGTACCTCCATGAAGAACTACTAAATCTTCAAAATTTGAAAAAGTTACATGTAGAAAAGAACAAAATAACAGTTTTGCCTAACAAAATGTCCTTGTTGACAAAGCTAGAAATACTACATGTTAAAAATAATTTGCTAAAGAACATTCAAAAAGAACTATTGAATAAGTGTTCCTTGAAAACACTGGACTTGTCTGATAATAGAATCAGCACGCTTCCTGTTTTTGAAAATGCATGCATAAAGAAATTTGTGCTTACAGGAAATCCAATAACCCCTCTAAGATTAGCTAAACTACGAGAACAAATACCTAATGGCGAAGTGCTATTTTGATGGTAGTTTCATATTTTATGGAAAAAAGTAAAGAATACTAATGTTTCTGTTTTTTGTGAACGTAGTTTTTTTGAAATTAGAATGATTTTTAAAAAAATAATATATGTAAGTGTAAGGTTGCGATATATATAAAGACTCATTACAAAGTGGGATTCTGAAAACTAGCATTGAGCGTAACCTTTTCATTTTCCAAAAACTCCTTATTTTTGTAAAAACACGCTACCCCATTCACTTATAAAATAATTCTAATGAAGATACGATTACGCCTAAGTATTGGAATTTTGTTGTGTGGTCTATTATTTTGGACCTGTACGAACAAAGAGATCAATTTGGTCACAAATATTGATTTTGAAGTATCGATAACGAACCAAGAAGATGGTTTTGTCAAGGACTCATTGGTTACAGAGGTGATGGTGATTCCTGATAGACCCAACTACCCTGGTTTTGTTTATTCTCTACAATATAAGGTGACTACAGGAAGTGGTTATTTTGTGGCAGCAGATCAGACAAGGTTAAAAGAAGAAGAATCTTATGTTTTGGATCCAGAGCAAGAATATCTTGCTAATTGGAAATATATCGGCACTACGCTAGGAACACATAGGGTTACACTCTTGGCACAAGATAATTTTGAAAAGCAAAAGTCCTTTAATTTACAGTATGAGTTAAAAAATCTAGACCTTACTTGGGATGCTACAACGGCTCAAACTATGACCAAAATAGGAGATACACTGGCATTAGACCTTAGTTTGATTAATAATGATGCAGAGCGTCTTGTTACATTTGCTTATAGCCCCAGAGTAGGTCAAGGAGTGGGAGCGTTTTTGGATGCAGATTTTGAAATATTGGAGGAATCAGTACCGAATGCTATAAATGAGGGTAGTACGCCTTTGTTTTTTGTTCCACAAAGTACGGGTGTCGTTAGGCTTATTTTTGATTTGACGGATAGTAATGGACAAGAGCTTAGTACGTTTCTGGAGATAACAGTTCTGGAAGCAGTGGAGAATATTCCTCCAATTGCTGTTGTTAATCTTGCAGACGGCGTGTTGAACAAAGGAGAAGCTCCCTATGAGGTACGTTTTGTGGGAGAGAGCTCCAGTGATAGTGATGGTGCGATAGTGAGTTATTTGTGGCAATTCAATGACGAGGACGGAACTACGGCTACGGAACAAAATCCAATTCACACTTTTCAAACTCCGGGAACCTATAGTGTGCAATTGACCGTAACGGACAATGAGGCGGCTCAAAATAGAAATGTTGATACTAATACCATCACGATTATTGTCGAGGAAACAATGAGTGAGGATCTATTGGCCGTAGATGATGCGATAGCTGTAGAGGGGGATGAATCCATTGTAATTGCGGTACTTGAGAATGATCAAATAGCAGCAGGAACTACAGTAACCATCAGTGCGCTATCTGAGGCATTGAATGGGGTTGCCAGTATTGGGACAGATCAATCTACAATTACATATAGATCCAATGAAGGTTTTTCTGGAACGGATAGTTTTACCTATACTATTAGTGATTCGGATGGTACTAGTTCTACGGCAGAAGTTATTGTTACTGTGTCAATCACAAATGCAATACCAGTTGCCATTGACGATACCATTACAACAGACGAAAATACACCAATAGATATCGCTGTTCTAGAGAATGATACCGATTCTGATATGCAGGTGTTACAATTAGCCAGCACAACAGCGCCCGCAAACGGTACGATCGTAGAAAATACAAATGGTACGATTACCTATACGCCAAACGCAGGATTTGATGGTGCGGATAGTTTTGATTACACTATTACGGATGGTGTAGATACTAGCGAGGCTGCTAGAGTAACTATTACGGTCATTGATATAAATCAGCCACCAATGGTAGAGGATTTTGAAGCAATGACCAATGATTTGGAGGCGATCAAAATTAATATTTTAGAAAAAGTAACGGATGACGAAAATGATCCAGTGACAATCATAGAAGCTACAGCATTGAATGGCGAGGTCGTCAACAATGGAGACGGTACGATTACCTATACGCCTGTAATTGGTTTTGGGGCAGTTGATCAAATCTCATTTGTCATCAGTGATGGTGTTGCAGGGAATGAGGTTGAAGGAAAAATTAGGGTGACGATCGAGAGAGCAGAGTTTGTCAAGATCCCTGATGTTAAGTTTGAACAAGAGCTTATTGATGATGGTATAGACTCTGACATGATAATCAACGGCCAAATTAGTAGAAGTGATGCAGAGTCTTTTGAAGGGATTATAAATGTTGATAGTGCAGGTTTGGATAATTTGGATGGTATCGAAGCCTTTATTAATACAACAGGAATTAATTGTATTGGTAATAATTTCACTACTTTGGATTTTAGTCATAACAGAAAGATGACAGGAATATTTTGTAATGAAACACCGTTGTTGACATCGATCATTTTACCGGCCACGAATGACCTTACGTTTATATCCATCATTAATTCTGGTATTTCCTCTATTGACGTGAGCAAAAATGAAGATTTGAATTCATTAACTGTGGCAAATACTAATTTGACTGATATTGATGTTAGTAAAAACCTTAAGCTTACGTCACTTGATGTTGGGACAAATAATATTCAACAGTTAGACGTTCGAGCAAATACACAGTTGACATCGTTGTCTTTTAATGAAAATAGGATTAGTACGATAGATCTTAGTGCTAATTTGGAGTTATTAAGTTTGGATTGTAATACGAATCAGCTGACTACTTTGGATATGAGTAGGCATCAAAAGCTGAATAGGATATTTTGTAATAATAATCAACTAACGGTATTGAATATTCGGAACGGTAATCCCAGTAATTTTTTCGATGTTGATGCTACAAATAACCCTAGTTTAACTTGTATCAACGTTGATGATTTGGCATTTATAGAAGCGAATAGGGATCGGTTTAAAAAAGATGAGATAGCAGTTTTCTCAGAAGCAGCTTGCCGCTAGTGGATGAATTGGAAGAATATTTGATGTGTATTACCAGTTTAGGTGTGTGAACTCTTGTTAATGAAATGGTTCTGCTATTTGTTGTTTGAGTTTGCCAGAAAGAAATATTAATACCAGTTAAAGTGTAATTGTAGGTTGAAATAATTTAAAATATTTTTAGCTAGTTTGAGCTATAAAATTCAAGCATAACCTTAGCTACGATTTGATTTTTTTAGCGAAAAAATAGTAGAAAAAGAATCGAATTATTAGCCTGTAATTATTTTTTAAATACTATTAATTGGGTATAAACAAAAAGACACCCATCTTAGGGTGTTTTTTTGTTTACAATTGTAGTGTTTATTTCAAAAACGGATAAAAATCTGGAAGATCTTCTATGTCCGATAGATAGTCCACATCGTTACGTGGGGCTAATATTGCCGTAGTGTATTTCTGTAAATCAGTCAATGTAGATTGTAGAACCGTGTCTGTACCCCAAACTTTGTTAGAGAACACTTCTGGAATCAAGTTTTTTAGTCCCAAGAGATAATAGCCTCCATCCAATGCCGGACCGATTACCGTATCATGATTTTCTAATTGTGCAAAGGCATTTTCTAGATCTTCTTGTGATAGATCATATAGATCACTACCAATGATAATAATACGCTGATAACCTTCTTTGAATCCTTGCTCAAAGGCATTTTGCATTCTACCACCCAAGTCCGAACCTTGTTGCTGTTTTTTGTCGTATATGGAGGTGTCCCAGAGGTCATTTTCTCTAATTTTGACAGAATAATGCACCTGTTTAGTGGCGTCTAAATCTTTGGTAACAAGAACAGTGTGTTCTAATAAAAACTTGTAGATAGCTAATGCTTTTGTGTCACCGACATCTTTGGCCAAACGTGTTTTGACTTTTCCTAGTTCTGGATTACGGGTAAAAATGAGTAAGAGATTTTTTGTTTTGGTCATAAGTACTATGATCGTATGTAAACAGGATCGCTATGCGTTATCGACAAGTAGCAATTGCCTAAAGGTTATTTTTTCTTTTTTCCAAATAGATTATTCAGTGCGTCTTTGGCAACATCCTTGACAACATCCTCAGTCTTTTTGGGTGTTTCTGTTGCTTTGGTTGTAGTTTCTGTTTCGGTGTTTTTTTTATCTCCACCAAGTAATCCGTTTAGGATTTTACCACCTTTGCCCTTGATTTGTTCATTGATTTTGGTTTTGACCTCATTTTTTACTTTGTCTTTGGCTTTTTCTTTTTGTTTTGCAACAATGCGTTGTGTCAGATCTCCAATAGCTGTTTTGGTATTCATATTTACACTTGGATTGTTAAAAGTACCTTTGAGGTTAATAGGTAAGGGGATGTTCATTTTGCTAATTTCTTGCTCACTTAGATTGGACATGAGACTACCCACTTGACTTCCCAAGTATTTTGCAGGAACATCCAGCACTACTTGATAATCCATATTCATATCTAAACTATGCGTACCACTTACGTTGGCTTTGATACCTTTGGCTTCAAAATTAAAAGGCTTGACAGCAACCTTACCATTATCAAAACTCAGTTGTGTTTTGATGTCTTTGAGGTTGAGTTTGTCGAGGTCTAAGAAATTCATTTTTTGATTCAAGTTACTCAATAATGGTGTTTGTTTAGGATCTACTTGTGCATTCAGAACTTCTGTCTCAGCAGCTCCTTTTAATGAAATTAAATCAGGAGTCATATCCTTTTTTAGATTCCCGCTCAGGTTCAGTTTGGTGTTGAGTAGTCCTTGTAAGCTTTTTGCAATAGGAGCAATGCTTTGTAACATGTCCAGACTAGCAAAAGATTGGACAATATTAATTTTACTCATATCTATGTCCATAGCAAAATTTGGAGTTTTATCTTTGGTAGAAACCTTGCCATTAAAAGCGATATTTCCTTCAAACATTTGGGTGGTTACATTTTGGAGTAGTGCAGTTTCGTCTTTGATAATTACTGTTCCAGTGGTGTTTTTCATAACCAAATTGTCATAAAGTACTTGATCAGCTCTGAAATTAAGTGTTGCATCCAAAAACGAAGGAATACTAATCGCTTCTTCAGAAATAGCATCCGGACTTTCTTCAGAGCTATCATCCTCAGGTAGCATAAAATCACTCACAGCAAATGTTTTGGACGAGACATCAAAGACCCCTTTTAGATCTTGATTAGAAAATAGAAAACCCATTAAATTGTCAATCTTTCCAGATGCGGTCATATCAGATTTTCCCGTAGTTGCTGTCATAGTGTCCAGTTGGATCGTCTCTGGGTTGAAAGCTACTGTAGCGTTGGCTATATTTACCGCATTCGGAATATCACCTGAGGCATATCTAAAATCTGTAATACTGGCATTTCCTGCGCTTTTTATATTTTGATAGCGTTCTTTGTCTAGAGATTCCATATCAAAATTGGTTGTCAAGTCTACATTCAGAATCCCATTGAGTTGTTGCCCTTCTTCAAGCTCTAATGGATAGGCATTTTCTAGGTTGGCAAGGTTCAATGTGCCTTTGGCAGCAAGGTTTACCAACATATTTTCTGTAACATTACGGAAAACACCATTGGCTGCAAAGGTGTCTCTGTCTATCCTAAAGGTAAGATTCCCTAGGGTGACAAATGTATCTTTGAGTAGGCCAGTTTCGTTTTTTATATCCGCTGCAATGGTGATATGGTCTACTTTTTTTGGTAAGTCGGGGAACTGAAATGAAGCATTGTTAGAAGCAATAGTTATAGCTATTTTTGGAATATAGGTGTCGTCGATTTTGCCTTGTACTTTTCCTTTAATCTTGAAATTTCCAGAGGTGCTTACGCCATCCAAACTTTGCGTATAGGTTTTGGGAACGAGTGCCAAGAATTCTTTGAAATCCGATCCAGGATTTTCAAAAGAAAGATCCACTTCGGTATCCTTTTCGTTGAGTTGTACAAAACCATCAAAAGAAAGTGGTAAGCCATTGATATGTGCTTCATTCTCTTTGAAGGTGTATTTGGAGTTTGCTAAATCAAGTAATAGTGTTGCTTTGAGGTCAATGCTGTTGTTGTTGAGGTAGTTCGTATTGTCCATATCCAAAGAGATTTGGATCTTGGTTTGTGTATCTAGACTCATGTTTTCGCCAGAAAACGTACCATTGCCAAAATGGTTGAGGTCATGAATCGTCAAATTTATGTTGCTACCAATGTCTTGGTATCGAATCTTACTGTCATTGATTTCATAATGAGCTAGCCGGAAACCAAAACCACTACTTTCAGTGTTTTCTTCGGGGCTAGTGGCTTGTTCCTTTGCTATGTCATAATTGGCGCGCCCTAGAGAATCCACTTTGATTCCTACATAGGCCTGATCAATGATAATTTGATTTACGCTAATTTGCTCACTGCTATTCTTGAATAATTCGGTAATAGACATGTCAAAAGCAATTCTTTTTGTGTAGACTAAGGTGTCTCCCTCAAAAGGTGCTTTGTTAATAACCGACAAATCCTCTAATAAAACGGAGGCTTTTGGAAAACTGCGGAGCAAACTCAAATCTACTTTGCCAAAGGCAACATTTGCGTTGACTTGATTATTGATAGTTTGCTGTACAATACTTTTGATATTGTCTTGGAAAATGAATGGGATAGCAATGAGTGCTGCTACGAGCAATAATATAAGGATTCCGAATATTTTGAAGATGCGTTTCATGTGTTTGGAGCTGTTATTTTTTTAATCAGGAACATTACTTTTTCTTAGTGCAAAAATTATTTGTTATTAGTAGCGCCAATTCTCTGTTTTGAGAAAAATAGCAGTAGCATATATAACCACAACTAATGGCTCTACTGGTTTAGTGTTTTTTAGTTTTTATAGCGCTTTCTTTTACGAAATTTCTATAGCAAAGAACATTTTTTAATATCGTTGATGTAGCGTTTCAACACTGTCAGAAGGGTTGTTTGACGGCACAGGGTATAGAAAATTTACATCAAAATGTTCCTTCAAAGATACTATTTTTTAGCGTACTTATGACGATGGAATCTACAACCAAGGATAGAAGTCGTTTGAGAAAAAAAGCGTTTGACGGTATATTTGGGGTTATACCATTTGTTGTTTGAATTTACCGGAAAGAAAAAGTAAGATTTTTTTGTTTCAGCTTCAGCAGCAACATCAAGCATAGCCGTAGTTATGGTTTATTTTTATGCTGAAGCTGAGGCGAAAAAAGAAAATTTTATCCCAGTAAATTCAAAGGATAAATGATATTACTATGAGGTCGTACGGTTCATGAAGCATAATTCTTTTAATTAATTAAAAAAAAGAATGAACATTCATTTTTATATTTTATCTTTGCAAAATATATTTTTTAAATGATCAAGTTATCAAAAAGCGAAATAAAGCGAAGAGCACTGGTGGATGCTACGATCACTTTAGTAAATAATAGTGGATTTCATGCTACGCCAATATCTAAGATTGCAAAAATGGCAGATGTGTCACCAGCAACAATTTATTTGTATTTTGAAAACAAGCAAGATTTGGTGAACAAGGTTTTTGTTGAGACAAAGCAGGCTTTTACAACCTACGCATTTGAATCGTATTCGGAAAATATGTCTGTCGAACAGGGTTTTGAAGTTATTTGGAAGAGAATTGCCGATTTCAAGATAAAACAGGTTAAAAATGCGATGTTTTTGGCACAGTGTGATAATACTCCAATGATTGATGAAGACAGTAGACAAGAAGGAGTCAGGTATTTGCAGCCGTTGGTTGATCTTTGGCAGCGAGGCAAAGATGAGCAAATAATAAAACCAATATCAGATTATTTGCTTTATGCATACAGTATTAATCCCTTATCGTTTTTGATAGTAATGCAAGAACAGGGGACATTTAAAATCAAAGAGAATCACATCGAAGAGGCTTATCAAGCAGCATGGGATAGTATTAAATTATAACAGAAGAAAATCAAAAAGAACATGGAATTACTAGACAAATTAAATTGGAGATATGCTGCTAAGGCAATGAATGGCGAGAAAGTAGCACAAGAAAAAATAGATAGAATTATTGAAGCAGCTCGTTTGGCTCCAACATCAAGTGGATTGCAACCTTTTGAGATTTTTGTGATTACAAATCAAGAGATTAAAGAACAGATCAAACCTATTGCATGGAATCAATCAGTGATAACGGATTGTTCACATCTTCTCGTATTTGCGGCGTGGGACACCTACACTGCGGATCGGATTAATTATATGTTTGATCTAACAAATGAGGTACGAGGATTCAAAAACGAAGGATGGGAAAACTACAGAAAAGTGTTGTTAGATTCGTATCCTCAAAAAGATGCAGAAGAAAATTTCAATCATGCAGCAAAACAGGCTTATATCGCTTTTGCTTTAGCGATTGCTGCAGCTGCTTACGAAGGGGTTGATGCCACACCACTAGAAGGGTTTGATCCAACCGAGGTAGACAAAATACTAGGACTCAGAGAAAAAGGTTTGCGTAGTTCTGTTTTGTTGCCTATAGGAATGCGATCTCCAGAAAAAGATTGGTTGGTAGATTTGGTAAAAGTGAGAAAGAGTACAACAGATTTGGTTACTGTAATTGATTAGTTTATCGTACACCATAAAAAATAAGAAGCTATGAAAAAGATTTTATTTGTGCTTACAAGTCATGATCAATTAGGGGATACTGGAGAGAAAACGGGATTCTGGATTGAAGAATTTGCTAGCCCATATTATTTGTTAAAGGACAAAGGATACGCCATAGAGTTAGCATCACCAAAAGGAGGGCAGCCTCCAATAGATCCAAAAAGTGCCACAGCAGATTTTAGTACTCCAGCAACAGAGCGTTTTAATAAAGATGAGGAGACGCAACAAGTCCTAAGTAAGACACTGAAATTAGATACAGTTAGCGAAGGGGATTATGATGCGGTTTTTTATCCTGGAGGACATGGGCCATTATGGGATCTTGCTGAAGATAAAAAATCAATAGCACTAATTGAGAGCTTCTATAGCAATAATAAGCCACTGGGGGTAGTATGTCATGCTCCGGCTGTTTTTAGACATACAAAAGGAGGTGATGGAAAGCCATTAGTAGAAGGGAAAAAAGTAACAGGATTTACAAACTCCGAAGAAGCAGCTGTACAGTTAACCGACGTCGTACCGTTTTTGGTAGAGGATATGCTCAAAGAAAACGGAGGAATCTATTCTCAAGGAGAAGACTGGGCAGCATATGCAGTACAAGATGGACATCTAATTACGGGACAGAATCCAGCCTCATCAGAACTAGTGGCTGAGAAGTTGATCAATGTTTTGGAAGGGTGATGTACAATATCAAAAATGATAGTTGATATAACTAGTTAGATCATTTTGTCTATTTGAATACCAAACGCACATGTTCATTTGTTGGAATATGTGCGTTTGCTGTTTGATACCATTTAGAAAATAATTCCAAGCTCATAATTCGGTTCTTTTTCTACTATTTTTTTGCTATAAAATTAAATCGTAACTAAGGCTATGCATGAGTTTTATAGCGAAAAAAGATGTTCATCATTAATCTAAAGTTAGCTTTTAAAGGGTCTAAGTTAAAAGAAAGATTGATGAATAGAATGGCTGCTGTAGTAAAAAAAAATACTTTTCTTTCTCTAGTTTAACAAGAAAATATTTTCTAAAAAAAATTGTTTTTTTCATAAAACAAAATATATTTGAAAAAAAACACAAAATTATGTTTACAAAACAAAAACAAACACTATCAATTGTCGGTCTAATGCTATTTTTTTTAGTCTCCTGTGAGAAAGAAAATTCTAGTGTTACAGAAGCCCCAGTAACGTACGAAAGTTTAAAAACTGAATATGGGCTAGATGAAATTTCTAAAATTAATTATGATGACACTACAGTTAACTTTAATGAAGGGTTATCGCAAAAAGAATTAAAAACACTAGCAGAAAAGCTAGAAAATAGTGTCGAGCTATTGAGTATGGAGGGGAGTAATACTCTTTTTGTATCAGATCATGGCCTTAGCTCGGAGGAGGTAGAAGCTCTCGATGATACTACAGTTGGTAGTGAAAAAAATTCCAATCATGTGGATATACAAGTCAGAGTTTTTCAAGCCGCAGGAAGTCGTAGTCATTTGTACAGAAAAAAAGTAAATTTGGTTTTTAAAAGGAATGTTTCTATTACAGGGATACATGATTTTCATAAACTAGGAAAGGCATTTAAAGGGAATGTCGGGAGAGTAGGATATAATTTCGCAAATAAGTCTAAGTTTAAGTATATAGATGCAAACGTCAATGTGCTGAAGGCTGATAGGAGTACGGTTATTGATGGTAAGCAAATAGCTAGTAGAGGAAAGAAAGATTGTAGTAAAATTATTGCTGGTGCTTTTGTTCTTGCTTCAGATAAGAGTATAAATGCAGGTCAAATCTCGGTTAACTTTGGTTTCTCCATCTTTGAAGTGTGTAGATAATAAGAATCGAGTATAGATAACATCATTTTTTGAAAAGAGGCATTCTTGATTTCCGTTATATTTTGGAATAAACGCAAATAAAAAGAGTTTTTATTACAAAGTATAAACTTATGCAAAAAGCATCAAGTATGTTGTCTTTAAAAAAACAAAAGAGGCTTTCTCTCCAGAGAGCCTCTTTTGTTTTTTTAATGTTTCTTAGAAACTTAATTTTTGATTCATACCAATTTAGGTGTATAAATTCGTATTAATGACACTGTTGTTTTTTTTATGTAAAAAGACCCTGATGCTATTGCATAGCCTTAGCTTTGGAATACATGAGTAAGGCATTTAGATCGAAAAAGAACAAGGCAATATGCGACATTATGTAGCTGATTTTATATTGCGTATCAGTGGTGTTATATCTATCTATATTGGTCGTATTACTTTATGTCTAATTTGTAGGGTAGTCGAACCTGTATCCCTTTGTTTTGTGATAATTCCCGTATTGTTTGGAGTAATTCATAGGTTTCTGAGCCTAATTCTTCTTTGAGCATTGTTGCCTTAGAATCCAAAAAAGGTAAACCGCCCAATCGACTTATTAACTCCTTGATATCTTTTTTGTAAACAGGGTATTCTTTGGTTGCATAATCAGTAAGAGTTACTTTTTCGGCAGCACGTTGTATGGCTAGCTCCAATCCTCCTAATTCGTCAACTAATCCATTTTTGAGTGCATCTGTGCCAGTCCAGACACGTCCTTGAGCAATGCTATCTACTGCCTCAAACGTCATGCCTCTGCCATCTGCTACATGTTGTACAAAAGTCGTGTAGATGTTTTCGATGCTTTCTGTTACTGTGTTTTTGTAGCTGTCAGAGATTGGTTCAAATGGTGAATATCCAGTGGATTGTGCATTAGTTTTTACTTGTTCTGCATTGATCCCAATATTATCTGCTAATTTTTTGAAATTAGGCAAAGCTCCAAAGACTCCAATAGACCCGGTTATCGTATTGGGTTCTGCCACGATTAGATCCGCGTTACAGGCGATATAGTATCCGCCAGATGCTGCGAGGTTCCCCATAGAGACGATGACAGGTTTGATAGCTTTTGTGAGTTCGAGCTCTCTCCAAATAAGTTCTGATGCTAGTGCACTACCCCCTGGAGAGTTTACACGGAGAACAATGGCTTTTACCTTGTCATCTTTGCGAGCTTTTTTTAGTGAGGAGATGATCGTTTTTGGGCCAATAATATTTTCATCACCATCTGCATACATAATATCACCCTGTGCATAGATTACAGCGATTTTATCTTTTTTGTAGTGCGTAGGTTTTTGTTCCCCTTTGCTTGTTGCATACTCTTGTAGTGTAATGTATTCTGGATCTATGTCGGTTTCTTGCGCTGTTGCGGAGAGGAGTGCTTGGGTGTATTGATCATAGTAACCTATTTGATCTACTAATTTATGAGTCATAGCCAGCTTTGGGGTTCGGGCATTGAGGCTATCAGCAATGCGATTGAGTGTAGTGGTGTCAAGTTGGCGATCTGTTGCTATGTCATTGAGCATATTGTTCCATACAGAAGTGATTAAAGCCGTTATTTGTTCGCGATTAGCTTCGCTCATAGTATTTGCCAAAAATGGTTCTACAGCACTTTTGTATTTGCCATGGCGTATTACTTCCATTTTGACTCCTGTTTTTTCTTGTAACTCCTTGTAATATAGTATTTCTGACGAAAGTCCTTTGAACTCTAATTCTCCTGCAGGGTTGATAAAAACAGTATCAGCAACACTGCTGATGTAGTAGTCTTTTTGAGAAAAAGCATCACTGTATGCAAATATTTTTTTTCCAGAGGTTTTGAAATCAGCTAATTGATCTCGTAATGCTTTTAGTTGCGCCAAGCCTGCACGAGCACCCTTACTTTCGATACTAATTGCAGTGATTTTGTCATCGTTTTTTGCTTGCTCGATCGCATATAATAAACTGCTTAGACCATTGTGTTCTTGGTACGCCTGTCCAAAATCAACAATCTCAAATTTGCCACCATAATCTTTTAGCGGTTGATCAAGGTGTATTTTAAGAATCGAATTGTTTTTTACGGTAATACTATTGTTTGTACCACCGGCTGCTATAGCTGCAATGCCAATACCTAACATAAACAAAACTCCAAAGAAAATGGCTATCCCAAAGAATGCAGCAAGTGTATTTTGTAAAAATTTCATTAAACTTAGTTTTATATTCAAAGATAAGACAAAGAAAGATGCATTTCGTTACAATGTTTTGGGAAAAAAATACAGAAAATTATAATTCTAGAGTTAGATATAGAAGGTAATCCAGCTTTTATCACGTATTTTGTATTTGAATACTACAAGCACTTTTTTTTTTGACGACAACCAATCTTGTTCATATTGCTCTGGGGAGTAACCAAGGCGACCGATTAGAATATTTGCAGCGTGCTGTAGATGCGATACATGCTACGATAGGAGCCGTGGTTAGTATTGCGCGTATTTATCAAACTCCAGCTTGGGGATTCGAGGGGGCAGATTTTCTGAATACCTGTATCGCAGTAAAGAGTACGTATGCTACTGCTACGATTCTAGAAAAACTACTAGAAATTGAGACCAGTATTGGTAGAATTAGGACACCATCCAAACAGTACGAAGGGCGCGTAATAGATCTGGATATTATCTTTTCTTCGGAGGGAGTTTTTGATACCCAAACATTGATTGTGCCGCATCCGTTAATGCAAGATCGCAAGTTTGTACTGCTTCCAATGGTAGATATAGCTCGCAAAATGCTGCATCCAAAATTGCAGGTAACGGTGCAGGAATTATTGAGTCGGACCTCAGATGTGTCCCAAATTCACGACACGGATCTTGTTCTACGATATCCGAGGGTACATTACAATTTTGCGGAGCTACAATACATGGCAATCGAAGGTGGTATTGGTTCAGGAAAAACCACTTTGGTGCATATGGTAGCAGAAGAGTTTAACGGAAAGTTGCTCTTGGAACGTTTTGCGGATAATCCTTTTTTACCCAAATTCTACAAAGAACCAGATCGGTATGCTTTTCAGTTAGAGTTGTCTTTTCTAGCAGACCGCTATCAGCAACATACTGATGCCATTGCTCAATTGGATTTGTTCAAAGATTTTGTAATTAGTGATTACCATGTGTTCAAATCTTCCATTTTTGCACAAGTAACCTTGGCCGAAGAAGAGTTTCGATTGTATAAAAAATTATTTGATATTACCCATCGAGAGATTGCGAGTCCAGATCAATATATCTATTTGTATCAAAGTATACCTCGATTGTTGGCAAACATCAAAAAACGTGGTCGCAAATACGAACAGGATATTACAGCAGAGTATTTGACCAAAATCCATCAAGGATACATGGATTTTATCAAGGCAAATACGGCATTGCCAATAAAAATTATTGATATTACGGATCGTGATTTTGTGCGTAATCGAGAAGATTACATCTGGGTGATAGAACAAATGAATCCGTAGAAAAATAGTTGCGGCAGCGCAGTAACAGTAGGAGTTTTTATTAAGCTGTTTTATTATTTAATCTTTACAAACAAATCCCAGAGTATGACACCAGTACTAACGGCGATGTTCAGGGAGTGTTTGGTCCCAAATTGCGGGATTTCTAGGACCTCATTACTCGCAGTGACGACTTCTTGTTGTACACCTTTGACCTCATTGCCAAAAACCACAGCATAGGTTGTATGGGGTTTGGGAACAAAATTATCAAGCATGGTTGCTTGTTCTGCCTGTTCTACGGCAAGTATTTGGATATTTTCTTTTTGTAATTCTTGTATAAGAGTCAGGGTGTCTTCGCGATGTTCCCAAGCAACGGTGTCTGTTGCACCTAATGCTGTTTTTTGAATGTCTTTGTGAGGCGGTGTAGCAGTGATGCCGCACAAGTAGATTTTTTGAATCAAAAAAGCATCAGCAGTACGGAACACCGAGCCAATATTGTTCAGGCTTCTAATATTGTCCAGAATGACAATAAGAGGGGTTTTCTGAGCTTCTTTGAACTCAGAGATCGATTTGCGTGATAGTTCACTGTTTTTAAGTTTTCGCTTTGCTTGCATGTTTGCAAAAATAGGGAATTTGTAGTACGAAGTAAAAGAAAACGTGATTGTGGTAGTTCCAAGAGTTTTGTCCAACATACAGTGTGATGGTATCTCTACGTGTTTTTGCAGCTAATGCTGATAAGATGATGCAAAAAAAACTTGTTTTTTTCATAGGATCGTTAGGAGGATTTGTAATGTAATTGTGAATAAAAATGCATAACTCAGAGAGGTTTAATTTCCCTGAAAATGGGGTATTATGTATTTTTCGAAAATAAATCAAAGACACAAGCAAAAAGAAACTACAGGTGGCAAAAAAAGAGAAAAAAGTAACTCCGTTAATGAAGCAGTACAATGCAATAAAAGCAAAGTATCCAGATGCTTTGTTGTTGTTTCGGGTAGGAGATTTTTATGAGACTTTTGGAGAAGATGCAATAAAGACTGCTAAAATTCTGAATATTGTTCAGACCAAGCGCGGTAATGGCAGTGAGAATGAGACTGCTTTGGCTGGGTTTCCGCATCATTCATTAAATACCTATCTGCCAAAGCTTGTCAAGGCAGGTGAGCGTGTTGCTATTTGTGATCAATTAGAAGACCCAAAGCAGACCAAGACAATTGTAAAACGTGGGGTTACGGAGCTTGTTACTCCAGGGGTTGCTCTGAATGATGAGGTATTGCAAAGTAATACCAATAATTTCTTGTGCGCAGTGTATTACGGAAAAAAGCAACTAGGGATCGCTTTCTTAGATGTTTCTACTGGAGAGTTTTTGACAGCAGAAGGGGATCAGGCGTATGTAGATAAACTATTACAAAACTTTCGCCCAAGCGAAATTCTCATTTCTAAACAGAAGAAAACAACTTTTTTTGAAGATTTCGGACAAGATTTTCATGCGTTTTTTCTCGAGGATTGGGTTTTTAAGCCAGATTATGCCAACGAAACGCTCAATGGGCATTTTGGAACCAAATCACTCAAAGGTTTTGGTGTCGGGCATTTACATGATGGTATCATAGCTGCTGGTGTTGCTTTGCATTATTTGGCAGAGACACAACACAACAAACTAGAACATATAACGACCATTAATCGTATTGCGGCAGAGGAGTACATATGGATGGATCGTTTTACTATACGCAATCTAGAATTATATCATAGTACCTCTAGCAATGCAGTGACCTTGTTGGATGTGATTGACAAAACGATCTCTCCGATGGGTGGTCGTATGCTCAAACGTTGGTTGGCGCTTCCGCTAAAAAATGTAGAAGCTATAAAAAAACGACATGAGGTAGTCGAATATCTTTTGGAACATGCAGAAGGGCATCAAAAAATACGCCAATATATTAAGCAGATAGGTGATTTGGAACGATTAATTTCCAAGGTTGCTACAGGAAAAGTAAATCCGAGAGAGGTGATCCAGCTAAAAAATTCGCTAGAAGCTATAATTCCTATCAAGGCGCAGGCTAGTCAGAGTACTAATGAGGCACTTCGAGTACTAGGGGATACGTTGCATGATTGCGAATTACTACGCAAGAAAATCAAAGAAACCTTGAACGAAGAAGCTCCTGTCAATGTACTCAAGGGGTCGACCATTGCTGCTCAGGTGCACGAAGAGTTGGATGAATTACGAACAATTTCGCTCTCCGGAAAAGAGTACTTGGATCAAATGTTACAGCGCGAAAGTGAGGCTACGGGGATTTCGTCCCTCAAAATAGCATCAAATAACGTGTTTGGGTATTATATAGAAGTACGGAACACCCACAAGGATAAAGTGCCCGAAGGATGGATTAGAAAGCAAACACTAGTCAATGCAGAGCGGTATATAACAGAGGAGCTCAAGGAGTATGAATCAAAAATCTTGGGAGCCGAAGAAAAAATATTGGCGATAGAGCAGCAGATTTTTACAGAATTAGTACAGTGGATGCATGCTTATATACAACCTGTGCAACTTAATGCCAATTTGATAGGGCAAATAGATTGTCTGTGCTCATTTGCACAACAAGCATCTGAGCAGGGTTATGTGCGTCCAGAATTAGATGAATCGTATCATTTGGAAATCAAAAACGGGCGTCATCCTGTGATCGAAAAACAATTGCCTCCAGGGGAGTCTTATATTGCTAATGATGTCCTTTTGGATCGTGATACGCAGCAGATGATTATGATTACAGGGCCTAATATGAGTGGTAAATCAGCAATCCTGAGACAAACGGCTTTGATTGTACTCTTAGGGCAGATGGGAAGTTTTGTTCCAGCAGAAGCTGCTAGAATTGGTGTGGTGGATAAGATTTTTACCCGTGTGGGAGCAAGTGATAACATTTCTATGGGAGAGTCGACCTTTATGGTAGAAATGAATGAGACTGCGAGTATTCTCAATAATATATCAGAACGTAGTTTGGTGCTTTTGGATGAGATCGGGCGCGGTACAAGTACCTATGATGGGATTTCTATTGCTTGGGCGATTAGTGAGTTCTTACATGAACATCCAGCACGCCCCAAAACACTTTTTGCAACCCATTACCATGAGCTCAATGAGATGGGAGAAACGTTCAAGAGAATCAAAAATTACAATGTTGCGGTCAAAGAACTCAAGGATACGGTATTGTTTATACGAAAGCTAGTGCCAGGGGGTAGTGCTCATAGTTTTGGAATTCATGTAGCCAAAATGGCTGGAATGCCACAGCAGGTGATACAGCGGGCCAATAAGATGCTCAAAAAACTAGAGAAGTCGCATAGCAACGAAGAGTTGACTGATCAAATAAAAAATGTTCAGGAGGAGGATGAGCTACAGCTCAGCTTTTTTAATTTGGATGATCCATTATTAGAAGAAATAAAGGAAGAGATTTTGGGAATCGATATAGATATTCTAACACCGGTAGAAGCTTTGATGAAATTAAATGAGATCAAGCGTATGTTGACAAGAAAGGCTGCAAAGATATAGTCGTTTTTGTGTTATTGTCTTAGAACAAATAAAAAGACATGGAATAAATAGCTTTTTTGAAAAGAGTAATGCTAGTTGGCGAATTGGGTTTTTAAGTAAGGATTTTTTGTTGAGATATTTTAGTTTTTTGAGTGCTGAGAGCAAAAGAATCCATTTTTTAGTCACTGGATACTTGTAATTTCAAATTAATTTGGAACTATAAATAGTTGGTAACGTCAGATTTTTAGTGAGTTAAAGACTGATTGAAATGTGGGTAAAGAATTAATTAGAAATTTTTGGTAAAATTCCTTTGGAGTTTTAAGAATTGTGTTAAATTTGCACCTCGCTTTTCAACTTAGTTTACCGAATTGAAAAGTCCGTTCTTGAAAATACTTGCGAAAATAGCTCAGTTGGTAGAGCGCCACCTTGCCAAGGTGGAGGTCGCGGGTTCGAATCCCGTTTTTCGCTCGATGAATTAAGAAAAATTGCTTAATTTAGCAATGCCAATTGCTGAAGTGGTGGAATTGGTAGACACGTTGGACTTAAAATCCAATGGGCTGTAAGGCCCGTGCGGGTTCAAGTCCCGCCTTCAGTACAAGATTCAACCTTCTGTTTTACAGAAGGTTGTTTTTGTTTATAGTGGTTTGTAGTTTTTGAATTTTTGTGTTGTTTTTTCTTTTAGTTTAAACATGGTTTAAACATTTCCTGTGCTCTTTTTTGATGATTGAATAGATTTTTTAGTTTTAGTATAGTTTTTGCGTACCTATTTGGAAGAATTCATGCTAAGAATAAAATTAGCTACTTTACCAAAGCAAAATGTTTTGATCTAATCCAGAGTTGTGAAATTCTTCTACGAACTTACGCATCTGAGATGCTATATCTTCTTTTGTCGTAATCATTCTAATCGTTTGAAGCAAAGAGTAGGGCGCATGAATAAAATAGAAAAGATGTACTTGCTCGGAGCAATGCAGTGGTCAATCAATCAATAAGACCTACGAGCGTTGGCCTATTGGCACGCCATATGCCTAGTTACTGGCTAAGGTTTTTAATTCAACCAAAATTCTTTGTCATTGTCGAGCAAAACTAAACCATTAGTTGTTGTTAGTATTACTAGTTTATTTTTTTCTATAAACTCTAACTCTTTGTATGACATAGCTACACCTATTGCTAATGGTTCTTGTTTCCAATTGAGTGTGGGGTTCCAATATTCTTTAAAATTTATGAATTCATTTTTATTGAAGTCAGCGGAAAAAATTCCTTTTGTTGTGGAAAAATAAAATTTATGATTGTATTGATTATAAGTTGCAGGTCCTAGCATAATTCCATTTTCAGAAATCAATTTTTTATCAGAAGTTTTTAATGTTTTGCTATCTATTGTTTTAATAATTTTATTACCGTTTATGATGTTAATGCTACCGAACTGAAAAAAATGCATTGAACCATTAGTTCCAAATATTTTTCCTGTAGTATCCTCAAATAAATAATCAGGACTCATATAATTATCATCATCATTTTTAATTATTTTTTCATTTTCAATATCAAACCTATGAGATGAGCTACCCCACTCACCATAAGATTTAGACATCCAAATAACACCTTTTTTATCTTGATAAAGGTAATCCGGAACAGTGAAGAATTTTTTTACAATTCTATGTCCCCAAATTGTTTTTTTTCTTAGTGATACTATCGTTCCTCTTTGGTCGAATTTGGACCAGAGTTTGTTTTTTGAAGCTGAATAAATACCGTTACTCAGTATGATAAACAATTCATTTTTTGAGTTAAAATATATTTTGTGAATTTCATTCTTACTTTTTTTACGTTTTAAGCTTAAGAAAATAGATAGCTTATGCTCTTTTTTGTCAAACTTGTAGATATCACCTTGTTTAGAGCCAAAAAAAATATCTCCATCCGTATCTTTCGAAACACAAGTAAAAAAAGTTCCCGTTATCTGTATACTATCTGTTTTAGCTTTTTTTAGAGTATTCCAAATGGTAATGTCTCCATTTTTATTAGTGCAATAAATATAATTATCAGATACTTTATAGGAAGATACTAGAGTTATTTTATCCTTATTAGATTCAGTTTTTTGAGCAAAGAGAGATAAATTATAAAGAATTAAGATTAAATTTATAGTAATAATTTTCATAGCCTTTGATGTTAGCTAACGGCACACCATGATTAGTACGGGAATAAAAATACTGAATTTCCGATTAAGCACTTAGCCAAAACTTTTAATTTTGTTTTAATTTTTTCATTATTAAAGCCAAATCAAAAGATTTGGCAGACTTTATAAAAACACACTAAATTTTTGGATTAAACACCAAAACCCGTATTAATTATAGTCACTGTTAGGCATCTGGCTTTATCTTTCCGCTTTCACGAATTTCCAATAAAATCAGTTCAAGTTTTTCGGTTATTAATTTTTGAGATTTTGAATTCTCTATTTTTAGTGGATTATCCCAATCTTTATTTTCTATAACATAAATTTTAAACTCGCCCTTACCAACCTAAATCAATTGTGAGACTTGAATAATCGAGCTCAATTTGTAAAAGGTCTTTTGTTAGGTTATATAAATTCTTTTCTTCTGTAAAATCAATTTCAGGGTCATAAGTTGTAAAATCATTTTTGGCGATTCTATATCTACTTAGAATAATCAAAGGTTGTAATTTATATTCAATCATTAGTCAGTAATTTCAGTCAGATTTAAAACCAATTCAAACTAGGGCGACCTGTTAATTTCTCAGGAAAATGCTTTCTGTAAATGGATGCCAACTCATCCCATGGAAGCAACTTTGCCAGTCGTACCCAACGGTTATTAGGGTTCAAACTTTTCTCAAATGGACTCTCAAATCCTTCTATGACCAACTGGTGTTGACTTACATATTTTGGACGAGATGCACGGTTTTTTGAAGGGTGTGTCATATATTCCTTGCACTTGGTTGATTAAATATAACAATAATCAACTGGAAAACAACAAGTATACAGTTTTTCAGCAGACCCTAAATACAAAACCCATCTACGAGCTTGCTCTTAGATGGGTAGTATTTTAGAGTAAAAATTTACTATTTCTTTACAAACTTCTTTACCATTTGTGTTCCTTCGTCAAATAATATTAGGATATATACTCCAGAGTTGAGGTTAGAAATATCCAATTGTTTTGTATTTGCAGTTAAGGAAAATTCTAAAACAGCTCTACCATCTATGTTGGTAATTAGAAGTTTTCTCGGTCTCTTAGATTCTGTGCGATACGATATTGTAATTTGATCTTTCCCAGGGTTTGGATACACAGTAAAATTATTTGTTATTTCGCTATTTATAGTATCTTCCCTGCGATTAGAATTTTGTCTTTTCTTTGCCGTATTGGGGGAACAGTCGCATTTTTGCGGTGTAGCATAGGCCTTACCATCTTTGTAATATTTTACTAAATTAGTTAGCGGAGTAATAGTTGTAGGTATTATCGTAGCTGGATCATCAACTATTTTGGCTGTAAAAGATCCTTTTGTATCCTTAAAAGCTCGTGCATGAAAACCAGGTTTAAGTGTAACTGAATTAAGAGACTGGAATTGAACACTTTCCTTAGCGATTACATCCAATCTCCCAAGCGTTTCTAATTGACTATTGTTACCAAAATATACTCCTGACGGATAAGTATATTTTTCATCCAAAACTGATCTATATGAAGGATAACACATCTTTTTTAGCGGGCATATCGTTTTAGCTTCAAATCTAAAACGACGATTTCTTAAAACTATCCTACTCTCACTCTCCGATACATCAATCCTTTCTTTAATTTGATCACGAATGAAAGGATATGCTTTTTTTAAATCATCTGACGCAACAGTTGGCTCATTGACCATATACTCTTTGGTTAAAGTAACTAAAGGTGCATTTTTATCTCCTTTTTTTCGTAGTAATGCTATGACTTTTAGTGTAACAACTGTTTCATCTCTAATAGTCATGGTCAAATTTTTTGCCCTATTCAAATCTACATATCCCGTTCTAAACTTATATAGGGTATTCACCCCTCCTTCTTCCAAAGTTTCTCCTCCATTTATCATTTTATATATCCCACTATTTAAATAGTTAAATGTCTTATTAATCCATCTGTTTTTTAAAGAAAACTCTGGATATGTTGTTGTACTGGCTCTACCTTTATAAGTAATTCTTTTTTCCCTAGTTCGCATAGCTGTTTTTAACCCTAGATTTTCTGTATAAAGTTTGGGCAAAAATTCATATTCCTCAAATACATTATATGCACCAGTTTTATCATTCTCTGATCTTGATTTAACCTGCCCATGCAAAGCAATTACCGCAGAAACCAACTCTAATTCTGAAGCACTATTGATCGACAATTTCAAATTTTCTTTTAGTTTAATCGATTTCCATTTTTCTTCTTTGAAATACAGATTCCTATTACCTAATCCTTCTCTACGTATCGAAAATGTCAAAGCGTTTTCTGTTGCTTTACCAGGAAGCTGAGAAATATGCCCATCCGCATCAATTTCTCCAATTTGAAAATTAGTTAAAATGTTTTTTCTTTCTTTCCATGTTCTTTTGTCTACTTTAATTTCATTCTCGAGATTCAACACCCCCAACGGACATGTGTAATAGGTAAATTGATCAGGTTGTATTCCGGGTAAATCTAGCGTATAACTCTCTTCATCTGTTTGAGTTTTGATAAACCCCTTTTGTGAGATTGTACCTGTTGTTACAAAAGGAGTAATTTCTACTGGAGATGGAGCGCTAGCTGTTTTTCCTGAAAAACCAAATAAATCAGCTGCAATACCAACGGCACTACCTATGAAACCTGCCCCTTCAGCAACCGTACTCAAAACCTTACCTAATTTACCCTCACCTTTTGTTGCTCTAGCTAACAAAGCAGTGGCAGATCCCACACTTGCCCAAGCTTTATTTTTGTCCCACTTCTTAACAGCTACTTTACTAATTCCTTCAAACACCTTGCTAGCTTTGGTTAGGTAATCGTCCCAGTCTCCGGGTTTTAAGCTTTGTACAACTTTTACACCCTTCACACCCCAATTTTGCTTATCTCCATCGGTTCCTGCTTTATTGGCTCCTTTGAGATCAATTGATTTTGATGTCAAATCAATGACTCCTTCTATCTCTAAATTAGAATCTACTATATTATAACTTCTAAATGTCAAATATGCAGAACGCTGAGAAGAATTTGTTGTATGATCAAACGCTACTTGAAAATCAGATACCCACCACGCATCGTCGGCACTCACATAACTTTCGATCGTATTTACCACACGATCACCACTCCTGTTAGGGTATGAACTATTGGGGTATGAGTATATGTTGGAAGGTGTAAGTAATGAAGAACGACCTGTAGCTCCACTACCCCATTCTACTTCCAATAATCCACTAGAAGCCTTTGGTCCACGTCTATGAATTGCCATTACACGAATAATACTTCTAAACTTGTTATAAAAAATAACACGAGGTTGTTCTACTGGTATAGCATCACAGCCTAAATTTTTATACAACAAAACCCATCCCTCAGATTTTTTTAAGGAATCGTTATCAATAATACGTCTAATATCACTACTGGCTCTGTTTTTATTAAAGGGACTATAATTTTGTTTTCCATCTCTATAATGGATAATCCATTCTTCTGGTTTTTCCCAATCCCAATTGGGATCATAACATTGTGCATTGGCAAGCGCAGCTAAGCATAGAAGAAGTATGGTAATAAGTATCCGTATCATATGTTTGCGTTTTTTAGTATTAAAGATTAGTCTTTGATGTATTATAGTCTTCTAATAAAAGGAGCATGATAACTTGTTAAAAATGTATCGATTTCTGTACAATAAGGATTAGACTATAATCATAGGGTACTAGTGGTACTTATACTTTGTTTTAGACGGATTTGCTGTCTTATTATTTGTATAGAGCTTTAACTAGTACACTATGACTACCGCTAGGGTGGTGCTTGCCTCTTTTTGCTCCAGTAGATTTTTCTGCTAGTTCTAAATTATTGGTCATTTCTAACGCTTCTTCTTTCAGAATATCCAAGTATTAGGCAGGGATTTGATTTAAAGGTTTCTTCCCTAAATTAGTATCTTCCTCTTCTATTGTGGTGGGATCTAAATATCTTCCAAGGCTTGGTATTGTATCCTTACAATAGCTGTAGGTTTTGTGTAATTTATTGGTACTACGGTAGAGCCATGTAGGTTTATCAAGGGAGATACTAGGATCATGGTAGTAATCGCCATATTCTGTAATTTCATAGTCCAACGGATAATCGAAATAAATAAATTCTTTATAATTCATTTATTTCGATATTTAATTTTTTCTGATTTTTAGTCAATTTAACTATTGTTGTTTAATTAATTTTTTCTGCACAGAAGAGCTATTGTCCATAAAATGAATATCTAACAAATATGTACCTGTTGGTAAATTTGTTAAGTCAAAAGATTCCCATGTTTTGTAGATATTTCCCTTTTCTAAAACAGTTTTAGAGAATAAATCATAAATAATAATTTTTGAAATTTGTTTTTGAGCAATAATGGTAACATCATTAACAACTGGATTGGGATAGACTTTAATATCACTAGAAACATTAACCAAATTAAGATTGCTCTTTTGATCATAAACTTTTGAATCACTATTTATTTTAAAAATCTTTGTTAGTGTTTTAGTTTTAAATGACTTTTTTGAGGTTACTTCCACTTTTATTGTATATATACCAGGGTATAAAAGTTCATCAATTATAAATTCATTAGTACTACTGGTTGTTTGGGTATTTTCAATTAATATCCAATTGTAATCATATTCAGAAGTAAGATCAGAAGATAAAACTTTAAAAGACGGTGATTTACCGATAGTATATTCTTTGGCACCGATGATTTTAATTTGAAAATCAGCAGCTAAAGGTTTTGAGTTAAGCTTTTTGGCTGTACTGTTTCGTAGTTTTAGATTAACGATACTTCCATGTTCAAGATGAGTTCCCGGATGCAGGACTATTTTATTTTTTGCTGTAAAGTTTACATTTGCATTATTTTTAATAGATACGTTACCGGAGGCGAAATTTTTTCTAGTTATAGTATTAATATCGTTTCCTATATTAATTTCATCATTTGCTTCAAAATCTCTGTCATTTGCTATAACCTTATCTTGAATGTCTAATTTTTCAAACATGAATTCGTCTGTTATAATATCTTCAAAATTTTCAAAATCACGAGAAGAGAAGAAAACGTGATTGGTGTTACTTGGTTTAGAATACACCTCATCAAATGGTGTTTGATTATTTCTAATAAAATTATCTAAAACGGCACTATTTGTAATTGCTCTTAATCCATTAGGGTCAGTAGATGAATTGTATGCATTAGGAGATAAATCAATGGAACTAGCTGTAGGTACAAATGTTGTATTTGCAGCAATATCAAGAGGTAACTTTTTTAATCCAGGGAGAGTAGACCCTGGAGCATTGTCATAAGACGCTCCATCAAAATTATAATGCCTTTCTTTGTTAATTAAGTTGGTAGTAGCACATGTTAAGCCAACAACCAATTTTACAGGAACCTTGGTTTTCAATACGCAAGTTCCAAAGACTCTAGCAATACATTCGTTTTTCCATCGGATTCGTACATCTGGTACTTTTATACCTACTTTCAATTTAATTTGAGAAACTCTGGCATTAGTATTTACAGGTGAGGACCAGGCGTTTAATGAAAATTCATTACAGTCTGATCGCCATAAAGGAAATCGAATTAACCGCTCTCCTGGAGTAAATGTAGACCCATCTAGTTTTCTTTGTAAATGACTACTATCGTTACTTCCATTAATAAGCGCTATATTCCTTGAATTAGAGGGATACCCTAAGTTTTTAAGACTGTTTTGAGCTGAATTGAAATAACCATCAGGATTTATGTGTCTTACTATCATTGATTTAGCCGCGGGAGAATTAAGAGCTGCCAATGCACTATATGCCATGTTTATTTTCAAGACATCTCTTAACTGAGGTATTTTTTCGCCTATAAATGGAGAAATAATGAGATTCGTTAGATTTATTGCTACATCATCTATGAGTCCAATTATTGCTTTAGCACCTTTAACTGTTCGAGACTCTAGAACATCTTTAAAAAGATGTTGCACTCCTGGAGGTAAATTAGCACCTTGATGCGGAGCATCAAATGAAACATAAAGACCTACTCTATGATCATAATTTTCATTCTCAAATTGTTTTAGAGCCATTCGTGATAGTAATCCTCCCATACTTTCTCCTATCACTATGGATTCAAAATTTCTTTCTTTTTTAGAATTTATTTTCTTTATCAAATCTTTAACCACATTTGTGTTATCCTCTAGTGAGAGATTGGTGTTATTAAGCATTAAATAAACGATGTCATAGTCATTATCTTTTAAGTATTTTTCTGAAATTGAATATTTTTTTCTTTGCTTATCAACAGTTATTTCACCTACTGGGTCAAAACCCTGAATAATAATTATAGGTTTATCAAATACGTTATCATTTCCTAGACAAAGATGGGCTTTACCCCCATAGTTCTTGAGAATAGGATCACCCTTTGCTCCAGATGATGTAGGGCTTATACTACTTTGTAAAACTGTTGTAGGGTTTTCAATATTATCAGTTTTTATATCTATCATAAAAGAACTACCGATTTTCATAGAAACACCATTGAGATTGGCATTTCTATAAACTTTAATCAGTTTTTCTCCAAAATCAGGGTAGTTTATAGATATTGTACCTTGTGAAGCGTTATATTTTTGAACGCCTCTACCATCAGCAAAATCAATAAAAATATCAGATTCTTTGGTATTAAATCCAGAGAAATAATTTTCCGAATTTAATTCGAAATGAACATTCTTTTTATAGCTTTTATTGATATAACTAATAGCTCCAAACAGATGAACTTCATTGTAAGGATTTTGTTTTGGTGAACTTCCGATTGCGTTTTCGATCTCTGTATCCTCTAATAACTCTCCTTTTACATCAAAAATTAGTATTGGGATATTTGTAGATGAAGAAGAATTACTGCTTTCTAATCTAGTATTTACTTCTTCTATTGATGGCAATTTTTCAGATACACGTATTTGACTTTCTAACAAGTGGCGATATGTCTGCAACCACGACATTCCATCCATTTGGCTTATCGGTGGGACAACTTGATTAGTTTCTTCTTCGTATGCTTCAATAAATTGATATAAGGAGGTAACCTCATCATCATCAATAAAACCTTTATTTAAAACAAAATTTGTCTTAAAATTACTTATATCGATAGTCTCTATATAATCTTGATATAATTCTCTAGATGTTTTTTCATTAGTCTGAGCTTGTATAGTAATCTTTATGCCTACTATAAAACTTATAAATAAGGCAAATTTTATGTATTTGTTTATCACTTTTTTTATGTTTTAATTAACATTAAATCTTCCGTTTTCTACGACTATCATTACTAACTTATAGACACTACAATGCTACCCTAAGCAAAATTGCTTAAGTTGTATAGAAGCAAACTGCCTAGTTGCTAGGCAGTTTGTGGTAGTGGAGTTTTGTTACTTGTTTGAGGAATTTTGTTGCGCTTCCAACCTTTTGATACGCTTCTCTTGCTCTAGCGTGTACAAAGTCAATTCCTCAATTTTTTCTAGGAGTTTGGCATTCATCTCACCTAGTTGTATACCATTTGCTGCTACTTCTGCAGCGGAAGGGATATTGATGAGATGTCCTTTTTCTGCAATGTGCTGTGCCACTTCTTGTAGGGTAGGGAGTTGGTAATCTTTTTTGAATACATAATCTGCCCAGCCTGTATAGACTTTTACTTCGGAAGCACGTATTTTTCCGTTTACAGAGAGTTTGTAACCGTTGGTTTTATTAGTCCCTATGGCCAAATCACCATTACTTGTCATGGTCATAAGTTTTTTTCGATAATTAGTCCAAACAAAAAGGGGTCTAGTAAGTATAGGGCCATCGAGTCCTCTAGCGTCAAAATTTACTAAGGCATTATCACCAGTATCATTCACTGCGGTTGTTGATCCACTTAGTTGAATAGAATACCTATTATCCGAGACGTGATGCCCTTTTATTATTGGTATAAATTGGTTTGCAGATGATGTAGAATTTTCTATTTCAAAATAATCCCCAGGCGCATCACTTACATGGAAACGAGCTAAGGTTTCGGTTTGTCCTGGATTTGATAACACATCAAACTTGGCGACTGGTTTTGTTGTTCCAATACCCACGTTTCCACTGGCAGGAAATGTATTTTGTCCAAAAAAGGATACTGAGCTAGCTAATAATAATCCTGTCAAAAATGTTTTTTTCATGTTCTTAGTTTTTAATAAAAAATTTCGAAGTTACTCCTTCTTCTGTTTGTATTGCCAAGAAATAAGTGCCAGGCAATAAGGAGTTTACTGATAAGTTGTTGTTGGGGAGACTATTTCCTTCTAGAAGTATGTTGTAATGGAAGTCTAACACATAATAATGTAAGATTTCTTTGTCTGATGTTATTTTTAATTCCGAATGGGTAGGATTTGGATATAAGGTTAACGTTACTGGAGGTTTAAAATCAATATCAGTATTAGTCCCTGTTATTTTAGTCCTATCTCCAATTCCGTTCTGAATTTCTATATCAGGAGGCAATTGTGTATTGTTTTCTTCTTCTGCAGGGAGAATAGTGATGCTGTGGTTAGCTGTAGGTTTAAAAACCAACTCTCGATCACTATTTATTTTAATGTAATTTTTTACTTTGATATTTCTAGTAGTAGCGATAATCTCGACATCATTGTCGCATTTACTAGCGTCAAAACCATTAAAAATATCAGAAGTCCATACGATGGTTTCTCCAGCACCTGGGCAAACCGGTCTGATCTGGGCATGAGTGGTGAATATGCTTAGGAAAACAGATGCCCTTATTGTTGTTTTTAGTATCTTTCTCATATCGATTACAAATTTGTGATTTATTCGGAGGTAAAGTAATACCATATTTATGGTATTTTTGCTATTCGTACATAATTTTTTTCATGTTATTATGGTAAAACCATACAACTTTATTTTTTTATTAATGCTTTTGTGGTGCTGTTTAGGCTTTTCTCAAATAGAGAAAAAGGTGGAAGATTTACATAAATTGTATATACAGAACAGAGATAATGATTTGGTACAGGCTTATAATTATGCCAGTAAGGCAGTGCAACTTAATGATTCTATAAAAAATGATTCGTTATATGCTGTTTCTCGTTATTATTTGGCAGAAATACTTTACAGAAAAGAATTAATTCCGGAAGCAACGAGTAGTGCAGAAGAAGCCGTAGCTTATTCAAAAATAACCAATAATAAGCGGTTAACTTGTTTGTCCTATATAATTTTGTCCAGAATCAATCGTTCTGCTGAACAGTATTCTATAGGTTTACAAAATTTGGAGAAAGCCATACAAGAGAAAAAAGAAATTGAGGATCCAGATCTCCTCCATATGATTCGTAATGTAAAAGGGGTTTTATTTAGGAAAACAAAAAGTAGTAAAAAATCAATAAAAATTTTTAAAGAATCTCTAGCGAATCCAAAATTCACAAATAGTCATACTATAGGTAGTACTTATCTTTCTCTAGGAGGGACTTATCAGACAATTAATAGAGATAGTAGTATTTATTTTTATCAAAAAGGGTTGCATGTTTTGAAAGATTCAGATGATGAATATTTAAAAGCTTTGTTCCATATGAATCTTGGAGATGTTTTTATTAGATTGTGCGAGTATGAACAAGCTTTTAAACACCTAGAGGAAGCAGAGACTATAAGCAAAAAAATTTCATGGATCAAAGGGGTTATTAGCGTTAAATCATCTATTGCAGTATATTATCATAGTGAAACTAATTATAAAGAAGCTATAAAAAGATATTTAGAAACGCTGAATCTGTATGGTAAATATATGCCAGATAGGCAGCGAGCACATTTATACTGGTATTTTTCGGAGGCATTGTATTTTGATAAACAATATCAGGAAGCTTTTATATATCAGGATAAATATATTGATTTAAGCAAAACTCTATTCACTATAGAAAAAAGCAAAACCTTTGAGCGTTTGCAAACGGAGTATGAGGTAGAAAAGAAAAATGATCAGATTACACATTTACAAGAAAAACAGGAGTTAGAGGCCAAGCAACGCAAACTGATTCTTGGGGTAGGAGGATTAGTGTCTGGGATACTGCTATTACTTGTTTTTATGTACCGCTACCGATCTAGATCACAAAAAACTATCCGAGAAAAAGAACAACAATTATTTCTCCAAGAAAAAGAGCAGCTACAACAAAGCGAAAAAATCAAACGCATAGAGGGGTATATCGAGGGAGAAGAAAAAGAAAAGAACCGAATCGCCATGGAACTGCATGATGGTATTGGAGGGCAGTTGGCAGGGATACAGCATTTTGTAACAACATTACCCAAGAGTACGGCTACTGGTGTTTTACGGGAAAATATTTCAATGATATCTAAGGAGGTACGTCTATTATCCCATAGCCTTAGTTCTAGTTTTAGTGAAATACAACCCTTAACGCATTTATTGCAAACGTTACAAAGTCAGTATCAAAATCATTTTGATCTACAAATAAACGTATACCCAGAAGAGGAAATTAAAAATCTGAGCACTACCCAAAAAGTGTTTTTGTATCGTAGCATTCAGGAAATTATAAATAATATCTATAAGCATGCAGATGCAACGAGCGTAGTATTATCTTTGACCATCTCTGAGGAGGTTGTATTAATGATAGAGGATAATGGTAAGGGGTTTGATATGCATAAAACGGCAAAAGGTATTGGTTTGCAAAATATAAAGGATAAAACAGCCTATGCCAAAGGAGAGATTACCATTGATTCCAAATTAGGTCAGGGTACCACGGTTATAATTAAAATACAGAAAGAGTATGAAGAAGATAAATATTCTAGTAGTTGACGATCACGAGCTTTTTTTGCATGGTCTGAGTGCTTCTTTAGAAACTTATGACTTCATTAACAGTGTTCAGACTTTTACAGAGGTCAAGAGTGCCGTTTCTTTTTTGCAAAAGGAGCATGTGGATCTAATCATTACAGATATTTCTATGCCAGAGATAAATGGTATAGAGTTTATAAAGCTTATTCGAAAAACCCAACCATCACAAAAAATATTGGCAATAAGTATGTTTCCGCCTGTGCATAATGAGCGGAATTTTTATAATGGGTATTTGCTAAAAGATAGCAAAATGGATGTTGTAATAAAGGCTGTTAAAACTATTGTATACGATAATGGAACTTTTTTTTATGACAAATTACCAAATGTATCTGAGTTTACTTTTACCAAAAATATTGTCACAAAGCGGGAAAAAGAAATTATACAACTGATAGTACAAGAACTGACCGTGGACGAGATTGCAGAACATTTATTTTTAAGCAAATATACTATTGAGACGCATAAGAAAAATATATTTCTGAAACTACAAGTAAAAACAAATGCGGGCTTAGTGAAAAAAGCTATTCAATTAGGTTATGTTTCCTAAAGATTTTTTTTGAATAATTATTAAAAAGCATTTGTTGTTTTGCAATTATACTAAATCCCATGGCAAAACCATTGATCCTTTGAGTATACTGGGATAAAATTTTCTTTTTTCGCCTCATTCTTCAGTATAAAAATAAACCCTCACTAAGGCTAGGCTATGCTTGAATTTTCTGTCGAAGCTGAAACCAAAAAATATTAACCTTTCTTTCCGATAAATTCTAATAACAAATGGCATGACCTTAACTTTTTCATTTTTTACCGAAATAGAGATGAATTTTGTAGCTAATACCAAATTAGTAATATAATGTCGCATATCGTCTTGTTTTCATCTAAATGCCTTGTTCATATATTCCATAGCTAAGGCTATGCAATAGCATCACGGTGTTTTTATATAAAAAAACAACAGTGTCATTAATACGAATTTATATACCTAAATTGAATTAAGAAATGGTTTTTGGAGATTCTTGGTCTAGAGTAATAAAAGTCATTAAATATGGAATAATTCTGATGTTTTTTTGACGAATGTAAATAATGAAGTGAGGTTTGTTTATGAAAATTCATTTTTAGTGGTTTTTTAACTGTGTTTTTCGTCGGGTTTATTTGATTTTTGTCAGTTTTTGAGGGTGCATTTTTTTTGGTAAAAACGATTTATGGCCATATTCTCCAAAAAAAACCACCAAACTACCAGATTGATTTTTTTTGTTGGATTTTGTAAAAAGCTTTAATTCAATATTTTAACAACTTTGTGTGGTTAATCCTTAATTCTTGTAAGTTTTTAGTTCGCTTTAAATCAATATGTTATATATAATTTAGTAAAGAATTATAAACCTTCTACGAACGTATGTAACACTTTTACAAGCCTTCCATAAAAAAAAATACATGATCTCTCCTATATGTTAAACTTTTTACAGTAAGAATTAGTGTTTTATGTGTACCTCAATTTTTGAGTCATTAGGTTTTCTTTCAATAATTAATAGTAGTAGCTATTTACTTAGGAGATGAGTAATAAAGAATGAGGTTGGTTATCAACAAAAATTCTTGGTATTGTCTCTACGGTAGCTACATAAAAATAAGGATAAGAAGTTCTTGTTAGTTTACCTTTTGTCACCTCAAAAATGATTCTAAGGAAGCTATTAAGGATACCTCAATATATAACTCTAAAACCAGCTTCCTTTATTATGGAAAGAATTTTATTTTCTACCATTCAAAAAAGTCGTGTAGCATCTAAGATCAAATCTTTGATCGTGCTTCGTGATATGTCTTTAATAAAACGCTCTTCAGGAATATTCGTTGCAAATATCCAAAAAACCAAAGTAATGAATAGTCGATCGTATCTTCTTGGCATCTTGTTTGTTTTTCTATTTTCTATATCAGGATATGGGCAATGCGGAACTATAAATCTAAACCCTGGAAATTGGGGTTATACAGGCGGATGGTCCGTTGGTGCTATTAGTGTAAACTTTAATGATAACGCTAGTGGTGATTTATTGACTACAAATATTAACATGCCTACTGGAGTTGACGAAATTCGATTTAACTTTAGAATTGGAGCTGGAGATTTTAATGGAGCTACAGGAAGAACCGGGCAACTCATTATGAGTTTTGGTGGTACACAATATACCGTTTGGAATAATCCATCAAATAACAGAACTATTACGACTTCTTTTCAAAGTGGTGCACAATTGGTTGGTGGTTCGGGTACATGGAATCATTCTAATAATCCTACTGCTACAACAAACGTGTCGGTTAGAATACCATGGAATAGACCAGGAGGGAGTTATCAGTTGCGATTTGTCTCGAACTCACCAGGGGACGACTGGGGGGTCGCAACAACTATTTCGTATCAAGTACCTTGTGTGCTAACAGGTCCTGCAGGTACGGTGACAAATGATAATGGTTTTCTGGGAGGAGTCAAAGGTAATTGTACTCAGGATGGACAAGAGTCCTCAGTAGGAATACCTACTGGTATGATAGCCAAACTTATCGTTGGCTCAAGTGCTAATGCAGCGGTGGCGGCTCCAATTCTTGCAAATGGGAGTTTTAGCCTTTTGTTGCCCTCAACAAGCTCTGGTCCATACACGGTTATTATTGATGATAATTCGACATTATCAGATACGACACCGACTTTGCCTCCGGATTGGGTAGGGGTGGATACTTGGACGGGAACAGTGAATACCAGTAGTGGAGCAACAACGCCTCCTATTAGTTTTTGTATCTATAACGGTGCAGCGGATAATGATAATGATGGTATCGTAGATACCGAAGATGTTGATGATGATAATGATGGTATCCTAGATACAGTAGAAGGAACTACCGATTTTGATGGAGATAATATTCCAAATAGTTTTGATATTGATGCAGATAATGATGGTATTCCAGATTATGTAGAGGCACAGGATCCTAACATGATTATTGGGGCGGCTTTGATAGATGATAATTATAATGGATTGTATGATGTATGGGAGCCAGGACTAACTCCTTTGAATTCTGATACCGATGCTGATCCAAATTACTTAGATCTCGATAGTGACGGGGATGGATGTTCTGATGCTTATGAGGCCAATGTAACAGGAGCAACGGATGCCACAACGACAGTTGGTACCATAGCTAATGTGGGGACAAATGGTCTCGCAGATACCGCAGAAAACCCAGCAGATAGTGGCGATATTAATTATATATTTTCTGATATCGCATACAATAGTTTTAATAGCCGATGTGTGGTGATCGATAGTGATAATGATGGAGAACCTGACCTGACGGATATTGATGATGATAATGATGGAAGTTTGGATGCTACAGAGTCTCCTAATTGTTTTTTGAGTTTACAAGAATATACTTCTATAGCAACCGTGTTTTCTAGTTTGGCTAGTCCAGATGATCCAGCAATTCTTACGGATGGTATTAGTGGTTTTAGTTATAATTTTAATGGAGGGCAACCACTAGCAGGAGCCAATTTGTTCACTATAATCTATCCTGATCAGGTTGAATTAACTCAACTCCTCTTCGATAGTAACGGTTCGTATGGCACAGGAAGTACGGCAATACTTCAAGGATCCGTGAATGGAGTGAATTGGGTAGACCTTACAGCCACTCCGGTTTCTACGGCTACCAATGCGGATAAAATATTTACGGTTGATCAAAATGCAGGTAGGTACAGATATTATAGGGTATTAGGAGTGGCATCCGCAAATACTACAACCGGAAATACAGCCGAGATTATAGCTACTTTGAACGTAGCAAGTTATATTCCTAGTGAGCATCCCAAAAACACCTGCGCAGATAACGCTGATGGAGATACTTTGGTCAATCATTTGGATTTAGATAGTGATGGAGATGGTTGTGGTGATGGGTATGAGGCAGGTGCCACAACAGATCAATCCGCAACTTTTGAATTTACCAACACTACAATAAATGGAGAAGATACCAATGGTAATGGTCTAGCAGATATAGTAGAGAATGGTGTTAGTGGGGATATTAATTATGCCTCTACGTATTTTCGTTTTGCAACATTTTCGGCTTTGGATTTATGTGCAGATACGGATAATGACGGAGTAGGGGATTTGGTCGATATCGATGATGATAATGATGGTACTTTGGATGCTGTGGAGAGCCCCAATTGTTTCTATACAGAAGATGAGGCCATATCTATAGCCACTATCAGTACTCCATTAAACATACAACCAGGAGAGGATACCTCCTTATTATATGATGGGGAGACGACTGCCGTATTCAACTTTATAAACGCCCAAGTGATTAATGTCGGTGATGTGGTGTTTGCAATTCAGGTGCCCACACCTGTTGATTTAGGAACATTAACCATTCGGAATCGGTTTGCCAATGGAACCTTCCATTTAGAGGGGTCACAAGATGGAGCAGTATATCAACAACTTACTTCAACTGCCGTAAATGGAGCAACGAACAATGCACGTACTTTTGTTGCTGATCAGAATGCAAATACTTATTTGTTCTATCGCGTAGTAGCCGCTACGGTAGGTAGTACTAATTCTGGTTATATTATTCAAGAAATAGAAACAACAAAAGGGGCTTTAGTGTATGTACCGAGTCTGAATACAAAACCTGTTTGTACTGATAATACGGATGGAGATAGTTTGGTGAACCATCTAGATCCAGATACAGATGGCGATGGTTGTGGTGATGCCTATGAGGCAGGTGCAACGACAGATCAATCTGCGACATTTGCTTTTACAAACACCTTGACCAATGGAGAAGATAGTAATGGCAATGGATTAGCGGATGCTGTTGAGGATGGTAATACGGGAGATATTAATTATCCATCTACTTATTTTCGATTTGCAAATTCTTCTTCTTTGGATTTATGTGCTGATAGTGATAATGATGGTGTTGGCGATTTGGCGGATATCGATGATGATAATGATGGTACTTTGGATGCTGTAGAAAGTCCTAATTGCTTTTACACCGCCGATGAGGCTACAACAATTATGGCTATTACTACGACACTAGATGTGCAGCCAGGCGAAGACACAAGTTTGCTGTATGATGGAGCTACTACAGCTACATTTAATTTTCTCAATGCACAGACTATTGCTATTGGCGATGTAGTCTTTGATATACAATTACCAACTCCAGTGGATTTGGGTACATTGACAATTTTGAATCGTTTTGCCAATGGAACCTTCCACTTAGAAGGATCTCAGGATGGAGTTATTTATCAACAATTAACTTCTACTGCGGTTAATGGAGCAACAAACAGTGCACGTGTTTTTACTGCTGATCAAAATGCTAATGAATACATTTTTTATCGAATTGTAGCTGCTACTGCAGGTAGTACTAATTCTGGTTATATTATTCAGGAGATAGAAACTACCAAAGGGGCCTTGGCGTATGTGCCGAGTCTGAACCCCAAACAAAGTTGCTTGGATAATACGGATGGAGATAGTTTGGTGAACCATCTAGATCCAGATACAGATGGTGATGGTTGTGGTGATGCCTATGAGGCAGGTGCAACGACAGATCAATCTGCGACATTTGCTTTTACAAACACCTTGACCAATGGAGAAGATAGTAATGGCAATGGATTAGCGGATGCTGTTGAAAACGGTAGTACAGGGGCAATTAATTATATTTCTACGTATAATCTTTTGGCTACGTCATCAGATTTGGATCTATGTGCAGATAATGATAATGATGGAATAGGGGATCTAGTCGATGTGGATGATGACAATGATGGGATTTTGGATGCAGTCGAAAGTCCAAATTGCTTTTTACAACAAGAAGCTATAGAATCTGGAGATCGTCAAACGTTAGTAACCGTAACTTCGGATTTGACATTGTCAAACCCAACAACATATTCTTTTAGTAATGCAGTAGATGGAGCGGTTGGGGCAATTGCAGCAGATGAGATAAATCTTACAAATGTACAACCTGTTACAGGGCAGACAATCATGCAGTTTGAGTTGCCAGGTGCGATAGAGTTTAGTGAAATTACTTTTCAATTGAGAAATGGAAATAGTTTCTTGTTAAATGGTGTAAGTGCTACTATTCAAGGTTCTAATGATGGGGCTACATGGACAGATTTGTCTACAAGTCAGACGTATGGGCAATCAGAACCGGATTTGGAAGTAAATGTGTTGATAACTCAAAATGCAGAGCGATATAGTTATTATCGTTTGCGGGGGGATGCAGGAACCACATGGAGTTCTGGATTGATTCGAGAGGTGCTGTTTGTGACAAATAATTATCAAGCCTCCTTATATACATTACCTGGTTGTACAGATAATATTGATGGTGATGGTTTGAATAATCACTTGGATTTGGACAGTGATGGTGATGGATGTCCAGATGCAGAAGAGAGTGGAGTGTTAGGAATTAGTGGTTTAGTAACCGGTGATTTGGTCAATAGTGGTGGTACTACTAGTGGGGTTGCTAACTCAAGATTTGTATTTACTAGCCCTACAAATGATACGAACAGAGATGGTTTGTTTGATGGAGCAGATGGTACAACGGTAGACGGAATGCCAGAGTATACGAATACGTACTATCTAGCACAGTCTGCAGTTTTGGATGCCTGTTCTGATAGTGATAATGATGGTGTTGGTGATTTGGTAGATCTAGATGATGATAATGATGGTATTTTGGATACAGTAGAGTTGGGATGTGGGGCTGGCTTGTCTAGTACTACCAGCCAAACAAATACAGCGAATGCACAACGTGTAGAGGGGCAGTTTGTAAGTGGAGGCGGTGTTGCTGATTACACAGTTGATTTTACGGATGTAAATGTTGCCTTTGGTGGCACAAGTGTTATTGTAGGAGGAGGGGTTCATTATTTATTGAATGATAACGATGCAGATGGTGATTTTAGTGAAGATATTACTATTAGTACTACTGGTACAAGTGTATTGAATATGGTTAGTTATGGGGCACAGGTTAATGCAAACCCAGTTCCCGTAGGAAGTCGAGATAATGATGCACAGACAATTTTGTTAAACTGGGTTCCTGCTGTAGTTGCTACAGTGGTCGATCCAGATAATCAATT
>CANLMN010000001.1 GCA_947492105.1 uncultured Aquimarina sp. | reverse complement strand
GAAAGCGCTACTGAAATCCAAATTACTCCAGTACTTAAGAATGACCAAGGAGTTACGTTACTCAAAAATGCTGAGAAATTTGTTTTCAAGCCGCAGTATTCCAAAGAAGGCGATGTATTCCATTTTTCTCTTTTTAATAACAACCAAGATGATGTACAGATTACTATGTATGCATCCAATGGAGCTACAGTTGTAGCCGAAGGATTAGTGAATGATATGATGATCAAAAGAAACTATAATACAAAAGATTTGTCTGCTGGTGAGTACCGATTGGTAGTTAAGGAAGGCAAAAAGACATTTTCTAAGAGCTTTACAGTGCAACACTAAGAACTCTCCCCCAAAACAGACAGAAAAGTACTATTCTCCCTAAAAGAGATTACATCAAAATATAAAAAAAGACGACTCAGGAGATCCTGAGTCGTCTTTTTTTATAGCACCATTAATATCAAGTTAATTATTGAATGGCTTTGTGATTTAGGGATGTTGTATTATCCAATTAGGCATATAATATCACACCTTGTCTTGTTCGTATATTTCATAGCTAAGCCTGTGCGATATAAAGAATGTTATATACTGGAATTTTTGTAGTAGTAGTCCAAATATGGGTAAATGAAGTGGTTGTGTTATCTCAACGATTAGAGCTCCACCCAAAGCAATAAATAACCAAAATAATTCAAGCTTTATAATTTAAAAGTAACAAGAATTCTTCGTTACTTTGACTACCAAATGAGCCGCGTGGAGATATTCGTACGATCGATAAGATTATGGAATTTCATCCGTTCATTACTTGAAATGCTAAATTCGTATAGATGAAACTACAATATAATAATATCAAAGATGAAAGTAATTTTATCCTAACAAATTTTAATTGTGGACCTTCTCAGGAGTTATTACAAAGCAAATCATTCTATAAAATTTTGTGGAATAGATCAGAGAGTACAAGTATTACTATAGATGGGTATCAAATTCAATTAGATCAGCATCAATTAGTTTTTTGTACTCCTTTGAATATACTGGAAATCCCGGTAAATTCGGGGATAATTGCAATTGTTTTTAATCAGGAATTCTATTGTATACGAGAACATGACCAAGAGGTTTCTTGTCATGGATTGTTGTTTTTTGGTTCTTCTAGTGCACCAATGATTAAATTATCCGACAAGGAGCAGGAGAGTTTTCAACGCATGTTTGCTATTTTTGAAGAGGAATTTGAGACAAAAGATCATATTCAAGGAGAAATGTTACATGTTCTATTAAAAAGATTACTAATTACTGCAACGAGGTTAATCAAACGAGAATTTGTAGAACCTGATATGCCAACTGGTCAATTTGATTTAATACGTCAATATCATGTCTTGGTGGAACAGAATTTTAGAGAGAAACATCAAGTAGCAGATTATGCCGATTTACTGTTCAAATCTCCCAAAACATTATCCAATGTTTTTAAGAAAACTGGCGATATGTCTCCGCTCAAGGTTATTAATGAAAGAATTACTTTAGAAGCGAAACGTTTACTTTTGTATTCTGATAAAACTGCAGAAGAAATTGCTTATGAGCTCGGTTTTAAGGAAGCCGCGCACTTTTCTAAGTTTTTTAAGAAACAACTTGGAACGCCTCCTGCAACATTCAAGAAATCTCACAAGCTACTCGCAAAGTAAAGGCGTAAAGCTTAATGGATGAATCTTGTCATGATATCCCTTGTTAAAAACGGAGTCTTATTTTTAATCAGAAAGATATTTCGTACATTACAGATAGATTAATAAATCGGGATCCTATGAAAAATGTATTTGATCAAGGCGATGTTAAAAGTATTATAAGTCGTATTGATAACCTAACTCCAGAATCACAACCGTTGTGGGGAAAGATGAGTGTAGGCCAAATGTTTGCTCATTGTAATGTTACCTACGAATCAGAGTTGGATAAAGCACATCCAGAGCCTAGTGGTATGACCAAACTTATGCTCAAGTTGTTTGTTAAATCTATGGTTACAAGCAAAAAACCATATAAAAAGAATTTGCGTACAGCAGGACAGTTTTTGATTACCGATAGTAAGGATTTTGAAGCCGAAAAAATACGCTTGATAAATTATATTCATAAAACGCAACAATTAGGAGTGACGCATTTTGAGAATAAAACATCTCATTCCTTTGGTAAATTGTCCACTACACAATGGAATAATTTATTTAGTAAACATTTAGATCATCATCTTTCTCAATTTGGAGTGTAGTTTTTCAGTTGTTGAAATTGTTTGTCTAGAGCACTGTCTTTTGAATATAAATTAAGGCAAAATTGTTTAAGTTTAGACACTGATTTAATTAATGTTCCGTTTACCAAATGCTAACAAAACAGGTTTTGCCTTATGGGCAAGAGTGTAAAGAATTCATAACCCCAAATGCTATTTAATTCTTTTGATTTTTTATGGTTTTTTCCACTAGTAGTTATCGTATATTATATCCTTCGGCATCAATACCGATGGATGTGGTTGTTGTTAGCTAGTTATTATTTCTATTTTGTTTGGGAACCTAGTCTGGTTCTTTTACTCTTTGTTTCTACATGCATAGATTATTTCTGTAGTATCTACATACATAGGGCTAGGTCACAGTTGCAAAAAAAAATTCTGTTGTATCTTAGTGTTTGTATTAATTTGGGATTACTAGGTTTTTTTAAGTATTTAGGTTTTTTGACAGAAACAACACAGGCTATTCTACAGTTTTTTGGAGTTGCCAAAGAGGTGTCGATGCAGACCTATGATTTTGATACAATTTTGCTACCTATAGGGATTAGCTTCTACACATTTCAAACTATTAGTTATACGATAGATGTATATCGAAAGCGGATTGTACCAGTAACTCATTTTGGTAAATATGCTTTATATGTTTCTTTTTTTCCGCAACTGGTAGCAGGACCCATAGAGCGTGCAGAACGACTACTGCCACAGTTTGATAGAGAGAATAAGATCAATATTCCAAACATCCGCAAAGGATTGATCATGATGGGATGGGGTTTTTTTTTGAAACTAGTTGTTGCAGATCGTCTTGGGATTTTCGTCGATTATGTTTTTGCGTATCCCGAAGGGCATAAAGGCATTCCATTGATACTAGGGAGCTATTTTTTTACATTACAGATTTATTATGACTTTTCTGCGTATTCTACAATTGCTTTAGGAATTGCTCAGGTCATGGGCTTTACCCTGATGCAGAATTTTGATCGTCCCATGTTTTTCAAGAATATGAGCGATTTTTGGAGGCGTTGGCATATTTCGCTCATGGATTTTTTGGGAAATTATATTTACAGACCTTTAGCTCGAAAACGGAAAATACCAAAAGGGATCATTGTTTTATTCGTTTTTCTTATTAATGGTCTTTGGCATGGTGCCAATTGGACATTTGTGATTTGGGGGCTGTTATGTGGTGGGTATTTGCTGTTTGAAACTTGGGCAAGAGCAAATTTGTATCGCTTTACTATAAGCAAAGGTTGGGGTCGTATTTCTAAATTAGCAACGTACTTTTGGTGGTTTGTATCTATCAATTTTGTGGCTTTTACCTTGATTTTTTTTCGTTCGCCTACTGTTGAAGCAGCATTGGGTTATCTAGAAAGTATGATGGTGTATCACGGAACCGCTATTACAGATGTACTCAAGGATGATAAGGAATTACTATTGACTTTTGTGCTTGTCATCGTGGTGCAGATTATACATTATTACAAAGGGAATGACAGGGTCTATGAACTAGTAACAGGCAGAAGTGTAAGAATGCGTTGGGTAGGTTATATACTTTTTATTATTGCCTTAGTTTTCTTAAGTATCAATAGACAACATAATTTTATTTATTTTCAGTTTTGATGACGTTAGTAAAATACATATTTGGACTTTTGATTTTTGTAATGATGCTTGTAGGGATGTATTTTTTGGCTATGCATCAATTAGCAACAGGGTATGTAGACAAGTATTATCCCAAATTTACTCAAGAGGCTGGGAGTTTGATTATAGGATTGTCTCGTGCACAGTATGGATTGGTGCCAGTTGTATTCGAAAACACTTTTCCTGAAAAAGCGCAGCCTGTAGTGAATTTTGCTTTTGAATTATATCAATCACCTTATGGCGAAATTTTGTTCGAGGACCTCAAACATAAAATTAAAGCCAAGACCAATAACGGGATTTTTATTCTTGAAGTCTCACCAGCTAGTTTTCTGAAGCCACTAAAGGTGTCAGAGAATATGATCTATGATTTGGATAGTGAGAGTATCTTGGGCAAAATGGAGGACGTTACAAGTCATCCGAATTACGAATACTTAAGAAAATGCTACGGAAGTGCTTTGTATAAAGGTGTGTTTAGAATGAAGCCTTTTGGGAATATTACGGTTCATGATGATGGTTGGGTAGCCTTTGCGGATCATTATGATTTTTATAAGGTAACAGACAAGATGACTCAAGAATGGAAAATGCAAACATTGGATACTTATAGAAAAGTTGTGGCGTTACAAAAAAAATCTACCTCTAGAATTCAAAGTTTTATAAAAACGATCCAATTTTTGAAAGATCATGGAACTGTTTATGTGGTTCGTATGCCCGTAGCAAAAGAGATTTTGGATTTCGAGAAGGCTTCATGGAATGATTTTAGTTCAGAAATGGATGCTATAGCAAGGAAATGCCAAGTTCCATTTTTTGATTATTCCAAAAGTCATACTGATTATAAGTTTTATGACGGATCTCATTTATTCGATACGAGTGCAGAGATTTTTACAGAACAGTTATGTTCTGATATTTTGAAACTGAATTAGGGGTCTTTTGAGGCTCTGTAAACGATTCTTCGTTAATACTGAATCGTTTCTCCATCTTGCGACAATGGGGTGTTTAGAGTAGTGCGGATTGTCGTAACATGATCTCCTTTGGAAACACTAAGTTGTAGCATATAGAGTTTGTCATTTTTTGGAATGGCGAACTGAATACTAACACCGGTTCCAAGGGCTTTTGTTCCCAAAGGATTTCCAAAGACATCACTTTTGACTAATGACCACGAAAAGGTATAGGGCGTCGTTTCGGGATTTGCATGTATCCATTCTTCTTTTTGATGAACCAAAGCATAATATGTAAGATTTGTACCGGGATTGGTGATTTTTGCCGGTTTTAGTATGCGTATTGCGGGTAATTCTATTGTACCTGTATTCGTATTCCAATAATTTGCTACTTTGCGATATCCTTTTTTGTATTTTCCCGAATGATCCAACAGTCCGTCAAATGAAATTTTGGTGCTTTCTAATTGATCTTGCCAATTGCGTAAAAATAGACTTTTGTCGTGATTTGATTTTGAAATTGTTGGGATACTAGGGTAGTATATATCACTAAAAATATATGGGATATTTGATCGTTTTGCTTCTCTCTCAAAACCCTCTAATAAAGTGTCGTTATTTACAATAAGACCAAAAGCGTCTATTGCAAGTCCACTCTCTAATAGTTTTTTGGCAATTGTTGTTGATTGTTCCTGTAATTCTAGATCTACAATTATCGGACGATTCGTATCGATTTTGCGTATCGCATTGATCAATTGATGTAACCATCGGAGATAGCCCTCTTGTTGATAACGACTAATTGGGGTGTCATAGTTTTTTGTCAATGCAGTAAAAATATCATTGCTAATATGCCAGCATTGTATTTCTTGATGTTTTTGGTATTCCGAGATGGTTGCAATGATTTTTGCAGTTAGTTTTTGCCTTGATTTTTGATCCTCTATAAAATCCAATGATTCTGGGATCCAAAAACTATAAGCTATGCCAATACGGAACCGTTTTGCAGCTTGTAATATATTGTAATCGTAGATATCAGAGCCCTGATATTTGATAATATCGATACCTAGATCTTTGATCTTAGCAAAATCCAAATCCAAATGTTTTTTTGTCAATGTATAGTAATCATGAATCCAAAGCTGTCCTTTCTTGTAATTAACTCCTCGAGATCCAGAAATGAAAGCTGTTTTTGGGGTATATGCAGGTGTTTGTGGAATAGACTTGGGCAGTATGTCAAAAAGGTATGAAGGTGGTTTTGGGAAATCAAAAACCTCTTTGATTGCTTCAAAATTGGTAACACTCCAATTTATGGTTTTATTTTTTGATCCACGCTTAGTGGAGTTTTCTGGCCAGTTTTGGTCTAAGTCGCTATTAAAAAATACTACGGATCGGACTTCTGGGTATTGAGTATCGATCTCATGAAATGCATCTTTAATCCATTGTTGTTGATCCCCTCCGTCTTTTAAAGAACCAAATTCTGCAATCATAACTGGATGTTTGGGTAATTGGGCTAGTTTTTGTTTGAAAGGAGTGTATAGTTCGGCAAAAGAGTACCACTTTTTGTCTGAATTGAGAGAGGCATAATTGAGGCCAGTGATGCCTACCCAATCTACATACTGAGCCCCTGGGTAATAGGATCCTATTGCAGAGGCTTTCCATGGGTTCCATACCCAAATCGTATTGGTAGCCTTTGCTTTCTGAAATAGTGTATGGACATGGCGCCAGGCAGCAATAAATTCCTCGGGAGTGTTATCTCCTTTCTGGGACCAAGGATATTGCGGGTTGTCAAATTCATGTCCAAAACGAAGAAATAAGGGTTTCTGGAATTTTTTTAACCTTTCGGCAAAAGCCAATATATAGGAATCATAGTATCCGGCGGCTATATGTTTAAAAACTTTTTTTTCTTGCGATAGCGTATCATGCTTTTTTGTAATGTCGAATCCACTTGCCCAAGGTTCCCAGCTAATAAGTGGGATAGATTTTTTGGAATAAATGTCTGATACTAGTTTGTCAGGAAAATGTGTCAAACTTTTGTCTCCCCACGCAAGGTATAATGAAACGATATCAAAATGAATTTTGGAGTGTTCTTCGAGTTTAACTACATTCTCAAGAGATGTAATTCCATTCTTTGAAGAAGGAGAGAATATCCCAAGATAGCGAACTGGTTTTTGTTTGGTTTGCTTTATGGTTGTGTCAAGCCCTTCCCATTTGATATAATGCATCCAATTTGCGGCATATGCAGATCCCATAATTACCACCAAAAGCAGAGGTAGTGCGATACTTCTAGAAGCACGGTATATCTGATGTCGAAATGCCCAAAAAATTTGTTTGGATCTAAGGATAGTGGTAGAAATTGTTTTTTTGTAACCTGCTGTTTTTGAAATATCTGTATAAGTGTGTTTGCCAAGATAAATTGTAAAAAACATAAAAAAGGAGTTGAGAAGCGCAAAACCAGACATGAATATCGAGAAAGGTGTAAAATCCCGTGATAGTCCATAGATGACGGCAATGATGGAAAATGTGCCCACAGCGATATTTGGTGCTAATAATTGCCAAGTGGTTTTGTCGGTGTCATCTTTGGGTGTTGGGAGATAGGGAATTTTTTTTCCTATGATCGTATAAATTGTGCCTAGTAAAAATATCCACCACGCACTAATTTGTAATAAACCACCGACCAAATGAAAACCACGCTCATCTTCATTCATTACCCAGCGTTGTACATAGGATCGTACGAGTAGCGTACAAGCTACAATAGGAAGGTTTATTATTCCAAAAAATGCTAAATTTCCTTTCCAAGGCATTTCTGATGTCATTAGTGAAATAATAGGAATCAGAAAGTTAATTAAATAAATGAGTCCTATGATATAGTGTAATGGCAATAGGGCATAATGTATTTTTTGTCTCCAATCAAATTTTCTAAATAACTTGGGGTATACGTGTGTCAATAAGTCTAATGTTCCTCTTGACCATTTGAGTTGTTGTTTGTAATAAGCTGTAAGTGTAGAAGGGGCCATGCCTATAGCTAATACTTCTGGAACGTATACAGATTTCCATCCTTTGGCATGTAATTGCATAGCAGTATGCATATCCTCTGCCAGGCCCGGGGCATGGCCTCCAATACTATCGAGGGCAGCTCTGCGAAAAGTACAGTTAGCTCCAATAGCATTTACCGTACCATAAGAATTCATGGTCATCATCATCGGACCATAAAATTGAAATGTTTGTTGAGCAGCTCCTTTGGCAACAAAAGATTCATTTTGATTATAATAAGATTGTACGACCTGTACAAAACCTATTGCATCATCATTGAATTGTGGAATAATAGGATCTAAAAAATTTGGTTGTGGGATATGGTCGGGATCTAGGATAAGACAAATCTCACCAGTGGCTTGCTGCAGCGCATTGTTAATATTTCCGGCTTTGGCATTAATTTTATGTTCTCTAGTGACATGGCGTACACCAAGTTTTTTACATACTTCGATGAGATAAGGGTCGTTGGCTTCATCGCACAAATAGGTTGTGTGTGGATAGGTTATTTTTTGTATTGCCTCTAGGGTTGTGACAATCATTTCATAAGGTTCGCCCGGAAAATATGTGGTCAGTATATCAACAGTAAAAACTTTTTTGAGGGGCTGAGGAGTTGGAATCGAAATATTCCAATAATGATACCATTCATAGAGTGTTTTGCATCCGCTGTACGATAATGTGATGACGAGCATCCAAAATAGAATAGGATTGCCAATCATGGGCTCGGCGGCAAACCAATATACAAAATTCGCAATGCTAATAACACCAATGATAATCATTAGTTGTAGTGTTCGTCGCTGTAATTTTGTAGGAGCTTTTGTTTTTGGGGTATAGTTAATCATGCGCAGATTTTAGTACATAAAATGGGGTGTTGGCAGAAGCTACATTGCCATGATTATCATAGATATGGGCAAATAGACGATAAGCTCCTTCTTTTTTTGGTGTTTCAAAAATTAGATCTGTCTTATTTTGTTGTTTGTTGAAGTTATTCAAAACTGGTGGCTGGTATTGGGGGTCTCCAAGATTGTAGCCCCAGTTTTCGGGAAGTAATTCCCAATGTATTTTTAAAGAATTGTTGACCGGATCGTTTAAGAAGATTTGTGCTTGTTTTAGTACCCCTGGTGCAAAAAGACAATTATCCAGCGCACCTTTTTGATCCAAAAGCATGTAATTAATTTGAGGTGCTATATTTTTGATCGGTTGTTTGGACCAAAGTTTTTGTAGTTCTTGTGTCTGTTGTGTTCGATACCCCTTTTTATCGAATAGACTAAACCAAGTATGGGTGCGTTCTTGTTTTTGACCCCAATAAAAAACAAGATTCCCTAGACTGTTAGGGGCTTTTTTTTTGATATACTTGAGATAGCGATCTTTGAGGTGTTCAGCTTTTTTGGTGCTAGTACTTTCGATAGGAGCTTGCCATGAGGTATATCTGGTTTCCCAGGGGCCATTGATACCCCATTCACTGAGTAGATAAGGGCCATCCCAAAACCAGGAGATAGAAGAGAGCTCTTGCTGCGCTTCTTTGAGCTTTCCAAAAACATTGAGAGACACAAAATCGAGATCTGGACTGTGCCAACGCAAACTGAAAATTTTGCGTCTCAACATGCTTATTGATAAGGATGTGGATACAGGGTGATTAGGGTCTCTCTTGTGGATAAGAGCCAGTAGATCATTAAAAACGGTGTAGAAATAGTCGTATTTTGGATGGATAGGATAGTTTACTTCATTCCCTAAATTCCATGCTAATAGTGCTGGATGTGAGGCATGTCTAATGATTAGTTTTTCATAAGTATCTAGCAATTGTTCTATGTTCTGCTTATTTCGATAAAAATGACTTTGAGGAGTGAATCTAGGTAAAGGTAAATCAACAATAACAGCAAGTTGAGAAATTTGGGCACGATCTAAGGTGTTTTTGAGTCCTGTAGTGTCATATACTCTGATAGTATTACCTCCAATTTTGTGCAGTTCATCAAAATGGCTGTTGCCAGAAGCTCCTTGGATATAAAACGGGACACCATTTTTATGCAAAACATAGTGCCCCTCTTCTTTTTTGATATGCACTGTTGCATTTGGGTTACCCTCATAATTATTGGAACAGGATAGTAGCCCTAATAAGATACCACATAGCGTTAGTACGTTTTGTGTACGACTAAGGCTTATTGCAGTGTTTTTTTTATTATTCTTATATAGCAGTAATTGATGTCTCATAACTATGCAAAAGACTGTTGTCTCGAATGAGTATTTAGTCCCACCAAACGTATTATATCCACACTTTATTATAGTCCACTGATGTAGCTGCCATATAAGTCATTGAAGCGATACCCTTTGGATAATCTATATTTGCTTAATTTCTTGTGTTCTACTAATCCCCAGAGGACAAATTCTTTCATGAAATAAGATTCTTTTATATCCAAATCAGGATGATATTTTTGTAAGAGTTTATCCAAAGGTTCTATACTGTCAAGTTTTTCTTGATATTCTTGATCCGATAGTTCGTTGTGCAATTCGAATCCACTTTGTTCAAAAAACCAATCAATGATTTCTTGGTAAGGAGTTTCTACATTTTGTTTTTCTAATTTTTCTATTTTGGGGAAATAAGAGTTAAATAGCGTTTTGGTAGCGGAACCAATTAAAGTATTAGCAACACTGGCAGCCCCTTCTTGTTCTCCTTCATATACCAATTCTACTTTTCCTGTAATAGCAGGAATGATACCTGTAAAATCTCCAAATCTGATTGTTGTACTATCAGCATTGGCTTGTAACATTCGACGTTCTGCGGTACTTAGTAAGTTTTCAAAAGCTGTAATACTCATACGAGCACTAACCCCACTTTTACTGTCTATATATTCACTATCTCTAGCTTCAAAGCTTATTTGTTCTAATAAGTCTTTGACAATAGAAGGTACTTTTATGGCGTTACTTTGTCGAGAGTCTAGTTTTGCTTCTTGTTCGGTAATAGTTCTCGCTATGGTTATTGTGTCTGGATAATGTGTCAAAATTTGCGAACCAATTCGATCTTTGAGAGGAGTTACGATACTTCCTCTGTTGGTGTAATCTTCTGGATTTGCTGTGAATACAAATTGTACGTCCAAGTTGAGACGTAGGTTAAAACCACGAATCTGCATGTCACCTTCTTGCAAAATATTGAAAAGAGCAACTTGTATCCGTGCTTGTAGATCGGGTAATTCATTAATCACAAAAATACAACGGTTTGCACGTGGGATCATTCCAAAGTGAATTACGCGGTCATCGGCATAGGATAGTTTGAGATTTGCTGCTTTGATAGGGTCTACATCACCAATGAGGTCGGCTACCGTAACATCTGGGGTTGCTAATTTTTCTGAAAAACGACTGTCTCTATGTATCCAAGTAATTGGTGTATCATCACCTTTTTCCGCAATGAGGTTTGTCGCATAGCGAGATATTGGAGCTAATGGGTCATCATTGATTTCTGAACCAGCAACAATGGGAATCCACTCGTCTAGCAAATGTATCATCAAACGAGCCAAACGTGTTTTGGCTTGTCCTCGTAGTCCTAATAAATTGATGTTGTGACGCGATAATATTGCGCGTTCTAATTCAGGAATTACTGTATCTTCGTAACCATGTACTCCTGGAAAAGAGGTTTTTTTGTTTTGAATATTAATGATCAAATTAGAACGCAGTTCATCTTTGATACTCTTGCTTTGATATCCAGAGGCTTTTAACGCTCCTAGTGAGTTGATTTCTTTGTGGTCCATAGTTTTTTATGTTAACCAATAATTAGTGACGATTGGTTTTTTTTGAAATAAATTCTTTGAGACACTTTTTAATAGAGACATTTGACGAGCTATAGAAAAAGCTGTTTTTAATCCTTAAAAAGGAAGTGCTCTTGTTTTAAACTTAAATAGATTTTTCTTTAAATAAAAAGTAGTCTATGAGAGCATTGTTTATCCTCTTAATCTTTTTTTTCGATTGGTTTCATAATCCTCAAAAATCATCTCGCCCAAACCTTTTAATCCAGTGTAGAAGGCTTTTCCTTGATTGGCATGGGTGAATTCGCGAACAAATTGCATGAGATAGGGATCTTGAGCAATCATAAAAGTAGTTATAGGAATGTGTAGCTTACGGGCTTGCTGAGCCATTGTATAACATTTGTCTACAATATGCTGATCGAGACCATTACTATTTTTATAGTACTCTCCGCTTTTGAGACGTAAGCAGCTAGGCTTACCATCCGTTATCATAAAAATCTGTTTATTTGTATTCCGTTTTCTGCGCAAAATATCCATGGCAAGTTGCAGACCAGAAACAGTATTTGTATGATAAGGTCCTACTTGGAGGTAGGGTAGGTCTTTTACGGATATGGACCACGCATCGTTACCAAAAACCAAAATATCTAAGGTGTCTTTGGGGTAACGAGTGGTAATGAGTTCGGCAAGTGCCATTGCTACTTTCTTGGCAGGTGTTATACGATCCTCACCATATAAAATCATACTATGACTGATATCAATCATCAATACAGTACTCATCTGGGCTTTGAATAGTGTTTCTTCAACAACCAAGTCATCTTCGGTAAGTTTGAAATCTCCTATGCCGTTATTGATTTGTGCATTGCGGAGACTCTCTGTCATAGAAACACGCTCTAAGGAATCGCCAAAATGATAATTTCTGAATTCTCCTGTGTGTTCGTCTCCAAGACCACTATGTTTGGTTTTGTGATTTCCAGAAGCACTACGTTTTAGTTTTCCAAAAATTTGATCTAACGCTTGTTGCCTGATGGCACGTTCGGTTTTGGCAGTGATAGCCATACCACCGTTACCATCAGGCTTAATTTCTTCTCTGATATATCCCTTTTTCTTTAGGTCCTCAACAAAGTCATCTAGTGTATAATTTTCATCAGTTAATTGGTATTCTTTATCTAATTCCGCTAGCCAATCCAGGGCCTCATCTAGATCACCCGATGTGTGCGTAATTAGTTCCTTAAAAATCTCAAATAGTTTTTCAAAAGGAGATATATTCGGAGCTTTATAGGATTCGAATACATAACCTGTTCTTTTTTTTGTTGTATTCATCCGTTTTAATCTATGGTTATTTTAATTGTCAGAGAGAATTGCCAATAAATACCTTATTTATGTTGACTTCATTCTTTTGACCCATTTCATAGCTCTATAAAAATACTAATTTTTTGATAAAAATACTAGTTCCATAATTTTTCAATGGTTGTTTTTGAAATTATTGTAATGATCTTTATTTGACTCAAGAAAGAAGTTATCTTCAAAAATGTACAAGAGTCATTTAGTTTTTTACAAGTTTTGTCGCAGCGCTTGATGCTGATCTTACAAAATAGATACCATTAGTCAAATCATCAATTTTTAATTGCCCTTTGTTGTTTATAGAACTCGAGATCACCTTTTGACCTAGTGTGTTATAAACTTCAATGTCTTTTGTCTGCTCTAATCCAGAAAAGGTGATCATGTCTTTTGCCGGATTTGGGTAAAATACTAATTTTTCTTTTGAAGCATCCAAATCATAAATTCCTAAAGGTGTAACCGTGTGTTTTGAAATTTTTAATTCATCTATTTCAGAGATATAAAAATCATTTCCATTTTTGACTATATTCAGAGGACCACTTAAATCAGTTATAAAATCTGTTGGTTGAGGATTGCTGTCTGTGATATTTACTTTTGCGATACGGCCAGCTGCGACTTCAGATATATATAAGTTGTTACCATCTATTAGTAGTCCTGCAGGGAGATCTAAGTCTGTCACAAAATCTACAGGCGTAGGGTTGGGACTTGTAACATCTATTTTTAGAATCTTACCGCTATTAATTTCAGAGAAGTAAAGATCATTTCCGCTAAAAGCTAGTTCAAAAGGTCCATCTAGACCAGTGACTACATCAACAGCTACGGGATTACTGTCTGTGATGTCAATTTTTGATATTTTGTTTGCTTCATTTTCGGCTATATATAAGTCATTTCCTATTAGGGCAAGTCCTGTAGGGGCTGCATTATTGCCTTGAGAATCTTTGAGGTTGGTAATGATATCCATTACTGTAGGGGTGGAGCTGGTTAAATCCACTTTAAAAACTTTATTTTGAGTGTTTTCGGCAACCATTAAGTCCGTCCCATTAATAAGAATTCCATATGGTCCATTTAGGCCTGTTACGAGATCCTCTATAACTGGTGTTGACTTGGTAAGGTCTATTTTTATAATTCTATCGTTATCCGAAACAAATAAGTTATTATCAGAAATGCCAAGACCTGTTGGGTTTTTTAACCCTGTTAGGAAATCAGTAGTTTGAGCCTGTATTAAGGAGGAAACAAAAAAAATAAAAATTAGCGAGTAGTGATTTAAGTTTTTCATAAAAGTTGTAAATATTTAAAAATAATAATGATTTGATTCCTGTGTCAGAATAATGGGTGACTCAAGGTTGTTTTAGTGTTTTAGTTGTTTTTCAGGATGTTGGCTTTCATAAAAAAAATATTCAAAATAGCTTTAAAGATTTTTTGTCACAAGTTAAGGAAAATAGGTGTTTTGACGGTTCTGTTGCAAACGAAAAATTGAATTATTTGTTGCTATTTTCTACTTCTCGTTTTTCGTTTCTCTTTATTTTTAACGTAGATTAGTTTATGGCGGCTTTTGGTGTTTTCACGTTGTTCTACTTCAAAATCTTTGATAGACTTAATGAGAGGGGTGAGTTTGTCAAAGCCAAAATTTCGGGAATCAAAATTAGGCTGTTTTTTTTGTAAAAGACTGCCTACGTCTCCAAGAAAAGCCCAGCCATCATCATCAGAAACATCAGAAATAGTGGTTGCGATAAGGTGGATTTGTTTGCGGGTGATTTGATCAAAAGTATCTTTTTCTCCTTCTTCCTCTTCTTCCTTTGCATCGACAGAATGTTTTGGATGTCCTTTTTTGAGGATTTCTACATAAATGAAACGATCACAAGCGACAATAAATGGATTGGGTGTTTTTTTCTCGCCGATACCTATTACTTGCATGCCTGCTTCTCGTAATCGTGTTGCCAATCGAGTAAAATCACTGTCACTAGATACTAGACAGAAACCATTTACTTTGCCAGAATACAAGATGTCCATAGCGTCAATAATCATAGCAGAATCAGTCGCATTTTTGCCCGTAGTGTATCCGTATTGTTGGATAGGGGTTATAGCATTTTCTAATAAGAGATTCTTCCATTTGGTTAGGTGTGGTTTAGTCCAATCACCATAAATACGTTTGATTGTTGGATTGCCATATTTGGCAATTTCTTCCATCATTTCTTTTACATGAGCAGATGGGATGTTATCTCCGTCGATCAAGACAGCTAAATTTTGATTCATTTTTTTTGTTTTTTTGTTTTGTAAATATTTCACTACATATTTACGTCAAATGGTATTTTTTTTTGAAAATATTGTTTTCTAGCAAAAAAAACAATCAGAACAAGAGCGACATGTAGGTCTTTTGTGCAGTCGTACTTCAGATAGAATTTGTTGTTTAAGCTAGTCTTTTTCTTATAAACTCTCCTAACATATCTACTTTTCTTTTATGCAAAAAACCAATAATCGAGAACAGGTTTTTTGTTCCAAGTATCAAGTTGCGTTTTTATTTCTGATTTTCCTTGAGGAGCACTTACTACGACCATTATTTGTGGATTTTGTAGTTCAGAGATGTTTTGATAATGCTGCATTCGAACTCCGTAAATATCCTTTCCTATTTTGCGCTCATTATCACAAGCCCAGAAAAAAGTGTCATCATAGGATTGTAACAATTTTGCCATATCCTTACCATTTTTACCAGCACCCCAAAGTACTAGAGGTCTGGAGCGGTCTCGATCGATTTCATAAAAGAATCTCAATTTTAGTTCAAAATAACGATTATCTTTATATTCATCCCAAGTTCTGGAGATTCTATTAGAACGATCACGCCAGTGATGTAATATTTTGTCAATTCCTACTATGTTATAACCTTGACGATACAGTCGAAAGCAGAGATCGTAATCTTCGGGATAAATAATTGGGTCAAAAGCACCAACAGCATCAAAATCTTCTTTGTGAATTAGCCAACAATGCGAAGGGATGACACATTCTTTATAAATTTCTTGATAATGTGTACTTGTTCGTGCAACTTCATTGAGCCATTGTTCATATTTTAGAAAACCATCACCCACTTCTCCTTCGTCTACAAAATGTTCCGTTCCTCCTGCAATTACAGTTCCTTTGCCATATTTTTCCCATTCATTGACTAATACCTCTAATTTGTAATCCGGCATTTTGTCATCGGAGTCCATTCGATTGATCAATATTCCTTTTGCATGCTTGTATCCTACCTGTAGTGTAGGGATAAGTTTTGGACGGTCACTATTAAAAAAGCGTATCCTTGTATCACTATTTGCATAGGTTTGCAAGAGCTGATCACTACCATCGCTAGAGTGATCATTTACCGCAATGAGTTCCCAGTTTTGATAAGTTTGATTAATAATAGATTGGATACATTCATCTAGATAGATGGCTGTGTCCTTTACCGCCATGATAATAGAAACAAGTGGTTGGTTATTCATAGTTGAAAAAATATTATCTCCATGTGGGAGGGAGGTTTTTAGTAATTTCTATAGAAGAGAATTTGGAACTCTCCTGTGCTCCTTGTGTTTTTGCCCAAGTGGCCATTTTTAGAAGTCCATCTGCAAGAGAGGTTGTGGTTTTTGGTTCAAAGATTTTGTAGAATTTACTATGACTAGCATAGGCGTGTAGTACTTCCTCTCGTTGTTTTAGATAATTGATTTTTGGGGGCATATCCATGGCTTTTCCTACGGCGATAGCAAGGTCATTAACACGATGTGCTTTGTCGTTACCGATATTAAAAATTTGTTGGCGCGCTTTGGGGATATAAGGCGCCTCTGCTATATACGGAGCTACATCATCGATATCGCTAAAAGCTCTTGTTTGATTGCCATCTCCAAAAATAGTGAGCGGTTGATTTTGTAATAATTGATTCATGAAAATGCCAATAACATTGCGATATTTGTCTCCTATATGTTGTTGGGGGCCGTATACATTGTGTGGGCGGAAAATTACATAGTCTAATCCAAATAGTTCGTGGGCATTTTTTAAGTCTAATTCTACGGCATATTTGGCAATTCCGTAGGGATCTTCGGGTCGCGGATATTGTGTCTCTCGAAGCGGCAATTCATTAGTTCCATAAACTGCAATCGAAGACGTGAATACAAAGCATTTGACCTTATTGTTAACCGAGGCATTAATCAAATTGATACTGCCGATAAGATTGTTCTGGTAGTTATAGTGTCTAATAAAATGACTAAGACCCTCTGCGGCATAGGCTGCCAGATGATATACATAATCAAATTTATAGCGTTCAAAGAGTGTGTTGACCAATAGGGTGTCACTTATAGAACCTTCGTGAAAAATGGCGCCTTGTGGAATGTTTTCGAGTTTCCCGCCAGAGAGATCATCTAGAATGATTACTTGATCTCCTTTTTGTAGTAAATGAGTGGCTACATGCGATCCTATAAAACCTGCACCACCTGTAACCAATGAACAATTTTTCATCGTGCAAACCTACAGAATTATTAGAACACAAAAAAATGATGATTGCCTGATAGTTTTAGTATGCTTTTTTGTTTTGGGATATTTGATTTGGGTAAAAAGGTGTAGAAGAGCTTCGGGTTTCTTTTGAACATTTGGACAAATAGTAATTATAATGATATAGTTAAATGAGTAATGATTGATCAGTTTTTAAGTAACTGTATGTATGGTTTTACCATAATCAAAGTGTGTTGTATCGAGTATGTTTGTTTCTTGTCGATTATATGGGGTGTTTTTGAAAATTTGTTAGATACTATGCGTTAATAGCTATACTTTTAGTACTAATTAACCAACTTTAATTAACATAATTTTTCGGTAATTACCCCCTTTATATAGTTTATGTTAATTAATTCTAATGCAATAAAATTTAAGAATTATGATTAAAAAATTTAATTTAATCAACGTAGCTACGTGTTTATTATTTGCGAATTTGATAATAGCCCAAGATTATCCGTTCCAACTACCCCCAACAGTAAAGACCACAATTAATGTCAATACAGCTTCAAAAGAAAACTTTAATAATCTTTTGTTGGGCACAAATATTCATGATTTTGGAACTACAATTGAAAAAGAGCTTATTAGAAAGTTTGATCCGATTACTGTACGGTTTCCCCACGGATTATTTTCTAATTGGTATGATTGGGAACAAGATAAGACAAGATTGTTTGGGACAGAAACCTATCGAGTAAGGAAAGCTGATGGAAGTTATAGGACGAAACAAAAAATCGATCATATTGAGTCAATTAAATTAAAAGACAGGCTGAATTTGCATGTTGGTATTGATGGTTTAGAGAAACTGAACAAAGAGCCAGAAGGTAACTTTGATATGTGTTGGACGTTCAATATGAGTGCGGATGGTACAAATTTTAGAAATGGAAGTCCGGTGACCGTTGCACGTTATAAAGATTTGAAAAAAAGAGGTTTTCAAGTAAAGGCAATAGAGTTGGGTAATGAGAATTTCTATCCAGGGCAAAGGAGTTCTATAATCCCTAATACAGAGGATTATATTGCAAGAGCCAAGTCGATGTCCAAGGCACTCAAAGCTCAAGATCCTAATATTAAAGTATCTGTGCCATTATTAAGAAGAGCGAATAGTGTTAATCCGAATTGGAATAGGGATTTGACCAGAGATCAGTCTTATTTTGATGCTGTTACTGTTCATTCTTATCAAGGTAATAATCCCGATGGGGATGAGGATAATGATAATTCATTTGGAGCCGCTTTGACTGCTCGTGAAGGGTTGAGAAAATCAATTGATGATTATGCTAGAAAAGTAACGAATAAGCCTGTGTGGCTCACCGAGTGGGGAGTGCAAGCAGGTGGAGCTAATGGAGCGTCTGCTCTTGGGATGCTAGATTGTTATATGTTTCTTAGTGAAAACCAAAATGTTTACGAAAGAGCTAATTGGTTTAGTGTAAACGGGAAATTAAATTCATTTTTGGTATTCCATGATGTCTCTAATGTTGTTAGAGCAAAAAGAGATGGAGTAATATTAAGTGCTAATGGGAAAGAACGCATATTTGTCAAAAAAGGAGAAGTGCTCAAAGGAGCAGATGGAAAAGACAGTGTGATTGTTAGAAAAAGGATAAAATACCCTCTTGAAAAAACAAGTTATGGTATGACCTATGAAGTTATTAGAAAGGTGTTTGAAAATAGTACCTTGTTGGGACAGCGGATTGCCGGGCCCAATCTGACAACAGGTGTTAAAGCGGTCAATGCGCGAGCAGTCATGAAAAATGGGAAGACATGGATTATTGCAGTGAATTTAATGAATAAACCATCAGAATTTGAGATCAAATTGAATGGTAAGGTCTATAATGGATTGTCGCACCATCAGGCACTTGCTTTCGATTTTTTGGGACAGGAAATTACCATGGCTATTGATAGAAATCCACTGAAAACGATTAGAAACAATGCTGGAAAAATAACATTGCCTAAGTTGTCTATCAATGTTATAGAGCTAAAGGAAGCAGGTTTATTTGTGCCTGAGACTGCACCATTGGCATTGGATGTAGCTATGACAGCTCCGAGGAATAATGCAAGTTTTGTAGCTAATACAGTTATAGCACTCAAGGCAAATGCTTCTGTAGGTAATAAGGGGATTAGTCAAGTGAATTTCAGGGTTAATGGAGCGTTTTTGAAAGCAGATTTTACCGCACCCTATGAAATCCAATGGAAACCAACCAAAGCAGGGACATATGTCATCGATGTCGTTGCAGTGGATCAATTTGGAAGAAGAAAAGTGTCAACTACTACTAGGACCGTCAATGTGCGCAATGACCAAACCCAGCATACTATTGCACAAAATATTGGTGGATCATGGTACAAACTCAAAAATGTAGAAACAGGTAGGTATCTTCGTTCTATGAGTACTTCTAATACAATCGCAGCAAGTGTGGATAGTGCTTATGATAAACAGTGGAGATTTATAAAAGTAGGTAGATATTATAATATCGATAGTAGGTCAATAGGTGATGGGAATGGGATACTACGGGCAAAGGGTGCAGATGTTATCGGGACACCCAGAGTAGCTCCAAAATGGGATATTGATAAGGTTTGGACCGTATACAAAACCGCAACTGGCACGTATCGTATTGCGCTAAAGGATTCTGAAAGATATATTGTTAATGATTTTGGTGAAGATGATAAAGCCATCAAGCTCAGTAGGAAGATTGGTGATAGAAGTATGTGGATTTTGGAAAGTGTTGGTAGTGCAAAACAGACAGATGATAGGGTTGTTGAGGAGTCTGTCACGGTGTTTCCGAACCCTGTAAATGATGCGTTTACCATTTCTTTACAAGGTTTTGAGAAGGCAACTGTTGTCATCACGGATTTACTCGGAAAAATTGTATATCAACAGAGAACAACTTCTAATAATATCAAGGTTTCTGTAGGTGAAAAATTTAACTCCGGAATCTACTTGTTAAAGGTAGTAGGTGATAATGCTGTCGGGATTAATAAAAAGATCGTTATTGAATAGTCTTTTTTGGTTTTATTTTCTGTAATCCTAATATGATGATTTAAAGACCTGTGCGAAATTTTTGCACAGGTCTTTTTTTTCTTTTTGATGTTGTTTGGTATTGTGTCATGACCTTATCTTGATCTTTTCTTTTGTTTAGAAGATGGGGCAAATTCACCCTGAATTTCGTTATTTTTCTCAGCCGTAGGGCTACTATGAATTTCAAAAAACGCCTTGTCTGGTCAAATTTTGCCTCATTTTTGGTCAAAAACGAAATGTAGAGAGGAGTTTATATCATTTGTCTCAGTACATTCAAACAACAAATGGTAGTATTTTTTGAATGGTAACAGATGTTTGATTTGTGGTAACGTATCACTTATTGGTGTAATACGATTGCTTTTTCTTGTTTTTGTGTATCGTCAACCAGTAGTGCGAATATTTACTATTTTGTATTGTGTAATTTCATTTGCATTACGGTAGCTATAGAAAGTGCTTTGGTTTTGATTTTTTGGGCGTTGGTTCCTGTAAAATATTCATCTACTGTTTCGTTAAATAACAGTAACCATTGTTCAAAATGATTTTTTTGTAAGGTTTCTTTTTTGTGTAACTCCATGTGGATTTGTAGTACATTTTTTTGATAAGTGCCTGTGTAAAAAAGTGTGTGTTCCCAAAAAGCGCAAATATGTGGCAGATGTGTTTTTAGGTCAATTGGGGCTACTTCGGTAAAGAATTTGGCAATGATAGGGTCACTTAGTGCTTTGTTATAGAAGGCGTTCATAAGTGTTTCAATGTCCCTTTTGTTTATGAGGTCGTTCATGGTGGTAGTTTTGTGTGAGTTACTGTTGTTATTGCGTTAGGGATTGGAATGAAAACCCCACAGTTCCCAAAGTATTTTTCTACTTTGGGAACGAGGAGTTGTAGTGCAAAGCCCGACAGCTCTACCGATAGGAGAGCTGTAACGCCCATGTATATAATAGTCTCAGATACTTATGCTCTATGAACGTTGTTGGTGTTTTTAAACCTCCATGTATTCTTCGATAGGTGCACAGGTACAGATAAGGTTACGATCACCATAGGCATCATCTACTCGGCGTACCGATGGCCAGAATTTGTTTTCGGCAACAAATGGGAGCGGGTATGCGGCTTGTTTTCTGCTGTACGGAAAATCCCATTTGTCCGCCGTAACTAACTCCATAGTATGCGGTGCGTTTTTTAGTGTATTATTAGGGTTGTTTTGGGATGCCTGCGAGATTTCTTCTCGAATCATGATCATTGCATCACAAAAACGGTCTAGTTCTTCTTTGTTTTCACTTTCTGTAGGTTCAATCATCATAGTGCCTCCTACTGGAAAAGAAACTGTTGGTGCATGGAAGCCGTAATCCATCAAACGTTTGGCAATATCAGAGACTTCGATGCCTTTTTCTTTGAAAGGGCGACAGTCGATAATCATTTCATGAGCTGCACGACCTCGCTCTCCAGTATAGAGTGTTTTGTAATGTCCGTGTAGTCGTTCTTTGATATAATTGGCATTGAGTATGGCGTTTTCTGTAGCATTTTGCAGGCCATTTGCTCCTAGCATTGTGATGTATCCATACGATATCAAGCAAGCAAGAGCAGAGCCCCAAGGAGCTGCGGATATTGCTGTAATAGCTTGTGTTCCTCCGGTTGTTATTACGGGATTGCTTGGTAGGAAAGGCGCTAATTGCGACGCTACGCAAATTGGTCCAACACCAGGACCACCACCTCCATGCGGAATAGCAAAAGTTTTGTGTAGGTTGAGGTGACAAACATCAGCACCAATAGCTCCTGGATTGGTTAATCCTACTTGTGCGTTCATATTGGCGCCATCCATATATACCTGTCCGCCATTGTCGTGTATGAGTTGTGTGATTTCGCAAATAGCCGATTCATAGACCCCATGTGTGGATGGATAGGTAACCATTAATGCGGCTAGATTGTCTTTGTGTTCTATGGCTTTGGCTCGTAGGTCTTCTACGTCGATATTTCCATCTTCTGTGGCTTTGGTTACCACAACTTTCATTCCTGCCATAACTGCAGATGCAGGGTTTGTGCCATGTGCGGATGAGGGGATCAGGCAAATATTACGATGTTGGTCACCTCTAGATTCATGATAGGCTCGGATAACCATTAATCCGGCATATTCTCCTTGAGCACCAGAATTAGGTTGTAATGAGGTGGCTGCAAATCCAGTGATTTCGTTAAGTTGTTCTGTAAGTTTTTGCAAAACTTCTTGATATCCTTGAGCCTGTGCGATAGGGACAAAAGGATGGATGTTTCCCCATTGAGGGTTACTCAGTGGTAGCATTTCTGCAGCAGCATTCAATTTCATGGTACAAGATCCTAGTGGGATCATTGAGTGATTAAGCGATAGGTCTTTGCGCTCTAGTTTTTTGATATAACGCATCAATGCTGTTTCTGAATGATGTTGTTGGAATACGGGATTGGTCAGAAATGCAGTTGTACGCTTGAGGTTCTCTGGGATTACTTCTTTTTTGCTTAATTGAGCGATTGCGATTTTGGGTTTTTGCGCAGCATGGGCAAAAATTGCTATGATGGCTTCTAGATCTTTGAGCGTTGTGCTTTCGTTGACGCTGATAGTAATGTCATTGTCTGTGGCATAATAGAAATTTATATGAGCAGCCTCGGCGAGTGGCTGTATGGTCTCGGTAGCAGCTTTGAGGTGTAATGTGTCAAAGTAGGTCTCATTCGTTTGCTGATATCCCAATTTGGTCAACGCATCGGAGAGTGTTATTGCTGTTTGATGTACTTTGGTTGCGATATAGTCAAGCCCTTTTGGTCCATGATAAACAGCGTACATGCCGGCCATTACTGCTAGGAGTACTTGTGCTGTACAAATGTTGGATGTCGCCTTGTCACGTTTGATGTGTTGCTCACGAGTTTGCAAAGCCATGCGTAAGGCTCTTTTGCCGTCTTTGTCTTGTGTTATTCCAATGATTCTTCCCGGAATGTTTCTTTTGTATGCCTCGCGCGTGGCAAAATAGGCCGCATGTGGTCCTCCATATCCCAGAGGAATACCAAAACGTTGGGTTGTACCTACGACAACATCAGCGTCAAAACTGCCAGGTGATTTTAGTTTCACTAAACTCAGAATGTCTGCTGCCAAGGCTACTTTGATATCAGCATTGTGTGCCTGTGATACAAAAGAGGCATAATCGTATAGTCGACCTGTTTTTCCTGGGTATTGTAATAAGGCACCGAAAAAACTGCTGTCAAAATCAAAAGTTTCTGGATTGTCAACAACTAATTGGATACCAAGCGGAATAGCGCGGGTTTGTAACAGAGAAAGTGTTTGAGGTAGGACTTCTTCTGAAACAAAAAAGTGTGTGATTTCATTTTTTTTCTGTTCTCTAGAGCGCAGGGCAAATAACATGGTCATTGCTTCTCCGGCAGCAGTAGCTTCGTCTAATAACGATGCATTGGCAAGCTCCATCCCAGTAAGATCACAGATCATGGTTTGGTAGTTTAGCAACGCTTCGAGTCTTCCTTGTGCAATTTCTGCTTGATAAGGAGTGTAGGCCGTGTACCATCCTGGGTTTTCTAATATATTACGTTGGATCACTGCTGGCAGGCAGGCTTCGTGATATCCTAATCCAATATAGCTTTTGAAAACCTGATTTTTGGCTGCTAATTCTTGGATATGTGTCAAATATTCTGGTTCGCTCATTGCAGGGTCTAATTGCAATGGTTGTGGTAACCGAATATCATCAGGTATTGTCTCATAGATGAGCTGTTCCATAGAATCGGCCTTGACAAAATTTAATAAATCTGTACGATCACTAACTGAAGGACCGATGTGTCTAATCTCAAAAGAATCAGTACGCATAGGGGAATAATTTATTTTTTTTGCAAAAATACCAATTAAAACCTTAAACTGTTACTAATTACCTATTGGTATTTCATGAAGTTTTTAACCAAATAAGGGAGTTGTGAACAGTGTTTGTAGATTTCGCCTTGATAAAAGTTGTGGCAACTACGTGCTAAGCCTTATTTTTACAGGGTGAAGTTACTACAAAAACTTTTTGCGTTTTATATTAATAGCAGTCTGCATGTGTCATTGGCGGTATGCTCTTTGGTGGCTATTACGACAATAGGCTTGGAGTATGAGCAGGATTGGATATTGTTGGCGTTTGTGTTTTTTGCAACTATTACAGGTTATAATTTTACAAAGTACGCTATGTTAGCAAAATTGCATCATCGTAGTTTGACAATGTCTTTGCGTTGGATTCAAGTATTCTCTTTGGGGTGTTTTGTAGCTATGTGCTATTTTGGTGTGCAACTTTCTCTAAAAGAACTAGTAGTATTAGCACCGTTTCTTCTGCTTACATTGGCATATGCCACACCCATTATATCAGGTTCTAAGACGTTGCGGACACTGCCAGGTGCCAAGATTATTGTTATTGCACTTTGCTGGACCGGTACTACAGTTTTGTTGCCTGTTGTATATTATGATTCGATATTGTTTGATACTAGTGTAATGATACTCGGGGTGCAGCGTTTGTTTTTTGTCATAGCTATTACGATTCCTTTTGAGATACGAGATTTGAGTTATGATACTAGCGCACTAAAAACACTACCACAGGTGGTGGGGGTGCCAATGGCAAAAAGTATTGGGGTGTTTTTGATACTATTCAGTAGCGCATTATTGTTAGTTCAAAAACACCCCAGTATTCCAGAAATTGTAAGCACAGCTGTACTTGCAATTTTAGCAACCTTATTTGTGTTACGATCAAGCACAAAACAGTCTACCTACTATTGTTCTTTTTGGGTAGAAAGTCTTCCGATTTTATGGTTGCTTGACGTAGTTTTGTGCCATAGGCTATTTTAATAGTTCATTTTTGAACTTTTCCTTCATGGCAGCTTTTTCATCTAATTGCATTGTTTGAACCTTTGGGTTCTTGAATAGCTTAGATAACTGGTTATTATTTTTGGTATATTCCCGACATGCTTTACAATAGATCAGATGAATATTTAATTTAACCAACTCCAAAAAGGAGGCTTCTTTGTACTGATTTTTATCACAGGTGTGATTTGCTTCGTCACAGGGGATAAAAAATTTATTCTTTTGTTCTTTTTTCATTTTTTCTTCAGATTAAAACCAATTCTCTTTCATACAGTTTGCGAGTGATGTTCTTGCTCTGTGAATGATCACCCATAGGTTAGACGGAGTAATATTGAATTCATTACAAATTGCTTCAGTGTCAAAATCCTGAACGGTCTTCATTTTGAAAATTGTGGCTTGCTTTTCAGGAAGCTTTGCAATGCAATCATGAATAGCTAACCCCAGTTCAGAGTTTTCCATATCATTTTCTGCATTTACATCAAACGGATCTGCTACACGTTCTTCTAGCCACTGTCCTTCGTTTTCACTATCAGCATTATAGCCTACACGGATTTCTGCTTTTCCTTTGTTACTATTTATTTTACGGTAGTGATCAATGATTTTTCTTTTCAAGATAGAAATAAGCCAAGTGCGCTCACTTGCTTCTCCTTTAAAATTTTTCATAGATTTGAGACCAGCAAAAAAAGTTTCTTGAACTAAATCTTTTGCAATTTCGCGGTCATCTACTCGAACTATTGTGTAATTAAATAAATAGTCACTATAATTATCAATCCACTGATTGGGGTCTACAGCTTGTCCTGGCATTTTTATATATTTTGTTCGTCAAAAATAAGATAAAAAGTCGAATCAGTCAGCATTTAATGAGAAGTGAAGCTTCAACAGTCGTTAAATTTTGGGATTAATTGCACTTTTTTTCAAAAAAAAGTTAATTTTTTTCAGATTTTTGTTTTTAAAGTAAAATTTCTTTCAATAATACCCTTCGTCATTGAATTTTGTGGAAAAGAGCATCAAAAACCTGTGCAAATAGTCCAAAAAAATATTTTTAAACCAATTGAGGTAGTGTTTTTTGTCCCCTAAAAATCCAAACGGATGATTTTTTGCTGACATACTTGAGGGAAATAGCGTCTGACGGTAATGGTATTTTTTCTTTTTTCTGAATATTAGTGATTCGGTGTTTTCTAATACCATTCTAAAAAAAAAAATCATCCCCAAAATTATACCATTTGAAAAATAATTATGGTCTTTTTCTATTATTCTTTTACTAGAAAATTAGAGCGTAACGGTTATTTTTAACTTTTGTGGTTCAAACTAGGGAGAAATAGTCCAATTATTTGGGCTTACAAGTACATTTTGACTGGTGTTCGTTCTCTCTTTATCGAAGTAATGAATAAATGCATTATATCTATGATGTGGGCGTATTGGCGCGTTATATGCCTAATTATGGATCGAGGTTTTATCTATTCCGCTATATACATTCGGGTCATGTTTCTCCATATAAAATTCAGGATTTGGTATTTCTGTAAACCCAAATTTTTTGTAAAGCCATTCCGCGGTGTTGGTGAGTAAAATCCAGCGTCTTAATCCTTGAAGATTTGGGTGTTTCATTATTTCATGTAGTAGCCATTTACTCAATCCTTTTCCTCTATATTCCTTTAGAACATAAACATCTCCTAAATATGCAATAGTGGAATAATCTGAAATTATTCTAGCAAAGCCAATTTGCTTGTTTTTGTGATAAAGTCCAAAATTCAAAGAGTTTTCAATTGATGTTTTCAAAGTGTTGATTGCAATTCCGTTAGCCCAATCAGTTTCGTTTGCAAGGAATTTGTGAATACTCAAAATATCTAATTTGTCCCTGTCAGTTGAAATGGTATATTCATTTCTATGAACTTCTCTAATTTTCATTTAAATTTTCTTCATTAATGCCCATATGAGGTGTAAGATGAGCAATAGCGAAGACAAACTATTGGATTCATGTATTCTTACATAGTGTATGCCCCAGTACGAGTGTTTTTTATATACCGAAAGGTAAATAATTAATCTAGAGGGTGCAAGGTTCTATTCTTAATATTGTAGGTTAACTTTGGTCCTTTGTCACTAGGTTTTAGATAAAAAGGGGTTGTTGTTTTTTCTAAAAATTTTTTGGTCTGTTTCTTTTGAAGAATAAATATAATTTCTTCATACTGGGCCAAATCCATCTTTAGTTTTTCTATATGCTTGGTATTACAAAATGTTTTACAGTTTAGGACTGTTTTTTTTTTTTTTTTCATATTCATTATCAAATATTTGCTGTGAGTAGTTTCATCTAGGTAATAGATGTTCCAATTCCTTCACAAATTTTATTATCCTCATTTTTTTGTCAGTACCATAAATCGCTTTGATAGAATATATTTTTCCTTCTTCAGGAGTGAATTCAATTTTATCTCTTTTTTTGCAATCAAATAAGCCTTATTAGTTCTTTCGTATACTACTTTCTCATCGGCTTTAACCTTGTGTAAAAAGTAACTTTTAGATTTAATATTTATGAAATTTTTTCCATTAAATTTTACTTTGCAAGCCAATGCAGATCCCGTATAATAATAAGGTCTGTAAAGGTAAACATGTGCATAACCATTTTCTGGTTTATTGATTTTGAATATTTAAGGGATTACTAAATACTTTAGACTGATTAGCTATATAAACATCTACAATACTATTAAGAAAGACTGTTTTTTTTTTATTTAAAGGAGATTTTTTCTTTAAATTAGAACTGGAAGAATTTATCTTTGGGAATATTTTTTTACTATTGGTTTCAAAAACCATTTTAAGGTTACCATATTTTTTAATTGTACAATAAACGGTATCGAGGTCTTTGTAAATTATAAAATCTTTATGATTTGTTTGAGAAAGCATCATAGAACTTAAAAAAAATAATATCGAACTAAAAGTTAATTTCATTTTTGGTTTTATATTTTGTAATCATCAGAGATACCCAATTGGGTATATTTCTTTTATGTCATTCACAAATCTAACGGATTTTTGATGGAACTGCACCCTAGTAGTCTCTGTATTACTGTATAATCTTCTGAAATCCTGAAGATGATTTAAATGATTTTTTTCAACATTCTAAAAGGCAGAGAGTCCCATTGGTGATTTTGGGGTTTACTTTTTGAGCAGGTCAATTTTTTTCTGAGAATACTCGTTTTTACCGACCTTTAGGGCTTTAGTGAAAAATTCTAAAGCTTTAATAGAATCTTGTTGTGCCAAATAACAATCGCCCATAGAATCGTAAACTTTAGAACTATTTGGATAGTTCTGGATATTCAAATTGAATAAAGCATGAGCTTTGTCTAGAGTGTTTGGATTATCATTAAATGTATATCCAAGGTTATTAATAAATGATTCGGGAGGAAGTACGTTGTATCCAAAATTATTTGAAATGGTTTTGTAGTGAGCGTCTAAAAAAGATATCAAATCGTCGGTTGTAGCAGTTGAATTTGGATCAAAAAACTGATCCAAACCTTTTAGTTCATACCAAGGAAAAAGAAAATGAATGGCATCATACTCTGTAATCAAAGGAACACTGCTATGACTATCATTAGCGTAATACTTCCATTTAAAGTTTAGCCCATTGTCAGGTATGCTTTCGGTTGTTTTGGCAAACTCTATAATAGATCGTATGTGTTTTGTGTCTTCTGTTGTATCGTTTTGTACTTCGTTAAAATCAATTCCTGCACCCAACGTATTTGCAACACCAAGATATAAAGATTTACCAGTATATGTATTAGTTTTGAAAATCCCCTCTACTCTTTTTAGTAACTTTTGATTGTCCCACCATAAACTTGGATCAATTGCAATGTAATTATCAAACAAATCGGGACGATCCACCAAAGCATCTATGACGACTAGACCGCCTAAAGAATGACCGATAAATGTTCTATAGCTTGAAGCTGGATATGATTTTTGGACATGGGGTATCAATTCTTTTTCAATAAAGCTCAAAAAGTTTTTTCCCCCACCGGATGTTCTAAAAGGAATAGAGTCTCCATTAAATTCATTAACATGAGTGGGCGTTAAATCTCTAATTCTATCAGTGTTTGGTATACCAATAACAATCATTTCTGGTGATATGGTGTTACCATTTGTAGTACTTAGTTGTTTTATCATTCCTGTAACCGAATAAAAATGAGCACTTCCATCTAATAAATATACAACGGGATACTTGGCAGAACCAGTTGTTGTATTTCTTGCACTTTTTGGTAGATGTACCCATATTTCTCTGTATTCTTTTAGAATATCTGAATACACCGTATCTTTTTGTCCAATAACGATATTAGTATCCTTTTTAACTTTTGATTCAGGAGATTTTTTGGATTGACAGTTCACTAGACAAAGAATAATAGCGGTAATTAATAATAGTTTTTTCATTTTTCTTAATTTAATTTCAAATGTCATTAATAACTGTGCGTAACCACTTGGTAAAGTTATTCTTATGCTGGTTCTAAAATTAATGATTTTTTAATTGATCTCAAATTATTAAGAACAACCTTGGAGGAGATTTCTGTCACGGTGCTTAGGTGGGAGCATAGTTTTTATCAATTCTAGAAGTTTGTTTTTGATAAAAACCCAAAGTTCTGAATAGAATTAAAGACTTTTTTTATTATCACATTCAGAATCAAATGTCGTTTGGTGATCGTCATGTACAAGGTGTTTTGAAAGGAGATCTGTCAATGCAGGTTGTAGTTGAGGGTGTGTGAATTTGTATCCGTAATCTAAGAGTTTTTTGGGGACAACATATCTGCTTTTGAGAACTAATTCTGTTTCGGTACGTATAATTATAGCCCCTATTTTCAACAGGAACTTTGATATCGGAAGTGCAAATTGGATGTTCAGTGTTTTTTGTAAATGTTGCATTAATTGTGCGTTGGTGGTAGGTTGTGGAGCTACAATGTTTACAGGACCCTTGATCTTTGGGTGTGCAATGATAAATGCTATGCTTCTTGCAAAATCTAATTCATGTATCCAACTAAATTTTTGATTTCCATTTCCTTGTTTTCCACCGATTCCAAATTTTGTAAGATTGATCATTGGTTGCAACGCACCACCATTTTTGCCTAAAACAATAGCTGTTCTTAGTGCAACCTTACGGACGCCTTCTGTTTTGTTGTCAAAGAAAGCAGTTTCCCATTTTTGGGCGACAGTTTCAGAAAATCCAGTTCCGTACACTCCAGAAGTTTCGTCCATTTCTTTGTCAAGAGAATGTTTATAAATTGTAGCAGTAGAAGAATTAAGCCAAATTTTTGGAGGATTTTTTGATTGTAATATAGCTTTGTTCAGGACTACAGTAGATTCGATTCTCGATTTTAGGATTACTTCTTTATTGACTGATGTATATCTGCAGTCGACGGTTCTGCCTGTCATATTAATTAATACATCCGCATGTTCTAGTTCGGATACCCAAGGACCTAGTGTCTTGGCATTCCAATGGACATAATGGACACCATTTGTATTCTTTGGTGTGCTACGAGTTAAAACAATAATTTTTTGTACTCTGGGTTTGAAATATTCAATTAAGATAGTACCCAAAAATCCTGTTCCAGCTGCTATGATGAGTTTTTTCATTTTTTTAAGTTTTTTCGATGAGTACTATTTTTCTGCTGATATGATATAGTATCCAAAACTTCTGAGGTGTAAACCAGATAATAATGCAAAGAAGGAGCCTATTAAATTTTTCCAGCTTTGAGGTTTTATAGATTGGCGTTTTAACACTTTTTGTGCTAAAAATCCAGTGATAGCAAAAGGTACATGGAATACCGAAGGCGCTACTCGAAAGGAAACATTGGTGATTTTGATATTACGAAATCCTATGGTTGATAAATGGTATTCCATTGATTTTATAGTGCTTAATCGCTCTAAGCTCCAGCCATGACATAGTTTTTGATAGCAAAACTTAGTGCCTAAGCAGAGTTGAGAAACTTCTTTTTTTAAGAAGGCATCTGCAATTACCAACCGAGATTTTGGTTTCAAGATACGATAGGCTTCCTCTAAGCTCTTTCTTTGATGACCATTATGACATAGACTTTCTATGGCAATAATACCATCGATAGAAGTGCTTTTGATTGTAGTATTGTTATAGTTTTGTTTCGTAATGATACCATTAAGGTTTTGAAGCAGTTTATTCCCTTGTTGTACTTGAAAAGGAGAGAGCGTTAGACCAATGATGGACAAGCTTGGGTCTTTTTTTAATGCGTAACGCATACTACCTCCCATACCACATCCAAAATCTGTAATGAGATTTGCTTTTTTTTGGAGTTGTAGTCTGTCAAGAACCTGTGCATTCATTTCATTGAGCATGGAGTCTCTACGAAAAGGGTTCGTTTTTAAAAATTTAAAATACCCAAAATGCATATTATAATCCTTGCTCCAAAATTCATAATCCTCTGTGGCTTCATCATAAAATTCTGTTACTTTTTCCTTAGTGGTTTTCTGAAGTTTTGTGAGGTGGGCTAAAGTTATTGTCTTCATGGAATTAGGCGTTTGTTGTTGCTTGTATGGTTGATGTACTTTTTTTTCTACCTCTAAAGAATAAAAACACGTTGAGGAATAACATCGCTCCTAGATACATCGAAAATCCACCAATTTTGGCGCTTAGTATTTCAATCAAATTTTGATAAGTGTTGTTGAATTGATTATCCTCAAATTTGAGGATTAATAGTGCCCAGCCTAGATTGAGTAAATAAAAACCGACTTCGAATAAACGATTGGTGGCATTTGCAATCCCTTCTTTGCCTTTGAAAATATCAAGCATAAAAATTTTGCCATTTTTGAAGAGTGTTCTAGAAACAAAATAGGTCAGGAGAATGGTGATCGGTAAATAGATAAGATATCCAATTAAAATTTTTGAAGTTTCCATAGTTTTATAATTAAATTATTTAAAGTTTTTGATGTAATGACTGATCCAAAAAATATTGAAGTAGTGCAGAAAAGCTAGAATAAAGAGTATGATGGATGTTTTTGTAGCGATACTCTCTACAATTTGAATAATAGCATGGAGGGGTTTCCAGTTATGGGTTATGAAGACCACATATCCAATGTTGATCAAATAGTACCCCATCAGAAGTAGTTTACTGATTTCGGATGTCAGTTTGTTATTTTCGGAAAGGATAGCCCTTATAAATATTTTGCCGTTTTTGTGACAGATATGACCAATTTTAATGATAATCAAAGTGTTGATGGCAAGGAATAAGGAGTATGTAAGAATGTTGAAATTCATGTTTTTGTTAATTCTGTAGTTTCAGTAATTATTGAAACTTATTATTGAAAGAAAAAGGATCGAAATCCTTTTGGAGTATGAGTATTGATAGGACGTTTTTTATTTGATCAATTTGATCAGGGTTTTGGTAATCCAATTGTGCTCCTGATTCACAACTTTGTTCAACATGGTATTTGCGGTATCTGCTAACTCATATAGTGCGGATGTCTGTTGTATAAACTCTTTGGTTTGTGGACTTCCATCATCCTTGATTCGTGATATTTCTTTTAGAACTTTGATCGTTGGTTCAATTTCCCTTCGACTACGTTCTTTGGCAATTTGTTTGGAGAGCTCTTGTACATCTTTTTCTGAAGCGAAATACTCCTTGCGTTCTCCAATTTTGTTTTCTTTATATACAATTCCCCAATCCATAAGTTGTCTTAAGTTGGTGCTGGTGTTTCCTCTCGAGATATGTAGTTCTTCCATAATATCTTCCATGGATAATGGATCCGGAGAAATCCATAATAATGCATGTATCTGCGCCATAGCTTTGTTAATTCCCCATAGTGTCCCTAATGAGCCCCAAGTAGAAATGAATTTTTCTTTTGCTTCTTGTAATTCCATAATACAAATATATTCAATATTTCGAACTTTCAGTAATTATTGAAATAAAAAATTTAATTTAGAATGCATGCTGGATCAGTGAGCGTGATCAAATCCAAGAAAAATAATCAAAAATGATAGCGTTGTTCTAGTAAATTGTTTTGAGATGATAGGTGTCAGATGTTTTATAAGTAGTAGCATTAGATCGAGATTTTAAAAATTTGCTTTATCTCGATTGTTTCTCATTGTTATTTGTTCAAACGTCAAATTTTTTGAGCCGTCATCGTTTTGTTTTTGATGTATACAAATAATTAGGTGTAGAGTGTCGCATATTACATGGTTCATATATTCCATAGCTACGACTGTGCAACATAATTGCAGTGTTTTGTGTAAAAAAGTAACTGTGTCGTTAATACGAATTTATAGGTCTAGATTGTAGTAGAACTCTTCTTGATTTTTCGTTTTGGACGGAAAATGAGATGAAATAGGGCACTTCTTGAAATTCATAGTAGCGCAAAGGATGAGAAGAGTAACGAACTATGGAGTAATTTAATCCATTTTTTACAGAAAAGAAAAAGTCAAAGCGAGTTCTGAGTATAAAAAGCAAATTATACGATAATTCATAAAATCTGGGGCATTAATTTATTAATAATCATATGTTAATTGTGTACGGGAATGATGTGAGAAGGTTTTTTTTATGGATATTAGAGTAACTAACTCAAATTAAGTAATGATGAAAAATACCATTTTAGGGATAACGCTTTTGGCGTTATCAGGATTTTCTAGTGCCGTATCTGCCCAATCTTTTTCTGCTACGAACTCTTCCATTTATGCCACAATGGATGCAAGTAATGCATCTCTGCTATCTGAGAAGTATCCAACAGAAATCAAAGTATTAGCAACTATAGGGCAGTCCAGTGCGGTTATGTTAACAGAAAAAGGAGCAGAAGAGGTGCATCATACGGTGCCAGTTCATGGTCCAGGTTATGTCTACATGCCCTCAGAACAGCGCGCTATGAAGGCTATTAGTGCTGTAGCTAATCGCAAAAGAGCAAAGGCTAAACGTGCTGATAAGTATACAATCACGCAAGGAGAACTGGTGAGTCAGGCGTTGGATTTGGTGAATAATTTAAATATAGCCAATCAAATTGTAGAATTAGAAAATTACGGAACTCGCTATCATACGACAGCATTGGCACGACAAGCTGTGGTAGATACAAAGAAAAAATGGGAACAATTGGCCAATGGTCGTACGGACGTTTCGGTACGTCTAGTAGAGCATACAAGTACAGGAATGCCATCGGTTGTCATGACGGTCAGAGGATCGGAAAAACCAGATGATTTTGTCATCATGGGTGGACATATAGATTCTACTGCAAGTGGTAGTACAACAACAAATGCTCCGGGAGCAGATGATAATGCATCAGGTATTGCAACCATTACAGAGATTGCAAGGGTGTTAATGGCTATGGATTTTAAACCAAAACGAACTATAGAGTTCATGGCTTATGGCGCAGAAGAGGTAGGACTTCGTGGTTCTAATGAGATTGCCGAAGATTACAAAAGTCGTAATGTAAATGTAGTGAGTTATTTACAATTTGATATGACAAACTATAAGGGGTCTGCAAATGATGTTTTTATTTATAATGACACCTATACAAGTACCACATTGAATAACTTTTTGTTTGAGTTAATGGATACGTATAATGCCTCGGGTACACACCAGTTTACTTATAGTACTTCGGTATGTAACTATGGGTGTTCGGATCATTTTAGTTGGTCACAGCAAGGATATGATGTTTCTTTTCCGTCAGAAGCGAGCTTTCGTCAAAGTAACCCCAATATACATACGGCACGAGATACTTCGGCAGCATTCCCGACTGCAAATGCTACACATGCAGCAAAATTTGCAAAATTAGGATTAGAGTATATGATAGAAATAGGTAACGGCACTACGACAGATACAGGTGGTGGTACGGACATTTGTGATGGTGTTGCTCCGTATAATAGCTCAGTCGTATATAATACAGGAGATAAAGTCACTTTTAGAGGAGATTTGTACATACGTAGAGTATTCAACTGGGAGAATGTTGGTTCTTGTGGAACGCTCGCTCAACCAGAGGTATTGGATATTTGTGCAGGTGTGGTTTCTTTTAATGAAGCGAACCAATATAGTGTAGGAGATAAGGTAACGTTTCAAGGAAACTTGTTTGAGCGCAAAGCTGATGCTACTTGGGATAATATTGGAGCTTGCGGAACTACAACCGCCAACAGAAGTGATAATTTGCTCAATAATTTGATAGAAGATAATGCTGGTTTCAAACTTTATCCAAATCCGGTGGTGGATCATATAATTACAGTACAGGTGGGAAAAACTATATCCAAGCCCAACTTACTGCTTATTGATATAAAAGGGAATATAGTACAAGAAATTATGATGACCTCAAATGAAGTAAAACTGGATTTGACCAGTTATGCAGCGGGAGTTTATTTTGTTCGTCTATATACAGATAGTGGAATACTCAACAAAAGTTTTATAAAGAAATAAAACCCCTTAGAATACAAAGGAATAATCAAGGGACTTTTGTGCCTGAATGATTTTTTTTTGAAGCGGATGTTATCATATGGTATAACATCCGCTTTGCTTTTTTTGTGATTGCTGTTTGGACTCTTTGCAAAGAATTCAAAGCTATCAGTTGCTAGGCTTCTGGCAGTAGCCCCGCACGTTTGAGTAATGCTTCTGGTTTTGGAGCTTTTCCGCGGAAACGTTTATATAGTGTCATAGGATGTTCTGTACCTCCTTTGGAAAGTATATGTGTAGCAAATTTTTGCGCAACTTCTTGATCAAAAACACCTTGTTCCTTAAAATATTCAAAAGCATCGGCATCTAATACCTCTGCCCATTTATATGAATAATATCCTGCAGAATACCCTCCTTGAAAGATATGAGAAAAAGAAGTACTCATACAGTTTTCTGCAACATCTGGATACAAAGAGGTTTTTTCAAATACAGTTTTTTCGTATGCTTTTACGTCTGCGATTGTACTTGGGTCTGTGGCATGCCATGCCATATCTAGTAATCCAAAGCTTATTTGACGCAATGTAGCGATGCCTTCCTGAAAAGTAGCTGAGTCTTTAATTTTCTCTACCAACTCCATGGGGATAACTTCACCCGTTTTATAGTGTGTAGCAAACAGCGCTAATGCTTCTTTTTCATAACACCAGTTTTCAAAAATTTGACTAGGGAGTTCTACAAAATCCCAATAAACGCTAGTTCCGGATAGTGAAGGGTATGTAGTATCGGCTAACATCCCATGCAAGGCATGTCCAAATTCATGAAAAAGGGTAGTAACCTCATTAAAGGTTAGTAAAGAGGGTTTGCTAGGAGTGGGTTTTGTAAAATTACAAACAATGGAAACCTGTGGTCTCTCATTAATGCCATTTTTGCGTTTTTGAGGCCTGTAAGAAGTCATCCAAGCACCACCTCTTTTTCCAGATCTTGGATGAAAATCAGCATAGAATAATGCTACTGCTTCTCCGTTGGAGTCTGTAACGTCATATACCATTACTTCATCATGATAGGTGTCTGCGGTTTGATTTTTGGAAAAATGTAATCCAAAAAGCTTTTGAGCAATCACAAAAACCCCTTGGATCACATTTTCAAGCTTGAAATAAGGTTTCAAGACTTCGTCATCGAGCTCAAAACGCTCTTGTTTTAGTTTTTCGGTATAGTAGGCGCTGTCCCATTTTTGCAATTGATCGATGCCATCAAGATTTTTTGCAAATGTCTCTAATTCCTGGAACTCTTTCAAGGCTGCAGGTTTGGCTTTGTCAAGTAATTCTTCCAAAAATGAAATCACTTTTTGGGGTGTTTCTGCCATACGTTCTTCTAGTACAAAATGAGCATGAGACTCGTATCCCAGAAGTTTTGCACGATCATAACGTAATTTTGTGATACGCAAGATGTGTTTTTGATTATCCAACGCATCTTTATGAAAAGCACGAGCGCCAAAGGCAAGCGCTAGTTTTTTTCGCAACGCTCTATTGGTAGCATATTTCATAAATGGAATATAGCTAGGATAATCCAGAGTGATCAACCAACCTTCTTTTTCTTTTGCAGTAGCCAATGCCTTTGCAGCTTCTTTGGCTCCTTCCGGAAGACCATCAAGATCCCGAACTTCTGTAAGATGCATTTCAAATTTATTTGTCTCTGCGAGCACATTTTCACCAAACTTGAGTGTAAGCGTAGAAAGTTCTTTGTCTATGCTTCGTAGCTGTGATTGTTGCTCTTCGGGGAGATTCGCACCATTCCGAGCAAAAGATTTGTATTTTTTGTCCAACAGTGTTGCTTGCTCAGGCGTTAGAGTGAGCTCTTTTTGTTGCTGATATACAGCCTCGATGCGCGCAAATAAAGTGGTGTTGAGTGCAATGTCATTGCGGAATTCTGAGAGTAGTGGTGACAACTCTTGAGCGATCTTTTGTATTTCTTCGTTGGTCTCGGCACTATTTAGGTTAAAGAAGATACTGGTTACAGCATCTAATTGCTCTCCTGTATAATCGAGTGCTTCAATGGTGTTTTCAAAGGTTGGAGCTTGAGCGGCTGTTGCAATAGCGTCGATTTCTTTTTTTGCAATAGTAATAGCTTCTTTAATAGCAGGTAAAAAATGAGTAGTGTCTAGCTGAGAAAAAGGAGCTGTATCAAATGATCTTTTTAATGGATTTTCCATGAAAAAACTTGTATTTAGTGATTAAAATGTTTTTTGTCGAAAAAAAATGTATTTCATCGATTGTTGTACGTAAAATTGTTGTTGTTTTTTATTATGCTTCTAATTCAATGTAATTTTATATCGGTTTTAAGAGTTGACCTTGTCAAACCCTAAAGTAAACTATAATTGTCATTTTGGAAGGTCGATGGTTTTTGTTGCTTTATGGGAAAGGTCAAATATATGGAAAGAGTCACAATTTTGTGGCTCTTTTTGTTTTTAGCTAAGTTTTATTTATATTTAATGAAATAGCGTAAAGGATTGAGGTTTAACTACAACCTTTTCGTGTTTATGATATCGTGCCATTGCGTGTAAAGTTCATTTTTTTTACAAAAGAAATAGTGCTGCTAATGTGTAGATTTTTCGCATGTTACGGGTCTACTAAACGAATAGAAGGTGTATTTTGTCGAAAAAACACTGTTTTTGTCGGTGTAATTAAAATGTTTTTAGTAATTTTACCGTGTTGGTTAATAACAATTTTAGGTCATAGAGGTATGACTAAATTTACTGGTCTTGTAACGATTTTGTGTGATGTATTTAAGTTGGTTAATATATTATAATTTTTTCTTAACAGAGCAAGACCATAAAAAAGAGCTATCCGCCTGGGTAGCTCTTTCCTTTTTTTAACTATTTTTTCGACCAGTGTATGGTCTATGAGAAACTAAGACACGGAAGGGGATTTACTTCTTTACGCTTTTAGCTCCATCTAAGACTTTTTGTTTTAGTCCTTCCTTATAATTTAAGACTTTTTCTAGTATCAAAGGGTTTGCCGATCCGATAATTTGAGCAGCGAGAATACCTGCATTTTGGGCGCCATCTAGTGCAACAGTTGCTACAGGAACTCCTCCAGGCATTTGTAGTATGGATAGTACAGAGTCCCATCCATCAATGGAGTTTCTGGATTTTACAGGAACACCTATTACGGGCAGTGGCGATAAAGAAGCTACCATTCCAGGTAAATGTGCTGCTCCACCAGCACCCGCAATAATTACTTTGATGCCTCTGGTGTGCGCATTTTTTCCGTAATCAAATAATTTTTCAGGAGTTCTATGCGCAGAGACAATATCTAGTTCAATTTCGATACCAAACTGTTCTAATATATCAGCCGCTTGTTGCATGATTGGCAGGTCGCTTGTGCTACCCATAATAATTCCTACTTTACTCATTTTTTCTATGTTTAGAATTTTTTATTTTTGATCCAAAAAGGAATAACATTTTCGTTAATGTGTAGTTGTTTATGGTCTTAGGCTGGTGTTATTTTCTGTAGACTTATAACCTCGATGGTATTCTTTACTTGTTCGGCAATAACTCGTGCTTTTTCAATATCCTTGTTCACGATAGTGACATGTCCCATTTTTCGAAAAGGGCGTGTGCTACGTTTGCCATAAATATGAGGTGTCACACCATCTAATTTCATGATCTCGGTGATATTCTTATAATGGACATCCCCTTCATATCCTTCTGCACCGGTAAGATTGACCATAATGCCGCCAACTTTGCTTGCAGTATTACCCAAGGGTAGTTCTAGGATAGCTCTCAAGTGTTGTTCAAACTGATTGGTGTAACTACCCTCTATACTATAGTGACCACTATTATGAGGGCGAGGTGCGACTTCATTGACTAGAATTTGGTCATCTTGCGTCTGGAATAGCTCTACAGCCAGTAATCCTACATGCTCAAAGGCTTCAGAAACCTTGGTGGCAACAGCCCGAGCTTTTTCGGCTATAGATTGATCGATTCTGGCAGGACAGATCACATATTCTACCTGATTTGCCTCTGGATGGAACTCCATTTCTACTACAGGATACGTAGCAATCTGTCCTGCGGGATTACGTGCTACGATGACAGCTAGTTCATTTTTGAAAGCAATCATTGTTTCTGCAATACATTCTGTATCGGGTAATTTTTTGAGATCTTCTTGTGATTTTATGACAGAGACTCCTTTGCCATCATAACCTCCTTGTGTACTTTTCCAGACAAAAGGAACTGTAATCTCTTTGGTGTTGTAGGCGTTTTCTAGAGCTTCTTTAGTAGCGAACGTTTTAAAATCAGCAGTAGGTATGTGATGCTTTTGGTAAAAAAGCTTTTGTGTACCCTTATTTTGGATGTTGCGAAGCGTTTTTGAAGAAGGGTATACAGTGATTCCTTCTTTTTCGAGTTGTTCTAGAGCGTCAATATTGACACCTTCGATTTCAAAAGTTAAGAGATCTACTTTTTTGCCAAAATGATATACAGTATCATAATCATTGAGATCCCCTTGTTCAAAATAATCACATCCGATTTTACTAGGAGCTTCGTTACCAGGATCCAGAACGTATGTCTGGATGTCAAATTTACGAGTTTCGTAAAGCAACATTTTGCCTAATTGTCCTCCTCCAAGTATTCCAAGTTTAAAATCTGATGAAAAGTAGTTGTTCATGTAACGGTTTTTCAAATTGCATTCATAAAATTCTGTGTGGCACAAAAATACTTTATTACCCTCAAAATCTCGAATGATCAGGATATAAATGCATAAGATATTCTTGGAGATTTCTTGTAAGTAATTAGTACCTTTGCGCCTTTGTGAAAACAATAAAACAAATAAGCATGACAAATTTAGTGTTATTTGGCCCTCCAGGGGCCGGAAAAGGAACACAAGCCGAAGTTCTTAAAGAAAAATATAATTTGGTGCATATTTCTACAGGGGATGTGTTCCGATTTAATATCAAAAATGCTACCGAGTTAGGTTCCTTGGCCAAATCCTATATAGACAAAGGACAATTGGTTCCTGACGAAGTGACAATCAACATGCTTAGTGCCGAGGTAGATAAGAACCCAGATGCTAATGGTTTTATTTTTGACGGTTTTCCGCGAACAGAGGCGCAAGCAGAAGTTTTGGAAGTTTTGCTAAAAGACAAAGAGACAGAGATTAGTGCAATGGTAGCACTAGAGGTGGATGATGAGGTATTGGTTCAACGTCTATTGAATAGAGGCAAAACATCAGGTCGTGCTGATGATGCCGATGAAGAAGTCATAAGAAATCGAATCAAAGTTTATTACAACGAGACAGCAATACTAAAAGAGTATTATCAAAAACAAAACAAATATCATGGTGTAGATGGTGTTGGAAGTGTTGGTGATATAACTGATAGGCTTAGTGCTGCAATAGATAGTTTATAAACTATTTTATGGTTTTGGTGTGAGCTGTTAATCATCAAGATTAAAACAACCAACGATAAACCAAAAATCAAAAGAAGATGACAGAAGGGAATTTTGTAGATTACGTAAAGTTGCACGTGACTTCCGGAAACGGAGGAAAGGGTTCTGTACATTTACACAGAGAAAAATATATTACCAAAGGAGGCCCTGATGGTGGGGATGGAGGCCGAGGAGGACATGTGATCTTTCGGGCTAATCCAAATATGTGGACATTGCTACATCTCAAATTCAAACGACATCTCAAAGCAGGACATGGTGAGCATGGAAGCAAAAACCGTAGTACTGGAGCGGATGGTCAGGATGTCTATGTTGATGTGCCACTGGGGACGGTCATACGGGACACAGAAACACAAGAAGTACTACATGAGATTACGGAGATAGGACAAGAAATTATCGTTGGACAAGGTGGTATGGGAGGTCGTGGCAACTGGCATTTCAAGAATTCTGTGAATCAAACACCTCGTTATGCACAGCCAGGGATTCCTGGTCAGGAGATTAGTATTACATTAGAACTCAAAATTTTGGCAGATGTAGGGCTGGTAGGTTTTCCTAATGCAGGAAAATCAACATTGCTGTCTGTGATTACCTCTGCAAAACCCAAAATTGCGGATTACGAATTTACCACACTCAAACCAAATTTGGGAATCGTTGAGTATCGTGATTTCCAGACTTTTGTGATTGCTGATATCCCTGGGATTATCGAGGGAGCAGCAGAAGGAAAAGGTATAGGACATCGTTTTTTGAGACATATCGAGCGTAATTCTACGCTCCTTTTTCTAATTCCTGCAGATGCACCAGATATACAGAAACAATACGAAATTCTTTTAGATGAACTCCGACGTTATAATCCCGAACTATTAGACAAAGAGCGTTTGGTAGCTGTTTCCAAATGTGATATGCTCGATGAGGAGTTGCAAACGGAACTAAAAGCAGAATTGGATGCCAAATTGGGGGTGCCTTATCTTTTTATTTCTTCGATAGCCCAGTTAGGAATGATGGAACTCAAAGATCGACTTTGGAAAATGTTGAATGCAGAAGAGGCATAGCCAACCATTTCTGGACTATCTTTTCTGCTATTTTGGTGTCCAAATAGAAGTTTTGCTGTAACTGTGACTTCTTTTGGTACTAGATAGATCTACTAAAAATGATTGCTCGTTGATCAAAAATAGTGGTAGCAGTAATAATCAGAATCTTATTTGACTATTACTAGTTAAAATGTAATTGTAGTTCAAAATAGCAACTAATTATTAGGATGTAATTATTTTTTAAAGAGTATGCGATGATGAATGATGTCTTATTGTCAAAAAAAGGATAAGGTCAGAGTGGTTAGTTTATTTACTTATTGATAGCATTTTAGCTTAATTTTTTGTTGAGGTGAGAATAATGATTGAAAATTTTAGCAGAATTTGGTACACTATTTGAAGCCTATTTTTTTAATACGATTAGTTGGATTTTGAGTTTGTTATACCAGTTAAAATATAAGGGTCGACTAAAATAATTTGAACTATTTTTCGCTAGATTGAGCTATAAAATTCAAGCATAGCCTTAGTTACGATTTAATTTTATAGCAAAAAAATAGTAGAAAAAGAGCCGAATTATTAGCCTAGAATTATTTTTTAAATGGTTTTATACCAGTTAAAATGTAACGGTCGGCTAAAATAATTGAACTACCTCTCACCAGTTTGAACTATAAAATTTGAGAACAGCCGTGACTAGGGTTTTATTTTTTTAGTGAAAAAAGTAGAAAAAGAAGCTAATTTGATATTATATATAAAAAGGCGTTTTTTTTTAGATAAATTCACAGTCCAACGGGTATAAATCTATTCTTATGAAGTACATGACTTTTTTTATGTTCTTGTTTTTGATTTCATGTGGCATGACCAAGGTGATACATGATTATGATGAACAACAAGATTTTTTGGAATACAAGACGTATAATTTTTTTCCCGAAATGCAAAGCGGACTCAATGAGTTGGATACTAAACGCTTGCTAAAAGTTGCAGATAGCTTGTTGTTAGCAAAAGGTTTGGTGAAATCAAATTCACCTGATCTGTATGTCAATTTCAACACCAAAACCCGTAAAGAAGCATCGAATACCAATGTTGGGGTGGGGCTAGGTGGTGGCGGAGGTGGTCTTAATATTGGTCTGGGTGGTGGCATCCCTATCGGTGGACCAGTGACCTTTATGGAAGTTACAATGGATTTTGTAGATGTCCAAAAAGATGAATTGGTATGGCAGGCTGTGGCCGAAAAACGTTTTTACCCAAAGCAGGCTCCCAGTGCACGGGCGGTCTTTTTTGAAAAAGTTCTAGGAAAGTCATTAACCAAATATCCTCCTAAAAATAAGAGTGCCAAGAAAAAATAAAAGGACATTTTGATACTTAAAAGCTTCAAATAAGGTTTATACAATAGCTGCGTTTGTGTTTTGGAAAAATGGTTGTATTGCATAAACGAATTATTTACACTATTTTGACTTGTATTTGATGATAAAGCAACAAAAGAATACTTCTATTTTTAAAAAAATATAATGCAAAAACACCTCTTTTTTTCTTTCCTCTTCTTGATCCCTTCCTTGTTTTATAGTCAAGAATATTTTGAAAAAGGGCAACAGTGTTTTGATCAATATCAACTCGCATGTGCTAAGATCAATTTTCAGAAGTATTTGGAACAAAAGCCCAATGATCTTAATGCATTGAGATATATAGGTGATATAGCAGTTGATGAAAAGGATTGGGAAAAAGCAATTTCTTGTTACAAAACAATTCTCGATGCAGACCCCAATAATGGGGATTATCATTTTAAATACGGTGGCGCCATAGGACTCAAAGCTTTGAATATTGGAAAAATTAATGCCTATTTTTTGATAGATGATATTCGCGATAGTTTCTTAGAAGCAGCACGTTTGGACCCAAATCATTTGGAAGCACGCTGGGGCTTAGTAGAATTTTATGTGCATCTACCCGCAATTATTGGTGGAGGCACCAAAAAAGCACTGCGATACGGGCAAGAGTTATATGCACTTAGTACTGTAGACGGATTAATGTCACAAGGATATATTGCATTAAAAGATGGGGATGAGCAAAAAGCGAAAAAATTGTATACGCAATCTATAATAGAAGGGTTAAAACTACATGAGTATACCCAAGACCCCCTTTCGGGAGAATTAAGAGTAATCAAATCACATTACGCCTATGACCGTAATCAATTGCACTATCAGATCGGGAAAGCTACATTTCAATATAAAAAATCCTTGGAAGAGGGCTTAGCGCATTTGCACTACTTTGTAGAAAACTACGCAGTCAAAGATCATATTACCAAAGATTGGGGGTATTATTATATGGCAAAAATATATAAAGTAAGAGGGAATACATCCAAGTCAAAAGATGCGATAACGAAGGCATTAGCCCTGAGACCAGATTTTGAAGAAGCACTCGCCTTCAAAAACGAACTCTAGTTACGCTATTTTCTATATCTTAGCTTATAGAGTTCGCGAGATAATTTTTTTTACATAGAATGTATTTATGTTTTTTATTACAATGATGAAAAGACATGAAGAATTCACAAAACAGTGTTATAGTAACGTATGCAGATTCATTTTATAGCAATTGGTGGTAGTGCCATGCACAATTTGGCGATAGCCCTTCACAAAAAAGGATATCAAGTAACGGGAAGTGATGATACGATATTTGAGCCTTCAAAATCTAGATTAGATAAACACGGTTTATTGCCCCAAAAGTTTGGGTGGTTCCCAGAGAAATTGAGTGCGGCTACAGATGTTGTTATCTTGGGGATGCATGCCAAGGAGGATAATCCAGAATTGCTCCAAGCCAAGGAATTGGGGGTCAAAATCTATTCTTATCCAGAATTTTTGTTCGAGCAATCCAAAAATAAAACGCGTGTCGTTATCGGAGGATCTCATGGCAAAACAACCATTACCTCGATGATACTACATGTACTACACTATCATGATAGAGAGGTGGATTATATGGTAGGGGCACAGCTAGAAGGGTTTGATACTATGGTACATCTAACCGAAGAAAATGATTTTATAGTCTTGGAAGGTGATGAGTATCTGTCATCCCCCATTGATCGTAGGCCAAAATTTCATTTGTATAAGCCTAATATTGCCTTGCTGAGTGGCATCGCCTGGGATCATATTAATGTATTTCCTACTTATGAAGATTATATAGCGCAGTTCAAAATTTTTATAGATCAAATCACAAATGGTGGAATCTTAGTGTATAACCAAGAAGATACTACGGTAGCGCAACTAGCAGAAGAGTCAGAAAATGCAATTCGCAAATTACCCTATCAAACTCCTGTATATGAGGTAGTAGATGGAGAGACTTTGCTCAATACCTCAGAGGGACCAATGCCGATAGAGGTGTTTGGGGCACACAACCTCAATAATTTGGCTGGTGCCAAATGGATTTGCCAAAATATGGGGGTAGATGAGGATGATTTTTATGAAGCAATTGCATCGTTCAAAGGAGCTTCTAAACGCCTAGAGAAAATAGCAGAAAGCAAAACAAGTGTTGCCTACAAAGATTTTGCTCACAGTCCATCCAAAGTCAAAGCGACAACGCAAGCCGTAAAAGAGCAATACCCCGATAGAGAATTGATCGCTTGCTTGGAGTTACATACCTATAGCAGTCTCAATGCAGAGTTTCTCAAAGAATACAAAGGAGCATTAGCCGCCGCCGACAAAGCTGTTGTTTTTTATTCTCCTCATGCAGTAGCAATAAAAAAACTAGACGAAGTTACCGAAACGCAGATAGGAGAGGCATTTGAGCGCGAGGATTTGATTATTTATACAAATCCAGAGGATTTTAAAACGTATTTGGAAAAGCAAAAATTTGCAAATTCGGCTTTGCTACTGATGAGCAGTGGTAATTACGGAGGGTTGGATTTTGAAGAGGTCAAAAATTGGATCACGGTCTCCTAATGATAGTATGTGTAGAGTAGGTGTGGATAATCAGACCCCAAATTGTTTGAGGTGATGATCTAGATGTTTGTACTCCAGTTGTCCCCATTGCGCTCGACTCAATGTGCCGAATAGCGGATGCGGATTCCATGAATCACGATCTTTGGTTAGGTGCATATCCTCTATAAGTTGTTCTAGGAGTAATTTCTCCATTGCAAATTCTTTTGGAACTAGTGCTTTGAAGGCTTTAATAGTAGGGACATTTTTGCGCCACGGTTTGTCGTTATAAGACATTTTTTTGAATAACAGTTTTGCGAAAAAATTTTTTGATTTTTTATAGCTTTTATTTTCGATTCCTATTTTTAATTGAAATTGGCAATGCCATAGCATCTGAGCAGCAGTCATTTTTCCCCACAGAGGTTGACTGTTCTCAGTTAGTTGCGCAATGCGTTGTCGCAGTTCCTTTTTGTTCTGCGGATCAAAAATAGATTTCATACTAGAAGTGTTTGACCAGTTAAACGTTTTTTGGTTCAAAAACGTACATAATACCGAAGAAAAATACGGTTACCAGCCCCCACCGCTGCCGCCCCCACCGCCACCGCCGGAAGAGCCACCACCACCGCTTCCAGAGCCCCAACTACCGCCTGATCCAGTGGAAGAACTATTGCTTACAGTTGAGTAACTAGCAGTTTTTATGGTATCGACCATAGTAATGCTCAAATTACTGTGATTCTATTGTATAGCCTTAGCTATGCAATATATGAACAAGGTATTTAGCGGAAAAAAGGACAAGTCGATATACGGGATTATATAGCTAATTTGGTGTAACTGGTACAATGTTTAGGAATGAATATCCAAATAAAAATAGTATTAATAATTTGTTTCTGTCCTACCAATATTTCAATATATCACCAATAGATGATTAAAAATTTTATCAAAAGACTATTCGTTGATTTTCTATATCAAGCGGTATTATTTTGAGCTATACAATCTATGCCAATACATAGTATCAAACCATTTGAAAAAATTACAGGCTAATCATTTGGTTCTTTTTCTACTATTTTTTCGCTAAAAAATTAAATTGTAGCCAAGGTTATGCTTGAATTTTATAACTAAAACTAGCGAGAAATAGTTCAATTATTTTAGCCTACAAGTACATTTTAACTGGTATAAGTACTAGGAAAAAAGGTGTCGCATCTAGTTGATAGGTGTTTTTTGATTGCATACACAACGAAATCCTACCCCAGCTCCGGTTGCTGTTGGTTCTCTAGAACCTCTTTTATAGACCGAATAGCTGAGAGAGTGCCAACCTCGAACACGTTTTTCTTCAAAAATCCCAATACTATCTATTAGAGGGTTGACTACAGGTTCTCTACTATATGGACCTAACCAATCTAAGACCCATTCAGGTCTGCCTCCAGACATATCATAGACTCCCATAGGATTAGGTGGGTACGATCCAATTTCTCCATCTCCATAGTTGTCCTTGTCACCACCTTCAATTTTTCCGTTATTAGTTGCATGATCCACATCTAGTCCTCTGCTACGCGCGGCATATTCCCATTGTGCTTCTGTAGGGAGATCCATGGGTATCTCCAATTTTTTTCCTAGCCATTGGCAATAATCTCGAGCTTGTTGCCATGATATTGCTTTTACACCGTAGTTGGGTTGGTATTCTTTTAATTTTCTTCTATTTGGTTGTATAATTTCTATATTTAATGAATTGTGATATAAATCAAATTCCTTAAATGTAGTTTCGTATTTATTAATAGAATAACTGTCTAGGGTAACTTGATGTACAGTTGCGCCTTGTACATTTGGATGTCCCATCATGAAGGTGCCTCCCTCTACAAATACCAAATGCTCTTTGATATTCTCTAGCATTTCTTGTACTTCTGGGGTGTTTTGACTTTGCAATTTGCAACTCATCACTAAGAGGAATAGCATCATCGGTATAAGAGAGAAGAGGTGTTTCATTTAGTTGATAGGTGTTTTTTGATTGCATACACAACGAAATCCATTACCCGCTCCTGTATTCTCAGGAGGTAAATGTGATCTTCTATAAGTTGTTTTTACAATAGTCCTAAAACCTCTAACTACTTTTTCTCCTAAATTTTCTGCTATTTCATCTGCTCTTAGTGTTCTCCCTTTTGGGTTTGTTTGTGGTTCGGATTCGTAATTTCCATACCAATCTAGAATCCATTCAGCTTTGCTTCCAGACATATCGTAGATGCCGAGTGGGCTGGGGGGGTAATGACCGACAGGAGCACTTACACCATAATTATCTCTATCTCCGCCTTCAATCAGACCGCTATTAGTTGCATGATCAACATTTTGTCCACGGTTTCTCGCGGCATATTCCCACTGGGCTTCTGTAGGTAGGTCGATCGGTAATTTCAATTGCTTGCCGAGCCATTGGCAGTAGGCTCTAGCCTGAAACCAGTTCATTGCCCAAGCTCCATGTTTTGGTGAATTTTTGGGTAGGTGGCGATATTTTTTGTGAACAATTTCTAGCCCAGTAGCGTTGCAGTATTGATCATATTCCTCAAAAGTGGTTTCGTATTTGGCGATAGAATAGGCGTCTAGTGTAACTTGATGAGCCGGACTGGCAGCAGGAACAGTATTATCCCCCATCATGAAGGTGCCTCCCTCTACATGAACAAAGTTTTTTTTGATTTTTGTGAGCATCGCCTGTACTTCTGGAGACTGTTTGCTTTGTGATTTGCAGCTCATCATTAATAGAAGTAGTATTATCGGTATAAGAGAGAAAAGGTGTCTCATTTAGTTGATAGGCGTTTTTTGATTGCATACACAACGAATTCCATTACCCGCTCCTGTATTCTCAGGAGGTAAATGTGATCTTCTATAAGTTGTTTTTACAATAGTCCTAAAACCTCTAACTACTTTCTCTCCTTGATTTTCTGCTATTTCATCTTTTCTTCGTTGCCTTCCTTTAGGGTTTGTTTGTGGTTCGGATTCGTAATTTCCATACCAATCTAGTATCCATTCAGCTTTGCTTCCAGACATATCATAGATGCCGAGTGGACTAGGGGGGTTGCTACCAACTGGATCTTTAATACCTGCGTTATCCTTTCCAATTTTCCCATTATTAGTTGCATGATCAACATTTTGTCCACGGTTTCTCGCGGCATATTCCCACTGGGCTTCTGTAGGTAGGTCAATCGGTAATTCCAATTGCTTGCCGAGCCATTGGCAGTAGGCTCTAGCCTGAAACCAGTTCATATTCCAAGCTCCATATTCTGGTCCCATACCATCCTGATCACGCCATCTAGGAGCTACTTTGTCAAGACCTGTCGTATTGGTGTATATATCATACTCTCCCAGAGTAGTTTCGTATTTGCTTATGGAGTAAGCGTCTAGTGTAACTTGATGAGCCGGACTGGCAGCAGGAACAGTATTATCCCCCATCATGAAGGTGCCTCCTTCTACATGAACAAAGTTTTTTTTGATTTTTGTGAGCATCGCCTGTATTTCTGGAGACTGTTTGCTTTGTGATTTGCAACTCATCACTAATAGGAATAGCATCATCGGTATAAGAGAGAAAAAGTGTCGCATCTAGTTGATAGGCGTTTTTTGATTGCATACACAGCGAATTCCATTACCCGCTCCTGTATTCTCAGGAGGTAAATGTTTCCTTCTGTATGTTGTTTTTACAATCGTCCTAAAACCTCTAACTACTTTCTCTCCTTGATTTTCTGCTATTTCATCTTTTCTTCGTTGCCTTCCTTTAGGATTTGTTTGTGGTTCGGATTCGTAATTTCCATACCAATCTAGTATCCATTCAGCTTTGCTTCCAGACATATCATAGATGCCGAGTGGGCTGGGGGGGTAATGACCGACAGGAGCACTTACACCATAATTATCTCTATCTCCGCCTTCAATCAGACCGCTATTAGTTGCATGATCAACATTTTGTCCACGGTTTCTCGCGGCATATTCCCACTGGGCTTCTGTAGGTAGGTCGATCGGTAATTCCAATTGCTTGCCGAGCCATTGGCAGTAGGCTCTAGCCTGAAACCAGTTCATATTCCAAGCTCCATATTCTGGTCCCATACCATCCTGATCACGCCATCTAGGAGCTACTTTGTCAAGACCTGTCGTATTGGTATATATATCATACTCTCCCAAAGTAGTTTCGTATTTACTTATGGAGTAAGAGTCTAGTGTAACTTGATGAGCCGGACTGGCAGCAGGAACAGTATTATCCCCCATCATGAAGGTGCCTCCTTCTACATGAACAAAGTTGTTTTTAATTTTTGTGAGCATCGCCTGTACTTCTGGAGACTGTTTGCTTTGTGATTTGCAACTGCCCATAGCGATAAGTGTGATGCCTGCTAAAGCATATTTGGTGAGGTGTTTCAATTTCATAAATTATAGAAGAATTATGGTGTTTTTTATATAGGGGCTCCTAGAGTTAGGTCTTTGGATTTTTTGTATAAGTTATTGACATGGCGTTCTACCTTTTCCCAATCTTCGGTGTCACTGAGCAAATAGTTACGCAGATAGACTTTGGCATCTTGGATGCGTTTCTTTTGTCGTGCCGCCTTTTGTTCTATTTCTTGGGGAGTCAAAGGGGTTTTTTCTGCAAGTTTTTGTAAAGCATCGGTACCATAATGGTTGGTGTCTTTGGTTTTGACAAAAGCTTGATATTCTTTTTTGCCATCAGCATTGGTGATACAATAGGTCATATGTTCCATGGTTTCTTCCCACTCCTGTACAGAGTCTATCCCTTTGGTGATAAGAAACAGGGCTGCCTCTTCGTTTTCGTAGTTTTTGTCCCATGCTCTGAAATCTGTCCAAGTGTCTCCCAACTTGTCCCACATACTCGCTAGATTAAGTTCTCGCTCCTTGGTTAGGATAAATAGGATCCGTCCCTTGGATTCTGGCAATAAGTAGTCAATCATCTCTGGTTTTTCTTTGAGAGATGCGACCAGTGTCTGGACATCGTCGAGCTCTTGGTTCACGTCCTGCCACTTACGAAGTAGAGTATCTACATCCTTAAGGATCGTAATAGCCCCATCCAATGCACCACCAGCAATATAGGTCATTCCTGCTTGTAGGATAAAACCTTTTTTTAGCATTTCTACTGACCAGGCTGTAAAAACCTCATAGACATTGATTTGCGAGTCTGTTTCGTTACCGAACTCATCAGTTTTTTGTTCAAAGAGATCGAGGAAGTTAAAATCCACTTCGTTTAGTTTATGGTAGACCAGACGGACAAAATCCCATAATTCTCTTGCACCAATGACAAAACTGACTGCACCACCACCACCGATGCCCCAGGTAGCCTTGGCCATCATTTTGATTTGGAATTTGTTTGTGATGTCATCAAAACCAATCTTAAACTCTCCTGTGATCCCTGCACCAGCAGAGCCGGTAAGGGCATAACCTACAGAAGCAAGGGTTTGGAACCCTCCGGTATGTTTGCCTCGTTTGTTGGGGTTTTGCCATTCTAGTTCTAGTGCTACTTTGGCTTCTGCTTGGGCGCCTGCAAAGGCTTCTGCCTTGGCGGTTACATTATTATCTCCACTCTCGCTAGTATCTTGGATTTGGCGATCCTTCCCATATTTTACGGGTTGGTCTTCTTTGTTTTTTTTGCCCGTAATCATGAGGACGCCTTTGGGGGCATTAATCTCCACCTCTGCAGAGAGCGCAATGGTAGCACCCACAAAAAGGCTGACACCTCCCTTGAGTTTGAAACGGCCGTCGCCAAAATCTACTTCTTGATCAACGATTTTCGTTTTTGGATCATATGCCTTATAGGGTTCTAACTCTACACGACGGTTTTTGCTAGATTTGTCTAGGGTAGCTTCTGCCAAAGCACGTTTTCCTAAACTACGAATGGATTTGTCACTTTCGGTAAAGAAAAATTGTTTCAAATCGCTGTGCTCGATTCCAGGTACTTTTTGGATGATAATTTTTAGAACAATTTCAAAATAGGACCTACTGATTTGTATACGATCTAGTTTGTCAGAAAGTGCTCTAATGGCTTCAAAATATTTTCTTCTGGCTCGGGTTAGTTTTTCAGAAGATTTTCTTTTCTTTCCAATTACAACCACTTCGTCCAAGGGATTTAGACGTGCTTCTGCAAGTTTGGAATATACTGCTAATCTGCTATTGATAATAGCAATAGTATCGTCGGACTTGGAGGTGGTGGGATCTAATAGCGCCTTGTCAAATAAGTCTGGAGCATAGTCAGCGATAAAAATAGCTTCTCTCATAAACTCTAATTCATCATCTCCCCAAGCATTTTTTTTGAACTCAAAATAATCTGACCACTCTGCTGCATCGTTACTAAAAACAGCATGGGCTGCAGAGGCTCTGAGCAAGCCAAGTTTGTCATTATAGCCATGACTACCTTTGGCATCCGTATGTCCGATAATCGCAAAGAGGATTTGTTTAAATTTTTGGGTGCGGAGTTCCATTTTTGCTCCAGCTAATTGCTGTACCAATGCAAGGATGACTGTAGGAGTAACAAAAAAAGAATCAAACGGAAAAGAGCCATCTTGTATAGCGGCATTATACCCTTTTTTTGGATCATATTTGTCATATTCTCTGAAGCTATAGGTCGTTTTTTTGACCGGGATTTTGAATTTCATGCCCCAGCCTTTGTCATCTGGGAAGTAATAGTTGAATTCAGCACCAGCTTCTAATAAGGAGAATTTGGCCTCTCCACCGAGTTTGCCAAAGACTTTGCCTTCTGCAAGGTTGTAGCCTGCTTCTGCTGATAATCCAGCAGAGTAGCGCATGATTTGTGCTGCAGCAGTTGCATCCCAATTGGCAGGAGGTAATTCTTGCTTCTTGATTTTTTGGATCAAGCTGTTACGTTGACTTTTTGTAGGAGTTTCGAGATAATCAGTAGCTTCATTGGCAAAATCTTTATGTGTTTTGCTCCAGAGCGCGTTGATTTTCATTTTTGCTTCAGCCCAGTCCTCATCGGTAAAATCATCGTTACCTTCTTTGAGGAGTTCCAAAATGTATTTTACTTTGTTTTTGCTGTCATTCCAAGTAGCAACGCATTTTTTATTAAAATCACTGACCCATTTGTCAATCAATTCAAAGTCATCATCATTCAGAAACGCGGATAATAGAGGAGAGCCGTAGCTCAAAACCTTGGAGGCAACTTGACCGTCAATTTTCCATTCTGCCTTGATTTTTGCTTGTGCTTTTTTGAATTGATCTATCTTGTCTTTTTTGGATTGTTCTTCTGGATAGGCAGCATCATAAGCAGCTTTTACTGTTGCTTCTTTATTATTTTTTAATTTGATAGGAAAACGGAATTTTCCGCTTTTTTTCTTGCGAATGCTTTTAAGGACTTTTAGATCTTTTGCTCCTAGATAAAAATATTTTTCATCTCTAAAACCGACACCTTCTGTTAATCCTTGATAATCTCCTTGCGGTACTTTGACAGGAAGTGGAGATTTTCCATTGGTGGCTTTGCTTGTAGCTTGATCTGGTTTTTTGCCCTCTGCTATTAAGATCATTTCTCGCATTTTGTCTTGAGCGGTTTTGAGACGCTTGGGATCATTTGCTTTTTTTGCCTCTACCAATTCCTTGGATGCTGTGGCATATTTTTCTGTGAGTTCTTTGTATTTTTTGTATTGCGCATCATCTAATACCCAAAGTTCTTCTTCGTCGCCTTTGTCCTCATCGCTTTTGGGGATTCTAGGGAAATATAGGATCTCTTCTAGAATAATATCAGCAGTAAGTCCTTCTCCCTCGACTCGTATATCAGGATTTTCATCTAGTGAAAAACTATTTGTATTGGGAGTTTTTGCTTTTTTTTCTTCTTCTGTATTTGCTGTATTGGTATTTTCGTCGCTCATATTCCTTTGGTTAATATTACGGCAATTGACATTTAAAGTGTTTTTTGATCATTGTGAGAGTAGCACTCGATTTGGGGTGTAAGACGCTCGTAATAATCGATAAAGTTAATGAACTTTATACACATCTAGTTCTACTCTATGTTGATCACTACTAATACGAACATCTCTGAGGATATCATCTTCTAGATGTTTGCCTCTGTAGCTAAAATCAAAAAAGTCATTGGTAAGATCCACAGTGACCGTTTTGCCAACACAACTTCTGGTTTCTAGAACCAGTATCAGTTTGTCTTCATAGAGTTCTGTGATTCTATTACCGTCGAGATCGGTATAATACATTTTTAGCAATTGTGGATCTCCATTAAAAGGTGCTTCTGGAGTAGGTTCCACCTCTTCGGCATCGATATCAGTGACGTGCCACGGTTTTTTGAGTACAACACCATTAATACGTAGAATCCCCGGAGAAAACAGTAATTGGGTTGTCATAGGATCTGAGTTGATTGCAGAAAACTGGACTTTGTAATTTGCTACATAGCAATCCCAAAATTCATAATCGACTAATTTGCTCATGCCATCACGTTTGTAAAAACGCAAATAGCCATCTACCATAGTCTCGGCACCCATCATTTGATGTAACAAATCGGTATTCCGATCAGTTTCTATGGTGACCACAAATTGGCCTCCATCGACACGACCAACGGGTTTTCCCGTAATATCTTTGTTCTGATTAAATTTGAGGCGACAGCTAAGGACATTGATGATTCTGTCGTTGATAAATAGTTGCGCTTTAAAGCTCATAATGTTGAAGGATCTATTTTTTCGACGTTAAGGTATAAAATTTTTTTTTATTGAGGACATAAAACTGGATTAGGATTAGATGGGTCTCCTTTTCTGCATGCACATATATCAAAGCAAAAAATCTGACCAGGTGGACAGCCTCCTGCTGGTTCTCCATCACAAATGTCGTCTGTTATCGTTATTTGTACAGTTGCTTCATCAGAAAAACCTTTGCTATCTGTGACTGTAAGTGTGACGTCAAAGGTGCCTGGCGTGGTGTAGAGAAAAGAGGTGGTTTTTGTACGATTATCATTGACGGACCAGCTATAGCTCAAAGAATCTCCTGGGTCAGGATCAGAAGATCCGCTGCCGTCAAATGTGACCGTTATAGGAGCTTCACCTCTTAGGGTACTGGCAGTGACTTTGGCTGTTGGCACGGTGTTGGGCTCTGGTTTGATATTCATGGTTACGGTGGCAAAATCACTGAGGTCACCAAATTCATCTTTGATTCTATAAGTAAAAGTAGCAGTGCCTGTTTGATTGTTTGATGTAAATTTGATGGTTCTATCATCAGCAATGGCAACAGTCCCTCCGTTGCTAGGTTGGGTTATACTTTCTATAGAAAAACTATCGCCATCAGGATCCGAATCGTTTACTAGAATAGTATATTCTTTGATCGTATTTGCTGTTTGACTGAAATTGTCATCCATGGCAACGGGACTCCTGTTTACAACATCTACTGTGAGTATCGTTGGTGCAGCTTGGTTGCCCGCTGCATCGGTACCTGTGTAGGTGATGTCATAAGTTCCTATTGTATTGGTGTCTATACTTCCTGATTTTTGGGTTGGAGTAGCATCGCTACAAGGATCATTGTCACGAAGTAGAGGTTCCGGTTCTTCATAGTCTTGTCTTCGATAAATCTTTACAGTAGAAGGCGTGATTGTGATACTGGGTGGTTCTGTATCTGTAATTTTTAACGTTTCGGCAATGGTTGTTATTATTCCATCAGCATCCATTACGGAATATTCGATAACTGCGTTATTATTACTGTAGCATACACTAGTATTGTTTAGGTTTGTTGCACCACTCGTAGACCCTCTATCTGTGATCGGTTTGTCGTCTTGGATATTGGTAATAGTGGCTACGAGGAATGTGGCTCCTGCATTGAGTGAGGTTGTAAAATCGGCGGTATTATCCCGTACGCTAAAAGTAGGAGGCATATTGGCGGCTACCTCAATGGTTACCGTTTTTTCATGGACAGCGTTGTTTTGATCTGTTACGCGTAGGGTAATGTCATAATTTCCAGTAGTATCATAGGTTTGTGTTGTACTACTATTTGTATTTTGATTACCATTACCCAAAATCCAAAGATATTCTGCGATACTATCTCCATCATCGGGATCCGTAGAAGCACTACCATCGAGTGTGACAGTATAGGGTGCTATGCCTGTAAGTCCGGGATTTGCTTGGATAACTGCTGTGGGCGGCTGGTTATCTGGTGCTACATTTACTGTTTCTATAATGCTAGCAGTATTGGCATTGGGGGATTGATCTGTCAAGGTGTAGGTGACAGTATACGAGCCTTCTGTAGCAGTGTCCACTTTGTCAGTTCCAAGGATAGTTTCTGTAAAACCGCTCAGGTCGATAGGGTCTTGGATTTGACCGGGAGTGTAGGGGGCGCCAAATTCTAAATTCGTTGTGAAATCTGTTGTGTTTTCTTTTACAGAAAAGCTAGGAGGTGTCGTGTCTACTACCTCTATCGTTTCGGTGATACGGTTTGTGTTGTTTTGATTGTCAGTGACGGTGTAGGTGACAGTATAGGAGCCAATTGCTGGTGTAGTTCCTCCTATGGCAGCAGGATCTTCTGAGATGCCACCGTCTGTTGTTCCGTTATCTTTGATATCCGAAATAACACCCAAATTATAGGGCTCTCCTAATTCTAATGTTGTCACAAAATCAACAGTATTTCCTTGAACCATAAATGTAGGAATAGATGTATCGGTGACCGTTACTGTTTCTACAATACTATGGGTGTTGTTATAGGCGTCTTTTACTGTATAGGTGATTGGATATTGACCTAATGCGGGTGCTGTTCCTGTGATATTTTGTGGATCTATGATGGTTCCACCATCCGTGGTACTCAAATCAATAATATCTTGGATTGCCCCTGCAGTGTACGAGCTTCCTAGTTGTAGTGGGGTTGCAAAATCTGAGGTGTTTCCTTTTATGGTAAATGTTGGTTTGGTCGTGTCTGCTACTATTACCGTTTCTGTAATAGTGGTTGTGTTGGTATCGTTATCCGTGGCTAGGTAGGTGACTGTATAGTTTCCAACATCAGGAATGGTGTTGTTAATAGTGCTTTGATCTATGCAGTCTTCATTGGTAATAGTTCCATTATCCGAGAGGTTGTCGATACTTCCTTTTTGGTAGGTACTTCCTAGTTCTAGAGTGGTGGTAAAATCTGTTGTATTTCCTTTTACGCTAAATTGTGGTACATCTGTCAAATTGAATTGAACGGTTACTGTGCGTGTAGTAGTTCCGATATTTCCAGAATTGTCAGTTACCGTATAGGTTACAAGGTAGTTTCCGGGGGTAGTGGTGTCTACCTGAGAAGAATCTGTAATGATTTGTTGCGTAAGTATTGTATCGTCATCTTTGTTGTCAGTAGCTGTAGCACCTGGGTCAGTGTATGTACTGCCAGTAAAAATAAGTAATGGACTGGCTCCTATGAGTGTGATGATTGGTTTTTCGGTATCGATTACAAATTCGGTGATGGAAAATGTCAGTGTTTCTGTAATGGTTTGGCCATTGCTGTCTAGAAGTTGAAACCTAAGTGTTGTGTCTCCCAGTTGGTTTGCAATAAAAGTAAAGTCTTGTACGCCAAAATCAATATCAGTATATCGACCCAAAGAGACCGGGGTTTGGTTAGAATTTAATAATTGTCCTGAGCCTTTGAGAATTGTATATTCTACTTGATACTCAATACTGTCATCAATTTCTTTTTGGGAAAAAGTCAGGGTGATTGGAATCTCCTGTGTTTCTTCTGCAGTAGATAGAGGAGAAGAGGCAGTCCAAATGACAGGGATATCAGCAATGGTGTAAGTTAGTACTTGAGAAAAAGATTTTTCGAAATTATCGCTTGCAGTTACTTTGACGCGATGCGTTCCAGAATTATTTGCGCGATAGTTCATGGTTATAACAAAATTGGTGTCTTCCTCGTTCTTGCGCTCTAGTGTTATAGGTTCTGCTGTAGGCAGCAGTGTCCCTTCTGTATTTATATAGGATCCATCACCTTCCAGGATTTCATATTGAAAAAAGTAGTCAAATTCTGGTAAAAATACTTCTGGGGTGATAGTGAGTGTCGTGGGAAGTAATTCTTTTACAAAGCCATTGTCTGTATTGGACTGTTCAAAATCCAGTTCTACATTGGTGATGAGGTTGATTTCTTTGTTGGTGCAAGCAAAAATAATAAAAACAATACCGATGATAGTTGAGAGTCTGAGTAGTGTTTTTTTCATAAGTATTTGGTTTTTTATGTTCTATGATACATAAAGATAATAGGAAAGATGATAAGGTGTATATCTAAAATCCAAAAGACTGTCTATATAGACAGTCTTTTGGTATTGATTTGTGATTAGCAATAATTTTTTTAATGTTTAGATAGTATTGCTTGTTTCATTTTAGAGTTTTTTTAAATCGATAGGAGCACTTCCAAAACTGCCAGCGGCCACGGTGTATTCTAGGTTTAATTTTATCAAATCTACACAGAGAAACGAAAGTCCATCTCCTTCTATTTTACCTTCTCCAAAAGTGCATCCGACATTAGCGCAATGCCAAGCAGATTGGGATTCGACAGCGATCTCTCCATTTGGAGGGTCCAAGTCTAATATTACATTATAGGCTTCTCCTGTATCCGGATTGCTATGACCAAAAGGGTTTAACATGGTTACTTGGTTTTTTTCTGGACCAGCAATGATCTCAAATGAACCATCAAAATCATCAACGAGAACTCCGAAGTCATCTTTTGTTACCTCCCAAGATCCTATAAAATCATCTACAGTAATTGCATCCGGGCATAAAATAATAAAATTAAACTCAAAAGCTTGTCGGTATCCGGATTCATCAAGAAGTGTTGAGGTTAATCCTCCTCCAAGTATTTCAAAAGTCTTGGGGTCAAGATCATCTAGATCATCAAATTCAGCGCTTTCTATTCCAGAATATTTCACGCCATTTTTTGAAGTAACCTCGGCTGTGAAAAAGAAATTATCTCCGAATCCAATATCTGCGGCTTCAATACCGAGAAAACCAGCTAAATCATTAGCCGAATAACTTAGTATCTTAGGAAAAGAAGTGATTGTAGTTACAGGGAGTGTATCTGTTCTTTTTCCAGAAATATCAGCATAAATTCTTAAATCATATGATGCAGTACTTTCATTGGGATCTATTAGTTTAAAGGTGTATTTTAACTCACTTATAGAGCTAACACCAATATTCGATGGTGGGTTTTCTGAGAATCTAACAAATCCAGTATCAGTTTTAAGATCGTTAAAAATGTTTTTGTCATCATCACTACAAGCAAAGGAGGACGCTAGCAAGATGCTTGCTAAAATTAAATTTATATATGTTTTCATAATACTTTTATTTTAGGTTATCAGGATTTGTATCCCAGAATACTTTTTCTGTAACATTTTTCTGAGAAACAGAGGAGTTCAGGTTAACAAAATTTGCTGGATATAAAAATGATCTAGGAAATGACCCCGGTGTTGATACATGATCCGATATATCAAGAGGCATGCTTGTTCTTCTGTAGTTGTTGTATGCTTCTATACCATTGCCCCATAGTGCAATATAATATTCTTTCATGATAATATTTAGTTTATCATTTTGTGTAGTTGCAGCATCATACGAATCAAGAACAAAATCGATATAATTCTGTATATCTGTTTTGGTTGGTAATAAGCTACTTGCTAGAACTAATTCATTTTCTGGAGTATCCGGATCATCAGGAATAAGTACCCGACTAAGATTAATAGATGAAGTCTGAAAAGTTGTAACTTTATCCATAGAGTCTTGTATTGCGCTTTCTAACAAAGTTTTGGGGTCACCATTAGTGTTGAGCATAAGAGCCGCTTCTGCTTGGAGAAATTTCGAATATGAAGACAATAGTATAGGGAAGATACCAGCTCCTTTAGCTCCTTTGTCTTGATTTACAGGTTCAAAATTATCTGCATCATATGCTCCTCCAATAGGATATAAACCATAAGTACTTCTATTACGACCATCTGGTGGCACACCTTCATTATTACCGTGATCTCTTGTCCAGTATGAGTCTCCTAAATAACAAAAATTGACAGCAGAGGCTGGTTTGTCTTCACAAGGTAGATCGTCTCCTGTCGGTTCGGTGTCAGTTTGACGATAGAAATAATATCTCAGTCTAGGGTCCTCAAAACCTTTATCAGCCTTGAGCAAGTTTACATAATAGCTATTCAGGTAATCATCTGCGCCATCTGCATCATAGTTTAGTGCAAAATAGGGGTGGCGGCTATCACTTGGTGTTATCTCGGATGAATATTTGAATTCAAAGTCGTCAGTTGTGGAGTTTATAAGTTTTCCTTCACTAATTAAAGCATTAATTTTATCTTTGACAGACCCATCTACGAGTCTCGTTTGCACGTACATTTTAAGCTTTAAAGTATTTGCAAATTGTATCCATTTGTCCGCATCACCATCATAAAATAAATCTTTTGGCATATTGTTAGCAGCTTTTGAAGCTAAAATGTCAAGTATAGCTCTATCAATGGTTTTGATAGCTAAGTCATAAACTACATCACCATTATCTGTTTTGGGATTCGGGTTATCACCGCCTTGAAAAGCTTCAGAATAAGGCACTTTTCCAAAAATATCAACAAGAGTTACCATCAAGTAGGCTTCAAGCAGTTTAGCAACGCCTATATGTCCAGGAAGGTTTCTACTGATAGTTAATGGTTCAAGAGTTCTTATATCCTGTAATGTTTCGGAGTAAATGTCAGTCCAAATACTGTTAATACCAGCGGGGGATAATGAAAAAGGACCAGTATAGGCTCCAAAAAGGTGTTGCATTCTCACAAATTCAGACGCACGGACGTTGATCCCATCTTCATTATCCTCGTTGAAATTTAGCGCTGATGCAAAATCTAACTGTACATTGTTAAGTAGAAGATTAGGGTCGGCATCCTGTGGACTCAGTTCACTTGGGTCTATTTGCAAGTCTAATTCTGTGCTTTCACAACTGTAGAGCAGAAAAAAGAGTGATAAAATTCCAATTAGCTTTATATTTATTGTTTTCATTGTCTTTTGTTTAAGTGTTATATAGAGTAATTAGATTAAAAGGTTAGTTTCATACCAAAACCAAATTTTCTAGAATTGGGGGTAGTTTGAAAATCTAGTCCTTGCCCATTCCCTACTCCTGTACTTAAAGTTTCAGGATCAAAGTTGGTGTATTTTGGAACATTTGGTGCCCAGAAAAATACGTTTTGTCCAAATACAGAAAGCGAAATTGAACCAATAGGGGTGTTTTCCAAAAATCTCTGAGGAACACTGTATCCAAGTGAGAGCTCTCTTATTCTAAAAATGGAGGCATCAAAAATTTGCTGATCATTTGGGTCAACAAAGTTTAAGAAATAGATTTCATTAGCTCCTTGTTGAATGGTGTTAGGGATGGTATTTCCACTAGAGTCTCTTAGTGGGATACCTGTAGCAGGATCTCCCAATACACCTGGAATGACAAATGTTCCCTCTCTTTGCTCAGTGTCTTTTGTTACACCACGACGTAGTAAATTGCCAATCGTAGTAGAGTAGAAATCCCCACCATGAGTATATTCAAGCTGTACTGATAGATTTACACCCTTGTAAGAAAAACTGTTGATAGAGGTGTATTTCCAATCGGGATTAGGGTCTCCAATCACTTTGTCATCTTGTCCAATGGTGTTGCTGTTAATAATGTTGCCAGAATTAGGATTAATTATAAAGTTTCCATCAGCATCCTTAATAGCAAAATTTCCAAGAATGGCTCCTAGAGGTTCCCCCTCCTTGGCAATATTTCCAATATTGGAGAATCCATTATAAAGAATTTGATCGATGTCATCAGGTAAATCAATAACCGTAGTTTCATAAGCAGTAAAAATATTTTGATTGTTCCATTGAAAACCTTTGTTACCCTTGAAAGGAGCAATGCTCAAACTTATTTCTATCCCTTCATTTTCTATTTCACCAGCATTGATAAAGGTTTCTGTATATCCAGTTGATGGGTCAAGATCTCTATTAAGAATTTGATCTTTCGAGATTCTCTTGTAAATACTACCATCAAAAGTAATCCTGTTTTTCCACATATTTGTTTCCAGTCCTAATTCGAATTCTCGATGTAGTTCAGGTCTTAAGTCGGCATTTGGAAAAATAAAGTTACTTGAATTGGTGTTGATAGCACTTTCGTTTGGCGGTGTAAACTGAGCAGTTTCTAACTCAAGTGTTTGTCTAGTGAGGTATGGATCAGGATATCCTGCCGAAGTTCCATACCCAAAACGAAATTTCAGGAAATTTAATGTCTCTGATTGTAGTGATGGAAATGCCGAAGTTGGAACAAAAGACATGTTTACACTAGGGTAAAAAAGTGTTTGATTTTCTTTCTCTACGGTAGAACCCCAATCATTTCTGGCAGCAAGCGTAAGGTAAATATATTTTTCATAATCAAATTGTAATTGTCCATATAAGCCAATTACATTTTTTTCTGTTTTGAAATCTAGATCGGCACCTAAAGGGTCATCGTTAGTCTGTGAAGCAAAATTACTATGATCAATGAAATTAAATACAACTTGATCGGTACTAACTAATCCAGTTTGTTTGTAATTGTCTCTCCTAAGATTGATTCCAACTTGGCCACCAAGTCCTATTTTTTCTGTGATGTCGACGGCTTTTAAACGTAGTATTGCACTATGATCCCATATGGAATTTGTCGCACTCGTTGTTCTCAAATAACCTAATTGTGCTTGTAGACTAGATACTCCTCCTTTGTTTATGTAATATTCTTGATTCTCTGAATAGGTATCTAAACCGAATCGATACGTAAGAGACAAATTATCATTGATGCTATAAATAGTGCTGAAAGAATTAAAGAATCGATTTACTCCTTGAGAAAACCTAGAATTATCAATAAGCCAATTAGGATGCTCTTGATCAGTTCTGTAATAGACACTAGAGCCATCAATAGGGTTTTGGTAAGGTAGCCCATTTAGATCTAAGTTTCTTGGCACAAATAATGTTCTCTGAAATATAGATACCGCATTCGTTCCATTGGCAGCAGCGACTGGAGGGGTTCTGAAATTGGTTCTAGAGAAATTCATGGAACCGGTTATTAGGAACTTGTTATCAAGCTTCATGGTACCTCCTAAGCCAAAGTTTAATCGTTGAATATTATTGCCAGGGACAAAACCATCTTCATTTGTGTGACCAACACTTGCATTAATGGATGCTTTCTCCGAAGATTTTGATAGGTTTAGAGAAGTGCTTTTTCCTAAACCAGTTCTAAAAAAATCCTTTACATTGTTTTCGAATGGTTGATAAGGGATATTTACTCCTTGGAATTGTGGAAATATTGTTGCAAAATCTTGTTGATTATAAGGATGACGAACAGTGAGGTTTCTGTCAAAACGATCTCCCCAGTTGCCAACGAATCCAGGATTTACAGAATTATCCCCTCCTTGACCATAAGTGTTTTGGTAATCAGGAAGCCCAGATATTTTGCTGAAGAAGACAGATTGATTTAGGGTTGCTTCAAACTTTTTCTCTTTTAATTGGGTTCCTCCATTTTTAGTTGTAATTAGTATGACACCATTTCTCCCTGCTTCACCATAGAGTACTGTAGCACTAAGTCCTTTGAGGACACTAAGACTAGCGATATTATTGGGATCTATATCTAAGAATCTACTTGATGTAGCTCCAGTTCCATTTACAAATCCTGTTTCATCAGTTCCTTGTGTGTTAGAAGCAGTGTTGAATGGAACGCCATCAACCACAAAAAGAGCTTGGTTATTTTGATTTATTGAAGAGTTTCCCCGGATAACAAAGTTTGTGCCACTACCAGCAAGTCCACCTGTACCAACAATACTGACACCTGCTACTTTGCCATTTAGTACTCTAGCGATATCTGCTTCAGGTCTATTTTCAATTTGTTCTGATTTTACCACGGAGACAGCATACCCAATAGCTTTCTTTTCTCTTTTGATTCCTTGAGAAGTAATAACAACTTCATCCAATTCAGCAGTGTCTTGTTCCATTTGTATGTTTATTATGGATTGATTACTGATGGTGATTTCTTGGTTTGTAAAACCAACAAAACTAAAGTGTAGTATATCCCCAGGTGTTACTTTGACAGCGTATTTTCCGTCAAAATCAGATTGAGTCCCACTGGAACTTCCTTTTTTTATAACGTTCACCCCAGGAAGGGGTAAACCACTGTCATCTGTAATGGTACCCGAAACCATTTTGTCCTGAGCGTAGGTAAGTTGTACAAGAAACACTAATAATAGTGTAAGCACTTTGACGTACTTTGTTTTCATAGATATATTTATTTGAATTAGCCTCACACAAAATACGGAAAAACCCTTGGTTAAATAGTGCTTCTTTAGTTTTTTTTAACAAAGATTTGGGTCTAAAGTTTTGTTTATTTTGATAGAAAATCTGTATTCAATTATTTTGATAATCAAGGTTTTTTTGATAAAAGCACTATTTCCTTGAGTTATGTTTAGGAAATAATAAAAGGAGCGCGCAAATCAAGGTAGGAAATAGCGAATTGTGAAAGAAAAAATGATAATAATTCGATTTTGCGTATCGAACCAATGCGAATACTTTATACTATAGAAAAGAGAGTTTTTTTGTCTGGTATTTGTGTGTTTTGCTTAATTTGTCGGGTTATTCAGAATATATAGGTAGTCTAAAATACTTTTAAACATTTTCTGCAATTTTGAGCAACGGAATTATAGAAAAATCTGATTATTGGCTGTTGATCTTTTTTATACCATTTGTTGTTTGAATTTACCGGAAAGAAAAATTAAGATTTTTTTGTTTCAGCTTCAGTAGAAACATCAAGCATTGCCGTAGTTATGATTTATTTGAGGCGAAAAAAGAAAATTTTATCCCAGTAAATTCAAAGGATAAATGGTATTACATGGTGTTGTGTATTGTAATCCCAGTGCTTTTGAGAAAATAAATGACAAATGGATTGGTGTGACTTTGTGTCTTCTATGTTAGTCAAAAATTTGAGTAATCAGAGGGTAGTGCTATAGGAGTGTGTTGTCAATGAAAAGGATTGTCAGGATTGTACGTTGGTTTTTTTAACACAAAAATCACCCTCGGGTGATTTTTGTGTTAAAAAATGAATTGACCTAAACTATAGGGGCACTAAGAGGTTACTCTTTTTGGTGTGGGAGTAATCGATAGCGTTTATCTTTGCTGTTTTGTTAATTGTTGTAATTCTACGATGAGTTCGATTTTTGGTGTAGAATTGTTTGATCTTTAAAAGCAAAATTATTCATAACCTTTCAAGTGCGTAGTGCTGTCAAAATATATTTCAGGTTGTACTGTATTATATGAATTTATATAGCTAATTTGGTGTTATTCATGTAAAAGTCTGTTTCTGGCGACGACGCATACTGTTACAAAGAGTAGAACTTGTAACTCTAAATGGATTTGATGGGCTAACTATTTCAAATCCATTTAGAGCTACAGACTAAGTTGCTACTGAGGTGTCATGAACTTCAAAGGTCATATTGAGCTTTTAATTTTGATCCCAAAATAATTTTGTTCCTACCATGTCACCTCCTATTGCTGATGCTCCAGCTTTGTAGCTGTTTGTGTTTAATGTTTGTTCATTAACAGGGTAAGTGAGTCTTACGGGAATTACGGATATGGCAGTCTCTGGAGCGATTAAGATAGGATAATCTAACCTTCTCCAGGTTGACCAAGCTTCGTATCCTCTGTTATAAAGTCCTATCCAGGCCTGTGTTCCGATTTTTTCTTGCCATGTTGTTCCTGCTGTGGCATAAGATACTTCTGGTTTTGATAGGTATGCAGATGCATCGTCTTGTGTGCCTCCCCAATCTAGTATCGAAGCAGTAATTGCTTCATTGTAATATCCCTCAGCATCTGAGGTGGATCCTAACATGCCTTTGGCTGCGGCTTCTGCTAGCAAAAATTGGACTTCGGTGTAATTCATCAGAATGCCTTTATATTCTGGGTTAAGGATGATGCTATTGAAGTGTGTGAAATTAGGGAATGAGTTGCTGGATCCGTAAGTGCCTCCTTTGTATATTACGGCATCAGTGTCCGGATCTTTGATGTTATCATCAAAGAAAAGCGCCCTCCTTGGATCTTCAAGTTCATTAACTACATCTACAAAAGTATTTGCAGGAACAAAATCAGTACGTTCACTAGCTACAAGATCTGTAAAGAGTGGGTTTGTGTTCGGAGGTGCTCCTAGATAGGTGAATAGTGCACTGTCTTCGGGACTTTTGAAAACATTGAGAGCAGCTGATTCAATAGTGGTTTTTGCAAGGGTTGATTCGCTTGGAATGTCAGAAAGCGTAATTCCCATGCGTAATTTCAAGGAGTTTGCTAGCATTAACCATTTTGAAGTATCACCTTGGTAGATGTTGTCACCGTTTCCAAAACTAGCATTCGTGGTGTCTAAGTTTTCTATGGCTGTATTGAGACGGGCAATTAAATCTTTATAAATCATTAATCCATCGTCGTATTTGGGTAATTTGATTTGAGTATTCAGTGCTTCTGAGTAAGGGATATCTCCAAAAGTTTCAACAAGAACACTAAAAGCAAAAATTTTGACTATTTCAGTAATTTGAATCTTGTTGTTTTTTACAGCAAGTTCCGTTGGTGTTGCTGTTGGGATTTTATTTAGTTCAATCGTAGCTTGGTCAAGATTTTTTAATACATCTCTGTATAAGATCCGCCAAGTAGTTTGCGGAATATTTCGATTGACTATTTCGTAATTTGTTTCATCTGTATACACAGTTTCTGTCCAATATTGTGTGAATAATCTAAAAACATTTCTATTCACACTTGTACTGGTTATTTGATCCATCAGTTCTTTTTGGGCACTAGTAAAAAGTGCTTCTCCAGGAACAGTTTCAGGATTTTTAACGTTTGTATTTAGTTCATCTATATTCTGTGAACAAGACAGGAGTGAGATAACTAGAGTTATTAAAAATATATTTTTCATAATAGTTTTTTTAGAATTGTACCTTTACATTGAATCCATAATCTCTTGTCGTAGGTAGTGATCCAGTAGAGTAACCTTGCAAATTTCCAGCGCCTAGACCTGATTCTGGATCAGCATCAGGGAAATTCTTACTTATGATCCATAAATTGGATCCTATTAAGCTTAATGTTAAATTGTTGATGAATGATTTTTCTAGGATTTTGGTAGGAACGCTATAGGCCAGAGAGGCTTGACGTAATTTGACAAAACTGGCATCATATACAAATGCAGCATTTGGTAGTCCGTTGGCAAAACCTAGTGGTCCGTATCTATCGGCCGCTATTCTTGTGGTATTTACAGTGCCATCGGGGTTTACACCGGGATTGATAAATCCACCTCCATCAGCGAGGCTATTACGGACGGGGTTGCCTAAGTCATTAATAAAAGTAGTGTCGTCATATAATCCAGTGGAGAGACCATAATATCTATCAAGAGAAAAAATATCTCCTCCTTTTTGAATGTCAATAAGAAAGCTGAAAGATAGATTTTTGTAGGTGAACTTATTGTTGATACCACCAGTCCAATCAGGATTGACATTTCCGATGTTTTGATCAGAGGTGCTAGTTTTGATATACCGTCCATTGGATGGATCTACAACTCTCTGTCCATTGAGGTATGTGTAATCAGTTCCTGCTATTATTCCGTAAGGTTGACCAGTTCGTGCATTTATGGAGATTCCTCCTTGGAAATTTCCTAATTGAAGGTTAGATATTCCATCGGCCAAACTAATTACCTCATTTGTGTTTTGAGCCCAATTAACATTGATGTTCCAAGAAAAATTAGTGGTTTCGATTGGTGTGCCAAATAGCGAAAGCTCAACACCTCTGTTTTCAATTTCGCCTGCATTAAGATCTGCAAAAGAAAACCCAGTTGCTGGTGTGATAGCTAGGGTTGCTAGCTGGTTAACGGTATTGGTTTTGTAATATGCAATGTCAAAACCAACTCTTTTTTGGAGAAAAGACATTTCAAGACCAGCTTCATAACTCGCAGTTTCTTCTGGTTTTAGATCAGAGTTGGCAAGGGTGCTACCTACCGACGAAGAAGGGCCTCCAATTGATGGATTTATAGCATTTAATTGTGCTAAACGACCAAATCTAAAATCATTACTCACTTCAGCATAATTAAGTCGTACTTTTCCAAAAGTTAGCCAGTCCGATTGGATGAACTTCGAAAAAATAAAGGAAGTAGCGATGGATGGATAGTGATAAGAATTATTCTCTTTGGGTAAGGTAGATGATCTGTCTTTTCTAAAGGTTCCTTCTAGAAACAGAAAATCGTCATACCCTAATGAAACGCTTGTGTATACTCCATCGACACCAATTTTTTCGTCTCTTTCTACTGGGAATAATAAGGTGGAAGCAGAGTTAGATAACGCATATAGGTTGGGGGTGTTAAGTCCTCCGTTTGTAGCCGAAAATATAGAGTTCAAGTATTGCCTTCTTACATTAAGCCCAACTATGGCATTGAGGTTGAGTTTTTGTGTTAAATCTTTATTGGCTTTCAGCATGAAATCATAATTAAATTCAGATGCAGTTATATCTGTTCTTGAATATCCGGACCCTGAATCACTTCTGTTGGTACTACCGTCTGCGCCAGTTCCTATTCCAAATGGTGCAGCGATACTTCCAATAGCTCTTCTTTCTTCTCTGCGAGTGTCATAGTTGTCTACCGTAACCCTAGCAAATCCATCTAGCCAATCGGTAACTTTGTAATTAAAAGCTGCACTTCCTATGAATCTATTTCTAACATCAGTTTGGAAGTTTTCATAACGAGTCCAATAGGGGTTGTCCCAATATTGAGGACTCGGGTCTGTATAGGACTTTGGATTCCAAGTAATATTTCTACCAGTGAGTTCATAGGCTTGTTTCAGGTCCTTAAGATCTACGTTGGTTTGCCACCATTGTCTGAAACTCCCGACGATATTGTCGCCGTATCCGGTAGAATTTCTTCCTAATGCACTTGTTCTAGTGTAGTTGGCTGTTCCGATGACCGTGAGTTTATCATTCATATCGATGGTGGTGTTCAGGGTCATATTGTTTCTTTTCAAGGAACTATTTGGTAGTAATCCACTTTGGTCAAAGTTGTTGTAACTTAGTCTAAAAGACCCCGAATCAAAGCCTTTTTCAATAGATACGGAATTAGAAATTGTTACGGGTGTTTCAAAAAACGAAATAGGACCGTTTTGAGCATTGACCCATGGAGTGGGCTTTAGGTAATTTGGAGATTCTGGGTAAAAAGCATCCCATTGATAAACTAGTAAATTCGGATCAAAAGCAGCACCATAAGAAGCGTCTTCTGTGAGCGGAGTTACAAAATCAAGTGAGCCGTCATTATTGATGTCAATGAGGTCAAGATAGCTGTCTTGATCGGGGCCATAAAAAGGACCGTATCCTCCACCATACTGATCTTGATATTTAACAAAAGTACTTTTGTCTATAGATCCCATCGTAACACCAGAGTTAAGGGTGACTCCAAAACTGCTTTTGTTTTTGTTTCCTTTTTTTGTCGTTATGATAATAGCACCATTCCCTGCTCTCGAGCCATATAATGCAGTTGCTGCAGCTCCTTTAAGTACGTTGATGGTTTCGATATTGTCTGGATTAATATCAGAAGCGGCATTACCATAATCGTAACCAACCCCTCCCTGAGATTGTGATGTAGTATTGAAGTTAGAATTGCTAATCACAATACCATCTACAACAAATAAAGCCTGATTGTTTCCTGTAAGAGAAGTGTTACCTCGTATTACTACATTGGTGGATCCCCCTAGGTTATTGGTTCTTTTAATTTGGATACCTGATACTTGCCCAGATAATGAGTTGACAAAGTTATCGGTTTTGACAACATTGAGTGCCTCTTCTTTAACTTCTTGGGTAGCATATCCTAAAGATTTTTTCTCTCTAGTGATTCCCAAAGCGGTAACGACGACCTCGTCTAGTTGCGCAGTGTCCTGTTGGAGTTGGATGTCTATTTTGTCTTGACTGCCTACAGAGACTTCTTGTGTAAGGAATCCAACAAAACTAAAGCTTAGTTTGTCTCCACTGGAGATTTTGATACGATAATTTCCGTCAAAGTCTGATTGTGTTCCACTAGAACTCCCTTTCTTAATGATATTGACACCAGGAAGAGGGAGACCATTATCATCTGTGACTGTACCAGAGATTGTTTTGTTTTGTGCAATAGTAGTTTGCACAACAAACGCTAATAAGAGCGTAAGTACTTTACTGTACCTTGTTTTCATATTTTATAATTTATTGAGTTAGCCCAACCGTAAAATACATAAAAGTATGAGGATGATTACGGCTGTTGTGTAATTTTTAACACAAAAAGGATAGGGTTGTCTCTGTCGGGAGAAAGACTTTATTTATGAGAAGTTCAGTATTCTTTTGTTTGTGTGTTTAAAGAAAGGAAGTGCGGAGTAGGTAGAGAAAGGCTTAGAAAAAAGCTATTAGGCTTAAGTGTACCTTGGTATTTGAGAATTTAAAGGATTGTGTGCCTGTTTTGCCATTTGCAAAATTAATTTTGAAAAGACCGGATTTTGTGTTTAGTCCAATCCCGAATCCAAAACTATTGAGGTTGTCATTGAGGTCATTATTTTTGTCTTCAAAATATGCGTAGTCTAATATAGAATGGATATAGAGATTTGATGATAATAAGAAACGATATTCTGTGTTCACAACATTATAGAATGATGCATTGAGGCTGTTTTCTTCAAAGCCTCGTATAGAGGTAATGCCACCGAATCTGAAGAGTTCATTGAATACGTACGTGTCAGAAAATAAGGCGGCTAATGAATTACTAAAATAAATAGAGTTTCTGGGATTTAAGTTTAGGATATGTTGTATCCTACTCTTTGCTTTTTGTTGCGTGTTTTTCAAGGAGGCGGTATTTCGTTTGCCAACCTCCAAATCCAAGGATAGGGTTGTTTTTTGTGGAAAGAGTGCATTGTTTTGGAATGTTTTGTAGGAATAGCCGCCAGTAAAATAAGAGGCATCAAAACTATTGACATTAATTCCTACCTGTGGTGTTTGTAATAGATTGTCAGAGGCATTGCTTTTGTAGCCTAAGTAAGTGGTGTTTCTGGTGTTTATGGTGTAGTGTAGGTTGACGAGCTGCTCTGTGTTTACAAAAGTTGTGTCTTTTTTGAAAATCTCCAACCCAGTTTCTACGGTCAGCGGGGTTTTGAAAAGATAAGGAAGCGTTGCATTGATTTGTAATCTTTGTTGCTCATTTCCATCACTTTTATAGATAAAACGAAGTGCTTCACCAAAGTTCAAATTATTGATTAAATTCAAATTAAGATAGCCGTCAAAGATGAGTTGTTGGTTGTCTTCGCTATTAGAAAAACCTATAAATCCGTCAAAAGTATTTGCATTCTTTTTTGATAGATAAAGGTAGATAGCAGTGGAATCTTTGGTGAATAATACTTCTGGAGGACGGGTGACAGAGCTAAAAGGAAGATTGTTCAGGCTTTTGGCTTTCTTTAGAAGTGTTTTTTTACTGAATTGTTGTTTCTTTTTGATGTTGCTATAGTGGCTTAGATAAGTTTTGGGAAATTCTTCGTATCCCTTCAGAATAATATTGTCAATAATTCTTTTAGTGCTGGTTTGATATTGCAGTGTGGCAGTAATCGTATCGTTTACTGGGGTGATATCTCGGAGTTGTAATGAGGCGAATGTATTGCCTTGATTTGTGAGGTGTCTCGTAAGAAAATTAAGAACCTCTTCTGTGTGAGAAAAAGGAATAAGGAAATATTTTTTTGTGTATTTGGAGCTAATTTTTTTGATAACATCTAGTGGAAAAAGCGAAGAACTGTAATGTACTTTTAATTGACGAAACTTTTTGTTTAAAAAAAAATGTAAATGAAATACACTGTCATTTTTTTGGGTCAAGGATTGGCGCTCCCTATTGAGGTAGCCAGCATGTTCTAGTTTTAATTCAATGCTGTCTGTTTCTTTTACTAAGTTCTGGTATGTTTTAAAGTGGTTTTTGTAAGGAATACTAGCGATGATAGATGTTTCAAGACTGTCTTTTCCTGTAACCCGAAGCTCAAGGGTGGTTTCTTGTCCTTGTATTTTTGAAAGCATACATATATTAAGGATAAGAAAAGATATTTTTGCGTGGAGATAAAGGATTTTTTTATTTATCAAACAAGTAGTTTTAAGACAATGTTTTTATGGAGCAATATAAGTTATATAATTTAGCTTTAAAAATGAGATGAAAGGGAATGTTTTTCGATAAAATGGATTTCAATAGAAAATAATTGAGGATATATCAATAGTATTTTAATATTCTTGTTAAAATTACTGTATTAGGGTTTGATTTACAGAAAAATATTTCTACATTTGCAAACCCTTAAATTAAGGGGATTTTTTAATTATGTAAAATTAGTGTAAAGCAACTATGCCAACAATTTCACAATTAGTACGAAAAGGTAGAGCCAAAATAACCAAGAAGAGTAAATCGGCTGCTTTAGATTCATGTCCACAACGCCGTGGAGTATGTACACGTGTTTACACCACTACACCAAAAAAACCAAACTCAGCAATGCGTAAAGTTGCTCGTGTAAGGTTGACAAACGGTAAAGAGGTTAATGCGTACATCGGAGGTGAAGGTCATAATCTACAAGAGCATTCGATAGTATTGGTTAGAGGTGGAAGGGTAAAAGATTTGCCAGGAGTTAGATATCATATTGTGCGAGGAGCTTTGGACACCGCTGGTGTTGAAGGAAGAACGCAAAGGAGATCTAAGTATGGAACAAAACGCCCAAAGAAGTAATAATGTAGTTGAGAATCAGTGATATAAACTGATGATAAACTAAAAACTTTCAAAGAGAAGACATGAGAAAAAGAAAGGCAAAAAAAAGACCGATTCTTCCAGATCCACGTTTTAACGATCAATTAGTGACTCGTTTTGTGAATATGATGATGTGGGATGGAAAGAAATCGACAGCTTTCAAAGTTTTTTATGATGCAATTGACATCATAGAAGAAAAAAAGCAGGATGAAGAAAAAACTGCTTTAGAGATTTGGAAAGACGCATTATCGAATGTGATGCCGCATGTAGAGGTGAGAAGCCGACGTGTAGGTGGTGCAACATTTCAGATACCGAATCCAATTCGTCCAGATCGTAAGATTTCTACCGCAATGAAGTGGTTGATTAGTTTCTCACGTAAGAGAAATGAAAAATCAATGGCTCAGAAATTGGCAGGAGAGGTTATTGCAGCTGCAAAAGAAGAAGGTGCAGCGGTTAAGAAAAAGGTTGATACACACAAGATGGCCGAAGCAAATAAGGCATTCTCTCACTTTAGATTTTAATTCATACTAGAAATGGCAAGAGATTTAAAATTCACAAGAAATATAGGAATTGCGGCTCATATTGATGCTGGTAAAACAACAACAACAGAGCGTGTTCTTTATTATACAGGAGTTTCACACAAAATTGGAGAAGTACATGATGGTGCTGCTACGATGGACTGGATGGAGCAAGAGCAGGAACGTGGTATCACGATTACCTCTGCAGCTACAACATGTGAGTGGAAATTCCCAACGGAAAACGGAAACCCAACACCAGATACAAAAGGATATCACTTTAATATTATTGATACTCCTGGTCACGTAGATTTTACTGTAGAGGTAAATAGATCTTTGCGTGTATTGGATGGTTTGGTGTTTTTATTTAGTGCAGTGGATGGTGTAGAGCCACAATCTGAAACTAACTGGAGATTAGCTGATAACTATAAAGTACCAAGAATTGGTTTTGTTAATAAAATGGACCGTCAGGGGTCTGACTTTTTAGGTGTTTGTCAGCAGGTAAAAGACATGTTAAAATCTAATGCAGTGCCAATTGTTTTGAATATTGGTGATGAAGAAGATTTTAAAGGTGTTATTGATTTAGTAAAAAACCGTGCTATAGTATGGCATGATGCAACTCAGGGGTCAACATTCGATATTATCGATATTCCTGAGGATATGAAAGAAGAAGCTCGTAAGTACCGTGCACTTTTGATTGAAGAAGTAGCAGGTTATGATGAGAATCTTTTAGAAAAATTCATGGAAGATGAAGAGTCGATTACAGAAGAAGAGGTGCATGCTGCACTGAGAGCTGCTGTAATGGATATGGCTATCATTCCTATGATTTGTGGTTCTGCATTTAAAAACAAAGGGGTACAGTTTCTATTGGATGCTGTATGTCGTTACTTGCCTTCTCCAGTGGATAAGGAAGGTATTGTAGGTGTGAACCCTGATACAGAACAAGAAGAATTACGTAAACCAGATGTAAAGGAGCCATTTGCTGCTTTAGCGTTTAAAATTGCTACAGATCCTTTTGTAGGGCGATTAGCATTTTTTAGAGCGTATTCAGGTCGTTTGGATGCTGGTTCATATGTATTGAACAACCGTTCGGGCAAAAAAGAACGTATTTCACGTATCTATCAAATGCATGCGAATAAGCAAAATGCAATTGATTTTATCGAAGCTGGAGATATTGGAGCTGCTGTAGGATTTAAATCTATAAAAACAGGAGATACACTTACTGCTGAGAAAAGCCCTCTTATATTAGAATCTATGGATTTCCCGGATCCGGTAATAGGAATCGCGGTAGAGCCAAAGACAAAAGCTGATGTTGATAAATTAGGTATTGGTTTGGCTAAATTGGCTGAAGAAGATCCAACATTTACAGTACGTTCAGATGAGGCTTCAGGACAGACTATTATATCTGGTATGGGTGAACTTCACTTAGATGTAATTGTAGATCGTTTGAAGCGTGAGTTTAAAGTAGAGGTGAATCAAGGTCAGCCTCAGGTAGAGTACAAAGAGGCAATTACACAAGCTGCTGATCACAGAGAGGTTTATAAAAAGCAATCTGGTGGACGTGGTAAATTTGCAGATATCGTATTTACTATCGAGCCTGCAGATGAAGGTGTAGAAGGATTGCAGTTTGAGTCAGTGATTAAAGGTGGAAACGTACCGAAAGAATTTATACCGTCTATTGAAAAAGGATTCAAGATGGCTATGGTTAGTGGGCCGTTAGCTGGATATGAGGTGGATGCAATGAAGGTGACGTTAAAGGATGGTTCGTATCATGATGTCGATTCTGATCAATTGTCTTTTGAATTAGCTGCTAAGCTTGGATTTAAGAATTCTGCAAAGGCTGCAAAAGCTGTGATAATGGAGCCTATCATGAAACTCGAAGTGATTACACCAGAGGAGAATATGGGGGATATTGTAGGAGATTTGAATAGAAGACGTGGACAGGTAAGTGATATGGGAGATAGAGCTGGTGCAAAAACAGTAAAAGCTACCGTTCCTTTGTCAGAAATGTTTGGTTATGTAACAACATTGAGAACGTTGTCTTCTGGTAGAGCAACCTCGACTATGGAGTTCTCGCACTATGCAGAGACACCTTCTAACATTTCAGAAGAAGTAATTGCCGCAGCAAAAGGAGTAAACGCTTAATACTATAGCTATGAGTCAAAAAATTAGAATAAAATTAAAATCGTACGATCACAGCTTGGTAGATAAGTCAGCTGAGAAGATTGTAAAAACGGTAAAAAGTACTGGTGCTGTAGTAACAGGTCCAATTCCTTTACCTACACATAAAAAACTGTTTACTGTATTGCGTTCACCTCACGTGAATAAAAAATCAAGAGAGCAGTTTCAGTTGAGTTCATATAAGAGACTACTTGATATATATAGCTCTTCATCAAAGACTATTGATGCATTGATGAAATTAGAGTTGCCAAGTGGTGTAGAGGTGGAGATCAAGGTGTAATTTCATGTGTGTTGGGGTTGTATGGAAAGTATGGCTCAGCGCAACAAAACATTGGTGGATCAAGCCAAACATGTCCCGAGCTGCGTGCGAGGGAAAAACGGAAAAAATATAATTCGGGATCGATTATGTTTTGATCCCGTTTTTAGTTAAAGACGTGATGCATCAGGTCTATAAATGTAGTAGTGAAGGCATAATGCATGATGTCTATAAATATTAATAATAATCAATAAATATGTCTGGGTTAATAGGAAAAAAAGTCGGCATGACGAGCATCTTTGATGAAAACGGGAAGAATATTCCTTGTACAGTTCTAGAAGTTGGTCCGTGTGTTGTTACCCAAGTCAGAACTGAAGAAGTTGATGGCTATGAAGCTATTCAATTAGGTTTCGATGACAAAGCAGACAAAAATGCTACTAAAGCGGCTCAAGGGCACTTTAAAAAAGCAGGTACTGTTGCTAAAAGAAAAGTCGTTGAATTCAAAGGTTTTGATTCGGAGTACAAATTAGGTGATACGCTTACAGTAGCACATTTTAAAGAAGGTGAGTTCGTTGATGTTTCTGCTACCTCAAAAGGTAAAGGATTTCAAGGGGTGGTAAAAAGACATGGTTTTGGTGGTGTAGGTCAAGCGACCCACGGTCAGCATAATCGTCTTAGAGCGCCAGGTTCGATTGGTGCAGCTTCATATCCAGCAAGAGTATTCAAAGGAATGCGAATGGCAGGAAGAATGGGCGGTGAAAAAGTTAAAGTTCAAAACTTGCGTGTTTTAAAGGTAGTAGATGATAAAAATCTGCTTGTTGTCAAAGGATGTGTTCCTGGACATAAAAACGCTTATGTAATCATTCAGAAGTAATGAAAGTAGCAGTATTAGATATTAAAGGAAATGAAACAGGTAGAAAGGTAGACCTTTCTGATGCTGTTTTCGGTATAGAACCAAACGATCACGCCGTTTACTTAGATGTTAAGCAATATTTGGCAAATCAACGTCAAGGAACGCATAAGGCTAAAGAGCGTGCTGAGATAGTAGGTAGTACACGTAAGATAAAAAAACAAAAAGGAACTGGTACTGCTCGTGCGGGTAGTATTAAGTCTCCAATCTTCAAGGGTGGTGGTAGAATTTTTGGACCAAGACCAAGAAGTTATTCGTTCAAACTTAATAAAAACTTAAAGCGATTAGCGCGTAAGTCAGTGTTGAGTATGAAGGCAAATGACAACGCAATTACAGTAGTAGAAGATTTTAGTTTTGATTCTATAAAGACCAAAAATTTCATAGAAGTTTTAAAGTCTTTAGGGCTAGAGAATAAAAAGTCTTTGTTTGTGTTGGGGGAGTCAAATAATAATGTATATTTGTCGTCACGAAATTTGAAATCTTCAGAAGTTGTAATGTCTTCGGAGATAAGTACTTATAAAATATTACATGCAAACAATGTAGTGTTTTTAGAAGGTTCTTTGAAAGGAATTGAAACGAATTTAAGTAAATAGGAAGCATGAGTATCTTAATAAAACCGATAATCACAGAAAAAGCTACTACTGATAGTGAGTTATTGAACCGCTATGGTTTTGTAGTCGATAAAAGAGCGAATAAGGTAGAGATCAAGAAGGCTGTTGAAGCAACTTATGGGGTTTCTGTTACTAAAGTTCGTACATTGAATGTCCGCCCAGATCGTAAAACACGTTTTACAAAAACGGGGATGATCACTGGTAAAACTGCTGCTTTGAAAAAAGCAATTGTACAGGTGGCGGAAGGTGATACAATTGATTTATATAGTAATCTTTAAGAATAAAAGATGTCAGTAAGAAAATTAAAACCAGTCACACCAGCTCAGCGATTTAGAGTAGTTAATGGATTTGACGCCATTACTACTGATAAGCCGGAGAAAAGCTTGCTTGCTCCGAAGAAAAGATCTGGTGGTAGAAACAGTCAAGGAAAGATGACTATGCGCTACAAAGGCGGTGGTCATAAAAAAAGGTATCGTATTATAGACTTCAAGCGTAATAAGCAAGGAGTTCCTGCTACTGTAGCAACTATAGAATATGATCCAAACAGAACTGCATTTATAGCGCTTTTGAACTATCAAGATGGGGAAAAACGTTATGTTATTGCTCAAAATGGTTTAGAGGTAGGTCAGAATATTGTTTCTGGTAATAATGTGGCCCCTGAAATTGGTAATGCAATGCCATTGAGTGATATTCCATTAGGAACAATTATTTCATGTATAGAGTTACGCCCGGGTCAAGGTGCTATTATGGCACGTAGTGCTGGTGCATTTGCACAGTTAATGGCTAGGGATGGTAAGTTTGCTACAATCAAGTTGCCTTCAGGTGAGGTAAGATTAGTGCTTGTTAATTGTTTAGCAACTATCGGTGCAATTTCTAATAGTGATCACCAATTATTGGTGTCTGGAAAAGCTGGTAGAAGCAGATGGTTAGGACGTCGTCCAAGAACAAGACCAGTAGCGATGAATCCAGTTGATCACCCAATGGGTGGTGGTGAAGGTCGTTCTTCAGGAGGACATCCACGTTCTAGAAAAGGTTTACCAGCTAAAGGCTACAGAACTAGATCTAAAACGAAAGCGAGTAATAAGTATATTGTAGAACGTAGAAAGAAATAATAAGATATGGCACGTTCATTAAAAAAAGGACCTTACGTTCACTATAAGTTAGAGAAGAAAGTCGCTACTAATGTAGAAGCAAACAAAAAGACGGTTATCAAAACATGGTCTAGGGCCTCAATGATAACACCGGATTTTGTAGGTCAGACAATCGCAGTTCATAACGGACGCCAATTTGTTCCTGTATATGTTACAGAAAACATGGTTGGGCATAAATTAGGAGAGTTTTCTCCAACAAGATCGTTTAGAGGTCATGCTGGGGCAAAAAATAAAGGAAAAAAATAATAAGCTATGGGAGTTCGTAAAAAAGAAATGGCAGATAGAATTAAAGCTGAAAAAAAGCAAATTGCTTTTGCAAAGCTTAATAACTGCCCTACTTCACCTCGTAAAATGCGTTTAGTAGCGGATTTAGTTCGTGGTGAACAAGTAGAGAAAGCTCTTAATATCCTGAGATTTAATCCTAAAGAAGCATCACGCCGTGTAGAAAAGTTATTGCTTTCAGCAATAGCAAATTGGCAAGCAAAGAACGAAGATGCTAGTATCGAAGATGCTGAGCTTATCGTTAAGGAAATCCGTGTGGATGGAGGGAGTATGTTAAAAAGATTACGTCCTGCTCCACAAGGACGAGCGCACAGAATAAGAAAACGCTCTAATCACGTAACAATCGTGGTTGCAGCAAAAAATAATACACAAAGCAATTCATAAATAGTATGGGACAGAAGACAAATCCAATCGGAAATCGCCTTGGTATTATCAGAGGATGGGAATCCAACTGGTATGGAGGAAATGATTACGGAGACAAGCTTGCGGAAGATGATAAAATTCGTAAGTATGTTCATGCACGTTTATCTAAAGCTAGTGTGTCAAGAGTAATTATCGAGAGAACACTTAAACTTGTAACCGTTACTATCACTACTGCTAGACCTGGTATTATTATCGGTAAAGGTGGACAAGAGGTAGACAAGTTGAAAGAAGAGCTTAAGAAAATTACTGATAAAGAAGTTCAGATCAATATCTTTGAAATTAAAAGACCTGAATTGGATGCATTTTTAGTCGGATCTAGTATTGCAAGACAAATAGAAAGTCGTATTTCTTACCGTCGTGCAATAAAGATGGCAATTGCGGCTGCAATGAGAATGAATTCAGAAGGGATCAAAATTCAGATTTCTGGAAGATTGAATGGTGCAGAGATGGCACGTTCAGAATCCTATAAAGATGGTCGTATTCCTTTATCAACCTTTAGAGCTGATATTGATTATGCTTTGGTAGAAGCTCATACTACTTATGGTAGATTGGGAATCAAAGTATGGATCATGAAAGGTGAAGTATACGGTAAAAGAGAACTTTCTCCACTTGTTGGTTTGTCCAAGAAGCAAGGAAAAGGTGACAAACCGGGACGAGGTGGAGCAGGTAAACCACGTCGTAGAAAGTAATTTTTTAAAGTAAAAGAAAAATGTTACAGCCTAAAAGAACAAAGTTCCGTAAACAACAAAAAGGACGTATGAAAGGTCTCGCTTCAAGAGGGCACGTACTTTCAAACGGAACATTTGGTATAAAATCATTAGATAGTAGTTTTGTTACTGCACGTCAGATAGAAGCAGCTCGTATTGCCGCTACACGTTTCATGAAAAGAGAGGGATCACTCTGGATCAAAATTTTTCCAGATAAGCCGATTACCAAAAAGCCTCTTGAAGTACGTATGGGTAAAGGTAAGGGTGCTGTAGAATACTGGGCAGCAGTTGTGAAACCAGGAAGAATATTATTTGAAATAAGTGGTGTTCCTTTGGATACAGCTAAAGAAGCTTTACGTTTAGCAGCGCAGAAATTGCCTGTAAAAACAAAGTTTATAGTAGCCAGAGATTATCAAGCTTAATAAAAACATTATGAGACAATCTGAAGTAAAGGAGTCATCTATAGCTGAATTACAAGAAGCGCTTAGTAAATCTCAAAAAACGTATTCCGATTTAAGAATGGCACATGCTATCCAACCTCTAGAGAATCCTTTACAATTGCGTGAAGTGAGAAGGTCTATTGCAAGGATAGCTACTGAGCTAACTAAAAGAGAATTACAATAAACGGTTATTCTGCTGAAAAGATGGAAAAAAGAAACTTAAGAAAAGAACGTGTAGGAGTAGTTACCAGTAACAAGATGGAAAAATCTATTGTGGTTGCAGAGGTAAAGAAAGTGAAACATCCTATGTATGGAAAGTTCGTGTTGAAAACAAAAAAATATGTTGCACACGACGAAAAAAATGACTGTAATATTGGAGATACAGTAAAGATCATGGAAACAAGACCTTTAAGTAAAACCAAATGTTGGAGATTAGTAGAAGTAATAGAAAGAGCTAAGTAATTATGGTACAGCAAGAGTCTAGATTAAAAGTAGCCGACAATACCGGAGCAAAAGAAGTTTTGACCATCCGTGTACTTGGAGGGACCAAAAGAAGATACGCCTCTGTAGGAGACAAGATAGTTGTCAGCGTTAAGGAAGCATCCCCAAATGGAAACATTAAAAAAGGAGCTGTTTCAACTGCAGTTGTAGTTCGTACTAGAAAAGAAGTGCGTCGACCAGATGGTTCGTACATACGTTTTGATGATAATGCATGTGTTTTATTGAATCCTACAGGAGAGATGAGAGGAACGCGTGTTTTTGGCCCAGTAGCAAGAGAGCTTCGTGACAAGCAGTTTATGAAGATTGTATCATTAGCACCAGAGGTGCTTTAATTTATAATGATAAAAAGATGGCAAAGCTAAAAGTTAAAACTGGAGATACTGTACGTGTTATAGCTGGTGATCATAAAGGTCAGGAAGGTAAAATACAAAAAGTATTAATTGAAAAAAATAAGGCAATTGTAGAGGGAGTCAATATGGTTTCTAAACATCAAAAGCCTAGCGCTGCTAGCCCACAGGGTGGTATCGTAAAAATGGAAGCTCCAATTCATATCTCTAATTTATCATTGATTGATAAATCTGGTGCAACTACAAGAGTTGGATATAGAATAGAAGGAGATAAAAAAGTGAGATTTTCCAAAAAATCTAATGAAATACTATAGTGATGGAATATATACCAAGACTTAAAAAAGAGTATATGGAACAGATCGTTCCTGCGCTTAAAGAGCAATTCAGCTATGATAATGTAATGCAAGTTCCAAAACTTAAAAAAATAGTTTTAAGTAGAGGAGTTGGTGCAGCTGTAGCAGATAAAAAGTTGATTGACCACGCTGTAGATGAGTTGACAATGATTACGGGACAAAAGGCAGTTTCTACAATGTCCAAAAAGGATGTTGCTGCGTTTAAGTTGCGTAAAGGAATGCCAATCGGTGCTAAAGTTACCTTAAGAGGTGAACGTATGTATGAGTTTTTAGATCGTTTGATTACTTCAGCGATACCTCGTGTACGTGATTTTAATGGTATCAAGGCAACTGGTTTTGATGGGAGAGGAAATTATTCTTTGGGAATTACGGAGCAAATTATTTTTCCAGAGATTGATATTGACAAAGTAAATAAGATTACAGGTCTTAATATCACCTTTGAAACGTCTGCGTCTACTGATCAAGAAGCAAAATCATTGTTAACAGAACTAGGATTACCGTTTAAAAAGAACTAATTATGGCTAAAGAATCAATGAAAGCCCGCGAAGTAAAGCGCGCAAAAATAGTTGCTAAGTATGCTGAAAAGAGAAAAGCTTTAAAAGAAGCTGGAGACTACGAAGCATTGCAAAAATTACCAAAAAACGCTTCTCCAGTTCGTAAACACAACAGATGTAAGTTAACGGGTAGACCTAAAGGGTATATGCGTCAATTTGGTATCTCTCGTGTTACATTCAGAGAAATGGCTAACAAAGGGTTAATACCTGGAGTTACTAAGGCTAGTTGGTAATAAATAGTATATTAATTGATTTAAGGTTCGGTTTAGAGTAAGCCGAAAACCAATTTCAAAAATTCAATAAAATGAATACAGATCCAATTGCAGATTATTTAACCAGAATTCGTAACGCGAATAGTGCACAGCACCGTGTTGTTGAAATTCCTGCATCAAAGGTTAAAAAAGAAATTACCAAAATATTATTCGATCAAGGATATATTTTGAGTTATAAGTTTGAAGATACGACTACTCAAGGTTCGATCAAAATAGCTTTGAAGTATGATAAAATGACCAAAGAACCGGTAATTCAAGATTTACAGAGAATTAGTAAGCCAGGTCTACGAAAATACGTAGGTGCAGGGGAGATTCCAAGAATTTTGAATGGTTTAGGTATTGCAATAGTTTCTACCTCACATGGTGTTATGACTGGTAAACAGGCAAAACGTGATAATGTAGGTGGAGAGGTACTTTGCTACGTTTATTAACAGTAAATAAAGACAAAAGAAATGTCAAGAATAGGAAAAAATCCAGTAACTATACCGTCTGGTGTCACTGTAGAGGTGAAAGGGAACGTCGTTACTGTTAAAGGAAAGCTTGGAGAGCTTAGTCAAGATGTAGATGGTGTTGATGTAAAAGTCGAGGCCGATCAAGTAATCTTAGAAAGACATACCGAAGCAAAAGATCACAAAGCAAAGCATGGTTTGTACAGAGCTTTGATTAATAATATGATCGAAGGAGTAGCTAAAGGTTGGACTAAGGAGTTAGAATTAGTAGGAGTTGGATATAGAGCTTCTAATCAAGGTCAGAAATTAGATCTTGCGTTGGGGTTTTCTCACAACATAGTGTTTGAATTACCTGCAGAAGTTAAAGTAGAAACTGTTTCTGAAAAAGGAAAAAACCCTATTGTAAAGTTGTCGTCATTTGACAAACAGTTAGTAGGACAAGTTGCTGCAAAAATAAGATCTTTCCGCAAGCCTGAGCCATACAAAGGTAAGGGTGTGAAATTTGTAGGAGAGGAATTAAGAAGAAAAGCGGGTAAATCTGCATAATACTTAGGATAATGGCATTTTCAAAAGAATTAAGAAGATTAAAAATAAGAAAACGGATACGTCCTGCAGTTCTAGGTACGGCGGAACGTCCAAGAATATCTGTTTTTCGTAGTAATAACGAAATTTACGCTCAGTTGATAAACGATGTGAGTGGTGTAACGATAGCAGCTGCTTCCTCTAGAGATAAGGATATTGCTTCTGCTAAAGTTAATAAAGTAGAAAAGGCGAACTTGGTAGGTAAGGCTCTTGGTGAAAAAGCGACTAAAGCTGGTATTTCAACTGTTGCATTTGATAGAGGTGGTTACTTATATCACGGTAGAATCAAATCATTGGCAGAAGGAGCTAGAGAATCAGGACTTAAATTCTAATTAGATTATGTATCAGAAATATAAAAACGCAGAATTAGTAAAGCCAAGTGGTCTTGAATTAAAAGATCGTTTAGTAGGCGTTCAACGTGTTACCAAGGTGACAAAAGGAGGTAGAGCTTTTGGCTTTTCTGCTATTGTTGTAGTAGGTGATGAGAATGGTGTAGTAGGACATGGTCTTGGTAAATCAAAAGAAGTTGCTGAAGCTATTGCAAAAGCGGTAGAAGATGCTAAGAAGAATTTAGTACGTATTCCTTTAGTTAAAGGTACTTTGCCTCATGAGCAAAAAGGAAAATATGGTGGAGCACGAGTATTATTGTTGCCGGCGGCAACGGGTACGGGAGTTATTGCCGGTGGTGCAATTAGAGCTGTATTAGAAGCGGTTGGAGTGCATGACGTACTTTCTAAGAATCAAGGATCATCTAATCCGCATAATGTTGTAAAGGCAACATTTGACGCATTGTTGCGTTTGAGAAATGCCGAGCAAGTTGCTAAACAACGTGGCGTGTCATTGGAAAAAGTATTCAACGGATAAACTAAAGAATCATGGCAAAAATTAAAGTAAAAAAGGTTAAAAGTGCGATTAATCGTACGCAGAACCAAAAAAGAACGCTAGAGGCTTTGGGGCTTAAAAGAATTGGTCAGGTTGCTGAGCATGATGCTACTCCAAATATCCTTGGTATGATAAATAAAGTTCAACATCTAGTTTCTGTTGAAGAGACGAAATAATCAACGACAATGGATTTAAGTACGCTAAAACCGGCAAAAGGATCGGTTAAAAATAACAGTAAGCGCGTTGGACGTGGTCAAGGATCTGGAAAAGGTGGAACTGCAAAACGTGGACACAAAGGGGCGAAATCTCGTTCTGGATATTCTAGAAAAATAGGATTTGAAGGGGGACAAATGCCACTTCAAAGACGTGTTCCTAAGTTTGGTTTTACCAATGTGAATAGAAAGGAATATCAAGGTGTGAATCTTGATACATTACAGGCTTATGTTGAAGCAGGTAGAATTTCTGACACTGTAGACATGGATGTACTGATAGCTGCACGCTTGGTAAGAAAAAATGAATTAGTTAAAATATTAGGTAGGGGAGAGCTTAAAGTTAAGCTTAAAGTTACCGCACACAAATTTACTGCAACTGCAAAGCAGGCTATTGAGGCTGCTGGTGGAGAAGCGGTTACCATATAATTATATGACAGGTCTGAAAATATACTTTATGATTTTTTTTTAAAACTATCATAAAGTATATTTTTGAACTTTTAAAACACACTAAATAATCGCAAATGAAACTTATTGAAACCATAAAAAATATTTGGAAAATCGAAGAGCTTAAGAATCGAATCTTAGTTACTCTAGGTTTGCTTGTTGTATATAGATTCGGCGCTCAAGTAGTGCTTCCAGGTATTGATGCGGCACAATTAACGGGTTTGCAAGGTAAAACTAATGATGGTTTGTTAGGGTTACTTAGTGCGTTTACTGGAGGCGCTTTTTCTAAAGCTTCGGTTTTTGCATTGGGAATTATGCCTTATATCTCTGCCTCTATTGTGGTGCAGTTAATGGGTATAGCTATTCCTTATTTGCAAAAGTTACAAAAAGAAGGAGAAAGTGGTCGTAAAAAGATTAATCAAATAACAAGATGGCTTACTATTGCAATTTGCTTGGTTCAAGCACCTTCTTATTTAGGTAGTTTACCTGCTCTGGGAGTTCCAGAGAGTGCATTTTTATTAGGATATGGTACTACTTTCTGGGTGTCATCAGTGATTATCTTAGTGACAGGTTGTGTATTTGCAATGTGGATGGGTGAGAAAATAACTGACAAAGGAATTGGAAACGGTATCTCATTACTAATTATGGTAGGTATTATAGCAACCTTGCCTCAGGCTTTTTTGCAGAATTTTTCTTCAAGGGTTTCTGGACAAGGTGGTGATTTAATAATGGTTATTATTGAATTAGCAATATGGTTTGTGGTGATACTTGCATCAGTACTTTTGGTTATGGCGGTTCGTCAAATACCTGTAGAGTACGCTCGTAGATCTGCTTCTGGATCTTACGAAAAGGGAAATAGACAGTATATTCCATTAAAGTTGAATGCTTCTGGGGTAATGCCAATAATATTTGCACAAGCAATTATGTTTGTTCCTGCTGCCGTAGCTGGTCTGTCAAGTTCGGAGACTGCGCAAGGAATAACCGCTGCTTTTAATGATATTTTTGGATTGTGGTATAATTTAGTATTTGCATTATTGATTATTGTGTTTACTTATTTTTATACAGCAATTACTGTTCCTACTAACAAAATGGCAGACGATCTTAAACGTAATGGAGGTTTTATTCCTGGAATTAGACCGGGATCAGAGACTTCTGAGTATTTGGATAAAATTATGTCACAAATAACTTTACCAGGTTCTGTGTTTCTGGCATTGATAGCTATATTTCCTGCTATTGCAGTGAAATTGCTGGGAGTGCAACAAGGATGGGCATTGTTTTTTGGAGGCACGTCATTATTGATAATGGTAGGTGTAGCAATAGATACAATGCAGCAGATTAATTCGTATTTATTGAATAGACATTATGATGGATTAATGAAAACTGGAAAAAATCGTAAAGCAGTAGCGTAAATATATGGCAAAGCAACCAGCAATTGAGCAAGACGGGAGTATCATCGAGGCATTGTCTAATGCAATGTTTCGTGTAGAGTTAGAAAATGGTCACGTAGTGACTGCACATATCTCAGGTAAGATGAGGATGCATTACATCAAATTATTACCAGGAGATAAGGTGAAGTTAGAAATGAGTCCTTATGATTTGTCTAAGGCAAGAATTACATATAGATATTAAGTGTTGTCCTTAAGACAATAAAATTTTAAGTTAAGATAAGATGAAGGTAAGAGCATCATTAAAGAAAAGAAGTGCCGACTGTAAAATTGTACGCAGAAAAGGTAGACTTTACGTAATTAATAAAAAGAATCCTAGATTTAAACAAAGACAAGGGTAATTATGGCAAGAATTGCAGGGGTAGATGTACCCAAACAAAAGCGAGGAGTTATAGCATTGACCTATATCTTCGGTATCGGCAGAAGCAGAGCGAAAGAAATTTTGGACGCTGCAAAGGTGGATGAAAGTATAAAAGTTTCAGATTGGGATGATGATCAAATTGGTCGAATTCGTGAAGCTGTAAGTGCCTTTACTATTGAAGGAGAGTTACGTTCTGAAGTTCAGTTGAACATTAAACGACTAATGGATATTGGTTGTTATAGAGGAATTCGTCATAGAGCTGGACTTCCATTAAGAGGACAGCGTACTAAGAATAACTCTAGAACACGTAAAGGAAGAAGAAAAACTGTTGCGAACAAGAAGAAAGCAACTAAATAATAAGTAGTATGGCAAAGTCAACTTCAAAAAAACGTAAAGTTATTGTTGAATCTATTGGAGAAGCACATGTAACTGCTTCCTTTAATAATATCATCATTTCTTTGACAAATAAAAAGGGCGATGTAATATCATGGTCTTCAGCTGGAAAAATGGGATTTAGAGGTTCTAAAAAGAACACGCCTTATGCAGCACAATTAGCTGCAGAAGATGCTGCTAAGGTGGCATTGGAAGCTGGTTTGAAAAAAGTAAAAGTCTATGTTAAAGGACCAGGTAACGGACGTGAATCTGCAATTAGAACTATCCATAATAGTGGTATAGAGGTGTCAGAAATTATCGATGTGACACCAATGCCTCATAATGGTTGTCGTCCTGCAAAAAGACGTAGAGTATAGTACTGTCCTAAGTAATTTTAGGAACTTTTTTAACAAAAAGATATCATATAATTATTATATGATGTCTTTTTGTATAATAAAATTACGATAATACAGTATTAAACTGTATTTTTGCAAAAAAATTTATTTAATTTAAATGGAGGATGCTGCTTGTCGAAGGACAGACCTTAATTCACAGGTACCTCTTTAACTAATTTAATTCTAGTAATGGCAAGATATATTGGTCCAAAAACTCGAATCGCCCGTAAGTTTGGCGAAGCAATCTTCGGAGATGATAAAGCTTTCGAAAAAAGAAATTACCCACCAGGACAACACGGAAATAACAGACGTAGAGGAAAAAAGAGTGAGTATGCTGTCCAGTTAATGGAAAAGCAAAAAGCTAAATATACCTATGGAGTGTTGGAACGTCAGTTCAGAAACATGTTTGAAAAAGCAACCAGATCACAAGGTATTACTGGTGAAGTATTATTACAACTATGTGAATCACGGTTGGATAATGTAGCGTATAGAATGGGATTGTCACCAACAAGAAGTGGGGCAAGACAATTAGTGTCACACCGCCATATTACTGTAAATGGTGAGATTGTGAACATTCCTTCGTATCAGTTAAAGACTGGAGACGTAGTTAGTGTTCGTGAAAAATCTAAGTCACTAGAAATAGTAGAAAGATCTTTGGCAAATAATAGTACAGTATATGAATGGTTGACATTCAATAATGAAACAAAACAAGGTACTTTTGTTGCTGTTCCTTCTAGAATTCAGATTCCGGAAAACATCAATGAGCAGTTCATTGTCGAATTATATTCTAAATAATAACATTAACTCTTAGCAGTCACATCATATGGCAATATTAAATTTTCAGAAGCCCGATAAAGTTATCATGATCGATTCTTCGGAATTCGAAGGTAAATTTGAGTTTCGACCATTGGAGCCCGGATATGGGTTGACAGTTGGTAACGCGCTACGAAGAGTCCTTTTATCTTCTTTGGAAGGTTTTGCGATCACTTCTGTACGTGTAGAAGGTGTAGATCACGAATTTTCTACCATAGCGGGAGTTGTAGAAGATGTTACAGAAATTATTTTGAACTTGAAACAAGTACGTTTCAAACGTCAGATTGAAGATATAGATAACGAAGCGGTGACAATTTCTGTCTCAGGACAGGAACAATTGACTGCGGGAGATTTTCAGAAGTTTATTTCAGGTTTCCAAATATTAAATCCAGATTTAGTTATCTGTAATATGGATAAAAAGGTGGCTTTAAATATGGAAGTTGCCATAGAGAAGGGTAGAGGGTATGTTCCTGCTGAAGAGAATAAAAAACCTAATGCTCCTCTTGGAACTATTTTTACCGATTCTATCTACACACCGATCAAAAATGTTAAGTATAGCATTGAGAACTATCGTGTGGAGCAGAAAACGGATTATGAAAAGTTAATTTTCGAAATTTTAACAGATGGTTCAATTCATCCAAAAGATGCATTGACTGAAGCTGCAAAAACATTGATTCACCACTTTATGTTATTCTCAGATGAGCGTATCACTTTAGAGGCCGATGAGATCGCACAAACTGAAACATATGATGAGGAATCATTACATATGCGTCAGTTGTTAAAAACAAAATTAATCGACATGGATCTTTCCGTTCGTGCGTTGAATTGTTTAAAAGCTGCAGAAGTGGATACATTAGGTGATCTTGTTTCTTACAATAAGAATGACCTGATGAAGTTCCGTAACTTTGGAAAAAAGTCTTTAACGGAGTTAGAAGAATTAGTAAATGTGAAAGGGCTGAGCTTCGGTATGGATCTTTCTAAATATAAATTAGATAAAGACTAATCCATCATAATTTGCTCCTCAATAATGGGTTGTAGCAAGATGATGATTAAAAAAAAATGTCATGAGACACGGAAAAAAAGTAAATCACTTAGGGAGAAAAACAGCACACCGTAAGGCAATGTTGGCTAATATGGCATGTTCCTTAATTGAACACAAGAGAATAAATACAACTGTAGCAAAAGCAAAAGCTTTAAAGCAGTTTGTAGAACCTCTTATCACAAAATCTAAGCAAGACACGACGCATAACAGACGTTTGGTTTTTAGTAAACTAAGAAGTAAGTATGCAGTAACTGATTTGTTTAGAGAAGTGGCTCCAAAAATAGGAGATAGACCAGGTGGTTATACTCGTATTATCAAACTAGGTAATAGACTTGGAGATAATGCTGATATGGCAATGATTGAGTTAGTAGATTACAACGAATTGTATAATGCTAATAAACCTGCTGCTAAGAAAACTACGAGACGTGGTAGAAGTAAGAAGGCTGAACCTGTCGCTCCTGTTGTAGAATCTTCTGATAAGAAAGAGGAAGAAGAGTAGATGAGAGACGCTCAGTAACATATAGTAAAAAAGGATAAGCGATTAGCGTTTATCCTTTTTTTATGTTTTCTCTGCAGAGATTTGAAATTTGTATGTCGAATGAGAACATATGTTATAGTGGATAATAGGAATGCTGAATTCCATCAATCAGAATTTTATAAAAAAAACGATAAATAGTAATAGATGAAATATCAATCTCGAAAAAAAGCAATTATACTACTAGCTGATGGTACCATTTTTCATGGAAAGGCAGTAGGGAAAGAAGGTAGTGCCTTTGGTGAAGTTTGTTTTAATACTGGGATGACCGGTTATCAAGAAATATTTACGGATCCCTCTTATTATGGGCAGCTAATGGTTACAACCAATGCGCATATAGGGAACTATGGAGTGAATGAGGATGAAGTGGAGTCTAAAAATATTCAGATAGCTGGACTTATTGTTAAGAATTTCAGCTACGAATTTTCTAGAGTGGATTCTAATGGATCATTACAAGAGTATTTGGAGCGTCATAATTTGTTGGCAATATCAGATGTCGATACTAGGGCATTGGTAAGCTATATTAGAGAAAACGGAACAATGAATGCTGTAATCTCTACAGAGATCGATGATATAGATGCGTTGAAAGAGCAGTTGGCAAAGGTTCCAGGTATGGATGGGTTGGAGTTAGCTTCCAAAGTATCAACAAAGGAAACATACTTTTATGGAGAGCCAAATGCGACATATAAAATTGCAGCATTGGACTTGGGGGTCAAGACAAATATTTTGAGAAACTTAGCCAAAAGGGATGTTTATATAAAAGTTTTTCCTTTTGATACCACATTCGAAGAAATGAAAGCGTGGGAACCAGATGGATATTTCTTATCAAACGGTCCAGGAGATCCTAAGCCGCTTGTGCAAGCAATAGAAACTGCCAAAGAGATTATCGCAAATGATTTACCACTTTTTGGAATATGCTTAGGGCATCAGGTTATTGCATTGGCGAATGGGATTAGTACTTATAAAATGCATAATGGACATCGTGGGATTAATCATCCTGTCAAGAATTTGCTTACAGGAAAAGGTGAAATAACTTCTCAAAATCATGGGTTTGCTATTAATAGAGAAGAGACGGAAAAACATGCTGATTTAGAAATTACACATGTGCATCTGAATGATCAAACTGTAGCTGGTATTAAAATGAAGGATAAAAACTGTTTTTCAGTTCAGTATCATCCGGAGGCGAGTCCAGGGCCACACGATGCATCTTATTTGTTTGATGAATTTATCGGTAATATAAAAAAGCAGAAACTCGCATAATATTGATAATTGTAGTTTTGATTTCGTTGTTTTGTCATAATTTAAACAGGATTAGGGGTCTAAGGTTCTTTGCTAAATAGTGAGGAGAAAAGGAAGTAGTGTTTCTTTCTGCTGAAATAGATAAGGAATGAGATTGGGAAGTAGAACTTATAATAGTATTCTCAAGTACTCCGAAGATGTATATTCGAGTAAAGAAAATGTTATGGTTTTGTTTTCTTATGAATAAATAATTGAAAAAGAATTAAATTGTCAACTTTGTATAAGTAAATATAGGTATCAGAAAATCTTACTGGTTATGATATAATTTTAGGCTTTAATGATTTTAGGTTTTTATAGCATTGCAGTAGTATGTGGTAAAAGAACAAATTATGGGTCTAGAGGAATATTTTAAATGGTAGTACACTAATAATAACAACTTTAAATAAAAAACATGAGCGTAATAGTTAATGTACACGCAAGACAAATTTTGGATTCACGTGGTAACCCTACGGTTGAAGTAGATGTAGTCACAGAGAGCGGTATTTTGGGAAGAGCAGCAGTGCCATCTGGAGCCTCTACAGGAGAACATGAGGCGGTTGAACTTCGTGATGGTGGAAGTGATTATATGGGTAAAGGTGTTCTCAAGGCTGTAGAGAATGTTAATAACCAAATAGCAGAAAAGTTATTAGGTTATAGTGTGTTTGAACAAAACTTGATTGATCAGACGATGATTGAGTTGGATGGAACGCCAAATAAATCAAACTTAGGTGCAAATGCTATTCTAGGGGTTTCTTTGGCTGTGGCAAAAGCAGCAGCAAGTGAACTTAATATGCCATTGTATCGATATGTAGGTGGTGTGAGTGCAAATACATTGCCTGTACCAATGATGAATATCATTAATGGAGGTTCGCACAGTGATGCTCCTATAGCATTTCAAGAATTTATGGTAATGCCTGTAAAGGCCAAGAATTTTACTCATGCGATGCAAATGGGGACAGAGATTTTTCATAACCTCAAAAAGGTATTACACGATCGTGGTTTGAGTACTGCAGTAGGCGATGAGGGTGGATTTGCTCCAACATTAGATGGTACAGAAGATGCTTTGGATAGTATCAAAATTGCCGTAGAAAAAGCTGGATATAAGTTTGGTGATGAAGTAATGGTAGCATTGGATTGTGCTGCTGCAGAATTTTTTGTAAATGGAAAATATGATTACACTAAATTCGAAGGTGATAAAGGAGTGATTCGTTCTAGTGAAGAACAAGCAGATTATTTGGCAGAATTAGCGGCAAATTACCCTATTATATCTATTGAAGATGGAATGGATGAGAATGATTGGGAAGGATGGAAGTATTTGACTGATAAGATTGGGGATAAGGTGCAATTGGTTGGTGATGATTTGTTTGTAACGAATGTAGAGCGTTTGTCTCGAGGTATAAAAGAGGGAATAGCAAACTCTATATTAATTAAAGTGAATCAAATTGGGACTTTGACAGAAACAATTGCCGCTGTAAACATGGCGCACAACGCAGGGTATACTTCTGTTATGTCTCATCGTTCAGGAGAGACAGAGGATAATACAATTGCTGATTTGGCTGTAGCTTTGAATACAGGTCAAATAAAGACAGGATCTGCTTCTAGAAGTGATCGTATGGCAAAGTATAACCAATTGTTACGTATAGAAGAAGAATTGGATACGGTTGCTTATTATCCACAGCAAAATGCTTTTAAGATCTAATACAGATATAAACGTATAATCAACTCCAGAGGTCTTTGTGTAATGCATAGGCCTCTTTGTTTTTTGTATAAAAGTGAGTTTTTTCTTACTAATTTATGTGTAATTAGCTAAAAATTACGTATTTTGCGGTTTGATCGTGGTTATTGAGGTATTTTTTAGTATTTTAGCAGCCAATTTAATGATTGTCAATTATTTTACCCCACAAGAGAATAAGATTAATATGAAAAAAATTTTACTATTTTTATTCGTTACGAATATTGTTGTGACTAATGTTTTTGCACAATGTGAAGCTGTGAACACGGGGTTTTCGTTTGTAGCACCTGCAAACTCTGCAGCAGGCAGTGGTATGCAATGGTGTACAACGGAGTCTGCTCTTGTTGCCAGTAAAGAGGATACTAATGTTTTCGGTACGTTTTCGTCTACCCCAATTGATATATTTGCTAATGCAGGTGTTGGATTGATTTATATTACGCCAACGGGACCATTCCCAGGTGTAGAACCAGGTAGTTATGAAATTACGTTTACAAGCGGAGCCTGTTCTACAACAAAAACATTGGTGGTATCTAGCCCTTCTTCAGCCGACGCGAGTTTTGGGTATGAAATAGTCGAAGGAGACGGTACAATTCGAGATTTTAGTTTTTGTCAAGATGACCCCAATATTTTTCCTAGTATAACAGGAGATACAGGAGGTGTTTTTTCCGTACAACCAGAGACCGGCTTGGCGATAGATTTGGTGACTGGAGAAATTGATTTTTCGTCAAGTGTTCCTGCAGCAAATAATATTGCATATAGAGTTACTTATTCTATAGAAAAAACTTGCGGTACAACCGTTACAGTGGATTCAAAATTTCATGATATTAAAATCCTCGAGTACAAAGAAGCAGACTTTAGTTACGGAGTGTCAAATTTTTGTCAGGGTGATGATAATCCAACACCCAATGTTCCGTCGGGACTGCTTGGTAATTATACGGCGCAATCGTTTCCTAGTGATAATGGCAATGTGTTGGTTTTTGCAGATCAGACTTTTGGAACAATCGATCTTACAGCTACCCCAGTGGGAGTGTATGATATTACATTGACTTCTACAGAACCGAATTGTACTGAGGCTTCTCATACAGAGCGTATAGAAGTACTTAATGGAATAGAAACGGGTTTTAGATTAGCTTCTGATAATAGATTAGCATTTTGCGATGTATCAGGTCAAAAAGAAATAGTACCATTCAATTTTACTTCTGGTGGAGTGTTTTCAGCAACACCAGCTGGTCTTAGTATAGATTCTAGTACAGGTGTGATTGATATGGAGGTTTCGGATCCGGGTATATATGATATTACGTATGATTTTTCAGGGCCAGTGTGTGGATCTGTGTATACTTTAAATGGTGTGCAGATAAAAATTCCAGAGCCGGTAACGAATAGTCTACAAGAATTTTGTGCTAGTGCAAATCCAAGAGTTAATGATTTGGTAGCAACTACTGCAAATGGTTTTGATTTGAGATGGTACGACTCTGAGACGAGTGTTACTGTATTGAATCCTCCAGGAACAGATGCAGATCCCAATCCATTATATGAATTCTTGGAAACAGGAATTTATTACGTGGCTACTTATTCTAGTGCTTGTGGTAGTGAGACCGAACGTGTCCCTGTAACTGTGCGGGTATATGATTCGAGTTATGCACTTTTGACTCAAGCCAGTGTCGATGGGGCGGAACTAAGTCCAGTGGCAACATCAATAACAGTGACAGAAGGACAGTCTTTGTCACTGGCATTAGGAGACAATTTTTCAGGTAGTGTTGCTTGGAGTGGACCTAATACCTTTACTGCAACAGGTACAGAAGCTTTTATTAGTGCGGATCTTGTGACAACAGATGCAGGAATATATACCGCAACAGTAAATTTTTCTAATTGTTCGATAAGTGCAAGTGTCAACTTTGATCTCACAGTGGTATCAGCAACCGTATTATTGTCTCCTCAGGTATACTTGCAAGGAGCAATGCTGGGTAGTACTGATGGATTAATGCGAGATGATCTTCGTCAATTAGGGTATTTGCCTACAACCTCTCCCTATGGAGACGGAGAGCAGGTACAAATCCCTTCAATTTTTGGGGCTATGATCCCTGAATCTAGTAGCATTGTGGATTGGATTTGGGTAGAATTACGTGATGCTACCGATAATACCGTTGTAGTATCTGGTAAATCTGGATTGTTACGAAGAGATGGTATGGTTATTAATGTAAGAAATAACCCTTTAGAATTTACGACTCCTCCTGGGGACTATTATGTAGTCATTAAGCATCGTAACCACTTGGGCATAATGTCAAAAGATCCTGTGTCTTTGTCCGGGACAGCAGTAATTGCAGACTTTACTACAGCTGCAGGTATTGCGACTTTTGGAACAGAAGCACAAACTAATTTTGGAATGCCAGCAGGTACTTTGGGAATGTGGGCAGGTGATGCAAACGGAGATGGAGAGGTTCTAATGTTTGGAGCTAATAATGATCCATTGGCGATTAGAGATACGATATTAAATGATGTCAGTAATAGTGTTAATCTGTTAATTTATAATCCTACAGGCTACCTTACGAGTGATTTGTATTTGGATGGAGAGGTTAAATTTTCTGGAAGCCTCAATGATGTATTAGTAGTAAGAAATAATATTCTTGCAAATCCAGAGAATATAGCAAATATTTTGATTTTTAAACTTAGAAGTAAATTACCCTAAATCTTAATTCCTTCAACATGAAAAAAAAATTATCCTCAGTTATTATATTTTTAGCTTTAACTTTTACAGCTATTGCGCAATCGACCTATGATTATGAAATACGACAAGATGTTTCTAATCAATACATATTTACGTTGAATGCAGTTTCTTCGAATGTGGTTTCAAATACAGATTATGCGGACTCTACTTTTATGATTATTGTAGATGCTGGAATCCCTGTTAATCTAGGGTCAGCTTCTGTTGGTGTTTGGGAAGTAAGTGGATTTTTGGACGCAGATCTTCTAACACAATTAGGGGTAGGAGATGGTTCAAAGGATTTCTATAGTTTTGCTTCCAGTACTGGTACTATTGCATTGTCAGGTTCGGATATAGAGATTGTAGAATTTTCTGTAGGTGGGTCGCCCTCTTCTGGTTCAATTAGCTTATTGTCAAATGATGATCCCATTGCTGTAGATCTTGGTAATGCAGGAATTCAGGCAGAGAACGTGATGAATGTGGATTATAATGATGGTAATGGAGCAAAAAATTCTTATGGTCAGAATATTGGGACAACTTCGTACAGTTTTGTTGATCAGACTCTTTCTAATAATTCTTTCAAAAAATCATCTTCTTTTAGTGTAACACCTAATCCAAATAATGGAGAGTTTACAATAAGAGGTGCTCAAACGCTTGGAAATACAACAATAACAGTGTATAACATCGCAGGACATCAAGTCTATCGAGCAACCAAAAATTCTTTCGGTAAAAACACTTTAGAGATGAATTTGTCGGAACGACTAGCGACTGGAGCTTATCTTATCAAAATGGCCAATGCCAATAATAGTGTGATGATAAAAATGATTGTCAATTAATATATACTAGTATTTTTTTCTTTTGGAATTGTAGAGATATTCAAGTATTTTTTGTGTAGAAAGAAGTGCTATGAGTCTTTATGAAAGATTGATTTTGGAGAGGAAACACACTATGTAGATAAAGAGAACACCTTCCTGTCTTGATGTAGGTGTTATGACTTTGGGTTTTAGAACTTGTTAAATGATAAGGATCTTTTTTGTTAACGCTAAGCGGTCAGAACCAAGATTACTATAGCTAGTTTGATGTACTAAACATACTAATTTTTGCCTTTTTCTGATTACAGATTAAATGCTGTTGCATGACAATATTGCTGATGTGTAAGTTTTGGAGCTTTTTTTGACTAAAAGTTGACATGAATACGCAAAAAAGAACAGCTTTTGAATTTAATCTGACCATGATAGTGTGGCCATTACTCTTTGTACTGGCTATCTGGATGGTATTTTGGTTCGAACTACGGTTTGGGTTTGACTTTAATCGCTTTGGGGTACGTCCGCATACAATTAAAGGATTACGAGGGATTTTATTTTCACCATTTATCCATGGAGATATCCAACATTTGTGGCATAATACCTTGCCCTTATTAATTCTGTCCACTGCATTGTTTTACTTTTATAGTCGAATAGCTTGGAGAGTATTATTATTTGGTTTTTTGGTAACAGGAATTGGTACTTGGCTTCTCGGTAGGCCTTCTTATCATATTGGAGCTAGTGGGGTGATTTATATGTTGTTTGGTTTTTTGTTTCTCAAAGGGATTTTGGCACGTCACTTCAGACTTATGGCACTGTCATTCGTAGTGGTATTTGTATACGGTAGTTTGATATGGTATGCGGCGCCTATAGATCCAGAAATTTCTTGGGAGGGACATTTGTCGGGGTTATTTGCAGGATTTGGATTAGCTGTAATTTTGAAACAAGGAATTGTACAGCCTCCAAAATACAAGTGGGAATATCCAAATTATGAAGAGGAGGAGGATGAATTCATGCAACAATTTGACGAAGATGGTAACTTTTCTCCTAAGCCACCACCAGAGCCTGAGCCAGAATTAAATCCAGATGCAGATAGGACTCAAGAGTTAGAGGATGGTATACATGTTGTGTATAATTTCAAACCCTTGGACACTACTTCGAGTTCAGAAAATTTATGAATTGCTTGCTAGTGTGTAGCTTTACGAATCAAAGCGTTGTCTTACCACTTCGTATAGAATAGCACCACAGGCAACAGAAACATTGAGCGAAGATATTTTTCCAACCATAGGTAGTTTTGCTTTGGCGTCAGCGAGTTTTAGTATGGCAGGAGAAACACCTTTTCCTTCACTACCCATAATGATAGCAGTAGGTTTTTGAAAATCTGTTTCATAAAGTAAGCTGTCTGTTTTTTCTGTAGCTGCGACTACTTGTATTCCTGAAGCTTGCATGTAGTAGATGGCATCTTTGATATGGTCAACTTTGCATATAGGGATAGAAAATATGGCGCCAGCCGAAGTTTTAATGGTGTCTGCACTTACTGGAGCGCCTCCTTTTTTCTGAATAATAATTCCATGAACTCCTACACAGGCAGCTGTACGGATAATCGCACCAAAATTACGAACATCAGATAATTGATCAAGAAGTAAAAAAAGTGGAGTCTGACCTGACTCGACTGTAGTGATAACAAGTTCTTCTAGATCATGAAACGCAACAGGAGAAGTAAAGGCAACAACGCCTTGGTGATTTTTGCGTGTAAGCCTGTTGAGTTTCTCTACAGGTACTTCGGCTGTATTTATACGGTGTTCCTTGAGTGTTTTTTGTAATTCACGACTCAAACTACCTTGTAGCCCCTTTTGCAAAAATACTTTGTCGATAATTTTTCCTGAGTGGATTGCTTCTAATACTGCTCGGATACCAAAAAGTTGGGTTTCGCCTGATGATTTAATGTCTTCCATGGCCACAAAGATAATGAGAACTCTGCGTCTATGCATAGAAGCGGTTTAAACTTTTTTGTTTTGTGTCAATTAGGTGTTTGAATTCGTATTAAGGACACTGTCATTTTTTTATGTAAAAACATCGTGATGCTATTGTATAGCCTTAGCTATGGGGTTTATTAGCAAGGCATTTAGGTGGAAAAAGAACAAGTCGGTATATGACATTAATATAGCTGATTTGTATAAGTCGAAGCTGTAGGTCTTGATTGATATATCCGTTTCATAAGATATAAGAAAGAATGTAATAAAAAGAAAAAATTAGATCATTTTGAAATGTAGCGGTAGACTAAAGTACTTTTCGCTAGAGGAAGCTACAACATTCAGGCCTGAAGATTGGTTACGGTTTAATTTCTAATGAAAAAAAGTAGAAAAGAAGTGAATTATTAACTTGTGATCATTTTTTTTAAGGTTTTAATAGTAATTTTGGAAGGAGTAGCGTATTTGTATGTACTTATTATGAGTGTTTTGGTGATTTTTTGAGCTTTTGGCACCTAATTTTGTTCTGAAATTAGTAGAAGTTCTTGGTGTAGTGTATGCAAGATGATTTTAACGCTTGTTTAGCCAGAATACCAATTTAGATTTAATAATTTTGCATTCCTGCGCAATGGAACTGATTAATAGTTTCTTTTTTTGATGATATTGAATGTTTTCATGGATGTAGAATAGTAGAATGGATGTAGTATAGTCGATTTGTTTATTTTCATGCGACATAAAAATAGATTTTAATTTGTGTAGGTATTATTTATAGATGTATGGGTGATTTAAGGATGTATGATAGCGCTGCTGCCAATTATTATAATAGCGCTACTGTTAGTAAAGTAATGCCGTTGTTATCATGGAATTTTCATATAGAAAATTACAATACGATGATTAGCTTTAAAGAGGATTTGATAAGACTCAAGGAGCTGGGAAAAAAATGGAGTTTAGAGGCTGATTTTTTGAGAGAATTAACGGTAGATAAGATGGTTATTGTTATCACAACCCCAGAATTATCAATTGTGTATGCAACTCATAATATTTTTCAAATGAACGGCTATGCTCAGGATGAAGTTGTCGGAGCGTCTCCAAAAATGTTTCAAGGGAAAAACACATGTCCTGTGGTATCGAATAAAATACGACAGGCAGTACGTCAGGAATTACCTTTTGATGAAGTAGTGTTGAATTATAGAAAAGATGAGAGTACCTACAAATGTAGTATCAAAGGAATGCCTTTGTATGACAAAAAAGGTGTTTTGGTTAATTATATCGCCTTTGAGAAAATAGCAGCTTAGAGATCTTGGTTTTGATAGTTTTTTGTCAGCCATCCAAAGTTGTTTTTTGAGCTTGAGAATAGTAGGATAAGAGAAGGAAATAGCAAAAAAAATAAAAAATAGTATTCCCATAGCGAATTCAATAGGTTTTAAACAATTCAAGAATAAATATTTTTGTCAGTTAATAGTGCTATTAAATTGTCAAAAAGTAGTATATTTGCTCGCAATTAAATAGTAATTGCCATGACAGCACACGAGTCCAAAATTCTTGGAGAAGGTCTTACCTACGATGACGTACTTTTAGTTCCTGCTTTTTCAGAAGTGTTACCACGAGAAGTAAATATTCAAACAAAATTTACAAAAAACATTACGATCAATGTTCCAATTGTGTCCGCTGCAATGGATACTGTAACGGAATCAAAAATGGCTATTGCCATGGCGCGTGAGGGTGGTATCGGAGTATTGCATAAGAATATGTCGATAGAAGCTCAGGCTAAAAAAGTTCGTAAAGTGAAGCGTGCAGAGAGCGGAATGATCATTGATCCCGTTACATTGCCGTTGGATAGTGTGGTTCGTGATGCAAAAGCACACATGGCAGAGTTTAGTATTGGAGGTATTCCGATTGTAGACAAAGATGATAAGCTGTTAGGGATTGTTACGAATCGTGATTTGCGTTTTGAAAAAAACTTAGATAGACCAATTGTCGAGGTAATGACAAGTGAGAACTTGGTTACTGTAGCTCAAGGAACATCATTAGAAGAAGCGGAAAGTGTATTGCAGCAACATAAAATAGAAAAATTACCTGTAATAGATGAGAATAATGCATTGGTAGGATTGATCACTTTTAGAGATATTACAAAGTTGACACAAAATCCTATTGCGAACAAAGATCAATATGGTCGTTTGCGTGTAGCTGCTGCTTTGGGAGTTACAAGTGATGCGGTGGAGAGGGCTGCTGCTTTGGTAAAAGCAGGTGTGGATGCAGTAGTGATTGACACGGCGCATGGGCATACCAAAACCGTCGTAGAGGTGCTCAAAGAAGTAAAAAAGGAATTTCCAGAATTAGATGTGGTAGTAGGGAATGTCGCTACAGCTGAAGCAGCAAAGTATTTGGTTGAAGCAGGAGCTGACGCAGTCAAAGTAGGGATAGGACCTGGTTCTATTTGTACTACAAGAGTAGTGGCAGGGGTTGGTTTTCCTCAATTCTCCGCTGTACTTGAGGTGGCAGCTGCGATCAAAGGCAGTGGTGTTCCAGTGATTGCAGATGGTGGGATTCGATATACAGGAGATATTCCAAAAGCAATTGCGGCAGGAGCTGATACTGTGATGTTAGGTTCGTTACTCGCAGGGACCAAAGAGTCTCCAGGAGAAACGGTAATCTACGAAGGCAGAAAGTATAAAACCTATCGTGGAATGGGATCAGTAGAAGCTATGAAAAAAGGTTCTAAAGATCGTTATTTTCAGGATGTAGAGGATGATATCAAAAAGTTAGTCCCAGAAGGGATTGTTGGTCGCGTGGCGTACAAAGGAGATTTGTATGAGAGTATCCATCAGTTTGTTGGTGGATTGAGAGCGGGCATGGGATATTGTGGAGCCAAAGATGTAGAAACACTCAAAAATACTGGGCGCTTTGTAAAGATTACAGCGAGTGGTATTAATGAGAGTCACCCGCATGATGTAACTATTACAAAAGAGTCACCAAATTACAGCCGATAATAGATGGATGAACTATCGCGTCAAAAAAAAGTTTTAAAAAGGCCCTATTCAGTAATGTATAGGGTCTTTTTACTAGTGTTGGATTTATAGTTATGTCAATTATTTGGTTACTATTCGGGAGTTGTATCATTTTTTTTAAAATAATTATAGGCTACTAATTATACTATTTGGGTGTATAAATTTGTGTTAATGATACTGTTTTATATGTAAAAAACACTGTGATTCTATTGCATAGCCTTAGCCATGGAATATTAGGGGCAAGGTATTTAAATAGATAAGAACAAGACGATATACATCATTATATAGCTAATTTGGTATTAATACCATTTATCCTTTTAATTTACAGGGCTAAAATTTTCTTTTTTCGCCTCAGCTTCAGCATAAAAATAAACCATAACTACGGCTATGCTTGATGTTTCTACTGAAGCTGAAACAAAAAAATCTTAATTTTTCTTTCCGGTAAATTCAAGCAACAAATGCTATAACTCTTTTCTCCATTATTTTTTCATTAGAAAATTAAACCGTAGCCGCGGCTATGCTGGAAGTTTATAGTTCAAACTAGCGAAAATAGTTTAATTATATTGGGCTATAAGTACATTTTGGCTGGTATTGTTCAAGAAAAGGGGATCTGATGGTCCTCTTGAATAATAAGTGTAGTATGTTGTTATGTAGGTTCGTACAATGTTCCTCGATGTGGTTTGAGTGCATCTCGGACGTTTTTCATTTCACTATCTGTTACAACAATGTAGGCTAGGTGATGCATTTCATGTAGCTTTTCAACTCCAGAGATGTTTAAAGAGAGTTGTTGTTGTTTGAGGTATTCTCCTAAGTGAATTTCGTGATGTTTAGCAGTTTTTTCGGCATCTGGCCCTCTAAAATCCCAAATTAGTTTTAATAGTCTTTCCAAAGTAATAATAAATAGAATGCGGGTTCATAGTATGAGTGTAAATATCGATATAAATTTACAGATCATTTGTTTTAAATGCAGAATACTGCTTCTGTTTCTCAAGGATACTATTTATTAGTTACATTCGTTGTATTAACACTTGCGAAACATCGTAGAATTAGTATTTTTGTGAGATTTGCAAGAAGTATTTTATATATACAATGCCGAATAAAATTATTTTTTTGAATTTTTATCTAAAAAGCAATCATGATTAATATAAGGGTTAAGGAACTCCTATGCGCTACTTTTGTCGTGTTGGGAGCAATTACAACAAGTACCGCACAGAAAAAACAAAAACCGTTACTGACCATTGCCGAAACTCCTGTTTATCCCAAGGAGTTTAAAAGGGTATATTTAAAAAATTTGGACTTAGTAAAGGACGAGTCTCAAAAAAATGTCGATGAATATTTGAAGTTATTTATAGATTATAAATTGAAGATCAAATCGGCAATAGCTAATGGGTTAGATAAGAAGAAATCTTATATTGATGAATTGGCGGGGTACCGTCAACAACTTGCTGGGAGTTATCTTACAGATACAAATGTGACAGACGATTTGGTAAAAGAAGCCTTCGAACATCAACAAGAGTCTGTAAACGCAAGTCATATTTTGATTCAAATGAAGTCAGGTGCGACTCCTGCAGATACACTTAAGGCATACAATAAAATACAAGAAGCACGAGCACGTATAGTAAAAGGTGAAGATTTTGGTGTGGTTGCCAAGGAGTACAGTGAGGATCCATCCGCGGCCGAGAACAGTGGGGATTTAGGATGGTTTTCTGCTTTTAGAATGGTGTATCCTTTTGAGAAAGCTGCTTTTGATACCAAAGTAGGAGCTGTTTCAGAACCTTTCAAAACACAATTTGGTTATCATATTCTAAAAGTAAATGATCGAAGAAAAGCCTCTGGTCAGATTACTACAGCACACATCATGTTAGCAGTCACTTCTGCGGATACCATTACTGCCGTTAAAGAAAAAATTAATGATATTTATACGCAATTAGAAAAAGGAGCAGAGTTCGAAACATTAGCATCTCAGTTTAGCGAAGATCGTTTTACAGCAGCTAAAGGAGGAGTGCTCAAAAAATTCGCTATGGGAGATCTTAATGCACCAGCATTTGAGAAAGCTGCATTTGCTCTAGAAAAACCAAATTCGTATTCTAAACCAGTGAAATCTAATTTTGGGTGGCATATTATCAAATTGATAGAAAAACATAAGCCAGATACTTTTGATGAAGTCAAAGCTGAGTTGGCAGAAAAAATTAAACGTGATTCAAGATCAAAGCTTATTACAAATGCTTTTATCGAAAAAATTAAAAAACAATACGGTGTTACGGATGTCAGTGCAACCGTAGTGGATTTTTTCAAGGATAAAATAAAAGTGGGCGATAGCTTGGCGGGGCTTTCTTTTGTTGGAGAAGCGTATGAAGCGCCATTGATGAAAATCAAAGATAGTACATATACCTACGCCAAATTTGGAGGTTTTTTGAAGAAAGGAAATCTAAATAAACGTATCGAGGATGTGGATGGGTATGTAAAACAAGCATATCAAAAATATGTTTCCCAAACATTACTTTCGTATTATGAAGCAAATTTGGAAAGAGATAATGAAGATTTTGCAGTAGTCATGACAGAGTATCGAGATGGTTTGTTACTTTTTGATCTAATGGAAAACAAAATTTGGAATACAGCCAAAACAGATTCTGTAGGTTTGCAAAAGTATTTTGAAGCCAACAGTGCAAATTATCTATCCAAAGAACGATACAAAATACAAAAGGTGTCCACAGAGAAAAAAGAAATCGCAGACCAAATAAAAAGTCTGTGGGATGCCGGTAGCAGCGTAGAAGAAATCAAAGAAAAGATAAATGCAGAGGCTTCTTCGAATGCAATCTTTACCGAAGAGATTTATGCAAAGGGTGACAAGGTGTTGCCAGAAGGTTTTGTGGTCGAAAAAGAAAAAGTACAATTTTTTGAGAAAGAAGGATATTATACAATTTTAGAAGTGACTGATGTTTTGCCGGCAGGACCTCAGAAATTAGAAGAGACCAAAGGGCGTGTGATTAATGACTATCAGAAGGATCTAGAAGCTAGTTGGCTCAAAGAGTTGCGAGCAAAATATCCTGTTGTAGTGAATAAAAAAACACTCAAAAAAGTTAAAAAAGAATTGCAAAAATAGCATGCGATACGCAATTATCATCATATTTTTTGCCCTAGTCGCTTGTGGGAACAAACAGGACGCCAGTGTCATTGCTCGTGTAAATGATGTGTATCTTTTCAAGGAAGATGTAGAAGGCTTGATCGAAACAAATACGACAAAAGCTGATAGCGCTGCTGTGGTAGGCAATTTTGTGACGGAATGGGCTACCAAAAGGCTGTTCTTGGATCGTGCAGAGGAGAATCTTACAGAAGCTGAGAAAAAAGGATTGGATAAGTTGGTGTCGGATTACAAAAACTCTCTGTATACAAAGGTGTATAAAGATGCTTTAGTTGCAAAAACACTGGACACCGTAATCACTACCCAAGAGTTAGAAGCATATTATAATAAAAATAAGCGTAATTTTAATCTGAATAAAGAACTAGTAAAAGTACGCTATTTGCATTTGGATAAGTCGTTTTCAGAAATAGCTGCAACGCGGAGATCTTTTAGTCGTTTTAATGATGAAGACAAGCGTCAAATTAATGATATGAAATTTGCTTATAAAGCCTCGTCACTAAATGATAGTGTTTGGGTAGAATTTGATCAGATTATTCGAAAAGTGCCTGTTTTGCGAAATAAAAAGCGCGAAGAGATATTAAAAAACGAAGGGCTTTTGCAATTAAAAGATTCACTAGGTGTATATTTGATAAAAATAGAAGAAGTTTTATATCGCAATGAAAGAGCTCCCCTGAGTTATATAGAATCTATGATAAGACAGATCATTCATAACAAGAGGAGACTAGCGCTGGTAAAGAAATTAGAAAAGGATATTACGAAGGATGCCATTAAAAACGAACAATTTGAAATTTATAATTAAAAAAAGTACTGTAGTGTTTGTTACAGTTTTTTGTACTGTATTTGTGCAAGGTCAAACAGTAAAAGCTACAGATTCAATCGGGACTCCAGTAGAAATTGTCCGGGATAGCGTGGCTAAGGTGGGACAAGGAGTCGTTGATCAAGAACTGATTCCTTATGAAGAGTTAGAAGATGTTCAAGAAACGACTAAAGTTGCAGTATCAACAGAACAAGGGTTTGAGAAAATAAAAGTAGATGGTGTAGCAGCTGTAGTTGGAAAATATGTGGTTTTGGATAGTGATATAGATAAGGCGTATATCGAGCTCAAATCACAAGGTGTTTCCACCGAAGATGTGTCAAGATGTGAATTAGCAGGAAGTCTTTTGGAGAACAAGTTATATGCTCATCATGCCGTACAAGATAGTATTCCTGTTTCTGATGCCGAGATTGAAGATTATGTGGATAAGCAAGTGAACTACATGAAAGAGCAGATTGGTACAGAGGAGAAGATGCTTGATTTTTATAAGAAAGATAATATGCAAGATTTCAAAAAAGAACTTTTTGAAATCAATAAAGACAACAGGTTATCTCAAGAAATGCAGAAGAAAGTAGTCGAAGAGGTTGAGATTACTCCAGAGGAGGTACGCGACTTTTTTAAAAAAATACCAAAAGAAGATCGTCCACTTTTCGGTACAGAAATCGAAATCGCACAGATTGTGATTGAACCGAAAGTTCCTGAAGAGGAAGTCAAAATTGTCTTGGATAAATTGAATCAATACCGCACCGACGTGCTAGAGAATGGAGCTAGTTTTGCAACTAAAGCAGTATTGTACTCCAAAGATCCAGGATCTAGATCTAGTGGAGGAAAATATACCATTTCTAGACAAGATCCATTTGCAAAAGAGTTCAAAGATGCCGCTTTTAGTTTACAAGAAGGAGAGATTAGTGAGCCGTTCAAAACGGATTTTGGATATCACATTCTTACAGTAGACAAGATCAAGGGGCAGGAAGTAGATGTGCGCCACATATTGTTAATTCCAGATGTAACAGAAGCAACGATTAATGAAGCAAAAAAACGCGTAGATTCTATTCGTACGTTATTGATCGCAGGTGATGCAAAATTTGAGGATATTGCAAGACGTTTTAGTGATGAGAAAGAAACTCGAGGAGATGGTGGACAATTAATTAATCCAACTACTGGTGATACCAGATTTGAATTAACGAAAATAGATCCTTTGCTTTATGAGCAGGTTTCTAAGTTGAAAACGGGAGAGATTTCTAAAATAATTCCGGATCAGGATCGAACAGGTAAGAAGAAGTTTAAGATAATTACCGTAACTAATCGGTATGATGAGCATGTAGCGGACTATGCAAAAGATTACATCAAAATACAGGAATTAGCACTCAAAGAAAAACAGCTTGATGCTGTCGAGGCTTGGCAAAAAGAGAAGATAGGGGAAACCTATATCAAAATTAATGGAGAATACAGAGAATGTGATTATACTAGTAATTGGCTAAAAAAGTAGTAAAAACTATGTCAGACGTTGCAGCAGTAGAACAATTGGTAGTAAAACACCAACAACTAAAAAAAGAGATTTCAAAAATTATTATCGGTCAAAATAGTGTAATCAATGAAATATTGATCGCTATTTATTCTGGAGGACATGCACTACTAATAGGTGTTCCGGGATTGGCAAAAACGTTAATGGTTAATACGATTTCTCAAGCATTGGGGTTGGATTTTAAGAGAATTCAATTTACACCAGATTTGATGCCTAGCGACATTTTGGGAAGTGAGATTCTGGATGAATCGAGACAGTTTAAGTTTATAAAAGGTCCAGTGTTTTCTAATATTATTTTGGCTGATGAGATTAATAGGACACCACCCAAAACGCAGGCAGCATTATTAGAAGCAATGCAAGAGCGTTCTGTAACAGTGGCAGGTCATCATTATAAACTGGATTTGCCTTACTTTGTTTTGGCAACACAGAATCCTATCGAACAAGAAGGTACGTATCCATTGCCAGAGGCGCAATTGGATCGGTTTATGTTTGCAATAGAACTAGCGTATCCAAGTTTTGAAGAAGAGGTGGATGTAGTAAAAAGTACCACAGGGAGTGCTCCTAAGCAAGTAAAATCTTTGTTTTCTGCAAAGGAGATCGTCGAGATACAGCAATTAGTACGACGTATTCCTGTAGCTGATAATGTAATAGAGTACGCCGTTGGGATTGTGGGCAAAACAAGACCGAATAGCGATGCAGCAGCAGAATTAGTGAAACAATATATTGACTGGGGAGCTGGCCCTAGAGCTTCTCAGAATTTGATTTTGGGAGCCAAAACACATGCCGCAATTAATGGTAAATTTTCTCCGGATATTGAAGATGTACAGGCTGTAGCTATTGGTATATTGAGACATCGGATTATAAAAAATTACAAAGCAGAAGCAGAAGGGATTACTACAGAGACCATTATTAAGAGTTTGTTTTAGTCTGTCTAGAAAAACAATGCAAGAAATATACATGAACCTACAAGGTCTTCTTTTGATTTTGTAGGTTTTTTTGTGCAAAAAAAGCCTGAATTTTGTTGAAAAACAACTGGATGTAAGAGAACCCCATGTCGTTTATAGATTGAAAATTATACCAGTTAAAATGTAATTGTCGGTTAAAATAATTGAATTATTTTTCGCTAGTTTGAGCTCTAAAACTCAAGAATAGCCTTAGCTACGATTTAATTTTTTAGCGAAAAAATAGTAGAAAAAGAACCGAAGTGTTAGCCTGTAATTATTTTTTAAATGGTATTACTTGGAGATATACTGAAGTTCCTTTCTTTTTGTTTAAGGAAAAGGGGAATTTGTCAAGATAATATGACATGATAGTAGTGCTTTCCAGAAAAATAAGACCCGATAGATCAAATTTGCAAAATAGTGTAATACACAGTTGGTGTTTTTATTTCAGAAATGTCTCGTGGGGTAAAGGCTTTTTTTAGTGGAGTAGTCTGTAAAACATCAATTTTAGACTAAAAAAATATGAAATCAATAAATATTTTGATTTTAAATGATGTTATAGTAAATAAATACAATATTTTGTTTGAAGATACTTATTCTTTTTAAATGTTTGTATAAATTTTGTAATTTCGCAAAACTTAAAAAAATTAACAATATATAACAAGCTTTGTGCGGTTTTTTTTATGCGTCACATATAGCTTGTAATAGGGTGCAAATAATTTGCGAGTGATGCGCCGATTGTTGTTTTTTAAATCTGTATTTAACATTGAAAAAGAATTCTATTACATGAGCATTTATAAAGAGTATCTAAAGGAAATTGAAGAGCGAAAAGAATTAGGGTTACATCCAAAACCAGTGGATGGTGCTGAATTACTAAGCGAAATCATTACACAAATTAAAGATGTAGATAATGAGTATAGAGAAGATTCTCTAAACTTTTTTATCTATAATGTGTTACCAGGTACTACGAGTGCTGCTGGTGTGAAAGCCAAGTTTTTGAAAGAGATTATTCTTGGTGAATCTGTATTAAGTGAAATTACGCCTGCATTTGCTTTTGAGCAATTGGCGCATATGAAAGGTGGGGCTTCCATTGAAGTGTTATTGGATATTGCCTTAGGTACTGATGTTGCTCTTGCCAAAGAAGCTGCAGCGGTTCTAAAAACGCAGGTTTTTCTTTATGAGGCGGATACAGATCGTCTGGAACAAGCATTCAAAAGTGGTAATGAAATAGCAAAAGAGCTTATAGAAAGCTATGCCAAGGCAGAGTTTTTTACCAAACTCCCTGATGTAGAAGAAAAGATAGAAGTAGTGACATTTATTGCTGGAGTAGGAGATATTTCTACGGATTTGCTTTCTCCAGGAGGAGATGCACACTCTAGATCAGATCGAGAATTACACGGGCAGTGTATTTTTGAACATAATAGAGAGCAGCAAAAAGAACTCTTGGCACTGCAAGAACAACATCCTGATAAGAGGGTAATGTTGATTGCAGAAAAAGGTACAATGGGTGTTGGCTCTTCTAGAATGTCGGGTGTAAATAATGTAGCATTATGGACAGGGGTTAAATCTAGCCCTTATGTTCCTTTTATTAATATAGCTCCAATTATTGCCGGAACAAATGGAATTTCTCCAATCTTTCTTACTACGGTAGGAGTGACTGGTGGTATTGGAATCGATCTAAAAAACTGGGTAAAAAAGAAAGATGCAGACGGTAATACTGTCAGAGACGCTGATGGAGAACCCGTTTTAGAAGAAGTGTACTCTGTTGCTACAGGAACTGTTCTTACGGTTAATACCAAAGAGAAAAAATTATATAACGGAGATCAAGAGTTGGCGGATATATCAACAGCATTAACCCCTCAAAAATTAGAGTTTATAAAAGCAGGAGGTTCGTACGCTGTAGTATTTGGAAAAAAACTCCAGACCTTCGCATCAAAGGTGCTAGGTGTTGATGTAGTACCAGTATTTGCAGCATCCAAAGAAGTATCTGTTGCAGATCAAGGGATGACTGCAGTAGAAAAAATATTTAATAAAAATGCTGTAGGAACCACTCCAGGAAAAACTTTACATGCAGGTTCTGATGTTCGTGTAGAGGTAAATATAGTAGGTTCGCAGGATACAACAGGACTCATGACATCTCAAGAATTAGAGATGATGGCGGCTACGGTGATTTCACCGATTGTCGATGGAGCTTATCAATCGGGATGTCATACCGCTTCTGTGTGGGATGATAAATCCAAAGCAAATATTCCGAGATTGATGCAGTTTATGAATGACTTTGGTCTTATTACAGCACGTGATCCAAAAGGGAAATACCACGCAATGACCGATGTGATACATAAGGTGTTGAATGATATCACTGTAGATGATTGGGCTATTATCATAGGAGGAGATTCACATACTAGAATGTCTAAGGGGGTTGCTTTTGGAGCGGATTCTGGAACAGTTGCACTTGCTTTGGCTACCGGAGAAGCTTCTATGCCAATTCCGCAATCTGTCAAAGTAACTTTTAAAGGAGCGATGAAGGATTACATGGATTTTCGTGATGTGGTTCATGCTACTCAATCGCAAATGTTGCAACAGTTTGATGGAGAAAATGTATTTCAGGGTAAAGTGATAGAAGTACATATAGGAACGCTTACAGCTGATCAGGCTTTTACGTTTACTGATTGGACAGCAGAAATGAAAGCAAAGGCTTCTATCTGTATTTCTGAGGACGCTACATTAATAGAGTCTTTGGAGATCGCAAAAGGAAGAATCCAGATCATGATCGAAAAAGGAATGGATAATGAAAAGCAAGTGCTTCAAGGATTGATAGCAATTGCTGATAAGAGAATTGCAGAGATCAAATCAGGTGAAAAACCAGCTTTGGCTCCTGATGCTAGTGCAAAATATTATGCAGAGGTAGAGATCGATTTGGATCAGATTATCGAGCCTATGATTGCAGATCCAGATGTGAATAATGACGATGTTTCTAAGCGATATACACATGATACTATCCGACCATTATCCTATTATGGAGGAACCAAAAAAGTAGATCTTGGTTTTGTAGGATCTTGTATGGTTCACAAAGGAGATATGAAAATATTGGCGCAGATGTTGAAAAACATAGAAGCTCAAGAAGGGAAGGTTGTTTTTAAAGCACCTCTGGTAGTTGCACCCCCAACGTATAATATCGTAGACGAATTAAAAGAAGAAGGAGATTGGGAAGTATTGACTAAATATTCTGGATTCGAATTTGATGACAACGCACCAAAAGCAGCAGCACGTACTAAGTATGAGAATATGTTGTATTTGGAACGTCCAGGGTGTAACCTATGTATGGGAAATCAAGAAAAAGCAGAGCCAGGGGATACCGTAATGGCTACTTCGACACGTTTGTTTCAAGGACGAGTTGTAAAGGATTCAAACGAGAAAAAAGGAGAATCTTTGTTATCATCAACTCCGGTTGTGGTATTATCTACCGTTTTGGGTAGAACCCCAAATATTGCAGAGTATCAGGCGGCAGTGGATGGCATTAATTTGACCAAATTTAAGCCTTCGAGCAAGTTGTTAGTAATATAGTGGATTAGTACCATGTCGAACATATATAAAAGTCTGAATCTGCTGATTCAGACTTTTTTTATGATATGAAATTGAAGAGGTTTTTTCTTTCTTCAAAATGATTGTATATTTTGTCTGTCTTCTCTGAAGACATTTCATATTTTCGTATCTTAGTGAATGTAAAATTGCAAACAAAAATTAGAAATAAATCTTATGGCATTTGATATCGACATGATTAAAAAGGTTTACGCACAAATGACAACACGTGTTGATGCAGCACGTGAAGTCGTAGGTAAACCACTAACTCTTTCTGAGAAAATTTTATATTCCCACTTATGGGATGGAACCCCTTCAAAGGCTTTTGCCAGAGGAAAGGATTATGTAGATTTTGCACCAGATCGTATTGCTTGCCAAGATGCAACTGCGCAGATGGCGTTATTGCAATTTATGCAGGCAGGAAAACCCAAAGTTGCAGTGCCTACAACAGTGCATTGCGATCATTTGATCCAAGCAAAACAAGGTGCCGCTGTGGATTTGAAACATGCAAACGACATAAGTAGCGAAGTGTTTGATTTCTTAGAATCCGTTTCTAATAAATATGGAATTGGTTTTTGGAAACCTGGAGCAGGAATTATTCACCAAGTAGTACTTGAAAATTATGCATTTCCTGGGGGAATGATGATTGGAACAGATTCACATACAGTAAATGCAGGTGGATTAGGAATGGTGGCTATTGGAGTAGGTGGTGCAGATGCCGTAGATGTTATGGCAGGTATGGCATGGGAACTAAAATTCCCAAAACTTATTGGTGTTAAATTAACAGGTAAGTTGTCAGGATGGACAGCGCCAAAAGATGTAATTCTAAAAGTAGCCGAGATTCTTACAGTAAAAGGTGGAACTGGTGCAATAGTAGAATATTTCGGCCCAGGTGCCACAGCAATGTCCTGTACAGGAAAAGGTACTATTTGTAACATGGGTGCAGAGATTGGAGCAACAACCTCTACCTTTGGGTATGATCAATCAATGGAGCGTTACTTACGTGCAACGGATAGATCAGATGTTGCAGATGCAGCGAATGATATAAAAGAATATTTGACTGCTGATACGGAGGTGTACGCAAATCCAGAACAATATTTTGATCAGGTTATAGAAATTGATTTGTCAGAATTAACGCCGTTGTTGAATGGTCCTTTTACCCCAGATCTTTCGACTGCAGCGGGTTCAGATATGACCAAAAAAGCTTCTGCCAACGATTGGCCACTAAAAGTAGAGTGGGGGCTAATCGGTTCTTGTACGAACTCTTCTTATGAGGACTTGTCAAGAGCTGCTTCTATAGCACAACAAGCTCTCGATAAAGGATTGAAAATAAAAGCAGAATTTGGTATTAATCCAGGGTCTGAAAAAGTGCGATACACAGCGGATAGAGATGGAATACTCAATGTCTTCGAAAGATTAGATGCAAAAATATTCACCAATGCATGTGGTCCATGTATTGGGCAGTGGGCACGTTACAGTGATCCAAAAAATGCACCGAAGAATAGTATCATTCATTCATTTAATAGAAACTTTGCAAAACGTGCAGATGGTAATCCAAATACACACGCTTTTGTAGCTTCTCCAGAGATGGTAGCGGCTGTCACGATAGCAGGTCGTTTGGATTTTAATCCAATGACAGATACTCTGATTAATGAAGATGGGCAAGAAGTAAGATTGGATGAGCCAACAGGATGGGAGTTGCCACCAAAAGGTTTTGAGGTAAAGGATGATGGGTATTTAGAGCCTGTAGCTGATGGTAGCGGGATTGGTGTAGTAGTGAATCCAGAATCAGAACGTTTGCAGCTGTTGACACCTTTTGAGCCGATTGGGGATGAAATCAAAGGAGCTAAATTGTTGATTAAAGCATTTGGTAAATGTACAACGGATCATATTTCTATGGCGGGACCTTGGTTACGTTACCGTGGACATTTGGATAATATATCGAATAATTGCCTAATAGGAGCGGTTAATGCCTTTGGTAAGAAGACTAACTTTGTCAAAAACCAATTGAACGGAGAGTTTGGTGGTGTGCCGGATGTAGCAAGAGCGTATAAAGCAGCTGGGGTAAAATCAATAGTGGTAGGGGATCATAATTATGGAGAAGGATCTTCTAGAGAACATGCAGCTATGGAACCTCGGCATCTAGGAGTAGTAGCGGTAATCGTAAAATCATTTGCTAGGATTCATGAAACAAATCTAAAAAAACAAGGAATGCTCGGATTGACGTTTGTCAATGAATCAGATTATGATTTGATTCAAGAAGATGATATTTTTAATTTTCTAGATTTAAATGAGTTTACTCCAGGTAAGCCTTTGACAATTGAGTTAGTGCATGCCGATGGTTCTAAAGACGAGATAAAAGTGAATCATACATATAACGATTCTCAAATTCAGTGGTTTAACGAAGGTTCTGCTCTGAACTTGATTAAGAAGGAAAATAATGCGTAAAACAATAATATAAAAAAGTAAAATGATCATAAGGAAAAGCTCAGTTTGACTGAGCTTTTTTTTAACACTTGTTTGTAAGGTTGTTGGCGTTGCAAGGACTAAAAAGTTTTAACAAATGAGTGTGGTGTCTACTAAAACTGCAAGATATGAGTTTAATATGGTTTTTCGAAGAAACTGATCTTTTTAAGGTACTATGCCCTCATAAATTGAATAATTATAAGAAGGATCACGATTTCGAGGCCTATAAAAAGAGTGATTATATTTACTTTGAGGAAGATGCAGCAAATAAGGTCTATTTGATCGAAAATGGTAAGGTCAAAATTGGTTACTATTCTGAAGGAGGGCATGAAATTGTAAAAGCAATATTAACAAGAGGAGAAATTTTTGGAGAGAAGGCGATTTTAGGAGAACAAAAGCGAAATGAATTTGCACAATCAATTGATAATAAAACTTCAATATGTCCAATAGGAATAGAAACTATGTATGATCTTATGCGAGAGAACCAAAACTTTAGCCTCAAAATTTATAAGTTCATTGGGTTGCGTTTTAAAAAGCTAGAACGTCGACTACAGAATTTATTATTCAAAGATTCAAAAACTAGATTGTTAGACTTTTTTAATGAACTAAAGGAAGATTATGGATACTGTTGCCCAGATACTGGGGATATGATTATACTGCATCCTTATACTCAAAAGGATATCGCTAATCTTATAGGCACATCTAGACCAACGCTAAATCAACTGATGAATGAACTCAAGGAAGCAGAATTGATAGATTTTGGAAGAAAAGAGTTGCGACTGAAAAAAGTTGCATAGTATATACTAGTGATAACTACTTGATAGGTAGTTTTTTTTATAAAACAGGAGTACTGCCTTATGGTAGTACTCCTTCTTTTTTTGAATCGTTTTTAATGGTGGAGTAAGGAGAGATACGTATTTTTACATTTTTAAAATGTAATGAAGTTATGAAAGCATTTATATTTCCTGGTCAAGGAGCACAGTTCTCAGGTATGGGGTTAGATTTGTATCAAAATTCTAAATTGGCTGTTGAGCTTTTTGAACAAGCAAATGAAATCTTAGGTTTTGAGATTACTAAAATTATGTTCGAAGGAACGGCAGAATCTTTGAAAGAAACGAAGGTTACACAGCCAGCCATTTTTTTGCACTCTGTTATTTTGAGCAAGGTTTTAGGAAAAGCGTTTCTGCCAGATATGGTTGCAGGACACTCTTTAGGAGAATTTTCTGCTTTGGTAGCAAATGGGGCATTGAACTTTGAAGATGGATTGCGATTGGTTTCGCAAAGAGCGCTTGCAATGCAGAAGGCTTGTGAGTTACAGGTGTCTACCATGGCAGCAGTACTGGGTTTAGAGGATCATATTGTAGAAGATATCTGTGCCAAAATTGATGGAATAGTGGTAGCAGCAAATTATAATTGTCCTGGGCAATTGGTGATTTCGGGAGAGTTAACAGCCGTAGAAAAAGCATGTGAGGCTTTAAAGGAAGCTGGTGCTAGACGTGCATTACTTTTGCCTGTAGGTGGAGCATTTCACTCACCACTTATGGAACCTGCAAGGGCAGAGTTGGCTGCTGCTATAGGAGGAACTGAATTTAGTAAGCCAAAATGTCCTATATATCAAAATGTTACAACAACAGCTGTTGTGGATCCAGAAGAGATTAAGAAAAATTTGATGTTGCAACTTACAGCTCCGGTAAAATGGACACAAAGTGTACGGCAAATGTTGGTTGATGGGGCTACCATATTTACAGAAGTAGGGCCAGGTAAAGTGTTGCAAGGATTGGTAAAAAAGATAGAACGTAGTGCAGAAACTGCAAACGCTGCGATAGAGATTTAGACGAAAACGTAATACTTATAAGAAACTTAAAATTTTTATAGTAGTATTTCCAAATTGGAATTCTTAAAAGAAAGTACGATTTCATCTCCAATGGATGGAGTGGTACTTTCTTTTTTGGTATTCGGAATTTTTAGAATATTTTGACCTATCATAACTATAAGTACAGTTCCATTTGACTCTAATGCTATAATTTTGCCCTTGAGTTGGTAGTTACTCGAAAAAGAAGTTGTGCTTTTGGAACGTTGGTATGGAGCTTCTTGGTTTGTAATCAAACCTTTGTCTAATGTCACTACATTATCAGAGAGCAATAGAATTTCTTCCTGGTCATGACTAACCATAAGGGTCGTGAGCTCATAAGTGGTGTGTAGTTCTTTGATGAGTAGTTGTAGTTTTTGTCGCATTTCTGGATCCAAAGCAGATAGCGGTTCGTCTAGTAGTAAGACCTCTGGTTTTTGAATTAGTGCCATAGCTAACGCCACTCGTTGTTGTTGTCCTCCCGAAAGTAAATTGGGCTTTTGCTTTTGTAGATCTCCTAATTCTGTGATAGCAATCAATTCATCGATGGTCTTGGGGTCTTGATTTTTGCTTAGGGCAAACGCAAGATTTTCTCTGACAGTCATGTGAGGAAATAGACTATAATCCTGAAAAACAATTCCTATATTCCTTTTCTGTGGTTGGAGATATATTCTTTTACTGGTATCCAGCCAAGTAGTGTTATTGACGATTATTTTTCCATGAGATACTTTTTCTAAGCCGGCTATAGTTCGTAGTAACGTTGTTTTTCCTGCCCCAGATTTTCCACAAATACTAGTAAAACTGCCTTTGGGTAGCTCTAGTGCTATGTCTAAGAACATGGTGCCTGCAGCTCCTTGTAGTTTTTTTTGAAATTCCAATAAGATCATTTCCAAAAGCGTGTTAGATAGCCACCATTAAAGAGATATATAGCTAGTAAAATGATAAAAGTAACTGCAAATAATACCATGGAATAGCTATTTGCCGCCATATAGTTTAATGTTTCTACCTCGTCGTAGATAGCAATGGATGCCACTTTTGTTTTTCCAGGAATGTTGCCTCCAATCATTAGTACCACTCCAAACTCACCAATAGTATGAGCAAAAGTTAGTACCACTCCTGTTAATATAGATGGTTTGATATTGGGGAGTAGTATTTTGGCAAAAGTGGTCCATCTGGATTTTCCTAATACATAAGAGGCTTCTTTTAGCGAAGGCGAAAGACTTTGTAAACCTGATTGCAATGGGTGTGTCATGAATGGTAAACTATACAGCATTGATGCTAGTACGATACCTTCAAAAGAAAAAACAAGACGTAAACCCAGAACTTCATCTAGCCAATTACCAAAAGCATTTGATGGACTGAAGGCAATTAATAAGTAAAAACCTAGCACTGTAGGTGGTAGTACTAGGGGCATACTAACCAAGGTTTCAATGATAGGTTTTAGCTTACTCTTGGAGTATACCAACCAGTAGGCTAGTGGGAATCCAAGTAAGAACAGTAATACGGTCGTAATTAAAGCAAGTTCTAGTGTAAGTATTAGTGGTTGCCAATCCATTACCATTGCTAATGTTAGAGTTTGTGGTTGCTAAGGTTTCGTTCTAGAATATCCAAAGGTATTCAAAATTGCCGTAGCAGCATCCGAAAACATGAAATTATAGAATTTCTTGGCTTGTTCTTGTTGCTTATTGTCAGCTTTTAGTAAAACAATACCTTGGGCAATTGGAGTATATAGTTTTTGGTTTACAGGGAGCCAGTGACCTTTGTTTTTTAGTCCAGACGCTACTACAATTGATTTTGCCGTAAATCCGATGTCGGCTGCTCCTGAAAAAATAAACTGACTTGCTTGTGCAACACTCTCTCCATAAACTAATTTGGTAGATAGGCTGTCTAGTAGGGAAGTGCGTTTTAGTACTTCTAATGCAGCTTGTCCATAAGGGGCAGTTTTTGGATTCGCCAAGGCAATATGTTTAATTGTAGAGAGATGTAGCGTTTGGAGAGATGGAGGTATTTCGGGTTTCGTACTCCATAGTACAAGATTTCCGTAGGCATAGGTTTTTGGAGTAGAAACGGCCATCCTGTTGTCAAATACTGTGCGTGGGTATTTCATGTCTGCTGCTACAAATACATCATAAGGAGCGCCTTGTGTAATTTGTGTCGTGAGTTTTCCGGATGATCCAGTGACTATATCACATGGAATACCTGTCTGTAGAGTGAAACTTTCTGTGAGCCGCTGCATGGTATATTGCATGCTTGCAGCAGTGGCGATTCTAAGCTTTGTTTGTGGTTGTTTGCACCCAGATAGTATAATGAGTGCGATAACAACACTTAGTTGCTTTAGGCTGCTGATGGTAGCCTTTTTAAAAAACTGTTTTCTGACCATAGGATGTAGCCAAAGTGTTTTTTTATGATTCATCACGTAGAAGTTATTGGGAGTTGTAATACCCAGAGAATAATCTGGTTGTTTTGATTTTAGTTTAATTCCTGAAAGGATTCATGTTTGTTCATATCAAAAAAAGACATACTTTTTTGATATGACAAGATAATTCATTTATGCCAGTTGCGGTTTGAATGAATTAAAAAGAAAAAATCATTTTGTTGAGAGGAATTCAAAATCTAGCAGGTGTTGCGTCTTTTCTCATTAAGAAAGCACTAGGGCAATTAATTAAAAGCAATGTTGTAAAACCTTTATTTTTAGTTTACATTTACGATTGTAAAATTAAGCAATGATGTCTATCTCAGACCGTTCTGATTGATATGAATGATGTCTGCTTCTAATAGTCTGTGTCTTAGAAGCGTCATTGATACAAGGTTGTATGGACAAAGTTAAAATTAAGGATTTTTTATTTTCATTCGAGCAAATACCTTCATTAGTATATCTTTTTAAATGGGTGTTAATTTGTTTGGTATTAGGAGTTGTTGCAGGTAGTGCCTCTGCTTTTTTTCTAATAAGTTTAGACTGGGCAACAGATTGGAGAGAGACACATTTATGGATAATAGCATTATTACCAGTTGCAGGTTTTGTAATAGGATTGTCATATCATTTGTTTGGCGATAGTGTTGTTAAAGGAAACAACTTATTGCTTGATGAGTTCCATTCTCCAAAAAAAATTATTCCTTTTAGAATGGCTCCATTGGTTTTGTTTGGAACTATTTTGACACATCTATTTGGTGGTTCTGCAGGACGTGAAGGTACGGCGGTTCAAATAGGAGGCGCAATTGCAGATAGGTTTACAAAAATTCTGAAATTATCAAATCGTGATAGGAAAATTGTGTTAATAGCAGGTATTAGCGCGGGTTTTGCTTCCGTTTTTGGAACACCATTAGCAGGGGGGATTTTTGCTTTAGAAGTTTTAGTTCTTGGAAGAATAAGACTCGATGCTATTATTCCTAGTTTTATGGCTGCAGTTTTTGCAGATTATTTTTGTACCATCTGGGGGGTCACACATACACATTATCATATAGGTACAGTTGTAGAAATGACACCTATTACTCTTTTGTGGTCTTTGCTTGCAGGTATTATTTTTGGCCTCGTTGCGATGTTGTTTTCCAAATCTTCTCATTTTTGGGGGAATCTTTTTAAAAACAAGATTAAATATCCTCCATTAAGACCAGTTGTTGGAGGGGCTATTCTAGCTATTATACTATACTTGATGGGTACCACAAAATATATTGGATTGGGAGTGCCAACTATCGTAGATGCGTTTAGTGTACAACTCAATTCTTATGATTTTTTGTTGAAACTATTATTTACTTCTTTTACGCTTGGTGCAGGTTTTAAGGGAGGAGAAGTGACCCCCTTATTTTTTATAGGAGCTACTCTGGGTAATGTACTGATTTGGTTTATTCCTTTGCCAATGGGATTGCTTGCCGGTATGGGATTTGTGGCTGTTTTTGCTGGAGCAACTAATACACCAATTGCTTGTACCATTATGGGGATTGAACTTTTTGGGATTGAGTCAGGTGTCTTTATCGCACTTGCTTGTTGTACGGCTTATTTGTTTTCAGGCCATTCGGGAGTTTATTCTTCTCAGATTATAGGAAGTCCAAAACATTATTTCTTTATGCGAGAAAAGGGGCTGCCTTTGTCAGAAATAGAAGAAAAAAGAACTACCAAATAGAGGAGTTTCTTGTGGTTGTTTTAGAAGTTTGAAAAGATGTTCAATATAATGGTATAACCGCTCTTCTTGGCTCGTAATACCGCTGTCAAATGTAAAAAAAATATGAACTGATCAGCAAATTACTTACCATCATTACGAACTGACTTCTCCCTTTTAGTGGATCCTGCTAGGATCAAAAAAACCATTTTCGATATACCATATCTAATCAATTATCTTTTTTAAGAACGCAATGTGATCATAGTTTTTGAAGCGTGAAAAGTAAATTTATACCTTTTGTTGTTTGAGTTTACCGGAAAGAAAGATTAAGATTTTTTTGTTTCAGCTGTAGCAGAAAAATGAAGCATAACCTTAGTTACGGTTTGTTTTTATATCGGAGCTGAGGCGAAAAAAGAAAATTTTATCCCAGTAAATTCAAAGGATAAAAGGTATTATATGGGTTACACCAAATTAGCTATGTATTGACGCATATCGACTTGTTCTTATAGTCCATAGCTAAGGCTATACAATAGCATCACCGTGTTTTTACATAAAAAAATAACAGTATCATTAGTGTGAATTTATAGATCTAAACTGATCTTAAAATGTAATTGTAGATCCAAACAAATTGAACTATTTTTTGCTAGTTTGAACTATAAAATTTGAGCATGGCCGTGGCTACGGTTTAATACCCAGGTTCAAAAATTTTTCAAAAACAAAGATGCCGTCCAATTACTATTTAGACGGCATCACTATACTGTTTAGACCAAAATAATTCGTTTAACTTTAGTTTTTTGTAACCTATTTGCGATAAATGTTTAATGTTTAGGTATTTTATCGTGATTTCAACTATTGTTTCATTTTGTTCCGAATATGTAAAGCCAGTTTGATGTGTAACTGACCTATAAATGTCATACTTATTTTATGTAAAACGACATGATCATATTACATAATACCAGTTAAAATGTAAGTGTAGGCCAAAACAATTTTAACTATTTTCTTGCTAGTTTTTAATAAGGAATTTTGGCATAGCCGTGGTTACGGTTTAATTTTTTAGTGAAAAAATAGTAGATATCAGTTACGAACATAGGATACAAGACGTTTGGATAGAAAATAACATAATGATTTGCGATATTCTGACACCCAAATGCTGGTTTGATCATAGCTCCTAATTATACGGCAAGGGATTCGGTTATGAAAGCTCCGGCTTCTGCAACAGCATGATCGTTTTCTACCGAGCTACCGCTCACGCCTATGGCACCAATTATTTCCCCATCAGTATTTTTGATAGGAACCCCACCAGGAAAAGTTATCAGACCACCATTAGCATGTTCAATATTATATAAAGAGCCTCCTGGTTGAGATAGTTCACCTATAATTCCAGTATTCATATCAAAATATCTTGCTGTTTTGGCTTTTTTTATAGCGATGTCAAGTGACCCTAACCAAGCACCATCCATTCTAGCAAAAGCAACTAAATTTGCTCCTGCATCTACAATAGCAATGTTCATTTTTGTGTTAATTGATACCGATTTTTCTTTGGCTACAGCGATGATTTTTTCCGCTTGTTCTAATGTAATATTCATAATTTCTTTTTTAGTGTTTTTGTGCAAAAATATAGAAATTAATCGGTTGCCTAGTTACTAAAATAGCTCAGTGATTTATGAAAAAAGGTCATATTTGGATATTGGAAATGAAGCTATTTTAAAATTTTGTTGGGACTAAAACCAAATTTGTTTTTGAAAGCGATACTGAAATTAGAAAGATTATTATACCCATAGTCTAGGTAGATATCTGATGGTTTTAATTTACCTTGCTCCAATATTTGTTTTGCTTTTTGAAGACGTTTGTCTTTGAGCCATTTTCCTGGGGATATTTTGTATTCTGTCATAAAATGGCGTTTAAAAGTAGACAAACTCATATTACATAAAAAAGCGATTTCCTCTAGTTTTAGGTTAGAATGTGCTTTGCTTTCAATAATTTTTTTAAAAGTTGAAGTTTTTTGGACTATCAAAGAGTGTAAATAGGATTCGAAAGTACTTCCGTATTTGTTCAGTAGATAGAGCATTAATTCCTCAAACTTTAACGAAAGTAAATTCTCCATAAAAACATTCGGTGCTGTGCCAATTGTAGATAATGAATCTAAGTATGAAGCGATATATGCATCATTTTTGATAATAAAATAAGGTTTTTCTTCTTGTACTGTTTGTTTGTTTTGGGTGTTTTTTTCTAAAAAGTCTTGAAGTTTTTTTTCAGAAAAAAACAGAAGTTTACAATAGTAAATAGTTTCAGTCTCCAATAACTCTGTCCAGAGCCAATTCCCTTTTTTGAGAAGGAGAGATTGGTCCTTGTTCACAATAACCGATGTCCCTGCAAAATGTACTTGCTTTTTGCCTACTTGCAAAAAACTGAACATATTCATGCCTAGATTGACTTTGCTTTTAACCACATCATTAGTCATTTTAAAATCATAGACGAATAAATCAGGATTACTTGTTTGATCCTTCAGGTATATAGCAGGTATGTTTTCTATGGACATCTAAGAGTGCTTTTGGCTTGTTCTAAAAAATGACCTCATTTTGACTTTTTGATTTTTATCGAAAATGAGTCTAAATTTGACCAAATTTAAGCCTATTTGTGTTCTTTTATAGTGCCCATGTTTAGTTTTTTGAAATTCATAGATATAATGTATCGATATTAGAAACAAAAAAACCTCGGTGTCATAGAAGCAATTAAGAGTAGCGTGTTTGTGGTATTTGATAAAATACAGCGTTTTTTAAAATTCCGGTAGTCTAGAGTGTTACTCTTGGTATAGTTTCATTGCCATATCAAAGATGTTATGGATTTTTTTGACCGGAATATCCATAGTTGGATCTATGAACAATAGTTTCGTAAAAGTTCGTTTTCCTTGAATGAGATCAGGATGTTCGATTTTAATGCCTTTGCCAATAGCTATATACGGAAATTGTGTTTTCTTGTCGACCCACAGGTAGCAGAAAATTTGATTTTTGTACATATAACACGGTAGGCGGTAATACCATCTAGATTCTAATTCCGAATTGTAATCAGAAATAATTTTTTTTAAAGCCAATAGACAACCTTTAATGGGTTCTTCTTTGTCAAAATAAAAATGGTCTATTGGCTTCATATCCTTTATTTAATTGCTACAAAAATTTCTACTTCAGCATTGGTTGTATTTTGTGATTTCTCTCCATAGATTTCAAAATCTGCAGAATACTCTCTAGCCAAATCAGTATCCCAAATTTCTGTCCAAGTGTTGTATACTATATTTTTTGTCAAATCACCTTTTGCAATAAATTTTCTGTAGTTTCCCATATCAAATTCTTGTCCTATCATATTCTGAGGGATTTCATCCAATGTATGTACGGCACAACCAAGAATGGTATCAAAGGGCTTTGTGTGATCTTTTTCGTAGTTGGTGTAAATAGAAAAAATAGCTGTATCCACTTTGTTAGGGATTTTATCTACGATGGCTTCGGACATGAATTTTTCCCAAAGTTGGCCTATATCTTTTGCTAATTGTCCATTTTCATTTGTTGTTCTTGTTTTGATTCCGATGATTTTAAAGCCTTCTTTTTTTACTGTTTCCATTTTGTCTGTTTTTTATACCTTTTTCTCTTTGTGTTGATGTGGTTTATTGATTCATATTTTGGGTATTGTTTAATAGAAGCAAGGTCATGGCTGAGCGTTGTTTTTTTGGATAAATTAGCCATAATTAGCAACAATATGTTCAATTCTTTACCTCAAAAGAGTAGCGGTTTTTGGTTTGTTAGACAAATGTAGCATGTCATTAGGACAAGGGTGTGTCAGGGGTGTTTCGAAATTTTTTTTGACAGATTTCAAAATACTGTGCTAGTGTAATGCGATGAGGTTGGAAATTTTCATTTTGCATAATCAATTGTTGAATCAAATCTATTCTGAAGGCTCGAAACTCATTCCGTAATCTACAAAAAGCAATTAAAATCCAATTGCTTTGAGTACTGTATAGGGCAAAAGGCTCTATCATACGCTTAGTGAAGTTGTCTTGTAGTGAGTTATATGTTATTTCAAGCACACGAAAATTTGTAATGGCAGATTGAATGGTCATTAAATGTGTACTTGATTTTTTATTTTCGATATTTTCTCTGAGATATATACGATCAGCCAATAAATCAGTTTTTTCCTTTTGAGAAGATCGCAAGACTGCCTTTATTTTGGTAATAGCATTACTGTAATTTTCAACAAAAGATTGGTCTTTGTTTTTTAAAATTATTTGCTCTGCGGTAATTAATGCATTTGCTTCATTTTCTGTAAACATTATGGGAGGAAGTTGGTAACCTTCCATTAAGGAGTATCCTTTTCCTTCTTCAGTAATTATAGGTATTCCTGACTTCTCGAGTGCTCGAATATCTCTATAAATGGTTCTAATACTTACATGATATTTTTCTGCAAGATATTTTGCCGTGATAATTTTTTTGGACTGTAGTTGTGTTACAATTGCAGTTAACCTTGATAGTCTTGGTTTGTCTTCTGCCATTTGTTATTCTCTTATTTGTATTGTTGATACCAACGGATGACGTCTTTTTTTTTGGTTAAAATATGTCTATTTGGATATAACTACCTCTAGAGCGCATAAAATTCACTAAAAAAATAGTTGGATAATATTGCTATGTTGTAGTTCCAAGAAGAACTAAAATACTCATTCTTGAATAAATTATTTAAATAAAATGTCCCAAACCCTGAACTGTGTTCTAAGAGGTGTTGGTTTTTATTCGAATAGGTTTTCTGTCAAATGACCTATATACTGTCTCATATCGACTTGTTCTTTTTCTATCTAAATGCTTTGGTCATATATTTCAGAGCTAAGGCTAACAATAGAATCACAGTGTTTTTGCATAAAAAAATAACAGCGTTATTAATACGAATTTATACCATTTGTTGTTTGAATTTACCGGAAAGAAAAATCTTAATTTTATCCCAGTAAATTCAAAAGATAAATGGTGTTATATGCCTAAATTGGTGTTAGATTCATGTCATAATTATTGGAATGGGTTTTTGGTCAGAGATTATTATCTCTAGATGACCAAAAGGTTATGGTGAAATTGGAGTGATATTCTATGGGTTTAATACGGGTGTTCATCGGCCTGCCGTTTGGCTGAGGTTTTGGTTGAGCTCAAGAGAATTAGTCCGTTTGAAGTGCTATCCATTTTATGAGATCTTCCAATACTATGGGGGAGAATGTTTGTTCGATAAGCCTGTACTCAGATGGCAAACCCGTTTTGCATTCTTGAAACAAATGATTCAAGTTGGGGTATGTTTTTGTGGTCACATTTTTGTTTCCTCCTTTTGCCAAGGCGTCCTTTATAGCAATTAAATTCTCCTTTGGAGGTACTTGTAGATCTTTGTCGCCAGAAAGCGCTAAGACAGGACAGGTAACTTTTTCTAATGCTGTTGCTGGATTATATTTGATGAAATAACGCATCCATGGAGTCGTTATTCGCTGTATTTGTTGCGCTATAAATTCTTCTTTTGACATTCCGTTAGGAATTTTCGAATTGCTGTAATCTTGCAGTGTTTTATCCAGAAGGATTCTCAAATTGTCTTTCAAGTTCCCTTTTGAATTGTTAATCATTTCAAAAATCTTCTTATTTGCTAGACTTGATTCTTTTATAGTATCTTCTGATATGCCAGAAGCTCTTGCGATTAATTCTTGTTGTAGAATAAGAATCTGACCTCCGGGAATTCCAGGGCCTGCAAGTAAAATTATAAAGTTGATATCTTTTGATTTTACTGCTACCATTGGGGCAATCAAGCCGCCTTCGCTATGTCCAATTAAGCCAATTTTATTTGGATTAATCTCTTTTCTTGTTTTTAAGTAAGCAATAGCACTTTCTACATCGGTAGCAAAATCAGCAGAAGTTGCAGTGTTAAACTTTCCTTCAGAGGCGGCTACACCTCTGTCGTCATATCTCAGAACAGCAATTCCATTTTTAGTTAAATAATCAGCAATTATAAGAAACGGCTTATGATCTAATAATTCTTCGTTTCTGTTTTGTGGACCACTTCCCGAAATTAATATCACAGCTGGGAAAACATCGCCTTTTTTGGGAAAACTCAGAGTGCCTGCCAATGTAATGTTAGCATCTGGATTTTGAAATTGTATGTCTTCTGAATGGTAAGGGTAGGGTTTTGTTGGTTCTTGAGGTCGTCTTATTGCTTCTTTTTCCATTTTTATCCTAGATAATTTCAAAGGAAATTCTTGTCCATTTTGCCTGAATATTCCGGTAATTTCGTTTCCGCTTAATTCTCCATCATACTCCACGCGTATCGTAGCGATTTCAAACTTTATTTTTGGTTTATCGTATGTAGTATTTGTTACAGGTATACCTCTGGCACCTTGATCAGGGATGTCTAATGTAGCGCTGAATCCATTCTCCGTTTTTGTGATATGAAAGATTAGCTCCAATTGTGCTCCGGAGACTTTTAAAATCCCATTCCATTTTCCTGTTATGTCTTGCGCTACTGATGTGAATATTGTGGATATTGAAATAAGTAAGATATAAAAAGTCTTCATACGCTATTTATTATGTTGTTCAATTTTTTTGTTGATGGGTTTGTATTTCTTTTTATAAATGCTAAATATTTTTGTTAGAATATCACGCATCTTATAAATCACAAATAGACATCGTCATCCTGTATATAAGTATCAAAACAATGTAAAATGTTACAATATTATAAATTTTACATCGAGTAAAACATTTAAAAAAAGAAAATAAAGGGATTTATTCTAGTAGAGAACTCTTCTTGACTTTTTATTAGTTCTAAAAAATGGATCAAAATCGTACTTATTTCGTTACTTTTTATGGTTGCAGCGCTGTTATTGAATTTTAAAAAGTACCTTGTCTAGTCAAATTTTATCTCGTTTTTTTGGTTGAGAACGAAAAGTAAAGATGAATTCATAATAATCGTAGAATTTTGATTTAATAAACTTTGAATGATTTGACCCAAGTGTAGCCAGATCCACTCATGATTTCATTTCCTAACTCGAGATCTGCTATATACAGATTTGTTGGGAGTATATTTTCTTGGATAGCGTATTGGATTAATTTTAGTATGTCAAATTCTGCTTTTAATTGATTAGTTTTTGAACGAAAAGTAATATTTATCCATTTATTCGAATTAATTCCGGATAAATCACTCCAGTTTTTTGATGACCATACTTCCCATGTTATTTCGTCAATTTTAATTTCGGCATATTTTTTTCCGGCAGGGTTCATATGTTTTTCCGTAGCATATGTCCAAATCATAAATTCTGCAATAATATTTGATGGATCAGCCTTTTGGAGTTTTAGTGGAGAATTTACTATCCACATTGTAGTGGCTAAGTTATGTTGTCCATTTGTAACTGTTTTTATATTATAAGATAAACAAAGTTGTGGAGTTGTGCTTATTTGGAGAGGAAATCGATCGTCTATTGCTGGTATTGGAGCCCATGGAGATCTTCCGACTTTGATTTGTGGGTATGCAAAAATCACTTTTTTTGATAAAAATGAATTCCAAAATCCAGTGTTGCGATGATCGGGCCATTGCCATGACCAGCCATACGTTATTGTATCGTTAAAAAGTTTTTGTTCTAGACATTGCGTCCAAGTATAGTCTTTTGCTGCATTTTTGTTCCAGACGTTATTGTACAAAACCCCAAAGTCGTTTGGAGTAGAAAGGTATTCTTCGCATCCTAAGGTGGTGGAGTTAATTTTTAATTGGGGATTGCTATTTATAAGAGGGTTTCTACAGGATATAATTAAGGAAAACAGAGTTAAAAACAGGAAGCTTATTTTTATTAATCTCATTTTTATAGTATTCGTTGCAACCATATGATCTGTGTATTTGTTTAAAAATAAGAAGAATCACTTGTGTATGCTATGGTATATTTTAATTTTCTACAAAAAAAAGTAACCATCAGGTTGTGTTGTATACAGTAAATGTTTGATAAATGGAATTACGTAATACATTTCTTATGGAATCTTGAAGAAATAAATTTAAGTTTTTTTGGGTTGGATATAGAAGTATTTCTTGATTTTTTATGGAGAATTTGATTGTTTGAAAAAATCGAAGGATTGTATTATTTAAAAAATAATTACAGGCTAATAATTCCGTTCTTTTTCTATTATTTTTTTGCTATAAGATTAAATCGTAGCTAGGCTACGCTTGAATTTTATAGCTCAAACTAGCTCAATTATTTTAGCCTACAATTCCATTTTAACTGGTATTACATCAGTACCAAGATTCAGTTCTAAAAAAAAGAAAGACGAAACTGAGTTATTAAAAACTCTAAGACCTGCATATCTTTTAGTTCCGCCTCTCTGGTTAACTTAACTTTGACATTAGGGGTTCTTGATGCAATAGTTAGTTATAGTGATTTAATTGTTTATGTAAACCGTGGGATTTCATGAATTTTTCAAAATTAAATGCTTTGCTGCAAATTCAATTGGGCCCAAGGCTCTCCAAGATTTTGTAGTTTTTCTTTTTTTTATCTTTGTAATATGGGTGGTGGTGCTCCAAAAAGGCAAAGATCTTTTTCTCAAAAGGAGTTCCTTTAAAATCATTTCTTAGGTTTGTTTTGGTTAGCCTTTTTACTTTTCTTGTAGACCTGTTGAGCATCCTGTAATACATATGTTTTTGAGGCAACAATTTTGCGTACCATAAATCGATACGTACATATAATTCTATATAATTATTAGATCCAAGACTATGATACTTTTTGCCATTTTGTAATAAAAGTTTCATAGTTTTTGTTTAACTGTTTCCATTTTTATTTAATCATAAAGCTTCGGAAGTCTTTTGTTTGTCATAATTATCCTTGCTTCATGGAGTTTTTGTTTTTTTATCAGATGAATCTTGGCAAGTATAAATTGGATACAAAAGTTGTTTCTAGCGTATCAAGATACTTTTCTATGGTCTTGTCCGTGCTACCGGATATTGTACTCCAACTTTTAGCTATTCTTCTATTGGATATTCAATATGTCCGTAAATCCAATTATTAATAATATCAATTCGTTCATCATTAATTCTTTTTCCCTCTCTCAGAAATTTTTGAATAGTGCCTTTGGGTATTGATAATATTCTTTCTAAAGCTGAGATATTAATAACTTCTTCATTTTTTATAAGCCATTTTTCCACTGTATTTCTTTTGTAGCTCCTACGTTTTTTCTTCGCCATTAATTTTCTGAATAATTAAAGTAAAGATTCTTGTTAATTCGAAATGTATTGACTATCAACATATAACTTGAAGATTGCAAACTGTTTTACATAATGTAAAAGATTCCTTTTTGAAATTGGGGTAAATTTGCTCCCTTTTTTTTGTAAGTTTGTTCGTAATCAGACTCAAATATAACTACAATGTAGGTAATTAGCAATAAAAAGAACCTACAAAAGGAGTTTTTTTGTGATGGACACCCCTATTTATGGATAAATCAGAATTAAAAAAGCTTAGGAAAGATCATAAGTTAACCCAAAAGGAGCTCGCGAATCTACTTCGTGTAGGTTTGAGTACCATACAATCTTGGGAATCTGGAAGTCGTCCGATTTCCTATGCTAATGCAGAACTTATAAACAGTCACATAGGAACAAAGATACTGGCTGGAAATGAAGCGGAAAATAAAATTATAAAAGATTTAGAAAATCTTAATGAATTGATGATGTTTGTGGCAGAAAATTGGCAAAGCCTGAAATGCAAAAGTTCAGTTTTTAATCAACTAATAGAGGGAGAACGCAAAGATGCTATCACAGAGTTTATACCTAGTAAAGAATTTCAGGAAATTGTAGAGTCTATTATCAAGATCAAATCAACGAATGGAGATATTATTTCAAATTAAGCCATTCTATAATTGTATCCATTCGGATATAACTTGTCTATAATCGTGGTTACTGCAGATGACAGGCTTTCATTCAAGTTCTTTTCTTTCATAATTAATTCCTCTTTGATATAGGCTTCATAATCCTCTAAGAAGCTAAAGTATTCTTCATTATCAATAAGACCCTCGTCTTTGAGAGATTTTAGCTTTTTCCAGCTATTCAAATCCAAATGGTTATAACTTTTCGACATCTTTGTAAATAATTTCAATAGCTTCTTTTTTTTGTGCAGGGAGCAATACTTTTTCCTTTATTTGATTAATAGTTTTAAATAAACTTTTTGTCATACGCTTATATCTACTTTCTTTGTTTTCTATATATTGCACAAAATATTTATACGAAATTGTCAAAACAATAGCAATAATTAGGCTTCCTAATCGATACATCCAAGGGGCGTAGTCTTGGATAGTCGGGTGGATATCCCAAATAATAAAAAAGAATGATAATATAAAAATGCCATAACACAGTAAGGTGATCGGCTTGCGAAGAGACTCGTCAGATAGATGTTTTCTAATTATGTAAAGAATAGTCCCGATAAAAAGAATAGCCAAAGGAAACCCTGTTGCAAAAAGTAATTTTCTCCAACTTAGAAATGTTGTCATTTCTTTGAGCCACAAATTTTTTTCATTTGATGCTTCGATATGAAGTAGTGGAGCTATCAAGGCTAGTACTCCCAAAAAATAAACAGCAAGGAATTTATTTTTTGTCTGCTGCCGTTTGTATTTCGTCTTTATCGATTGACGTGTCATCTTGGTATATATTCAAATTTTTTGATGGTGTCTCATCATAAAAATTGTTAGCTTCACAACTGGTAAAAATCATTGAGGTTAAAAATAAACAAACCATAATCAAAATAAATAAGGAATTCTTCATAATTTGAAATTTTAAATTTGCTTGTCACTTTCGAAGTAGGCTTAAAGTGACTTAAATAATTGATTTACATACTAAATCTAATGAATTATTGTCAGAAATGATATAGGGCATTTTAACTATTTTGAGCGTATTTTTATTCGTTTTAGTACCGTTTTTAGGGGTCTTAAAGGGGGAATTCTAACCCTAAAAAACTCAAAAAAGTAGAGGGAGAAGAAATTCTTCTCAAAACTGGAGGTTCTTTTGTTTTAAATATTGAAAAACAATTACTTAAAATAATCATAATTGATACGGTATTACCGTATTTAGACTAGAGATTATCCCTTTGTTGTTTTTCTTGGTTCGAAAGTTCTTCTTATGCTGGTCTAGACTCCCTTTTAATGAGTTTTATTTTGGCTAGCTAGGAGAGTTGGTTATTGTTGTCTGATATGGCAGACTTATGTTTTTTTTCTAGCGCAGCTGTTGGTCATATCTAGTATTTCGTCTTTGAGTTTATCTTGATTTTTTCTTTTTCCAAAAAAAATGGATCAAATTCGTCTAGACTTTGTTGTTTTTCTCATCCGCAACATTGTTCTGAATTTCAAGAAGCGCCTTATTGGGTCAGGTTTGATCTTATTTTTGGTCAAAAACCGAAAGTCAAGAAGAGTTCTTTACGGCTAATTGTATTTTTTATAATTGTGTTAGAATCGTGGATTAGCTGAAGCGTGACATCGTTTTTTTTTGTAAAATGAGACGGAAGAACGAAAGAGGCTTTTTGTAGAATTTTCAGTTCAAAGAGGAGTTTGGTGTTTTTTTTATTTTTTTTTTTAGTAATAAATTGATTCATTCACAAAGTATTACCTTTTGTAGGTGCGTCAGAAAGATGTAAATATGCTTTTGCTCATGTAATGTGTTCTAGAGGCGGACGACTACATCAGGGAATATGGCGGAACCCGAAAAGCCAATTAGCAGATAGAGTAGGGAGTATTAAACGCAAATAAAAAAGTTATGAAAAATTTATTATCACTAATTGCTGCTGTAGCAATTACGTCTGTAGCAAGTGCGCAACTAAGTACTGTTTGTACGGTAACTACCCCTTGTGGATCTGTAACTATTAACAATTCATCAAGGATATCCACTTCTCGTAGTAATGGAGTACTTTTTATCAAAGATTCGTCAACTGGCGAAGTTTTGGATACTATTAAATGTGATAGTAGATCGATGTCATTGACGTGCAGTACTGTTTCTACGCCAAGTCCTGAAGAAGCTGCGCCAGTAGCGCCTGCACCAGTAGCAACACCTGCTCCTGCTCCTGCACCAGTGGCAACACCTGCTCCTGCATCAACTCCTGCGCCGGTATCTACCCCTAGACGTGGATTCTCACCATCAGCTGCTATAGGTTTGGGACCAAATGCTGGATTTGGTGGTTTTGCACCTGGGGTTCGTAATGCTGCTGCTGCTGATCTACAATAATTGCAACACTAGTATACATAATCTTAAGTGCATAATATTAGTGCGATAGTGTTGATATTAAGCGTTAGGTTCAGTGTTCTTAGGTTTTAAATTGGATTGATGGGAATCGGATGATTTACTATAAGCTTTTTTGACTAGGGATACTAAGTATACTACTTATTATATGAATAGTAAGAATAATGAGAAGACTGCTAGAAAATTAATTTTCTAGCAGTTTTTTTTGTGCTTGGAATTAGAACGGGAAAAAGTGACTCACTACACAGTGATTTTAAACGATAAATGATATCTGAGCTTTAGTTCATATAGAAGTGTTTTTTTTTTTTTTTTTTTGACAGGTAATTTATTGATTCACAGTGTTTTTTTTAAGAGTTGAGGCTAGATTGAATAAAAAAATAAGGAAAGGGGGGTAGGGTATTTGTGTTGTTTAGGCGTTTAATAATTAGAAAATAAGTAATTATGGCGGAACCCGAAAAGCCAGTTAGAGATATAGAGTAGGGAATGTTAAACACAAATTAAAAAAAAACATGAAAAATTTATTAGGATTAGTTGCTGCATTAGCAATCACGTCTGCAGTAAGTGCACAGGATACAGTAACTCGTACAGTCAATACTTTTTGTGGATCTCGATCGTTTGATCAACCAGTATCAGCATCTTCTGGTAATGGTTTGATAACTATTACAAATGCGGAAACTGGTGCGGTTTTGGATACCATTGAATGTGATCGTAATGGAGTGTCAATAACCATTTCTGTTACTGGGACATTTACTCCAGAAGAGACTGCTCCTGTTATGCCAGAGCCAGAAGTAATACCAGAGGTGGTACCAGAACCAGTAGTTCGTCCGACTCGAACGCGTAGAACTAGAACAAGAAATAGAGTTAGAACTAGATCTGGAAATGGTGGATTTCCAGCATCAGCAGCTATAGGTTTAGGATCAAATGCTGGACTTGGTGGTTTTGCGCCTGGAGTTCGTAATGCCGCTGCTGCTTCTTTACAATAGTTGAGGTGCCTATGCATATAACCCTCAGTGCATAGTATTAGTACGATAGTGTTGATATTAAGTACTAGGGTGGGTGTCTCTAGGGATCAAATAAGGGGGGATGGAAGTCAGTTGACTTACTATCATCTTTTTTGACTAGAGAGACTTAGTATATGAATAGTAAGAATATAATGAGAAGACTGCTAGAGAATTTTTTCTAGCAGTCTTTTTTGCTTCTATAGGGGTTAAAATTAGACTCCCTTGTGTTGTTTAGCTAAATTTATTTAACGAATAGTTAAAACTATTAAAAATGAATTGTAAGCTCTAATAAATAGAAATATTTTGATTAGGTTTAGCGGCGAAATTCAAAGATAATCATTGACTTGGGTTTGATGTTCTGGTGAAAAAATAATAGTACAAGAAACGAATTATACAATTTAGGTATATAAATTCGTATGAATAACACTATTATTTTTTTATGTAAAAACACCGTGATGCTATTGCATAGCCTTAGCTATGGAATAATGAACAAGGCATTTAAATGAAAAAAGAACTAGGCGATATGCGACATTATATAGCATTTGGTATTAGTTGTCTGGAATTATTTTTTTATTGGTAGAAATATGATTTAAGTAAAAAAATAGAAGAAAGTGGTAGGGTATTTGCTTTGTCAAACGTTTTATAATTGTAAGGCGAAAGAGAAAGTAAGAAGAAGCCAGAAAGCTAATTTAGTATAGGGTAGAAAGTTTTAAACACAAATAGAATTATGAAAAAATTATTAGCAATCATTGCTGCTATAGTAATGACATCGGCAGTAAGTGCGCAGCAAAATACAGTTTGTACTGTTACTACCAAATGCGGGGTCCATACTTTTGTGGATACGCCAAATTTGGGGCTTTCTAATAGTGGTGGTGTGATAACTATAAAAAATACTGTAACTGGCGAGATTTTGGAAACCATAGAGTGTAAAGGTAGTGGAGCATTAATAAATTGTGGTGGTACTTCTGTAAAAAAACCAGAAGAGGCTGTTCCAGTTTTGCCTAAGCTGAAAGTAGTGCCAGAATCAGTAGCTCGTCCAGAACGAACACGTAGAACTAGAGGTAGTGGATCTCCAGTATCAGCTACTATAGGTTTAGGTTCCAATATCGGGATTGGAGGCGTTATACCAGGTGCTCGTAGTACTGCTCTGTAATTATAATATGAAGACCAATATGTGCTTATAAGTGTGTGATTCTAGCATCAACCTTTTGTAAAAGTAGGAGTTATACCATTTGTTGTTTGAATTTACCGGAAAGAAAAATTAATATTTTTTTGTTTCAGCTTCAGCAGAAACATCAAGCATAGCCGTAGTTATGGTTTGTTTTTATGCTGAAGCTGAGGCGAAAAAAGAAAATTTTATCCCAGTAAATTCAAAGGATAAATAGTGTTATTCCAATGGATGTTTCATCTGGTTTTGTATGTTGATCAAACTCTATTTGCGTGAGGGATAGCAACGATATCCTTTTGGTGTGAAACAACAAAAGATATAGTGTATAGCCCGACCGCGGGAGCGGACACGTCTATAGCTGCCCAAAAGATATACGCTCCCTAGTTCCTGTCCTTAGTTATTGTAGTATTTCTTTTAGTGTAGATTGATCTAGTTCTGGGATAGCATCTATCGCAATAATCTCATCCGAAAGTAGTTTTTTACGTTCCTGAAGCTGGATGATTTTTTCTTCGACCGTATTTTTGGTAATAAATTTTGTAACGGTTACATGATCTGTTTGTCCAATACGATGGGCACGTGCTATAGCTTGTTGCTCTACAAAAGGATTCCACCATGGGTCAAGCAAAACGACATAGGAGGCACTAGTAAGATTTAGTCCCGTACCTCCTGCTTTGATAGAGATGAAAAATAAAGAAACTTCTGGGTTTTCTTGAAAATCAGAAACTGCCTTGGCGCGATCTTCTGATTTGGTCTTGCCAGTGAGAAGTCTATAGCCAACCTGTTCGACTCTTGACCATTCTGTGTAGCACTCAAGATGCTGTACAAAGGAGCTAAATACAAGTATCTTTTTGTTTGCTTTGAGAAGTGTTTGTAAATAAGCAGTTACATTCTGGAACTTGCCAGAAGGAAGCTCTCTACCTGCTTCGATGAGTTGCGGGTGATTTGATATTTGACGTAATTTGGTTAGTGTGTTAATAATATTGATTTTGGAAATAGGATGGTGGTGTGTTCCAATGTGTAATAGTTGATTCCGAGCTGCAGATTTTTCTTGTTCATAAAGTTTTTCTTGTTTAGGAAGCATCTCAGTATAAATGATTTGTTCACTTAGCTGTGGTAGATCTTTGGCAACTTGTTCTTTGGTGCGCCTAAGGATAAAAGGGGCTAAAAGCGTTTTGAGTTCCTGTATGCGCTCCGCGTTTTGTTGTTTTTCTATCGGAATCCTAAAATATTTTTTGAAAAAAGGATATGACCCCAAAATGTTGGGGTTAATAAATTGCATTTGTGACCAGAGATCAGATAGAGAGTTTTCTATAGGGGTACCACTAAGCGAAATTTTATGAGGGATTTCTAAAGAATGTAGGGCTTGGAATAGTTTAGAATCTTTGTTTTTGAGTTGTTGGCTCTCATCCGCAACAAAACAGCGAAATTGCTTTTTTTTCAGTTGAGTCAAATCTCGTACAGCAGTGTGATAGGTTGTCAAAATAATGTCATAATAATCTAGGTATGGTGCTAGTTTTTTGCGATGCGGCCCCGTATAATTAGCAATGGTAAGGTGTGGAACAAATTTTTGTAATTCTTGATACCAATTAAAAATTAGAGAGGACGGCATAACAAGCAAAGCGCCTAAGTAGGTTTTGTGCTCTAGTGGGGTGTCAAATAGGTCCAGGGTTACGGGAGTTTGCGTTTGATCAGGTTCTAATTGTTCCTTGACGTAATTGAGAAAAGCAATAGTTTGTAATGTTTTACCTAATCCCATATCGTCAGCAAGACAACCACCAAGCTTTTGGTGATATAGATTTATTAACCATTGAACTCCTTGTTTTTGATAGGGACGCAGTGTAGCTCTAAGGGTGGTAGAGCTTGTGTATTTTGGGAGATCCTTGGTGATGATTTCTCTATCTTGTACAGTAGGAAGTTTTTCTAATATTTTAAAATTGCTTTTGGGTAGTTTTATCTGGTTTTGGTTGTCTACGCTTGCAAATTGCGAAAATTGTTTGTAAGTGGTCATCCATGAGCGCGGAATAATAAAAAATGTGCCATCAGGCAGTTCAAAAAAACGTTCTCTTTTTTTGATCAATGGGATGAACTTCGCAAAAGGGATACTAAAGTTTTTGATTTGCACCCATCCCTTGATGTCAAACCAATCATTGCCTTTGTCGAAGTCGAACTTAATTTCTGGTGTCGAGACGGTTATTTTTTTTTTGACTCTAGCTCAATAGGAACAATAGAAAAATGCTCTTTTTTTAGAGTGGTTTCATTTTTTGCTAACCATCCTACAAGTGCATAGGAATCTTCGGTTGTTATTCCTTCCAAAAAGAATTTTCCAGATTCTTCTGTCAGTCCTAGTTGTAGTAGTTTTTGAGAAATCTCAAGTTCTGCTTCTAGAGCTCTTTTAGTTTGGACTAAGGTGATATCTTGGGTTTCATAATTGATGTCTGTAGCAATTTTTCTAGTTTCGTAACTAGAAAAAACTACGCCTTGATAGTTAAATAGAATATGACAAGCTACTTTTTGTAGAAAAAAATCATAGTATAGTTCTAGGGAATAACTGCTGATAACACTTGAGGTTTCAATAGAAAATCCTTCTGCTTCTATCTCTACTTTTTTGAGGATTGCACTAATAAACTTTTCGAAATATAATTTAGTGTTCTTGGCAGGAATAAATACTGTTTCTTTAGTAAGGAAAGGATTTAGTTTTTTTGCATTTACGTGTTCCAAGGTGTACCACTTGCGATCGATAACTAGTTGTGCAGGTTGGTCATGCAGATTTATGATAGTGTGTTTGCATGGGGTTAGTATCTCTTCTCCAATTCCTAGTTGAAATTTGTAATGGATTCCTTCTGCTGTTTTTTGAAAAGAAATAAGCGGTTTTAAAGGTTCTTGTTCTCGTGTTAATAACGAATTAAGAATAGGTTCCCTTCGTTGTGCATCATAACAAAGTGGGTAGTGTTCTTTTTGTAGAATTTGATAAAAAGTAGTGAGTTTGCGATTTACATATTGCATCACAACGGGTTTTGACTTTGGATCTGCCATGATGTCCGTAAGGGTAGATGCTTTTCTTCGTTTTGGTTGAAATTTTTGTGCTAAGACATCAGGCTTTAAAAGTTGACAAATTTCTAAAAGCTGTTCATGACCTGTACCTTTGTATGAGATTTTGTAACTATCTAACACGTGCGGAAGGGCTAATTTTTCTATGTACCCAAGAGTTCCGTCCTGTGATGCTACCAAATAGGCATTAGGGAGTGGGGTCGATAGTATCGAGTTAGGGGTTACGTTATAACAAATTGTAAAGTTGATCGTAGTAGTTTCCAAATTATAATATACCTTTAGTTTTTGTAAATAATTCCGTCCTTTGTAATAAAAGCCATTTTTTCTATAGTGCTTCTATTTTCTAGAGGGGGATCAGTGATTGTAATGATGTCTTTTTAGAAAAATTACAGCGAGTTGATCTAGTTGTATTTTTGTATCTAGTGTCTCTGCGGCTGGTATGCCAGCTGCCAGTACAAACAGATGTTTTTGTATGTTTTCTCTCAGTACAAATGTAATTGAGCCTGTGTCAAAAGCAATTTTTGTTCTTGTTGTAATGGCTTTGATAAAAGTGTTCCGAGTCTTTGGAGCTATTTCTAATATCTTTGAGATAGCAACTTTTGGAGAGTGTTCTTTGATTTTTATTTTTTTAAGGGCTTGTTTTTCGGGGACCTCTTTTTTTGATGTACTATGACTATAGCTGCCATAATTGATATGAAGACTGCCTTGGGCTGCGCAACAAGTACTTATAGGTATAGATGTAAAGTATTGAAGTAGTTTCATATTTGTTTGGTACCGCATTGTAAAATAGCAATTTAGGATAAATCTTGCTTTTTTGAACTAATAAATGTGTTAAAGGATCTGTTTTGGTCCAATTTTGAGTTCAAATTAAAGCGGTTGTATTAGATATCGTAATTTGATGTTTCAAATTCTGCGATAGTGCTAATCTTTATTTTTTTGTTTTTGTTGTCAAAATAATGATACGATTTTCTTTTTTGTATTCTCTGTGTATTGGAGCTTTTTTGAGGCAATCCAAGAATGTTAGGAATTCATAAAAGTAATAACCGTATTGGTTATAAAAGCAATTTGTTCCTGGTCTAATTCTGTATGCATAGGCAAAGAAATTACCTCTTTGACTAATTGATTCGTTACAGGAAAATCGGCTTCGTCATAACGTTCGTCCTGATATGCTTTTTGCAAATGTAACGGGATTGGATAATAGACTCCACAAGGAATTTCTTTTTCTTGAAGATGCGCCACTAAGGCATCCCGGTCGGTATTCAGTATACGAAGGGTGTATTGATGGAATACGTGACAATTACAGTTGTCACATAATGCAGTGCTTTCTTGATTTGTAGTACATTTTATTTTTGGCGTTATGATATTTGTAATACCAGCAAAAGCTTTGTTGTATTCTCTAGCAGCATTACGACGGGCATCGTTATAGCTATCTAGTTTTGGTAGTTTTGCGCGTAACACGGCGGCTTGGATAGAGTCCAAGCGGGAGTTTACTCCCACTACATCATGATGGTATCGTTGATACATTCCGTGATTTACAATTCCGCGCATCGTGTGTGCTAAGTCATCATCGTTGGTAAAAATCGCACCACCATCACCGTAACATCCTAAGTTTTTGGATGGGAAAAAAGAAGTAGAGGCCACATGGCCCATACCTCCAGTTTTTATAGTGTTGCCATCAGCAAAACGATAATTAGCGCCAATACCTTGTGCGTTATCTTCGATGATATATAACTGATGTTCTTTGGCTATAGCTAGTATAGTCTCCATATCTGCTGCTTGTCCAAATAGATGAACAGGGACAATAGCTTTTGTTTTTGGTGTAATAGCCTTTTTTATGGCTTCCGTATCGATGTTAAAAGTACTAGGGTCTACATCAACTAATACAGGTGTCAGTTGTAGTAAAGCAATTACTTCTACTGTAGCTGCAAAAGTAAAATCAGCAGTAATAACTTCATCACCAGGTTGTAAGCCTAATCCCATCATGGCAATTTGCAGCGCATCAGTACCATTAGCACAGGGTATAACATGCTTTACGTTCAGGTAATCTTCCAATTCTTTTTGAAATTGGTGTACCTCAGGACCATTAATAAAGGCTGCAGCGTCTATAACTTCTTGGATAGAAGTATCGACACGTTCTTTGATAGCTGCATACTGACCTTTGAGGTCCACCATTTGTATTCTTTTCATGAAAGAGATTCGTTAGCGTGACTATTACTGGACCGTAAAAATACAAAATATCAAGCGATCCTATAGCATTATTTCTTCACGAACTTTGAGGTTTTATTGTCTTCTTTTTTGAGCACGGTGATCGCCCTTTTTGATTTTAATATTTTGGGTTTAACAGGTTGTTTTTTAGGTGTTTTTGCTTTGGTGTTATAAAATGTTTTTTTGCTGTCAGTATTATTTTTTCCAAAGAGCAAGGGATTAAGATAAAAAAGCATGAAAAAATCAGCTTATTTTGTTTTCTAAGTTGGCATAATTAGATAGAGCAATTGTACAGTTTGGGAAGAGATGTAAGATGTAGGGGCAGAGAATGGAGTTTGCTAAACTGATCATGGTATTTCGTGCAGAAATGATGTTTACTATTTTGAAGCTAGTATTTTTTGAGAAATGTCCAAACTAGATGTGCGAATAGGGTTTTGAACTTTAGATTCAAGAAAAATGATCCTGAGTATACGAATTGTTATAGTTTTTGAGTTTAGTTTAAGTAATTTCGCGAATACCCCCTCGTTTTTATCTAAAGATAGTTTAGAAACTTTTATTTGCGATCTCATAACCTTTAGTAATCAAGATCACGACATTTATAGTTTGTATTAGAATATGACTCGATGCTTTCTCTTATTCAGATTCAGAATGTAGAATTTGAACCTTATTTTGGCTTCGTTTTAGCATAAATGATAAGTAGAAAGTAATTCGTAATTAAGTTTTTGGACTAGAATAATGTAGTGGTATAAACTCAAGAAACATGAAATTTGTTAAAAACGTTTGCGTATTGGTACATTCGATAGGTATAGGGCTGTTTATCTTTTTGAATGCTAGTGTGTCAGCACAAAATTATCGAAACTTGGGCTTGCACTCAGAAATAACAAAGGTGCAGCCAATGACCGGAATTGTGTTTTGGACGGATAATAATACTGCTTTAACTGCCTTAGGAGATCATGTGCAATTAGAATTCTCGTATCTTGTTTATGCGGATGTTATTACAGATAAGGATGCATACGATTGGACGGCTGTAGACAATTTGTTAGAGGCTGTGGCAAGTAGAGGACATCAGGCAATATTGCGATTCAGATACGTGTACCCAGGAGTGACAAAACCGAGTGTTCCGGATTACATAAGGAGTTTGAGTACCTATAATGATCAAATTCTGAGGGTAGAAAAGAAATCTACCTATGTGCCTGATTGGTCGAGTGCAGCGCTACAAAATTTCACCAAAGATTTTTATACAGAATTCGCCAAGCGCTATGATGCCGATCCTAGAATAGCATTTTTGCAAATTGGTTTTGGTTCTTATTCAGAATATCACCTCTATGATGGTCCTCTCGATTTTGGACAAACTTTTCCTTCCAAGGCTTATCAAGCAGATTTCTTGAAACATGTAAATACACAATTTATACATACGCAATGGGCTATTTCCATTGATGCAGCTTCTGATAGTTATACGCCATTTGTTCAGGATGATTCACTAAAAGATTTGAATTTTGGAGTATTTGATGATTCATTCCTGCATAGGAGGCATTCCGAGAGTAATGATGAGTATAACCGATCTTCTTGGTTGTTTTTTGGGGCTAATAGGGCCAATGCATCAGTAGCGGGAGGAGAGTTTAATTATTATACTGATTTTGATCAAGAGCATGTGTTGGATGTGCCAAATGGACCTCATGGGACGAGTTTTGAAGACTTGGTAAAACGTTATGATGTTACCTATATGATTGGGAATGATCAACTAAAATATCAATCAAAAGAAAGGATTAAAGAGGCTGGAATGAATGTGGGATACCGTTTTAGCGTAACCAGTTTTAGAACTGATGGTCGTAAGACGGAACTAACCATCCGTAATGAAGGTACTGCGCCTATATATTATGATGCCTACCCTTCTGTTAATGGTGTTAGGGCTACTGTTAGTCTCAAAGGGCTTGCAAAAAATCAAAGCAAAATTTTTGTCATTGATACAGAAGCATTAGATGAACAAGTTACAATCGTATCTGATCGCCTTGTAGGTGGGCAGCGTATAGAATTTTATGCAGATCTAGAACCAGATGTTTTGTCGGTAACCAATTTTGGTGCGGATGCTAAAGAAATTGATGTATTTCCTAATCCGTTTGATGATGAGCTGCGTATCCGCACAGCCCAAAAGTCGTTATACAGTGTAGTTCTTCGTGATATACAAGGAAGGGTTGTTCTTTCCGAAACATTTAATGAAAGACTTGATCTAGATACAAGTAATTTGAAAAATGGTGTATACCTTGTTTCTGTAAAACATGATGGTGTTACACGTTCTCGTATTTTTATAAAAAAATAAAAGGGGCATTACATAAAGAAGTCTTTTGTGGGGCGAGTTTTCTTGAGAACAAGTTGTTTTTGGTTTCGCAGTGGTGTTTCAAAACCATAAGGAGGTGTAGAAATACACTCGGGAAAGATAGTTTTTTTGGAAATTATAAAAAGTACATAGAAGTTAAAGATAAGATTTCGTAAAAGAGCGTATTTTAGCAATAAAAAATTACGCCTTTGTTTTTTATATATAATTTTGTCATCAGTATGATTAGTCGAGTATTGCCTTTGGCAGGCTTGTTTAGTGATAAGCTGCAACGATCCGTAGATGGTAGAAAGGTGGTTTTTGAATTATTGAAACACAAAATTTCTGCAACGGATCGGGTTATTTGGTTTCACTGTGCTTCATTAGGAGAGTATGAGCAAGGGGTTCCTGTGATGGAGGCGCTGCGGCAAAAATATCCAGAGCATAAGTTGATCATTACCTTTTTTTCGCCTTCAGGTTATGAGATTAAAAAAGACAGTCCTTTGGCAGATGTGGTAACTTATATGCCTTTGGATACAAAGAGTAATGCGCGGAAATTTGTGGAGCTCGTTCATCCAGAATTGGTTGTATTTGTCAAATATGAATTTTGGCCAAACTTTTTGATACAGTTGGGAGAAATGAAAATACCAACCTTGTACGTATCTGCCACGTTCAGGAGAGATCAGATCTTCTTTAGGTGGTATGGGAAGTTTATGCAACCTGTATTGCAAAATGTACAACATTTTTTTGTGCAAGATGTATTTTCCAAAGAAGTGTTGTCAGATTTGGGCTATACTAATGCAACACTCAGTGGTGATACACGATTTGATCGAGTGTCTAGCCAGTTAGAAATGGATAATACCTTGGTTGATATAGTTGATTTTGTCCAAGATCGTTTATGTGTAGTTTGCGGTAGTACATGGCCAGAGGATGACGCGGTGTTGCTGGAGTATATACATGCTGCTGCTCCTACCGTATGTTTTGTGATGGCTCCACATGAAATAAAGCCTACTAGTCTAGCGACGTTACAGAACAAACTAAAGATGCGTAGCGTATTGCTTTCTGAAAAAGATGGCAAAGTCTTGTCCGATTATCAAGTGCTCATAGTGGATGCCATTGGGTATCTTACACGTATTTATAGTTATGCAGATATCGCTTATGTAGGAGGGGGTATGGGTACTGCTGGATTACATAATATCCTAGAGGCAGCTACTTTTGGAATTCCGATAGTTATAGGGAAAAATTTTGATCGTTTCCTAGAAGCAAAACAATTACAAAAACTAGCAGGCTTGTTTTCTGTAAGTACAGCAGCGGAGTTGAAGGAGATTATGACACGTTTAGAAACGGATAAAAATTTCAGAGAGCAAGCCGGGATCATTGCAGGAGATTTTATAAAGAGTCATACAGGGGCTACAGCAAAAGTGGTTGAGTATATAGCCCAATTATTACAAAGCCCCAAGTAGGGAGGTGGGTCTATGTTACAGAAACAGCCTCATTTAAATAACGTCTAAAAGGGAGCATTTCTTTATAAATCTTAATAACCTTTCCTTCAAAATTATCTTGAAAAACTTCTTTTTGTGTTAAATGATGTACTACAGCAAAGGTTTTGTATCGTAGTAGGTCTATGTGCGGATGATCTTGAGAGAAACCTTTTGGTGCATTGATTAGTCGGTTTTCTTCGTCAATTAGTTTGTCAAAAGTGTTTTTGAAACTTTTTTTGTTGAGGATAGCTTTGAGTTCTTCTCCATTATAATCTATGGCGTCTCTAATGCTTCTTAGTATTTTGGAGTCAGGATGGTAATATCCTCCTGCAATTAGGGATTCTGAAATACCTAATTGGATATAGAAATCTCCCTGCTTACTACGCTGATCCAGTCCAGCGCCAAAATGATCTTTGTAAGTAGGTTTGTTGGGGTGAAAGAGAAGATTGTTATTAATACGATTGATTGCTTTTTTGCCTGGAGTGTCAAAATAATCATCATCGATCTCGGCTAACCTTTCATTCATCATATCTAGCCAGTTGATATACCAGTCACGAACTTCGTGATAGTATTTACGATTGCTATCCATCCAATCTTTGGAGTTGTTTTTTTGCAGCTCTTCTAGGAAATTATATAATTTTTTAAAACTCAATTTTTTTTGAAATTTTTTAATTATTGTTGATGAGTAAAAGGGAGTGTCTATACTGCTGTCAAACAGTTTTTGTCAATGTTTATTTAATTAAGTGACGCTGCTTGACATCTACGACAGTGTTAATTTTGGGGTTTTTGACCACATCTTTATAGGAATCGGTGTAGTAAATCATAATTTTGTACACTCTTTTGTCTTTCCCTAGTCCAAAATGTACCAAAGAAGTTTGGTCACTACAGAGGCCTTCTCCTACAACAAAATGTTCTAATAAATTTTTGGTTGGGGTGAGGACATTGATTTTGGCACCAAGAGAAACGGCATCACTTGCTATTTTTATCTGGATATAGTTATTGCTACCTCCGTTACTGATAAAAGCTTGAGAAGGTGCGTTGATATTTGTCCAAATCAAGTCTAGGTAGCCATCTAAATTAAAATCACTGACGAGCGGGCTAATACTATATTCTTGAGAAACGACACCAGCTTCTTTTTCTACAGGAACAAAGGTATGGTCTTCTTGTTGCAATAAAAAACGCCCTGGGAGTTTAAAATATTTGTTGGGTAGAAAATCGACATCATTTTCTGCAACGATCAAATCCTGTAGTCCATCATTATTCATATCTGCCATTACAGCTCCTTTGGACCATTCATAATTAGCTAATTTGCTTTGGGCTGCAACATCTGTAAACTTAAAGCCCTTGTCATTCCGCAATAATGACCATTTTTGATAGACTTTGGAAGGGTCTTCTGTGTTTTTTGTTGCCATAAATTCTGGTAGTGTAGATCCGCTATTCGAAAAGAAAAAATCTACAAAACCATCGTTGTTGTAATCTCCAGAAGCAATTCCTGTAAGGGCAGCAATCTTGTTTGTTAATGGGTTTTCGCGAAGAACAAAATTAAGATCTTTGGTGTTTTCATAAATCCGTACTTCACCATTTTCATAGGCTACCACTAGATCTAACCATGAGTTGTTGTCAATATCAATGATCATTCCGGAGTAGGCGTTTTTGTCGTAGACAAGGCCCGCTTCTTCGGTCATATTGACAAAAGTGTTATTACCTTTGTTGATAAGCAAGGCTCCAGTGCTTTTGTATGACTTTGCTGGTGCACTGCCTGCTGCTAATTGTAAGTCTTTGCGTAAACACGAGGTGAGAAAGATGTCAACATGGCCATCTTTATTCACATCTCCTAATGTGATACCTGTTGGGGTTAGTTGATTGTCTATAGGTGTACCTACTTGTATTGCTGTAAATTTTGCGTTTTGATTATAATAAATGGTAAGTCCGTCTTCACGACTTACGATAAGATCAGTAAAACCATTATTGTCAAAATCCGCAGATCCAACTCCTAGAGTAGTGAAGTTTCTTTTTTTGGGAATTCCGGTATCCGAAATGATATCGACAAATTTGCCATCTCGATAGGCAAGCAAAGCATCTTTTTGATCTAAACCACCTCCAAAAAAAACTTCATCAATTGCATCGTTATCTATATCAATGAGTGCAGACGGCGCTAGTGGTAGTGAAATATCTTTGGCGTAGTAATGCGTAAAATCAAGTGGGATGGATGTGAACTCTGGTATGGTTTCCGGATCTGCCGGGGTTAATTCGTATTTGTCGTTTTGAGTATGGGTGTACAATAAAAACGCACCAATACCAAAAGCAATAATTCCCAGAATTACAAGTCCTAAGGTAATTTTTTTTGCAAGTTGGATAACGTTTTTTTTCTTTTGGAGTGACATTCTGGTAAATTGGCGTAGGAAAATTTTACAACACTAATATACATTATAAAATTAGGATCTAGGATACTCTTGCGAATGTTTTTTTTTGATTTGAAGCTTCTAAAACAAGCCGTTAAGTTGTGCGTCAATACGATTGATAATACCTCCAAGATCTTCGGGGTTGTCTACAAAATTGATGTTGTCTACGTCAATGATTAGTAAATTGCCTTTATTGTATCCTTGTACCCAGCCTTCGTAACGTTCATTTAGACGGCTTAGGTAATCAATGGAGATGGTGTTTTCGTAATCTCGCCCTCTTTTATGTATTTGAGAGACCAAATTGGGGATGCTGCTTCGTAAGTAAATTAGTAAATCAGGACCTTTGACAACACTTTCCATCAAATCAAATAAGGATCTGTAGTTTTCGTAGTCTCTATTTGTTAATAATCCCATTGCATGTAGGTTGGGAGCAAAGATATAAGCGTCTTCATAAATCGTCCGATCCTGAATTACATCTTTTCCACTTTCTTTGATCTCTAATATTTGTCTGAAACGGCTATTGAGGAAATAAATTTGGAGATTAAAAGACCAGCGCTCCATTTTGTTGTAAAAATCTTCTAAGTAAGGATTTTCTAATACGTCTTCAAAATGTGCGTCCCATTTATAATGTTTAGCGAGTAATCTAGTCAGTGTGGTTTTTCCAGCGCCAATGTTTCCTGCGACAGCTACATGCATAGTTGGTTTAGTTTTTTGGAATGTTTATTTGGTAGTTATAGAGCGTTTTTCCGTCGTAAATATAAAGGTTTTCATCAATACCGTAAAACTGTTCAAGGGTAATTTCCGGAAGCTTTATTTTATTCATTTTTTTGTCCAGTGTGTATCGATAAAGTTCTTGATCTTTTTGAAGCAGTATTCCGTTGGAAGTTAGTTTTATAGTAGTGTAGTTGTGATTTTCTATCGTGTGGAGAATACTTCCGTAACTATTCAGTTCATATCCTTTTTTTGATGTGAGTACCCAACAGTGATTAAAGTCACCATTTATGGCTATAGGTAATTCTTCCAAAGGTTGGCTTTTGAACAAGGTTTTGGAGGTCTTATAGTCAAAAATTTCCAATTGTAAGGTATTGCTGTCAAATAGCCAAAGACTGCGATCGTTGGCTGTTGCGGTGTGTGTCACTAATTTTAAATCTGGTAATTCATTGAAAGCAATACGTTGCATTTCATTAAGGAATTTGTCCAATTGAATCACCGTATTTGATAATTCATAGAATAACAGGATTTTTAGTGGATTTACAACACTTGCCTGTGATAATTGTCCCAACAAAAAGTTGCTATACTGCCATTCCTGGACTCCTTGTTTTTTGAAAAAAACATTGTTTTTGATATAATATATTGCGCCAAAAGAATCTGCGCCCACAAAAAAGTCCGCTTCTAATTGTTCTTGCGAAAGTTGTGTAAGCGTTTCTTGAGAATAGCTTTGTGGTATTAGCAAAAGTGCTAAACATGCAATAAAAAGTGTTTTCATAAGAATTGTAAAGTACAAAAAATGTCTTTAACATAATGTTCATTAGAGAATTTATACCATTCAAAACATAATTATAGGATGTAATAATTTGAACTATTTTTGCTAGTCTAAGCTACAAAATTCAAACATTATACATGACTACAGTTGAATTTTCTAGTGAAAAAATTGGAGAAAAAGAAGTGAATTTATGGTCTGTAATTATTTTTCTAAATAGTATTATGTCGATCTTGTGTAGAAGGGCTATTTTGTTTAATGATTTTGTAATGATCCAATCAAAACACAGAAAGCCCTGTAAGCGTAGTTAGTTCTTCTAGTGCATACATGCCTAGATCCGAATTTCCTTTGGGATTGAGTGGGGGGCTCCACGTAGTCACAGCATAATAACCAGGGTGTACGGCAGCAATACCACCCCCGACACCACTTTTTCCGGGAAGACCAACTCTAAAACTGAACTCTCCCGCTTCGTCATAAAAACCACAGGTTTGCATAATAGCATTAATGCGTTTTGTTTTGGTGCTAGTCAGTACTTCTTGACCATCTAGAGTTTGGCCACCATTAGCAAAACACAAAAAAGAGGTGGCTAAATCTTTGCAAGACATTTCTACAGCACATTGAAAAATGTATAGATCCAAAATTTCTTCAATGTCATTTTTAATGTTGCCAAAGGACTTCATCAAATGTAAAAGTGCTAAGTTTTTGTGACTATGTTTTTTTTCGGAGAGAAAAACTTTTGAATTGATGTCAATCGTATCTGAACCAGATAGATTGCGTAACAACTTTATAAATGCCTCTTTTGGATTATCAAAGTTTGAAATAAGGATATCTGCCATGACTAGAGCGCCAGAATTAATGAGAGGATTTCTAGGAATACCGCATTCCTGTTCCAAAAGAATCATAGAATTAAATGGGTCTCCCGAGGGTTCTACATTTATTCGACTAATGGGGTAGTCACCTGCTTGTAATGCGAGTGCTAGCGAAAATACCTTGGAGATACTCTGGATAGAAAAGCGTTTTTTGTTGTTCCCAATAGCATAATCACCACTATTTAGACAACATAGGTGCATTCCAAAATTAGCTGCATCTACTTCTGCCAGTTCGGGAATATACGAAGCAACTTTTCCTTGTATAGGGTGGACTTTTGTGGTTTTGTGAATTTGATTTAATAGGGCTTGATAGTCCATGAAAATAAGAGTTTTTATAGAAAAAAATTAGTTTAGTTCAGAAAGGGTTTTTCCGTTTTCTAATTCATAAGGGGGTTTTCCTTGTTCAAAAATTCGAGCAGTCAGGCCGCCTCTTAGATATATTTCTTTTTTGGTAATTCGTAACCAGCTGCCTTCACGTAGTCCAATTACTGGGGCGGTATTATAGGTGTGGTATTCTTGGATACGCACCGCTCTGGTTTCTCCTTGATGTGTGCTTGCGGGATCGGGATCCAGGTAATGCGGATTGATGTTAAAAGGAACAATGCCCAATGTTTGGTAGCTGGCTGGTTGTACTACGGGCATGTCGTTTGTTGTTTGCATAGTAAGTCCACAAATCACACTTCCTGCACTGGTTCCTAGATATGGGATTCCTGATTGTATGACCTTTTTTAGTGGTGTTAGTAGTTTGTTTTTGTGGAGTGCCTTGACCAGAACAAAAGTATTACCTCCGCCAGTAAAAAGTGCCTTGGCACTTGCAATCGCCGTGATCGGGTTGCTGTAGGTGTGTATTCCTGTTACTTTTTTGTCTAGTTTTGATAGAGCGTTACGAGCTATTTCTGTATACGCATCGTGAGATATGCCATCCGGTCGTGCGTAGGGTATAAATAGAATTTCATCAATCCCTTCCCAAAGTTTTTTTAGTGGCTCTAGAAGGTATTCAAGATGTGAACTTCCGTGCACTGTTGAGGTACTTGCGATAATACAATTTTGCATGTGAGATTTTTTTGTAAATGCTGGCACATCCGTGTCTTGTTTATAAAAAGACTAATGAATGGTATAAAACATATTTATATATTTCTTAAGACGCTTGTCTTTCCTTTTTTGTAAATTTAAAATAAATCAGGATTTAAAAAACTATAGTTATGAGAATAATATATCTAATGTTTACTATGGTGTTATGCGTATCAATGCAATCACAAATTGTAGAACGAGTTACGGTAGAGGGAGAGGTAGTGGCTCCTCCCGGAGATGAGGTACAAGGAATCAATGTTGTTAACAAAACCACCAATGAGGGAGTAATTACTGATGCCAAAGGTACTTTCAGGATTCGTGTAGGGATCAATGATCGACTAGAGGTCACAGCCATACAGTTTCAGAAATTTACTATCATAGTAGATGAGGGGGTTGTAGAGTCAAAGGAGCTACATGTTTTTGTTAGTGAGTCTGTCAATCAATTAGAAGAGGTTGTTGTGACTCCATATGATTTATCTGGGAATATACGAGCGGATATTCAGCGCATCAAAGCTGATAAGAAAATAGATGCACCCGTACTGTCTGCTGCCAAGATTAGTGATGATGATTATTCCTTTAGTTCAGACAATCAATCGCGTCTTGATAACGTAGCAGTTGGAGGGAGACGTGTTCGGGGTGAGCTTAATTTTGTTAATGTTTTTAAGGCATTGTGGGAGACAACCCATAAAAGAAAAAAGGCCAAGCAAAAGGATGAGGATGCTGTAGATTATGCGGTAAGAAAAATGTATAATGATCAGTTTTTTAAAGACCATTTGGCTCTGGAAATCGAGGAGATCAATGAATTTATGGTTTTTGCAGAAACCAAAGGTTTGAACGAGACCATGCTCGAAGCTGGAAAGGAATTGGATTTGATTGAATTTCTTATGGAGCAGGGAGCGGCATATCGGAAACAGTAATGGTTGTTTGAATTTGTTATAGAAAAAGTATCTTTGCAAGTATGAGTAGAGCTTTAAATGAGCAAGAGTTGCATAACTTAGCAATGAATATTGTGGGCAAAGATTTGGAAGAACAAGGCTATGAGTTTTTGGCTGTGAATAGTACTTTGAAAAAAGATCCGCAATTTGTAGCTTTAAAAAAAGGGAAGTTGTTTTTTGTACTGGTTCAAGCAATTACTTACCCCGACGATCCTCATGTTTTTGATGTAATTTTTATGGAAACTATAAAGCAACACGCAACGAAGTTTAAAGCAAGGACTTTTTATGCTGCTGTTGGTTTGGCAAATGCCAAAGATTATGAATTACCCATTGCTCAAGAAGAAGATTATGTAGTGAATTATCCCGGAATTAAAGAGATATGACAAGGGGTGTTCAAGAGTTTTTTTTGGTTAAAAAATAAAATTCCCTGCCGTAGAATACATACTTTTGAAGCTGCTGTAGGATTTATAAACAAAAAATAGAGCAAAACTATGCGTTATTTAGTACTCCTGATAGGAGTGGTGAGTGTTTTTTCTTGTACAACACCCAAAACCGATTTTCAATTAACAGGTTCTGCATTAGGGACTACCTATTCAATTCAGTATTCTGGGGCTATGGCAAGGGCATACAAAAAGCAATTAGATAGTATATTTGCTGCCGTAAATCAGTCCATGAGTACCTATATCCCTATATCAGATATTTCTAGAATTAATGCGGGTGATACCACTGTACAGGTTGATGCTATGTTTGAAGAAGTGCTACGTCTGTCAAAAGAAGTACATCGTGTGTCAGAAGGGGCATTTGACCCTACCGTAGGACAGCTAGTAAACGCCTATGGTTTTGGAGCTGCCCAAGGATTCAAAGTGGTAGATAGTGCAAAGGTAACACAGTTGCTAAAAGGAGTAGGCTTGGACAAGGTGACGCTTACTCCCGAAAAAAAGATTAGAAAATCAGATCCTTCTGTGTATTTAGAGTTTAACGCAATCGCAAAAGGATATTGTATTGATCGCATTGGTGTTTTTTTAGAACAACAAGGAATTGAGCATTACTTGATAGAATTAGGAGGTGAATTGCTCGCAAAAGGGCAGAATGTTGTTAAACAAAAAGACTGGGTGGTTGGTATAGATGACCCTACAGAATTGGAGCAGCGTGTTATTGCCACTACCATGCGTTTGAAAGATAGAGCAATGGCGACCTCAGGGAATTATCGAAAATTCCGAATAGACCCAGAAACGGGAAATAAATATGTTCATAGTATTGATCCGCTTACTGGATATCCAAAATTGAGTAATGTACTTAGCGTTTCTGTATTAGCAGCTAGTTGTGTCGAGGCGGATGCCTATGCAACGACTTTTATGATTATGGATTTGGACGAAACCAAGGCGCTATTACAGGAGCATACAGGGTTGGATGTGTATATTATTTTTGCAGATGTAGATGGAGAAATTGAGGTGTTTAGTACACAAGGCTTTGAAGATATGCTGTTGTAGATTGGTGTTGTAAGAAATCTAGGGCTGGTGTTATTTTTTGCATACAGGGAGTATTTCTCCTTGGGCTAGACAGTATTTTTTTACCAATTCGGGAGCTAAGGTGTTGGTGTAATCAATCACTGCTACTGTAAAACCAATTGCCCGTAGTTTGTCAAAATAATCTCGTCCATATACGCGTACATGATCGTACTGCCCGAATATTTTTGCACGTTCTATGGGGTCTGTTATAGAGTTGTCCTCAAAGGTCGTTTCGCGATCTAGTTCTTGTGGTATTTGTAGTATTGCTATACCTCCAGGCTTCAGGACACGATACAATTCTTGCATTGCTTTGGTGTCGTCGGGGATATGCTCTAGGACATGATTACAGAAAATAGTATCGTAACTATTATCGTCAAAGGGTAGCTTACAAATATCTGCTTTGACATCTGCCAATGGAGAGTTGAGATCTGTGGTTGTGTAGTCTAGGTTTTTTAAAGCTCTGAAACGTTTGTAAAAGGCTTGCTCTGGAGCAAAATGTAACATTTTTTGAGATTTACTGAAAAAATCAGTCTCATTCTGAAGCCAAAGCCAAAGTAACCGATGTCGTTCTAGCGATAGAGTAGATGGAGATAATACATTATCCCGTTGTCTTTCGTAACCATATGGTAAGAATTTTCGAAAGCTCTTTCCGTCTATAGGATCTGTATAGCGATTGCCCTTGAGCCATAGTGTTAATAAGGGTCTTGCTATATAGCTGAGACGAATTAGCAGAGGTCTAGGGATGGTGTTTAGGATTTTTTTGAAGAGCTTTTTCATAAATTTTTATATCGTCAAAAGCTCTTGCCTAAAAGCGTCTTCTTCATCTGTTACAATTCCTAGTGCTTCATTGATGTACTTAAATGTAGATAGGATTTCTGGTTTGCCATCAACAAGGGCTACGTCATGTTCAAAATGCGCGCTAGGTTGACCATCAGCTGTGAGGATGGTCCATCCATCACGGAGTTGCTTAATGCGATGTGTTCCCATATTGGTCATGGGTTCGATGGCTATAACCATACCGTCAATGAATTTTTTGCCTCTACCACGACGTCCGTAATTGGGGATTTCGGGATCCTCATGCATTTTGCGACCTAGACCATGACCTACTAGTTCACGAACTACACCATAACCATGTGCTTCTGTGAATTCCTGAATGGCATAACCGAGGTCTCCAACACGATTGTTTATTTTGAATTCTGCTATTCCTACATATAAAGAAGCTTTAGTAACTTCGAGTAGTTTTTTGATCTCTGGTGACACCTCACCTACCTCAAAAGTGTAGGCGTGATCTCCGTAAAAATCATTTTTGAGTGCGCCGCAGTCGATAGAAATGATATCTCCTTCTTCTAATGGAGTATTATTTGGTATGCCGTGTACTACCTGTGCGTTTGGACTCATACATAATGTGTTAGGGAAATCGTATAACCCCAAGAAACCGGGGATGGCACCCTGTTCTCTGATGAATTCTTCTGCTAGTTTGTCAAGTTTTAATGTGGTAACTCCAGGCTTCACCTCTTTAGCTAGCATTCCTAATGTTTTGGAAACAATCAAAGCGCTTTCGCGCATGAGTTCAATTTCTTCTCGATTTTTGGTTATGATCATAATGTTTTTATTTTAATTCTAATATCTTTTTAAACGAATCAAGCGAATGATGTTTCGCCGAATTCTTGTTTTTTTAGATATCTCTAAATTTTCTAAACGGATTAGACGCGCTATTTCAATATTAAATGGGTAAAAAAAGCGTATTTAGAGGCGTCAGAATTAGTGTTTGGTCTTAGCGAATGCAAATTTACGAAGAAAATACCTAAAAGGAGGATAAAGTGTAGTGCTCTATGTGATATGTACTTGTAATTTTAAGGTTGAGGATAAGTTAGTTTTATGTAATTGGTAGACTATGGGTAGCTTGGGTGGCTATAAATTCGTTTCTTCTTCTACTTTTTTTGTTATTTAATGGAGCTTGAACTATTGTCTATACTTGAATTTTATGGCTTAAAGCACCGAAAAATAGTTCAAATTATTTTAAGTCTACAAGTATATGCTAAAGGGGATACGGATGACGGTGGTTTGATTTTTTAACATGTAGAAAGACATCAATACAGAAACACCCCTGTTCTTTTATAAAAGAACAGGGGTGTTTCTGTATTGATAGGTATAATTATCTTAATAATTATACGAGCGAATGCTGTGTCATTGCATCAGGTTGTGCAACACCAATCAGTTTTAAGATTGTAGGAGCAACGTCTCCTAGTACACCATCATTAATTGCTTTGAGTTCTTTGTCAATTAGGATAACGGGTACTGGATTCGTGGTATGAGCCGTATTTGGGCTTCCGTCTGGATTAATCATGGTTTCACAATTTCCGTGATCGGCGATAAGAATTGTAGAATATCCATGATCAAGTGCTGTAGTGACAACATCTTTGACACATTCATCCACTGCTTCACAGGCTTTGATAGCAGCATCCATAATACCAGTATGTCCCACCATATCACCATTGGCAAAATTAAGACAGACAAAGTCAGTATCTTCTTTTTCTAACTCAGGGATTAGTGCATCCCGTAATTCATAGGCGCTCATTTCTGGTTTTAGGTCATAGGTAGCAACCTTAGGAGAATTTCTTAGGATCCGACTTTCTCCTTCAAAGGGAGTCTCTTGACCTCCAGAAAAGAAAAATGTCACGTGTGGATATTTTTCGGTTTCAGCAATACGGATTTGTTTTTTGCCTGCTTTTGACAATACTTCTCCAAGAGTTTCGGTGATGTTGTCTTTGTTATAAATGACCTTGATGTTATTGAAGTTTTCATCATAATTGGTCATTGTTACATAGTAAAGTGGCAATTTGTGCGTATGATATTCTGGCATGTCATTTTGTGATAACATTTCTGTTAGCTCACGACCGCGATCTGTTCTGAAGTTAAAGAAAATAACAACATCATCAGCTTCTATTTTTGCTATGGGCTGTCCGTTTTCTGTGGCAACAATAGGTTGAACAAATTCGTCAGTAATATCATTATCATAGTTTTCTTGCATACTAGCAAGGATATTTTCGCTATGAGTTCCTGTATTATTTACGACCAAGTCGTGTGCAAGTTGTACACGTTCCCATCTTTTGTCACGATCCATGGCGTAGTAGCGACCAATCACAGTAGCAATTTTTCCAGTCGTTTTTGCCATATGGTTTTGCAATGTTTCCAAGTGGCTTTTGCCAGATTTTGGGTCTACATCGCGACCGTCTGTAAATGCATGTACGAATACCTCTTCGAGACCGTAACTATCTGCGGCGTCTAACAAGCCTTTGATATGAGAAATATGTGAGTGTACACCGCCGTCACTAACCAAGCCGAGTAAGTGTATTTTTTTGTTATGTTCTTTGGCATGTAGTAAGGCATCTTTCAGAACTTTTTCGTCCTTGAGGGTATTATTTTCAATAGCCAAGTTGATTTTGGCCAAATCCTGATACACAATTCGTCCCGCACCTAGGTTCATGTGACCTACCTCGCTATTGCCCATTTGTCCTTCTGGCAGCCCAACGTGGAGACCATCCGTGCGCAATGAAGCATTGGGGTATTTGGAGTATAAACCGTCTATAAATGGTGTTTGAGCATGATCAATTGCTGATACTTTTGGGTCTGGAGAGGTTCCCCATCCATCAAGAATCATCAGAATAACTTTTTTGTTCATTTTTAAGAAAAATTTAGTGGTGTCCAAAGATAATAAGATTCTGAATCGATCAAAGAAAAAAGTCTCAATACTTGAGCTATCAAGGCTTCGATGCTTTGGAGGGGTGTTTGGATGACAAAATGTTACTGAGATTTTGATTTGATGTTGTGAGAAGGGGGGGAGTGCTCGCTGTGGTTGCTTTTTTGTGGGAATAGCTAGATTCTTTTTTTTTAAAAGAATCCAAAGTTTAATAGATTCTTGGTTGTTGTTGTGTTATTGTATAAATATGGTTATGTGTTAATTTTGAGTAGTATAAAGATGTTAATTTTGCGTTATTGTTGTTTTTTGTGGTATTTAAATGTAATTATTTGATTTTATTTGCGCCTGTGAATTTTTGAAGTGATATAGGAGGAGCAAAATCTGTTTATTAAGGATTTTGTGAACAGTATATAAAAAACAGCCGAGAGAATTTTAGTTTGAGTAGTTACAAATACAGTTTCTTGGCCAATCCGTTTTCCTACCGAAAACGGATTTTTTTATCATGTTTTTTGAGTTCGATACAAGGAACGTTTTGAAAAATAAAAATAGACTAAGTTTAGTTTTTGACGTTATTCCTTTGCGGTTTGAGAGTACAAGATCGTGTATTCATGATTTTTGTTTGCTTTAAAAAAGCGAATATTTTCTAGATAATTCTGAATATTTGAATGTTTTTTTTGAAAATAGTTTTTTATAACTGTAACAAAAAACACATAACTGTGTCTATAAGAGTAGTGATTAATTTTTTAAAAGAATACTAAAAAGAGGTCTAATCAACCTGTTTCTTTTTGAGTAATCATTCATTTATTCATTCAAAATTTAAACAATCATGAAACGAACATTTTTATTTTTTGCCTTGATGGTATTTGGAATTACTAATTCTATAAAAGCGCATGCAAGCCCTATGCATCCTGTAGTTGGGGATTCCTATCAAGTCCAAGTGGTGAGTGTAAAAGGAGTGAGTCCATTTTGTTTGGCAATCGCCAAAGGAGATTTCGAAATGGTCAAAAAATTAATAGAGATGGGGAGTGATGTCAATGCGTACTCTCATGAAAAAACTCCATTAATGTATGCTGCCCGATATAATCATTTGGAGATAGCAAAGCTGCTTATTGCAAATGGCGCAAAGATTAAGGTTAGAGACCCTAGGGGGAGGACAGCTTTACAATACGCAGAACTCTCAAATGCGAATGAAGTTGTGTCATTACTGAAAGGTATGAAGAAGGCGAAAAAGCGTGGTTAAGACATTTTGACATATGTTTGAGTTCTAAAAATGACATTTTGACATATATTTTCTAATGGTTCATACTTTGCATAAAGGTTATCAGAAGTAAAATTTAAAATAACCAAAAAAATATATAGTTATGAGTTTAGTAAAGAGAACACCGAATAATTTACCATTTTTATTTGAAGATATCTTAAAGACAGATTGGTTTGGAGGGATTGCCAATAATGAGAGAATCGGACGTCAAACCCCAGCGGTTAATATAGAAGAGACAGAAGATGCCTTTCTTGTGTACCTTGCTGCGCCTGGAAAAGTAAAAGAAGATTTTGAGATTACACTAGACAAAGAGGTGCTCACAATAGCTTCCGAGGAAAAACCTGAGGAGTCTGGAGAGGATATTCAGCGAACATTCACACGCAAAGAGTTTAGCTACGATGGTTTCAAAAGGACATTTACCATCCCAGAATCGATACATACTGCGGATATTTCGGCAAATTATGCAAGCGGAATCTTAACAGTTAGTTTGCCAAAACGAGAAGAAGCAAAAGAACAGCCTAAGCGTTTGATTACAATTCAGTAAAAGCTTGAGTTAGTTAGTTAGTTAGTTAGTTAGTTGGGAACACCCTTTCAGAGAAGATGAAAGGGTGTTTTTTTGTGCTGCTTTACCGCAAAAAAAATATAAGAGAATATTGATGTGTCAAACTCATATTGAACTCAAATTTTCTATACCAGAGATTAATAATTAATTAAGAATAAGCAGTAGTATTGGGTATAGACACTTCCTCAAAAACTTCTTTTGGTTTATAAAAAACTTTAAAAGATTCCCAAATGCCCCTAAACCAACCTATCTCGTTGTATGGGAGTTCATTTTCTTTGCAAAAGTCAATTAATAGTTTATTAATTTTTGAATAATGAAAATGATGACAATTAGGAAATAGATGATGTTCTATTTGATATTGAACACCTCCTAAAATATAGTTTCCAATGAAACCTGTTCTAAAATTTGTGGTAGTATAAATTTGTTTTAAAATAAAATTTGCCTGTTGATTTTCTTTTGATAGAAATAGGGCTTCATGAGGAAAATGTGCTGGAGCAAAGGCAAAGAACATCCCATATCCCATAAATGCAGCGCGCAAATAATAGAAAAGTAACACCTGTGCAGGATTAAAAAAGAAAGAAGGAATTACCAACCAAAATATAAAATGACTTATTACGACTGCAAAGTCCAAAAGATATTTTTTTTTAAAACCGTTTTCAGCTATTTGTTTTAGTAAATGTACAATTCCATCTTTTTGCACATTAAAAAGGTTGAGTGTTAATGCAAAGGGTATTATTAAGAACTGAATTCTAAAGTACTTTTTTTTGAAAGAAGAAGCTTTTTCATAATCATCTTGATTCATCACAAACCAAGGCATAAGATTTATATCTTCATCAACACCAACGATATTTGGATTGGGGTGATGTACAACAATGTGTTTGTGCATCCAATAGTGATAAGAAGATCCAAAAAAAAATCCATATCCTAGATACACTAATAGAGAGTTTATTTTATTGTTTTTAACTAAAGAAAAATGAGAGGCGGTATGCGTGCCAGTTGTAATTCCGATACCTGATAGCATCATCAAAAACAAAAACGCAAAACAAATTAGAGGGTTGGCGCTAAAAATAATAGCAAGAAAGAAGAATAAAAGATGAAAAACTAGGTGAGATATATATTCAATTATGGATAATTTTTCACTTATTTTTTCATGATACCCTAGACTATTTATTTTTTTCGATAATTCAGCAAAAGAACTTTCAAGTAAAGTAAAATCAATATTAGATACGTGCATAATTAATGTTTTTTAAGTGAGACTTATGTATTAATACTTGATAAACTGCAGAATCTGAATATCTAGCGGCAGAAATACAGCAGTTCAAATAGTATTCCCAACATTTTAGAAACTCTTTACTGTAATCATTGTTAGTCGCAATTTCTTTTTTATGTTTTAGAAAGTTTTTTAACCAATAATGTGAAGTGGGACGATAGTGCCTGATAATATTCTCTACATCAATTATGGCCATTTCATTTTTTTCAACGTGCTTTGCTATTTCGGATAATTTTGGTTGATTTGAATTTGGGAATATATATTTTTGGGTAAAAGGATCGTGGTCATTTTTTTTTGTATTACATCCGACTGCATGAATCAATGAAGCACCATGGGGTAATAATATTCTTTCAATGAGTTTGAAATAAGTTTTGTATTCATTTCTAGGTACATGTTCTAGCATACCGATACTCACAACCTTATTGAACGAGCCTTTGATTTCTTTATAATCCTTACAGACTACTTTAATTTGATTTTCTAATCCTTTTTCTCTGATTTTTTTATTGGCATAATTAGCATGTTGTTCACTATTGGTAATTCCCGTCCCTGTTATCCCATAGTTTTGAGCAGCATAAATAAGAAAACTGCCATAGCCACAGCCTATGTCCAAAACAGTGTCTCCTTTTTGAAGTCGTATTTTGTCTATAATTCGCTGAAATTTTTGGTATTGTAAATTGTTTAAGGAGTCTTTTTCATCACGTAGGTAGCCACAAGAATATGTTAAGTTTTCGTCTAACATATATTTGAAAATATCAAATCCAATATCATAATGTCTTTTGATATTATAAGATTTTCCTTTAAAAGAATCCAATAGTCTCATGAAACCAATGGAAACTATGAGCTTTGGATTTGATTTTATGGCTTTATCTATTTGATTAACTAATAATAAATCCAAAAAATTGAATATTTCAGAGTCATCATGCATAGAAAAATATCCTTTCATATACGATTCCCCAATACCTAAATTTCCTCTATTAACTATTTCTTTGAAAAATAATTCATTTTTTACCTGTAGTGTTGCTTGGGGCGAATTTTGATCAAAATTCCCATATACCAATGTTTCTTCATCAGGTAATTTTATAGTTAATTGTCCTTCTTTAATAAAATCTTTAAAAATTCGATTAATCATTTTCTTACTCATACCTAGTTAATTTATTTGTGTTTGTTATGGTTTCATTATCTCTTGGATTTCGGTTAAAAAAATGGGCCAAATAGCATCTTTGTTACTGCTTCTGAAAAAACCAAAATGGCCTATTTTTTTTAGCTTTAAATTTTTGGCTAGTAGGTGCCTTCTCTTTATGTTAGCATTTGCGTATTTTTCGGTAAGCCAGTCGACAGTAACTTTGGGAGCGTAGTTGTCATCTTCACAACTAAAAGAGGTAATACGACAGTGAATAGCTTGATACATTTGTTCAGCTTTTTTGATATGATCAAAAAAGTAATTTTTACTACAACACCATTTTCGCCACTCTAAGGCAACATCTTTGGGTAGATCTTCAGAGGCTCCTATTTTTTTTCCAGGAAAATATCCAAACAAAGAGGTTAAACTTGGGATAAGAAAATACCAAGTAGCAAACATTTTTAATTTGTTAAATCCTTTCCAGAATTTCCAATATCCTGTTTGAGCAGCGACCAATAAAATTCCATTTGCTAATTTACTAGAAGGAGCTAATCCTATTAATTGCCCTCCAATACTATGTCCAATAAGTATGAGCTTTGCATCTTTATTGTTTTTTTTTGCATAGGTTATTATGGATTCTAAATCGTTATTGCCCCATGAAGAGGCTGTTGTATTGAATTTTTTTAATGATTCTTTTTTTGAAGCTCCTATACCTGCATAATCGAATGTGTAAACAGTAAAATCATGTTGCCTTAAGAATTCAGCAAATTTTTGATACAAGGTTTGTTTGACTCCGGTTGCCGAGGCTATAATGATAACTGCTTTTGGTGTTTGAGAAACGAATTCTCGGGCAGCTATAGTATGGGATAGCTTGGTTGGTATATTTAATGTGTTCATGTATGTTTCGTTATAAAATTAACAATATCATTACCTATCAAATCAAAATTAGAGGGCTCAAAGGCAGCAGAATGTCCATATTTCATTTCTTTAGAGGAATAGTGTTTTCTATGTATCTGGGTGTTTACGTATTTGCTAGTAATCCAATTAACTGCTTTTTTGGTTGCATAAATATCATTCTCGAAACTAATGGAGAATAATGGGCAAATTATTTTGTCGTAGTACTGTTTGGTTTCGGGGATATGCTCGAATAAATAGTTTTTGGATTTGCACCATTTTGCCCATTCGTAAGCTGCGTTTTTGGGCATGTCTGCCGAATTTTGATCTGTTGCTTTTGGTAAAAAATGATGAATTTTTAGAACAATAGGAATGTATGCGCTCCAGGTCAAATAATTTATAATATTTAAGGGGAATGGCCAGAACTTCCAATAACCAGTTTGTGTAGCAACTAATATAATGCCGTTAATTCTGTGATAATCTTCAAACAGACCAATAATTTGTCCTCCCAGACTATGCCCCAATAGGAATATAATGGCATTTTGATCTGATGTTGTGATATAATCTACGATTTTTTTTAAATCCAAATTCATCCAATTTGTGATAGATGTTTTAGATTTTTTTAAGGAATTTTTACAGATGCCTACATCCGTGTAATCGTATGTAATCACATTGATATTTTTTGAACAAACAAACTTTGCAAAACAATCGTATTTGTGATGTACGACTCTAGCTCCATTATTTATAATGAGATAAACATTACTATTTGCTTTATGGTGTTTCATGTTTTTCAATCTCCAATAGTGTTTGGTTTTATGGTAATTATTTGGTTCGTTAACCCTTTCATTTTTGTTTTATTAACCAGGAATGCTGATTAAACCTTCCTATAGATGATGGCGATCTATTGTTAGGTATTAGAAATCATACAGGTGGATTGCTAAAATATTATGTTATTGTAATTGCCTAAATATAAATATTTTGACCTAATATTTTTCTTGTGTTAATGCCAATTTTTTCTTAATGTAAGCTGACTGCGTGGTAGAAAAAAGACTGAGGATCAATAAAAAAAAGAAGACTTTTGTCATGTAAAAAAAAAAGCAGGTCTTATTTTGATGATATACTCTATCGATGTAGCGGATTTACGCTGTATTTTGCGGATTTTGTAATGCTCATAAAATAGAACTAAATACGGAATGTGTGTTAAAGTTTTTATAATACCATTTGTTGTTTGAATTCATCGGAAAGAAAAATTAAGATTTTTTTGTTTAAGCTTCAGTAGAAACATCAAGCATAGCCGTAGTTATGGTTTATTTTTATGCTGAAGCTGAGGCGAAAAAAGAAAATTTTATCCCAGTAAATTAAAGGATAAATGGTAGAAGGTTTTTTCCATCTATTCAATTGATCGGAGGTGATTATGATGTCGTAAGAAAGTGTGTTGTGACAGTTTGTAGCTATATCCAAGAAAGTGCAAAATCAGTCTAGACCGAGGAGTCAGAGGTTCCTGCTTTGTTATATTTGATTTTGCAAATACGGTGTTATACCAGTTATACCGTAATCGCAGGGCAAAATAATTCCAACTATTTTTTACTAATTTTCAAGTGAAAAAATTGTAGACATAGAAGCTAATTGTTAGTTTGTAATTATTTGTTCCATAGTCTAAAATGCTTGTTCAAGCTTTATTTAGAAAGTTTGGGTTCGATTAAATTCCATATAGATCACAAAAAATTAGTGTTTTATCTGTTTTTGTAGATATTTTTGTTTTCTTAGACTAAGGATATCAAATTTGTTGAGGCAAGTATTTGTAAAAGGACTTCTCTCTCCTTTATATAGTAAGGAATGAGTTTAAGCAGAGTTTTGTAAAGGAAGTTTGGTTAGCACCTTCCAAAATAGCGGTGTTTTTTGCCCTGACCAAATACTACATTATTTCATTATTTTTTCATTTTTTCTTGCACCATTTTGATCTCATCTCTATATCTAGCCGCATTCATGAAATCCAATTCCTTAGCAGCCTTCTCCATTTCCTTACGCAGTGTTCGCACTCGAGATTCTAGTTGATCTTTGGTAAAGTAAGCAACCTCTTCTTCTGCAGCCTTGAGAGTAGGGGCTTGTTCAAATTCATACGGAACTGTTTTTTTACCAACCAAAGCGTTGTCTAGAGATTTTACTAGTGCAGTAGGAGTGATATTATGCTTGGTGTTATAGTTGATTTGTTTCTCACGGCGATAGTTTGTCTGATCAATCGTTTTTTGCATACTTTCTGTAATTTTGTCAGCATACATAATGGCTTTTCCATTGACGTTTCGGGCAGCTCGCCCTACGGTTTGGGTTAGGGATCTATTACTACGCAAGAAACCTTCTTTGTCTGCATCCAAGATTGCGACTAATGAAACTTCGGGTAAATCTAGACCTTCTCGTAATAAATTGACTCCGATGAGAACGTCAAAAATACCTTTCCGTAGATCGGACATGATTTCTACACGTTCTAGAGTGTCTACATCACTATGGATGTAGCGACAACGGATATCGACGCGGGTGAGGTATTTGGTCAATTCTTCTGCCATACGTTTTGTTAGTGTCGTAACCAGTGTACGTTCATCTTTTTCGATTCGTTGGTGCATTTCCTCGATGAGGTCATCAATTTGATTCAGACTTGGACGTATTTCTATGATAGGATCTAATAAGCCTGTAGGACGAATAATTTGTTCGACATACATCCCTTCTGTTTTCTGTAGTTCATAATCTGCTGGGGTTGCACTGATATAGATTACTTGGTTCTGCAAGGCTTCAAACTCCTCAAATTTTAATGGGCGATTGTCCATCGCAGCCGGAAGCCGGAAACCATACTCTACCAAATTCTCTTTTCTAGAGCGGTCACCACCATACATAGCGTGTACTTGCGAAATTGTTACGTGGCTCTCATCGACCAACATTAAGTAATCATCAGGGAAATAATCGAGCAAACAAAATGGGCGTGTTCCCGGTAATCGTCCGTCTAGATAACGGGAGTAATTTTCGATTCCAGAACAATAACCGAGTTCGCGAATCATTTCTAGATCAAAATTCGTGCGTTCTTCTAGGCGTTTTGCTTCTAGGTGTTTTCCGATATCTTTGAAATATTCGACTTGTTTACCCAGATCTAGACTGATATCCGTAATAGCATTATTAAGCAAATCAGGAGAGGTTACAAACATATTTGCAGGATAAATATTTAGCCGATCATAGCGTTCGATAATAGCATTAGTTTTGGGATCAAAGGCTTCGATTTCTTCAATTTCGTCTCCAAAAAAATGAATCCGAAAGGCATCATCTGCATAGCTAGGATATACATCAACAGTATCCCCCTTGATACGAAAATTTCCATGAGTAAATTCTGCCGTGGTTCTGGAATAAAGACTCTGTACTAAGCGATGCAGTAATTTGGTCCTAGAGAGTTGTTCATCACGTTTCAGCGAAATTACATTTTTTTGAAATTCTACAGGATTTCCAATACCATATAGACAAGATACGGATGCAATCACGATAATATCACGTCTACCAGATAATAGCGAAGAGGTAGTACTGAGACGTAATTTTTCAATCTCTTCGTTGATGGATAGATCTTTTTCTATATAAGTACCAGAAGAAGGTATAAAGGCTTCTGGCTGGTAATAATCATAATAAGAAACAAAATACTCGACAGCATTATTAGGAAAAAACTGCTTGAATTCTGAATACAGTTGCGCAGCCAGTGTTTTGTTATGAGCTAGAATCAGTGTGGGTTTTTGTACCATCTCAATCACATTGGCTGCAGTAAAAGTTTTTCCAGAACCGGTGACTCCTAATAGTGTTTGATACTTTTCCTTGGATTCTAGACCGGCTACAAGTTGTTTGATAGCTTGGGGCTGATCTCCAGTGGGTTTGTAATCTGATTCGATTTTGAACTGCATTCTCCGATTTTTTTAGTAAAAATACGGAATATTTACCTTGAAAAAGCAGAGAGCGGATTACCGTAGCAAGGAAAAATGAGCGTTTAATACAATTCCAGAACTTAATACTACTCGCACCCAATAATCATTTTGAGGTAAGGGAAGATTGTTGTAGGTGCCATCCCATCCTTTGCTATTGGGAGCAAGGGTCTTCAATAACTTTCCATAGCGGTCAAAAATGTGGATTATAGCATTTCTATCATCAATTTCTTGAAAACCTTTTACCTGCCAAAAATCGTTATGCCCATCATTATTCGGGGAGAAAAACTCCGGAAAACCAAGGACAGGAAATATTCTCTCCAGAGCATCCCCACAACCATTTTTGTCTCTGGCATACGCAATGTGATTTCCAATCTCTAGGTTATAGAAAATAGGGGAATCTTGATAACTACCATTGGGGTCGTCTATGGCATATTCATATAATCCGCTACCAATAGTTACAATGGTAGATTTGGTGTTTTTGGAGAATCCTTCTATAATTACATTGGTAATCACAGGTGCTTCAGAGGGGGTGATGGTAATTGTTCTGGTATTTTGACATAGTGTTGTTTTGTCTGTGACAAGAACAGTATGGGTGACGACCTCTTTGGTTTGGATCTCGTAAGTGCTTTCGCCAGAAGGCAACCAAGAAAAAGTATAGTGATCAATAGGTTGATCAAGTGCCCCAACACTAAGGGTTATGGGTTGGTCCGCATCGGTGCAATAAAAACGAGTAGCGTGTGCTTCCAAAACTGGTGCTGGATGAACTTGTAACTTGATTTCGCTAATAGCATAACAGTTATTATCACTATCTGCTGCTCTAGCGTAATAGGCATTTGTAATAGGTGTAGCATTAGTAATGTTGGTATCGGTCAAAGCATTTTTGTCTAGAAGCGCATCTGCTACATTTAGGTAATAACTAATAACTAGGTTGGATGTAGGAACACCTTCTAGAATTTGATTCAGCGCATCTGTTAATTCAAAAGGAGCAATTCCATCATTGTTGGAGTCATCACAGCTTTCTAATAAGACATCATTAATTGTGGTATTGTTGGTTTGTAAATCTAGTGTCGTAATATTACTGCATTGGGTATGTGTGTTTCTGATTTTGGCATAAAGTCGCTCCGTGGTATTTGATGTAGGATAAAAATCTGAAAGGAGTTGATTTTGGTTTGTCTCTGCATCTACGAATGTAGGATAGAAGGTTACTCGTAAGTCCTTTTGGTCTTTTGTTAGATCCGAAATTGCTTTACTGAGGTCAAAAATAGTTTCTGTAGTATCTCGAGGTACGCATTGTGTTAGGGTGCTCGGTAGTAGGACCGGTAGTGATTCTTTAGTGATATTGGCTATACCTCTGAGAGGACAATTTCCATTGTTGAGATCTACTTCTAATTGGTAGGCTCCTGGATCGGTAATATCAATAAAATGGTCAGTATTGGGTAAGACAGTTTGATCCTTGAACCAAGTGTAGGTGGCATTAGGGATATCATCATAGGTGAGTCGGTAGCTATCTCCTTCGCAAATCGCTAGACTGCTTAATGTGGCGTCCTGGGTATCGATGATTCCGATGGTTTTGGAAAATATAGATTGTATGAAAGGAGGGAGCCCCAAGGTGGCTTGTCGTCTTCCTAAATCGATAGCGCCATTAGCGATATCTTGAGTGTAATTTACGGCAGAACCTTTTGCTTCTGGGTTGTTGATCACTGCAAGAACACTATTTCCAAAGGAACTTATATAAATCTTGCCATTAGAGGCTAATTGTAATGCGCCAATAAAAATGTTGTTTTGCAGATTTTGAAAAATGGTTGTCGCGGAGTTAGGAATGTCCGTACTTTCTAGATCCCATTGCAAAATTTTGGAAATTCTAGTCTCCGTAGTCTGCTCTTGTACTGAAGCATATATTTTTTTTGTTTCTGCAGAAAATTCTACACTATAAGGGTTGACGGTATCACTCAGGGTGAGAGTAGATGTTACACGGCCAGTAATGTCATTAAAATCATGTAGGTAGATGCCTCCTGGTTCTTCGTCGGAAATAGATAATTGATTGAAAGAAAATGTGTTGTGTGCTACGAGTAGTTTTTTTCCATCTGGTGATGCTTTGAGGTACCCCAAAGCAGCTCTTCGGTAATTTTCGAGCGTTACTGCTGGACCTATGGTAGAAATGACGGGATTTGTGTCTACACCAGTGGCATCTATTTTGAAGGCATAAAAGCTGTCAATAAAATGAGAAATTACCCAAAATGAATTACAATCATCGGCGCGAACTGCAGTGATTTTTTCAGAACATTTGTATTTGATTTGTGCTGTATCGGTAGGATTATAGGTGAGTAACGGGAGGTTTTTTTGTGTCGGTACGACATCACCTAGACCACCGTTCAAACGCATATCTACTACAGAGTAGTTAAAGCCGTTATTAAAACCATCATCCGTTTCTGGAATACTTTCAAAGGTGTCTGGATAGGTGCTATTGAGTATAGGTGTTCCATCCATGTTTGCAGGTCCTTTATTAGGATAAGCATAGGCATTGTTCTGATGTGGTTCGTCTACGGTAAAAATGTAATACAAATTGGGATCTTCGGGTTTTGGAACAATTAGTGCACTGGTTGTACTCGATGGATCACCAAAAAGTCCGGTTCCACCAAAATAATTGGCGTTGGACATGACCTCATGTTGGCGGTTCCATACTGTACGACCATCAGAATAGAAGAGTAGGTTTCCATTAGCATCAGATATTGATGAACAGCCTTCATTGGTACTTAATCTACCATTTGTCAAAGCACTTGGCGGTGTGGTGTTAAAATCTACTCCTGCATTTTGTCCAAAGTACCAATGATTGGCTTCGCCTTGACTGTATAGTATAGTATTGAAAATTAGCAATGTAACTAAAAGAGGAAGTAGACGTGTTATCATGCGTTTGTTTTGTCGTTTGCGCTACAAATCCTTGGATTTGTAGGTGATTTGTCGTGTTTTTTTGTGGTTGTACCTAATTAGCTATATAATGTTGCATATCGCCTTGTTCAGTATTCCATAGCTTAGGCTATGCACTAGCATTACGGTGTTTTTATATAAAAAAATAACAGTATCATTAATACGAATTTATATACCTAAATTGATTACGCAAAGGAAATGTCAAAGTAAAATCTCATCAACATTTCACGATTTCAAGGTTCTAAAAGATGTCAGCTGCATTTGGGGAATGCCTAAAGACACCTGATTTTAGTGTTTTATAGAGTACAGACAGCGTGCTCTTTTTTGTCTTATCATTGATACAAATCTTCACTTATATACCGAAGTTTTCTATATCCAGTACCTCAAAAACTACAGTTTCTTTGTTTTGTATCACCAATCGAAAAAAAGCTTTGACCAAATCCTTATTATAGTCAAAATTAGTTTTGGCTGATGCAAAAATATACAGTAAGCACTACAACCCTTGTACTATTATACTCTGCTATTAGATGTTCGGTATCCATTATTCAATGTATATTCGATATCTCTTCTCGTGCTAAATGCATCATGGCATTTGTGTGACCATCAAATTTACTATTTTTTTAGCACTTGTCTTTAAGGATATTCGTTGAACTTTGAGTTTGTAATAAAAGGGAGTAAAGATGTATTTGTCTTGATGAAAACAACAACAAGAGGTAGGTGTGCTACATATTTATAGTTGGAGATTGATGTAATAGCAACAGTTTTGTCAAGAATCTACTTTTTGTTCAAAAAATAGGCGAGGAAAACATTTTAAGGATTGTGCTGTGCATGATAATAATGTATTTTTATTCCCATGGAAGAACGTCTCATGTCAAAAAAGAAACCTGCATATCCAATTAATGCAGATCTGGGTACTTATCTAAAGGATTATAATCGTACGATAAAAATCCCTGTTTTTTATGATGACTTATTACGTTTTTCGGGATGTATCAGTGTGTATGATAGTAATGACGAGGATACATTGTGGGTACGAGTATATTACGAGGAGCATGAACGTCCAGAAATTGATAGTAGTCTAAAAAAGGTCTATACCACATTGCATTCTGATGGGAATGAGGATGCAATGGAGTTTTTGAGTGTAGATGCTATTGATTACTGTACTTTTGGGAATTCCAAACCTTTTCGGATCAAGATTCGGAATATTCTCAATGATAATTATATTTATTTTTATGTAAAAAAGACAGATGCTTCGCGGGTGTATGGTTTAGAGTTAGAGCATCTTTTTTCTCCGAATCGAATTAATTTTTTAATCTACAAAAATACCTTGATAGAGGAACATATTGCCGGTATTCCTGGAGATATTTTTATACGCGATTTTTTGCCAGAGCTACCAGATCAAGCAAAATCACAAATCGCAAAGGAGTTTGTCAAATTCAATGAACGTTGTCAGATGCGACTCTTGGGAGATATGCGATCTTATAATTATGTGATCATTCCTACACATGATTTTGATCATGTACAGTACAAAATACGAGCTATAGATTTTGATCAACAAAGTTATGAGGGGAAATTAAAGGTATATCAACCACAGTTTTTCAAAGAGAATTTTGAAATGGTTGCTTTGGTCATGGCAAAGTTACAGCCTAGTTCTGTAGAGCAGTATAAAAAAGAAGAACGTTCGGTACAGGCCAAACGTATGTTAAGTTCACGCAATCGAAGCAAGTCTTTGATTAAGTGTATGGTGAAGGATACGATTTCTACAGAAGAAAATCTACAAGTACTGAGAGAACAATTGTATGATTTTACACTGGATTTGAAATTTCGTAGATGCAAAAGTATGGGAGAGGTGCTGAAAACCGGTTTGGATTTTGTGAAACGGAACTATGAGAATCTCAGTATGAACCGGTAAGTAGTTGTGTTACAGAAAAACATCAAGTAACCTTGGCGATTATGGTTATTTCCACGGGAGCGTTTGATGGCAAGGAGGCAACACCCACAGCAGCACGACTTCCAATACAATCAGGACCTAGGTTTTTAATTAGAAAATCAGAAGCAAAATCTGCCACCTGAGCATGTTTGGTAAACCCTTTTTCGGTATTCAAGAAAACGGTAAGCTGAAGAATTACAGCTATTTTTTCACCTTTTTGTACACAAGCCTGTGCGGCACCAAGGGCATTCATAACGGCCAAACATACGGCATCCTTGCAAGTTCCTATTGGGGTATCCACAAGTAATTGACCTGAGTATACCAGAAATCCAGCTTTTCTAGGAGTCATGCCAGAAGTATAAATTAAATCATTGTGACGTATAGCTGGTTTGTAGTTGCCTTGTGGTATGGGGCGTGTTATCTTGTTCATAGATGATAAATTTCTACCATTCTTAGAATACGCTTTGCTGCCGCTACCGCTGCTCTATGATCCTGAGAAAAATTTAGTCGGATTCTATCTGTGCATGCTGGATCAAATTCTGATCCGGGAGTAACCGTTACATTCGCTTGGTATCGCAACAAGCAAACAAAGGTTTTTAGATCAACAGTAAGCTCAGGGAGTTGCGGAAAAAGATAACTTCCTGCTTGTGGGGTTGTAGTATGGAGGTTTGCCGACCTGAAAATTGCTAGTAATTCGTCGCGTAGCGCTTCATGAGCACTAATTCTAGAAGTCATCCAACCAGAAGGTTCTTGAAACCACGTATGCAGTACTGCTTGATTATATCCGGCTGCTCGTAAGGAAACAATCGCTTGTAAGCTTTCCATTCGATCAATCAATTTTGCAGTGCCAAAAGCAACACCTAATCGAAATCCACTTAGTGATTCTGTTTTTGACGGCCCCATGATAGTAATGAGATTTTTTGGAAGGATCTCACAAGCGCATAAATGTGTGTACGTAGTACCGCTATATTGCAGGCGCGAGTACAGTTGATCAACAATAACGGTGATATCATACTTGTTGCATAGCTTTCCAATCGCACGGATAGTCTTTGGAGAATATACAAGGCCTGTTGGATTATTTGGTGTTGAGAAAACAAAAACTTTTGTGCCAGTTCTGAATGCTTCTTCGAGATAATCGAGATCTAATCCGTTCTCCGTCGATACTCCCTGATATCGCAGTGGTATAGGAACAACTTCTCCTCCAAAGAACTTAACTAATTTGCGATTTGCAAAATAATCAGGTTCTACCACAGCAACTTTGGTTTTGAAAGTTACAGACACTCCAAGAGCTAGAAATAATGCTCCTTGAGTTCCTGATGTTATAATCAATTCACTATCCGCATCGATGGGGTGATGGGTAAATGTACCTAGGCGTTTTGCTAGTTCATTCCGTATCTCTAGAGCCCCTCGATATTCTGTGTATGCTTGTGCGCCTCCTTTGTCAAAACCTTCTTTCCAGATCTTGTCAGATTCTGGTATTGGAGGGAATGCATCGACATCTCCATGAGAAAAATCAACAGGAATTCCATCTAGTATTCCACCTATCATCATAGTGTTGAGGTCTGTAGGGTTTTGTCGAACTTCTTGACCTGGAGCGTTATGTACTCCCAAGGCCTCAAATTTTTTGTCTAAGGTGATCATTGTCTAAATGTGTTTTAATCTACAGTACTAGTACTTGTGATTTTGTTCAGTTTTTTATTAAGATTACACTATAATTTTGTTTAAATTTTTAAAATTTTCTTATCCAAGAAAAACCAGATTAATTTTACGCTATTTTTTTTCTTAATATATTGTTTTTTAGTGTATTATAAATGTAGTTATTTATTTGGGTATCTGAAAATTGATTAGTGGTCGATTGTGTATATTTACCTCGTAAAAATGGTAGAAATACATAAAAAAAGAAGGATTCGATGGTTGATGCTATAGATATGCAGATATTAGATGTTCTAAAGGATAATGCACGAGTATCCTTTGCAGAGCTCGGAAGAAGAATAGATTTGTCACCATCTGCGGCGAGAGAAAGAGTACAAAAGATGGAAGATGTTGGAATTATTCAGAAATATAGTGTCCAGATAGATCAAAAAAAACTTGGATTCGAGTTAGAAGCATTTATTTTGCTAAAAGCTTTTCAGGGGCAATTAAAGTACGTCTTGACCAAAATCAAAGACTTTTCTGAAATCAAAGAAGCACATCGTGTTACGGGAAGTGAAAATATACATCTAAAAGTTGTGGTCAAAAATCAACTAAGTTTACAGAAATTATTGGATAAACTTATGGAATTTGGAGATACCAATACTTTTTTGATTTTGACCAAAATGGATGTTTAGCTAGAACTAATACCACTTAAAATGTAATTATAGGCAAAAACAATTGAACTGTTTTTGCTAATTTGGACTATAAAATTCAAGCATAATCCTAGCTACGATTTAATTTTAGAACGAAAAAATAGTAGAAAAAGAAGCTTATTATTAGGTGCAAATTATTTTTTAAATGGTAAAATACCAGCTGAACTTTGAATTTGTTTTCAAGAAAAATATTGATGTATCAATAAGGTTTTGAAAGAGTAAATTCAAAAGTCAGGCTGGTATTAGGTGAGGGTGATAAAGACTATTGTGTACTTGTTATTGTTTTTTTACACTACAGGTGTTCAGTCCTAGGATGGTATATATGGGGCAAAAACTGATAAGACTAGTCAAAACAAAGATACCTGCAACAGCAAATAATGTATACGCAAATACTCCTTCTATGACACCTTGCCAATATAGGATGCTAATAATTGAGGCTATAATAATTCGAACAATGCGGTCGATACCGCCCATATTTTTTTTCATTTTATAGGTATGTTAAGTTCATTTATAAGAAAATAAAGCCCTGTAAATAATCCTAAGCATATTAGGCAGACTAGGAATAGTTTAAAAACTTTATTGTTAAGATTCAAAATAGTACGGGATTATCTAGTTACATTTCCTGTAGGAATGGCATTCGTGTTTTTTATAAATGATTGGTTTTGTACTAACATCATACTGGAGGTAGCGGCTAGAGGTTTTAATAGAAATGGTGCTGGGTCGTCGTTTACAGCTGGTTCAACTGAGATTATGACCATTTTGTTTCTAACATCAAGGGGGAAATTAATACCTGTTGGTGGATTGATAAAGAAATCCTCTCCTGGAAGATTTGGTCCGGGTTTGCCTCCTGTTTGACTAAAATTATTAAAATCATCTTGCATCTCAAAAGAAGAGAATCTTCCAGTAGAAATCGGTACCCCATCAGCAACAACCCAACCTTCGTATACCCATTTGCTCGAGTCTAGCATCGGAAGTTTGAAGTTTGCCACTGGAGGCATCCCTTGATCTATGTCTCCAAACCAAACACCATATTGATCATTCATATTATTAGGAGCCCCCATCATTTCATCGGTAGGTGTTCGTAAGAAAAATGTCCCCGAAATATCGCCAAAATCACCAATCATCTCATTTGTGTTCACCATTGCAGTGTCTCCTGAAAAAGCTCCAGATAGAATTTTTATTTCAGAAGGTGCTGGATCTGGATCGTTTGTTGGTTCTACAGATAACACAAATGCTGTAGCATTTTCGAGATCTTGTGAGTCTACGTTAAAAGTTGTAGATGAAGCCATTCCTGCATCATTTACTGTAAATGTTCCAGTGGATTTTGGTGTGCCGTCAACCATAACCCATCCTTCATAAACTTCAGAACTCCCTAGATTGCTGAGCCCTTGTAGATTTAGGCGTAGAGCGCTTGTAGTAGGAGTGGAGGTAGGCTCAGATTCGGGATTGTCGTCATTAGAACAGCTGGATATACACAAGGATGCACATGCCAATAGGGCAATAGAAATTTTGGTATTCATAATTAAAAAATATTATCGGTTTATAGAACAAAATTAATTTAGAGTATCTTTATATGCTGTGACATATGTTACATGTTATATTTTTGATACAAATGAATTATACTCAAACACAAGCAGCACTTGGTGGTGTCGATATTTATATAATTGATCAAATCTTAAAAAACAGATACACAAGTAGTGATACAATTCTAGATGCGGGCTGCGGAGAAGGAAGGAATTTGAAATGGTTTTATGCCAATGAATATGCCATTTACGGTATCGATACGGACAAAGAGCGCCTTGCAAATGCGCAATTACTATATCCAGATGCCGCAGCAAATTTTCAAGTAGGTAACTTAGATATGTTGCCTTATGGCGAAAAAGAATTTGATCATATACTATGTAGTGCCGTTTTACATTTTGCACAGAACGAGATACATTTTTTTAGAATGTTCTCTGAACTTATGAGGGTCTTGAAACCAGAAGGGACTTTATTCATAAGGGTTGCTTCGAATATTGGCTTAGATGGTCACCTGCCTTACCTAAAAGAAAATAAAACAAATAGAGTAGGGACGTTCTATCTCACAAGAACCCATATTAAAAAACTAGAAGAGGATTATAGTATAGCCTTGATAGAGCCTATAAAAACGACTAATGTAGAAGACAAAAGGGCAATGACTACTCTTGTTATCCGTAAGTTGTAACTTATGTTACAGACTTAATGTTTTATGAGATGTATCTTTGAGATCGATTCATTTTTTTGATTCGATATTGAGATGTTTTCTTTTGGTTGATTTTTGGATCATTTTATCCTAGTAAATTCAAAAGTATAAATGGTATTAGCTTTGTAGTATGTTATAAAATGCAAAAGTGACTCCATTGATCCAAAATCACTATTTTTTTGATTTGAAGTGTAAGCCTTTGAATCCCTTGTTTGTCAATAAAATAACTCAGTGGTAAAAATGAAGAATTATCTAGATGTCTTTATAGATGCTTTCAATGGAACCGTAGCTTGGACTTGGAAGTTAATAGTGTTTGAAGTGCCTTGGTATACGAATTACTTTTGGGGACTAATTGTTATTTCGCTTTTTGTATGGGTTTTGGAAATAGTTTTTCCTTGGAGAAAAGAGCAGTCCATGTTTAGAAAAGATTTTTGGTTGGATGGTTTTTATATGTTTTTTAATTTCTTCATATTTTCAATAGCTATTAGTGGTTTCTACAAAGTACTACAAGAAGGTTTTGTCAGTTTGGGAATGACCAGCAAAAGTTTAGCACTTATTGATCCAGTAAGCTGGCCTATGTGGTTACAATTAGTTGTGTTTTTTGTTACTCTCGATTTTGTACAATGGTTTACGCACACCCTTTTACATAAATATTCATTCTTTTGGAAATTTCATAAAGTACATCATAGTGTCAAAGAAATGGGGTTTGCTGCACATTTGAGATACCATTGGATGGAGAATATCCTGTATAAACCGCTAAAAACTTTTGCCGTAATGATCGTATTTGGTTTTGAGCCTGAGCAGGTTTATATTGTTCATTTTTTGGCAATAACCATAGGCCATTTTAATCATGCCAATATTAAGATCACTTGGGGGCCTTTAAAATATCTTTTCAATAATCCTGTAATGCATTTATACCACCATGCCTATGAACTTCCAGAGGGGAGATATGGTGTGAATTTTGGTATAAGTTTGAGTCTTTGGGACTATATCTTTAAAACAAATTATATCCCCGAGGATAGCGGTGAGATAGTTTTAGGATTCTCAGGGGATGATGAATTTCCGACAGATTTTGTGGGGCAAAATACTTATGGCTTTGAAAAAAAGCATCATTAATTTGATCGTATTGTGACACTGCCTTGAGCTAGTTTGATCAGACCTTTGACTTCTAGCTTTTTGAGTAATCTCGAAATAACTTCTCTAGATGATCCTAAATCATACGCAATATGTTGATGTGTGGTTTGTAGCGTATTTGTGTTTTTTAATTGGGCTTCTTTTTTTAAATATTCAAGTAATCGGATATCCTTATTCGAAAAGGTTAGTATCTCAATGACATTAAGTAATTCATCAAACTTCAGATTAAATAGCTCATATATAAACTCGTTCCACTTTGGATACTTCTTTGCGATTTGCATCGCTTTATCTGCTGGGATGAGGACAACTTCAGACCGCTCTTCTACAATTGCTTTTACCTTACTTGTGGTGTTATGAAGTAGTGTGGTCATAGACATGATACAGCTCTCTCCTGGTTTGATATAATAGAGCAAGACTTCATGGCCATTTTCGGGCTCTTCCTTGAATACTTTGGCTAAGCCTGATACCATTAATGGAATTACTTTTACATAACTTCCTTGTTTTAGAATTACCGTGCCTGCTTCAAAGATGTTTAAACTACTGATGGTAATTAATTCTTCTTTGAGTTCAGGCATGTTTGCTAGTAGCGGGAAATAGGTGTCTAGTGCTGCTTCTATCAAATTATTTTGTTTTGAGCGTTAGGTTTATAAATAATTCTCTTCCTGCTCTAGCATTGATAGAATTTGTAGAGGTTTCCATTATGTTAATGTCAAAATATGGAGAAAACCTATCAACATATTCTCTTTTACTTCCACCAAAAGGTGGATGATCCTCGTATAGTGGAGCATCAAAAAGTAATCCAACAATCTTGCCTTTTTGATTCAGTAACTGAGAAGCTTTGGAGACATACTGCGCTCTCAATGATGGATTAATAGCACAAAAAAATGTCTGTTCTATTATGAGGTCAAAAGACATTTCAATATCAAAAAAATCTGTATGCAGTAGTTGCGAACTAGGAAATTCAGGTACTCGAGCTTTTATATTCTGGAGTGGGGAACTAGCAAGATCAGCAACGTAAACATTCTGGAATCCTTGCATAAATAAATAGGTGGCCTCATAGGAGTTCCCTGCACCGGGGATGAGGATTTTTAGTTCTTTATTTTTTAATTGATCTACATACTGTTTTATGGGGGGCGAAATCGTGCCGAGATCCCATTTGGTGGTCCCATCCTGATATCTCTGCTCCCAATAGGTGCTATCTAAATTCATGCGTATTATAGTATTATATTGTCTTACCTATTGCACAGCTTATAAAAGATGTAGCTTTGGTTCGCAAAGAATTATCTAATCCAACAGGAGGATATCCTAATTGGGTGAGTTTGCTTTTTACGAGTGCTATATCTTTTGTAGCTGTATAGTCAAAAGAAACTTCAGAAGTTTCTATGTTAATTTCTATAGTGTTTATAGTACTGAATGTACTAATTTTTGAACGAATAGTAGCAGCACAACCGCTACATTTTAGGTTTTGTATTCGTATTGCTGTTCTCATATTTTTTTGAGTTTATAGGTGTGTTTTGCAATTTTTCCAATCAATGAGCAAGGGGATAGTTTTGTACTGCAAGATCAAGAGCTTTATTTTTTATGCTATTTCTGCGATTTTTCTTAGAAGGATGGGGAGCTCGTCATCCATGGATTTCCTGTAGAAAAAAAGCCTATTTGTCATAACGAACTCGAAACCTTATAGGGATTATACCAAATTAGCTATATACTGTCGCATATCGCCTTGTTATTTTTATATAAAAAATAACAGTGTCATTAATACGAATTAATATACCTAAATTGTATTAAACCAGTTAAAATGTAATTGTAGGTCAAAATAATTGTAACTATTTTTTACTAGTTTGAACTATAAAATTAAAGCATAGCCTTGGTTACGGTTTAATTTTTTAGTAAAAAAATAGTAGAAAAAGACCCTAATTAGTAGCCTGTAATTATTCTATATATGGTATTAGAGTGTAGATGGGCAAACAAATTCTGAAACGGGGACGCCAGTTTTCTGTATCGCTTTTAAGCCACCTTGTACATCAATTAAATTGTGGATACCTCTACTCTTAAGTATCGAGGATGCTATCATACTTCTGTATCCACCTGCGCAATGAATAAAGAAAGGTTGATTATCCGGAAATGCTCCGAGATGATTGTTTATGAAGTCTAGAGGGGTGTTGTTTGCATCTATCACGTGTTCTGAAAGATATTCCGTCTTTTTGCGCACATCAAAGACAGTTTGTTTTTCTTGTTCTAATGCTTTTTTGAATTGCTGGGCAGTTATGCTACTTACAGTGTCATATTCTTTAGAGGCTTTTTTCCAAGCATCGAACCCACCTTCTAGGTAGCCCAATGTATTGTCAAACCCAACTCTAGAGAGTCTTGTTACGGTCTCTTCTTCGCGACCAGAATCAGTAACCAAAAGTAGGGGTTGTTTCACGTCTGCTATCAAAGCGCCTACCCAAGGGGCAAAACCGCCATCTAATCCAATAAAAATTGCTCTAGGAATATGTCCTTTTGCAAAATTATCTTGATGTCTAACATCCAAAACGATGGCTCCAGTTTCATTTGCTATGTCCTCAAAGGTATCAGGAGATAATGCCTGTGTTCCTCTACTTAGTACTTTTTCAATATCATCGTAGCCCTCTCTGTTTAATCGAACATTTGCAGGGAAATATTGTGGAGGAGGCACTAACCCTTCTATCACTTCAGCAATGAAATCCTCTTTTGTCATATCTGCACGTAGCGCATAGTTTGTTTTTTTTTGATTGCCCAAAGTATCTACCGTTTCTTTCATCATATTCTTACCACAAGCTGACCCTGCTCCGTGTGCAGGATAAACAATGACAGTATCGGCTAGCGGCATTATTTTGGTACGTAAGCTGTCATATAAATACCCGGCTAAATCTATTTCTGTTAAAACACCTATTTTTTGAGCTAAATCAGGTCTTCCTACATCTCCAAGAAAAAGAGTATCTCCACTAAAAATAGCGTAATCTGCACCAGTTTCATCTTTTAGCAAGTACGTAGTGCTCTCCATGGTGTGTCCCGGTGTGTGCAGTGCAATAATTGTTACATCACCCAGTTTGAACTCTTGTTGGTCTCTTGCAATTATTGCGTCAAATGTAGGGTTGGCATTAGGACCATAAACGATAGGTGCTCCAGTTTCTTTTGCCAAAGTAACATGCCCACTTACAAAATCTGCATGAAAGTGGGTTTCAAAAATATACTTGATTCTTGCATTATCGAGTTGGGCTCTATTCAAATAAGGTTTAACCTCTCTTAGAGGATCAATAATAGCTACTTCTCCATTGCTTTCGATGTAGTAGGCTCCTTGAGCTAAGCAACCCGTATAGATTTGTTCAACGTTCATCTTGTGTATTTTTTTATGGTATAAAACTATACAGATTTTAAACTGTTTACAGTAACTTAGGTTACATAATAAACGAATTGGACAAAAATTAGCTCTTTATAGCTGTAGACAACATTAGCGTATGACTATCATGTAGCATAATTTTTTAATGGAGTGTTTTCAAGGCTAGTTTGTTTTTAAAGGGGGGATAACTAGTTTTTTTGCATGTTGTTAGAATTGTAATTCAGTTGGGATACGTTTTTTTAATTTTTATAAAAAATCTCTGGCATCCTATTCCAGTTGGCATTTGACACTTTTCTTGTTATTTTGAGACCTATAAACAGTGTTCTTAGCTGCTACAAGATAATTTTATATCATTTATTGTCTGAATTTACCGGAAAGAAAATTAAGATTTTTTTGTTTCAGCTTCAACAGCAACATCAAGCATAGCCTTAATTATGGTTTGTTTTTATGCTGAAGCTGAGTCGAAAAAAGAAAACTTTATCCCAGTACATTCAAAGGATACATGGTGTTACACAACAAATATGACTTTGAAATACTTATTTTTAATTTTGTACTACCATTTCACCTTGGACAAGTTACACTGTATCGTTTCCCCTCTTTCGGCAGGCGTACCAGGAGCCTTTGCAGATTCACACAGAATGGTAGTGCCATAATCATTATGACGATCATAGGCATCACTTCTGGCCCAAATAGTCACTAGTGCTTTCTCTTCAGGGTTTGATTCGCAACCTCCATCTACCTCAAAGGCATGTATCGTATTGGGATGAAAATATACCAATGGTTGATAGTTAGGAGCACTGGAGCTCCACATTCTATATTCTTGAGGTATGTGTGTGTCAAATTCAATAGTACGTAGCGTATCATTTTCTGTTAGGGTTTTTACCAATTTATTGTCCTGAGTCATGGCAAAAGTTTTAAATTCATTTGCGCAGGCAGGCTTTTTGATTGTATAGTACATCTCTGGCATAGCGTGATTGTGATACGGATAAAAGGTGTCAACGGCTTGTACGACCATACCGACTTCGGCACCTACTTTTTCTCCGTTGATCTCATCAATTCTAAGGAGCCCCCAATGTCCAAAAATTTCGCCATAAGCATAACCTCCTCTAGTATTTTTGAAGTTTTTTAGACTACGTTCATTGTTTTCAGCGTACATAGGAACCCAACCAACCGCTGCCCACAAATTAGGTAGTGCATTGGCACTGATGTCATAGGGGAAGTTAGGTGGGAGCTGTATGTCATCTCCAGTAATCATGTCACTAAAGTTTTGGGCAAAGGCTATTCCTTTCTGCTTTACTTTAGGATCTTTTACTTTTTGAGAAAAAAATTCTTTTAAGGTCATTCTGTTGAGCCATTGATCTACTGTAGAATTCTTGCGAGCTTGTCCTCCAGGACTGTAGAGCCACTCTACATCGGATCTGGCTGCAAAGCATTTTTTGGCTTTTTCTGGGTTTAGGAGTATGAGATAGATATGTTTGACTACGAGCTGCATATCTCTTTGCTCCATAATACACATTTTTTTCAGACCATTTACGGTTTCGTAGATTGCTTGATCAGAATCAGTACATTCCCCATTAGAGGTGGTTAGGGCTATGACATAGGCTTTTAGATATTGCAGAGTTTCTTTCCATAAGAGATCAATTGATTTTTGTTCTTCTAGTGTGTATTTCACTTCTTTTTCTAGGCATTTACAATCAAAATTCTTTACTTCTTCTGTAGCTATAAAATCAGGTTTGATCAGTTCTTGAGTGTATGCCATTATGGTGAGGAGAAGGCTTATAGATGTTGCTAGTATTGTTTTCATAGTTTTTTTTAAAAAAATATATAAATAATAGGATGTGTTTAGAAAAACCATTCTAAAGACAAGTTTTGGCGATATTCGTATTTTTGAGGGTTTCTGGCACCTGCTCCTGGACCGCTGAATTCTTGAGAATCATTAAAGAACCAAGCATTTTTACCCCACATAAAGTCTAACCAAACATAGAAGGGACCGGCACGTAAAACCATTCCTGGATTGATTAGTTCAGAATCAGCAAAAGAAGTTTCATCCTTGATAATTTTACTATAATCCATATAGATGTCTAATTCTTTGAAGAGCCACCAGTTAATGGGGAAATCTCTTTTGAGACTCATATTAAGGAGATTAGCTTTGGCTGCTACTAGTCTAGAGCTTTCAAAAAATCCCATATTGACTACTTTTGAGTCCACGCCTTGAGGGTTGTCAGGTTCGTATACATATCTGGCAAGCTGAAATTTTGGTTCCCAACGATCGTATTTGCCTATGTAGTGAAATGCGCCTTTCCAACGCAAACCGTTATCGTTAGTCGTTCGGTTTTTGATCTGCCCAATTTCACCAGAGAAGCCAAATTCAGAGGAGCTCACGTCATTATGAGTCATAATTTTGGACAAACGTATATTACCCTGATTTCGCTCTTCGTTTTGTTGCTCATCAGAACGGATCAAATCAGGAGCAAAGCGGTTCAATGCAGTGCTACTGTTGTATTCTTCGTTCATAAAGTACCCCAAATAAAAATCCCATCCTTTTTTCTTGAAGTGGTATTTGATTCCAGCGTCATGGTCATCTTCTAAGCCTACATAATACGCCAGTGAGTACCAAAAACTGTTGGTGGAACCTGGCAAAGTACCAAATGGCACTTGAGTCACCCCTAATGTGAGCTCAGAATGCTCATCAAAATCTACGCCTATCCACATGTGATGAATTAGAGTTTGATAGGAAAAAAAGCGAATCTGGCTAGAAAATTTGAGTTTAGATCGGTCCTTAATTCCATAATCTCCATCTAGAGAAAGTCTGAATTGATCCATGTAAAAACCCCGTTCATTTGCTTTAGTTTCCTGAAGATAGGGAATTGTAACACCGCGAAGCCAGATTGCTCCCCCAAAATTAAGGTTAGTTTCTGGGGTTGGATGTATTTTGATGTTCTGATCTTCTACTTGGTAGGTAATACTTTCATCTTGTGCATAGATATGTGACATGGGGTCGTAAAGGATATAGACCAGTAACAATAAAATTCTAAGATGATTATAAAGTTGATTTTCATTCCGATTATGCATAGCAATTTTTCAAATTTTAGTATCTCATGGCATGAGAATCATATTTTAATGCATTAGTTTCTCGGTTATTCTATCTAGATGATACTGGAAAAATACTTGGTCATGCTGAATTTCATCAACCTTTAGAAAATATAATTTTTTCATGTCATAAATGAAGCCTTCTTCGCTGGCGTTTCTCACTGTTGATGGAGTCAGGCTGCGCTCTAGCGACTCTATTCTCGTAAGTAGTAGACTGCCCAACCAGAGTGATTCTTCTAATAGTTGATTGAATTCTCTAACACAGTCTGGGGATTCTACAGGGCATGCAATGGCTATAGAGCTGTCCAACTTTTTTTTGATGGTTTTCATAGCTGTTTGCGTATTCTTGATTTTAATTCCTAAATCATTGTAGTCTAAAGTTTTGTATTCTTGTATTTGTGTCATTTTTTTGATTTTTTTAAGTTGGTTGTTACGTTCACCAACAGATTAATGTATTTGTAGTCTAAAAAGTTACGGAGGTGTTATAGGCATTTGCTTATTGGAAATCGAATGACTTTAGATTCCTTCTGAGGAGATAAGGTGCCTGATGAGATCTGCCGTAGTAGTTCTAATCCCTCGAAATTCCCGAAAAGTATCTCTGAATAAATATGAGATATTATTTCCAAGCTGGCTATGTAAGAACTACTTTTGTCTAATATTTTTTGACAAAAAGCAGTAATCTTTTCGTCATAATCCAAGCATTCTTTCAGAAAGGGAATGGTAAAATCTAACTCCCAAACACGTTTCATATCTAAATCATTACGATTCAGTTTACCTTTAGAAACAAATAGTACATCTGGGTCTTGATCATACAAAACTAATAATTCAATGAGGGCATGACAATAGGTGTTTCGTTGAGAGCTTTGATGATATAAGTATCTTCTTACGGTTACTTCCTGAATATCCTCGGCAGATTCGTAATATTTTTTTTCGGCCAAGAATACTAGATGAAGAAGATGCTGTACATCTTCCAAGTGGGAGGGTAGCTCAAGCGTCTGATTATTCTTCATAATTTTCACTTCTTTATAATTAATTTTAGGGAGTAGACAACACTAGGTTGGATTGTATTTGGGTAGTCATTATTCTTTGTCATTGTGCGTATCAAAGAGAGCTTCCAGTTCCTCTACATTTTCGACACTATTTGTTGTTTCTATGTCTGTTTCAAAAAGTGTTGGCTGATAAATCGTTGATAATTTCATAACAATTTTTTTTAGTTTTTAAGTGTAAAATTACATCAGTTCAAAGGAGTTGTTCTTACATTATTTTGTAGAAAACTTATATAATTTAGGACGTTTCATTAGCGAATTTCTCTATATTTTAATTTTGTGATCCGATAGAATTTTGCAGTTCATCGGGTGTAATTTAGCATCCAGTGGATTCTGAATTGATCAGTGCATTTATCAACATACGAATCTCCAAAGGTTTCTTTTTTTTGAGGTAGAAGCAATACACTATTAGTTTGTAGCACTAGTTATTTATTTCGTGTCCGGATCGGCATTCTATTCCCCTTACAAAAGTCTTTATCTTCATAATTCGGCATCTCTTTGCTTCACGTTGTGATGTTACGGAATGCTGCTATCCATAGGCTGTTAGCTGTTCTTATTTGCAGTGGCTCTTTCTAGAAATATTCTGGAAAGAGTTTAGTGTTTCTTAAGAACTTACAGTATTATGATTTGATGAGATTAAACCCGTCAAAGATTTATTCTCTTTTTATATCTGTTTGAATTTTATTTATTTGATGTTGTAATACCGTTTGTAAGCTATCAGGAACGTCATCTTTTTTATATTCTGCTACTGCATCATTATCAGACGTAAATAATACCTTGATGTCCATCCACGCTCTGTAAATGTTACCTTTGAATGAGTCTGGGTTATCAAAATCAGTAAAAATCTTGTTGATTTCGATATGTAGTTCTTGATTAAAGGAATTGCGCTTCTTTGCTTTGCGTACAAAGTCAGCTTTCCGTTTCTCGCTTTTGGCATTTTTTGCTGCCTTCTCAAAGCCATTGACTGCGTCGTGGTTTTTTTCAAGAACTTTTTCTAATAAATCATGATTTTTTTCTTTTGTTGATTTCATAGCTTAAAAGTTCAAGTTTTTACAAATTTCTTCTTTAAAAAGAACTTTGATTGATGTGATTACTTTTTGTTTTAACTCAAATACTCTGAAGTCAAAATGGTTTAGCAGCGTTCCATTCATCGCTATGAGAATTGCAAAGCCATCACATTTGCATCAAAGGTTGTTGTGATTCGATTCATAACCCGCAAAAATTCGAGTTAGTTTTACAAAAAAAAATGCAAGTATGATACAGAAAGGAACAAAAGTACAATGGAATTGGGGGAATGGATTTGCTGAAGGTAAGGTAAAGGAAACTTATACAAAAAAAATCACCAAAACCATTAAAGGAACCGAAGTGACTAGAGATGGAGAAGAGAATAACAAGGCATTGTTTATAGAACAAGAAGATGGCGATTATGTTCTCAAAAGCGAGGGCGAAGTAGAACGAGCCGATTAGAATGAGTACCAAAAATTTGTACCAATAGTTAAATATCATATATTATGTCTTTAGTTACTATTTTATTAAATCTTTTTTTACCGCCACTGGCAGTGTTTCTAAAACACGGATTGGGTACTGCATTTGTAGTCAGTTTGGTATTGACGCTTATAGGTTGGTTTCCAGGGGTTATTCATGCCTTTATAGTGAACCAGTAGCGCACAAAGTTTAGTGGCGTACCTAGGAAAATTGCGCTAGATATAATTGACCTTTGAACACTCTATTTTGACTATTCTTGCTAATAGGAATAGTCAAAATGGGTTTGTCATAAGCAAACTTTTTTAACCGATGTTTGAAAAAAATACGAAGAGAATTCTGATGAATGTTAAAACCTTGAGTGTAGCTATTTTGACTTTTGTATGTTGTAATGTCACGGCACAGGACATATTCGGCAAATGGAAAACATTTAGTAGACATTCCGGAGAAGTTCGGTCTATAATGGAGGTCTATGAAAAAAATAACAAAGTCTATGGTAAAGTGTTACGAATTATTAAAGAAGAAAATCGAAATTCTATTTGTTCCCAATGCAAGGGATTGGATAAGGACAAAAAGATTGAAGGGCTTGTGGTAATGAAAGATTTTGAGAAAGACGGCAGTGCCTACATAAATGGAACTATATTAAACCCAAGCAATGGTAAAACCTACGGTTCTAAGATATGGCTGGACAAGGAGAACGTAGATCTTCTGAAAATTAGGGGATACGTAGGATTTTTATACAAAACAGTAGAGTGGCAGCGAGTTCGTTAATGACAAAGAGAAACAATGATTCGGTTAAGTAGATATAATAAAAGAGCACTAACTGTCGCTATAATGGCATCTTTATTCACGGCTGGTGGTGCGTATCTTTTGGGTAATATTAGTGGATATGAAGCTAAGGATTTGATCAAAGCTTCGTTGCCTGGGATTAATACACTTTATAATACGATTGTATTAGCATCCGCTACAATTTTGGCGTTACTGCTGACGCTGTTGAGTGTGAGTTCTGGTAGTACTTCTAAATTAAATGAAAATCATTACTTACATGTCTTGGCTATAGCAAAATTTGATACCGTTGTTTTTGTAGCTTCGATGATAGCATTTCAATTATTTAATATTCCAATTACAGAGGCAGAAGGTATACCTCCTGAGTGGTTTACTTATATTTACTATATAACACTTGGCTTGTCTTCTATTTTGAGCGGAGGGATTATAGGGGTTGCTTTGATGCTTTATAATGCGATTTCAAGTATTATTAAAATTGTAGGACTCAAAATTAGCGATCACCCACTAATTAAAAATGACATAGAAGAAAATTGAATTGATATAGAATGACTTTTTCCAAAGCACGATCAAAATATATTCTGTGCCATAATTAGAAAGCTTGCAATGTCTAGTTTTGTTGTAGCTTTTTTTTCGAAGGAAAGAGTTTCGTAAAGAAGCTATCCTTTATCTATTGTTGTACTTTCTCTACGGGTTGAGGTCAGGGATATATGGAGATGTTCTTGTCAAAATAATATTTTCAGGGATTTCAATATTTTTACGAGCGTACAATCTAGGATTATCAATAAGTAATAACTTAAGTCCTTTAGGTTTCTTGTTGCTAAAGTCTTGTAAAAACTTTTAGATATATTATGGGAAATAAGAGGAATTTCCCAATAAAAAGCACTTTCTGCAATCGGGCAAGAGCATCCCATCAAATAGAATGACGGTCATTGTTTGTACTTGATGGAATGCTAAGCTGTAAAGAATATCTAGCCTTGGTGAATTATCCAAAAGCAGATTCTACGGCTCCACCATCAATTCTTATGTTAGTGCCATTGATATAACTTGCGTGTTCTGAACACAAAAAGGCAACCATTGCTGCTACTTCTTCGGGTTTTCCGCGACGCTGCATGGCAATGTGCGGCCGTTCACTCTTGACAAACTGTTGTACAGCTTCATCCACAGAAATGTTCTCTTCTTCGGCAATTTCTTCCATCATGGCGTTGGTCATTGGTGTTTCGACAAAAGCAGGCGAAATGCAATTAAATAATATGTTTTCCTTAGAATATGCTCTGGATAAACATTTAGATAAATTGATGACCGCCGCTTTACAAGCATTATATGGGCTTTCTTCGATATAAGGCTGAAAAGCGTTTTCTGAAGCCACCATTATCATACGACCCCATCCCAATTTTTGCATATGAGGTACAAAGGCACGAGCTACGCGAACGGCGCCTAATAGGTCAATCTCTATGGTTTCCATCCAGTCGTCATCTGTCAATTTTAAAAAATCGTCTGCAGCACCTCTGGCACCGGCCGAATGAAATATGATATGAGCACCGCCCAATTCTTTTTCGATACGATCTGCCAAGCTTTGTACCTCTTCAAATATAGAAATGTCTGCACCCATGGTGATAATTTTGGCACCATGCTGCAGGTGTTTCTCTACTTCTTTTTTAGCCTGATCCAGTTCTTCTCCATTTTCTTTGTCTGAAAGCACAACATGTACGCCTTCTTTTACCAAAAATTTGGCAGTTTCCATGCCGATACCACTATCACCACCAGTGATGAGTGCCACTTTTCCTTTAATTTTTAAATCCATCTTATTTTGTTTATTTTATCCGTTTGTAGTAAATCCGGGGTAGCAGGTCATACCACCATCTACGAAAATTGTGGTACCATTGATATATTCCGACTCGTCAGAGGCTAACCAGCTAGCTACACTACCGATCTCTCCAGGTTCTCCGATCTCTTGATAAGGAATTAATTTGTGTAAGTCATTAAGCTTTGTTTCTGAGCTCCATACGGATTTGTTAATATCCGTTTTGATGGCACCGGGCGCGATACTATTGCAGCGAATTTTGTGAGGTGCATATTCCTGACAGATACTTTGCATTAGCATGGCTAGTGCTCCTTTCGATGCCGCGTAATTGGCATGACCTGCCCAAGGGATTACTTCATGGACAGAACTAATATGCAGCAACTTTCCTGCGGATCGGGATACGCCCTTTCGTATACCTGTTTTTAGAAATTCTTTAAGAGCCTCTCTAGCGCATAGAAATTGACCTGTTAGATTTGTATCAATAACAAGGGACCATTGTTTTAGTGTCATTTCATGCAAAGGAGCGTCAATCTGTATCCCCGAATTACATACACAGATATCAATGTTACCAAATTCTTCTTTGGTCTTAGCAAACATTGCAATGACCTCGTCTTCTTTGCTCACATCAGCCTGAAAAGTGATAGCTCGTCCTGAATTTTTCAGTTCATTGATTTTTGTTACAGTGTCTCTAGCGCCCTCCTTGTTCTTGTAAAAGTTGACAACGACATTAGCTCCTTCTTTGGCAATTGCTATGGCAATTGCCTGTCCTATTCCAGAACTTGCTCCACTTACAATGCACGTTTGTTTTTCTAGACGGCGATTTGGCTTTTGCATAAGTATTTTTTTAAGTGATTCATTTTTCGTAATCTAAAATTCCAATTAAAATTCATTCCAAGTGCACTGCATCCGGAATTCCTTTAGCTCTTATGATACATGGATGTGGACGGTATCCTTTTTTTTTAAAGGTTACATGCGCTTGTCAAAAATTCTTTGCTTGTTTTATGATTTCCGAACACCTTTTAATAATTCGGTTGCTAATGTGGTCTTTTCTTGACGATGAAGTACGGAAATATCACCTGTTGATTCTAAGACAACAGTTGGTACTTCGCGGAAATACAAAACATTTTCTTCTAGAAATTTGGCTGTAAGACTGGATTCAGTGACATTTACCTTGGCTAGACTATCAAAAAGGATGTCTCCATTACTTATCAATGATAATTGGCGTATTATAGGTAAGTGATTAAAACTATTGGGTTTTCTTGGGAAATAAGAACACCTCACCTGAAATAGTATGATAGTTACTAAAGCCAGACAGCCTTTGATTACGGATTGACCAATATTCATGATCATAGAATCCAAAATAGATCCTATTGCAATGGTCGCTGCAAAGTCAAAACTTGATATTTTTGCAAAAGTGCGTTAGTCTGCGATTCGTGTGCGTGCTATAACGGCACAAAAGGCGATTAAAACTGTTACGGCGGTTTTCCGCATCGTAGGGCTTTCTTCCATTACCCAAGCACAAGAACTTATATTTTGTTGTTTGTAAGTGTAAAGTGTTGATAAAAAGATTTGTATATGTTTTGTAATGAGTCAATTCGTAACCTAAACCTCAGAAATTAAGAACGTTTAGCCTTTCTCAAAGAAAAAAACGATCTATCCTAACTGAGGGATAGATCGCATGCTGATGTTCTCAAATAATACCAACTTGAGGTATATAAATTCGTATTCATGACACTGTTGTTTTTTATGTAAAAACATCGTGATGCTATTGCATAGCCTCAGCTATGGCATATAGGAACAAGGCATTTAGATGGAAAAGAACAAGTCAATATACGCCAGTATATAACTAATTTGGTGTAAGTATACCATATCATGGTATAGAATCATTTATCTAGCTTCACTCTTCTTTCTCTTACTTATTAATTTGACAAACCAATTTTCTAGTTTATAAAGATTCTTTGTCTTTCCAGTTGTATTATGCTGGGTAGTATTGTCTAAGGTGTTGTGATTATTAAGCATAGTATTTTGTTTTTTTTACAAAGCTACTTTAGAAATAAAGTATTCATGGACGCATAACCTAGAATGATTGATGCGTATGCTTAATGATACCAAAAATAAATTTTGATTGTGATGAGATGCTCGATAATGATTGGATATTGCTTATTTATTGTAGGAATTCCTAGGGAAAGAATAGATGAATCTGTCGCAAACTTCAGGATCATTTTGAAACTAGCATGAGAGAAAATGAAAATATAGTAGAAAAGAACAAGTCGATATGCGACCTTATACAGCTAATTTGGTATGATTAGCAATATGGGATATAGAACTAAATTATTGGTTTTTTAAATAGGTTTGTTTTGGTAATGTGACTAGTTTTTGTGTTACTGTTTTGTTTTTTGGGAGACAGCTATAATTGTAGGCTTCTTCTGTGGTGACAAAAAGGTGTTTTTTTTCAATAATGTCAACAAGGCCACTATAGTATATGATGTCACGTGTTGGGCCAATGGCCCCAGCAAGTAACACTTGTATGTTTTTGTTTTTTATATCCGTTAATAATTGTTTTAGTGTGTGTGCTGCGCTACTATCAATGTAGTTGATAGATTCGGCATTGAGGATGATTGTTTTTAAAGCAGCACCTTTTTGTTGAATGTTCTTGCAAAGTTCTTTCTTGAAAAAATCTTTATTCCCGAAAAACAATGGTGCGTCAAAACGAATGATTAAAATGGTGTCATCGACTTGGGTATGTAAAGGAAATCTTTTGGTGTTTTTGAAATAATGACTATTCTTTATTCTACCCAATATGGCAATGTGTGGTAATGAAGTTCTATACACTAATAACAACAAAGAACTCAAAACACCTAATAGAATCCCTTCTTTGATCCCTATGAAAAGGGTTATTAAAAAAGTGATAATAAGTAATAAAAATTCATCTTTTCTGTTTTTAATCAATTGCAAAGGATATCTAAAATCAATTAATCCAAAAACAGCAACCATAATCATTGCACCTAGTATTGCATTGGGTAAATAATAGAAAAATGGAGTTAAGAATACTAGAGTAAGACCCACAATAAGGGCACTGATTATAGAAGCAAGACCAGTTTTTGCACCTGCTTGATCATTTACAGCAGTTCTAGAAAAACCTCCCGTGGTTGGATATGACTGAAATAATGACCCTATAATATTTGAAGTTCCCAATGCTATAAGTTCTTGATTAGGATCAACTTCATAGCTCTTATGTTTTTCTTCTACTGCTTTTGCGACAGAGATAGCTTCCATGAAGGCGATAAGGGCTATGGTCAATGCAATAGGAATTAATTCAGTTATTTTTGAAGGGTCTACCGACGGAAGCACAAAATCAGGTAGACCTTCTGGAACTGCGCCAACTATTTTGATGCCAAAATTGTCTAATTCAGTGAAGTAAATTACAAAAATACCTAATACAACCAAAACTAGAGCTGCTGGAATTTTTTTGTTAATTTTTTTTAGACCTTTTAGGAGTACGATAGCGGTTATACCTATTCCTAAGGTGTATGCATTTGTTTGGTTGAGCGATTCAAAAATATTTTGTAGGAGTATGTGTATTTGACTACTGTTTATAATCGTAAGACCTAATATATGTTTTAGTTGACTGATTCCGATGATAATGGCAGCAGCAGAAGTGAATCCACTTATTACAGGTTTGGATAAAAAATTCACAAGAAACCCCATTCTCAGCATTCCTAGTAGGAGTTGAATAGAGCCCATAAGAAGGCTTAAAAATACGGCCATTGCTATATATTCCTCTATTCCGGATAGTGCAAGTGCCCCTAACCCAGACGCCACGAGTAAAGAATCCATGGCAACAGGTCCTATAGCTAATTGCCTAGAAGTGCCCATAATGGCATAGATCACTTGGGGGATCAAAGAAGCATATAACCCAAATACAGGAGGTAAACCTGCAATCATAGCATAGGCCATTCCTTGCGGAATTAGCATAACACCAACGGTGATTCCAGCAGAAATATCTCCAGAAATATAAGATTTTTTATAGTTCCTAAGCCAGGAAAATATGGGAAAGTATTTTTCTAACATACATCAAATATTTGTTTAGTGAAAGTCTTAACCTACTTAAAATGTAACTGTAGGGTATTGTGATTAGAACTATTCTTCGCTGGTTTAAGCCTTTAAATTCAAGTATAGCCAATGGCTACGGTTTGATTTTCTATTAAAAAGACAATAGAAAAAGAAATGAGTTGTTTACCGCTAATTACTTTTTAAATGATTTGTATTCTAGTGCTTTATATAAAGTGCTACAGGGGCTTTTTTGGTGTAGTTCTTTGAGTTTATTGTAAAAAAAAAATGTTTTGTTTCTGATTAATATCAATTTAGGTCTATAAATTCGTATTGATGACACTGTTATTTTTTTATAAAGAAACACCGTGATGCTATTGCATAGCCTTAGCTATGGGATATATGAACAAGGTATTTAGATGGAAAAAGAATAAGACGATATGCGACATTATATAGCTAACTTAGGTTGGTATAAGTAGTTGGGTAAGGTTACAAATTAATAATTTTAATATAATTTCTGTGAAGCTCAATGCGACCAATATTTTCTAATTTTTTGAGTAATCTGGAGATCACAACTCTCGAGCTATGCAATTCATAAGCAATTTCTTGATGTGTGTTACGAATCGTCTTGTCATTATTTATCCGAGCTTTTTCCTTGAGATACTTGAGAAGTCGTTCGTCCATATTGTTAAAGGCGATACTATCCACAGTATGTAGCATTTCATTTAATCGATTATGGTAACTCTCAAACACAAAGTTTCTCCAAGATTTGTATATAGCTGTCCAGGTTTCCATTTTTTGTATGGGGACTATGATAAGTTTTGTGTCTATTTCTGCAATAGCCCTAATTTCACTTTTGGTTTGTCCCAAGCAACAAGTCATTGTCATAGAACATGTTTCTCCTTTTTCTAAATAGTATAAGAGGAGCTCGTCTCCATTTTTGTCTTCTCTCAGAATTTTAATAGCCCCGGATACAAGCAAAGGCATTCCTTTTATATAAGCACCGATCTCCATTAGCGTAAACCCTGCAGGTACTTCTTTGTATGTGCCAACCTGTAGTATATCATTAATAAGAGCATCCTCAAATAAATGTCCGTAGCTATTTTTTAATTCCTGAACCATTTTGCAAATTTGTTAAATTGTTTAAAAAAAGGTCTTTGTCGTATGTAATAAAAAGGTTTGCCCAAATAATTTTAGAGAGCGGATACAATACAGGTACTAAAATTAGTAAACTTAGAACAAAAGAAGACATCAAGAAAATAGGGGAAACTTTTTCTCTAAAAAGAAAATTAAAGACAACCACAGTGATAAATAATGCTACGCCTAATGCATAAGAGACATAATATGAACCTTGATAGAAACCTGTTTCAATTTCGTATTTCTGATTACATTTTTCACACTGTTTTTTTACTTGACCCATTTTGGAAAGCGTGTACGGTGGACTTTCAAAAAAATCTCCTTCTTGGCAACGAGGGCATTTCATTTTCAAAATACTATATAGCTTTGTTCCTTTAAACATTTTAATTAGGTTTTGTGTGCTTCTTTTTTGACTCTAAAATTATGCTTTGATCATATGGTGTGTTTTTTCTGATAAATATTCCCAAAAAATCACGTAATTGACTATTTTATTTGATTTTTAAGGCATTATATCTTTAAAGTAACGCTTTTTCTTCAAATAACGGAGAAAACTAAAGCGTAGTTATGGCTACTACAGTTTGTTTTTGTCCTGAAATAGAAAGAAAAAAGGTGATTGTTCCAGCAATTTCAAATAATAAATGATTTTATGCTGGTATAAAATTAAGAGAATTAAAAAGTGTACTCAGTAACAATGGTTACATAGGGTGTTTGTTTGACCAATTTTTTAGTGAAAATAATAGAAAAAGCAACAAATTATACCATTTGTTATTAGAATTTACCGGAAAGAAAAATTAAGATTTTTTTGTTTTAGCTTCAGCAGAAGCATCAAGCATAGCCGTAGTTGTGGTTTATTTTTATGCTGAAGTTGAGGCGAAAAAAGAAAATTTTATCCCCAGTAAATTCAAAGGATAAATGGTATTATTAACCAACAATTATTTTTACAATAAACTACGTCAACGTGATGCGCTCCACGCCTTTGTATATTGGAGAAGAGGAGGAGTTTGCTCTAGCTCATGTGTTGTTTGTTTTTTTACAAAATGCGAGAGGGAGAAGACAAGGTATATGTGCCATTAGGCACATACTTTGGTATGTATTTTAGTTGATCTTTTTTGTCTAGGTGGATTAGATTAGAATCAACTTTTAGTAGAAAGAGGTGATTCAAACTTTTTGAACATACTGTTTCTTACAAGTATCCAAAAAGTTTAAATCACTTCAAGAGATAAAGAGTGTTTTTTATGTCTTTTGTTCTTTGTTGAAATATACCAAGTAATAGTACATTTGTTTTTCTTCATCCCATCCTTTTTCTACAAACTTTTCTGCTGATTCTGGATTGATAAAATCCATTTTGATTTGGATATTCGTATCTAGATTAATCGTATTTTTTATTTTCTTGCGAGCTGCGGTTACTGCGGTATTAGCAATAGGAAAGTTCGTCAAATCTTCTATTTGATATTTTGGAGCCTTCTCTATTTTATAGTTTTTGAATTCAGGAATGAGTTCTGGGTTACTTACCACTTCATTCAGGAAATTACTTTCTTCAAAGTCATCATTTTTGGCAAAATAATTCACAGAACGATTCATGAACATGACTTCTTCTTTCTTATCCTCTGCTGGCAAAACCACTTCTTTTGCAAAATCCTGGCAGAATTTCAAGTATTTTTTGGTATGAAAATTAGAATCCGCAAACGGGATGACTCCAAGAAAATGTTCTAACCAATATTTGGTGTCGTATTTATTTGCGTCTACCGATAAGATTTTATAGCCCTCTTCTTTTTGAACGTCAAAAATCAAACATCCCTTATCCAGTTTGGTAAGGTTGATCCCTTGTTTTAGGTGCATTTTGAGATCTTGATCTTGTTGTTCTAGTTGCAAGTAATCGTATTTTAATTCTGATTTAAAAATCCCTATAGCAGCTACTTTTTCATTATCTATCAGGACGTTTTCTAGATAGGTGATATATAATTCACCGCTTTTGATGTGGGGGTGTTGCGACTGATCATAAAGCAAAGAGCCTATTTTTTTGGACTGTTCATGGATTGTCGTTGGGTCTTCAAAAATAGTAGCGGCAATGCTATATAGAGGATTGAATTCTATATCCGCATCATTACTAAACTGATAATAATTTTCTTCTTTTTCTCGAAAGGGTTTAAAGAAAAATTCTTTGAGTAGTGCTCTGAGTTCATCATCAGTGCTATGAGGATTAGCCGATAGGACGAGATTTTCATTTCGACTTTTGTTCCCTACCTCATGTACAGAAACGGCATCTATTTGTGTATTGTATAAGTTGATCATAAATAGCAATTGAGCATTAAGAAATCAGATTTTTTTTAGAAATTAATCTGAGTAAGATTGGTTGTTTTGGTTAGTTCCAGTTTTCATTAAAGCCTAAGTCATCATAATCATCCAGATCTACAAAACTATCGCCAGATTCCTCGTCATTATCTAATGCTTCTCCTTCAAATGATTTTTCTGGAGGACTATCAGGTAGTTGACCATGAGCAAACATTACATTTGGGTAATCAACGCCAGGCTCATATTCTGCAATCTCAGCAAGTTCTACCATAAAAGTCCACATGCTCAAAAAATCATAGATATAAATCAATCTCGGAGTGTATTCTGTGACCAAACTTTCTAGTCGTGTTTCTTGCATAAGCTTGATAGGTTCGTCAGAATCCCCCATGTCAAATAAGCAAATTTCTTCTCCTTGATCCCAGGTGTCATCACTGAGGTAGAAAGAAGCCATTTCGCCACCATCAAAACCAAAACCTTGAGTAATTATATTATGAAGATCTTCAAAAGTGGCTGTTTTTTCGATTTCTAAATCACGAAATACATCTTCTTCTGTATCCAAAATAACTCTAAAACGATAAATCATAAATTTGTAAATTATAGGAGGTCAAAGATACGATTTTTCATTCATTAATTTTGGTTTTGATTTTTGTGTTTTTTCAATCAAACCGTGCGTGTTTCAGGAATTTTGGTTGGTTTTTTGGGTGTAAAAAAAACTTGTAAGCAAAGATAAAATTGAACACCAAACAGCATAGCCGCAAGGACCAAATGGATAGGTTGAGTCAAAAAAGGAAAATCAAAATAATAAATGAGGATACCGGTTAATATTTCTGCAAGAATTAATGCAAGCATTGTGCGTATCAGTCTAAACGGATAGTTTGATTTGTGACTTATATACGCTAAGTACGCATTGACCAAAAATACCGAAATAGAAAAAGAGCGATGTGCATAGAACAAAAGCGTTGGCGCCAATAACCAAAGATGTTTGGATTCACTGCCTAATAATTTTATTTGTTCATCTACATATTGTCGTACTTGAGTTCCCATAATAATTTGTATGGCAGAAAGGATTAACGCCAAAACTAGCATTTGCTTGAATTGAGAGCTTGTTTCAATTTTTTTTCGATCGTCTTTGAGTAGAAATAGGAGGTATAATAGAATGCAAGCTATCACAAAGGCCATGAGGAGATGAATTGTAATTTTGAGCGGAAGTAAGTTGGTGTCTACCACTGTTTTTCCCAAATAGGCTTCAAAACCCATAGCAAATACTGTCGCAATAGCCAACAAGGTAATTTTTTTGTTTTTTTTCCAATACCAAAAAGAAAAAAAGGTCATAATTAAGATGGGGAATCCAGAAATGACTGTTACAAGCCGATTGATGTATTCGATCCATGTGTGCCAGGGATTAAAAAGGGCATAGTCATGTTCTGTATAGGGTTCCCAGTTATTGTCGCTATAAGATGTTCCAGAAATAAAGGTAGTGGGAGCAATACGTAATTCTTCGTTGACAATGATAATAATTCCTTTTTTGTAGTCATGATTTGGTTGCCAAATCAATTGAGTCTCATCTGTAGGAGGGATAAGGTATCCAAAGCACTTGGGCCAGTCTGGACATCCCATTCCTGAGCCAGTCATACGCACTACCGCACCAGCAATAATGATGAGGTAAATAAGTATAATAGAGGTGATGACTAAGGGCTTGAAAAACTTTTGCACTACCGATGTTTTTTTAGTGGGATTATAGAATTAAAGATATAAAATAAGCCTTACAGGTCAAATGAGTTATTGATGTATATTATTTGACATCAATTAATTGCTTCTAGGCCAAGTTCTTTTCCTTTTTTTAGCATTAAGGCAAAGGCTGCTTCATGTTCATTAGGAATTTCACCTTCTAATATAGCTTCTTTAATCGTTTCTTTGATAACTCCAATTTCTCTAGAGGGTTTCAGGTTAAACGTTTGCATTATTTCTTCTCCAGTAACCGGAGGTTGAAAATTGCGCACGTGATCACGTTCTTCGACTTCTACAATTTTTTGACGAACTAGTTTGAAGTTGTTGTGATATTTTTTGAAACGTTTAGGGTTCTTTGTCGTAATATCAGCTTCGCAAAGAGTCATTAAAGACTCGATATGATCGCCAGCATCAAAAATCAATCTGCGTACTGCAGAGTCCGTAACATCTGTAGCGATGACGATGGGACGAGAGCTCATCAAAACCATTTTCTGAACAAATTTCATTTTATCGTTCAGAGGCATTTTGAGACGTTTAAAAAGTTTGTAGACCATTTTGGCACCCACGAACTCATGTCCATGAAAGGTCCATCCATTTTTTTTGTGAAAACGTTTGGTCGGTGCCTTGCCAATATCATGGAGTAGTGCTGCCCATCGAAGCCATAGGTCATCGGTGTTTTGGCAAATATTATCAACGACCTCTAGGGTGTGATAGAAATTATCTTTGTGTCGTTGCCCTTCTTTTTCATCAATACCTTTGAGCGCTGTTAATTCAGGTAGGATATAGCTTAGTAATCCAGTTTTTTCTAACAAAACAAAACCTACCGAAGGGTGATCACTCGCCATAATCTTGTGTAATTCTGTCACAATTCGTTCTTTGGTGATGATTTTGATTCGATCCTTGTTCTTTTTGACAGCATCAAGTGAGGGTTTGGCTATTTTGAAGTTTAATTGCGTGGCAAATCGAATAGCTCGCATCATTCGGAGCGGATCATCAGAATAGGTGATATTTGGATCCAATGGTGTACGGATAATCTTTGCGCTCAAATCCTCACAACCTGCAAAAGGATCTAGCAAATCACCATACGATGTTTTGTTGAGACTTAGAGCAAGCGCATTTATTGTAAAATCTCGTCGATTCTGATCATCTTCCAAGGAGCCATTTTCTACGATGGGGTTACGACTATCTTCTTGATAGGATTCTCTACGCGCTCCAACAAATTCGATTTCGATATCATGGTGACGTAGCATCGCGGTGCCATAGGTTTTGAAAACTTGTATCTTCGGTTTATTTGGTAATAAATTTGCGACTTCTCTAGCAAGCGCAATACCACTACCTATAGTAACGATATCAATATCTTTGGCATCACCACGTTGTAGTATATAATCCCTCACAAAACCACCAATAACATAGCTGTCAAGCTTCAAATTGGTAGAAGCGGTTGATAGTACTTCAAAGATAGGATTTGATAAGGCTTCTTTATAATTTTTAGTTTGCATTACTAATGGAACTTAATTTTGAGGAGGTATAGGATTACCCAAAACTGTTAGCTAAATTCTTCGGATTCGATTCTTTTTGATACTCGTTTGGAGTACCAAAAAGGTATTCTTTTCTAGAACTATATCTATTGTCTGATGATTTTGACGGTACTATCTCCTCCGATCTTGATAATTGCAGATGGTTTGACACCTTTTTTTTGTAACGGCAAATTTACAATATAGTCGACACCTTCCAAAATTGCTTTAGAGATTTCGTCAAAAGTTTTTGGGGTTGGTTGTCCACTAATGTTTGCAGAGGTAGAAACCAATGGTCTTTTTAGTTTGCGTATCAATTTACTACAAAAAGGCTCTCTGACTACTCGAATTGCTAGTGTATTGTCAGCTGTAATAAGGTTTTCTGCTACTCGAAGCGGTCTGTCATAAATGATCGTAGTCGGTTTTTTGGCATATTTGAGGATATCATATGCTACTTCTGGGATCTCTTCTATATGTTGTTGCAACATTCGGAAATCATTGACCAAAGAAATCATTGATTTACTTTCGACTCGTTTTTTGAGAGCATAGATTTTGTCGACAGCCTCTGCATTGGTGGCATCACAGCCAATTCCCCAAACAGTATCAGTGGGGTATAGTATAATTCCTCCTTTTTTTAGGACATGAAGCGCTTCTGTAAGTTTTTCATAGGCTTCTTCAGTAATTACGTCTTTTGCCATCTTGATGTGAATTTTTTGGTGGTGCAAAGGTAGGGGTTTTTACAAACAAAAAAGCTGCCCAAAAAGAAGGACAGCTTTTTATTTTATTCAAAAAAAAATAGTGTTTGTTGTTTATACCATTTGTTGTCTGAATTTATCAGAAAGAAAATTAAGATCTTTTTGTTTCTACTTCAGTATAAACATCATGCATAGTTATAGTTGCGGTTTGTTTTTATACTAAAACTGAGGTAAAAAAATTATACCAGTAAATTCAAAAGGATAAATGGTATTAATACCAAATTAGCTATGTAATGTCACATATCCCCTTGTTCTTTTTCCATTTAAATGCCTTGTTCATATATTTTCATAGCCAAGGCTATGTAGTAGACTCACGGTATTTTTATATAAAAAAAAAGAGTGTCATTAAGATGAATTTATATACCTAAATTGTATATGGTATGATTACTGTGAATTACAAGTCTGATCTGGAGATAAAAACACTTTTGTTGGCAAATCCAACGACATCCGCTTTTCCATCCCCATTGACATCACCTGCTCTTCGTACATTTTTGTTTACACGCCATGATCCAGAATTGTACGCATAATTTTTGATCCACCTCTGTGGAGTACTGAAACCAGATCCGGTAGATAAGGATACATAAGTATAGGTTTGTCCGAATCCAATAACATCAGCCTTGCCATCTCCATTGACATCTGCTACGGCTCGTTCATGCTTGTCAACGCGCCATCCTCCAGAATTATATGCATAGTTTGTGACCCATCTTTTGGGAGTGCCAAAGCTAGATCCAGTAGATAAGGATACATAGGTGTAATTACCGCCAAATCCAATAACATCCGCTTTTCCATCTCCATTGACATCGGCTACTCTACGTACGTGTTTGTTGACACGCCATCCGCCAGAGTCGTAAGCGTAGTTAGAGATCCAAGTTTTGGGAGCTGCAAAGCTAGATCCGGTAGATAATGAAACATAGGTGTACTTGTTTCCAAACCCTATAATGTCTGCTTTTCCATCTCCATTGACATCTGCTACGGTTCGCTCATGCTTGTTGACACGCCATCCTCCAGAATTGTACGCAAAACTTTTGATCCATTTTTTCGGAGCTGCAAAACTAGATCCAGTAGATAGTGAAACATAGGTGTAATCATTTCCAAAGCCAATAATATCATCTTTTCCATCTCCATTGACATCGGCAACTCTGCGTACATGTTTGTCTACACGCCATCCTCCTGCATTTTGTGCATAGTTACTAATCCATATTTTTGGGGGAGCAAAGCTTGTACCAGTTGATAATGATACATAAGTGTGATTACTTCCAAATCCGATGATATCTGCTTTTCCGTCTCCATTGACATCTCCCACTCTTCGCTCATGTTTGTCAACGCGCCATCCTCCAGAATCATAGGCGTAGTTGTTAATCCATGGCTCTACACGTACTATGGGCGGATACATTAGATTTATCCCTGCAATATCTGCTGCGGATAGTGCATTACGCTGCACAGAATAAGTACTTCCACTTTTTTTGGTGATAGTTGGCTGTCCATTCTTAGAAAAAGCAAAAGAACTGTAGAGCATGATGCTGCCAAAATCAAGAGTGGAGGTGTATTCTTTGCCATCAGTGCCTCGCTGTGTATAGGTTTGGAAGTTATGCGATTTACCGGATTGGATGTTGTTGAAGTTGATAGTTATGTATTGATCCCTATCTGCTCTGCTTTGTTCATGCCATAATCCAATAGCATGTCCGATCTCATGGATCGTGTTTCCTGTAGAGCACCCACCTGCTAGGTTAATGTTTTGGACACCTCCAATGCGTCCTACTCTCGAAGAACAGCCTGAACCAACTTTGAAACGGATATAATCCGCCTGATTTGTTCTCTGAATAAACCTTAGACTTGTTTTATTTTCCCAATGTGCGATAGCATCTGTTATTCGTGCTTTGTTAGGAAGATTGGTATCGATACTGTAGTATACAGTGTTATTTGGCCATCGATATTGTTGTAAGGACCTCCCAACACCTTTTTGACCTTTGTGATCATGTGTTCGATGGTCTAGAATAATATCTCCTTCAAAAATGAATTCCCCGTCTATTTCTTCAACCTGTACCTTTTGTCCGTCAAAAGAGATTTCTTTTACAGCTCCTATTCTATCTGGATAGGCTAATTCTTGAGTAGCGAATGTTTGCTCCGTTGCATTCTCCAGTGTATCTGGATGGTTTATTTCTTGGGGTTCGTTTTTTTCACATCCTGTATAGCTTATTGCTAGAAAAGCTAAAGGGATTGTTTTTCGTAAAATCCGTTTTACTGTTGTTTTCATCGTTTTTTGGTTTTAAAATATATGTTAGTACTGCCTACTCTATAGTTTTTAAAAACAAGGTTTTCGGCTTTCCCTTTTTGATTTTTGAGTGGAGTTGTGAAGATGTTTTAGTTCAATTAAAGGTAAGAAAAGGATTACTTTGTCTAAAGTGAAATTATGGGGGATTTCCCCCTTTTTTTTGAGGAGTTTGTTGTTGTAACTACTTGTTTTTGTTGTAATTATTGTTGGTTTGAGTATGTTTTTTTTTTAACAATGCTCGTCATTTTGATGTACTGACTTGCGATTTTTTTGATGTTTGTAATCGAGTTGCGCTAGAACGTTTAAAAAAAAATGCATAGCAAAATATTGAATGTTAATTGTTTATTAAATAAAAGTTAAAAAGGGGGTAGGGTATTTTTGTTTTAAGGTGTTCTATTATAAGATGGGTGCCATTTTTATGGCGCTCAGGGTATTTTAATAATAGCCTTAAAAGCAGAGAATGGCAGACTGATTTTATCTACAGAATAATTTTTTTACTTCTACTTGTGATAGGCAAAAGTTGTTTTTGGATACTATTTGTCTTGATTTGTCAGCGTTTTTGATCGAATAGGGGGGTATAGATTTGTAATATTTGAACACTAATTATATTTTTTACATGAAACAATTTATTTTTTCAAATCATTTTATGCGATTTTCGAGCTGCTTTTTTTTGTTTTCAGCCGTAGCTTCTGCACAGGAGCTTCCTGATACCATGGGAGCGTTCAAAGAACAGCAACAGTTCTATCAATCGCAACAGAAAAATTCTAATCAAGACGCATGCAGTGTCGGTATGCCCAAAGGGTATGGTTCTAATTTGGGGGTTTCTAAAGCGCAAAGAGCTCCGGGCAATTTGGGAGCAAAAGCGGCCAAAGGAGCAAGGCAGCAAACCATGGAAAGTAGAATATCCGGACTTCAGGGTAGGACCAGAACACGTAGAGGTGAGCGCAACAGTGCGATTATCAAAGGAACCTTTGGTGATGTAGCTTTTAATGGCAAAGGCGCATCAGTTTTTGAAGCCAAAGAGAATGACGGAATTATTCCAGATATAAGGAATGTTACAAATAGAGTGCTTTTTCCAGAAGATGTCAAAAAAAGGATTATCCGCTCAAAAATCGCCAATTTTGAGGAAAATGGAAAACTTGTAGGTGATGTTGACGTGTTCCGTGTAGACACAAGAGGAGGTGAATTATTGGCAGGAAGATTAATTGCAGGAAAGAGAGATAAAAATGCTAATTTTTTCGTTTTACGATACACCTTGAGTGATTTCTTTCAAGAATATGAAGTTTATGAGCCAAACAGAAAAACAGGTAATACTACTTTTTCTTTTAGAGAATCAGAAGGGACTGTTAATTTATTTGTAGTTCTAGAAGCAAAGAATTTGAATGAGGTTCAGGGACCAGATCTATTTCTTGATAATCTTGCTGGTAATCCTGTTAGTAAAGAAGGAGCTTATACACTTCTTTTTACCAAAAATCTCGATGTAGAAAAGAAAATTAAAGTAAAACTTAATAAGGGTGAAGTCTTCGGAATAGCATCTGCTCCTCTTTTTCAGGAAGGAGTTTTTGGGAATATTTCGATTCTGAATAGTCTGACAAAGCCAGATGGAGAATTGGCTTTTCAAAATTCTGAATTTAATAGAGGAACAGAAAACTCACCACTTCCTAAAAACGATGTTAATATAGAAGATTTAGAGAATTTAGATGATTTAGGTGGTTTTGTGGACGAGGATTTAGATGGTATAGAAGATGAAGATGACGAGGATTTAGATGGTGTTGAGGATGAGGCTATAGATGATTTAGTGGATGAGGATTTAGATGGTGAAGAGAATGAGAATTTAGATGATGAAGAGAATGAGGATTTAGATAATATATTTGATGAGGATATAGATGGTTTAGGTGGTATAGTGGAGATTTCTGTTCCTGTATCGGAATTTTCTTATGTAGTTCCTGAAACTGGAGAGTATGAACTATCCATAAGAGGTGTTGGGGAGTTTGAAGTCGAAATTAATGCTTTGCCAGTTGGATTGGCTAGAGAATCGAAGCAGTATATTTATCTCGATATGACCCGACTATCGATTGCTTTGAATGAGTTGTTTAATGAGGGGGAGGATGAAGATGTTATTAGAGGTAATCCAGATCTAAATAAAGTGAGAAAGCTTTCGAGACTACGGTCTTTTATGGGTGATATGGGGATAGAAGATACGGATCAGAATTTTGCAAAGCTTACACGAAAAATAACAAATTTTGTAAAAAGGACTGTAGAAACTGATTTGAGAGCATCCAAAATCAATCCTAATTTTGCAGTAAAAATAGTAAGTGATTTTGGTAGAGAAGGATTAGGGAAAAAGATTCCTGAAATGTTTGCAAAGAACAACATCAAATATAGTAGAGTTCTAGTAGGAGGTACACAAAAAGAATTGAGTTTGAATGTGATAGGTAGGTCAGGAGTTATTGATGTGGGGAATTATGACCCTGAGGATACGGCTGTATTACTGCTAGATCGTTTGACTGCTCCTGTAGGATCAGAGCTAGAGTTTAGAGGACCTAATATGAATAAAGTTGAATTTGCAGAAAGCACCACCAAAATAGATTTGGCAGCTGTGATGATTGGTCATAAAATATGTCATCAAATTGGTCATTTGCTAGGGTGTTATCATACAAGATCAGGTGGTGGTTTTTCTATTATGGATTCAAGTGCCGATCCATTTCATATCTTAGGTTTGCCAAAAGATGGGGTTTTTGGACGTGATGAAATTGTACCTCATGTTGGTTTTACAAAAGATGCCTATACTGGAACCACCAAAGGGCTTAATGAGACTGATGTTGTTGTTGCCTTTGCATTAAGTCAGAAGCCTCAAGGTAGTTCATCGAGAAAAGCGAGTAAACCGAATGATACTTTTGATCAAGCTTTGGACGCATTAGAGGCTAAGGTCTTGAATGAATCGTTGAAATATGTTGATAATAAGATGTTTAATTATCCATCTCCAGCAGTTCATAATCAAATGTCTACACTTGTGATACAACCAGAATTTTCTGGAGTTGCAAACGTTACTTTATATGATATAAAGGGGGTTGCAATTAGCACGGTTTATAGTGGAGAGTTGACAGCAGGACAGTTATTGGAGCTAGAGGTTGATTTTGCTCAATTAAATATGTCACCTGGATTCTATATGTATCGATTAATTTCTGATAATGGAGGTGTTCAAGCGCATTCTTTTTTAGTAAAATAGTAGAGGTCTGATGTACTAAAAGAGAAAATACTAACTAAGTATATTCAAAAAGGGGTGTTTGCTTTATTGCAAACACCCCTTTTTTTTGGGGTATATTTAATTTGTTTGTGAGAACAGATGAATTCCTAGTTTAATAGCGTGTAATCAACCATTAGTGTTTGATTACAGGTTTTTAAAAACTTCAAGAATCTTTGTTACAGTTGTATGGGTATTCCCTTTTTTTTGCAATGAGTATGAAAGATTATTCTAGTTTTATTAGACCAAAGAAAAAGGTGTAATTCCAAGGTTAGGATTGTTTAAGTTTCATATAGCTAGTGAGTTTTGTGTTTTGTTTAACATTGTTTTTGGTAACATTTTTAAGACGAATGCTACTTATTAATGAAGCAGAGTGTTTCTGTTTTTAAATATAAGACATACTATAAAAATGAAAAAAATGAAATTTAATCTTGGTAAAAAAACATTGCTATTTTTTGCAGCAATAACGATGTTTATTTCTTGCGAAAAAGAAGTTGATTCTTTAGAGAATCAAACTGTATCAGAAGCTCTAGTGGAGACCCCAATAACAGATCATATCGTTGGGTTAGGATTTCGTAAAAGCGGAATTAAGGACATGGGGGATTATTATACTGTTGAAGAAGATAGCATACTATTTAAAAAGGAAACGTATGATTATTTAAATTCAGTAACAAAAAAAAACCAATATGTAGATAAGGGGTCGAAAAGAAGTGATTTTCAGATCGCTTTGCATCGTTATTATCACCGTAAAAATGGAGATCATTTTTATACAACCAATTTTAATGAGTTAGGATATGGGGATAAAAAGCATTATAAATATCAAGGTATTGAATGTTACGTTCCTAGTTCAACTATTGCTAATACTCAACCGTTGTATAGGTATTATAATAGAAATACTGGGGATCATTTTTATACAATTTATTACTCCGAATTAGGAGGAGGGGATGACACGTTCAAATATGAAGGTATACAGTGTTATACTTTTAAGAATCCAACAGGTATATATAAGACCCCCTTGAGGCGTTTTTTTAATGGAAGAGATCATATGTATGCTTCCTCGCAACTTGGTTTCGCAGAAGCTCTAAATCCAATTTATTTTTATTATTATTTAGAAGGAAATGTGGGCTATGTACAGGATAATTATAATGTTAAGGATCTTTAAGTAATATAATTAATTTAAAACCTGTAGTACCTTTTGTATTACAGGTTTTTTTGTTTTTAGGATAGTGAAAGTTTATTACTTTTAATAATTGCTAATTATATTTTTTACGGATAGAGCTTCTATTATAGCTTATTGAAAATAGTATGTTCTAGTTTATAATTGCTATTATTCGTATCTTTAGCGTATAAATTTAGAAAACAGAAAGGCTGGAATAGGTAAGTTATCTATTGAAGATCAGGTATTATTGGCAGCAGAGCTTGAAAAATTGATTTCGAAAGGAAGTCCTGCACTTAAGGCGCAAGTCTCTCGGCGTCATATTTTGGGAAATAAACAAGGATGCTGTCTTCATTGTGGTCACTCCAAATATGTTCGTTTTAGTATAGATAGAGGAGCTCAATGTTAAAAGTGTAAGTCCTGTCGTAGAAGTTTTACAGAATATGCGGGTACTTGGGATGGCAGGTTTACTTAAGAAAGACAAAGTGGATGCCTATTTAGTCTTAATGTTTGAAGAAAAGATTTTGGATAAGATCAAGGAATCCTTGAAGATTAAAAAAGGCTGCTTTTGATTGGTGTCATAAAATATTGGCTTCCTTGACAGGCACAGATCAAGATGATTTTACTGGAATTACTGAAAATGATGAAACCTTATTTTTGAACTCGGAAAAAGGAAAAACTCCTGCAGGGTGTGAGTCAAGAAAACGTGGTGGCAGCTCTGTATAAGGGACGTTAACAAAGATCATTTTGCTGTCATCGTTACACAAGACAGAAAATCAGGTTTGGATTTGGCAGTGGCAACTATGGGGCGTATTAAGGAAAGTGATATACACAAAGCTATAGGAGATCGGATTAATATTAGCCAGACGGTTCTTTGTAGTGATGCTCATGTGAGTTACAAAGACTTTGCCAAAGACTAAAACATAGACATCACCCACTAAAAGGAATTATAAAACAGCGAGTAAAAGACAGAATACACTATAAACAACATGTCAATTCTACGCATAATAGAATGAAAAAGTGGATTGATAATGCTTTTTGGAGTGTAGTCACTTTATACCTGTAACAGTATCTAAATTAGTTTGCGCTCAAAGAGCAGCTCAAAAATAATAAGAATAAGGTGCTGTTATTTGTATAAAAAACTGTTTTAGATGTTAATGCTATAAAGAATTATAGAAATATCGAAACACAATATCAAAAACTAATATCAACGTAATTATAAACTAGAGCCAAATAGTATTTTTAAGTATCAGGTTTGTAGGTGTGTGAAAAGTTTAGTTTAAAAGAAAAACACTACCTTACAAAGTATGTGAGTTTAAAAAAAACAGGGATTCGTCTTTCTAAAGTTTGCCCCTTTATTGATAGATGGTTAGGTACTGGTTTAATATTATGTCTCAGTTTCTTATTGGTGTAGATCATTTTTAGGTTACTTTCTTTATATCCAAATACACTGATTTTATCACAGCATCATCTGCTTGAAAAGATAATTTAGGAACTATCTCCCCAAAAAAGAACTAAAGTGTGTCTATAAGCAAGGAAATGTTAAGATTGAGCTATTTTGAGAATAGATTTCCATGTGTTTATGATGTTTTGTTGCTCTAATTCAAGGCTGTAATTTGTATTTATATAGGTGGCTGCATTTTTTCCTTTTTCTTGAATATTGTTTTTTTGCTTTTCAAATGCCATGGCTATATTTTCTACTTGTTTTGCAAAATTAATAATCTCTCCCTCTGTGATTGGATATGAAAACTTTTCTTTAAAATATTCTTGGCCACCTTGTCCACTATAGCCTATGACAATGCATCCACAGGCCATTGCTTCTGCAGGAGGTAATCCAAAACCTTCTTTGTGATTGGTGCTCATAAATAGAGCGCTTTCTTTTAAGGTAGAGCTTACTTCTGTTTCTGATTTATTATCTATTGGAATAAATTCCCAGTTTGGAATTTTGTTTCTAGCTTTTATAATATTGATGATTTGTATAATATCATTGGAAAGTTTTCGGGGCATAAAAGCAATTTGCTTTTTTTTAACTGAATGATAGCAGAAAGTTTTAGGGTCAATACCTAATGTGATACGATGTATTTGAGCATCAGGAAATGCAAAATTTAAATAGTTTTTAGAATCTTCGGATACTACTAGAGTGGCCAAATGTCTATTGGAATGATAAGGATATGGTGTTTGGGTGTTTTGGTAAGAGTAATCATTAAAGGTATAGTAGCAATTCTGATTGAAAACGACATATTTCATTTCTGGGTTAAATAATTGTATGTCATTACCATAAATTTCGGGGATTATTAAGATGCCATTTATGTCAATAGGGTCGTTATTAATACCAAATATAGCACGGATGTAAAGTTTAATTTTTTTCTTTAATTTGAGTTTTCTTGTAATAAAGATTCTTTCGTTATAGAGTATTTTAGTAGTGTTTTGAAACCAATTCGAACGTTGACCATTCTTTGGGTGAACAACAAAAGCCTTAAATCCGGCAGTGTTCAAGTGATCTACTTGTCGGTAAATTTGTTTAACTCCCCCAGTGGGGTATTTATTATAAGGGGAAATGAAGTATAAGGGTGTGTCTTTGTGCATACCTATATTTTAATCAGGAAATGAATTTGTTTATCCAACTTTTTAAGCTGTATTTTTCTAAAATTTTTGGCGCCACATCAACGTATGGTGTGGTTAAAAATGCGTTTGGAATATCGTATGTGCTTTCCGTTATGACAAAAATGTTATTGGGATTGTAAAAATCGTGTTCTTTAATATGTGCATTATTGGTAATGAGCTTTTTTCTTAATCCCATAGCTTCAAATGGTCTGAATGATAGACCTACTTGATTTTTATGTTGAATATCCAAAATTATTCTGGTATTTAAGTTAAATTTATAAGCTTTGTCAAAAGGAATAATTTCTTCTAGAACAGAAATATCTGATCGAAATATTTTAATATCCTCATCATCTGGTGCAAAAAATAATTTAGCCTGTGCTTTCAAACCATTATTTTTCAAAATATCGAGAATACGAGTTAATTCTGGATAGCGATTGTCATATGTTCCCAAAAAAAACACATCAAATTCTGGAATGCCTAAACTTTCAGTATGGAAATAGAAGTTATGCCCTTTCTGTAGTTGGTGATTTTTACAGTCTTTTTTGTCAAAACTATATTTGACGTCAAAATACGAAAGAGTTTCTTTTTGTCCTTTGATTTTGTCGAAACTATCCCAGTAGTAAACTATAGTTTTTGAGCATTTAGAGGATATAAGAGTTAGTTCTTTATTTGTAAAAATGTCTGGCCTGTTGATGAATAATATATCATATTTTTCTAATGCTTTTATTCGATTTAGATATTCACGGGCATGACGTCTTTTTTTTGTGTTGTAGAAGAAAAAATTCTTAGTAAAAAAATTCAGTACTTTTTCTCCTTTATACTTGTATTGTGGAATTTCTTTGTTTAATTTAAAAAAAGTGACTTCATAATTTGTGAAATTTTGGAGACCTTTTAAAATAACTTTGTAAAAGCCATAGTGATCAGGCGCTGCGTAAAGTATCTTCTTTTTTATTGTATTCATACGAGTTTTAAGTAATGCTATAAAAAATACCGAATTTCCTGTTTCTGTTTTAGGGATTGGGAGAGATCAGCTCCTCTAAAAGCAACAACATATAATTTCCACTTTTTTGGTTTTGCTAAGAATGTGATTAAATAATAGTTGCGTATAAACTGATATTTGAACCAAGAATAGTTTTTTTGCAGTACATAGAGGTATGACAGGAAACTTTCTCGGTCAATTGCTTTGGAGGATCCAATACTTTTTCCTTGATAGTGTAGTACTTTGGCCTCGGGTACTAAAACGCTAGAATATCCAAGTTGTATGAGACGATAACAGATGTCCATTTCTTCAAAATAGAGAAAGATATTATTATCAAAACCACCTACTTTGGCAAAAACCTCTGTCCTGAAAAACATAAATGCACCGTTTACCGTATTGGCTGCTACAGGTTGTGTATATTGTTGTTTTCTTCTTGGATGATTTTTTGGCCATAATTTTTCGAGTAAACTACGTCCAAAAAGGAGTTTTCTGATTCCTTTAAAATGATCAATACATGCAACATATTGCCCATGTTCATTATAATTTTGTGCAGTAGCAACACCAACAGTCGGCGTTGTTTCCATGTAACGGAATAGAATGTCTAGGCAATCGTTTTGTAATAACGTATCATTATTGAGGAATAGGAGATATTTGGAGTCTGCGTATTGCGCTCCGAACATATTACCACCACCAAAACCAGTATTGACGGTACTTCGGTGTAGTTTTATATGAGGTTTGTTAGGAAAATGTTGATGGAGATGCTGGTAATCCTCTAGTTCAGAGTTGTTATCTACCACAATGATTTCGTAATCGATGGTATCAGTAGTTTGAGTTTCAACCGCAGCAATACATTCCAAAGTGAATTTGGAGGAGTTGTAGTTGATCATGATTACCGATACATCCTTCATCAAAAATAATTTTTAGGCATAGAACATGATTTTGAGATATGTTCATATTTGATGCACAAAAATAAAATTTTCAAATTGATTAAGCGTCGGCTTAGGTAATTATATGTAATTTTAGATCAAAATAACCATTTTGACCACTACGATTACTTCTCAAAAAATTCTAATTATCGCACCTCATGCTTTCGGGTATACCGAACATATTGCAACAGCATTAAAGGTGTATGAGACTATTCAAGTTCATATCCTGTATTTGGATCGTCCAGCCTTCCAATACAAAGGAATATTGCATAAAGCGCAGAACTTTTTTTCGAAGATGTTGTTTCGTAAAAACCTGAAGAAAGCATTTGTAGATGATCGTGTATGTAACGCAATTAGGGAACTAGGGACACAAGATCAGATTTTTGTAATTCGTCCAGATGTGTTGACTGATAAGACGTTGAAACTGCTCAAAAAGCATACACATAAGTTCATGGCGTATTATTATGACAGTACGCGCCGTTTTCCTAACAAAATTGCGATCAAGGAATATTTTGACAAGGTTTATAGTTATGACAAAGAGGATGTGGCAACCTATGGTTTTGATTTTTTGACAAATTATGTTTTTGAAGAAAGTACAGCGATTAATTTTGATGTTCAATTCTATAATATCTCTACACATGATTATCGATATCCCCTATTAGAGCGCTTGGCAAAATACATACAAGAAAAAGGCTGGTCCGGAAAAATTCAAGTGTTTTCTACGGATAATCCTCAATCTGAATATCTAGAAATTCTAGAAACACAAAAAGGTATTGAAGAAGTAGCTGCATTGATTAAGAAAGCAAAAATTTTGGTAGAGATACAACGTACAGAACAAGTAGGCTTGTCTTTTAGAATTTTTGAAGCCTTGGGACATCGTAAAAAGTTGATTACAACAAATAAAGATATTGTAAATTATGATTTTTATCACCCTCAGAATATTCTTGTAGTGGACGAAAACGCTATAGAGATTCCAGATGAATTTGTTACGAGTCCGTATTGCGAATTAGAAGAAACCATTCTTGATCACTACAGGATTAGGAATTGGGTAAAGAGAGTTTTTGAATTGGAGGCAGCTCGGTAAAAAATTAAAGCGATTTTGGGTTGTTATTTCTTATGTAAAAACACCTTGATGCTATTGTATAGCCTTAGCTACGGTTTGTTTTTATGCTGAAGCTGATTCGAAAAAAGAAAACTTTATCCCAGTAAATTCAAAGGATAAATGGTATTACTTCCAAAGAGAGAGTTCTTGGTAAACCTTGATATAGGCAGATGCTGTGTTTGTCCAATCAAAACTAGCTGCATGTTTTTTGTATGCAGTGGCATATGAGGCTTTATGACGCTCATATTCGTTTATTCCATTTTCAAACACAGTAGCCATCGTTTTTGGATCAAAATCTTTCCAATAAAATGCATGCGCTCCTCCGATTTCGGGTAATGAGCTTTTGTCAGAAAGGAAAACAGGTTTCCCAAAGGTCATAGCCTCAATAGGAGGAATGCCGAAGCCCTCGCGTAAGGAAGGAAAACCAAAGGCTAAACAGTGTTTGTAGTAGTATTGTTTGTCTAATTCTGAGATTTTTCCAGGAAGATAAACACGGTTGTTGAGATGTAGTTTGTTTAACAATACCCTAATTTCATCAGCATAGCGACTGGTATTTTTACCAGCAAGGATTAATGATATATCTGGTAGAAATTGTAACATCTCAACTAGAGTGTGGATGTTTTTGCGCTCCTGAAATTCTCCTACAAAAAAGATGAAAGGAGAATCAGGAATTGTCGTTGGTTGGTGGTCTTTGGATATTAGAATGTCCTGAGCAGGGTTGCCATTATAGATGATGTACTCCGGAATTTTGGGGATGTCAAAATAACGATGCGTCATTTCTTTGGCATAATTAGAAATATAGACAAGCGCATTGCTGCGAGCTATTTTTTCTTTAAAATTCCGTTCTCTTTTTTCTAAATCTCTACCCTTGCTTTCTTCCATAAAATTAACGTCATGAACAGTCATGAGATACGGAATGTCAAAAAACGGTTCTATTTTGGTGTTTTGGTTGAGGGAGTGCCAGAGATCATATTTTTTTTTGATTCTAAAAGGCTTGTGACGTTGCAAAGAAGTGTATCTCTTATAACAAAAATCAGAACCGAATTCTTTTCGTAGTGGTGTGCTGTTTTTTGCGTTTATTGTAAAATCAAATTCCTTGTGCGCATTATTTGTGTGTAGGGCTTTGATTAAATGGTAGTTGTATTGTCCAAAACCAAAATGGAGATTGTCGATATTATGAGATTCTAGAAAAATGTGCTGCATTTGAATAGTGCTTTTTTTGCTAATCTTTTGGTGTTGCTTTTAGGTCTTACTTATTGTTTTTGATTACTCAATTTTTCTGTAGAGCAGCCACAAATTCAAATATCGTTTAAAAACGGAAAACGCACTTACATATGCCAAGATAAATCCTTCTTTGCCATCCAATATTCCTAATCGGATGATATATTGATGCCAGAAACGATACCAGGGTCTAAATAGAAAATGTAGGAGTGTAGGTTTTTTCTTTTTTTCATACAATGCTTTGGCTTGTAGAGCGCTATACTGATGTGCTTTTTGTGTGTAATTGTCAAAACCTTTGTACGAATAATGGGGTACACGTTCTTTTAATAATTGTGTTGTTCCTGTTACATCTAGAGTTTCGTGAACGAGATTGTCATTGTACCTACAGTATTTTTTATGAAAAATCCGGACAACAGTATCGTTTTGTAATCCACTATATTTGATTTTTTTGCCCATAAAATAGAAGTCACGTCGTACTGTATAGGCGATTGCTTTTGGGGTGTATAGGGTTTCTATAATTTCTGTAGCCAATTTTGGAGTTATCTCTTCATCGGCATCAAAAAATACGATCCAATCATGTTGCGCTTTTGAGATGGCAAAGTTTTTTTGTGCAGAAAAATTATCAAACCTACGTTTTAGTATTTTTACATTTTTCTGTTTTTGAGCCAAAACAACCGTACCGTCAGTACTATAAGAGTCTACCAAGATGATTTCGTCCGCAAAAGAAAGGCTTTTTAAGAATTTTTCAATGCGATCTTCTTCATTCAGTGTAATGACTAATGCACTAATTTTACAGGATTTTTTCTTCAAAAGCTTAGAATTTGTCCAAAAATACTAATTTTACATACAGAACCGATCTAAACTTTTTGATTCGAGAAAAAAACAGCTATTTTTTTATGTTTGGAAACTTTTATTACCGTTGACACTTGTGTCGTTTGTAATAAAAGAAGAAAATTGGCGAACAAAGCATATATTGTAGTAAATTGAGAAAAAAGCTTAGAGACTCTTGTACAATCTAATATCTTTCTATGGCAAAGTTACCCATTTTGATGTATCATGATATCTCTACGTATAAAAGTGAAGAACTTATTATTAGTGTAGAAAAGTTAGAAGCACAATTTGCTTATCTAGTCGCCAAAAAATATCAAACATATCATTTGGGAGATTTAAAAGAAAGAAGCACTTTGGAGGGGACTAATAATGTTGTGATAACTTTTGACGACGCTTATGAGAGTCAATTGGAACTGGCATATCCTTTATTAAAAAAGTACCGGTTAAAGGCGACAATTTTTGTTCCTATGCAATATTTGGGACAAAAAGATGCATGGAACACCAATGATACACGAATTATGTCCCTAGAAACGCTCAAAACATTAGATTCGGATGTTTTTGAATTAGGGTTTCATTCATTTGCCCACAAAAAATATGATGAGTTGTCCCTGGTGAATATAGAGGAGGATGTCAAAAAATGTATTATTTCTGCGAGAGAACAAGGACTAGATGTAGCACCGGTTCTGGCATATCCTTATGGCAAATATCCTAGAGAAAACCCCAAGAAGCAGGAATTTTTGGAAATGCTAAGCGATTATGAATTGGCTTATGGTTTGCGCATTGGAAATAGAATTAACACATTTCCATTCAAAAATCCGTACGAAGTACAGCGTATTGATGTAAGAGGAGATTTTTCATTAGGTACTTTTAAGCGTAAGCTTCGATATAATAGATGGTTTTAGTCAATATTTTTTGTGTCATTTAGTTTTGCTTTTGAGTTTATGAAGATATGTTTTGATACCAAATTCTGGACTAGAATATACTTCTTTGTCAAGAGGCTTTAGGAAATCTTTGGCACCCTCCATGGAGGCTTGTGCTAAGAAAAACACATCGGCTTGATGCGATTCGGCAGTGATTTTTTTTGCAATTTCTTGATGATATCTAGTGCTATCACCAGCTTCAAAATACTGCCAATATTCAGAACAATCTATAAACTGGATTTGAATTGGTTTTTGGGCTAGTAAGGCCATGTTTCTGATCAAGTTTTCGGTAGCTTCTTTGGTTGATTTGGCAGTAAAGGCCACCCCAATTTTTTGATAGGTATTTACGAGATGTTCTACAACAGGTTGGTCTATCCGATCAATATCAGTTCTGGTGTCACAGGCATCGCCATAAGTGGAGCAAGTGCAGATGAGTGTGGCGGGTTGTAGCTCATGTATTTTTTCGACGGCATTTTCGAATGCAGTAATATCGGCTTTTCCTGTTTCTGATGCTGTTTGAAGTAGTTTTTCTTGTACAAAATGACGTATTTCAATATCAGAGTCATATTTTCTAACCAGATCTTCAAACCGTTCTAAGAGTGTGGATGTCGTGTGCAAAAATGCGATCATATCAATGAGGTATTATGTTTTGTAAAAAAATAGTGTTCCCTAGCATAGAAATAGCGCAGTGGGTTTTGTCGTTTGTTCTTCAATGTACGGTATTTTCTTCTGATTATTCAAGGGAATATTTGATGTTTTTTTTATTTCATACCACGTTGTAATAACAATAGTTTTACATAACGTGAAAACACGCCATAAGCATTGACCGAGGCAACGGCCAATCCCGGGATACCATCCCAGAGCCCTCCCTTAAGGATCAAAGAGCTAAAAAAACGCCATGAGGGTTTGAAAAATAAATGAAACCAAGTAACCTTTTTTCCTTTTTCCAAAAGTTGTGTTGCTTGGAACCAAGCGTATGACTCTTTTTTGTTAATATATGCATTCAGCCCCTTATAGGTGTAATGCAACATATGGTTTTTGAGTTTTCCAATACTCCCAGTACAGTGCAATTTTTCATGTACAGCGCCTGTAAAATGTGCTCCTTCTCGTTTTACCAATCGTAGTACATCATCACTATGATGATATAGAAAACGATTCATATAATAATGCGGAAAATTCAGTTTGTAACCTCCATGTTTAGGATCGTCCAATGTTGCTTTAATCTCTGTCTCTAGAGAACGCGTCACGCGCTCATCTGCATCTACAAAGAGGATCCATTCACTAGTCGCATACGTAAGAGCATGATTTTTTTGCGCAGAGAAATTATCAAATTGACGTTGTAGTATTTCTACGGGATATTGTTGGGCAATTTTGATGGTTTGATCTGTACTATAAGAATCTATCAAAATGACCTGATCAGCAAAACGAACTGATTCTAACGCATCTTTGAGATACGCTTCTTCATTATATGCAGGTATGATTACGGTTATCGATGGCATTGCTACAAATGTAGAAAATAACTTTATCTTTGTGAGGTATGAAAACAACAGATATTTCTATTATTATTAGCACCTATAATTCTCCAGAATGGTTGTCCAAGGTGTTGTATGGTTACAATAATCAGACGTATAGGATGTTCGAGATCGTTATTGCAGATGATGGCTCTAGAGAAGCGACAAGAGAATTGATCCAAAAAATACAAGAAGAGGTCTTTTATCCAATTATTCATGTTTGGCATGAGGATAATGGTTTTCAGAAATCCCAAATTCTCAACAAAGCAATACTAGCATGCACTACGGAGTATATTTTGATGAGTGATGGAGATTGTATTCCAAGAAAAGATTATGTAGAGCAGCATATTAAGTATCGAGAGGAAGGCTATTTTTTGTCAGGAGGATATTTTATGCTGCCGATGGATATCTCGGAAACGATAACCAAAGAAGCTATTTATGCAGAGCAATGTTTTGATATCAAATGGCTCAAGAAACATGGACTGAAAAATTCATTCAAAAATACCAAACTTACTGCCAAAGGGATAAAAGCAGATTTACTCAATACGATAACACCGACCAATGCGAGTTGGAATGGTCATAATGCTTCTGGATGGAAAGAGGATATCGTCGCCGTAAATGGTTTTGATGAGCGGATGCAGTATGGGGGGCAAGATCGAGAGTTGGGAGAACGTTTAGTTAACTTGGGAATCAAGAGTAAGCAGATTCGTTATCATGCAGTGTGTATTCACTTAGATCATCCTCGTGGCTACAAAAACGAAGAATCGATTGCTAAGAACCAGGCAATCCGAAAGACCACACGAGAGGCAAAAAAGAAATGGACAGCCTATGGAATCGTAAAAAAATAGTCCACCATGCGTGTCTCTGTAATTGTCAGTACTTATAATCAGCCCCGATGGCTTCAGAAAATGCTTTGGGGATTTGAGCAACAAACGCACAAGGATTTTGAGCTTATTATTGCGGATGATGGTTCTGGGGAAGAAACAAGAGTGGTGATCCAAGATTTTCAAAAGAAATCTCCGCTTACAATCATTCATGTGCGGCAAGAGGATAATGGATTTCAAAAAACAAAAATACTAAATAAGGCTATCCTAGCCTCCAAAGAACAATATCTGATATTTACAGATGGAGATTGTATTCCGAGAAAAGATTTTGTAGCAACACATTTGCGATATCATAAGAAGGGAGTTTTTCTTTCTGGAGGATACTTCAAACTTCCTATGGATATTTCTAGACGGATTTCTCAAGTAGTGATAGAACAACAACATTGTTTTGATCCAGCTTGGTTGTTGGAGCAGGGTTTAGAAAAAAGTTTTAAACTAAACAAACTGAGTGCTCGAGGTTGTAAACAGAAATTACTCAATACCTTGACACCGACAAAGGCAACTTGGGATGGAAATAATGCTTCGGGATGGCGAGAAGATATTCTTGCTGTCAATGGTTTTGATGAGCGAATGCAGTATGGTGGAGAAGATCGAGAAATGGGAGAGCGATTGATGAATTATGGGGTCACACCGTTACAAATTCGGTATAGCGCTATTACCATACATTTGGATCATCCTAGAGGGTATGTGACGGATGATATGATTATTAAAAATAAAAAAATTCGAAAGTTTACCAAAAAACATAAAATAGTGAAAACGGCTTACGGAATCCTAAAATCGAAATAACACCAAATTAGCTCTATAATGTCGCATATCAACTTGTTCGTATATTGCCTAGCCAAGGCTATGCAATAGCAGCACGGTGTTTTTTCATAAAAAAACAACAGTGCCATCAATAATTAAAACGAATTTATATACCCAAATTAATATAAATAGTATTTTTATAACAGGAATAGTAGGGGATTTTATTTGATATATTGTTAAAATATAAAGTGCTGTGTCTTTTTTTTTTGATGCTAAATCAAGATTTGATATATGCTCCCACGTGCCAATAGGTTTTGTCTACCTGAGTAGTAACTTTGGTATATCCTTTTTCAATGAGTTTTGGATGTTCTTTGAAGTATTCCCAGCAGCCCAACCCCTCACGATAAATAGAATTTACGAGCACACCATTCTCATTGAGGTGTTCCAGCATTCGTTCTAGTACATTTAATTTTTCTGTTTCATGAATGTAGTAGAATGCTTCATTAAAAATAATAGCATCAAATTTTTGATCTGGTTGATAGGTAATGACGTCTGCGGTAAGAAATTTTGAATCAGGGTAGTTTTTGGTGATCGCTTTTTCAATAGACACTTTAGAGAAATCCAAACCTGTAAAGGATTTATAGGAATACGAGGAGTCCAGCATACGTTGATTCAAAACACCATGTCCACAGCCGATATCCAAGATGGTGGGATTCGGGATTGTATTTGTTTTTAGAAATTCAATGATTTGAAGGTAGCGCGCACTTTCGATTTCATTTTCCAAACTATCCCAGCGACCGCTTTTGTATTGACGATTCCATCGCTGTTTGCGACGCCAGTGGTGAAATTTATCTAGTATGTTCATGATGCGTTAGTCGTTATAAGGTGTTGAGTCAAAAAAGGTTTGAGTTTTGCTAAAATCATGTCCGGAGTGAGCTCTTTGTATAAGGTGTCGGGGTTTTCTTCTATCTTTCTTCGCTCTTCTAGCGTGAAGGTATCAAACAAATTTGGTTTTTCTTCTAGGAGATGAATGGAGTCATGTTGATCGCCATCTTCAAAGCTACACCAATGTTCTTTATTGACATAAGGAGAATAGATGGTAAAAGTTGGTCTATGTAGCGCTTTGGTGATGTGTACACTCCCACCTTCATTGGCGATAAGTAGGTCACACTGGCGCATTAATTTGATGAACCCTCTAATGGAATCTTCATAAATATCTAGGTTTATCAACGCTTTGTCCTTGCATTGCTCATAGATTTTGAGTGCCTCCTCTTTTTGATGAGGAGCATAGTTAAAAAGTAAGGTGGCCTTGTAGGTTTTTGTGATATAATTGATGAGTGTTACAATGTACTCGTAGGGCATAGATTTTTGCGGAGTGCTACCCAATACACCAATCATAATTACAGGTCTAGGGAGTTTTGCAATACGTGAATAATGTTCTTCCGATGCTGTTAGTGTAATTTTAGGTACGTAATCCGGATTTTTGAGGTCAAAAACAGAAGAGATCATATTAATACGATCTTCAATTGCTTTTCCGCAGCTTTTGGTTCGTTGTTCTAGAAAACTAATAGGATGTGTGTAAAAAGGAAGTTTGAGTGTCTTGTGTTGACGTTTTAGTCCTATTCGATAAGGAGCTTTAGAAAATAAGCATAGCATCCTACTTTGGAACTTTGCATAGGGATCAAAAATAATATCATAACGTTCTGAGCGAACTTTCAGCATCGTCTTCAGGAGTTTTGGAAGCCTTTTGAGTTCCTTTTCTTGTACCGAGATGACACGGTTGATATGAGGGTTTTGTTCCAAAACACCTGTAGTGTAGTCATATACAAAATAGGTGATGTGACTCTTTGGAAACACCTTTTTGATATTATTTGCAATGACCGAACTGATAAGTACATCACCAATTCTTTTGTTTTGTATGACGAGTATTTTCTGCATAAAGATTATCTTCGCTAAAGATACTTTTTTTGATAGTATTATAGGGATATGCAAGAAAATTTTGTCATTCATACTGATTATTTAGCTCACAAAAGTGTGTTCTATTCGTTTTTGACGAATTTTTTGAGTCAAGGAGAGGATGTGGTCCGGGGGGAGCGCAACGCAATTAAAAAAATCCAGATTGATGGAGTGTTTTTTAATGTCAAAAAATTCAAAAACCCTTCACTAATTCAGAGTCTGGTCTATCGTTTTTTGAGAAAATCAAAGGCTAAACGTTCGTATGAATATGCTTTGCAATTATTACAAAAAGGTATTAAAACCCCTACTCCAGTAGGGTATTTTGAGCGAATTTCTTTTGGTCTCAAAGAGAGTTACTATATTAGTGTGCATGTCGACTATGATTTTGATTTTCGTGTACTTAATCATCATCCGAAATTTGAGGATCGAGAAAATATTTTGACCCAATTTGGTAGGTTTTGTTATCAGATGCATGAGGCACAGGTTCATTTTTTAGATCATTCTCCAGGGAATACGCTGATTAATAGAGTAGGAGTGGGGCAGTATGAGTTTTATCTTATTGATCTTAATCGGATGCGTTTTGAAACATTGAGTTTGGATCAACGAATGAAAAACTTGAGACGATTATGGCTTTCTAGAACTATGGTCCGAATTATTGCTACCGAATATGCAAAATGTTATAATACTTCTGTAGAAAAAACGCAAAATTTATTACAACAACACAGCAAAGCTTTTCAGGATAAGGTAAACCGTAAGAAATTACGTAGAAGAAAACGGAGAAATAAATCGGAGTAATGATAATTGGTTATTCTACTGTAAGTTTGTTGTGAATCATTCGATGGTTAAAAGATTGGATGTACGCTTTGGCTTCTCGTTCAATGGCTAATCGTTCTGTTGTATGACTGTCTTTGAGATTGTTCTTCTGCATTCGATCTGTTTTGATGTTGTACAGGCCCTGAGTCTTTTCGCCATCAAAAATTAAGTAGTAGTCTTTTTTTATAAAATGATAAAGGTTGTTGAGGTAAAAAGCAATTAAGCGGTCTTCTTTGCTAATTTCATTGCCATAAGAGATAAAAGCCCCAGAGTAGTTAAGATACTCAAGGATCGCTGGAAAAATGTCAATCTGTTGAAAATTCTTTTCGCTTACACCTTTTAATTTTTTATTAGATGGGTCAAAGAACACAAGTGGAATGGTGAATTTTCCTAGGGTGGTTTTGTAAAACCCATTACCTTCAGAAGAGCAATGATCTGCACATAGTACAAATAGGGTGTTCTTGTACCAATCTTGTTTTTTGGCTTTTTCAAAGAAAGTTCTCAGTGCATAATCAGCATAGCCCACACTTTCTTGGATTTTGAGTGCTCCTTTTGGGAATCTACCAGTGTGTTTTTTTGGTATTTTGAAAGGCGGGTGAGAGGATAATGTAAAAATAGTTGTAAAAAAAGGTTGTTTGAACGTGATAAGCTTTTCATTGAAAAATTTTAAAAATTCTTCATCAAAAATCCCCCAATTACCATCATCACCATGAGGATAGGGGTATTGTTCTCTGCCAAAATAATCTTTAAATCCTGCAATTTTAGCATATTTATCAAAATCTTGGCCACCGTTATATCCACCATGAAAAAAAGAAGAGTAATATCCTTCTTTATTTAAGATTTTGGGCAAAGTTTTGACATTGTTAAAGCTATAACGAGATAAGGTGAATGTTTTTTCCATTAGGCTAGGAATGCTCGATATAATAGAAGGTACAGCGTCGATAGAACGCCGACCATTGGCAAAGCCATTTTTAAAATATAATGACTCAGTAATGAGGGAGTCCAAAAATGGGGTGTAACCTTTTCCGTCATTTGCGGCACCAACACTTTCATTGCCAAAGCTCTCAAGAATAATAATCATAACATTCTTTTTTTGAGTAGGTAAGCTGTCTTTAAAAGTTTTAATAGGGCTGAAAATCGCTTTTTGTTCTACTTCGTTATAATACTTGCGTTCTTTCAGTGCTTCTTTTCTGAATAAGGTTTTTAGAATACAAAACGGTGTATTGAGTACCAGAGAGGTATCGGAGCTGTAGTTAATAGCGTCAACCATTTTAAGAGGTTTTCGATGAATTCTACCGCGTCCTAGTAGAAATGTAATTCCCAAAAGTAGTAGGAATGCTCCGATACGATATGCTGTACGTTTTTGGGTTTCGGAAGGTGTTCCTGAGAATTTTAGATCAGGGGTGGCTTTATATAAAGTAACAAGGAGTAGTGTAAGAATAAAAACAATATGCCAGTATTGTAACATATAGGTTCCTAATAAGCCTACTATTTCTTGATGCATGCCTTGGGCAGTAATTAGATTTATAGTGCTACGCCTCCCGGTAAATTTGAAATATTCGATGTCAATGCAATTTGTAATGATTGCGAGAGTATTACAAAAGAAAAATAAGAGCTTGAGGAACTTTTGATACCCCAAACGATACTTGAAATTGCCAGGGACGCTATGTCCTAAGATCACTAAAAGATTTGTGTAGATTATAGAAGAGATATCAAAATGAACACCACCAATAAATGTCCAAAGTGTTAAGTCTTGGAAAGAATCTCTGTTAAAAATGAAAAATAAAACCCTACATAGTTGATATAATATCAGGATTAATAGAAGTCTTTTGATTAAAAGTTTAATACTTGCTGCGTATGCAGAATTCATAGGTATTTCTTGGTCTAGTTAGTTTGTTCAAAAATAATTAAAATATTAAGTTTCTGTTAAGTAAATGTTAGTAATTGGATGTTTTTTCTCATTAGTATGTCACGAGAAGGATTCGTCTGTTTGATGGAGTATTTAGTTTACTTTTCAAAATTAAGGGCGATCAATTTATATAGTTCATGTTTTTTACGCAAAAACACTGTAATTCTAGTACTTTATCTTAGTTGTAGGTATAGGAACAAGGCTTTTGGATAGAAGAAAAATAATACCATTTGTTGTTTGAATTTACCGGAAAGAAAAATTAAGATTTTTTGTTTCAGCTTCAGCAGAAACATCAAGCATAGCCGTAGTTATGGTTTGTTTTTATGCTGAAGCTGAGGCGAAAAAAGAAAATTTTATCCCAGTAAATTCAAAGGATAAATGGTGTAAGATGATATGTGTACTTGATGCCTAATTAGGTGTTGTTTGGCAAAAGTGGAAATGAAGGGGGTACTAAAACAGTTTTTTAAAAGACTGTTTAGTTTTTTGTTGGGGGTGTCAGATACCGTTTTGTTGAGGTTTCTATGAATAATTTGTTTTTGATACTGAGGGTGCATGTTTTTTGTTCTTAGAAATTACTGTAATAAATTATTCTTTTTTATGCTATTTCAGGATAAAGGGATACTATTGCTATGACTGTGCCTTGATTCTCTTCATTCTGTAAAAGAAAAAAAACAATTTAGTTTCAAATATTTCTAAGTTATAGACGTGGTAGAATAAGAAAAGCCTCAAAAATTGAGGCTTTTCTTATAAAATTGAAATGTTGTTTAATCAAATTTAGGATCCTTGGATAGGATTCTAACTAGATCTACAACTTGCCAGATCCATGATGCTATTGCAGGTAGTATAAGTAAACCTAAAGGAAAAACCAATAAGGTTTGCCAAAGTGCTTGCTTGTTTCTTCCAAGATACCAGTTGTGGAATCCAAAAGGTAACAAGAGAACAGATACCAAAGCGAGAATAATAGCCACAGTTCCTCTGTCGGCTGCTGCCGCAGGAGAAGATAATGTAGTGTTATTTTCAGATTCTGTAATCTGTGTTGTAGTAGTTGTAGTAACGGTGTTAGCTGTTACAGGAAAACTTGCGTAGGATGTCGTGGTAAACGATAACAATACGACTAAAGTTGATAGTAGTAGTTTTATTTTCATAATAATAAGTTAATTAATTATATATTTGAGTTAAATATAGTGATTATATGAGACTTTTTTTATTGGTTTTTATTTTTCTCCATTCTACCTTTCTATTCGGTCAGTTAAGTTTTAGAGAATTTTCCGGGGTTATCACAATAAATGATTCCTTATTTATTTCTTATGATTTATACCTTAGCAAAACCACTGAAAATAAAATTAGTGGATTTTCTGTAACAGATAAAGATGGGCCACACGAAACCAAATCTTCTATAGAAGGTACGTATAGTCCCAAAGAGGGACTCCTAGTGTTTAATGAATTTGATATTCTTTACACAAAATCCCCTTTTGATTCTTTTGATTTTTGCTTTATTCATTTTAATGGAGCGATCAAAAACTTTGAAAAGTCAAAAATGGTGAAAGGTGATTTTTTGGGGAAATATGCAAATGGAAAAAAATGTATTGATGGAGTATTGCTTTTGGCGGACAAAAACAAAATTGATACCAAAATCAAAAAGCTAGATCGTAGGTTTAATATATCAAAACACAAACAACTCGTCGAAAAAGCGCAGCCAAAAATTGATTCGATGAAGTTAGAGGCTATTGTTGCAAACGAAGATCTCAATATTTTTGTCAAATCCAAGGTTTTTACTATTGCTGTATTTGATTCAGGAAAGATTGATGGTGATCGTATTAATCTTTTTGTAGATGATGTATTAGTTTTGGAGAATTATGCTATAAAAAAAGAGCGAAAAGAAATTCCGATTACCTTAGTCAAAGCGAAAACAAGTGTAAAAGTAATTGCGTTAAATGAAGGTACTTCTGCACCTAATACTGTAAAAATAGAGATTAAAGGCAAGAATCAATTTATGGAGACAAAAACAAGTCTCAAAGTAGGAGAGTCTGCCAAGCTAAGTTTAATAAAAAGGTAGTTGATTATATTATAAGCTTTTGAGAAGGACAGCTGTAGGGGCTTTAACTAATGTGATGGATAAGAGCACGACGGGTAGTCCATTAAGTATGAATCGCTAAAGATTTTAGTTATGCCATGTGTTATGATTTTAATTTAGGTATATAAATTCGTGTTACTGACACTGTTGTTTTTTTATGTAAAAACACGGTGATTTTATTAGATAGCCGTAGTTATGGTTTGTTTTTATGCTGAAGCTGAGGCGAAAAAAGAAAATTTTATCCCAGTAAATTCAAAGGATAAATGGTGTTATTAGGGAGTACAGGAAAAATCTTTACTATAAATGTGCTTTAGATTCCTTTGTAATATTTTAAGGAAGAAAACTATCAAATTATTTTTCAGTAATTTTAACTTATAGATTATTTCATAAAATAAGACCATCTTTTCTACAGAAAAGATGGTCTTATTTTATGAAATTTTGCTGTTAATTTACAGTTCTAAACAGCTACATCATACTCTCTAAGCGCGTCATTTAGAGACGTCTTTTTGTTTGTGCTTTCTTTACGACGACCAATAATCAGAGCACAAGGTACGTTGTATTCTCCAGCAGGGAATTTTTTGGTATAACTTCCTGGGATTACTACAGAACGTGCAGGAACTAATCCTTTGCGCTCAACAGGTGTGTCACCAGTTACATCAATAATTTTGGTAGAAGCAGTAAGAACTACATTCGCACCTAATACAGCCTCAGATTCTACACGTACACCTTCTACGACGATACATCTAGAACCGATAAAAGCATTGTCTTCTATAATTACAGGAGCAGCTTGTAATGGTTCCAAAACACCACCAATGCCCACGCCACCACTGAGGTGTACATTCTTACCTATTTGTGCACAACTACCGACTGTTGCCCAAGTGTCTACCATCGTACCTTCGTCTACATAAGCACCAATGTTTACATAACTAGGCATCAAAATAGTTCCTGGAGAAATGTAAGCCCCATGTCTTGCTACAGCATTTGGTACCACACGAATTCCTTTGGCTTCATAACCGCGTTTGAGGGGAATTTTATCATGATATTCAAAAATACCAGCTTCTAGGGTTTCCATTTTTTGAATTGGGAAATAAAGAACCACAGCTTTTTTGATCCATTCATTTACTTGCCAGCCATCAGAAGTTGGCTCTGCAACACGTAGTTTTCCATTGTCAAGTAAATCAACAACTTCTCTTATAGTGTTTTGCGTTTCCGTTTCTTTTAAAAGCTCACGGTTGTCCCAAGCTTTTTCAATACGTTCTTGTATTTCTTTCATCTGTGTTAAAAGTTTTGGCAAATATAAGATTTTAAACGTCCTCTTAAAATAGAACGATGTAATTTTGAACTGCTAATTTTTGGTTCATCCTTTTAGGAACTGTACTTTTGCTCAAAACAACGTATGGCACGTATATTGGCAATAGATTATGGTAGCAAACGGTGCGGAATCGCAGTAACTGATGATTTGCAAATTATTGCTTCTGGATTGACAACTGTTGCTAATCACGAATTACTTTCTTGGTTGCAGAAGTACGTAAAAGAAGAAGAAGTTGTGTTATTTGTGGTTGGTGAGCCCAAACGGATGCATGGAGAAGCATCACAAATAGAGGATGCTATCAAAGGTTTTTTGATAAAGTTAACAACGCAATTTCCTGATATCCCAGTAAAACGCGTGGATGAGCGTTTTACATCAAAAATGGCTTTTGATACTATGCTAGCTAGTGGGATCTCAAAGAAAAAAAGACAAAATAAAGCGTTGGTTGATCAGATTAGTGCAACGATTATACTCCAAAGTTATTTGGAGAGTATTTGAATATAAAAATGACGAAGTGTTTCAGTTTTTTATTTAAAAATGAAACCCAAAACCGGTATAAAAATGATTTTACCTATTATCGCCTACGGTGATCCCGTATTGAAGAAAAAAGCAAAAAATATCACCAAAGATTATCCAAAATTGGATGAGTTATTGGCTAATATGATGGAAACCATGTATGGTGCACATGGTGTCGGATTAGCGGCCCCACAGATTGGTTTGCCGATCAGGATTTTTATGTTTGATACAACACCTTTTGCCGAGGATGAAGAGTTAACACCAGAGGAACAAAAGGAGTTGGATGGATTGAAAAAAATAATGATCAATGCAACGATCCTAGAGGAAACTGGCGAGGAGTGGGCTTTTACAGAGGGATGTTTGAGTATTCCGGATATTCGTGAAGACGTTTTTAGAAAAGATACCGTCAAGATTAATTATGTGGATGAGAATTTTGAAGAGCATACAGAGGTGTATACTGGTCTCGCTGCTCGAGTTATCCAGCATGAATATGATCATATCGAAGGAATTTTGTTTACCGATAAACTATCAAGCTTAAAAAAACGTTTGATAAAAGGAAAACTTTCTAATATATCCAAAGGAAAAACAAATGCAGATTATCGAATGCGTTTTCCTGCAATGAAAAAAGGGCGATAATTTTTTTTTTGATTATTCGAGACAAAGAATGCATCTTTGCGCTCCTTATATATAGAACAATAGTATTATTATGACACTAGATAAAATATTAGCCATTTCAGGCAAACCAGGTTTATATGAACTCAAAGCACAAACAAGAGGTGGATTTCTTGCAGAATCTATCCTTGACGGAAAACGGTTGTCTGTGAATGTTAGACATAATGTAAGTGTGTTGAGCGAAATAGCTATTTATACATTTTCTGAAGAAGTTCCTTTACGTGAGGTTTTTGAGAAAATTAAGCTTAAAGAGAATGGAGAAGCAACCATTAGTCACAAAGAATCTAAGGCAAACTTAGAAGCTTTTTTTAGCGAAATTTTGCCAGAATATGACGAAGAACGTGTATATCCTAGTGATATAAAAAAAGTGATACAGTGGTACAATTTATTGCAATCCAAAGGTATAATGGATTTCTCGGAGCCTGAAAAAGCTCAAGACGAAGAAGAATAGTTATAGCGCTATCTTAAATTCAAATACTCAGAATACATAATTTTCCATTCTTCTTTGTATTTTTGCGCCAATTCTGAAAAGAACTGATCTCAAATTTTTCTAATAAATCAAGACAAAATTTAAGATCAGTTCAAATATTTAAAACATTTTTCATGGCAAGTACCAAATACATTTTTGTGACCGGTGGTGTTTCTTCTTCGCTAGGTAAAGGAATCATTGCAGCTTCTTTAGCAAAATTATTACAGGCAAGAGGACATCGAGTTACAATTCAAAAACTAGATCCATATATCAATGTGGATCCAGGTACACTCAACCCTTACGAACATGGAGAATGTTATGTAACTGATGATGGTGCCGAAACTGATTTGGATTTAGGGCATTATGAACGTTTTCTAAATCGGTCTACCTCACAGGCTAATAATGTAACGACAGGGCGTATCTATCAAAGTGTTATAGAAAAAGAGCGTCGTGGAGAGTTTTTGGGTAAAACAGTACAGGTAGTACCACATATTACCAACGAGATCAAAGAACGTATTCAGATTTTGGGTAAAAGTGGTGATTATGATATTGTAATTACAGAAATAGGAGGTACTGTTGGTGATATAGAATCACTTCCTTATATAGAAGCAGTGCGACAGCTAAAATGGGAATTAGGTGACAGCAATGCGTTGGTGATACATCTAACATTGATTCCGTATTTATCGGCCGCAGGAGAGCTCAAAACAAAACCTACACAGCACAGTGTAAAAACCTTGATGGAGAGCGGTATCAAAGCAGATATTTTGGTTTGTAGGACAGAGCATGAATTGTCTGATGATCTCAAAACAAAACTAGCATTGTTTTGTAACGTGCGTAAAGAAGCTGTTATACAGTCAATTGATGCTTCTACTATATATGACGTGCCTAACTTGATGCTAGAAGAAGGTTTGGATATAGTTGTGTTGAGACAATTGGCATTAAGTCAAGATAGTTGGCCTAATTTAGATAATTGGAATGATTTTCTGAGAAGGCACAAAAACCCAAAACACGAAATTACTATTGGTTTAGTGGGGAAATATGTAGAATTACAAGATTCTTACAAATCAATTTTAGAGGCGTTTATACATGCTGGTGCTGCAAATGAGGTCCGAGTAAATGTAGAAAGTATCCATTCCGAACATATAGATGATAGGACTATAAAAGAAAAAATAAGACATCTTGACGGTATTCTCGTAGCTCCTGGTTTTGGTGAACGTGGAATAGAAGGTAAAATCAAAGCAGTGCAGTTTGCAAGAGAGAATAACTTACCATTTTTTGGAATTTGTTTGGGAATGCAAATGGCAGTTATTGAGTATGCACGTAATGTGTTGGGACTCAAAGATGCCTGCTCTATAGAGGTTAATGAAAAAGCAAAAAACCCAGTTATTAGTTTGATGGAAGCTCAAAAAGATATCACTCAAATGGGGGGTACTATGCGTCTTGGAGCTTGGGATTGTACACTAGAGGGAGGTAGCAAAGTACAAGAGGCTTATGGAGTGACCGAAATATCGGAGCGACATAGACACCGTTATGAATATAATAATGACTTTAGAGAACAGTTAGAAGGAGCTGGACTCGTGACTACAGGAATCAATCCAAAAACAGGATTGGTAGAGATTGTAGAAATTCCTGAACATCCTTGGTTTGTTGGTGTACAGTATCACCCAGAATATAAAAGTACTGTAGCCAATCCACACCCGCTATTTGTGGCTTTTATTAAAGCAGCTTTGGAAAACTCCAAACTATAGAATCGTGCCAATATGGCATGAAAACGGGGAGTGGTGATCTTTTTGATTAAATAGAAAATACAACAACATAAATAGTAGTTAAGGATAGTCTTTGTGATATAGATGTCACAGGTGGATACTAGCTGGAGAAACGAAGTAATTTTTTACATGGAAGAAAAGAAGTTTGATCTTAATACGATCATAGGTTTTGTCCTTATTGCCGGGATATTGGTTTATATGATGTTTATAAACAAACCAACCCCAGAACAACTAGAGGCAGAAAAAGCAAAACAAGAAGAAGTTGTAGGAGCTACTGGGAATACAAAAGCATCCAGCTCGGAGATTACTGCAATAACTGTAAATCCTCAAGATTCATTGGCAATGGTACAAGCGCAAAGTCGCTTAGGTGCTTTTGCATACTCCGCAGCATTACCATCAGCCAAAGAACAGGTAACTACGATACAGAACGATGTACTTAGTCTCAAGGTGAGTAACAAAGGAGGGTATATCTCTGAGGCGTTGCTCAAAAAATTTAAAACCTACGATTCTGTTCCGGTTTTTTTAATTAAGGATCGCGATAAGGCTTCTTTTAATATTAATTTTGGGACAACAGATAACCATATCCTTAATACCAAAGATCTGTTCTTTGAACCTGCTGTAACCAAAAATGGACAAAACACAATTTTGTCTATGAAGTTAAAGGTTGATGCTAATCGCTTTTTGGAGTATCGATATGAAATGAAGCCTGGAGAATATATGGTAGATTTTTCTATCAAATCTCAAGGGCTTGGGCAGGTGTTTAATAGCGGTAATCCAATACAATTAGATTGGGAATTGGAAGCAATTAGGCATTCTAAAAGTATTTCGTACGAGAATCGCTATACAGAACTTAAATGGGAGTATGAAGGAGGCAAAGATGATTACCTAGGGCAACAAGAGTTTACAGATGATGATGCAGAAGATGTTACTTGGGTAGCATTCAAACAACATTTTTTTACTTCTATATTGTTGACAGATACTCCGTTTAAAAAAGCAAAATTTACCTCTAGAAATTTGGTTCAAAACGAGGATGTTGATACGCTTGCGCTAAAAGCATATACCGCATCGATACCTCTAGAGCTAAAGGGAGGAGAATTAGATTATACCATGGACTGGTATTATGGACCTACAGATTATAAAATACTGAACAACTTTGATCGGAATCTTGATGAGGTTGTGCCGTTGGGCTGGGGTATTTTTGGTTGGATTAATAAGCATGTTTTTATTCCGTTTTTTGGATTTTTGAGTGGGTTTTTACCCTACGGAATTGCAATTATTGTGATGACTATTGTGGTGAGAATAGTACTGTCTCCAGTGACTTATAAATCGTATGTGTCTCAGGCCAAGATGAAAGTTTTGCGTCCAGAGATTACAGAGATCAACGAAAAGTACAAGGATAATGCTATGAAGAAGCAGCAAGAAACCATGAAGCTGTATGGCAAAGCAGGTGTTAATCCTATGAGTGGATGCTTGCCAGCTTTAATGCAGATTCCTGTATTTTATGCCTTGTTTAATTTCTTTCCAAGTGCCTTTGATTTGAGACAAAAAAGTTTCTTGTGGGCAGAAGATTTATCGAGTTATGATAATATTTTGGACTTACCGTTTAGAATTCCGTTTTATGGAGATCACGTAAGTTTGTTTCCTATTTTGGCTTCGATCGCAATATTTTTCTATATGACAATGACCTCTGGTCAGGCAATGCAACAAAGTCAACAACCTGGAATGCCAAATATGAAATTCATTATGTATTTGTCTCCATTATTTATGTTGATTTTCTTTAATAATTATGCTAGTGGATTATCCTTGTATTATTTTATTTCTAATTTAATTACCATCGGAATTATGTTAGTGATCAAAAATGTAATTATTAGTGAAGATAAAATTCACGCAAAAATTCAGGAAAATAAAAAGAAGCCCAAAAAACAAAACAAATTCCAGAAGAAGATGGCAGAGATGATGCAACAAGCAGAACAACAAAAAGCAAAAAAGTAATAATAAACATATAAAGATAAAAGCTCTGGTAACAGGGCTTTTTGTATTTGATAGAAAGATTACCGATCTTTGATTGTTTACATTTATATAAACGAAAAGTGTTCTTATAGAAACACTATATTCTTAGCAAATTTATTAACGGATTTTATTATGGGGATGAATAAAAATACAGTTTTAGCATGGGCAACATTTATAATGATCCTTATGGGGTTGTTACTTATAGGTTTAGGAGCTTTTAAGTACCGAATGGTTTCGGGATGGGGTTTTGCAGCTGTAGGAGTTGGATTTTTTGCTATCGGCTGGGTTTTTAATGCCTTGAAAGGTAGAATGTAAAGAGCTTTTAATACCAATAAATATAACACAAAACTACAATGTCAGACGATAAAAAAATTATCTTTTCGATGTCAGGGGTCACAAAGACCTATAAGAGTGCTAATACTCCTGTACTCAAAAATATTTATCTCAGTTTCTTTTATGGAGCCAAAATAGGGATATTGGGACTTAATGGTTCTGGAAAATCAACCTTGCTCAAAATCATAGCAGGTGTTGATAAAAATTATCAAGGAGATGTGGTCTTTTCCAAAGATTACAGTGTAGGGTATCTAGAGCAGGAACCGCAATTGGATCCAGAGAAAACAGTTCTAGAAGTGGTCAAAGAAGGGGCTGCTGAGATCGTTGCTATTTTGGATGAATACAACTCGATTAATGATCAGTTTGGGTTAGAAGAGGTTTATAGTGACGCAGACAAGATGGAAAAGTTGATGGCTCGACAAGCTGTCCTCCAAGATGAGATCGATGCTGCCAATGCTTGGGAGTTAGATACCAAATTAGAGATCGCTATGGATGCGCTTCGTACTCCGGATTCTGATAAAAAGATAGGTGTGCTTTCTGGAGGAGAAAAACGTCGTGTAGCACTATGTAGATTATTATTGCAAGAACCAGATGTATTGCTGTTGGATGAACCAACCAACCACTTGGATGCAGAATCTGTACACTGGTTAGAACATCATTTGGCACAATATAAAGGGACTGTAATTGCAGTAACACATGACCGTTATTTCCTAGATAATATTGCAGGATGGATTTTGGAATTGGATCGAGGAGAAGGAATTCCTTGGAAGGGAAATTATTCCTCTTGGTTGGATCAAAAGTCTAAACGTATGGCTCAGGAATCCAAAACAGCTTCTAAGCGTCAAAAAACATTAGAACGAGAATTGGATTGGGTACGTCAAGGAGCAAAAGGTAGACAGACTAAGCAGAAAGCACGTCTGAAAAATTATGATAAGCTTTTGAGTCAAGATCAAAAGGTGGTCGATGAAAAGTTAGAAATTTATATTCCTAATGGACCGCGTTTAGGAACCAATGTGATTGAAGCCAAAGGCGTAAGTAAAGCTTTTGGAGATAAATTATTATATGAAGATTTAAACTTTAACCTTCCTCAAGCAGGAATTGTTGGGATTATTGGGCCTAATGGCGCTGGTAAAACAACAATTTTTAAAATGATCATGGGAGAAGAAAAATCTGATGCAGGAAGTTTCACAGTAGGAGAGACAGCTAAGATTGCTTATGTAGATCAAACACATAGTAATATCGATCCCGAAAAAACAATCTGGCAAAACTTTAGTGATGAACAAGAGTTGGTTATGATGGGAGGGCGTCAGGTTAATTCTAGAGCCTATTTGAGCCGATTTAATTTTAGCGGAAGCGAACAGAATAAAAAAGTAGAGGCACTATCCGGAGGTGAGCGCAATAGGTTGCATCTAGCTATGACCCTAAAAGAAGAAGGGAATGTATTGTTATTAGATGAGCCAACAAATGATCTAGATGTGAATACACTACGTGCACTAGAAGAAGGGTTAGAGAATTTTGCAGGTTGTGCAGTGGTGATTTCTCACGACCGTTGGTTCTTGGATCGTATTTGTACACATATTTTGGCCTTTGAGGGAGATTCTCAAGTGTATTTCTTTGAAGGTAGTTTCTCGGATTACGAAGAAAATAAAAAGAAACGTCTTGGTGGAGACTTAATGCCTAAACGAATTAAGTACAAAAAATTAGTGCGTTAGTACTAAGTTGTTTCATTTCTATAATGATGTAAAAAAAGCCTCCTTTTTTCAAAAAAGGAGGCTTTTTTTGTTCTAAAACTATTTTTTATACCATTTGTTGTTTGAATTTACCGGAAAGAAAAATTAAGATTTTTTTGTTTCAGCTTCAGCAGAAACATCAAGCATAGCCGTAGTTATGGTTTGTTTTTATGCTGAAGCGAAAAAAGAAAGTTTTATCCCAGTAAATTCAAAGAATTAATGGTATTATACCATTAATTATAGACTAAACATTATTTTTTTGGATACCAGTCTAATTGTATAACTTGGATCGTAGGATTTTCTTGATAAACTAATTTTTTAAACGCTTTGATATCACTCAGGCCAGCTGTACCACGATAATGATAAGGATATACTTTTTGCGGTTTGAAATCTAATACAGCATTTGCAGCACTTGTTATGGGCATGGTGTAAGGAAGGTTCATGCAAATAAAGGCGATGTCTATATGTTGTAGTTCTCGCATCTCAGGGATGTCCTCTGTGTCTCCAGAGATATAAACTCGCTGATTGCCTAGAGTTAGTAGGTAGCCATTACCTCGACCTTTTTTATGAAATTTCTGAGCTTCTTTTCGTAGGTTATACATAGGAAGGGCTTTGATATGGATTCCTAATAATTTGGTAGACTCATGATTATCGAGTGTGGCTATTCGATTTTTGAATTCCTTTGGGAGTTTTGTTGCTACAGCCATAGGAGCCACAAAAGTAGTATGTTGTGTGTCAAGTTGGTTCAGTGTTTTGAGATCCAAGTGATCTCCATGAATATCTGTAATTAGGATTAGGTCTGGTTTTTTGTGATTTTTAAAGGCAGAGGCCCCTCCTGTTGGGTCTATGTAGATCGTTTTGGCGTTATATTCAAGAACCATAGTAGCGTGTTCGATAGGCCAAATCTTAACAGGATCTTTACTTTTTTCAATTTCATTATCGATGGCTTCGGTTGCGGCAATAATTTCTTCTGGGGTTTTTTGTTTTTCTTTTTTTTTACATGCTAAAAAAGAAAAAGAAACGCAAAATAGCGTTAAGAGGATGTTTTTCATGGCGGTGGTTTTTATTTAAAGATACAGGATTATCGCTAAATTAGTCAAGTAATTTATTGATTAAATTCGGAGAGGCTAAATGTCTCAAAAAGCTTATGAGATAACTGGTTTTTAGGTAGGACTATAGGTGGTAGCGTCTTGTTTTGGAAGAGGATTATGTAAGCCATTTTTTAATTATGAATTATAAAAAAGGAATTCTAGAATTAAGATGACTTCTTGTTGGAGAGTTTAGTTTAGCCAGAGTTTGATCGCCATAATAATAACGGTAATAAGCATAAAAATTTTTACTAACCCATCTCCTTTTTTTACAGACCATCGACTAGCAACCCACCCACCAATGGCATTGCCAATGGCTAGGATTATTCCGTAACCGTAATTAATTTGCTTATTGTACGCAAATACAACAATCGCAGCAAGTGTAAGTATGCCTACAATACTTGCTTTGCTAGCGTTAGATGCTACTAAGGGTAAGTGGTTAATGGCAGAAAAAGCCATAAGTATGAGAATACCTGTACCTGCTTGTATGAATCCTGCATAGATACCAATAAAGAAAAAAGTAATTATAGAGATCCAGAGGTATGGTCCAGAAAGTCGTTCCTTGCCTTCCAAGGCTATTTTGGGTTTGAATATAATGCCGAGAATAACAATGAGCATGACCACTGCTAGAATTCGATTAAAAATTTTTTCGTCAATATCAATAGCAATAAAAGCGCCTAGTATGGAGCCTAAAAGGACAGCAATAGAAATCCCTATATTGCCGAACTTACCAAAGGGGGCGATGTTAACTTTCTTGCTTCTAAAACCCGCAACAGCCATAATGCTTTGAATTAAAATACCTATGCGATTGGTTCCATTAGCGACCGCAGGTGGTACACCTAATAGGATTAGTGCAGGTAGGGTGAGGGCAGAACCACCTCCTGATATTGTGTTGATGACTCCGGCAATAAATCCAATAATAATTAAGCCAAAAAGTTCTAGGTATATAGACATAATGTTGTTGTAGAGGGGTGTTTTATCTTTTTTTAAGTTTATTTCATCACTTTTTTTGAGCGAACTAACTTTTTTTACTGTTTTTGAAAAAAATGCTAAAAAATCACATTCTTGGTGAAACAGGTTTGGTATTCGATATGTAATGGTTACTCGTCTAAAAATAAGGAATACTTGGCTTGTTTTAAAAAGAAATATATGTTTTTAAATGGAAGCCCATAGGATTTTGGATTTATCATAAAAAAAATGAAGATTAATTTTTATAAAATTGTGCTATTGAGAGACTGCTTTTGGGATAACAAATTCAAAATATAAGGGTCGTATAGGATGTTTTTTTGTGTAGCCGAAGAATGGCGCAAACCAAGAATTTTTTTTTAGTTGTGGATGGGTTTTAATGAGTTGGAGATATTTCTGTGTAACTTTATAATGATTGATTGATGTTTTTACGCCGAGTTATTGATGAAAATATATTGTTTCGATAAAAAAATCATAAAATTTTATTAAAAAATGTGTTTTTATGGTTAAACCGTAACGAGTTCTCGAAATGTCTATGTATTTTTACAGTGTTCTTTTGAGAAAGAATATAATCTTATGGGGGTAAGATTTTTTATAGTACAGCTGTCCGCACTTCTTCAAAGGACAGCTGTATTTATTTTAAGGAATTTCAAAATTTGTTTCTGTATCTTTATGCTTCACAAAAAATATTTTATTTATTAAGAAGCTTCATCAAATAATACCATTGGCAGCCATGCTGCAATCTTATACCAAAGAACTGCTAAAGTCTGATGCTATAGCAGGCGTAACTGTGGGTGTTATTTTGATTCCACAGGCAATTGCATACGCATTATTGACAGGAATGCCTCCAATTTATGGTTTGTATGCCTGTCTGATTCCGTTAGTGGTGTATGCGTTATTTGGCACATCTAGACAGATAAGTATAGGTCCGGTGGCAATTACCTCGATTTTGGTCATGACGGGGGTTAGTAAATTAGCAACACCTTTTTCTCAGGAATATGTAGATTTGGTCGTTTTGATGGGATTGTTAATTGGGCTGTTGCAGATTTTTCTAGGTTTCCTGAAGATGGGATTTTTAGTTAATCTTATTTCGCAACCAGTTATTACGGGTTTTATATCCGCAGCAGCTATTATAATTATCGTATCTCAATTAGGAAGTGCATTCGGAATGCAAATTCCGGATTTTGAATATACCTATCAAACCTTGTTTTATGGGGTGCGTCATATTTCAGAAATACATATTCTTACGTTTTCTATATGTGTCATAGCGATGTTAGCGATGATCGGGTTAAAAAAATGGAAAAAATCCTTTCCAGGGGCTTTGTTGGTGTTGGTTATCTTGGGATTTGTAACCAAAATACTAGATTTGGAAAAAAAAGGCGTTGCTGTCATAGGAGATCTGCCAAGAGGACTTCCTTCATTTTCGGTTCCTATACTGAATTTTGATACGATTATTACGCTGTTGCCGACAGTACTTACTGTAACTATTATTGGGTATATCGGAAGTATTGGGATTGCTAAAGCTTTTGAGATGAAGAATAGAGATCATACGGTCTATCCTAATAAAGAACTGTTTGCCTTGGGGATAGCCAAGGTCTTGGGAGCTTTTTTTCAGGCACTACCTTCTTCTGGTAGCTATAGTAGGTCGGCAATTAATGATGCGGCAGGAGGTAGAACAACAGTAGCATCTATTATTACAGCATTTATAGTCATGCTTTCATTGTTGTTCCTGACACCATTGTTTTATTATATTCCCAAAGCGGTATTAGCAGCAATTATTTTGTTATCAGTGTTAGGGCTAATTAATATCAAAGAAGCAAAATATTTGTTGAGTGTTCGTAGAAGGGATTTTTTGGTTATGATGATTACGTTTGTGACAACCTTATTTTTGGGGATCGAAAAAGGGATTTTGATAGGAGTCATATTGTCATTTATTTTTTTACAATATTATAGTTCAAGACCGCATATTGCAGAATTAGTGCGCATACCAGACACCAAATATTATCGCAATGTGAATCGATTTCCGGATGCTGTGGCATCACTGGATTATTTAATTATGCGTTTTGATAATCAATTATATTTCGGGAATACAAGCTATTTCAAGGAGGCGATACTGAAGGCTATCAGTAAACGAGAAACAGTTCCTAAGTATTTAATCTTGGATAGCACCAATATGCATGATGTAGATAGTACGGGGCTTCATGTCTTACAGGATTTACACGTGGATTTGCAAAATCGTCAAATACAGATATTAATCACTGGTGCTATCGGACCAGTACGAGATTTTTTGAAGCGTTCGGGCTTTACAGACGAGTTAGGGATAGAACATTATTTTATGAGTATTACAGATGCTATAGATTTTATAGAAAATGGAGTACGAGTGATGAATAGAAGAGTGGCTGCGCAGTACAACGAGCGTAGGGGGTTATTTGATTAATACCTCAAAGCGGAGTATGTTTTGTTTTTGTTGGAACTAGCGCTGCTAAAAAAAACATATGATGATCAAATATTTTCGAAACTTATACTTACAGGGTCTCGATAATCTAAACCAAATAAGCTGGCAGCACCACCAACAGTTTTTGGGTTGCTTTTATAGATAGCCAATTCTAAAAAACCTGCAGAATTAAATATGGCTAGTTTTTTTCCATCTTCTTCTCTTTTACCTTTTTCTTCAGAAAAATTAATGGCGTCACTGTAGCGATTGTGTATTGTATTAAAGGTGGCACTCCGGGCAGTGATTTTGTAAGGGCGTCCTTTGCCAACATGTTCAAATATCTTACGGGTTATATTGGTGACGAGATTACCGTAGTTGTCTATGTATATAATGCTGCCGATAAGCTGTTTGCTTCCGGTATTGATAATAGGGGTGATTCCTTTGATTTTAGTGATGTTGTCGGTTGTTTTTCCGATGACATCAAGTTTTCCGCCGCGCGCAAGGTGGCAGGCAACAACAACAAAAACATCGAGTACTGGAAAATTTGTTTTTATTGTATCTCGAATATTGATTTCTACAATTTTTTCGGGATGGATCTCTGAAGCAATAAGGCTCATAATTCCATTGTCTGCACAGATGAAATAATGTTCGTCCAGTAAAAAAGCTAAGTGTTTGTTTTCTGGGTGCAGTTCACTGTCAATTCCTATGATATGAACACTGCCTTTTGGGAAGCTTTTGTAAGCATTTTGTATGATATAGGCCGCTTCCATGATATGAAAAGGCGATATCTCATGAGTGATGTCTACAACTATGGCGTCAGATATTTCAGAGTAAATAGCACCTTTGACCGCAGCAGCGAAATAATCCCTGTTTCCAAAATCAGTTGTCAGTGTTATAATTGCCATTACAGGGGGTGTTTAGTCGAAATTGTTTGGTCAAATATGGTACCAATAAATAACGTTTGCGAGTAGCTATATGTATTTACTAACAACGAATGTAAAAAAAAATATAGCACTATCTGAGATTGCAAGGGATTTTTTTGAATTACAAATAGTATATTTATCCATATATTTTTCACTTAAAAACAAGTAGGCTTTTGAATGAACTAATCATCGAATTAACAGAAATTAATCCAAGAGAGTTTTTTGGACTTCAAAATAGTAATATTCAAATACTAAAGAAATATTTCCCTAAGCTCAAAATTATAGCACGAGGTAGTAAGATAAAAGTATATGGAGACGAAGAGCTTCTAGAAGAGTTTGATAAGCGCTTTAATATGCTTTTAGAACACTTCGGAAAGTATAATAAGTTAGATGAGAATGCTATCGAACGAGTTCTTACCAGTGATGATAGTACGGATTATACAACTTCTGCAAAGAGTGGAGAGGTATTGGTTCACGGTGTTGGAGGTAAGATTATCAAAGCGCAAACTCCCAATCAACGTAGATTGGTGGAGTTAATGGAAGTAAATGATATGGTTTTTGCCATTGGTCCTGCAGGTACCGGAAAAACTTACACAGGGGTTGCATTGGCAATAAAAGCGCTTAAGAATAAACAGGTAAAACGTATTATTTTGACTAGACCTGCAGTAGAAGCAGGAGAAAATTTGGGTTTTTTACCAGGAGATCTTAAGGAAAAATTAGATCCGTATATGCAACCATTGTATGATGGGCTTAGGGATATGATTCCTGCAGAGAAATTGGATAGCTTTATTGAAAAAGGAATTATACAAATTGCTCCGATGGCGTTTATGCGTGGTAGGACATTGGATAATGCTTTTGTAATTCTGGATGAGGCGCAAAATACAACGCACGCCCAAATGAAAATGTTCTTGACACGAATGGGGAAGAATGCAAAATTCCTTATTACTGGCGATCCTGGACAAATAGATTTACCGAGACGGGTGATTTCTGGATTAAAAGAAGCACTATTGGTATTGAAAGATGTCAAAGGAATCGGTATGGTGTATTTGGATGACAAAGATGTTATTCGTCACAGATTAGTGAGAAAAGTAATTGCCGCTTACAAAGAAATAGAAAATCAAAATTAATAGATAAACGTAGAAAACTGCGTTGAAAAATAGTACAGACATGCCATGTAGGTTGTGTCTCTTAAAATAATGACAATGAATACAATTCTAGACACCAATTATAATTTTCCGGATCAAAAAAACGTATACAAAGGAAAAGTACGAGAGGTGTATAATATTGCGGATGAGTTGCTGGTGATGATTGCTACGGATCGATTATCAGCATTTGATGTAGTTATGCCAAAGGGAATCCCATACAAAGGGCAGATCCTAAATCAGATTGCTACCAAGATGATGAAGGCTACGGAGGATATAGTGCCAAATTGGTTGATAGCTACGCCAGATCCAAATGTTGCTGTAGGACATTTATGTGAGCCATTCAAAGTAGAAATGGTTATTAGAGGCTATATGTCAGGACATGCTGCTAGAGAGTATAAGCTAGGTAAACGTATGCTTTGTGGAGTAGCAATGGCAGAGGGGATGAAAGAAAATGATCCATTTCCGGAGCCTATTATTACACCTTCTACAAAGGCAGATAATGGAGAACATGACGAAGATATAGCTAGAGAGGCTATTTTGAAACAAGGAATTGTTTCGGAAGAAGACTATTTAGTCTTAGAAGACTATACGCGAAAATTGTTTCAGCGTGGTACCGAAATAGCAGCAAAGCAAGGGTTAATTTTGGTAGATACCAAATATGAGTTTGGAAAAACTAAAGACGGTAAAATCGTTTTGATAGACGAAATTCATACCCCCGATTCTTCGAGGTATTTCTATGCAGCGGGTTATGAAGAACGACAGCAAAAAGGAGAGCCTCAAAAACAACTCTCTAAAGAATTTGTTCGTCAGTGGTTGATTACTAATGGTTTTCAGGGAAAAGAAGGACAACAAATTCCTGAAATGACACCAGCATATATTGATAGTGTATCAGAAAGGTATATAGAATTATATGAGCATATTACAGGAGAAAATTTTGTAAAAGCCGACTTGGACAATGTTACTAAGCGTATAGAGAATAATATTGTTTCTTATCTCAAAAATTAAAGCTATTCTATATCTTGAAACTTTGTAATGCGCGCCGAAAATACAATAAAACACAGTGTTTTTTGTATTGTGGTAGATTTTCTAATGCATCAAACGAGTTAGAGTGTTTTTTTGATAGTAAATAAAAGAGTAGTAGCACTTTTTTAATGGATAGAGCACCTCTTAATTTTATTTTATAGCCAACTTGCAACCATGGAATTACGGAAGAAATATTTTATAAATTACAGTGTGTTTTTTTTTCTTGGAGTTTTTTTTCTAACTTCTTTAGAAGCACAAAATAGTCCTGTACAAATCCCTTGTTCGTATGAGTCTTTGAGGGATTCGGCCCTAGAACGAGTAGAATCTCAAAGTGCTACTGTACAAGATAAAATCTATGTTTTTGCAGGCTTTTTAGAAAAGCTACAAATCACAGATGTTACAGAGATATATGATCCAGCAATAGACCAATGGTCGATAGGAGCACCAATGCCTACAGCTGTGACGCATATGGGAATCGCAGTGGTAGGGATGGATATTTGGATTCTTGGAGGTTTTATTGGAAATCATCCAGGAATTGCGACAGATAGAGTTCAGATATATAATGTGCCTACAGATTCTTGGTCAGAGGGAATTCCATTGCCAAATCCGGTAGGTTCTGGTGCTGCCGTTTTTAATGACGGCAAAGTGCATTTTTTTGGTGGATTAGAACCGGATAGACAAACAGATACAGGGAATCACTATGTCATAGATACAAGGGATAAAAATATGGGTTGGGTTGTGGCTCCATCTCTTCCAGAACCAAGGAATCATCTCGGTGGTGCTGCCGTTAATGGAAAAATTTATGCTTTGGGAGGACAGTTTGGACATGATAAGACTTTTAGTGATAAGAATTTTGTACATGTTTTTGATCCAGTAACAGAGGAGTGGGAAGCGAAAACCAAAATGCCTACAAGGCGTTCTCATTTTGAACCAGGAACTGCTGTTCTAGGTGATGAAATTATCATCGTAGGAGGTCGTGATGGGGCAAAGTTTTTTGATGAAATTATTAGTTATAATACCAAAACAGATTTGTGGTCATCCAAATGTAATCTCCCTAGTAAATTACTTGCTCCAGTGGGTAAGGTTGTTGGAAATGATCTTATAGTGGCGAATGGTGGTAAGGATGGAACGTGTTGTCCTGTCAGTACAACATGGAAGGTTAGTTTGTTAGAAAAGGTGTTAGGGGTTCCCTCTTCGGTAACAAGGCAGTCAAAAGATGTTTTGTTTTTTCCTAATCCTGCTCGTGATATTTTGACTTTTACAAGCTCTGACGCAATACGCAAAGACGATATAATGGAGGTGGAGATTATAGCTATGAATGGTGCAAAAATATTGCAAAAGAGTTTGACAAGAAGCGATGAGTCTATTGAAATAGGGCATTTACTACAGGGCGTCTATTTTGTTGTATTTCGAAGTAATAAAAAAACAACCTCCGTGAGAAGGTTGTTAAAACAATAGTTTGATACAAGAGGAGTTTGTTAGAAGGTATTCTCTATGATACCTTTTACGACTTCTGGGTTTAATAGTGTCGATATATCTCCAAGATTAGAAGTGTCTTTTTCGGCAATTTTTCGAAGAATTCTTCTCATAATTTTACCAGAGCGCGTTTTTGGAAGACCGTTTGTAAACTGAATCTTATTTAGTTTTGCGATCGGACCTATTCGTTCAGTAATTAATTGATTGATTTCTTTTCGGAGATTGTCTTGGTCTCGGGATTCTCCTGTTTCTTTGAGAGTGATATAGCCATAAAGCGCATTTCCTTTTATGTCATGTGGATATCCAACGATAGCACTTTCGGCAACAGCTGGATGTTCGTTAATTGCATCTTCTATTGGAGCGGTACCAAGGTTATGTCCAGAGACAATAATAACATCATCTACACGACCCGTAATACGATAGTATCCTACAGCATCTCTAAAGGCACCATCACCGGTAAAATACATATTTTTGTAGGTAGAGAAATAGGTTTCGCGATATCGTTCGTGATTTCCCCAAATCGTACGTGCCATACTAGGCCAAGGAAATTTGATACATAAACGTCCTTCTTGTTGGTTGTTCTTAAGTTCTTCGCCTTGCTCATTCATCAAGGTCGGTTGTATGCCGGGTAGTGGTAGGGTTGCATAGGTTGGGATTGTTGGTGTCGCAAAAGGGATTGGTGCGATCATTATCCCTCCTGTTTCGGTCTGCCACCATGTGTCAACTATAGGACTTTTTCTTTTGCCTATATTTTCGTTGTACCAATGCCAAGCTTCTTCATTAATAGGCTCTCCTACGGTTCCTAAAACTTTGAGCGATGATAAATCATATTTTTCTACAAAATCTAGATTCTCTTTTGCTAATGCTCGGATGGCAGTGGGTGCTGTGTAGAATTGTGTGATTTTATGTTTTTGAACAATCTCCCAGAACCTTCCAAAATCTGGATACGATGGTACACCTTCAAATAGAACAGTGGTGGCACCATTTGCCAAGGGACCATAAACAATGTAACTATGTCCTGTAATCCAACCAATATCTGCGGTACACCAATAAACGTCATTTTCTCGATATTGAAAAATATTTTTAAAGGTATAAGCAGTGTATATCATGTACCCACCAGTAGTATGTACCATACCTTTGGGTTTTCCTGTAGAGCCAGAAGTATAAAGTATAAAGAGTGGATCTTCTGCTTTCATGATGGTGGCTTCACATTCCTTGCTCGCAGCATCAAGAAGAGGTTGTAGCCATTGGTCACGCCCCGATTTCATAGAAATGTCAGTATTGGTACGTTTTGCCACCAAAACCTTTTCTATACCCGGACAGCTTGTAAGAGCTTCGTCAACGATACCTTTTAGGTCAATGGTTTTGTTTCCACGATAGGAACCGTCGCTAGTCAATACAATTTTGCAGTCACAATCATTGATTCGAGTTGCGAGGGCTGTAGCAGAAAATCCTGCAAAAACAACCGAATGTATTGCTCCAATCCTAGCACATGCCAAAACCGAAATTGCAAGTTCAGGAATCATCGGTAGATAGATGCAAACACGATCTCCTTTTTGGACTCCTTGATCCTTTAATACATTAGCAAATTTGCAAACACGCTCATGCAACTGACGATAAGTGATGTGTTCTGCAATTGCGGTAGGATCATTGGGTTCAAAAAGAATAGCAGTCTTGTCTGCACGTGTAGTTAAGTGTCTGTCGATACAATTCTCTGTAATGTTTAATTCTGCACCTTCATACCATTTGACTTCTGGTTTAGAAAAATCCCAATCCAAAACAGTGTCCCATCTTTTTCTCCACAAGAAATGCTCTTCTGCAATTTCTTCCCAAAAGACTTCTGGATTTCTTAATGACTTGCGATATACTTGCCAGTATTCCTCTAGATGTTTTATATGATAATTACTCATTCGTAATTTGGTGTTATTAGCGTGTTAGTTGTGTTATTTATTAAGTGTCCTAAATATACTAATTTGAGTTAAAATAGATCTTATACTGTTCAAAATATAATGAAGCCTACTATTACATCTTATGGTACTTTGGATGTATAGGTGTTTTGACAAAGACAATTTCAGAAAACAGGTTTTGCAAGAGAGGTTATTTGCAGAACAAAGGGCAAGGTTTTTGGAAGATAGAAAAAAACTGCGCTATTCTTAGTAACGCAGTTTTTGAGAGTGTAAAATTCAACGAATAAAATGTGTTTAAAAAGGCTTTGGGTATTATGAGAAATTGTGGAATATCGCTATCTGCGCGACAAGTATTTTCTTTTTGAAATTTTTTTATCCACGAGGTTTATATGCGCTTTAGAATTATGTACGTGATATCATTGCTATCTGTTGTGAGTGAAAATTTAGAAGGATGATCTCCTGAAGTTTCTGGAAATAGTTCTAGTTTTACGGTGTTTTCATCAATAAATTCTACAAGTCCTTGCATCGTCATCTTAAAATCCTCTTCATCTATAGTTAAGTCAACCCAGTTAGGAGTTTTTTTTGTGTTGAAAGAATATTTGAAAGGTGGAGAATCCGTTCCTTCTTTTGTCATGATCGCTGTTTGATCTTTTCTGAATTCGAATTTTTCACCTTTATTATTATCCGTGGTATTTGACCATTTTCCTATGAGTTGATGTTCCTGTGAGAAACCTAGAAAACAGAGTAGGAAAAAAATGGAGGAAAAAGTAATTTTTTTCATAAAAGTAGATAGTTTTTATTGTTAATAATATGATAGTTTTTCTAAACGTAAATAGTTAGCTTTAAATCAGGTGCTAAGCTATATCGAAAAAATAAATTAAAAAAATAAAAATTCTATTTTTCGTTATAATATTATGTTAACAAAGGGTAAAACTGTACTTTAAGTAGGTTTTTAGCATCGGCTACTGTCTCGGGTGGTAGGCGTGCATTACTTCTCTTAGGTGGGATCTGTCAAGATGCATATAAATTTCTGTAGTAGTAATACTTTCATGACCTAGCATGAGTTGTATAGCTCGGAGATCTGCTCCGTTTTCTAACAGGTGTGTAGCAAAAGAATGTCGGAATGTATGAGGGCTAATTTTTTTTCGAATTTGTGCTTGTATTGCAAGTTGTTTTACAATCGTGAAAATCATAGCTCTGGTAAGTTGTTTTCCTCTTCTATTGAGAAAAACAAAGTCTTCATGCCCTTTTTGGATATTGAGATGTATTCGCGTATGTTCCAAGTAGATCAGGATGAATTTTTGTGTAGTTGCACCGATAGGAACAAAACGTTGTTTGTTGCCTTTGCCAGTAACGTTTATAAAATTTTCTTTAAAAAATAAATCCGAAATTCGTAAGTCTAATAACTCTGTTACTCGTAAGCCACAACCGTATAAGGTTTCTAAAATTGCTCTATTGCGCTCACCTTCTGGTTTACTTAGATCAATTGTGGCAACTAGTAAATCGATTTCTTCTACGGACAAGGTATCGGGTAATTTCCGTCCTAATTTGGGAGCTTCGATAAGTTCCATGGGGTTGGTCTCTCGGTAATCTTCGAATATTAGATAGTTAAAAAAACTTTTGAGCCCCGAAATGATTCTCGATTGCGAACGAGCATTGACGAGTTTTGCGGTTTCGTAAATGAATAGTTGAATGGTATCTTTCTGAATTGTCAGAGGAGAAGTTTGTATCGTGTTGTTTTCTAAGAAATTGATTAAACGTTCTATGTCCATACCATAACTAATAATGGAGTTTTTGGACAGACCACGTTCTATACGCAGATAGTGCTTATAATCCTGTATGGCATCTTTCCATTTCATGGAGTTATTATCAATTGGGTTTATAGTGTCAAAAATAGGAGGTTTTTTGTCTGTAACCATGAAAACAAGTACTTCTGTCTTCTTTTTTGTATCTTAATCGGATTAAATCGGTGTTTTAAATTAAAAATGCACCATAAAATGAGTAACATATCGTTATTAAACTTTATTTTTGTCACACCCTAAATACTCTTAACAACATGAACAAAAATAGTATTGTCATTACAGCTTTAATGCTGTTGTCGTATATTGGTTTTTCCCAAGAGCCTGTACATATAGGTTTTAAAGGAGGGGTAAATTTTGCCAGCGTTGTCGGTGGTGATAGAGAAGAAAGCGTCTTCGGTAGAGTAGGGTTTCATGCTGGATTTCTTGCAGAATTTTATGTTAGTCGTAGTTTTAGTATCCAAGGAGAGGTGTTATTTTCTGAGCAAGGATACCGCTATGAGGAGGATGTAAATGATGATGGTTCCAAAGAGGAATTGCAGGTAAATCTGAATTACATCAATTTTCCGGCAATGATAAAGTATTATATTACAGATAATTTTACGGCAGTTCTAGGACCACAGCTAGGTGTCAATGTTCAGGGACAGCAGGAGATTATTAATAGCCCTATCGGCGCAGGTAATGAACGAGAAGATTTGGATCTTTTTAATGTTATAGATTTTAGTGGGGTTCTAGGCTTAGAATATAAGTCTGATGATGGCTTTTTTGGGCAAGTAAGATATTCTATAGGGGCTATAAGTGTGCTCAAATCTATTGATGGATTGAGTAATGATACTCGTAATTCAGTGTTTCAAATAGCTGGAGGTTTCCGATTTTAGTTCAGAAATATCCAAAAAGGTTCTCTAGCAGTAAAGTACTTGGAAAAAACGATATGCCTTTTGGCTGCTATGCAATAGCGTAAACTCTATCAATGTGTTGATAGCAGTCAAGTTTATCTTTAGTGGTGTTTTTGAGGGTAATCATCTTGTTTGATAGACAAATTCTTAGGGATAGATACATTTGAGCCAATGGGATATTTGTACATAGATCCTTAATAAAATATTCGATTTTATTACAGTTTTCTATACTGCTATATGCTTTTATGAGAGTATATCAGGAATTTATCACTATAAATTGACTTTTCTTTTTAATTTCAATAGTGGTTCACACTTTTTTGATTCTAACGGGAAATAGGCGTTTTTTGATCAACTGAAATGTTTTTTGTATTTCGTAGCAGTGCTATAGAGCACGAAAACTTCTCTATAGTAGAAATGGTACAGCGTATAGTACATGGGGAAAAGTGCTGTAGCGGATAAAATTTTATAACATTTTGGATTGAAAACAAAAATACAAGATGAGTTTCTATCTTAAATTTATATTTTTGCATTTCAATAGTTGTGTTTTTCTTGATAGGTGTTTTGATCAAAAAAATAAAAAAGATCAATTCAAATATACCACTAAAATGAAAATATGCAGAAGTTTTGGGAGGGACGTTTCTTTCAAAATAGCTGTGAGCTTAGTGTTATTTTTTGCCAGAACGAGAACACGAAAAACAATACTCAAATCTACACATTCTAATCAAATATTTTTTCATGAAGCTACTTATTATCAATGGACCTAATTTGAATTTACTAGGCAAACGTGAACCGGGTATTTATGGTAGTCAAACCTTTGAAGACTTTTTCAAAACGCTAGAAACCCAATTTGCGGATCAGGAGTTAGTCTATTATCAATCGAATATCGAGGGTGAACTTATTACTCAGATTCAGGAAGCAGATGGGGTTTTTGATGGAGTGATTTTGAATGCAGGCGCTTATACACATACGTCTATAGGGATTGGAGATGCTATAAAAGCTGTTGGAGTTCCCGTTATTGAGGTACATATTTCTAATACATTTGGTAGAGAAGAATTTCGTCACCAGTCCTATATTTCTCCTGTAGCAAAGGGGGTGATTTTGGGATTTGGTATGCAAGGATATGAGCTGGCAATCAAGAGTTTTTTGTAAAAAAAATAAAAGAATAGATTCTTTCTAGGGTTGTAGTGCGAATTGGAATAGTTATTGTGTTAATTTTTGTACAAAATAGTATGTAGTGTTGTTTGGGATACTTGAGGGTAGTTCTTTATGATATTTATATAAATATGTTTTATGAAAGAAAATAATCAATTGAAAAAAACTATTACCATTATATTGTGTTGTTTGACGATCTTTTGTTTAAAGGCTCAAGTTACGTTATCAACAGATTTTACCAACACGGAGGATCAGAAAACTCCATTGCATGATATTTGGGGAGTTGCGAATCGTATAAGCCCCAAAACAGGATCTAATGTTCGATCAGATCTCAAGATGAATATTGTCAGAATGATTGGCGGAATCAACAAGAGAGGCAAGGGTAAACGACAGATGGACTTGGAGTTTGATACTTGTTTGTATGATTCTATCAATAATGTGTATGTGTATCAATGGAAGCCACTAATCAAAAGGCTCAACAAAATTATCAATTCACAAACAGAAATTTTTCAAATAGTATTGGATCAGCCTCCGTGGGCTTTTCAACACGGATATACTTTTATTCCAAAGGGAACAAAAGATGGAGTGAATTTTAGTGAAGACGAGCGAATGACAGTCTATGGGAATGCTCTACCACCTGCTGATAAACAAGCATATCACGACTATATCAAGGCGTTGATGACAAAATTAGTAGAGACTTATGGCAAAGAAAAAGTTCGCTCTTGGCGTTTTAGAGTAGGATCAGAAATTGAAACTCCTGAACATTGGAGGGGAACCAAAGAAGAATTTATAGCGCACTTTGCTAATACCGAGAAAGCAATAAGAGCCATAGTACCAGATGCCAAAATAGGGTTGCACACGCGAGCTCCAAACTTTTTGTATAAGAAAGGGAGTGTTTTGAATTATAAAGGAAAACCTTTTGCATCATTTGCCAAAGATTTTATCACCTATTGTTATGATAACAATGTACGTTATGATTTTTGGGGAGTTTCTGATTACGTTATTATAGGGAATAAAAAGCATCGAGATATGGAAGGTAAATTCGAAGAGCTTTTTGGTGGACTTGTGAATCATCCCAAATGGAATGCCGAGACCAAGATAGATTTAATGGAATATGCGACTGTTACAAAAATGGTGGGGCCTAATGGTTATGTCAATTGTTCAACTTCTCATCGAGAAATCGTAGAATTAGAATTTTCGAATCAATTCTATGCCAATAAAGACAAAGGATTGAGCCGTATTTATAGATGGGGTAATAGAAAAGGTTCTGAGGATAGACCTGCCATAAAAACACTGAAAACAATGGTTGGGAAGACGCATTATAAAACGACATCGTCTGGTAGTCCAGCAGAGTCAAAAAATACATTGAAAGCTATTTTTGCCAAAAAACAAAATGCTTCAAATTATGACGTCTTGGTGTATAATTATAATGCAAACTCATTAGCCTATAAAGAAAAAGAGGCTGTTCGTATTTCTTTTACTACAAAATTACCTGTTGGATCGCTCTTGTATTATAGAAGTATGGCATACGGAGAAGCGCATAATGGACTACAGAACTTTTTAAAGGATCACAGAGCATCATTAAAAAAAGAATCAGATAATAAGGGAGATGCAAAACATATATTAAATAAAGCAGGTCAAGCGGCGTATAAGCTATATGAGAACCCAAATCCGTATAAATTTGGGGTGTGGAAAAAGGTAAGAACTATAGCACCTACAAATGGAGGTACAGGTTCGGTTATACAAGTCGAGACAGAGATTCCATCCTTTGCCTTCGAAAAATTAGAATTTCGATCAAAATCTGCTCGCCGCAAGGAATAGATTATATGTAACTCAATTAGCTATTATTTTTTGCTTGAGGCCTAGAAATGATAGGAATCAGTGTGGGGATTTGTATATGAACTTATATTTACTTTCAGATGGTTTGAGTTTTTTTGATTTTGGTTTGGAATAATTTTTCTAGTTCCTGAGTATTGAAATTTGTTCAAAAACAAAAAGTCTATAGTGTATTTGGAATATCAAAAATAGTAGACACAAAATGTCACTAAATGTATGTAGCCTACCGCTCCATGTCTACAAAAAGTCCATCAGAACGAACTCTGGTTCTGTTTAGGTCAGCGGTTTTAATAACGTATTTTTCTTCAAAAATTAATTCAATCTACTCAAAGTTGATTTTTAATTTTTGATAAAATTTTAACTAATACATGAGTAAATACTTAATATATAGTTAAAAAAAAGATAAGTACGCAATAGTTACCATAAAGTTCTTAGTTTAGTGCGCTGCCAATCAATATGTTAATGTTTCGGAAAACGATGTATTGTTGATGCGTAATAAAAAACGCTATGATTATTCTTATATCAAGTATTAGAATGATACACAGCTTCGCAGATGATTGGTGTACACTTATGTAATTCACACGTTTAAACTATAAAAACCAATTTTATGAAAACAACAATTTTAAAACCGATTTTCACCATTTTGCTTTTGGCTATATTCAGTTCAGCCTTCGCTTTTCAGGGCAAAATTGCCGTGATTGCAGATGGTAACTCACCAGACCCAGATGATATCGGGGGAACATCAGCATCTCTTGTCATGCTTAAGATTTTTAATAGAGAGAAAGACTTGGTTCATTACACTCATTCATGCGACTTAAGTGGTATGAAGGATAGAGAAGGTATGATGGCAAGGAGTTTGTTCGGAACGGCAGAGGAATGGGGTGGTTTTATTAAAAAAGACTTTTTTAATTTTAACAATCAGCGTGATGCAGCAAGAAAGCATTTGGCGGCTCAAATAAACAAAGCCTCTAAAAAAAGTTTACTATACGTCATAAATGCCGGCGAAACCGACTTATTGTATGAGGCCTTAGTTCGAGCCAAAAAGGGGAAAAGAAAATTTGTGAGATATATAACGCATCATGTAGCTAATGATGTAGGAGATTTTCATGATTTAACTGATATCTTAAGAATATCAGGTGTACCTAGTAGAAAAGTTTTTGTGCAACGTATTAAAGACCAGAATACGAATCTAAAAAAGCCTATCAATAACATGTATTGGGCTAGAAATCATGATAGTAATAAAGTTAGGGAAATATGGAAACATGTAAAAAAGGGAGAGACAGAATGGCCTGATTTCAAGAGTATCAAAAATAAGGCTGATATTTCTGATGCTGGAATGTTGTGGTATTTACTTACTGATTTTAAGGATCAGAATTGTACATTCAAAAAGTTTGAAAATAAGGTGAAATCTTATTTGAGAAAAACAAGAAAAGGTAAAAAAGAAAATAAAACAGTAGTTTTTGATGAAAGACAGTTAATTTCTTCCTTGACAATTTCTCCAAATCCAGCGGCTGATGTATTCAAGATTTCTTTGCAGGGTTTTGACAAGGCGAAGGTTATGATATATGACTTGTTGGGAAAATTGGTTTACAAAAAAGTAGCTGTTAATGGTGTTGTGGAAATATCTAGAGGTACGGATTTTACTTCAGGGATGTATTTCGTGAAAGTATTTGGAGAGGGTAATCAAAATAGTGTCAGTAAAATATTGATAATGAAATGATCATATTACTGTAGATATACGCCATATGATACATTTTTGAGCTAGTATCATATGGCGTTCTAATAGACCTAATGCCATTTAAAAAATAGTTCAGTTATTTTGACCTACAATTATATTTTAACGGATGTCACATTCAATTTGAAATAAAAAAAAGATTGTTGATTTTCTATCAATATCCTAGTAGATGATAAAAAATACAGAGCTTTTTTTGTCACCTTCAATTTTAGTCATTTTCGTGATGTAACCATAGAATTAGTGAGGTTTGTGAGGTCTCACTTAATCTAAAAAAAGCAATTATTTGCCCTTATTACTCTGGTAAATGTAAAGAATTGGAGTTTGTTAAAACGTATTGTTAATTAATGTTTTATCTGTAAAATTTTTGATTGATGTTCGGAGTGCTAAGACAATAAAATAATCATACATTATTTTCTATTTCCCTAATTGTTGACCATCATAAAATAGATGTCCCATAAGTGTAATTTTTACATAAGATAATCCATTAATGTTATCAATATTCAAAGAATAAAACTTAGTTGATTCATTATATCCAATAGAAAAATTCAAATCAGGGTTTAGTTTATTTACTATAGTGGCATTATGTGTGTTATTTGGTAGACTATTTATGGGTAGACTAGGGTTGTGTCCTCCTGTGTTATCTGCATTCGCTATTATAAATTTGAAAACCACCGGGAGTCCATTGTCATTATTTCTTGCAGTGATAAGAACTTCTGCTGAATGATTACCCTTATCGAGCTTATAGGGTATTTCAATGGATTTTGATGAATCATTAATTGTAAAAGGTCTATCAATCGAAACAATTTGATAATTATTATGGTTTTCGACACCAAATAGTTCTCCATCACGGTCAATATAACTAGTTTCAAATTTGGAATATTCATTGATTGTGCGAATTCCTTTTTGAGTTTTCAATTCTTTTTCCAGAAGGTCATCTTTGATAGATATGTCAAAACCTTGTTGATATCCAGAAACTATAAGTGAAGTATTCTCTACTATATGCGAATTACGGAATGCTGTTTTGGACGAATCCCCTTCTTTTGAAAAATGGATAGCAGTCAATTCTTTATTATATAAACGATCATTCATTTTTTGCCACCCTCCATCATTCCAAATTTTTAAATTTGAGAGTTTAACTATATCGCATCTATTAATTTTTATCACATCTTTTTTTCCTTTAATCCATCCAGCATATTCTAAATGGCTATCATTAATAATAACACCGCTTAAGCCACTTATATCGATAAAACTATCTTCACTTTGGCTAAAAGTATATTTATTGATATTGAGCCCATTACCAAAATTTCCCGCAACTAATTGTTTTCCTTTCCATAGACCATAGTTAACACAGTTTTCAATAAGAAAAACATTTATACTTGAATAAGGTCCTGATTTTTTATTGTGGAGCTTTATGGCAGTTTTGCCAGCTATTTTAGTAGGATAGTCGTTGTTGTTCCATTTAAAATTTGTGCTTGAGAAATAAGTATCTCTAATTACACCACCTTCATTTGGATGAACTAAGTTTATACAAGTGACTCTTTTTGAGTAGTCTGCTATTTCCCGTGTTAGAAAATGCAGGTTTTCAATTTTAACATGATATACTTTATGCTCTTTCTCTTCATTATTGCTTATTTGTTGGAGATCATGCTTGAAATTTTGAAGCATGTTGTAGTCACTAAAACTATTCAATGTAGAAATTCTTGTTCTAAGACCAGAGCCAATTATTGTAGCGTCATTTTTCGAGATTTCTAGATGTTTTGAAATATGATATTTTCCTGTCGGTAAGAAGATATCTTTGTGAAAGTTTAGTGCTTGTTGAATTGCTAGATAGTCGTCGAATCCATCATTAGGTATGGCACCAAACCATTGCGGATACGCATATGTAATATTGGCATTATCATTATTTGAATGAACAACTCTTTCGACCAAGTAATTATGCTTTTCTTTGTCGGTTTCCGGAAGTCTGAATATTTCAAAAAGGCCAGCATCAATGTGGCCATTTATAGTTAATTGACCACGATTTACTATAGTTTTATTTCCCGTACTATCTTTCTTTATCTTATCTTGAAACTCTATAACATTGCCATTGATGAATTTAAGTGAAATGTTTTTGTTTACAGCATTCGATAATTTTTTGTTAATGATAAATGATTTGTCAATTATAATAGTAGCTCTTTTGTTTACATTGTTCAAGTCTTCAAGAAGTAGGCTGAAATTGACGTCATCATCGAATTTATTGTTTAAATTTGATAGGTATTCTGAAATTTTTATTTGAGATCCGTCAATTATAGAGTTTTGACTGTTGCTTTTGAAAGATATTAGAAGAATGAGTAAGGCGGTAATTTTAAGGTGTTTTTTCATAATTAATGGTTTTTGTAGTGTTGTACAATGTAGGGTCATCTGTAAACGACTTTTATGTAAAAAGTGTTTAAGACCGTGTTAAAAACACTAACAAGTACTATCCTTCTCGAAGATGGTTGTTTAAGTATTTAAATTAACTGTCTATCATTATATGTGTCATAACAAGGTAAAATGTTACTTGCTTTTTAGATGTTTTTTAAAGTAAGTTATATGGTATGGCGGATTGTAGATTATGGGGGGCTATCCCTTACTCTAAATGAAGTGCGACAAAACTATGTTGAGGCGTTGTTTTGATGGTTTATATGCTATTCTGTTTGTTAGTCGAGGAATAATTTTTGCATTATTACATAGTGAATTTCAGCTTTGGTGAATTTTTTTGAGGTAGTAGTCATACCGACTTTTTTGTAGAAAGAGGTTTTGCCTTCTCTAGCATTGCACCATATTTTTTTGATGTTTTTTTCTTTTGAGGCAATCATCATTACATGGTTAAGTAATAGTGTCCTATATCCATTGCCTTGTTCGGGTATTTTGATCGCAAATTTTCTGAATTGTAAGCAGTTATTTTTTGTGAATAGGTGTATAATACCAATTTAAATAAGTATAATTTGTATTTTAAAATTAGCTAAACTCATTTTTTAGAATCCAATTCCTATATCAATACCGATAGTTACGGTAGACCCAGTACCAGACCCAGCTGCTTGTGTGCTGTTTTCATTCGTAGTACCTAACGCAATTCCTCCTCCTAGATAAGGATTGAATATAACCGTTTTTGCTATAATGAATTGATAACCTGCTAAGAATCTTAAATTAAAAATGGTATAATTATTATTTGCCAAGGTGGTAAGTTCATTATTGTTGTTTGTATACGTATATTTTTCCTGCAGTTTTAAATATTGAATACCAGGACTCACATATAGACCTTTAGGAGCTTTTAAATGAGAGAAAAAATACCTAAAATCGGCATTTAAGCTAAAACCATCGATACTGTGTTCCTGATCTGGACTAAATGAACTTGAGTTAAAGGCGTCTTTAAAATCTTTGTCAGCATCACTCCCTTTTCTATTGAGTAATGTTCCAGTACCAAAGCCTATTTTTATAGCACCTTTTTCAGTTATGAGTCTTTCATATTGGAATTCGTAAAATCCAGCGAATAATGCGAGTCCATTGATGCGTATAGAGTTTTTGATCTCTTTGTCATTTTGCGCATGTAGATTTGAATGTATAGTTACTATGGTAATTAATAGGAATATAATTTTTTTCATGTTCTATGTTTTGGTTTAAGGATAATGGTTAATGCTGAGGGAGTGTGTTTGTTAAGTCGTTTGAGGCAGGTTAGGGTAAGTTATTCGATTAACAGGGCGCAAAAAACACTTAGTAACAAACGTTGGAAATGATTATAAGTAGACTTATGATTTTTGTTGTGCATGTTTTGGGTTAATAGGTTTTGGTATTGAAGTGTAGGTGTTCAGTGTAATGCAGCAATGAAATTAGTACGCATGAGGTTATTCAATTTCAAATTTCAGGCGTATCGTATTCACTAATTCCAGTCCATCGGTTGTTTTTATCTCAGATTTGAATTCATATTCTTCGTCTGTGAATTCTGCTTTATTTATAAAAGTCTCACTAAAAGACACCGTGATATTTTGAAAAGCGATGTAATGGCTAACATCTTTTAGGTCTATTAAATTAGTTCCTCTCTTAATTAACTCTCCGTCCAAGGTAATGTCTTTGTTGCAACTAATTTTAAAAGTGTTTTTAATTAAATTGTTGATGTAGTGGTGTTCACAGCTATTTGCGTATATAGTTGGTGTTAAATGTAAGCTAGTGTTAATTCCACTTAAAGCTGATATTGTCTTTGGGTTTATAAGTATTTCAAATTCTCCAGTAATTGTTCCTACCGTATCTTCTGTAAAAACGTTACCCGATATTAGGTCTCGTGCAGTAATAATACCATTTCCTGTTATTTGCCAATTTTCTTCGCAGCAGGCATTCGTTATAATCGATAGTAAAAAGCATACTATATAAATGGTTAGAAATCTCTTTACTTTTTTCATTTTTCTTAAGTTTTTATTGAACTATATAGTATAAGTGTCTCCAGCGGTCAAAATGTTACTATAATTTGGTTTTTTTTTTAATAATTTTATGTGTTCCGTAACAAGAAAGGTTCATAAAAGTATAAGAATTAGTAGGTAAGATGTGTATAAGCTAATCATAATGGTTATAAATAAAAAGATAGCTTTTTTTAATGAATCTGGATGTGTGTATTGCAGATCGTGGGGCTATATATTACTCTAAGTGAAATGCGACAAAACTATGTTGAGGTGTTGTTTTGATGGTTTATATGCTATTCTGTTTGTTAGTCGAGGAATATTTTTCCATTATTACATAGCGAATTCCAGCTTTGGTAAATTTTTTTGAGGTAGTAGTCATACCGAATTTTTTGTAGAAAGAGGTTTTGTCTTCTCTAGCATTGCACCATATTTTTTTGATGTTTTTTTCTTTTGAGGCGATCATCATTACATGGTTAAGTAATAGGGTGCCATATCCATTGCCTTGTTCGGATATTTTGGTCGCAAATTTTCTGAACTGCAAACTATTATTTTTTGTAAATAATGAAACAACAGAAATAATATTAGAGCCTTTGCAAAGGGCAAAATGTTGCCCATCGTCGTCGTTTTGGAGAAATACAAATTCTAAGGGTTTATCCGGCCACATGACTTGGTGTCGAATAGCATAGGTTTTTTGAGGAGGTATTTTTATAATTTCAATATTCATTTTTTCAGTAGTACTAGGTGTTTGTCAGTTTTTGCTCATTAATTAAGCTTAAAAGCTAAATTCCAATCCGGGATAATCTGGATGAAAGTCCGATTTGTCTTCAGTGCCTGTGTACCTCATAAGAGATACCAGCCATCAGAAAGATTTTTTGGAACAAAGGGTTCTCCCTTCTCTTCATTAAAACAATTAGACCTCGGAACGCTCATGTCGTAAGCGCTAGCGAAAAATAGTTCAATTATTTTGGACTACCATTACATTTTTATTGGTATAGGTTTAATGTTTTTTGATCTAGGCTATAAAAATAGAAAATCCCGAGATAGCTCGAGATTTTCTATTTTTTTTATCGCTTCTAATATTCTAATACTCACAAGTAGTATTGTATTAAAGGTGTATCACCTCATCATAGGCATCTGCAACGGCTTCCATTACAGCTTCACTCATTGTTGGGTGCGGGTGTATTGCTTTTAGTACTTCGTGGCCAGTGGTTTCTAATTTTCTACCCAATACGGCTTCTGCAATCATATCTGTTACGCCTGCACCAATCATATGGCATCCTAGCCATTCGCCATATTTGGCATCAAAAATGACTTTGACAAAACCGTCAGGAGTTCCTGCTGCTTTGGCTTTTCCAGAGGCAGAGAATGGGAATTTCCCAACTTTTAGATCATAACCAGCTTCTTTTGCTTGTTTTTCGGTCATACCAACACTTGCAATCTCTGGAGTTGCATAGGTACATCCAGGGATGTTGCCATAATCTATGGCTTCTACATGTAAACCAGCTATTTTTTCTACACAAGTAATTCCTTCTGCAGAGGCAACATGAGCTAGTGCAGGTCCTGCGACTACATCACCGATAGCGTAGATACCAGGGATATTAGTTTGGTACCAATCATTGACTAATATCTTATCTCTATCGGTAGCAATACCAAGATCTTCGAGTCCTATGTTTTCAATATTTGTTTTGATTCCAACAGCAGATAGTAGAATATCGGCTTCTAGAACTTCTTCACCTTTTTTTGTTTTTACAGTAGCTTTGACTCCTGATCCAGAAGTGTCAACACTTTCTACAGAGGAGTTTGTCATTACCTTGATTCCAGACTTTTTGAAACTACGTTCAAATTGTTTAGAAATATCTTCGTCTTCTAGAGGGACCAAATGCGGCAAGTATTCTACAACAGTTACTTCGGTTCCCATAGCGTTATAGAAATGTGCAAATTCAACACCAATAGCCCCAGACCCTACGACGATCATTTTTTTAGGTTGAGATTTCAATGTCATTGCTTGACGGTATCCGATAACTTTTGTGCCGTCTTGAGGGAGATTCGGTAATTCTCTAGAGCGTGCTCCTGTAGCAATAATGATGTTTTTTGCTGCATAATCAGTTACGCTTCCATCAGTAGCAGTAACAGTAATTTTTCCAGCTGCTTTTAGCTTTCCGTAGCCTTCGATTACATCGATTTTATTTTTTTTCATCAAAAACTGCACTCCTTTACTCATTCCGTTTGCTACGTCCCGACTTCGTTTAACCACAGCGTCAAAATCTTTATCTACATTGTCAACTGTCAAACCATAATCAGCAGCATGCTTGAGATAGTCAAAAACCTGTGCACTCTTGAGAAGTGCTTTTGTAGGGATGCAGCCCCAGTTAAGACAAACACCTCCAAGATTTTCTTTTTCTATAACAGCGGTTTTGAAACCTAATTGTGATGCGCGTATGGCGGTTACATATCCTCCGGGACCACTTCCTAAAACAATAATATCGTATGCACTCATAGTAATTGCTAATTTTTTTGAAGCCACGAATTTACGCATTATTCATGAAATCTGAAAGGTATAAGTGTTTGGATTAGGTACGAAAATTGTACGAACAAGGAGTGTTACTTGTGTGTAAAGTCTATTGTTGAGCTGTAGTTTTTTTTTAAGCGCTTGATGGTGTTATTTCTAAGTGAAATGGAGTATTGCAATACGTAAACAACAAGGGTGCCTGATTTTTAGGCACCCTTGTTATAGTAATATTTGCTATTGTTATTTGTTTTTAAAATAGTAATTGATCCGTATTGGTATTAAGCATGTTTTCTATTTCAGAAAATTTGAGACTACTTAATTCTTTTCCTTGGACCATTCTCGCGGGTACTACAGCAATTCTGAATACTTGGTTTTTGGTAAACTGATCTCCCAATATGCTAAGATCAAAAGTGCCGTCTAGAAAAAGTGTTACATCAAAAAAAGTATGATCATAATTGTATTGGAGTATTCCCTCATCCAAGAAAAAATTTTGTGGTAATAATTGCCATACATCTGTGTCCTCATTGTTACTGTCTTTTATAACTTCGGCTTGCCGGTACACCAAAACGACGTCATTTTCAAAAACTTCAATAGTAGTCGGGTATGGAATGGTAATAGAGAAGTTATCAGCTGCTCCAAAATTTACTACCTGATCAAATACTTTTCCGATAGCTTCGGCATCAGTGCCATCAAACCCATCTAAGCCAGGGGGACCTTGAGGTCCTTCACATGAAATAAATAGGACTAAGGCTAAACTAAGTACTGAGATAACTTTTTTCATAATATATATATATTTAAAGGACTCTGATAGTTAAATATACCATTATTCAAAATAGAGTCGATGAATTAATGATGTGTTTTGTAGTTGATTTTGCAATTAGTATGCCATTTTTTAATCATTCGTGGATTATTCGCAATCAAACGAAGCTTTGTGTAACTTTGTTTTGTACTAGGGCTAGTAATACAATAGCATTTATGTCTCATTGGTAAGTCCACAAGAAGAAAAGAAATGTGTCGCGGCTTTTGGGGTGTCGGAGCTTGTTTTGTGGAGGTGATAGTTTTTTAAAAAAAAAAAAGAGGGTCAGGATAGAATATTGAAAAAAAAGAGAAAATGAATTTTTTTACATCAGAGACTTTGAATGTTCCTACTCAAGAAATCAAAGCGCGTTTTTTGGATAATGCAGCGGTCCAATTACATATTAGGAGAGAAGATTTGATTCATGCTGATGTTTCTGGAAATAAGTTTCGGAAGTTAAAATATAATATTTTGCAAGCCCAAAAGAATGGATACAAACAATTGTTAACTTTTGGAGGTGCGTATAGCAATCATATAGCGGCTACTGCGGCAGCTGGTAAGCTGTGCGGTTTGCAGACAATCGGAGTGATACGAGGTGAAGAATTGGGTGATATGTTAGAAAAGACGTTGGAGAGTAATGATACTTTGCGATTTGCAAAACAACAAGGCATGCAGTTACATTTTGTAACTCGAACGCAGTATCGAGAAAAAACAACGGCAGGATTTTTAGAGGAATTAATAAGATATTTTGGAGATTTTTATCTCATTCCAGAAGGAGGAACCAATGAATTAGCAATTCTGGGGTGTCAGGAGATATTGACAAAGGAAGATGGTATATATGATTATATCTGTTGTGCTGTAGGCACAGGGGGAACTATATCGGGAATTATTAATGCAACAGGTGATCAGCAACACGTTCTTGGATTCCCTGCCCTCAAAGGAAACTTTCTCCGTAAGGAAATTGAATGTTATACAGCAAAGACAAATTGGAGTCTTATGGATTCCTATCATTTTGGAGGGTATGGTAAGGTGAATCAAGAATTGGTGACATTTATGAATTCCTTCAAAAAAGACAATACTATTTTGTTGGATCCGTTGTATACTGGTAAGATGCTGTATGGTCTTTATGACCTTATAAAGACTGAGTATTTTCCGAAAAAATCTCGTATTTTAGCAGTGCATACTGGAGGACTTCAGGGGATTTCGGGAATCAATAAACAACTAAAGAAAAAGCAACTTCCAGTTATTGAAGTAGGGAGTAGTTAAAAAAGTGTAAAGTATAAGTGTTTGAATTCTTGTAGTGTATAGATTTGATGAATACAGCCTTACTGTTAAGAAAAACCATAAATTGAAATAGATGAAACAACTTTTTGTGTCAGGATTCCTTGTGTTATTCCTGATGTCGTGTAGTACAAAACGGCAAGTAGTGACGATTAAAAAACCGACACAAACGTCCAAAGACGTGATACCTACAGAAAAAGAAGTCAAGCCTCCGGTAGTCGTAAAACCCACTCCTACCACAAAAAACCCCGCTATAGAAGGCACATATAGAGATAAGGTGCATCGTTACATCACGGTGTATGCGGATATTGCAATGGAGGAAATGCAGCAATATGGTATTCCCGCTAGTATAACATTGGCTCAGGGTGTACTAGAATCAGGAGCAGGAGAAGGGGAGTTGACACGAAAAGCTAATAACCATTTTGGAATCAAATGTCATAATTGGAAAGGTGAAAAAGTATATCATGATGATGATCAATTAGGAGAATGTTTTAGGAAATATAGTGCCCCGAAATACTCATTTCAAGATCATTCTTTGTTTTTGACCAATAGAAAACGTTATATGGGGTTGTTTAAACTTCCCAAAGATGATTATAAGGCATGGGCTAAGGGGCTTCGTGCTGCAGGATATGCCACAGATAAAAAATATCCAGTAAAGCTAATTAGCATTATAGAGCGCTATAAATTATATGAATATGACGCTCAGGTTTTGGGTAAGAGTCCAAAAGATATCAAGAATGTTGTGGATAAATCTGATCAATATACGGTGGAAAAAGGGGATACATTATATTCTATTTCCAAAAAATTTAGATTGAGAGTGGAAGAACTCAAAAAAATTAACGGTTTAGAAGATAATACAATTCATGTAGGACAAACCTTATTTGTGGCTCCATTAGAAAAAGAATTCTAAAAGATAATATACTAGGTGAAAAACTATCAAAGAAGCAGTGCGCTTTTTGCTGCTGCACAACAAGTCATTCCTGGAGGAGTCAATTCCCCAGTCAGAGCATTCAAATCAGTAGGAGGTGATCCGATTTTTGTCAAACAAGCCAAGGGTGCTTATCTCTATGATGAGGACGGTAATCGATTGATCGATTATATTAATTCTTGGGGGCCAATGGTTCTAGGGCATGCCTACGAGCCGGTTGTAGATGCTGTTATAGAAAAAACAAAACTAGGGACAAGTTTTGGGATGCCAACAGAAATAGAAACTACGATAGCAGAATTAGCTGTTGCAATGGTTCCTAATATTGATAAAATACGTTTTGTTAATTCTGGTACCGAGGCATGTATGAGTGCTGTGCGACTGGCAAGAGGATTTACCGGAAAAGATAAAATCATCAAATTTGCAGGATGTTATCATGGGCATAGTGATGCATTTTTGATCCAAGCAGGGAGTGGCGCAGTTACTTTTGGACATCCAAATAGTCCCGGAGTAACAGCAGGTACAGCCAAAGATACGTTGTTGGCTCGCTACAACGATTTGGATAGTGTACGGGAGATCATAGCAGCTAATACGGGTGAGATAGCATGTGTTATTATAGAACCAGTAGCAGGAAATATGGGATGTATTCCTCCTAGGACAGGTTTTCTAGAAGGGCTAAGAGAATTATGTGATACGCATAAGATTCTTTTGATTTTTGATGAGGTGATGACCGGTTTCCGGTTGGCAGCAGGTGGTGTACAAGAGCTTCTAGGGATTCGTGCTGATATTGTTACTTTCGGAAAGGTGATTGGTGGAGGCTTACCAGTAGGCGCATTTGCTGCTCGTAATGAAATTATGGAATATTTGGCGCCTCTAGGTCCAGTGTACCAAGCCGGAACACTTAGTGGAAATCCATTGGCAATGGCAGCTGGGTTGGCCATGCTTACAGAGCTCCATAACAAACCAGAGATTTTTAAAAGTTTAGAAGAGAAAACAAAATATCTACATCAAGGAATAGCAACAACTCTAGAAAAACATGGGGTTATTCATACGATAAATAGACTTGGTTCCATGATTTCGGTGCATTTTGCGCCAGATGCTGTTGTCGATTTTGAGTCCTCAGCACAGGGGAATAATGAAACTTTTAAAAAATTCTTTCACGGAATGTTAGCTCAAGGTATTTACATCGCTCCAAGTGCTTTTGAGACTTGGTTTATTACGGATGCACTTACTTATGCAGATTTAGATGAGACTATTGCTGCGGTAAATGTGGTTGCACAAACTTTATAGAAAGGACATATCTTTATTTAATACGGGTCAGTTTTTTATAGTTTCATTTTGAAACAGAAAAAATAGTAGCAGAATGTCATACAGTATCATAGAATCATTTCAGTGATATCGTTGTGAGGTGCTTTTGTTAAATCATGAACTCATCTTGACTTTTTCTTTTCTCTAAAAAAAATGGGTCAAATTCGCCTTGTTGTGTTGCTTTTGAAATTTATAGCGGCACTATGAATTTCAAAAGTATCTTATCGGGTCAAATTTTATCTCATTTTCAGTTGGTACTGAAGAGTCAAGATGAGTACCATATTTTTTTGTCAATCTATAAAATTAATTTTATCGATTCAGTTTTATTTGTTGTGAGGATGTTTAGAATATATATCCCTTTTGAAATGGCTAAATTATTTATGTTGATTGTTGTAGCATTTGTCTCGAATTGATTTGTGTAAATACGTTTCCCGTTAAGGTCAATCAATTGTACCGTTCCTCCTGTATTGGTCTCAGTTTTGATGTTCAATATCCCTCGATTATTCATGGGATTAGGATATACGCTCAATTGAGAGTGGTTAATCGTATTGAGTTTTCCTGCTGCGTTTAATGCACTGCGATCAATAGTATTGTCGGTATCGGAAGTTGTTACCCCGTAGGCAAATCTTAAAAATAATCTACCATTAGCGACTCTCACGTTCTCTCGTCTGAAACGTGCAAAATTTACATCAAAGGTATGATTGGCAATGAACCACTTGGAGCTATCCAAGGAATTTCCAGAAAAATCATCCTCAAAAGCGGGGTTTGTAGCAAAGCTGCCGTCATCGTTTAGAGGGTAGTACCTAAGATAGTCTACTTGCATTTCTATATTTGGTTGTCTAATAAATCCTTCTCTAAAATCTCCCGCAAATCCAATTAATGTAGCGGCCCAGATATTGAATCTAAATGTATGGGCAGATCTCATTTTTTCGGCAGCCTCTCCTGTGAGCTCTCTGACAAGTATATCATTTTCGAACCATTTGATGCTTTCAGGTTTCCATTCTATACGAAATGTGGTGAAACCTGAACTGTAGCGATCTAATTGATTGATTATTTGGTTGTCAGAACGATCTGTGATAAGGTGTTCTTGATCATTTTCGTCATTTCTGACCTCTACGCCATTGATGTCTTCTTCAAAAATAACATTAGATTGCCATTGTGTTGCGTTGTTTTTTCCAAATATTTCAAGGTCAATTTCTTCCCACAGATTGTTGTCTTGTTCTGATCCTTGTTTGTAAGTAAAGAAGTTGGATAAGACTCCTTCTCTTCTAACGGCTCTCATTCTAAACGCTATTTTTCCATATCTAAATTCAGAGGTAGAAATAATTTCTGCACCCGTATAATTTCGTGTATTTCCTGATATTGTTTGAGAATAACTAGAAGATAGTGTTAGACAGCAAAATATCATTAGTAAAAGTAGTTTTATTTTTTTCATAGCGCAATGTGTTTTGATTAATGTTCATTTTCTTTTTTGATATACAGATTCGTATAATATTATTATGATTGGCGTATTAAGTGTTTATAAGAATGATAAAAAATAAGACTAAGGAGTAGATAGTAGTCAGGGTAATACAAAAGTCCCTAAAATGACTTTGTCATTGGAATTGTATTTTTACTAGATCTTCTTTTTTTTAATCTAAGAGGAAAAAAAAATAATATAATATTCAGAGTAAATTCTGGATAGATAAGCGTGAATTCATATTTTTTTTAAACGTACTTTTTTTGAGACATACAAACACTAATACTAGTGTTACGATAATTTTAGAATTTTTTTAATACTAAATGTCAGGAAGAGAAAAAGATATTTTTATTGTCATGGTTGAGTTTTTAGTGTTTTGTAATTGCTAATATAACAAAAAAAATGTTAAAAAAATGAATTAATATAAATTTTATAGTGTTTTAGGAAGGTACTTTGTTGTTGTTTGTTAGTAATACTGGTTAAAGTGTAATTGTAGTCCGGAATAATTGGAATTATTTTAGCTGACAATTACATTTTAATTGGTATCATAATCAATATGGAGATAGTGGGTTTGATGTTATGGCATACGAGATTTTTGATAGACTGAAACGTGAATAGTCCTAAAGCTTTTTGTTGTATACATACGAGAAAAACTATTTTGAGATTGTTTTTTTGTAAAAATCTTTTTTGAATAGACATTTTTAGTACATTTGAAATACGAATTAAACTAAGAATTTACAATTATTTTAATTTTTAAATGGGGTTCTTTTTTGGAGTCACATTGCCTTTATAAATGAAAACTTTTTTCATATTCGGGCTTAGGAGCATAAAGAAGTCTACTCCAAAAGCTGCCTCAGGGATGGGGAACCGAATTCTCAGGCTGACTTCTAAAACACTTTTCATATTACGGCGTTCGCTGTACAACGCCTTTGTACCTGCTACTATTTTTGAATTTCGTGTATGATATGTCGTATGTATATTATGATGTTTTTATCATAATGAATATAGATAATTCATACAATCAATAATTCAATTTAGTATCTGATGTATCAGGTATGCTAGTATTTTAATACTATGAAAAATAAATATATCGATCTCATCGAACAAACTTTTTATTTTCCACAAGAAGAGTTTCAGCTAGAAAAAAATGAACTCCAATTTCATGGAATTGACCTCATGAAACTTATCGAAAAATATGGAACGCCATTAAAGTTTACCTACCTGCCCAAAATTTCGGAGAATATCAGACGTGCGCAGCAATGGTTCCAAAAAGCTATAGAAATACACCAATATCACGGAAAATACCATTATTGCTATTGTACCAAAAGTTCCCATTTTCAGCATGTACTGCATGAAGCACTAAAAAATGATATACATATAGAAACTTCTTCAGCTTTTGATATTGATATTGTAGAAAATTTAAAAGATGAAGGAAAGATTACCGAGGATACCTTTATAATTTGTAATGGCTTCAAAAGGGATCAGTATGTACAGAATATTGCCAACTTAATCAATAACGGGCACCGTAACTGTATCCCAATCATTGATAATTACGAAGAGTTGGACTTATTAAGTGATGCGATAGATTGTGATTATGAAATAGGAATCAGGATAGCATCCGAGGAAGAACCAAAATTTGAATTTTATACCTCTAGATTAGGTATTGGATACAAAAATATTGTGCCTTTTTATAACAAAAGGATCAAAGATCATCCAAAAGTCAATTTGAAAATGCTTCATTTTTTTATCAATACAGGGATCAGAGATACTGCTTATTATTGGAATGAACTGCTCAAATGTTTACGAGTATATGTGAATTTAAAAAAGGTATGTCCCACTTTGGATAGCCTAAATATTGGAGGGGGGTTTCCTATCAAAAACTCTCTGGGCTTTGATTACGATTACCAGTATATGGTTGATGAGATTGTCAACCAAATCAAAGGGGCCTGTGTAGAGGCAGGTGTCGATGTACCACATATTTTTACGGAGTTTGGGAGTTTTACAGTAGGAGAATGCGGCGGTGCTGTTTATGAAGTGCTTTATCAAAAACAGCAGAATGATCGCGAAAAATGGAATATGATTAATTCTTCATTCATTACAACTATGCCAGACACTTGGGCAATCAGTAAACGATTTGTCATGTTGCCTATTAATAGATGGAACGAGGAGTATGAGCGAGTATTATTGGGAGGACTCACCTGTGACAGTGATGATTATTATAACTCAGAACAACACATGAATGGTATCTATTTACCCAAATATAAAAAAGAAAAACCTTTATACATCGGATTTTTTAATACCGGAGCATACCAAGAGAGTATAGGAGGTTTTGGGGGACTACAACATTGTCTTATACCGCAACCAAAACATATTTTGATTGATAGAGATCAAAATGGCACGTTGATGACAGAAGTGTTTACAGCGCAGCAAACTTCTGATCAGTTTATGGCTATTTTGGGGTATAAGAAGAATGCAGACGATACCATAGAAAATCCATCACAATCAAAAGAACGGATTAAATTTTACTAATTAAAAACGATAAAAACAAACATGAAGACGTCTAGAACTTATGCAGGTATTCCAGAAGCATATGCAGGTTTCGACAAATCAAAAATTGTACTCATTCCGGTACCCTATGACGGTACTAGTACTTGGGGCAAAGGAGCAGACAAAGGACCAAATGCTTTTTTGGAAGCCTCCGAGAACATGGAACTGTACGATATCGAGACCGATAGCGAAGTGTACAAGCAAGGTATCTATCTAGCTGATCCAATAACAGAAAATAGTAGCCCAGAAGCTATGGTAGCCGCTGTACATAAGCAGACCAAGGAATTCATAAAACGTAATAAGTTTGTCTCTCTTTTTGGTGGAGAACATTCTATTGCCATTGGTGCTATGCGTGCTTTTACTGAGTGTTTTGATAATCTTACTGTTCTCCAGATTGATGCTCATGCCGATTTGCGCAAAGAGTATCAAGGTTCTCCCTATAATCATGCCTGTGCTTTGTATGAGGCTAATCAAAATACAAATCTTGTACAGGTGGGTATTCGTAGTATGGATGCTTCAGAGAAAAGTGTAATGAATCATGATAATGTGTTTTTTGCACATGAAATGGTACAAGACGAATACTGGATGGATACGGCTATAGAGGCAATGACAGATACAGTGTATATTACCTTTGATTTGGACGGATTGGATCCATCCGTTTTAGGTGCGACAGGAACCCCAGAACCAGGGGGATTGTTTTGGTATGAAACACTGGAATTTATCCGTCGGGTATTTGCAGAAAAAAAAGTGGTAGGATTTGATATCGTAGAGCTGTGTCCTAATGCATATGATAAGGCATCTAATTTTGCCGCCGCCAAACTGTACTACAAAATGTTGAGTTATAAGTTCGAAGATGGAAATGAAATTATAGGTGCAGATATCGAATTTGCTCAAAAAAAAGAAACAAAAGCAGGACTTCCAAAATTTAATACCAAAGGAGATGAGTCATAAAGGAGCGATTTCTCAGTTTATAGAAAAATACTATTTACATTTTAATGCGGCTTCTGTAGTGGATGCAGCCAAAGGCTATGAAGCTCAGCTAGAAGGGGGTAGCAAAATGTTGGTCTCACTAGCAGGGGCAATGAGTACGGCTGAATTAGGGAAAATTTTTGCCGAAGTTATCCGAAAAGATAAAGTACACATTGTTTCATGTACAGGAGCCAATCTAGAAGAGGATGTCATGAATTTGGTCGCCCATAGTCATTATAAACGAGTGCCAAATTATAGAGATTTGACACCAAAAGAAGAATGGGAGTTACTAGAGAAAGGACTCAACAGGGTTACAGACACCTGTATTCCCGAAGAAGAAGCTTTTAGAAGATTACAAGAACATATTGTAAAAATCTGGAAAGATGCTGAGGATAAAGGTGAACGCTATTTTCCTCATGAGTTTATGTACAAACTGTTGTTGTCTGGAGTCCTAGAGCAATATTACGAGATAGATATCAAGGATTCTTGGATGTATGCTGCCGCCCAAGTTAATTTGCCAATGGTTGTTCCAGGCTGGGAAGATAGCACCATGGGGAATATTTTTGCTAGTTATGTACTCAAAGGAGAACTAAAAGCAACTACCATGAAATCTGGGATCGAGTATATGACTTTCTTGGCAGATTGGTATACAGAAAACTCGAATGACGGGATAGGGTTCTTTCAAATAGGAGGGGGGATTGCAGGAGATTTTCCAATTTGTGTAGTGCCCATGCTTTATCAAGATATGGAACGGACCGACACACCTTTTTGGAGCTATTTTTGTCAAATTAGTGACGCTACCACAAGTTATGGCTCGTACTCTGGAGCAGTACCCAACGAAAAAATTACTTGGGGAAAATTGGCTGTTGATACCCCCAAGTTTATTATAGAATCGGATGCGACCATAGTAGCACCGTTAATTTTTGCCTATTTATTAGATATGTAGCTATGAAAAAGAAAAATAATCCAAATTTGAGAAGAGTCATTGTTGATTTTAAAAAACTAACACCAGAAATCTTAGCACTGGTCGTAGAAAAATATCCTGATGGCTATAACGATGATGATATCATACAGTTCAGAAACGCAAATTACGAATTGATTGAAGCCGTAGAAATTATTACCGAGGATACGAAGTATTTGGTAAAGGTAAGTGCAAAGCTAGAAAAGGTTATAGAGGGCTATAACGAAGAGGATTATGATAATTTTGAAGACAATGATCCAAAAGCGATACAAGACCCTTTTGAGGGAGAGGATTAGGGCGATAGAAGTAAAAAAGGCGAAGTACAAAATCGGTATTATATCAAATTCAATTACGTATTTCTTTGCACTAATATTCAAAAAACGACTTTTTTTTATGCCTACATTCTCAGAACTAGATAAGGTAAGGGGGAACAATTTTTATTTTTTGAAAAGAATTTTGTAGCCTATATAAGAGTGTTCAAACACTCCAAAAATCAATACTAGTTTAATTTTAAATTTGTCATACAAGAGCATTCGTTATATTGGAGCCATACCAATTTAAGTGTATAACTTCGTGTTAATGAAACTATTATTTTTTTATCTAAAAATACCGTGATGCTACTGTATAGTCTTAGCTATGGAGTATATGAACAAGGCATTTAGATGGAAAAAGAACAAGTCGATATATGACAGTATATAGTTAATTATACCATTTGTTGTTTGAATTTATCGGAAAGAAAAATTAAGATTTTTTTGTTTCAGCTTCGGCAGAAACATCAAGCATAGCCGTAGTTATGGTTTATTTTTATGCTGAAGCTGAGGCGAAAAAAGAAAATTTTATCCCAATAAATTCAAAGGATAAATGGTACTAGTTTAGAGTTTGACTGGTATTGTATCAAGTTTTAGTAGGATTTAGAAAAATGTAAACAGTAGGTCAAAAAGTAGTGCGTTTAAATGATTTTTGATTTAGTTGGCTTGTAGTTAGCGAGCTACGGTGGTAGAACAAATGAGAGTCCTAGTATTCGTGTAGTTTATCGTTTGGAGCATGCTTTTTCCAAAGATGTTATGTTTTCTTAAAACTGATGAGTAATTGTAAATTATTGTATCAATTTCTAGGGTATTTTAGTTTTTTTTAAAGCTTTTTTGATGAAAAATGCAAAACTGGGCAAATACAATGAAATAGCTGTTGAAGGTTTTACTACAATCATATTTTTTCAATACCTTATAGGGTATTATTTGTAAAGGAAATCTTCAACAATTTTATGGCATTAAAAGTTACACTATCACATAAAACTCTCTATAAGTACGACCGAAAAGTTAAGTTGTCTCCGCATATATTTAGGTTACGACCTGCGCCACACAGTCGTACTCCAATAGAAGCATATTCAATAAAAATAAAACCTGAAAAACATTTTTTTAACTGGCAGCAGGATTCTTTTGGGAACTATTTGGCAAGACTCGTTTTTCCGGATCAAACGGAAGAACTCTCTGTTGAGGTAGAGATTATTGCGGATTTAAAAACAATAAATCCATTTGATTTTTTCATTGAAGAGTACGCAGAGTATTATCCTTTTCAGTACAAAGCACAGTTGCAAAAAGAAGTGCTTCCGTATCTCGAGATCGTAGAGAAAGGTCCTTTACTTATGGATTGGTTGAAAACGATTAATGATGAACCGCAAAAAACAATTGATTTTTTGATCGGAATCAATCAAAAATTATACAACTACTTGGATTATACGATCCGAATGGAAGCTGGAGTGCAGACGTGCGAAGTAACTTTGGGTAAAAAATTGGGCTCTTGTAGGGATTTTTCTTGGTTATTAGTTCAAGCGCTTCGGCATTTAGGAATCGCTAGTAGATTTGTTTCGGGCTATTTGGTACAATTAAAATCAGACGAAAAATCGTTGGATGGTCCCTCTGGTCCAGAAGAAGATTTTACAGACCTTCATGCTTGGGTAGAAGCCTACATACCCGGTGCAGGATGGATTGGATTAGATGCTACTTCTGGATTGTTGGCAGGAGAGGGGCATATTCCTTTGGCCTGTACACCACATTACGAGAGTGCAGCACCAGTAGAAGGGCTAACAGATATTTGTGAGACCGAATTTTTTCATAAAAATGAAGTCACTAGGATTTTTGAGTCACCAAGGGTCAGTAAACCATATACAGATGCACAATGGAAAGCTATTTATAATTTAGGGTTTGAGGTAGACAAGCGATTAGAAGCAGGAGATGTACGTTTGACTATGGGAGGAGAGCCAACGTTTGTTTCTATTGATGACATGGAGTCAGAAGAGTGGAATACTGCAGCAGATGGAGCGCATAAAAGAACACTAGCTGGGAATTTGTCAAAAGGCTTATTAGAACGTTTCGGTAAGAAAGGTATGTTACATCATGCGCAGGGCAAATGGTATCCTGGAGAACCGCTACCAAGATGGGAGATAGGGATTTATTGGCGAACTGATGGCGAACCTATTTGGAAAGATGCTTCTTTATTTACAGGTTTCACCGAAAAGACCACAATAAATAAAGAAAAAGCTGCCGATTTTTTAAAAACATTAACCTCATACTTGGGATGTTCTGCAGAGAGGGTTACTCCAGTTTATGAGGATACGTTTTATTTTCTGTGGGAACAAGGCAATTTGCCGCTAGATGTAGACCCCTCTTCTTTGGATCTAAAAGAAGTTTCTGTACAACAAAAAATTGCAGAAGTCTTGAATCAAGCACCTGATACACCCTCTGGATTTGTACTCCCTATAGCTTATTATCAAAATAAATGGATATCCAATCCGTGGGAAGTGCGGAGAAAAAAAGTATTTTTAGTACCCGGTAATTCGCCTATTGGATTACGATTGCCTCTGAATTCTTTGTTAATAGATCCAGAAGTGCCTTCTATGCCATTGTATGAGCCTGATCTTTTTGAACAAAAAAAACCGTTGCCCACTTTTGTAGACAATGTCAAAAAAAGAAAAGTCGCAAAAGTCGATAAAAAACAGCCCTTTGTGCGAACGGCCTTGTGTGCAGAAATTCGGGAAGGAAAGTTGTATTTGTTTTTGCCTCCTGTAGATACACTAGCAGCGTTTTTGCAATTAATAGCCGCGATAGAAGCTACAGCAGCAGAATTACAACTTCCTGTAGTTTTAGAAGGGTATGATCCACCAAAAGATCCTCGTATCCAAGTACTCAAAATTACCCCTGATCCTGGTGTTATTGAGGTAAATGTTCATCCTGTAAAAACTTGGGAAGAACTCACCAAAAATACCATGGATCTCTATGCAGAGGCTAAGAAATCACGTTTGGGTACAGAAAAATTTTTGTTGGACGGTAGGCATACTGGAACAGGAGGAGGAAATCATGTAACCTTGGGGGGTAGTACACCGGCAGATAGTCCGCTACTCAGAAATCCCAAATTACTGCGTAGCTTGTTGACATTTTGGCAACATCATCCAGGACTTTCTTATTTGTTCTCCGGAGCCTTTATTGGTCCTACCAGTCAGGCACCTAGAGTAGATGAGGCTAGATTAGAAAATTTATATGAACTGGAAATTGCTTTTGATCAAATTTCCGATGATCAAGAAGTTCCTTTCTGGATGACTGATCGGTTGTTCAGGCATATGCTTACAGATCTCACCGGGAATACGCATCGTTCGGAGTTTTGTATTGATAAATTGTATTCGCCTGATTCTTCTTCTGGACGTTTAGGGATTTTGGAATTACGTGCATTTGATATGCCGCCCCATGCTCAGATGAGTTTGATGCAATTGCTATTAGTACGAACATTAGTAGCTTGGCTATGGGAACATCCATACGAGAAGAAATTAGTACGTTGGGGTACGCAGTTGCATGATAAGTTTTTGATGGAAGAATTCGTCAAGGAGGATATAAAAGATATTGTGGAGCAGTTGAACGATGCTGGTTACCCATTCCAATTAGATTGGTTTGATCCTTTCTTTGAATTTAGATTCCCGCTTTTGGGAATGACCAAAATTAAGACAATGGATTTGGAGTTACGAATGGCAATTGAGCCTTGGCACGTGCTGGGCGAAGAGATGGCTGGTGGAGCAACATCTCGATATGTAGACTCTTCTTTGGAGCGTGTCCAGATAAAAGTTAGTAACTTTGTCCAAGAACGATATATGATTACATGTAATGGTGTCAAAGTACCTATGACCTCAACATCAACAAATGGTGAGTTTGTAGGAGGTGTTCGTTACAAAGCTTGGAAACCCTGGTCTGCATTACATCCTACTATAGATACAGATACTCCGTTAGTATTTGATGTTGTGGATACGTGGAATGGGCGTTCTGTAGGAGGTTGTACCTATTTTGTGGCACATCCTGGGGGATTGTCCTATGACAAATTTCCGGTGAATAGTTATGAAGCAGAGTCTAGGAGAATCAATCGTTTTTGGAATTTTAATCATACACAGGGAGAGATACCGGATGGAGTTCCAGAAGAGCAGAAGCAATTAGTAATGAATAAAAGATTTGATTTTCAGGAGGTTGCTCCAAATAAAGAATATCCTCATACGTTGGATTTACGTATGAAAAAGAATAAAAGCACTTAAAATGAATAAGACTATAGGTCTGAATGCCAAACAATATTTCAGCGATAACACCTATGATGAGATGTTTACGCCAGAGATGAACGTGAAGCAAGATTGGAAGGCAATTTCTGATCATATTGATGTAATGGGGTCAAAAGAATTGGCTGCTGGACAAAAAGATATTGACTGGATGCTTTCTGAAAATGGAGTAACCTATAATGTGTACAATGACCCCAAGGGATTGAACCGACCCTGGAATCTGAATATTATTCCTTTTGTTGTTGAGCAAAAAGAGTGGTCAAGGATTGGTGAAGGGCTCAAACAGCGAGCACATTTGTTAGACTTGGTACTTAAAGATATCTACGGAAAACGAGAATTAATCAAAAATGGTATCATACCATATGAAGTGGTTTATGGCCATAGAGGATTCCTGAGACAATGTAACCAAATCGAATACAAAACAGATAAACTACTATCTATTTATGCAGCAGATCTTTCTAGAGGTCCAGATGGTAGAATGTGGGTGGTTAATGATCGTACCCAAGCACCTTCTGGTATGGGGTATGCCTTGGAGAATCGTTCTACAGCAGGTAGAGTGTTATCCAATGTGTATAGAGATATTAATGTTAGAAAGCTTTCTGGTTTTTTTCATGATTTCAATCAATTATTAATAAAGGCATCTCCAAAGCAAATAGAAACACCTAATATTATCATTTTGACCCCAGGACCTCATAATGAAACCTATTTTGAGCATGCCTACCTAGCATCTTTTTTGGGATACCCCTTGGTGAGAGGGAATGATCTTGTCGTACGGAATGGGTTCTTATGGATGAAATCGCTAAAAGGTTTGAAACGTATAGATGTAGTGTTGAGAAGAGTAGATGATGCGTTTATGGATCCTTTGGAGCTACGAGAGGACTCTCACTTGGGAGTAGCGGGACTTCTGGATGTAGTCCGTAAGCAGAACGTAACAATTATCAATCCTATCGGAAGTGGTGTTATAGAAAACTCTGGCTTGATTCCCTTTATGCCCGCAATTGCGAAATATTTTCTTGGAGAAGAATTACTGTTACCTCAAATAGCAACTTGGTGGTGTGGACAAGAAAAAGAAATGGAGTATGTTCTAAGTAATTTGCATAAATATGTTGTAAAACGGATAGATCGATCCAATAGAGAGAGTATTTTTTTTGGAGAATTTATGAATTCTGACGAAAAAAAGGTATTACAACAAAGAATTAGACGGGAGCCTTATCTATATGTAGCGCAGGAAAAAATTAATTTTTCTACCGTTCCTAACTTTACTAATGGCCAATTAGAACCAAGAAATATGGTGTGTAGAGCTTTTGCTATCGCCAAAGACAACGCATATGAGGTAATGCCAGGTGGGTTAGTTCGAGTAGCTCCAGAACGGGGCAATATAAGAGTGAGTAATCAGCGCGGAGGAACTAGTAAAGACTTCTGTATAATTAGTGATCAACCAGAACCAGAAGTGACGAAACTTAGTTGGGATCAAAATTCAAAATATGCGCTATCAGGACTCAATGACCTACCCAGTCATACCGCAGAGAATTTGTATTGGGCTGGTCGTTATGTAGGGCGCTCATTGGTTATTTGTCGATTTCTTAGAATGACGTTGAAACAATTGGTCAAAGCAAAACAAGATGAACATATCTTGGAGAATGAAAAGCTCCAAATTTTATTAAAAGGTCTTACGCAAATTACCAGTACATTCCCGGGGTTTGTAGGTACAGAAGAAGAAGAAGCTGTAACAGATGTCCGGAAGGAACTAGAAGCTGTCATTTTTGATAAAAATAAAATAGGGAGTTTGGCTAATACTATGATGATGTTTAATCACTCATATTACGCCATTCGGAATCTATGGTCCTCAGATATGTGGCGTGTTTTTGAAATTATCCAAAAGTCTTGGAAGACTATGGACAAAAAAAAGGTTTCGGGACTATCCTATAACGAGATTATCAAGTTTTTGGATCAAACAATTACAAGACTGATCGCTTTTATGGGGTTGGTAGAGGAAAGTATTTTGGTAAATCAAGGATTATTACTCTACTTTATTGGGCTCAATCTCGAGCAGGGTATCCTTACGATATCCAAATGTAGAGCACTCATGACAGTTCAGGCAGAGGAACCAGTTGCTTACGAAATTCTAGAAGCATTGCTCAATAGCCATGAAAGCTTGAACATCTATCGATATAGCTATAGATCCTATATCACTACAGAGAATGTATTGCGGTTAATAGTATTGGATCCCTACTATGGGAGGTCAATTACATATGTGATATCAAGAATTCAAAAAGACGTTAAAAAATTACCGCTCTCTACAACTTCTGATGAATTGACTATGTACGAAAAGTATATTTTCGAGGCTTTTTCTAAGTTGCGATTGACCTCCGCCGAGGAGCTAACAGAAGTAGATGAAGATAATGTTGTTTTTCGCAAAAATCTCGCAGTTTTACTAAAAGATTTGAGTAATCTACTCTTCCAAACATCACAGGCAATTTCCAATACCTATTTTAATCATACACAAAAACAGAAACAATTAACATCTCAAAGTTTCCCCTTATAAATTTGAAGCATGATATTTTCTATTTCACATACGACACGCTATTATTATAATGCTCCTGTCAGTTTTTGTCACAATATAGGTACTATTAGACCTAGGGTTAGTCAAGGGCAAGAATTGTTGAGTTTTGATTTAAAGATTAGTCCAAATCCCACCGATATTTCAGAGCGTTCTGATTTTTTTGGTAATACGATTACTCGTTTTTCTTTGTCAGAGGAACATAAAGAATTACACGTTACTTCGACCAGTATTATCAAACGGGAGTATACCGAGGTTAAGGAGTCTTTTCTATCAGATGCATGTAAGAAAATAACACTTTCGGAGGCGCTTTTTGCTTTAAAAACAACTAATGCTCAAATTATTGAAGCGAAACAATTTGTGTTAGAATCTGTTTTGATCCGAAATACAACAGATACGATTAAACAGTATGCCGAGGTCTCTTTTAGACCAAATAGATCCGTTTTTGACGCTGCCTACGAACTGATGCAAAGAATCTATACAGATTTTGACTTTGTTTCTGGTTTTACGACGGTATCGACACCGTTGAGTGAGGTAATGAAGGAACGCAAAGGGGTTTGCCAAGATTTTGCTCAGATTGCTATTGCCTGTATTAGAGCTATAGGATTACCCGCTCGTTATATCAGTGGTTATATAGAAACACTACCACCTCCGGGCAAGAAAAAATTAATTGGAGCGGATGCTTCTCACGCGTGGTTTGCAATTTTTATCCCAGGATTTGGATGGGTAGATTTTGACCCAACAAATAATCAAATCCCCGAAAATCAACATGTAGTAGTCGGTTGGGGTAGGGATTATTATGATGTTCCTCCATTAAAGGGAGTTGTTTTTGGTTCTGGAACAAGTAAATTGAAGGTAGCAGTAGATATTCGTCCAGCTGCAGAGGCCGCCGCACTCAATATTTCTTTATAAGCTACTCTTGTTGCTGTTGTTGTTGCGTTTTCTTATACAAATCACTGATCGTAGCAGGTTTTTTGGTTTGCTGATCTGATTTAGGCATTGTGAGATTTTCGGTTTTTATATTTTCTTTTTTGTCCATATAGTTGCATTTTTTGTGCAGAAATATTTTCGATGATTTTTATTAGATCAAGTTATAAAAATAACGCATCATTTTGGTTGCGATTTATTTTTTTTTAGTATTACGATAAAAACAGCATTCAAAAATGACACGGCCTAACGAAAGGCTAGTCATATTATATAGCTAATTTGATAAGTAGGTCTAGAATTCGATGTGTGATATTTGTTCATTAAGACCTGAGATCGGTGCTGTTTCTAATAATATTGTTGAAGATTGCTAGAAAGTTAAGAAGTGAAATTTGTACAGTTTTCCTTTGTTGACTTGTTTTGTGCTACAGATGCAGTGTAAATACAATGCAACAATGTTGCGTTATTGGTATATTTTTTTATTTTTGCAACATAGTTGCATTGTGGCGTAAGTAATATCGAACTGCGATTTATTTCAAGAAAACATTGAAAACCTGATCTTATAGATTATTGTTTATTCTCTTTTGTAACCATAATAATACCAGTTAAAATGTAATTGTAGGCCAAAATAATTGAACTATTTTTCGCTAGTTCGAATTATAAAATATAAGCATAGCAATGGCTACGGTTTAATTTTCTAGCCAAAAAAATAGTAGAAAAAGAAGCTAATTAGTATCCTGTAATTATTTTTTAAATGGTATTAGTCTCAAAAACATGTCATTGGATCGAAGAAAACCTTCTAATATTATGCAAACGATATCAACTACTAAAAATTGGGAAATAGGTACAACACCTATTGTACTACACGATATTCATCAGCACTATGTAAATATAGTTGTTTATCAGAGGGATATCATTAGTTTGGTTGATGAAGTGAGCAGTTTGCTTAAACAAGATATAGTGTTTGAGGCAAGTGGAGGGGCCGATGTCATATTCAATAAGATGACAAAAACAGTGAACCTAGATAGGTGTCCTAATTTTTTGCAGGATATCTCAATGCTTCTTCAACTTTTTAGAGAGGTTACGCATAGAGATAGTTTTCGATTATTAATAGAAACAATACAGAATGACATGTGTAGAAAATTTCACACAGACGTCAATGATTTGCGAATGCTTTGTACCTACAGTGGACCGGGAACATTGTGGGTTACCGAAGAGAATATCCATCCAAAGGGACTCAGAGATTCACGAAACGTTCATTCCCTACCTCCAAGAGCAAGTGACGTGCGGCAGCTGGAGACCGGAGATGTAGCTATTCTAAAAGGTGCAATTTATCCAAATGTCAACAATGCCGTCGTTCATCGAAGTCCTACAATTGAAAAAACTGGTGAGAGACGCCTTTTACTTAGAATTGATACAAATGCGACTCAACAACTTTAGATATGATACCACACATGTTTGATCAATAGAGAGTTTTTGTCGCTAATGGATGCAGCATTCATGGAACCGAAGATTTCACTCTATGGCAGACAGTGATCAAACACCATAATTAATAAGCTAACTACCATTAAAAAAATAGATTTATGATTACAGAAAATCAAGTTTTAGAAGTTCAAAACCTCTGGGGATCAGGTGTTGTGAAAATAGGCACACTAAAAGATAACATAGAGGAGTGCGAAAACTTTGCAAGTGCGTTCTTAGACGAGCGTTATATTTTTGGCGCAGGTACAGTGCTATTCAAACCAACAAAGTGTGCTGTAGAACAGTTCAGAGCAACAAAGGCACAGGCATTATCTTATTTTATAGCAGGTGCCGATAGGGCTTGTAAGGAAGATACAGGTTTTGCTATAAATCCTTGGACAAAAGTGAGATTTGAGAATACAGGTTTTATTTTGGAAGAAGATAGAGCTATTGCAATGGGTAACTATTTTTTTACTGATTTAGAAGGAAATGAAGCTAAGGTAGAATATACATTTGGTTACAAATTGATCGATGGAGATCTGAAAATTGATGTACACCATTCATCATTTCCTTATAATCCAGCTCCTGTTATTGATGCATAAGTGTTTATATATGATTTGCCCATCGGATTACTTAGAACCTGTTATCGATAAAAAGCTAAAAGGGGATAAGTATTTTTATACCTCATTGGGAAATACCGTTACTATTGATAAGAATACGGTTGAGCAAATCGTAGCAATTGTAGAAAATAACGAAGTCAATGAAATCACTTTTGTATTGTCAGAGGATAATGGCTTTGTGAGTGATGCTTTGAATAATCAAAGCTTTGGAGAAATAAGAGGGTTAACTGAGGCATACGGGCAATTACTGGAATATAAAAAACAGGTGTTAAATTCATGGTTGTTGTCTAATCAACGAACGATTATTCTCTCCTATTTTTTAAATGAAAAAATCAAAGTGTTGAAATCGAGACTTCAGTACTATCTTCCCAATCCACCAGAAATAAATGGAAAATTATTTTCAAAATCCTCAAATAGTTTTAAGATGATTCATTCTGAACTAGTTTGTATTAATTCCTATATTTTAAACTAAGCAATCAATATGACAACAAATAAAAAACTTCCGGTAACTGTTTTGAGTGGATTTTTGGGAGCAGGGAAAACTACTTTGCTTAATCACATTCTACACAATAAAGAAAACTTAAAAGTAGCTGTTATTGTTAATGACATGAGTGAAGTTAATATAGATGCCGAACTCGTAAAAAGCGAAAAGACCTTGTCTCGTACAGAAGAGAAATTAGTAGAAATGAGTAATGGTTGTATCTGTTGTACCCTGCGAGAAGACTTGATGATTGAGGTAGAACGATTAGCAAAAGAAAACCGTTTTGACTATTTGCTTATTGAGAGTACGGGTATCAGTGAGCCTATACCTGTTGCTCAAACGTTCTCTTTTGTAGATGAAGAAAATGGAATTGACCTTTCTCGTTTTAGTTTTATTGATACAATGGTTACTGTGGTAGATTCATTTAATTTTTTCAAAGACTTAGGTAGTCCAGAAACATTAATGGATAGGGAGCTTACTAATATAGAAGGTGATTATCGTACTATAGTCAATCTGTTAGTTGATCAAATTGAGTTTGCTAATGTTATAATTTTGAATAAAACTGATTTAGTATCAAAAGAACATCTTGGGGTGCTAAAATCTGCAATAAAAAAGCTAAATCCCGCGGCTCAAATTATGGAGTCAAGTTTTGGTAAAGTAGCACCTCATAGTATCCTGAATACAGGATTGTTTGATTTTGAAGAAGCAGAGCAAAGCGCAGGATGGATAGAGGAACTTAACAAAGAGGAACATACACCAGAGACAGATGAATATGGAATATGTTCTTTTGTTTTTAGAAATAAAAGACCTTTTGATCCAGAACGATTCTGGCAGTATATACAGTACAAATTTCCAAGTACAATTATGCGTAGCAAAGGAATGTTTTGGTTAGCCTCTAGACCCGAACAAGCATTGGTGTGGGGTCAAGCGGGAGGATCCCTAAAAGCAGATGATGCGGGTGTATGGTGGTGTAGTATGCCTTATATGGAGCGAACACGATATTTGACATTTGTAGAAAACCAAAAAGAAATTGAATCTAGTTGGGATGTAACATTTGGTGACCGAAAGAACGAGATTGTATTTATCGGTCAGGATATGGATGAAGAACTAATTAAATCCGAACTTGAGCATTGTTTGCTGAGTGATGAAGAATTAATTAATAAAAATTGGAAATCGGGATATAATGATCAATGGCCAGTTCAAAGAGCGTATGCTTTAGAAGAATAAGTACACCTTGTAAGTACATAGAAGGGGCAAGTGATTAAACATACTATTAGGCTTGCAAAGTGCTGCTGTATACATGAATATATTGTTTCTATAATATTGTATAAAGCTATTATGTACATAGAATCAGTGTTCTACGGATTTAATGTGCATAATAGCTAATAGGCAAAGTATTCTTCTTCCATTTTTTTACTTATAGCCACCAGTTTGTCTAAGATATCTTTGATAAAAGTTCTGAAATCAACCTCTATTTCCTCAATATATTTATACTTATATTCAGAATAGATTTTGTTTACCAAAAAGATGGAAGATCCTTTATGTATAGTTTTTTCGGATGATAATACCTGTATGTGTTTGGCAACCTCTGCTAGACTATTAACAACAGATCTTGGACAGTTTTCATTAAGAATTAGAAAATCTAAAGTGTTGATATTATTGGGGGTTTTTTTATGAAACCGTCGCATCATATCATAGGACTCTACACATTTTAGTAAGGTAGACCATTCTAATCCAGTATCGGTTCTATGTTCTTTTGGTAGTTGAGATTCATCTCCTACTGCTTGGCCTTGTTGATTTTGTGTGATTTCGATACTCTGTTGGTTTTTTATTATCAGAATATCATTATACTTTGCATTAATTATTCTAATCACCTGCATAGCTCGTTCGAGATTAACTCCCAATTTTATAATAGAATACACTTCGTCTTGTAACAAGGTAGTTCTGATTTTTGCTTTCAAAATTGCGGTAAATTCGATGATATGTGATGTAAAATCATAGAGCATTTTGTTTTTGTAATCTTCTACCGAATAATTTAATACAAAATGATAAAATTTATTAATGGCTTCATATAATTCTGTAGAGATTAGGTCTCGGGCACTATTTGCATTTTCTCTTGCAAATTTTACACAATTGATAATAGAAAATTCTTTATCCATATTGAGACCAATATTATACAATACATCTGGTTCATGTAAAATCTGATCACCTTTGTGTGGGTGCCCCACCATAAAGAGCATTGATTGCAATACAAACTGTCTGGATTGAGAATGTTCATTTGGAGCATCTAAGGACGAAAAATAGTTGACAGATAAATATCGTGCGATATGTTCTGAGCGCTCTATGTATCGTCCCATCCAGAATAAATTGTTGGCTACTCTTGCTAGCATATTTTGTCTTATTTTATTTTTTTAATACCCAAGTGTCTTTTGAACCTCCTCCTTGTGAGGAATTTACGACAAGGTTTCCTTTTTTTAAAGCAACTCTTGTCAAACCTCCTTTAAGCACAAAGTCCTTTTTTCTTCCAAGTAATGTAAAAGTTCTTAGGTCAACATGTCTTGGTTCAAAAGATTCTTCGTCCTCTATATAGGTTGCATGTTGAGACAGGGACATGATAGGTTGCGCAATATATTTTCTTGGATGTTTAAGGATGGTTTGTTTTACCTTTTCAATTTCTTCTTCGGTAAGACGGTTTCCAATAGAAATACCATAACCACCTGATTCATCTACAGGTTTGATAACAAGATTGCGGATGTTTTCTAAGACATATTCCATATCAGTAGGGCGATTACAATGATAGGTATGTACATTTTTTAGTATGGGTTCTTCTTTGAGATAATATTTGATAATCTCTGGGACATAAGTATAGATTGCTTTATCATCTGCTACCCCAGTTCCGGGTGCATTGACCAGACAGACTCTTCCTTTGAGGTATGCACCAAAGAGACCTGAAACCCCCAGAACAGAATCTGGTCTAAAAACATCTGGATCGATAAAAGTGTCATCTACACGGCGATAAATAACATCAACCCTTTTGGGGCCATTGATAGTTTTCATATAAACAAAATCATTGTCTACAAAAAGATCACGTCCTTCTACCAATTCAACACCCATACCTTTGGCGAGATATGAATGTTCGTAATAGGCAGAATTAAAAACTCCTGGGGTTAGTACAACACAAGTAGGATTATCAACGCCTTCTGGTTTTACGGTTTCTAGAATTTCCAAAAGATTTTGAGCATAATCGGTTACGGTCTGTATTTTGTATTGATCAAAGACACCAAAAAGAGCTCTTTTTAGCGCAGTACGATTACAAACAACATAACTCACACCAGAGGGGCACCTGATATTATCCTCTAGGACATAATAATTACCATCCGAGTGTTTGATAAGATCTGTTCCACTAATATGATTATAAATTCCGCCAGGTGGATCAAAACCAATCATTTCTTCCAAATAGTTGGCAGATGAGGTAATCATTTCCTTGGGAACAATACCTTCGTTTAGTATATGTTGTTCGTGATATATATCCCATAAAAATGCATTCAAAGCTTTACTACGTTGTAAAACACCACGTTCTATATGCTCCCATTCCGTATTATCAATGATTCGCGGGAATAAGTCAAACGGGAAAATTTTTTCTTTCGTTTCATTGACACCATATACTTGAAATGTAATCCCTTGATTAAAAAAAGATGCTTTAGCTTTTTCATTCAAACTTTTAAAATCATCTGTTGTATGATCACTGTATAACTGAAACAATGTTTTATACACATCTCTGATCACTTCGTCTTTTTCAAAAACTTCATCAAAGAAAGTTTTGTCAAAAGTGTAAGTAGAGAACAAGGGTAAATTCATAGTGTTTTTGTTTTTATTGCGCCCCAACAATATAGTATTCTTTTGCAAGTAGTTTGTTGGTAATTTCATAAAAATTGAAGGAAATTCAATTAAAATTCATAATAAAAAGTAAAAAAAAGTAGATTATCGAATTTTATTTTTAGTAAAAAGATGTTTTTTATAAGAATTTGGTAATACATGTTTTTGTGCGGTATCAGAATATTTAGAGAAGCTTTAAGATTGTAAGATATTTAGTATCAGTTATACTCTTGAGATTTTTGAATTTGTTCTAACAAGGACAAACATTTTTTTACCTCCAGCAATATAATAATAAAGGGCAAAATCTTACCAGTATTAATGAAATCATAGAAGTACGTCTATAAAATTCACGGACGATTGATTAGTGCTACATGAAGAGAAAATAATTATAGCCTAATAATTCGTTTCTTTGTCTATTACTTTTTTATTTACAATTAAATCCTAATCATAGGCTACGCTTGAGTTTTGTAGCTTAACCTTGCAAAAAATAGTTCAAAATTATTTGACCTACAATGACGTTGTAATGGGAGGTATGATTTTTAATGGTAATTATATTCAAAGTGATAGCTGTGTATTTTCAAGTTGTTTTGTTTATGGCTAAAAATATTTTGGAGAGGCCAATAATCAAAAAAGGGAGAGAACGAACCTAGGTTTGGAGTATACTTTGCAAAATTAACAGATAGCAGTCTCATCATTTTGTTTCTCAATCAAAGCTTTTGCGGATAGCGAACGAGGTGCTCATATTTTTTGATGATTATTTGTTCCTGTATCGTAACAGGCCTAATTCAATACCGATAGCAGTTTTGGCTAGGATTGTAAATACAAATGCACCTAATGCCCAGATCCCTACAGTGACACCTACTTCTATACCTGTTGGGAGGTATTCTACTATTTTTCCGTAAGGTCCAGGGATAAATCCAGGGACAATCAAACCAAAACCTTTTTCAATCCATATAGCGACAAAAAGAATAAAACAGCAGAAATAAAGTATTTTGAGATTGTTTCTAAGTACACCAAACGTCAGGATAATGGTAGCGAGAATATTTAAAGGGATTGCAGTCCATATCCATGGCAGCAATGCATTTTTGCCATGTAAACCAAAGAAAAGATAATAAGCACTTTCACTATGATGCGTAGGAGCATAGAATTCTTTGAATAATTCTGAAACTAGCATGATTAAATTAATTTGTGCTGCCACTGTTACGATTAGTGCAATTTTTTTTATGGTTTTATCCTCAATTTTGAAAGCAGTATAAGAACGAATAACCGCCAAGACAAGAATAATTAATGCAGGGCCTGCGGCAAAAGCAGAAGCTAAGAAACGGGGTCCCAAAAGGGCGTTATTCCAAAAAGGGCGTGCTTGCAAACCTTGATACAAAAAAGCAGTTACAAGATGAATCCCAACAGCCCAAAATACAGACAAAACAGCACCAGGAACGTATACTTTTTTCTTAGCCTCTTTGCCTTGATAGTGCCTGAATAGGATGTATAAGGGAATAGAAATATTAATAAACAAATAACCATTCAGTACAATAACATCCCAAGTAAGCATAGAATTAGGGAAATTAAAAACGCCAATTCCGGGTATCATATGCCATAAAACAGAAGGACCACCCATATCCGCTACTACAAAAGCTAAGCACATGATCAGGGCCGCTACAGCCAAACCTTCTCCAATGAGTACTGCTTGTTTGAAATCAATATCTTTGAGTACATATGTAGGCATGACAAGCATCACAGCTGCTGCTGCAACACCTACCAAAAAGGTAAAGTTTGAAATATAGAGCCCCCAACTCACACGATCTGACATCCCTGTAACACTGAGTCCTTGATCTAATTGAAGGGTGTAACAATACATCCCAAGAAGCATCACCAGAGTAAGGGAACCCATCCAAATGTGATATTTTTTGGACCCTTTGGTAATCGTATCCAAACTATCGATTACTAAACTTTTAAATACTTTAAATACTCCCATTTTATTATACTTTAATCAACCAGCTAAAAATTGTGATAGTTTCTATTGATGTACTTCCTTATTGGCTTAATTAAGGGCTAATCCATAAAGTACCAGAACTTAGGTTCTGTGCCCAAATCTTCTTTGAGTCTAAAGACTTTTTTGTTTTCCAAAACCCACCTTATGGTACTGTTAGGGTCTAGTAAATTTCCAAAAATCCTAGCTCCTGTAGGACAAGCCTCTACACAAGCTGGGTTTTTGCCTTTGCGAGAGCGTTGTACACAAAAGGTGCACTTTTCCATAACCCCTTTCTTACGCATTCTATTACCAAGATAATGTTGATTTTTGTTTACTTCATTTTCCGGAACTTCTGGTTTACTCCAATTAAACCTCCTACCGTCATAGGGGCAGGCAGCCATACAATAGCGACACCCTACGCACCAGTCATAATCTATAACCACCAAGCCATCCTCTTCTTTCCACGTTGCTTGTACTGGGCAGACGTCTACACATGGTGGATTATCACAGTGAAAACATTGTGTTCCCATATAAAAATGTCCTTCTGCTGGTACTTCGTGATAGTAATTGTCGTCTGCATTATCAAATTTAAAACCTTCTCCATCCTTCATCTCATGGATACGTATATATTGCATTTGAGAATTTCTATCTTGGTTATTCTCTTCTACACAGGCACTCACACAGTTCATATATCCCTGACATTTGGATATATTAAAAGCATATCCAAAAAGTACATTTGCTACTGCATTTTCTGCTGTCATACTGATATTCTTGCCAGTTTGTAGTTCATAAGAGCGCATGAGCCGATCTATGGTTCCTTGTTTCTCCTCATCGGTCATCAGTTTATAGTTTCCTTTGAACTGCTCTTCCCAATTAATTTGGGCTTTTTCTTTGGTGTCATCTCCCGTGATAATACTACAAGAAGTACTTACGGCACCAGCACCAATAAGGAGACTGGCTGTCAGTTTTTTGAACGCATTCCTGCGATCCATTTTTACATCAAAAACCTGATCAAAACCATCTTTGTGCCGTTCTTCTCCAATCGAGGCATTGACGGCAGCTTTATAAAATTCATCAGCACTTAATTCTTGTTTTGCGCTAGTACAGTTTTCAGAAATATTCCCGCAACTGCACGATCCAGTAGTGTTTTTTTTCTTGTTAAGACCGAGGTCTAGAGTGTACCATTTTTTATTCTTACTCATAACCTTTATTTTTAATGATCTAATGTTTCGTTACGCTCTACAGCTTTTTGTGTATTGAATTGTACTGGCCATCTTTTGTCAAAACTTGGATTATGTGGGTTATGACAATTCACACAGGTCATAGAAGCTCGAGGAGCAGTCCATCCAGCAACTTTTTTCCCATGCGCACCACCTTTCCAATCTTCAAACTGGTCCGAGTGACATTGGGCACAGAGTTTATAGCTCAGGTTGAAGTCTACAGGCTGCCTAGTTAAAGTATGTAGGGTGTTCATATCCTTCCCATTATGACAGCTTGCACAATTCATAACATCAGTATTAGCATGACTCATTTTGATATTCCAATGAGCTTTTTGTTTTTCCAAACCTTTCATTTGCGATACGGGTTTGCTATGACATTCTATACAGGCAAATGATTGTATTTGTCCTTTTCGCTCCGGTATCAAGAAGGTATGTTTGCCTTCGGTAATTTTAATAAGCGGTATATCTGCTAGTAATTCGTCCGAGGAGAGCTCTCCATGATAGGGCTTACTCTCTGCTGCGATTTTGTCCGTAATCGTATGGTATTTATTTTTTTCCTTACAAGAGTTGAGTATCAATAAGAGTAGGATGAGTAGATGATATGTGATTTCTTTATTCTTCATCAGCAGTGTTATAGAGTTTTAGAAAAGTGCTCGCACTTGATTGATATTGGCCATGGGTTTTGGGTAAATGGCATTGTCTACAGTTAATGCGTTCAGGATGTGATACCCTAATTTCTTTGGGAGCACTAGGGCCTGCATGACAAGCAATACAGTTTTCTCTCATTTGTAATTGGTGTGGTATCGTAGGTGGGCTTCCAAGGAGGGCATTGTTTACACCTTTTCCTACTGTTGGTGGTTGTGCTTTCGCGAAAGCAAAGGCCTTAAACGTATGTTGGGTGTTTTTGGTCACGTGACATTGCCGACAATTGGTCATTTCGGGATGTGGAGTAACAGGTGCATATGCTTGGAATTTTTCTACAAAACCACCGTGTCGATGACATTGGAGACAGGTGTTACCTCCTAGACTACGTTCTTTTGTTACAGGATGCGGAATGCTTGGAGGCGCACCTGGATAAGCTCTATTTTCATAATATGTATGCAATGTTCGCTGGTATTCTTCATCTACGGGCATATTTGAATATGCTATACCAGTTTCGTCAAATCGTTTGAAAACCCCACTCTCAGTTGGAATAGCGTTTCTAGACGGAGTTTCAATTATAGGGATATAGGCTTCTTCGAATCCTTGTTGATAGCTAAAATTCCAAATGGATATAAAGGCTATAAAAATGATTACAAAAAATGATATGATTCCGAGTCTTTTTTTCATCAGTCTAAACTTTTTCCACTTTGACAGCACATTTTTTATAATCAGGTTCTTTTGATATAGGACAGAAAGCATCCAAGGTGACATCATTGATCAGCATATTCTCATCAAAAAAAGGGACAAATACCTGCCCTTTTGTAGGTAATCCACGTTCATTGATAGAAGCAGGTAAAATACAAGAACCTCGACGAGAAGTGATTTTGATACGTTCCTTATTTCTTATGCCCAGTGACTTTGCATCATCCGGATGAAACTCTACATAGGCATTAGGCATCGCCTGATGCAAAACAGGGATTCTACGTGTCATAGAGCCAGTATGCCAATGTTCTATAACCCGGCCTGTATTGAGCCAGAAAGGGTATTCTTGATCAGGTTTTTCGGGAGCTTCTTCAAAAGGGCGTTGCCATATAACTGCTTTGCCATCCGGTTTGCCATAAAAATGAAAATCTTCTCCATTGGAACAAGCAGGGTCATATTGGGCATTGAATCGCCATTGTGTTGATTTGCCATTTACATAGGGCCAAATAGCACCCGATTCCTTTTTCAAAACTTCTAGCGGAGCCATACCATGTTTGGCTCCTTCATGGAATTGTCGGTATTCGTTATAGATTTCTTCTACATGATTTTCTTTACTATACGGGAACAAATCCCCATATCCCATTCGCTTTGCTACCTCTATAAACATCCAGGCATCGTCCATAGTTTCTCCAGGGCCCTCTACCATTTTATTCCAATGTTGTGTCCTACGTTCCGAGTTTCCATAGAGACCACTTTTTTCTATATGCCAAGAAGCTGGAAGAATAACATCTGCTACGTCCGAGGTCGGTGTAGGAAAAACATCAGAGACTACAACAAAACAAGATTTCTTTTCCATTGCTGGTCGATAACGACTGGTTTTAGGTAATGAAACCAGTGGATTTGTTGCTTGTGTCCATATAAATTTTATAGCACCGCGATCCACCGCTCGGAACATTTCTGTTGCATGATAGGTAGGTTTAGATGGAATTTTTTCGACAGGAACCTTCCAGATTTTGGCAGCCATCTCCCGGTCTTTTTTGTTCATGACAACCCCATGAGGTAGTTTGTGTGTAAAAGTTCCTACCTCACGAGCAGTGCCACAAGCAGATGGTTGGCCAGTCAAAGAAAATGGGCCATTACCAGGTTGCGATATTTTTCCTGTAAGTAGATGAATGTTGTATACTAGGTTGTTCATCCAAGTTCCTCTTGTATGTTGATTCATTCCCATACACCAGTAGGAAACGACTTTTTTGTTTGGATCTCCATAGATAGCAGCGAGATATTTGATGTCCTTTACAGTTACTTTAGCATAGTTAGAAACTTTTTCTGGACTGTAGTCTTTCAAAAATTCTTTGTAGGCTTCAAAGTCTATTTTTTCTGGCTTGTCTACAAATTTATAGCTGTCTTCTAGTCCGTATCCCATTTGAGTCCGTCCTTTACTGAAGCTACAATGCTTTTCAACAAAGGAATTATTCACCCATCCATTTTTAATAATCTCATAACAAATTGCATTTGCAATTGCTAGATCCGTTTGAGGTTCAAACAAAATGGATGTATCAGAAGCGGTACTAGAGCGTGTTGTTCTGGTAGCAAAATCAATAATTTTGGCACCTCGGCGGGATTTTTGTTCTAACATTCGTGAGAATAATACGGGATGCATTTCTGCCATATTATTTCCCCAAGTCACAAAATAATCTGCATGGTCAATGTCCTCGTAACAACCCATCGGTTCGTCTGCTCCAAAAGTAGTCAAGAATCCAGCTACGGCACTTGCCATACACAAGCGTGCGTTACAGTCCAAATTATTTGTGCCAATAGCCCCTTTCATTAATTTGGAAGCGATATAGCCTTCGGGGATCGTGGATTGTCCCGAAGTATACATGGCCACAGCATCCTTGCCATGCGCCGTGATCGTTTCTTTCATTTTGTTAGCAACAATATCCAACGCCTCATTGATAGGAGTTTGGACGTAGGTGCCATTTTTTTTGACCAAGGCGTGTGTAAGCCTATCTTTGGATTGGATACACATGATTTGATGATATCCTTTTACGCAAAGTAACCCCTTGTTTACAGAAGAGTTCGGGTCTCCTTTTACCGCAACAGCCTTGCCATTTTCGGTGCCTACAAGTATGCCACATCCTACACCACAGAATCTACAGGGACCTTTTTTCCAATCTAAATTAGCATCTTGAGGGATTCCGTTTTCTTGCTCACTAGCAAATAAGATACCCGGAAACATGGAGGCAGCAGCCGTCATTGCGGATAACATTGCCATTTTCTTGATAAAGTTCCTTCTAGTTGTTTCAGATTTGTACATAGATATATTAATTATGGGTGGTGTTAAAGCCAGAGACCAGAGATAGGGATTGTAGGCTGCTGATGGTGTCAATCTGCTCTATGAGTAGTTCTTCCTCTTTTTGGTTGGATGTATCGGTTACAAGGGCCAAAACATTTTGGTTTTCTGCAGGAATGACTTCACACTGTGTTAGATTTCTCAAGGCGATTAGTAAGGCTTCTTTTTGTCCTTTTATTGGGTGAACTATGTAGCTTTTGATAGGCATTTTGAACTGATTTTTATTCGAAAAATAAAAGATGATTAGAACTATATGCCTTTGGGCATGTCACAAAAGTCAGGAAATGATCTGTATAAAAAGATGATATAAGTCACCTAGAGACAAAATAACTATAACTAGAGAAGTATTTCTTGTTCTATGGTGTACTTTCGGGTTTTGTTCTTTGTTTTTTGTTCAAATCAGTTTTGAAAAGCGTGGGACGAATAAGTAATTGTGCCCATCCCCAGTTATTTGTATTGTCATGTGGTCTTCCTACCTTTATAAGAGACATGCTCTCTGAAGCAAACATATGGGAGTATCCAAGATTTAGTTTTACAGAGGGCATTAGTTTTTGTGTATAAACAAAGTCAATCTCTGTACCCAAATAGCTATCAGCATTGTTTGTCAGATCTGCATTTGCTGCAAAGTAATGCCCTTTTACAAGAAAGCTAGATTTCGTTCCGGTAGTAACTACAGCCTTTGCGTAGAGGTCATTAAGCCCTACATTGTTAACATGATTACCTACATAGAAATAATCCATAAAGCCATTAAACTTGTGGTTTGTTCCGTATAAAGGAAAAAAGGATTTGTTTTTAGAATCGCCATTTTGATCCGTTCCGCTAAGTATTTCAAAGCCTAATCCATAGATAGCTTTGTTTGTTTGATATAGTGTTTCCAATGCAATTTGGTACCCTGCGAGATCAGTAGTTGTATTAGCTTCGCCAAATTGATAATAAGCACTACCAGTTATTTGTAATTTTTCTAGAGGAATCTTGAAATAAGAACCGATTGTATGGCGATAGGAAACGCCATCTACAATATCATTGGTGTCTCCGCTGAAGTTTTGAAAACCGGTATTTAGAAAAAGGAAACTAACAGAACTCTTTGTCCAAGATTTTCTGAAATAGGCATACTGCATCGATTTGTACGTAAAAAAACCTTGAATAGTATAGGTGTTTCCTTCATTTATCGGTTGCTCTTGACTAAAAGCACCTCCAATATCAAATAGGATATTAGTACCCTCGTACTTGATAATAGCGGCATCATGAAAACGACCTTGCATTGCCCAATCTAAACCTCCAAAAATGCGTTGATCATCGTAGGAGATTACTTGTCTCCCTAATTTTGTAGACCAGTTTTTGTTGAGTTGTAATTGTGTCCAAGCTTGAAATAGAGCAAAGGAATCATTACCATCGGTAGCCAGTATTTGCCGAGTATCTCCCCAAGTACTTACATCTTGGATAGCGACAAAAAGCTGAAGTTTCTCTGCCTTGTAGTTGGCATTTAGTCGAGTGCGTTGGTTGACAAAAGCAGCTGGTTCTGTATGGTTAGGGAATAGGTTGTTAAAACCATGACGGTACTCAAAACGGGCACGTACATCCGCATTGATGTCCAGTGTTTGTGCCATAATGTGAATCGATATAAGGAGAAAAGAAAAAAATAAAAGGGATGTAGTTTTTTGATGAGCCATAATAGATGAGTTTTAAATGTCTAGGCACAAAGATTATCTATTAGCTCCAAACTAAAGATGATTTTTATCATCTCTCAATCGGACTGATACATTTAAAATTGAATTCAGTTCAAATACAATTAGAACATTATACCATTTGTTGTTTGAATTGACCAGAAAGAAAGATTAAGCTTTTTTTGTTTCAGTTGCAGCAGCAACATCAAGCATAGCCTTAATTATGGTTTGTTTTTATATCGGAACTGAGGCGAGAAAAGAAAATTTTATCCCAGTACATTCAAGGGATACATGGTATTATAGCAATGTTGCACGAAAAAAAAAGTTTTAGAAACTAGAGGTATTGAACTGTTTTTTGGGAAATTGAAAAAATTAAGATAAATTCTAGGTTTGGAATGTGTAATTGAGAGCATTTTTTTTGCTTAGGTAGTAGAATGTATGAGTGCCAACGTAGTTTGATACAAATTGGTTTTATACATCTTGCTTTTTAGCCAAGCATAAAAACTCATGACATAGATATCTTCTTGTTTGGAAGTGATCCAATCAAAGGAGTTTTCTACCTTATCTCTGAACTCTATGGAGGTGATTTGTTCTGGGTAATGATAATAAATGCGAACTAATTGTAGAAAAGTAATTACACGATGTTCCTTAACTTTTTTGAGGTAGGGGTAATGTTTTCTTTCAAAACTCTTGATGCGGGAGTCTACGAGATTATTGTTGCCTAATTCTATGTGTAATAAAATCTCTATCAGATGTTTTTTCAATACCCAGTCATGTCCAATATGTTCTGTATACCATTGATCACTATTGGTGAATAAACGGAGGACGCTATGTGCGTCTTTGAAACAGTTTTGTTGGAAATAACAAACCAAAAGACATAAATGTAGTTCAAATTTTAGATCAGTATTTTTATACGCTTTTGTCATTTGGTACTGTTCGAGGTATTCGATGGCATTTTTGGATTTTCCAGAATAGTTTGCAATTAGAGCCTTGAGTAATACTAGTTTTCCAGATTGTGCTATATGATATTTGCCATCTTGTTCTTGTAGATGTTTTTCCATCATATGTAGATAGGAGTGTGCTCGATCAAAATCTTTATACCGAAACAACGCATTACTCATAAGGTACAGGATGTTTATGTGGTAAAAAAGATGTTTATGCGGTGTTCGGGGCTTTTTTAGTACACTATTATATGCAGCGGTCATAAAGGGGAGTACTGTATGATAATCTCTATGCGCATTGGCGATCGTTGTGACCATTTCCATTAATTGATATAATGATTTGAAAGTCATGGAGTCACTTATTTCTATGGCGTGATCTTGGAGTGTTGTTGTTATCAGTACTGCAATATCTTGTTTAGCGTTGGTCATTGCGCCTTTGATCAGTTGTTGCTTGATAATGGCATAGACCAGTGTCAGGTTTTCTTCTTGCTGTGCCAATTGTTGATTGGTCTTGAATTTTGAGACCAAGGTTGGGAATGGTTCCGAAGCAGGTATGTGTGCATATTGCATCTTTGTTTGGTAGAGTTCACTTAAGATGCTGTAGCAATCATGTTCCAATGCTTTTTTCTCTGCCTTGTTAATGGTTTTGAAACCTAAAACATATTTTTTGTGCTCAAAAAATATGCGACTAGCTAAGAGCATTTTGAAGATTTCTAGTTCTTCAGAAGTTTCGTTTTTAAAACTATTAAGTGCAATAAAATCCAGGAGATTGTCATAGAGTCTTTTGTATAAAGCGTAATAGGTGTTTTTTGAAGGTTTTCCGTATAACTGAATGTCTAAGTTTTTTGGAATCTGATTCATATCTAATAACTTGAAGAGTTGGATGTTTTTTGTGTCGTTCCTACGATTCTTTTTGCGTAAAAGCGAAATAAAATTACCTTTCTCTTCTTCAGAGAGTGTGGATATGATATTAGAAATTGTGTTCATTTAATCATAAGATTTTTATATAGTAAATATATGATAAATAGTTTATTATATGTTTTTTATTCTGTTTAAATCATAAGTAAAGTGATAAAATTGTGTTTTGTAAGCATTGAGGTTGTTGCATCTTTGTTCTGTAGTTAGGGATAATCACCAATGCTACAATAGTAATTATCAAAACAAAGAATAATGGAAAATCAGATTTTTAATCAGGAAGAAAAGAAAGGAAACGAGAAACATGTTGTTTTTGATCAGAAACCAACCAAAGCGTTTGTCTCTGCTTCATGGATCGCATTGTTTGCAGGAATGGCCTCTTATTGTATTGGATTATGGAATGCTGCGATGTTTTTGAACGAAAAAGGGTATTATTTTACGATCCTATTATTTGGGTTGTTCTCAGCGATATCCGTACAAAAAAGTGTTAGGGATCGATTAGAGGGTGTTCCTGTTACCGAGATCTATTCGGGTATCAGTTGGTTTTGTGCACTTATCTCTATATTGTTACTAATTATCGGTTTGTGGAATGCTGATTTGACATTTAGTGAAAAAGGGTTTTACGGAATGTCATTTACCTTGAGTTTGTTTGCCGCAATTGCAGTGCAAAAAAATACTAGAGATACAAAGTTTGTACAAAATCAATAAACGAGTAATTTGCCATCAAAAGAAGGGATCTTGTATAATGGAATGATTATAAGATCTCTTGTTTTGATGATTGTAAAAGGAGTGATACGATGTGTCACTCCTTTTTTTTAATAGTATTTTTAAACACAAAACTCCTGAAAGATGTCAGGAGTTTTGTGTTTATTATTAGCACCTATGTTATTTCTTATTTGATAGGATAGGTGATATGCTTAGCGTCCTGCAGATTTTGCTTTGTGTTGATGTCTTTTCTTTTTTCCATGTTTACGAGCAGAATGTTGTTTCCATTGTTCGTATTGTTTGTCATCCAGAATAGTTTTCATTGCTGATTGATGTGCCAATTGATGATCTAGTTTTTTGAGCTTTCGCTGGTATCTTTCTTCAGGAGTCAGTTGTTTCTTTTCTCCTTGTTTCTTGGTGGTCTTGTGCGCTACTCGTTTTTTGGCGTTATCTAGTAGCAATTGGTGGATTTTTTTTTCTTGTGCTGTGTTTAGATCTAGACGCAAATCTAATTGCTTTGTTCTAAGTGTTGCTTGTTGTTCTGGGGATAATTGAGCTTTTTTGTGGGAATTATTTTTTTTTGAGATAGGTGTCTCCTGTGCTACCATACTTCCTATCATACACATTGCTATTGCTATATTCAAAAATATTTTCATGGTACTATATGTTTAATGGGTTATTATGGTGGTAAGACGTAAAGAAAAAGAAAAGGTTTAATGTGGACTAAAATTTTTATATCGATTGAATGTTAAAGTTGTGTGATTGTTTTTAAGCATAAGATTATTTTTCAGTCCTTTATATAGCCCATTAATACTGACTTGGTAACAATTTTGAAATACAAATAACAATAGTAAAAAGTACTTTTGACTTGGGTGAACTAACTACTAATAATTTAATATTTTTAAAATGACACACACAAATTTTTTTTATGCGCTACTTCTTACAGTATTCCTTTGGAGTTGTGAAAAAGAGGTAACGGAGCATGTTGTTTCGCAAGAAACAGTTCCTGTTAGCGAAACAGTAGCTGCCAAAAGCCAATGTTCAGGATGCGTTCATTATAATGCAGGGCTTACGGAGGCACAGCGCAAGGCATTAGCACTTAAGTTTGCACCACAGTTACGATTTGATCGTGATGCAAGAACATTTCCTCAGAATGCCGGGGTAATATTTTGGAATTCTGGCGGTAGATCTCAGGACAATTGTTCAGGAAAACTTCATGACAATGGAATTAGTGATGGGCATTTTGATGGGGATATCAAAGATAAAAAAGCGCTTATTCGTTCGTATTACACAATTGTTCGTAATACAGACTTATCACATTATTTTATTTCGTACTGGTGGGCATATTGGAGGCAACCCAATTGTATAGGGAAAACAGGAGGACATGATTATGATTGGGAGCATATTACTGTAAAGGTGAAAATTGCAGGAGAAACTGCTGTTGGAGCATATTATGCGCAGCATAGTGAAGGAGAATATTATAATTGGAGCGCATTGGAAAGAGTACAGACGCATCCGATAGTTTATGTAGGTAAAAAAGCACATCCTAGTTATAAAAACAGGTCAAGAACCCAGATTCCATGTGCTAGAGATTATGCAAACCCAGATGGACCAAAGGATTATTTTGATATATGGAGTGCATCCAAGAGGCTTGTCGAATTGCGATGTGATTACAAATGGGCAGCCTACAGTGGGGGATGGGGCAAACCAGGACCAGGACCTTTGCATAGAGCGTATGATATTTGGTAATTAAGATTGTCAGAAAAAAAGATCGAATCCCAATTGGATTCGATCTTTTTTTTGAATAGAATTTTTTAGTAGTTCCTGCTAGTAACTCTAATTTATCCTTGTAATTCGACTAATAAGTTGTCTTCTGTCTTCGTTACTTTGGCTACGCCATGTTTTGACAAGCCTTTTATTCCTTTGTCCCAAGCCTTGTTGCTTAATCCTGATGCAGATTTGAGATCAGCAAGGGTAATAGTTTTTTCTTTTTTTAGAACTTCAAAAATTGCTTTTTCGTTATCATTGAGTACCAGTTGTTGTTTTTCTGGGCGCATCTGTGGAAAGAAGAGTACTTCTTGGATAGACTGATTGTTGGTTAGATACATAATTAAGCGATCCATGCCAATTCCCATACCTGATGTAGGTGGCATGCCATATTCTAACGCTCGGATAAAATCACGGTCAATAAACATGGCTTCATCATCGCCTTTTTCACTCAGTTTTAATTGTTCTTCAAAGCGATTGAGCTGATCAATAGGGTCATTAAGCTCTGTGTACGCATTAGCGATTTCTTTACCACAAACCATCAATTCAAAACGTTCTGTAAGTTCTGGGTTATCTCTATGTTCCTTGCACAACGGACTCATTTCCTTTGGGTAATCTGTAATAAATGTTGGTTGTATGTACTGACCTTCACATTTTTCTCCAAAAATCTCATCAATTAATTTGCCCTTACCCATGGTGTCATCTACTTCGATTCCCATACCTTTGGCTGCAGTTCTGATTTCATCTTCTGTTTTTCCTGTAATATCAAAGTCTGTAAAGTGTTTGATGGATTCTGCCATGGTAACGCGTGCATATGGTGCTTTGAAATCAATTTCATGTTCTCCGAATACTGCTTTGCTTGTTCCGTTTACAGCAATAGCACAGTGTTCTAGTAATTGCTCACAAAAATCCATCATCCAGTTGTAATCCTTGTAGGCGACATAAATCTCCATTGCGGTAAACTCTGGATTGTGTGTGCGATCCATCCCCTCATTACGGAAGTTTTTGGAAAACTCATAGACACCATCAAAACCACCAACAATAAGTCTTTTGAGATATAATTCATTCGCAATTCGCATATATAAAGGAATATCTAGAGAATTGTGGTGTGTCATAAATGGTCGTGCCGATGCTCCACCTGGAATAGGTTGCAAAATCGGTGTTTCTACTTCAAAATACTCACGATCGTTGAAGAAAGAACGCATAGCATTAAAGAGTTTTGTGCGTTTGACAAATACCTCCTTGACATGTGGGTTTACAACAAGATCGGCGTATCGTTGACGATAGCGCAATTCTGGATCATTGAATTCGTCATAGGTTTTTCCTTCACTATCAGTTTTAGGAAGTGGTAGTGGCTTCAGAGCTTTGCTCAAAAGCTTAAAGTCCGTAATCAAAACGGTGATTTCTCCAACTTGTGTCGTAAACAAGGTTCCTTCAATTCCTATAAAATCTCCTAAATCAAGGAGTTTTTTGAATAGCTCATTATATTTTGTTTTATCTTCTCCCGGACAAATTTCGTCTCGATTAAAATATACTTGAATTCTTCCTTCAGCATCTTGAATTTCGGCAAAAGATGCTTTTCCTTGAACTTTTTTACGCATCAATCGTCCGGCAATTACTACTTTTTTGCCTTCTTCATAGCCTTGTTTAATACTTGTAGAAGTTTGATCTACAGGAAAAAGCGCTGCTGGATAGGGGTTGATTCCCATAGCGCGCAATGAAGTGAGTTTTTCTCGGCGTACAAGCTCTTGTTCGGATAATTGCATGGTGTTTTTTTTTAGAGCCACAAAATTATGGTATTTAATGGAATTATAAGAAAAAGTAAGGAGTAAAGTTTAAGGTAAGTCAAAGGGTAAACCGTATTTTATACTGATTATTGACCTTTAATTTTTTTAAAGGCGAAGGTAAAATAGGTAGGTTGCTTGATTATGAAATACGTATATTCATATCGTAGGACTAGAAACTTACTGTTTGTAGCAATAGAGATGCAGTCGATATAGTTCTTATTTGATTTTGATCTTAGAGTGTTTTTTGGAATCAAAAATGTAACAATATTCAAAGAAGTGTGTCTTATTAGAGGAGGGCTTTTGATTTTGTATAGAACATATCTTGATTTTTCGTTTTTGACCTAGAAATGAAATAGAATTCGATCAGAAAAGAGTAATAACGAAATATGGGTGAGTCTGATCCATTTTTTGGGGAAGAGAAAAAGGCAAGAGGTGTACATCGTGAAAATAAAGTGTCCAAGATTGTGTGTAATTAATTAATTTTGTGCTCAAATTATACTATGGGAATTTTTAGAGTATTATTGTCAATATTTTTTCCGCCTTTGGCTGTTCTGGACAAAGGATGTGGGTCTGTGGTGATCGTTTTTTTATTAACGTTATGTGGTTGGGTTCCGGGTGTAATTGCAGCATTGGTAATCTTGAATAAACCGAACTAAGTGGATATGAAGAATGTATTAGATACGGGGTTGTAGAGATCGTGATATTTGAGATTCTGAAGAATGCAAATTGATAATTTTGAATTCTATAATGTATCTTTGCAGCAGATGAATAAAACAATCCAAGTACAAGAATTAGGAAAACGTAATTATGTAGATACGTGGGAGTATCAAGAAACTCTTTTTCAGCAAGTTTTGGATATAAAAATTCGAAACCGAAGAGAAGAACTTACCTTAGAAACCCCTAATTATCTCCTATTCGTAGAGCATCCGCATGTGTATACATTAGGCAAAAGCGGTGATGTCACCAACTTTTTGCTAAACGAATCTCAATTAGAAGCAATTGATGCTACTTTTCATAAAATTAATAGGGGTGGGGATATCACATATCATGGCCCTGGGCAAATTGTAGGGTATCCAATTTTAGATTTAGAAAATTTCTTTACAGATATTCATAAATATCTACGTTTTTTAGAAGAAATGGTCATATTGACCTTGGCAGAATACGGGATAGAAGCAACACGTAGTAAAGGAGAAACAGGAGTTTGGTTAGATATAGATACACCATTTGCACGCAAGATATGTGCTATGGGTGTACGTGCAAGCCGATGGGTTACAATGCATGGTTTTGCTTTGAACGTCAATGCAGATTTAGGGTATTTTGATCATATAATTCCATGCGGAATCAAAGGAAAAGGTGTCACATCGTTGAATGTGGAGTTAGGGAAAGCGACTGTAGATATTCTAGAGGTAAAAGAGAAATTATGTAAGCATTTTGCAACACTGTTTGAAGCTCATTTGACAGAGAAAACTGAAGCCTAAACCTCAGTTTTATACTCATGCTTGTTTGATCAAAAAGCTTTTTCGGCTCTATATTGGTTTTATACAGGTATAATTTATATCTAAGAGAAAAATTAAAAGCCTTTCGAGCATCTACTTTGTTGTGTCCGAAATCAAACAAATACCCCTTGTTATCAATGATTTTTTACTACCCATTTTTTTCGGTATAGCTATATTTTTAACATTATGTTGTGTTGATTTTCTGAAGTAGTTGTGATTAAAAAAAACAAATAGTAGTATAGGATATACCATTCAAATCAAATTTCAACAATTTTAATTGAGTGTTGTAGATGCCGATACTCTTTTTTTGAGGGTTTTTTATTGTAAATTTTAAAACTTAGATAAAGAGATATGTGTTGATAATCAGTAGTTAATATGGAATGGTTGTTGAGTTATTTTTTGTATTTTAAAGGCTGGTATACGACCTTTTTGGTCTCAAAGAAAGCTTCTTCAAAAAAATCAGAAATAGGGTGTTGTTTGGCATTGGGAAACAGCGCTAATTCTTCCGTCAAATCACCTCCTTTTAGGTATAGAATTCCGTTTTGGAGTTCGTGGTTGGAGTTTTTCAAGGTGTTTTTTCGAACCCATTTGACAAAATCTGGCATATTTGTTACTGCTCGGCTCACGACAAAATCAAAGCGCTCTTCAAAAGTGCCAGCTCGACGCTGTTCTGCTTTTACGTTTTTTAACCCTAGCCCTTTGACAACTTCGTTGACGACTTTGATTTTTTTGGCAATTACATCAATCAAATAAAATTCTGTATCCGGAAATAGAATAGCTAGAGGTATCCCAGGAAATCCTCCCCCTGTACCAACATCCATTACTTTGGCTGCTGGGAGAAATGGCATTACTTTGGCTATAGCTAATGAGTGCAGTACATGACGTTCATAGAGTGCATCAATATCTTTTCTGGAAACAACATTGATTTTGGCATTCCACTCCGAATATAATGGTTTTAATTTTTCAAATTGTTCTTGTTGTTTGGTGTTTAAGTCTGGAAAATATTTTGAGATGCAATCCATATATTGGTTATTATGTACGAAGCTTATAGTACTTCAAAGCACAAAAGTACGGTATCTAGTTATTTTTTTCATTTTAACACTTAGGAAAAAATTTAAATAGCTAACTTTACTTCGCAATCTGGTGCATAATGATGATGGATTAATTGTCTATAGTTATTTGTTACAAAGGCTTTTATGGATTTTTTGGTAGGTGTTTGCTAAAGGTAAAAGGTCATTAAGATTGAAATAAAAAGAGCTATGAGTACTACAAATATTAGATTTAGTCGGACAGATTCGGCTAAATTCTTCAAAACATTGAATAAACGCGTTAATCAATATTTTAAAGAAAATAACATTAAAAGGACAGGCAACTGGAAACTACATGTTAAAACAGTTGTAATGTTTTCCTTATTTCTGACACCTTATTTCTTACTACTGACAGTTGATATCTCGCAATGGTGGTTATTGTTATTGACTATTATTATGGGTATTGGTATGGCAGGTGTGGGAATGAATGTTATGCATGATGGGAATCATGGTTCCTATTCTTCCAAAAAATGGATTAATAAGTTGATGGGTGGGAGTTTGTACATCCTAGCAGGTAATGTTTATAACTGGCAAGTGCAACATAATGTACTACACCATACCTATACTAATATTCATGGTCATGACGAGGATCTTGATGCCGGTCGAGTGATTAGATTTAGTAAACATGCGAAGTGGCAACGTTTTCATAAGTTTCAACATTATTATTCTATATTTTTGTATGGATTATTGACCTTCAACTGGGCGTTAACCACAGATTTTAAACAATCCAGAAGATATTTGAAACGTAAACTGTCATATGGCAAAATGCCTAGTCCTCTCAAACAATGGAGTACTGTAGTGATTACAAAAATTATTTATACCATAATTTGGATTGTAATTCCTATGATTTTTATGTCTATTGCTTGGTGGAAAGTCTTAATAGGATTTTTTATTATGCATTATGTAGCGGGGTTAATTCTTAGTGTGGTGTTTCAATTAGCACACGTTGTAGAAGATACAGTAATGCCTCTGCCAGAGAAGGATGGGAGTATGAAAAATACTTGGGCGATTCATCAGCTTATGACCACAGTAAATTTTGGAACGAAAAACAAAATTGTGAATTGGTTTACCGGAGGATTAAATCATCAGGTAGAACATCATATTTTTCCGAATATTAGTCATGTACATTATGGTAAAATTGCAAAAATCGTCAAGCAGACTGCTGCCGAATTCAATTTGCCATATCATGAATATAAAACAACACGTATGGCAATTGTAGCTCATTTCAAACATTTGAAAGAAATGGGTGTTAAGCCAGCGCTTTAAGCTTAATTTTTTATTTTACCTAGTACAAAAAGATGAACAACCAGTTATCAGACAGAATCAACAGCCTTGCTACATCTGCTACATTAGCAATGGCAGCAAAAGCGAGAGAATTACGAACAGAAGGAAAAGATATCATTGGATTGAGTCTTGGTGAACCTGATTTTAATACACCGGATTTTATTAAGGATGCTGCTATACAAGCAGTCAATGATAATTACAACTCTTATACGCCAGTAGATGGCTATGTAGAGCTCAAGGATGCTATTATTACCAAATTCAAACGGGATAACGGACTTGATTATGAGTATCCGCAAATCGTTGTTTCTACAGGAGCTAAGCAGGCTTTGTATAATGTAGCTCAGGTATGCCTTAACCCAGGAGATGAGGTGATTTTGCCATGTCCTTACTGGGTGAGTTATAGTGATATAGTTAAATTGGCAGAAGGGGTACCAGTAGAGGTTGCTACATCTATTGATACGGATTTTAAAATGACACCAGAACAATTAGAAGCAGCTATTACTCCAAAAACAAAAATGTTATGGTATAGTTCTCCATGTAATCCTAGTGGTTCTATTTATAGCAAAGAGGAATTACGTGCTTTGGCAGATGTACTCAAAAAATATCCTAATATCGTTGTTGTAAGTGACGAGATCTATGAGCATATTAACTATGTAGGAGGTCATGCTTCCATGGCGCAGTTCGAGGATATGTATGATCGTACCGTGACTGTAAATGGTGTTGCAAAAGCCTTTGCAATGACAGGATGGAGAATTGGGTATATTGGAGCTCCAGCATACATAGCAAGAGCATGTAACAAGATACAAGGGCAGGTTACTAGTGGAGCTAATTGTATCGCACAACGTGCAGTGATTACAGCATTAGAAGCGCCAGTAAGCAAGATACAATACATGGTAGACGAATTCAAAATCAGACGTAGTTTGATTCTCGAATTGCTAGGAGGTATAGAAGGATTCAAATGTAATGAGCCAGAAGGAGCATTTTATGTGTTTCCAGATGTGTCTTACTATTTTGGTAAAACATTGAAAGGAAAAGAAATTAAGAATGCTTCAGACTTTGCCATGTATTTGTTAGAAGAAGCAAATGTAGCAACAGTAACAGGAGATGCTTTTGGTGAGCCAAAGAGTATTCGTATATCATATGCTGCAAGCCAAGAACAGATCAAAGAGGCTATCAGTAGAATTAAAGCTGCATTAAGCTAATTTTTGATATAGTAAAAATTAAAAACCCGATCATTATGTAAATATGATCGGGTTTTTTGATTTTGATGAAAAAGGTATTCATCTCAAAAATTAAAGTCTAGCGTTTTCTTGCGCTATTCAAATCACTTCATGATATAATACCATTTGTTGTTTGAATTTACCGGAAAGAAAAATTAAGATTTTATCCCAGTAAATTAAAAGGATAAACGGTATAAGTTGTTGTTATACCAAATTAGCTATATAATAGCGCATATCGCCTTGTTCTTTTTCCATCTAAATGCCTTATTCATATATTCCATAGCTACGGCTATGCAATAGCATCACGGTGTTTTTATATAAAAAAATAACAGTGTCATTAATACGAATCTATATACCTAAATTGGTATTGTATCATTAGGGTGAAATTTAGAAATAGAACACGCTGTTTCGTTTTGCGGTAATTTTGGGTAGTAATAGTTTTTTTTAATGGAAAAACAAGGTGTTTAGCTTTCTTGATATTAGATCGTTATGGTACTCAAAATAGAATAAGTAAAATCTCCTTCTTTTGTGGTTTGTAAATTGTATTGATATAAACCATTTTCACCTATAGCTATTAATAAGTTGTCTCTGATAATAACGTCAAAAGCCTCTTTGTTAATCGTATTGACTAGTTTTGAATTTTGTGGATCACTCACGTCAAAGATTTTTATCTCATCATCGCAAACAATTAGATAATTGCCAAATAAACCCAAGCCCTTTGGAGAAATTAAATTTCTGGAGCTAACAAGAACAGGCTCTGTTATAGTGTTAATGTCATAAATTTCGAGAACATTAATGTTGTTACCGCAATTCGTATTACTATGTAGGGTAACGTAAGAATGTGTATCATTGGCTATAACAGGATCACAAGCCGTAAAATGTTGTACGCGGGATAATTGTTTTGGGAATTCTGGGTTGGATAGACTATAGATAAACATTCCGTTGCGAGAACCTATATACAAATAATCATTATACCCAAATAGGGTTTCAATATCAAAACCTATGTATGCTTTATTGACCAGAACAGGCTCGTCAACCTTGGAAATACTGAAGACATTGAGATCGAACGAATCAACAACATAAAGATAATCGCCTTTGAGTGTAAAGGTAGCAAAAGAACCACCTTGGCCATCGGTAGTTGTAGATTCATTGGAGGTACTGTCAGTGGAGCATGCGAGGATGCTTATGGCGAATAGGAATAAAATTATTATTTTTCTCATGATTTTTAATTTATAGGGGTCCAGTTAATAACAATATTATCTTCAGGGATGTTATTTGCAAAGAAATTGTCGGGAGAAAGTAGTTTTGGAAAAGTGTTTTTAATCCTTTTTGTCAATTGTACCGTTTGTGTGGTCAAATCAAATTGAAGGGTGATCAAATCGGTCGCCTGATTTATATATAGAATGGAGTCTCGTATGGCTAAATCAGAAGCTCCAGGAACTTCAAGGAATTTGATTTTTTTTGGATTTTCGGGATTCGAGTTGTCAAAAATATGAAAACCCTCTAGCTTTTCATTTACAAATAATAAATTTTTTACAATGTAGATTTTCCCTGAGTTGAGTATGCTTTTAGCAGGTTTTAGCTGTATAGAATTGTTGAGTTCTGCTCTAGAAAGATGAATAGGTTCAAATGCACTTTTTATTGGTTCCCAGTCACGATCAGGGGAGTCGAATCTCAAACAGCTTTGAAGGCTAAAACAAGCCAAAAGAATTAAAAAAAAATTACGTTTCATATCATTTATTTAGATTTAATAAAAATAGTGATGCTAAAGTAATAAAATTTGTACAAAGTAATGTTAGGTTTTTGTAAATAATTATTTATACCATTTGTTGTTTGAATTTACCGGAAAGAAAAATTAAGATTTTTTTGTTTCAGCTTCAGCAGCAACATCAAGCATAGCCGTAGTTATGGTTATTTTTATGCTGAAGCTGAGGCGAAAAAAGAAAATTTTATCCCAGTAAATTAAAAGGATAAATGGTATTATCTCTGTATTTTAGGTGAATACATCGTGTGGGTGTAACTTTTGATGTTGGATCAATTGTTTTTTTGTAACAAATAGCGTTTTTTAAAGGAGAATAGGGAATAATTACAAAAAATGCGTGTTGTTTTGCATTTTGATTATTACTATAATAGTATTTCGTTCTGCTTAAAAACATAGTGATAAAAGAAAAACCATTGACTCAAAAATAAGTCAATGGTTTTGTATTTATTTGTATTGCGATGAATGATTTTTCTAACGAGTGATTCACGCTCTTTTTGAAACTGGCCATATTGATCGCAAGAGAAAGATTGGCTGTTGATGATGGTAAGCAACTTTTTGAGTAATTGTAGCTTTTTTTGCAGCTCATAATGGCGCTATTAGCTAAGCAAGAGACGAAAATTACGTAAAAACTGTTATTTGTTGCTAAAACTCCTTTTTTCCAAATTCACTATCGATAAACTTGGTTTTGTTCTTACCGTTTTTGAAAATGTAGGATAGATTGAGAATAATCATATCAACTTCATAAATATAGTTGGTGGTCGTAAAAAAATCATTGGGTCTAGAGGTTGTAATTCGCTGTTCGTTGGTGTCTAAAACTCCCAGGTCAATATTTTGCCATTGTAGCGTTGCTGTGAATCTATTGTCAAAAAACTTTTTTTGAAATGTTAGATTCGGGCTGTAGTATCGAGAGTCAGTTCCCTGCGCAGTTACGCGATCTGATAAATAATTAAAAGTAAACTGTATCGATGCAGTATCCCAAAAATTATATGTGGTATTCCAGTTGATGGAATATACTGTAGTTTCTGTATCGATGGGTTTATTATCAAAGGTGCCGTCAATCGTATAGTTATAGATGTTCGCTCCTATAAAATTTGACCAATTTTTGGTAGGTTTTATCTGTGTGCCTACTTCTAGCCCTATAGCGCGACCACTACCTACATTTGAATAGATCCGATTCAAAATAGTATCATTAAATACGGTATTGACTCTATTGACCAAATTTTTTGTGTTTCGAAAATAAGCAGTGGCAAAAATGGAATTGCTACCATTTAATTTCTTTGTGATGCCTAATTCTACCAAATCGATAAATTCGGGTTTCAGATTTGGGTCTCCCTGTTCTAATGTCTCCGAATGTTCACGCTCTGGGAATGGATTCATTTTGAAGGTTGTGGTGCGTTGTACACGTTTACTATAGGCAGCTTTGATATTTGTGTTTTCATTTAGCTCATATTGGACAGAGGCCGAGGGATAGATTTTAGAAAAATCAAAATTAAAGGTCTCGTCGATGGTATTCGCTTTGTCTTTTAGGGTAAGAGTTCTGTCCATAAGCTCTAATCTAGCACCTGCAGTATAATCCCATTTTCCTTTTTTACCTGCGAATTGGGTGTATAATGAATGGATACTTCGTGTCAAATTTACTTCACTAGAGAACTCCGGAACTAATTCAAAATCGGCCTCAAAGCTAGAGCGTCTTTCGTATACAAAATCACCAGTATGATCTAGGTTTCTAAATTGATATCCAGTTTCTAGTGTGCCAATACTAAAAGGTTTGAAGCTGTAGTCAAGTTGCAGTCGTATACCATTCAAAGGATTCTCGTTAGTGTTAAACTCATCTTGATAAAGAATAGAATTATCTGGGAATCCAAGATTTTGATTGACGGTAGGACCTCCCAAAAGTGTGTATTCGTATAAGAAAGAAGTGGTTATTTTTGACGTATTTTTGAATATATGTTCATAGTCAAAACTACCTAGCGCAAAATCGCTTTGTCTAGCGCGTAGGTTGTGATTGAAATATTGAAATGTGTATAGTCTATTATCGGTATTTGCTGGTGTGATCGCATGATTGTCAAAGTAAACAATATCAGCAAGACGTTCTTTGTTTCGTTTGCCTGCAAAGAAGCTTATGGCAAAGTTATTGGTACGATTTGGTGTAAAATCTAAGGTAAAACGGCCACTATAATTAATTTCATCAAAACTACGTTCTCCGCTAGAGGGAAATCGTGTTAGGGTATCTTCTATAATAGTGTATACATCTCCTTCTCGTCTTCCTCCTTTGTCGTTTCGTTGATAGCTAGCTCCTAACGAAATGTTCCATTTTTCGTTTCGTATATTATAGGTAATGTCAGCTCCGTAGCGTTGATGTATTTTGTCGTTGTCATAGGTTTCTATAGACGGCAATCCTCCTCGAGTATTTAGTTGTCCAAATGTCCCATTGGTAGCTCCTTTTTTGGTGATAATATTTAGGATACCTGCTTTCCCTTCAGGATCATATTTTGCAGAAGGGGCGGTGATAACCTCTACACGTTCTATAGCATTTGCAGGAAGCTGCGCAATAATGGTGCTAGAATTACCTTGTACAGGTTTTCCATTGAGGAGTACAACAAAACCTGTACTTCCTCTAACACTGATTGCTCCTTGTCCATCAATACTCACTGAGGGTAGGTTTCGGATAACATCTTCACCTGTGCCTCCTTGTGCGTTTTTGAATTTTGTTACATCGAATATTTGACGATCAATCTTGTTGATTACAGTAGCGCGCTCACCTTGAACGACAACTTCGTCCAACTGTTTTCCTAGTTCTAGAGAGATGATCCCTAAGTCTTGTAATGTGTTTGTATTGGTGATGTCAAGGTTTTTTATGATTTTGGGGGTGTATCCGATAAAAGAGGCTTCTAGGTAGTATGTTCCTTTTTTTATATTTTCTATTAAAAAAACACCTTCTGTATTGGTAATTACACCAGTTACTAGGGTTTTGTCTTCTTGATTGTATAATGCAGCTGTAGCATATTCTAGAGAGGTGTTTTGGTCATCAACGATTTTGCCTTTAATTTGAGCAATTGTAATGGAATGATTTATAATTATCGCAAGAAACAATAAAAAGCTTGATTTTATTTTGGTCATCGAGACTGTTTTTTTTGGGCAAAGGTACGATTAAATGGGATGTTTTTTTGAGCTATTTTATCTTATGCTAAAGTTTGATTTGGTTTTGAGTTCAGTAGTGTTTTGATTTTTATGCCCTATAAAATGTAATGGTAGGCTAAAGCAATTTGAACTATTTTTGGCTAGTTTAATCCCATATGTTGTTGGGATTTACCGAAGGAGAATTAAGGTTTTTTTTTAAGTTTCAGTATAAAAGCCAAGCTTATCCTTAGTCACAGTTTGTTTTTATACTGAAGCTGAGGCGTAAAAAGAAAATTGTATCCCAGTAAATTCAAAGGATAAATGGTACAAGCTGTAAAATTCAAGCATAGCCAGTGGTTATGGTTTAATTTTAGAGTAAAAAAATAGTAGAAAAACAAGCTTTATCTATTTTTTTACTGGTATAATGTTGTATGCCGATTTAATTTTTTTCTAGGATAAAGAAAAAATCAAGAAGAGTTCTGTATATCAAAAAAGCCGCTATCCTATAAGAATAGCGGCTTTTTTGATATACAAAAGCAAAACACAACTTGGTGTTTCAGTAATTTTCTTAACGAAGTTAAGCAGTTACCTTTTCTTGCTCTTTTTCTTCTAATTCAGGTTTTATATCTCTCTTTAATCCTGTTTTCTTGACAGTGTCAAACATTACTGGTGTTGCGATGAAAAGCGAAGAGTATGTACCTACAACTACCCCAACGATCAAGGCAAACATGAATCCTTGAATAGACTCACCACCAAATATAAATATCGCCAATAGCACGACCAAGGTTGTTAATGATGTATTCAATGTACGACTCAATGTGCTGTTCAATGCACTGTTTACTGTTTTTTCTATAGGCCAATCCGTATGCTCATTCCAGAATTCGCGAATTCTATCAAATACGACCACGGTATCATTCAATGAGTATCCGATTACCGTCAAGATTGCTGCTATAAAGGCTTGGTCTAGCTCCATGTTGAAAGGCATGAATTTGTAGGTCAATGAGAAGATTCCTAATACGATCAATACATCATGGAATACTGCGGCAACAGCTCCCAAACTAAACTGCCATCTACGGAAACGTAGAAGGATGTATAAGAATACAACGAACAATGATCCTAATACGGCCCAAACAGAGTTCTTTTTGATATCATCAGCAATGGTTGGTCCAACTTTCATAGAAGACATTACTCCAACTTTTTTGGTGTCACTACCGTCCATGAATTGATTGTAGTTGATACTACCCAAATATGGTTGTAGTGCCGCATGGAGTTTTTGTTGAATTTCTAAATCGACTTCTTCTCCATCTTCATCAACTTTGTATTTTGTTGTAATTTTTAACTGATTATTTGCTCCAAAAGTTTTGGCGTCAGCACTTCCAAAAGTTTCAATTAATTTGGTTTCAACTTCGGTAGGATTAACATCATTAGCAAAACGTACAGTGTAAGTGCGTCCCCCAACAAAATCGACCCCTTGGTTGAGTCCTTGGGTAACCAAAGAACCAATTCCGACGGCGATCAATACTCCTGATATAGCATATGCAATTTTGCGTTTTCCTAAGAAATCAATATTGATGTTCTGGAAAAGATTTTTGGTAGCCCCAGTAGAGAAGTCTAGAGATTTACCGTTTTTACCATAACCATCTATAAAGAGACGAGTGATAAAGATTGCTGTAAACAAGGAAGTAGCAATACCAATTAATAGAGTAGTTGCAAACCCTTGGATAGGTCCTGTTCCAAAAAGTAATAAGATGAAACCAGTTAGACCTGTAGTGATGTTTGCATCAAGGATAGAAGACAATGCATTACTGAAACCATCTTTGATTGCATCTTTTTGTATTTTTCCTTTGGCTAATTCTTCTCGGATACGTTCAAAAATAAGTACGTTTGCATCTACCGACATACCTATGGTCAATACGATACCTGCAATACCAGGCAAGGTTAATACAGCTTTTAATCCAGCTAATACTCCGAATATAAATAAGATGTTTACAACCAAGGCAATATCTGCAAATATTCCAGCTTTACCATAATAGAAAATCATCCAGATAAGTACCAAAGCTAATGCGATAAGGAAAGATCTAATACCGCTATCAATAGCTTCTTGCCCTAATGAAGGACCAACAATTTCACTTTGAATAATAGTTGCACGAGCAGGAAGTTTACCAGCACGTAATACATTGGCCAAATCCTGACCTTCTTCGATAGAGAAATCTCCTGTAATCTCACTACGACCACCAGAAATTGGACCGCTAGATACACCAGGAGCAGAATATACTACATCATCAAGAGTAATGGCAATTTGACTTCTTTGTGTAGAAGCTCTACCGGTCATTTCTTCCCATTTTTTGGCACCCTTTCCGTTCATTTGCATAGTAACTGCAACACGACCAACCTGATCATAACTTTGTGCAGCATCCGTGATAACACCACCACTCATATCAGGAGTGTTGTCTCTGTTGCCTTTTAAAGCATATAGGTCTACTAGTCCACCTTCTTGATCAACTTTTCCCCAAACAAATTTTGCATAACGCTGTTCGGTAGGAAGTAAAGAGCGCACTTTGCTGTTTCTAAGATGAGACATGAACTGTGCCGTATCTTTTACAGAAACAGATGCTAGTATAGGACCACCTTGGTAGCCGCTACCTTTGATCAAATCAAATAATGGATTTGCTTCTGCAGCTTCTGTTGTGTCTTCTGCATCTTCTAATAAGTCATCGATAGAAGAGTCTGCCGTTTTTGTACTGTCTTTGGTTGTTTCTTTGCTTTCTTCCTTTGGTTTTTTAACATTTTCAATTTCTTTCAAGACACTGTTGGCCTGTGCTAAGAAACCAAAAAGTTCTTCTTGCTTATATACATCCCAAAATTCTAATTGAGCAGTACTAGAAACTAATTTTTTTACACGATCAACATCTTTGGCACCAGGTAGCTCCACCAAGATACGTCCAGACTCTCCCAGACGTTGGATATTTGGTTGTGTTACACCAAATTTGTCAATACGCTTACGTAATACTTCAAAGGCAGAAGTAATAGATTCGTCTATTTTTCTACGAAGAATAGGTTCTACTTCGCTATTAGACATTTCGAAGTTGATTTGATCACTTAATGTCTTATTCGCAAATACATCTGGCGAAGCCAATTTGGTGTCTGGAATAGCATTGTATGCGTCAAAAAATAAGTCTACATAATCAGAGTCACTACTTTTCTGCGCTTCAGAAGCAGCGTTTAGCGCTTGGTTGAATGCAGGGTCTTTGGAGTTGTCTGCCAATCCTTTTAGGATGTCTCTTACAGAAATCTGAAGAATTACATTGATTCCTCCTTTAAGGTCAAGCCCTTTGTTAAGTTCTTTTTCTTTAGCAGCTTTATAGGTGATTCCAGCAAATATTTCTGTTTTTCCAATAGAATCTAAGTAATCGCGTTCTGCTTTTTCTCTTAATTTAGAATAATTAGCGACACTTGTGTCAAATTTTTGTATCGCATATTCTTTTGCCTCACTCTCCTTGGAGTTTGTGATAAAAGTGTATGATAATTGATAGATACATACCAAACCGAATAGGATGGCAAATACCCGTATTAATCCTTTATTTTGCATTGTGTATTTATTTTAGTCAAATACATTGAATTAGACTTTTGTCTTTCTTCAAGTATGACAATTAGTTTGTGGTTATTAGTGGTTATGCTTTTGCATGTGTATTATGGAAAAGCAATAATAAATATGTTGCATCAAGCAACAGCATCTACGAATTGAACTCGCAGCATCTTTTTTTGAAATGCTATATTATACGTATACCATTAGTGATCTTTCTTGTAGAAAGAAAAAAGAATTTTGATTAAGAAAATGGGCCTGCACGCACTTCTGGGATCTGGTATGAAATACGAGTAGCTGGTATTTCATTGTAGGCAGTTATTTTTTGAGTTCTTTTTATGACAAGTTTGCAAATGTCATTGTTTGAAGAAGCAAAGGTAGAACTATAAGAATCAAATTTAGTTTGCTTGTCTTGTGATTTTTTAAGCTTTAAGGTCGTATTGACAATAAAATCTGAACTAAAATCAGATGCCTTTTGGACTTCATAGATGTTTAGTTTGAAATCTTGTAATTCTTCTTTTTTGGGAAGATTGTTTTCTCCTTGATCCTGAAGAATGAGCGCAATAGACGCATCTTTTTCATGAGAAAGGGCTTTTTTGATATAAGCGATATCCGTATCGCCATAATAGGTGATTTTGAGCTTACCTTTTTTAAACCCTTTTGAAACTTTAGTGTTTTTTGCTCCAATAGCATGCAATTGCTGTTCTATAATCGTAATTGCATTTTGCGCTTCTGGTGAATTAATTTCAATATTGACAAATTCTAATACAATCTCTGGATTAGATACAATGGTGTGTTGCTGTACGATCACAAGTAATGCGAGTACAGAGGTTAATATTCCAAAACACCTTTTTTTCATCATGCTGCAAATATAAAAAAATAAAAGCTGCATCAAAGCAGCTTTTATTTTAAAAATTAAAGTGGTTCTAACTTTTATGATTCTGACTGAAAAAAGGTGTTTTTTAGTCAATTAAAGTGTTTTCTGTACATTATAGCAATGCTAGGAACTAAGAAAAAGACAAGAATTGCATAAAAAAAGCATTTTTATAGTGAGTAGAAAAAGTTTGAACCACTTCAATAAGCTTTATTCAAAAAATGACTGTTGCTTAAAGAGCCAATAATCCATTGGTCTTTTTGACTCCAGCGGCACTTTCTTGCATTTTTGCTTTTTCGGCATCATCTAATTCGATGGTGATGATTTTTTCTAAACCATCTTTTCCAAGAATTACTGGAACACCAATACAAAGGTCACTTAGATCATATTCTCCGTCTAGTAGAGCAGAACATGGGAACATTTTTTTCTGATCACATGCAATTGCTTGTACCATAGAAGAGACTGCGGCTCCCGGTGCATACCAAGCACTGGTTCCTAACAATCCAGTTAGAGTAGCTCCTCCCACACGGGTGTCAGCGGCTACTTGTTCTAGACGTTCTTCTGACAAAAACTCAGAAGCTTTTACGCTGTTACGAGTTGCTAGTCGAGTTAATGGTACCATTCCTTTGTCACTGTGTCCACCAATTACCATTCCATCAATATCAGAGATTGGAGCTTCCAGGGCTTCTGCTAATCTGTATTTGAAACGGGCACTATCTAATGCACCACCCATACCAATGATTTTGTTTTTTGGCAATCCAGTAGTTTTGTGTACCAAATAAGTCATCGTATCCATAGGGTTACTTACTACAATGATTATAGCATTTGGAGAATGTTTGATGATATTAGAAGATACATCTTTTACGATACCTGCATTAATTCCAATTAATTCCTCACGAGTCATTCCTGGTTTACGAGGGATTCCGCTTGTAATAACTGCGATATCTGACCCTGCAGTTTTGGAGTAGTCACTAGTACTTCCAGTTATTTGTGTGTCAAATTTTAATAAAGAGGCCGTTTGCATCAAATCCATGGCTTTTCCTTCTGCAAAACCTTCTTTGATATCTAGGATTACTACTTCAGAAGCAAAATTTTTAATAGCAATATACTCAGCACAACTTGCGCCTACTGCTCCAGCTCCAACTACGGTTACTTTCATTTTAGGTATTTTTTTAGATTACGTTAACTTTTAAGTCTTCAGCAAAATGAGATTTTTGTATTTAAAAAAAATGTAAAATTCTCAAAATTGATCCCTCAAAATTACGAATTATTGGGGGAATTAATGGTGTAATTGCTGCTTATTCAATTATTGATAGTTAGAAGTTTGAATACTGGAGGTTTTTTAGGAAATATGTATTTTTTTTGGGGTTTTCTTGCCTTATCTGAGTTTTTTATAAAAAAAAGAGGTTGCCAGAAATGCAACCTCTCTATGACATAAATTTATGAGTTGTACTTTTTGTTGATTATCTTGGATACATAGCTCGAAGTGCTATAATGTCGTTGTTGTTGAACTCTCCGTCTGTTCGCGGGTTTACGCAGGCTCTCATAATAGATCCCGGGTCATAACCTCTAGGTGTACCAGGAACTAAAATTGCTCCAAGACGAGGTTCTGGATCTGGTACATTACTGCAGCTTTCTCTACTAAACCAGTCTGTGTGACGAAAACCTACACAATGTCCTAATTCATGGACGATAGTCGCTTCTAGGTAGTTGCCACTTCTTGTGTCTAACAAAGGGTAGAGTTTAACTTCGTTAAATGGACGCCCGTTAGTAGGGAAGCCAGCAGAAGCAAGTGTCCCCGGTCGCGGAGAGTTTGGATCTCTATATACAACAATGTCTGCATCTTCATAATCCGTCCCAAAATCCAAGGTGAAGGTCAGATTGGTTTGTGCAGCATTAAGATTGTCCACGGCCCAACCCAAGGTTTGCCGTGCGTCTGCCGTTAGTTGATTGACACCGGAGCCTGTGAAACCATAAACGCTGATTGTTATTCCTTGACGTACTCTATCTGGTGTAACGTATTGTTTTTTGCTTGTTTTGGAGCTTTTGAATTGCCTGTCATAGTAGGCGAACATTTCTTGAATTTTGCTATAAGGCATAATAATGTCATCGTCTAACATTAGTTGTTTTTCGACGGAACCGTCCAATTTTGTGACTTCAATTTCTTTGACGAATTTTGTATTAATATCTACAGCATCTAGTTTGGCCAAAAATTCAGGAGTAATACTACTGGTTTCTTTAATTTCTACATCCGATGTAGTGATATTTTCGTTTTGACAAGAAAATAATAATCCTGTAGCGATGGCACTTAGTGCCAATACTTTGATTCTTTTCATTTGACTATTGGGTTTGAGTAGTTACTTAATGGCAATAGGATATGTTCCTCTTGCTACGATTAATTTTGAGTTATACCAATTTGAGTTTTGAAAGTAGGCTTATACCTAGGCGCCCCCTTTTCTTTTATTTTTCTGAAAATATAACCATAGCCGTTTTGACTAAGGCTTTTGAGTTAAAAAAAATAATACATAATTCAATGCGTAGTAAGCATTTGTTTTTGAGAATTGATCAATAATCAAATGCAATTTACGATTTAATTATTGTGGGTTATTCTAAACAAAAGTTAAATTATTATCAATAAAACTAAATATAATCAGAAAAATAAATTGATTTATGTTGTTTTTGTTAGTGATTGTTTAAAGTTTAGGGGGGGGTGGGTTTTTGACTGGTTGTCAATATTGTAATGTTTGATGCGTATCGATTTGGGAAGAAATATTTAACGCAAAAAAAAGATATAATTATGATGGTTACAAATGCGATTTTTAGGCTCTAGTGGTTCTTTTAGTAGGGTTTTTTATTGTTTTCTTAAAGGGGTTAAAGTAATGAGGCAAAAAATGATTTCATAAGAATTCATTAATTACAGAGTTTTAAAATTTGTAATGACGCAGGCTGATAAATACTTTGCGTCTTTTTTTTTTGATTATTTCGAAATAATAGTACAAGGATCTTACTCTTTTGAGAATGTTGATCATATAAAAAATAATTAGAAGGTTTGTTTTTGGAGTCGATAGTATCTACTACAAAATAAATGAAGATAGTGTTGAGATAATAATTGTAGTTGGAAAGCAAGATTTTGAACAGTAGTGTTCGATAAGAGTGTTCTGTTGAGTGCTCGTCTCTTTGCTAAATTAGAAAAATACCTTAACAAGAACATTTAAATGGTGTAGTTAAAGAAGACTTGAGATGTTACAAAAACTGCTGTATAGAAACCTGAGTTCGATTTTGAATACAAACAAATTTGATTTGTATTTCATACCAGTTAAAATGTAATTGTAGGCAAAAATAATTTGAACTGTTTTTCGCTAGTTTGAGCTATAGAATTCAAACATAGTTTTAGCTACGATTTAATTTTTTAGCGAAAAAATAGTAGAAAAAGAACCGAATTATTAGCCTGGAATTATTTTTTAAATGGTATCATGTCTCAAATAGATCGATTTTGAGATTCAAAATAGGACTCTAAACTTATTAGAAGCTAAACTAAGGTACAACAAAAGAGGTAAAAGCAAAATAGTTATATTTGGATTCATACTAATCAGAGGCGTGAGTCTTATGGACTGATTTGTCTTTTTTCTGAAATATTACCCTAAATACATATGAATCCTATTTCTGATTTAATAAAAAGAATGGATAAAGCCGATCTTTGGGATAAGGTGCTAGAGCTCGAACGTAATCAATACCTCAAAGAAAAAGGTAGTATTGATACGAATATCTATTTGGTTGTAAGTGGAAGTCTGAGGATATTCGTAGTTGATGAGGAGGAGGAGCATACTATTCGATTTGGTTATGTAGGCAGTCTAATTGCTTCTTTGGATTCATTTTTGAATGAAAAGCCATCAGATTTTTATATCCAAGCTTTGAAAAAAACTACCGTTAAGGTTGTTGGTAAGAGAAGATATAATGCTTTTATTGCGTCTTCTGTAGAAAATAAAAAAGTATGGATAGCTATTTTAGAGAACTTTGTTTTGCAACAGATGGAAAGAGAGCGAGATATTTTGACATCTTCTCCTGTTCAGCGATACAAAAGAGTTTTGGAGCGCAGTCCTCAGTTATTTCAGGAAATACCGAATAAATATATTGCTTCCTATTTGAGGATGACGCCTGAAACACTTTCGAGAATCAAAAAATCTTAATTTCAATCAATTTTTTTGAAAAAGTATCTCGTGATATTTGTAGAAAAATAAGACTAATGACATTAGTAACAGAAGAGTTGATACAGCATTTGTTGGGAATTACTCAAGAGAATCTAGATAGTGTAGAGCAATTAAAAAAACAATCCATTGATGTGTTGAATTGGAAGCAGAATGCTACAAGTTGGAGTGTGTTAGAATGTGTGGAACATTTGAATAGATACGGAGATTTTTATCTCCCCGAAATAACAAAAAGAATCGGAATATCTAAGCATGAGCCTTCAAAGGTCTTTAAGAGTAATTGGTTGGGGAAATATTTTAGTAAGTCTGTTTCGTATAATGAAGATTTGAATAAAATGAAGACATTTAAGGCAATGAACCCTTTAAATTCAGAACTAGATACTGCAACGCTTCAAAAATTTATCAGCCAACAATATCAAATAATTGAGCTTTTGGATATGTCCAAAAATGTAAATTTGGACAAAACGAAAACGGCAATTTCGATTTCCAAACTTATCAAATTGAGGTTAGGCGATACATGGAGAGTTTTGGTGTATCATAATGAAAGGCATGTGAAACAAGCAGAAAAAACAGTAAAGATTTTTGGCAGCGATTTTTTGTGATTTAGGATGCGACTAATTGGCTGTTTTTTTTTGCTAGACTAAAAGTGTAAATACTTTTAAAATAATTTATTAAAGAAGATTGATTTTGAAACTGAAGCATCAAAGAATTGGAAAAAAAATAAATCTTTGGTTTGAAGTTTAAAAGAGTTATTTTTTTTGTAAAATTACATGAATTGGTCAAATACTAATTTTAATGAAAAAGCTGAAATTTACAAATACAATTGCTTATTGTTTGGTGGTCCTCCTGATTTCATGTAAACAATCGCGTACCAATAGTACAGGTGATACTACTACTGAAGAAACAAAAATAACTCCTGACTCAAAGAAAAAGGATCAAAATGAAGTGAAGACAGAAGAGGAGATAATTTTGAATATCAGAGAAAAATTTAGAGATATTAATGAAAATAGTAACTCTTATAAAAAAGTAATAAAAAATTTGACCGAAGAGAGTTCAGAAGGAGCGGATTTGGAAGGGTATTACGGAAATGACGAATTAAAAAAGGTAGTCGCAAGCTATTTTGGATCCATAGGCAAGCTCATTGAAGAATACTATTTTTTTGATAATGAACTGTTTTTTGTTTTTACACAGGAGTATCATTATACTAAGCCGATGGATATGGAAGGTTCTAGTGTGGATACAATAGAAGAAAACCGTTATTACCTGGAAGACAGCAGGTTGGTGAGGTGGCTCAATCCTTCCCATAAAAAAATTGTCCACTCAAAATTTGAACAGAAAGAAATAGAGCTATCAAAGAAAGTTCAAAAATTGCGAAATATATTAGGAGTTGTTTCTAAGGACTCCAAAAATCAGGAAGGTGATAATAGGGTTCGTCAAACTTCAGTGGAGCATGACAAAAGAAAAGATTCCTCTGCAACATTTGGAATGTTGCAAGGCAAATGGCAACACATTACAGACAAAACGAACTTTTTGGTTTTTGAGGGGAATCATAGAAAAGAAGTAGCAGGCAAAGAGGTTAGTGAATGGGATGATGAGTTATTTATTTTGTCAAATAAATGTTTAAATGAGTCGGATAGCGATAGTGGAATAGCGCCTGAAAATCAGAGATATATTTCTTGCTTAGAATCAGACTTGTGTTGGTATATAGTAGAGATAGACGAACAAAAATTAGTGCTCTCGTATATGGCCCGCGGAAATACATTGTCTTACAGGAGGGTGCTGATTCGCCCTTAAGGTTTTTTAAAGACACTAGCTGATGGAAATTTAATAAAAATCCATGACACGAATTTTTTTAGTGCCATGGATTTTTTGTTTTCTTTTGATGTAGAGGATATTATTCTTTATCCAAAAAAGGATAGCGATAATCAGTCGGAGTGACAAAGGTTTCTTTGATTGTGCGAGGGGATACCCATCGCAGTAGATTGAGGTAAGAGCCAGCCTTGTCGTTAGTTCCAGAGGATCTTGCGCCCCCAAAGGGTTGTTGACCCACGACAGCTCCAGTAGGTTTGTCGTTGATGTAAAAATTTCCTGCACAGTTTTGCAAAGCTGTTGTCGCTTCTTCGATGGCATATCGATCAACAGAGAATATTGCGCCTGTCAGTGCATATTCGCTGGTTTGATCAATTAGCTTAAGCGTATCTTTCCAGTCTGTGTCTTCGTAGAGGAATATTGTCACGACAGGACCAAAGAGCTCTGTTTCCATTGTGATGTATTTGGGATCTGTAGTAACAATGATTGTAGGGTTGATAAAATACCCTTCAGATTTGTCATAGGTGCCACCAGCTATAATTTCTGCGTTTGGATCTTTCTTAGCTTGATCAATATAACTCGTGATTTTATCAAAAGAACCCTCATGGATTACTGCAGTAATGAAGTTTTCCATATTCGACGGAGATCCTATTTTTAATGATTTAATATCGTCTATAAGTAGTTGCTTGGTGATGTTCCATGTGCTTTTAGGAAGGTATATACGAGACGCAGCGCTACATTTTTGTCCTTGAAATTCAAAACCGCCACGTACAATTCCTGTAGCTACTTGTTTGGGGTTTGCACTGGGGTGGGCGAGTATAAAATCTTTTCCACCGGTTTCTCCAACAATCCTAGGATAGGTTTTGTAATTATGGATATTTTGACCAATTTTTTTCCATAATTCCTTAAAAACAAAAGTGCTTCCTGTAAAATGTATTCCTCCAAAATCTGGACTGTTCAAAACAGTATCGGTAATCATGACTGGGTCTCCCATAATCATATTGATAACACCATCAGGAACTCCGGCTTCTTGGAATACCTCCATGACCACCTGCGCAGAGTATACTTGACTATCACTAGGTTTCCATACCACGGTATTTCCCATTAGTGCTGCACTTGCAGGGAGGTTTCCGGCAATTGCAGTAAAATTAAAAGGTGTTATAGCGTACACAAAACCTTCTAGCGGGCGATACTCTAGTCGATTCCATGTACTAGAAGTAGATTCTGGTTGATCATTGTATATTTGGGACATGTATGCGACATTAAAACGCAAAAAGTCAATAAATTCACATGCGGCGTCAATTTCTGCTTGAAAAATGGTTTTAGATTGCGCGAGCATTGTTGCGGCATTAATTTTTGCTCGATATGGTCCAGCAATAAGTTCTGCTGCTTTCAAAAAAATAGCTGCACGTTGCTCCCAAGATAGTGCTGCCCACTTTTGTTTTGCATCAAGTGAGCTCTGTATCGCTTGGGTTACATGTTTTTTTTCTGCTACATGATACGCGCCGAGCGTGTGTTGATGATCATGAGGAGGGGACATGGTGCGAGTGTCTCCTGTAGTAATTTTGTCTTTACCAATATATAGAGGTACTTCTATGGTTTTATTGTAGAGTCTCTGGTATGTTTCAAGTACTTCTTTGCGTTCTGGAGTATCAGGTGCGTATGATTTGATAGGTTCATTGATAGCTTTAGGTATTTTAGAAAACCCTTTTCCCATAATTTTGTATTCTTAAGTATGCGATTAGTAGTGATGTGATATCTGGTATCTTGCATTTTTTACAAGACCAATGCGATGTCTAACAAAGATAGAGAATTAGAAAAAAGCCACTAGGTACTTTAACCTTTTGTAAACATAGGGAGGAGTTTTTCTACTTTTTTTTGTAAGTTGCCGTCCTTAAATGTGACCAATATTTGTATGTGTACAGTAAGTTTAATACCAATTTCGGAAAATGATTTCATACTCACGTCGAATCGTGATGAGGCAGGAGGAAGAAAAACATTGTTTCCAGAATTTTATCAAGAACAGACAGTCAGGGTTTTGTATCCTAGAGATGCAGTGGCAGGAGGAACATGGATCGGAGTAAGTGAGAAAAATACTTTGGTGTGTCTGCTTAACGGAGGTTTTGAAGGTCATAAACGATTGTCAAACTATCGTCAGAGTAGAGGAGTTGTGGTCAAGGATGTGTTGGTTGCAGATAATCTCGAAAAATGTCTACGCAATTATAATTATACGGGTATAGAACCATTTACTCTTGTGGTGGTAAATTGGACCGAAGGGTTACGATTTTTTGAACTGGTATGGGATGGTGTCGAAAAACACTTTCAGGAGTTGCCTAAAGAGCCTAGAATATGGTCGTCTTCTACATTGTATTCCAAGGAGATAAAAGAAATGCGAGAGGAGTGGTTCGGGGATTTTATAGATAATGAGGGACTGAGCGCAGAATCGATACTGAAGTTTCACAAAGAAGGTGGGATTGGTAATCAAGATGTAGATCTTGTGATGGATCGAGGAACAAGGAAGACTTGTAGTGTTACCCAAGTTTCTAAAAATGATGAAACCGTTTCTATGCGTTATGAAGATCTCCACAAGCAAGAAAAAAGCTTAACTACTTTTGAAGCTATAACAGTTTGAGTCATACAGGAAAAATTATCATATTAGCCTTTCCTGATACTTTTGTCCGTCTTTCTCAAGAATCTTTATTAGAATGGATGGTAAAGTTAGGGATCGTAGGTAAGGGGAATTACATCAAAGCAGGTCATGCAGCAATGGTGCTGATAGAAAATGCCACAGGAAAAGCAGAGTATTATGACTTTGGTCGGTATGTAACTCCAGATGGTATGGGGCGTGTACGAAGTGCCGTGACTGATGTGGAGTTGGAGATTCCTTTTAAGGGGGTCGTCGAAGATGGTGTGTTGAAGAATCTGGATCAATTTTTGATATGGCTCGAGGCTCATCCCGAAAAAACACATGGAATGGGACGTTTGGTAGGTTCGGTTTGTGATCCTATTGATTATGACAAAGCACGCAGTTTTATCCAAGCATTACATGCCAAGGGTAGTGTGCCGTACAAGGCATTTTATCATAAAGAAGGAAGCAATTGTTCTCGATTAGTGACAGATGCCATTTTGGCGAGTACAAATGACGCCAAGATTAGACGCTATTTATTACGTAATAAAAGTTTCTCGCCCTCTACAGTAGGTAATGTAGAGAAGGCTGCACTTACAAACCCTGTTTATGAAGTGTATAAAGGCAAGGTAATGCGATATACAAAAACAGCTTTTAGGGAGAATATTACAAATTATTTTGATAGAAATATACCAATTACACAAAATGCCAAAGAAGAATTAAAAACACACTTGATAGGAGCAGACTATTTGTCTGGTATTGGATCTGGAGCGTATTTTTTATTGCGTAATGATCCTGTTTTTGAGGACTCAGTGTATGAAATAAAACGTTTTGATGATGCTGGGAATCTAGATTTTGAAGGATTGTTCCGTGTTACGGATATGGATTTTGATAGTGAATTTCCGTTCAAATTTGTTTATGATTCTAATTGTAGTTATTGTCACGTACAACAAGGGGGGCGTATCTTCCGAATGGAATTGGTGAAACGATTAAAATAGCCGTTTAGTGCTAGATTAATTCAAGGCAAAAGGAGCACTTAGTTTAAAAACGGGAACTTGTACTTTGAATTTTTTAGTTGTGGTAAAGTTGATCATTTTGTAATGACCTTTCATGGCGCCAAAGGGCGAACTGAGAAGACATCCACTATTATAGGTATGAGATTCTCCTGGTTTTAATACAGGTTTTTTTCCAATGACACCTTCTCCGTCAACAGTTTCTTTGTCACTAAGAGCATCATAAATTTTCCAATGTCTAGCGGTTAATTGGACAGAGTCTTTGCTTTGGTTCTCGATAGTAATACGATAACCAAAGGCAAAGTGAATCTTATAGTTTTTATAAAACGTGCCTTCAAAGGTGGTGTCCACCGAAATTTTTATGCCTCTTGTTACCTGATGTACCATAGCCTAATTAAGTTAGGAGTAAGGAGTAGTCTTAATCTTTTTTTGGTTTAAATTTAAAAAAATATAGGGTAATATAACGAATTTTAACAATAGTTTCAAAAATAAATTCCTCTTTTGGGTTAAAAAGATGATTTATCATGATTTGATTGGATGTAAAATTCAAAAAAAAGACTTGTAAAAGGTAGATTAGTTGTTAGTTTCTGATAGTGCTAGAATTGCCGCTGCCAATTCCAATAATACGATCATAACGTTCTCCTGGGGCTCTATAATAGGTCAGTACACTGTATTCATTTTCTGTTTCGTCAAAATTACCGCTAATAGCCCCTGTGTTGATAGCGCCATCTTTTGTTACCACGACATATTTGTAGTTGTAAAACCCTTGTTTGAAAAGGCGCCTTAATTCATAAAAACCAGTTTTTTTATTGTATGTGAGTTTGTTATTCTCGGTAATCGCATAGTTGTTAAAGTTTCCATAGAGATAAATATTTCCTTTCTGTAGGTCCTCGAGGTATTCTAGACTAAAATGCATCCAAACATATTCGGCTTCGATGTCATTATCGTTGGCATTAAGTTGTCTGATAATGAAATGGCCATTTATGTCCGGAAAATAGGTATAGGGACGTTCACTCCTAGTGCCATTTGTGTATAGGTAATGATGATAAATATCCTCCAATGCAGTTTTCTTAACGGTGATGTTTGCTGCTCTTAGTTCTTTGCTGTCAAAATTAAGGTGTTCATTGCCGCCCCAAAAACTTGATTCCTCATCATACCGGTAGATAAACTCGTTGCCCAAAGTATATTGAGGGGTTAGGTCTTTTATTGCTGTGTTTAAATTGTTGTTTTGTATAACGACAGTCTTCAGCATATTTTTGGGATCTCTGATCAGGAGGTCTTTTGGGGTGTTAATGGTGAATTGTACTGATTGTTTACTGTCGATATATTTTAGATTCCGCGACCTCTTCAGGGTAACCTGTACGGTAGCGATATTTTCATAAATAATGAATTTCCGACTAAAAACTAACTCACCTTTGTCATTATAGATTTCTAGGATGTAGTTTCCACTCTTTTTAAGCGCTTTGGTGTCAGAATTAGGGATGGTGAGCCTGTAATGAGAATAGATTTTTAGTGCATTAAAAGAGTTTTCATAATCTACAATACGGACATCATCAAACCCTTCCATATACTCATTTTTGGGTAATTTGGCAGGAGTCCAATCAAAATCATAATAGGAGATTTTGTAATAGTAATCAGCTTCATCTCCATCAATATCGTCAAAGCTTATAGATAATGATTCTCCCAAAGGGAAAATAGGGGTTCCGGGGAATTGATTGGAGGATCCCAAAAACTTTACTGTTCTAATATAATCAGGCGGGGCTAGCTCTTGTGTTTCTTGTGAGTAGGTGATTGTATGCGCTAAAAAAATAAAAAGCAGTAAGTTTTTCATGTAATGCTGAGCTTCAATTCTGGGTGAATTAGTGTTTTATTTTGATCATTAGATTCCTCAAAACGCAAAACGTTTCTTTGAACGAATCTAAATAAGAGTAATCTTTTTTGGATTTTCGAGTAAATATAATCAAAAACCATACCTTGACGTTGTATATATCATAGAATTGCATTTTTTTTGCCTTATGTAAAGGTGTGTCAAAAGCTTAATAAAGGTTTAACAGTTTTGTTAAGGCATTTTTTTGCGGATTTGCTGTTAAACTCATTGATAAATTCATAAATTTGCACCGATTTTTAGTTATAATTAACATAAACTAACACATGTCAAAAGACATTCGTATCAAGAAAGGTTTAGATATCAAGCTTGTGGGTGAGGCTGAGAAAGTCACAGAACAAGCTACAAGAAGTAATATCTACGCAATTAAACCAGATGATTTTCACGGAATCATTCCAAAGGTAGTAGCAAAAGCTGGAACAGAGGTTAAAGCTGGCGAAACACTTTTCTATTCCAAAAACAATGATAAGATTTTATTTCCTTCTCCTGTAAGTGGTGAGGTTGTAGAAATTGTGAGAGGAGCAAAAAGAAAAATACTAGCTTACAAGATTCTTGGAGACAAAGAACAAAAGTATCAAGATTTTGGGGTGAAAAACCCAGATGTCATGGACGGAGAACAGGTAAAAGAACACTTGCTAGCCGCAGGTTGTTGGCCTTTTATCAAACAGCGCCCTTATGACATTATCGCTGATCCAAATCAAGCACCAAAAGGAATATTTGTTTCTGCTTATGCATCAGCACCCTTGTCAGCGGATACCGAATATGTTCTTAGAGGCAAAGAGGCAGAATTGCAAGCTGCAACAACAGCGTTAAGTAAATTGACCAGTGGAGCAGTACATGTATCTATCGATGGAAAATCAAACGCATCCGTTTTTTCTGGTCTCAAAAATATTACACTACACAAAGTAACGGGGCCACACCCTGCTGGTAATGTGAGTGTGCAGATCGCCCGTATAGATCCTCTGAATAAAGGAGAGATTGTTTGGGTAGTGTCACCTCAGGATTTGGTAATTATGGGTGAGTTGTTACTCACTGGGAGATATAATGCCGAGCGTACCATTGCTCTTGTAGGCTCTTCTGTGAAGTCCCCAAAATATTATAAGACCACGATTGGAGCAGAGGTTTCTACCTTTGTGTATAATTCTGGTGTTAAAGAAACCAATATCCGTGTTATAAGCGGCAACGTATTAACAGGTGTTGCGATAAAACCGGATGGTCACTTGAGTGCATATAGTAGCGAAGTAACCATTATTCCTGAAGGAAACGATTATGAGTTTTTTGGATGGAACAAGCCTATTACAAACAAAGTGAGTACATCCAGAGCACTCACATTTTCTTGGTTGTTTCCCAACAAAAAGTATGAATTGAACACCAATACAAACGGTGAGCATAGAGCTTTTGTGACTACAGGGAACTACGAAGAAGTTTTTCCATTGGATATCTACCCATTACAATTACTCAAAGCATTTATTGTGAAAGATTTGGATGCAATGGAACAATTGGGAGCATACGAAATCGCACCAGAAGATTTTGCTCTGACAGAATTTATTTGTGTGTCCAAACAGCCTCATCAAGAAATTATTAGAGAAGGTTTGGATTTAATGTATAAAGAAATAGGCTAAAAATAAAATAGTTATGAGTTTAAAAGAAAAGATGCATGACCTCAAAGAAAAATATAGAGGTACAAAAATGGCTCCAGCTTTTAATGCAATACATACTTTTTTGTATTTGCCTAATGAGACGACACATTCTGGTGCTCATGTTCGAGCAGCAGATGATTTGAAACGTACCATGAATATCGTAATCATGGCATTGGTGCCATGTTTGATTTTTGGTATGTTTAATGCAGGATATCAACACTACTTAGCAGCAGGAGAGATTCAAGCAGTGAGTGGTGGTTTTTTTAGTGCCGAATTTTGGACATTGGATAACTTTTTGGTAGGAGCATGGACTATCTTGCCATTGGTAGTGGTGTCTTATGTTGTTGGTCTAGCGGTAGAATTTCTATTTGCTGTAATCAAGAAGCATGAGGTCGAAGAAGGGTATCTAGTAACTGGTATGCTTGTACCATTAATCGTTCCTGTTGATATTCCTTTGTGGATGCTAGCCGTTGCGGTAGTATTTGGTGTGGTTATCGGAAAAGAAGTTTTTGGAGGTACAGGTATGAATGTCTTGAATCCTGCTTTGACGATTAGAGCCTTTTTATTCTTTGCATATCCAACTTGGATGTCTGGGGATAAGGTATGGGTACATGGTGCTGTAGATCGTTCGAATGCTATTGCAGGTGGAGCAAAATTAGATGCTATTTCGGGAGAAACAATCCTAGGTAGTTTGGCGCAAAGTAATGATGTAGCATATAGTTATGCAGATATGTTTTATGGTTTTATTCCTGGATCTGTGGGAGAGACCTCTACACTTCTGGTATTAATAGGCGCTGCCATATTGATTTTTACCAAAATAGGAAGTTGGAGAATAATCCTTAGTGGTTTTGCAGGAGCAGCGGTCATGGGATTATTATTTAATGGAATAGTGGACTCTGGTTGGATTACAGAATCAAGTAAGTTTTATGGACTCATGAGTACCCCTTTTTGGCAACATTTAATCATTGGGAGTATTGCTTTTGGAGTAGTGTTTATGGCTACAGATCCAGTATCTGGTTCTCAAACAAACAAAGGGAAATGGATTTATGGCTTTCTAATAGGTTTTATCTCTATTCTGATTCGTGTTTTCAATCCAGCATACCCAGAAGGAGTCTTTTTGGCGATATTACTGATGAATGTTTTTGCACCTACAATCGATCATTATGTAGTGCAGGGGAATATTAATAAAAGAATGAAACGATTAAAACTTAAAACCGCGTAATCATGGCAATGAATACTGATAAAAATAGTTATACGATCATATTTGCCATAGTAATGGTATTTGTAGTCGGTGTATTGTTGGCTGGAGTGTCATCTGCATTAAAACCGGATATAGCAATTAACAAAAAGAAGGAAAAGCAGCAGAATATTTTGTTTGCTATGAATGTAACTGATGAAGCAGATACAAATGAATTCGTAGCAGCAGAAAAAGCGCAAGAATTCTTTGATAAGTATGTAGGAAGCGAACAGTATATTATACAAGGAGGTAAGGCTACAAAAACTACTGAAGCTTTTGATGTTAATATAAAAAAGGAAGCAGATAGAGCTAAGCAAGATGCTGGATACAAACCTCGTTACCCTTTGTTTATAGGTAATAAGGATGGAGAGAAATTTTATATTGTACCTATCCGTGGTAATGGACTTTGGGACGCGATTTGGGGATATGTAGCATTGAACGAAAATTTTGATACCGTAAAAGGTGCATTTTTTGATCACAAAGGAGAGACTCCTGGTCTTGGTGCAAATATTAAAGAAGCATACTTTCGAGAGGATTTTATCGGAGAAAAGATTGTAGATGCCAATGGAAATTACAAAGGCATTGAAGTCAAAAAAGGAAATGCAGATCCTACAAATGAACGTAAAGATGACAATGCTGTAGATGCTTTGGCAGGAGCAACGATAACTGGAAACGGGGTGACTGCAATGGTCAAAAAGGGGATTAAATCATACATGCCTTATTTTAACACTTTAAAAAAATCATAATGGCTGAAGTACAAGAAAAAGAAACAGTAGTAAAAGAGCCAAAAGAGCCTTTGTTTTCTAAAAAGAATAAGAAATTACTTTCGGATCCACTTACAGACGATAACCCGGTAACAATTCAGGTATTAGGAATATGTTCTGCTTTGGCGATTACGGCACAACTCAAGCCATCAATCATTATGGCAATTTCGGTAATATTTGTTCTTGGGGTGGGTAACGTTGTTATTTCATTAATGCGTAATATCATTCCATCAAAGATTCGGATTATTGTACAATTGGTAGTGGTTGCTGCTTTGGTGATTGTCGTTGATCAAGTTCTGAAGGCGTATGCATATGAATTGAGTAAGCAGTTAGGAGCATTTATTGGGTTAATTATTACCAACTGTATAATCATGGGTCGTTTTGAGGCATTTGCATTGGCTAATGGTCCTTGGAAATCATTTTTGGATGGTGTTGGTAATGCTGCTGGATATGGTGTTTTATTGGTGATTGTAGCATTCTTTAGAGAGTTGTTAGGGTCAGGGACATTATTTGGTTTTCAGGTATTGGGAGATCCGATAGCAAAAACAGGATTGTATGCTTTGGGCTATGAGAATAATGGTTTTATGGTATTAGCGCCAATGGCGTTGATTACGGTAGGAATTATTATCTGGATACAACGTAGTAGAAACACAAATCTAATCGAAGAAAATTAATACTGTATTTACAGTAAAAAAAACGAAATAATGGAATATTTAGAATTGTTTTTGAAATCTATTTTTATAGATAATATGGTATTTGCCTTCTTTTTGGGGATGTGTTCGTACTTGGCAGTTTCCAAAAAAGTAGCAACAGCTGTTGGACTTGGAGCAGCGGTAATTTTTGTACTTGCAATTACCGTTCCGCTGAATTGGTTATTAGATAAGTATATTTTGCAAGAAGGAGCTTTGAGTTGGCTAGGACCAGAATATGCAGGTTATGATTTAAGTTTTTTGACCTTTATTCTTTTTATAGCAACCATTGCGACTATGGTACAGTTGGTAGAGATTGTTGTAGAGAAGTTCTCTCCATCATTATATAATTCCTTAGGGATATTTTTGCCTTTAATAGCAGTAAACTGTGCAATCTTGGGTGGATCCTTATTCATGCAGCAAAAAGAATTTCCAGGTATTAGCCATGCGGCGGTTTATGGTGTTGGATCAGGGATAGGATGGTTTTTGGCTATCTTGGCAATTGCTGCCATACGAGAAAAAATTCGTTATTCCAATATTCCAGCTCCATTGCGTGGATTGGGAATTACATTTATTCTTACGGGTCTAATGGCAATTGGATTTATGAGTTTTGGAGGAATGCTTACAGGAGGTGATGAGCCAAAGGCAGCAGCTCCAACAGAACAGGCAGAAGAAGTAGATGAAAACAAATTGGTAGATGTTACCATTAAAAATACAAACATAATACAGGAGTAATATGATTTTAGCAGTCAGTATTGGAGGAACAATCTTGGCAACAGTAGTTGCTTTCCTAGTCTTGATCTTGATCTTGGTAGGTATTCTATTATTTGCAAAAGAAAAACTTGCACCATCAGGTCCAGTAAAATTGGCAATTAATGGTGGTGATTCTATAGAGGTGTCTTCTGGATCATCTTTATTATCTACTTTGGGTAATAATAAAATATTTTTGCCATCTGCGTGTGGAGGTGGTGGTACATGTGTACAGTGCAAATGTCAAGTACTAGAAGGTGGTGGAGATTTGTTACCTACAGAAGAACCACATTTTACGAGAAAAGAAGCTGCTGAGGGATGGCGTTTAGGATGTCAGGTAAAGGTGAAACAAGATATGGTTATCAAGGTGCCAGAAGAAGTTTTTGGTATTAAAAAATGGCAGGCAGAAGTAGTTCGTAACTATAACGTAGCTTCATTTATCAAAGAGTTTGTAGTGCGAATTCCGGAGGATATGGATTATGAAGCAGGTGGGTATATACAGATAGAAATACCTAATTGTGAGGTCAAATTCCAGGATATGGATATTACTGCACATCCCGAAGAACACGAAACTCCAGATAAATTTCAGTTAGAATGGGATAAGTTCAACTTATGGCCATTGGTTATGAAGAATGAAGAAACTGTAGAGCGAGCATACTCTATGGCTTCTTATCCTGCAGAAGGTAGAGATATTATGCTGAATGTGCGTATCGCGACACCACCATGGGATCGTGCAAAAAATGGATGGATGGATGTGAATCCAGGTGTGGCATCGTCGTATATTTTCTCAAAAAAACCAGGAGACAAAGTAACGATCTCTGGGCCTTATGGAGAGTTTTTTATTAATCATAGTGATGCAGAAATGATTTATGTAGGTGGTGGTGCTGGTATGGCGCCAATGCGCTCGCATCTCTATCACTTATTTAGAACATTAAAATCTGGTAGAAAAGTTTCTTACTGGTACGGAGGACGATCTAAGAGAGAATTGTTCTATACAGATCATTTTAGAGCTTTGGAAAAAGATTTTCCGAACTTTAAGTTTTATATCGCACTATCCGAACCAATGGAAGAGGATAATTGGAAAGTAAAAAGTAGCTTGGATGCAGAAGGTGATGGTTTTATCGGATTTGTACATCAAGTAGTAATTGATAACTATTTGTCTCATCATGAAGCACCAGAAGATATTGAATTTTACTTCTGTGGACCACCATTAATGAACAAAGCTGTAGAAAAAATGGCTGATGATTTTGGTGTGCCACCAGAAAATGTAAGATTTGACGATTTTGGAGGATAATCTTAGTATTTATTTATAGAATTACTAAAAATCCCCTTGAAAGCTTGTTCTCAAGGGGATTTTTGATTTACCAAATGAGCAAATAGCAATATTTTGATAGCAAAGGAATTACAGGTCATTGGTTTTGTTTGTTGGAGACGCATATGCGCTGCTTTTTTTGGTTAAAATACCTGTTTTAGAGCTTGTTACATGTTTTTGTTTATGGTTTTAAATAATATGTAAGAGGTGAGAAAAACATTAAATCATAAAGTTATTGTAAAATGCTTTGATAACAGCCTTTATTTTTTGGCATCAAATTTGTTTAGAAGATCATTAGATTTATAGATGAATCTAAAAAATTATTTGTATTTTTCATTTTCAAAAAGCTTTATAGTAATATGTTATAAGAAAATGAATATATTAGTAATTGAGTTTTAGTAACTTAAATGTAAGGTGGTTTGCTTAGCTTAAGTATTTGATTTTCATTGCTTTAGTCATATTAGATTTTTATTCTTATTTTTGTTAATCAATTTCAGCTTAAAATTTAGAAAACATTCTGTCCCAGATGAAAAAAATTATTTTAACATGTTCTTTAGTCCTTATGTTAGTTCAACTAGCAAATGCTCAAGATGACAAACTCTACAAGGGTGCTGAATTATATACAAAAGGAAATACCTATTTGTATGGTAAGATAGAGGTGCGTATGTTAGCGGCTAAAGGAAGCGGTATTCTTTCTTCCTTTTATACCTTTACAGATACAGCCAAAGATGGTAGTGAGATTTGGGAGGAAGTAGATTTGGAAATTTTTGGAAAAAGTAATGCGCAAACATTTCAATCTAATATTGTAACGGATACTCCTGGTGCACCTAATGTAGAAGAGGTATTTGATACAGGAATTGAATTATCCAAAAATTATCATACCTATACGATAGAGTGGAAACCAAATAGCGTTACATGGAAGATTGATGGGGTTTTGGTAAGAGAATTAGAGAACGGAAAGGCCAAAGAATTGACAGATCCAATGTCTTTTCATTTTAATATTTGGTCTTCTAATAGTGTGAATTGGGTTGGCCCTTTTGATACTAATGTAGTACCAGTGCATGCCTATGTGAATTGGATCAAGTATTATGCTTGGGATGGATCAGGTTTCGTTTCTAAACCAACCTGGACAGATGATTTTGATCGGCATAATACAAGTAGATGGGGTACGGCTAGTTGGACTTTTGATGTGAGTAATGTAGATTTTGATCCGCAAAATGCCAATTTTGTTGATGGGTATCTTGTATTGTCACTTACAGAGGCTAGCAAACCAGGTTATAGTGGTACGCCGCCTATCGATGTTACTGGTGATGTTCCGGTAGCGGCAAGGGAGACAAAAACTGCCGAGGAACAGATTATTCAGGATACAGCAGAAGTGGGAACCGTAAACGAACCGCCTGTGACAGCACCAACACCAAAGACAACAAAGCCTAAGGCTGTTGCGTCGGCATCTAAGAAGATTGGTGGTGCCTCTGTTATGAATAATGCGTATACAAATGAAGAGCAAAATTTGTTGATGTTTAAAACACCAGTAAACGCAAAGACAATTTTGATTCAAAATGGAGTTGGAGAATTAATTAAAAAAGTAAAAGATTATCGAAGAGGACAATCGATAGATATTTCTTATCTACCCTCTGGAAAATATTTTATTGTCGTTGACAAGAGAGAGAAATATATAATTCGCCTGAATAAATAGAAAAAATTATAACGTACAATTAAAAGAAAAAACCTGTAACATCACTGTTACAGGTTTTTTCTTTTAATTAAATTTTAGGAGTACTATCCAGTTCAATTTATATTCAATTTAGGTATATAAGTTCGTATTAATGACACGGTTGTTTTTTTTATGTAAAAACACCGTGATGCTATTGCATAGCCATGGCTATGGGAATATATGAGCAAGGCATTTAGATAGAAAAAGAACAAGGCTGATATACGACATTATATAGCTAATTTGATGTTAAATTATATAGATTAGATTCGTTTCAAAAACATGCGTTATGCGACATTACGTACTTGTATTAGCCTGTGATCATTTTTTGTAATAGACACCCGAGAGATGTACATTGTATGATTTAGTGCTAAAATAGCCTGGTAGGTACGTAATTTTTGAGGTTAGGCAAGTGTGGAGAAACCCCTCTTTTTTATGCAGGGTTATTGGGGTATTTATAGAATCAATAAATTAATATCTCTATACGTCAAATCAAACCAATCAGCAACAGACTTATTAGTCAAAATACCATGGTAGAAATACAATCCATTTTTCAGGCCTTTATCAAAACGTACGGCTTGCTCTATGCCACCTTCTTCTGCAATTTGTAATAAGTATGGTGTAAAGATATTACTAATGGAAATGGAAGATGTTTTTGGGTATCTAGACGGAATGTTTGGAACACAATAATGATTTACTCCATGTTTTACAAAAGTAGGGTTATCATGTGAAGTAACTTCACTGGTTTCGAAACAACCACCCATGTCAATACTAACATCAATAATAATAGAACCTGGTTTCATTGCTTCTACCATTTCTTCGGACACCAATATTGGAGAACGATCTTTGCCACGTACAGCGCCAATGACAACATCGGAGCGTCGTAAGGCTTTTAATAAGATTTTGGGTTGTATGGTAGAGGTGTAAACTGGACGTCCTATAGCAGTTTGTAAACAACGTAGTTTGGAGATAGAGTTGTCAAATACTTTGACTCCTGCACCTAATCCAATAGCAGAACGCGCGGCAAATTCACCAACAGTACCCGCACCGATAATTACAACTTCTACTGGTGGTACTCCGCTAATGTTACCCATCATCAAGCCAGAACCTAGGTTGGGGTTACTCATTAGCTCTGCAGCAATGAGTACAGCAGATGTACCTGCAATTTCACTAAGGGCACGAACAGCCGGATAGGCGCCTACTTCATCTCGGATAAATTCAAAAGCCATAGCGGTGATGCGCTTGGTGGCAAGGGTTTCGAAATATTTTTTGGATTGCGTTTTTAGTTGCAAGGCAGATATAAGAACCGTTTGCGGGTTCATTAGCTCCAGTTCTTCTAATGAGGGAGGTTCTACTTTGAGCACAATAGGACATCCAAATACTTTTGAGGTGTCATTGGTGATCTCAGCTCCTGATTCGCTATAATTCTGGTCTGTAAAACTAGCATTAATACCTGCATTGGATTCTATTAGGACACGATGTCCATGTGCTGTGAGTGCTGCAACGGCATCTGGTGTGAGACAAACGCGTTTCTCTTGATAAGAAGTTTCTCGTGGAATTCCGATAAATAATTCTCCCTTTTTTTTTGATATTTCAAGCATTTCTTCTTGGGGTAGCAACTGCGATGCTGTAAAGGGAGAGTTCTGTATTGTCATGTTTTGATATTTGCTCCTCTAAACTACGAATAAAATGTAAGAATTTCCGAAATTTTTTGGCAATCTAGTGGTTCCAGTCCTTGCTATTGTTTAATCATCGATAAAGTGCGTGTAGTCCTTGTGTCAGAAGTGATCGTTATAGCAGTGGCTTGTTCAGGAATAAAGTGTGGTATTTTTTCTGGCCACTCTATAAAAATCCAAGCGTCTTGATCAAGATAATCTTCAAAACCAATTTGATATAGTTCCTCTTCATCATTGATGCGATAAAAGTCAAAGTGATATACCTTGCAGTCTGTAGCTTGGTATTCATTGACCAAAGAAAATGTTGGGCTAGAGATAACGTCTTGGACACCTAATTGTAGGCATAGTTCTTTGATGAGTGTTGTTTTGCCCATGCCCATCTGACCATAAAACAAAAGTGTTTTGGAGCTTGTATTGGCAATAATTGCGCTAGCGGTAGTGGAAAGTTCTTGTAGGGTATATGTGTAAGTCATTTTTTGATAAAGCGGGTTTTATTTTTGAAAAATAGCATCCATAATTGTTTTGAGTCCTCTAAAGGCCATGAAAATCGCAAATCCCGCGCCAATTAATCCTAGAGCAAGTATGGGGATATATAACCAATGATCTTGATTTTTGAATGACGAGTGTATGATAACGGGACTGATAAACATTAATAAAAGCGAAATCCCCATTTTTTTAACACCTTTTGCTAATAAATCTTTGTCGGTATGTTGTTCCATTTTTTTGTAATATTTTCTTGCGTTAGGGATAGGAGCGGCATCCCCCGTGGCGATAGCTGTTCGGGGATATAGCAGATAGCCCGCTCGAACGCCCCAAAAGGATGTATAAGCTCGTAAATCGTACTTCTCGGGTGCTACTTTATCTTTATCTTTGTGTTTTTTGACAAAAATACTACATTCAATTGAGATATTTTTTGGAATTAGCATACAATGGGACAAAGTATCATGGTTGGCAACGACAACCGAACGCAATTACTGTGCAGGAAGTTGTAGAGGATGCATTGGCTACGCTTTTGCGAAAAAAAATTGCAATTGTAGGTGCTGGTCGTACGGATGCGGGTGTGCATGCCAAGCAATTGATGGCACATTTTGATATAAGTATGCCTATTGATGAAACACAATTAGTCTATAAACTTAATGCGTTATTACCTCAAGAAATTGTTATAACAAGTGTGCGAGAAGTACTAGAAGAGGCGCATGCACGTTTTGATGCTATTAGTCGATCATATATATATAAAGTGACCTTGAAAAAAGATCCTTTTGCCTTTGGTGGGAGTTATTATGTAAAAAAAACTTTGGATCTTGATGCAATGAATAAAGCAGCCAGTATGCTTTTGAATTACACAAATTTTAAGTGTTTCAGTAAGTCAAAAACCGATGTAAAAACGTATAATTGTACGATCATGAATGCGTTATGGAAACAAGAAGGACAACAAGTGATTTTTGCTATTACAGCAAATAGGTTTCTACGCAATATGGTTCGTGCTATTGTTGGCACTTTGTTAGAAATTGGTGAGGGTAAATTGGAGATAGAAGCGCTCCATGATATTATAGAGAGTGAAGATCGAGGAAAGGCAGGGTATTCGGTACCAGCGCATGGATTATATTTAACAGAAGTAGCATACCCTAATACTATTTATAAGAAATAATATGGCAGAGAAGCGTGGAAGTGCATTTGATTTTAAACTGTTTGGACGGTTGTTGAAATATACCAACTCTTATCGTCTGACCTTCTATTTTGTAGCATTAACCGCAATTCTTTCTTCTTTATTTTCGGTAGTACGGCCCTATTTATTACAAGAACTAATTGACAAAGCCCTAATCAAAGTCGATAATGAGCTTTTTGTAACGTTGATTTCTTTTATGCTTGGGGTATTATTGTTGGAAGTGCTGTTTCAATTCCTTTTTATTTATTTTGCGAATTGGTTGGGACAACTTGTAATTCGAGACTTACGGATTAACCTCTTCAGACATATGATGGAGTTCCGGATGAAATACTTTGATACATCCGCAGTGGGACGTTTGGTTACTAGAGCAGTAAGCGATATCGAAACGATCGCTAGTATTTTTGGACAGGGATTGTTTATGATTATTAGCGACTTACTCAAAATGTCAATTATTATCGGCTTTATGCTGTATCAAAGTTGGCAGTTAAGCTTATTAGTGTTTTTTGTGTTGCCCCTAGTGGTGTATGCTACACGGGTGTTTCAGAAAAAAATGAAAGCAGCTTTTGAAGAAGTTCGTACACAGGTATCTAATCTGAATTCCTTTGTACAAGAGCGTATTACTGGAATGAAGATTGTGCAAATTTTTACCAGAGAGACTACGGAATATAAAAAGTTTAAAGAAATTAATGAGAAACATAAAAAAGGTTGGATCCAGACAGTCTGGTATAACTCGATCTTTTTTCCGATAGCAGAAATGGCTAGTTCTATTACGATCGGATTGATTGTGTGGTTCGGAGGATTGAGAGCTGCAGAGAATGATGTCATCACACTTGGGGTCGTAATTGCTTTTATAGAGCTTACGCAGATGCTTTTTCGTCCGTTGCGACAGATTGCGGATAAGTTTAATACTCTGCAGATGGGAATGGTTGCAGCAAACAGAGTTTTTACTATTTTGGATACCGAAGCAGTAATTGGCGACCACGGTACGCTAGATTTGGGTGAAGTGGCAGGGAAAATTACTTTTGATCAGGTAGTTTTTAGTTATGTCGAAAATGAAAAAGTACTCAAGGGCATTTCATTAGATGTGGCTGCCGGAGAGACAATTGCTATTGTTGGAGCTACTGGGGCAGGCAAATCAACTATTATTAATCTATTGAATCGTTTTTATGATATTGATAGTGGTGTTATAATAATAGATGGAGTTGATATCAAAAATATCCGATTGCAATCCTTGCGCAGTGCTATCGCAGTAGTTTTGCAAGATGTATTCTTGTTTGCAGACACAATTTTGAATAATATTACACTCAATCATCCAGAAATAACAGAAGAAGATGTTCAGAAAGCGGCAAAGGAAATTGGAATTCATGATTTTATTAGTAGTTTACCAAATGGATATCATTATAATGTAAAAGAGCGCGGTGTAATGTTGTCCTCTGGACAGCGACAATTGATTTCGTTTTTACGTGCCTATGTGACCAGACCTAGTATTTTGGTGCTAGATGAGGCTACATCTTCGATCGATTCGCATAGTGAACAATTAATACAAGATGCAACGGATAAGATTACTGAGGGACGTACTTCTATTATTATAGCACATCGCTTGGCAACGATCAAAAAAGCAGATAAGATTATTGTAATGGATAAGGGGCAGATAGTAGAGACCGGTAGTCATGCCGAATTACTCAAAGAAGAAGGGTATTATAAAAACCTCTACGAAGTGCAATTTGCTAGTGTTGTAGAGGAGGAGTAAATTGTTTGGATAGTTGGCAGCATCAAGCTTTTATAAAGAAAGTTTTAATTCCTTATGGTGTGGTTTATAACACCATTTATCCTATGGATTTACTTGGATGAAGTTTTCTTTTTTCGACTCAGCTTCAGTGTAAAAATAAATCGTAACACCAATTTAGATATATAAATTTGTATTAATGACACTGTTGTTTTTTCGTGTAAAAACACGGTGATGCTATTCCATAGCCTCAGCTATGGAATATATGAACAAGGCATTTAGATAGAAAAAGGACAAGACGATATGCGACATTATATAGCTAACTTAGGTTGATGTAACTAAGGCTTTGCTCGATTTTTCTGCTGAAGCTGAAACGAAAAAAGCTTAATTCTTCTTTCCGGTAAATCCAAACAGTAAATGGTATAAGCAATGCGCATCATTTCCAAACGATTTTAAAAACAGAAGTGGATATATTTTGGGTTCAGTTGGATAGTAGGACGTGTATCATTATGGGTGGTGATATAATACCATTTAAAAAAATAATTCCAGCCTACTAATTCGGTTCTTTTTCTACTGTTTTTTTCGCTAAAAAATTAAATCGTAGCTAAGGCTATGCTTGAATTTTATAGCTCAAACTAGCGAAAAATGGTTCAATTATTTTAGCCTACCATTACATTTTAACTGGTGTACTAGGTTGTTATTGGATCGATTTTTTATTTTAAATCCTTTTTTAACTTGTCAATCAGATCTTCTCGATTTTTAAAATAGATAAACTCTCCATCTTTGATATAGGAGATTTTTCCTGTTTCTTCACTAACAACAAGCGCAGTAGCATCGGTTTTTTCGGTCACGCCAACAGCAGCGCGATGTCGCAATCCGTAGTGTAAAGGTATCGTGCGACTATCAGAAACAGGTAATATAGCACGTGTTGCAATAATTTTGTTATCAGCAATGACCATAGCACCATCATGTAGAGTACTGTTTTTGTAGAAAATGCTCTCTATGATAGGGGTGTTGATTGTAATGTCCATTTGATCTCCAGTATTTGTAATGAATTCTAGAGGAGCATTGCGTTTAATGACGATTAATGCGCCAGCTTTCATGGCGCCAAGATTGTAACATGCTTTGACTAATGAACTGATGTTTGTAGTGGTTTCTGAGTCTCCTTCCTTTAAAAACTTGAGTTGACGAAAAAAACTACCTCCTTTGGCAAAATTGGTGGAGCCGACTACCAGTAAGAACTTTCTAATCTCCTGTTGGAATACTACAATCAAAACGATAATACCCAAATCAATAAACCCTCCTAGTACACCACTCAACATTTCCATTTTGAGTAATTCTGTGAGTTTCCATACTAGATAGAAAATCACAATACCTAAGAAAATATTAATCGCAACAGTGCCTTTGACTAACTTATAGATGTAGTAGAGCAAGAGCGCTACCAAAACAATATCTACAATATCTAGTATTCTAAGGTTTAATATATCCAAAAGTTGGTGATGTTTACGTAAAAATAGAAAAATTATCTGGGATTAACTCTTTTTCAAAGTTTCTAGTATCCGAATTGTTTCCATTGCTTCTTTGGTATCATGTACCCGTACTATTGCAGCTCCTTTTTGCAGTGCAATAGTATTAAGGACTGTGGTTCCATTAAGTGCTTTTTTTGGAGTGATGCCTAGTGTTTGATAAATCATAGATTTTCGTGAAAGTCCAGCAAGTATAGGTAGTTCTAATTGCTGTAGCACCTCCATGTTTTTGAGTAGGGAATAACTTTGTGTAGTGTTCTTTGCAAAGCCAAAGCCTGGGTCAATAATCAAATCGTTGATGCCAAATAGTCTAGCAGATGCTATCCGCTCTGAGAAATAAGAACAGACTTCTTTGATCAAATGATCATAGGTGTCTAGTGTTTTCATGGTTTGCGGTGTGCCACGCATATGCATCATGATATAGGGTACTTGCAATTTGGCAATAGTAGATAGCATTGTAGTGTCTAGGTTTCCTGCCGAAATATCATTAATCATCGCTGCTCCATTTTGGATACAAGCTACTGCAATATCACTACGAAAAGTGTCAATGGATAATAAGCAATCTGGAAATTCTTTTTGCAAAAGTGTTACAATGGGGAGTATTCTGCTTTTTTCTTCATCTAGACTTATATGAGCTGCTCCCGGACGAGAAGAATAAGCTCCTAGGTCAACGAATGTGGCGCCGTCGGTAAGCATGCTTTCTACGCGTTTTAGAATGTCATGATGATTTTTGTATTGGCCTCCATCAAAAAAAGAATCAGGAGTCAAATTCAGTATCCCCATAACTTTTGGGGTGTTTAGATCGATTAGTTGTCCTTTGCAGTTTATGGTCATTTTTTGTGTTCTCGTTTTTTTAATTGTGAGAATAAGTCGAAATTTACACAAAATTCGACGCTTTTATGCATAATACTTCATTACAATACGATCAGGCGACTGCTATATGCCGCGAGTTGTTTATTAACAAAATGAAAGACTATGGCAGTGCATGGCGTATTTTACGTCTTCCGTCACTTACAGATCAGATTTTTATCAAAGCACAACGTATTCGTGGTTTGCAAGAAAATGCGGTTCAGAAAATTGCAGAAGGACAGGAATCTGAATTTATAGGTATCATTAATTATAGCATCATGGCATTGATCCAATTGGATCTTGGTGTAGTAGAACAGCCAGATCTTGATGTAAAAGTAGCTACTGAAAAGTATGATGAACACCTTGGTGTTACCAAAACGTTGATGGAAAATAAAAATCATGATTATGGAGAAGCTTGGCGTGAGATGCGAATTAGTTCTCTGACAGATTTAATTTTGCAAAAATTGCTGCGTGTCAAACAGATTGAAGATAATAAGGGTAAAACACTTGTAAGTGAGGGTATTGATGCTAATTATCAAGACATGGTTAATTATGCGGTTTTTGCTTTGATTCTAATGAATCAAGTAAAGCAGGAATGCTAGTATAGGAGTATTGAATAAAAGTATCAAAGTGTTTTATGTGTATTTGTTTGATAGTGAGTTATAAACAAAGGTGTGGAAGAATAGTGTTACGTAAAAAATTAAGAGGGTAGTTTTGTTCTTTTCATGTCTTTGTAATTAGATTTACCGATGTAGCTCGAAACCTTGATAATTATTTTGTTACTTGTGCAGATGCATTGTATCTTGGTCTAGAAATTTTATCGCAGTAAAAAACACAAACTATAACTGATGAAAGTACTTGTTGGGGTCTCTAGAATATTTGTCGGAATCTTTTTTATAATTTCTGGTTTTATAAAACTTAATGACCCATTAGGGTTCTCATTCAAACTACAAGAGTATTTTGGAGAAGGGGTGCTCAATATGGAGTTTTTGATTCCATTCGCATTGTTAATAGCAGTTTTTGTAGTGATTTTTGAAGTTGTTTTGGGGATTACGCTCATTATTGGGTATGCCCCCAAGTTTACAGTCTGGTCGCTCTTGCTAATGATTGGATTTTTTACGTTTTTGACCTTCTATTCTGCCTATTTTAATAAAGTAACTGATTGCGGATGTTTTGGGGATGCGATGAAGCTTACTCCTTGGGAATCATTTAGCAAAGATGTGTTTTTGACAGTTCTTATTACTTTGTTGTTTTGGAAGAAACAGTTTATTACACCGCTAATTCCAAAAGGAGCGCTTAAATGGGTGGTGTTTGTGAGTTTTATCGCTTGTTTGTCATTTGCATATCATGTGTTGATGCATTTACCATCTATTGATTTTAGAGCATATAAAGTGGGAGTGAATATTACCAAAGGGATGGAGATACCAGAAGGAGCGCCTAGGGCAAAGATTGCATACAATTGGGTTTTTGAAGAAAATGGTCAGGAAAAAGTGATTACAACTAGCAGAGATTACCCAAAAACAACAGGGAAATTTGTTCGAGTGGATACAGAGATTTTGGACAAGGGTTATGAGCCTCCAATTCATGATTTTTCTATCACAAAAGATGATCAGGATTTTACCACAAAATTTTTGGCAAAAGAAAAATTGATTGTTATCGTAGCATATAATTTGTCTAAAAGTGAAGTAGAAGGCTTGGAGAAGATTAGTAATTTGAGTAAAAGAGCATTAGAGCAAGGGTATGATGTCATAGCTTTGTCAGCCTCTGGTCCTGCTGATATTGCAAAACTTAAACAACGTTTTGATCTGCCGTTTGAATTTTATGTAACTGACGAAACTGCACTAAAAACAATTATACGTTCAAATCCGGGTATCCTTAGATTACAAGAAGGAACTATTATGCAAAAATTGCATTGGAATGACGCAGATGATTTGGCATTATAATTTTTTGAATTGGATTTTATAAAGCTTTTTTTTAGTAGTATTTACTTGAATTAAGAGATGATGTTTTTAGAATACTCTAAATATCTTTGATACAGACAGGATCAGCCAAAGAAGAGAGGTTAGTTGGTCGTGACGGCAAGTATTTTTGATCAAAAGAAATGTTTTTTGCATGTCACGTGTAATACTGGGTGTAAAAGAAAAGACGAAAATTGCGTAAAAAAGCGCATTGCTACAGCGAATTGAAAAAAAATTAGATCACTGGATTACGATAATCATCAAAAAAACGCAAAGACTACTATTCAATGCAGTTTGTACTAAATAAAATAGGATATACATTACTAACCATTTGGGGAGTGATAACGGTGATCTTTATGCTGTTTAATATTCTAGGAGGAGACCCTGCTCAAATGATGTTAGGACAAAATGAAACAGAGGAACAGCTTAGGGTAATTAATCGAAAGTATGGATTTGATCAACCTATTACCACGCAGTATCGATACTATTTGAACGATCTTTCTCCAATTTCTTTTCATAATACAAACCGCGAACATTTTACGTATTTATATCCTAATAAATATAGTGCAATGCAACTTTTGGAAGTAGGGAATACTATTGTAGTACTAAAATGGCCTTATTTGAGAGAATCATTTCAGAAAAATGGAAAAAAAGTAAGTACAGTGATTTTCGAAACACTACCAAATACAGCAGTTTTGGCAGTTTCGGCCATATGTGTAGCCTTGTTTTTGGGAATACTACTAGGAGTAATTAGTGCACTGACAAAAGATCGATGGCCAGATAAGCTCATTCAGTTCATTAGTACAATGGGAATGAGTGTTCCTTCTTTTTTTAGCGCAATTTTATTTGCTTGGCTATTTGGATTTGTACTACATCGCTATACAGATTTGAATATGACAGGGAGTTTGTACGAATTAGATGATTTTGGGGAGCACTTGCATATTCGATGGAAAAATTTAATTTTACCAGCAGTCGTTTTAGGAATACGACCTTTGGCTGTGGTTTCTCAATTAATGCGCAATTCTTTGTTAGAAGTTTTTAATCAAGATTACATACGGACAGCTCGGGCAAAGGGATTGACAAATACACAAATTATTTATCGTCATGCACTAAAGAATGCTTTGAATCCAGTCGTTACAGCAGTCTCTGGATGGTTTGCCTCGATGCTGGCAGGTGCAGTGTTTGTCGAATACATTTTTGGATGGAATGGTTTGGGAAAAGAAATTGTAGACGCACTCAATACACTAGATTTGCCAATAATAATGGGTTCTGTACTCGTAATCGCTATTCTATTTATTTTAATTAATATCTTTGTGGATATTATTTACGGATGGTTAGATCCTAGAGTCGGTATTCGTGATTAAAGAAATGTAATTATTAATTATTAAATCATTCCTAATACCAAGGGATATAGAAACTATGAGAAAAAATATCGTTGCAGGAAACTGGAAAATGAATATGAACCTTCAAGAAACTGAAAGTTTGTTGGGAGCATTAAAAAATACAGTCAAAACGGATGCAGGAACAACTGTGATTGTAACACCTCCTTTTACAAACCTAGAAAGTGCGATTACTTCATTAAAAGGTTCAGGTATTGGTGTGGCTGCACAGAATATGCACCAAAACGAAAATGGAGCATTTACAGGAGAGATTTCTGCAACTATGTTGAAAAGTGTAGGGGTAGAAACGGTGATTTTGGGACATAGTGAACGTCGTGCTTATTTTGGTGAGACAGATGCCAAATTAGCAGAAAAAGTGAATACAGCATTGAAACATGATATGACTGTTATTTTTTGCTTTGGTGAGGAGTTAGAAGATCGTAAGAGTGAGAAGCATTTTGATATTGTAGAAGGACAATTGAAGAATGGATTGTTCCATATCAGTGGGGATGCATGGAAAAACATTGTGTTGGCTTACGAACCTGTTTGGGCTATCGGAACTGGTGAGACAGCAAGTCCAGAGCAAGCACAAGAGATGCATGCTTTTATCAGAAAAACAATCGCAACATCTTTTGATGATGCTATAGCTGATAATGTTTCTATTTTGTACGGAGGAAGTGTAAAGCCTGCAAATGCACAAGAGATTTTTGCAAAACCAGATGTAGATGGAGGTCTAATTGGTGGGGCAGCATTGGATGCAGAAGGATTTGCTGCAATAGTAAGTGCATTCTAAAAAAAAAGTAAACAAAGTAATAGGTCCGTTATGTGGACACAAAATGGAAGCAATTTTGGTTTGATACTAAGATTGCTTCCATCTTTTTTCATTCTATCAGAATGACGACTTTTAATAGACGAAAGATGACAAATAATAATTACTTAGAATTTGATTTTGAGATTATGGTACTTGGAGAACTCTCTCAGAGTATTGGTGGAGAGTTGCTTATTGCAGAATTAGGAGCTGTAGGTTTTGAAAGTTTTTTGGAAACAGCTACAGGAGTTATCGCTTATATTCCAGAAGTAGATTATCATCAGTCCCTATTAGAAGAAGTCAGTTTGTTAACGTTGCCTACTTTCAAGATCACCTACACCTCCAAAGTAATAGAGCAGGTGAATTGGAATGAAGAGTGGGAAAAGAATTTTAATCCCATTATTGTTGCTGATCAGTGTAGTGTTCGTGCTCCTTTTCACGAACAGCCAGATACCAAATATGATATCGTTATAGAACCCAAAATGTCCTTTGGGACGGGACATCACGAAACCACGCACATGATGATACAACATTTGTTGCAGCAGGATTTTCAAGACAAAAAAGTACTTGATATGGGGTGTGGTACTGGTGTATTGGCAATTTTGGCAGAAATGCGAGGAGCAAAGCCTATTGATGCTATTGATATTGATAATTGGTGCTACCTCAATACGCAAGAAAATGTGGAACGTAATGCGACAAAGCATATTACAGCTTATGAAGGAGATGCGAATCTACTCATGGGGAGACAGTATGATGTGATTATTGCGAATATTAATCGCAATATATTACTAGATGATATGCCGATATATGCAAGTTGCCTTAATAAAAATGGAGAGTTGTTTTTGAGTGGTTTTTATAAGGAAGATCTTGAGATTATCACCGAAGCATGTAGGCAGCTAGGGTTACAGTTTGTTTCTAATTTTGAAAGAAACAATTGGATTGCAGCTCATTATAAGTTTTTGAAGTAATATATTGATATAGTTTGTATATTTGTAAAAAAAAATTATACAAATGAGTTTGCAAGAGGAAATTTTAGAAGAGATTCTCGAAGAGACGTTGAGTCAACGGAATAATGAAATAGTCTTGTATAATGATGATGTCAATACTTTTGATCATGTTATACAGACCCTTATTGCTGTTTGTGAGCATGATGCGATACAGGCAGAACAATGTGCTATGCTAGTTCATTACAGAGGTAAATGTACGGTCAAAACGGGGACATACGAAGAATTAGAACCGCGTTGTACTAGAATATTAGAAGCTGGTCTTAGTGCCGAGATTGTATAGTTTTACTACACATTTCTTACAAAGATAATGATGTTTTTTAATTGCTTTTTGACGTATTAAAAAAATGTTCTACTTCTAGAAGCGCTGCAGATACATCGTGTATCGGATATTTTAACGTACCACCCAGAACTAATACAGGAGCAATAATTTCTTTTTCTTTATAACCATCTTTTTTTAGGAGTTCCCAAAAATAGTCATAAAAGCGAGTTCGTGTATCAATATTAATTTCGCGATAAGGGATATGTTTTTCTTGTAATCCCTCAAGGATTTTTTCACATTTTTCGCATTCATTTTTTGTGAAAATAACGAAGTCGGTTTTCATTATATCAGCGGTATTAGCCTCTTTTTTAGGGCCTTCGCTTCGGTGTACTTCGATGGTGTTTGGCTTGTCATTGACAATCAAAGTGTAGGTGTATGATGATGTGACATCTTTGAGCGGAATTAATGTAATCATTTCTAATTCCATTTGTGCTGGTATGGTTTTGATAAGGGGCCTAGAACTACTTTTTCTGTAACCAGTGGGGTTCACTTTCAAAAATATATTTTGTGGACTATCAGTCGTATTCTTTGCGTATAAGATCGTTCGCTTAGGGAGTTTTTTCTCAACTAGAATGACAGCTTTATCTTGGGCAAACGAAATATTGATAATACATAATCCATAGATAAGCATTTGTGTTTTAGACGTTGTTCTTGCAAAAACATTTTTTGTTATCAATAATATAGTTTTTTTTAGAAATGGTAAGATCATAGTATAGCGTATGTTTGTATTGTATGTTTTTTTAAAAACTTAAAATTAAGGAGACAAAGAATCACTAAAATCGGACTGATTCCAATATCAAATGATTGTATTTTTCCTATCCAAATAAGAATGGTAATTACAAGGCATAGGAGCAAAGTGTATGGGATTATTTGGTAATAAGTGTTTTTTGTAAGCATCGGTATGTATAATAAATACAGTGGATTACACCATAGAATGTTCATGTTAAATTTGACTTCTGTATGACCTGAGAATATCCATATTATCAATAAGAAGAGCCCTGTAGTACCTATAATTAATGAAATTGCGAAAATTACTGGTTTCGGAAACCAAAAGAGTGCTATCATGCAGATTAGGGAAAAAATGATCAAGGGAGATGATAACCAATTTAGCGAATCAGGATCCTTTTTACTTTTTACGCTGTTCAGTATTTGTTTTGAGGCTAGTAATTTTTTGCCATTGATAGTAGCATTTTCGATCTCATTGTGTAATAATTGAGGTAGAAACATGCTTTGATACGTATCTATTTTTGTATCCAATGAATGTCCCAACAGTAAATTTGTTCCAAACTGAAACCATAGATGTTTTTTTAAGTGGTCGTTGATAAGGTTTCTGTTAGAAAAAGCTGTTTGTTGCTTTCTGAATAGGATACCCAAGGAGCTCAATAAATCTCGAATTTCTGTAGCACAATTTCGTTGTAGAAAAGAGTAGGTGTAATATCTGTTTTCTGGTAGATGGAGGAATTGTAACTGTTCTATTAGCTGTTGTTTTTGAGTGCTATCTAAGTGTAACTGCTGTTCTGTTATTATTCGATTTTCTTGGGTGTAGTCGGTAATGAAATTTTGTGTTTGTTGTGTGCCTAATCTGTATTGTAAGTCTCCAGAAATAAATTTTAACGTAAAATTAGGGGTGTTAAAATTAAATATTCCAAAATTATAGACTGTGTCGAGGGCGTTTTTGTGATCTATAATGCGTAGCGCACTATGACCAAAAACAGAATAGATTTCCTTACCTGGAGCGCAGGTAAGAATACTAATCTCAATAGGGTCATTGGCAAAACAAAAGAACCCTATGAAGAAAAGATATAACGTAAGATTTTTCAATGGTGTTTTTTTGTGTTGATTTGTTTCAGGTCAAGTCGTCTGAGAAATGACCTCTATGTTTTCCTTTAGAGAATTTTGTCTGATTAAATTCGGATGATTTTCCTTTAGGAATCGTTAAGCTTTGCCACGCCTCACCTTTGATCATTTGACCAATATAAACGATTTGACCAATATGATATGTATAATGTCCTAGTTGGCGATTGATTGCTTCGGGAACGGAATGTGCTTGATTACGAATGTAAATTTCGGAAGCAATATTGGTTTCGTTTAACTGTTGTAGGGCGTCGAATAAGCAGTTCCATCCATCATTCCATTGATATAGCAATTCTTCTCTGGTTTTGGTAACAGATTCAAATTCTAAATCTCGATTTCTCCAAGATTTTTCCCCGTCCTCTGTTAGAAAATTCGTCCATCTGGATTTCATGTTTCCCCAAAGGTGATTTACAATAATAGCAATAGAATTAGAAGTGTCGTTATAGTGCCAGAATAATTCTTTTTCCTCCAATTGTTCAAAGGTTCGTTCGCCAACAGTTTTGTAATATTCAAACTCCTTTGTGATACTAGTTAGATATGCTATTTCCAAATGATTGTTGTTTTCTTTCTAGATGTAATATGATCAGGTAACTGATACCTATTTGCACCAATTTAGTGTATTTTTAAAGAATTAGCAACTGCTTCATTATAGGATTTTTGTATTTGTAGATAGGATGGATGACAAAAAAACAGGTTAAATTAAAGTTGTAAAGTAAGAATTGTAATCATATAATCTTAACTTTATCCCATACACAAACGTAAAAATAAAACGCTGTATGGAACTTAATTTGACACGCCCTATGTGTTTCTTTGATTTGGAAACAACAGGAATCAATATATCCAAAGATCGCATTGTAGAAATCTCTATTGTCAAGATATTTCCCAACGGAAATAAGGAAGTTAAAACCTGGCTAGTCAATCCAGAGATGCCAATACCCGCAGAAACAACGGCTGTACATGGCATCACTGACGAAAAAGTTGCAAATGAACCTACCTTCAAGGAACTGTCTACAACCATCTATGAGGTGATTAAGAATTGCGATTTGGCAGGTTTTAATTCTAATCGTTTTGATATACCATTATTGGCAGAAGAGTTATTGCGCGCAGATATTGATTTTGATATGAAAAGTGCCGTTGCGGTGGATGTGCAAACAATTTTCCATAAAATGGAAAAGCGAACATTAGAGGCTGCATACAAATTTTATTGTAATAAAACGTTGGAAGATGCGCATTCGGCAGAGGCAGATACCTTGGCAACCTATGAGGTTCTCAAAGCGCAGTTGGATCGGTACCCAGAGTTAGAAAATGACATGAAATTTTTGTCTGAGTTTAGTTCTAGGAAACAATTTGCTGATTATGCTGGTTTTATCGCCTATGATGAAGAAGGTAAGGAAGTTTTTTCTTTTGGAAAGCATAAAGGAAAATTGGTAGAAGAGGTATTAGATAAGGAGCCAGGATATTTTGGATGGATACAAAATGCGGATTTTCCTTTGTATACCAAAAAAGTGCTCACAGCCATTAGATTACGTAAATTAAATACAAGTTTTTAATTCGATTTAAATTTTTAAACACACACATCCATACAAACCCTATTTTCCAGAAGGAGCAACAAAACTTATCGTAGGTACGTTACCCCCGCCACGTTTTACAACCAAGGAGCTAAAAGTTGGAGATGTTAATTTTTGCTATGGTAGCAAAGATGGATTGTTGTGGCCGGTTTTGGATAAGATTTTTGACTTGGGCTTGCAGTATGAAACTACTGATTTGGCGATAGAACAGCGCAAATCTTTTTTGGCACGACGTGGTATCGGAGTTTGTGATATTGTGGCTAGTTGTATGCGAGATAAGGTTGATGCATCGGATTTGGGTATGCAAGAACCACAACTTCGAAATTTGATAGGATACCTTAGGCGCTATTCAAAAATAAATACCTTGATTTTTACAGGAGGTAACAGCAAAAATGGTCCAGAGTATTTTTTTAGAAAACATCTAAAAGAATATAAGTATACCTTGAAAATAGTATCAGATAAAATCCCAAGAGTACATGAGTTTGTTCTGAGAGATACGGATCAGAACGTTTTACGAACGATACAAACGGTGTCTCTAACAGCGCCATCGGGTTCGGCAAATAGAGCAATTGGAAGTATGAAAAGCTATAAATGCAGAAAAGATGCAAATCCGGAGTTTAATACTATTGATTTTAGGGTGTTGCAATACCGAGAATGGTTTTAAAGCAGTTACTATAATTCCAATGACTACGGTTCTTTTTGTGATATAGGATTTGTTTTGCAAGAAAGCGTATTTACTTGTTTTTCTAGTCGAATAGCACTATTTTTTCTGTGACCAAATTACAGCAAATACTAGCTAATACCAGTTAAAATGCAATTGTAGGCCAAAATAATTGAACTGTTTTTCGCTAGTTTGAACTATAAAGTTTAAGTATAGCCGTTGCTGCGGTTTAATTTTTTGGTGAAAAATAGTAGAATAAGAAGCTAATTATTAGCCTGTAGTTATTTTTTAATTGTATAAAAATATACCTATGATATTAAGTACATTAGATTACGCCATTATCATTTTGTTTTTACTTACCACTCTAGGAATTGGGGTTTGGGTTTCTCGAAAATCAGGTAAGGATAGTTCAGAATTTTTCTTATCAGGACGTAACATGCCTTGGTGGTTATTAGGTTTTTCTATGGTGGCCACCACCTTTTCTACGGATACTCCTAATTTGGTTACCGATTTGGTGCGTCAGGATGGAGTAGCAGGTAATTGGGTTTGGTGGGCATTTTTACTCACAGGTTTACTTACAGTTTTTATTTATGCTAGGCTCTGGAGACGTTCCAATGTTAATACAGATATGGAATTTTATGAATTGCGTTATTCTGGCAAAGCAGCACGATTTTTGAGGGTTTTTCGGTCCGTATACTTAGGGGTTGTTTTTAATGTACTTGCCATGTCTGGTGTGACACTAGCAGCGATCAAGATCGGCCAAGTTATGCTTGGGTTGTCAGCTTTTGAGACTGTTGGTTATGCAGGGCTTGTCACGGTTGTTTTTAGTGCTATTGGCGGATTCAAGGGAGTGGTGTATTCGGATTTTTTGTTGTTTTTTGTGGCTATGGCGGGATCGATTGGAGCTGCTTATTATTGTGTAAACTTACCTGAAGTTAATGGTATATCTAATCTAATCTCACATCCCAATGTACAAGAGAAGATCGCATTATTGCCTGATTTTGATAATACCGAGGCGGTAATTACACTATTAGTGATACCGCTATCGATACAATGGTGGAGTTCTTGGTATCCCGGAGCTGAACCGGGTGGAGGTGGTTATATCGCGCAACGAATGCTAGCAGCCAAAGACGAAAACCATGCCATCGGAGCCACCTTCTTCTTTAATATCATGCACTATGCTTTACGTCCATGGCCTTGGATTTTGGTAGCATTAGTTTCCTTGATCATTTTTCCAGATTTGCAAAGTATTCAAGAAGCTTTTCCTGGTGTGACAGAGGATAAGTTAGGACACGATTTGGCATATCCTGCTATGTTAACCAAATTGCCTAGTGGTTTATTAGGTTTGGTAGCTGCATCATTGGTAGCAGCTTATATGTCTACAATTTCAACGCACCTCAATTGGGGGGCGTCATATATTGTGAATGATGTTTATGCACAGCACAGTAAAGAAAAACCTACAGAAAAACAATTAGTCAATATGGGGCGTATAGCTACAGTGGGATTAATGTTGTTGAGTACAATATTTGCTTTGTTGTTGACCAATGCTAATCAGTTATTCAAATATATCCTAATGTTTGGAGCTGGTACAGGGCTGATTTTTATCCTACGCTGGTTTTGGTGGCGTATTAATGCTTGGAGTGAGATATCTGCAATGATTGCTTCAGGTGTTATATCATTGCTTTTTACCATTCCATCAATAAACCATATGTTATTTGGAGAAAAAAGTAGTACCGATGCAATTGAGGGTGTTTTTGCAGCTTGGCTACAATATCCTATGGTTGTTTTGTTTACCACGGTTATTTGGGTTGTGGTTACATTTCTTACAAACCCAGATGAGGAGCAAAAACTTTTTGATTTTTATCAAAAATTACAGCCAGGAGGTCCAGGATGGAGTAGTGTTTTGCAAAGAGCAAAATCCAAAGGCGTACTTATAGAGGATAAGACACAAAGATGGAGTGTGCCGTCCGGAATATTGGCGATGTTTTTGGGTTGCGGTGTAGTTTATGGTGTGCTTTTTACTACAGGAAATATCATTTACGGAAATTTTGCAAATAGTTTGACTGTTGGAAGTATAACAATGATTTCTTCGTTTTTGCTCGCTAGAGTCTGGAAAAAAATTGGAAAAGATGTGTTGTAGATTTACAACCACTTCAGTGTAAAAAGAAGAGTGTCGGGAAAATTTGTAATGCTCTTTTTGAGGAAATAATCATGTAATTTTATTGTCAAGAAACGAAAGTCAAAGCGGTGTTAATAAGGGGTGATGTTGTTTGCGAATATAGAAACAGAATTTTTATGCAGTTTTCCGATTTCGTTTTTCTAATTTCGTAGTTCAGAAATCTAACTTTAGTCCATGAGTATACTTGTTCAAATTTTGGTAGCGCCTTCAAAAATAACTGATGAAGAGTATTTGTTAGAGTTAGGTTTGGAAAAAGCAAGACTTAGAAAGAATGCCATTAGTGATTGGCGTATCCGTAAGCGTTCCATTGATGCAAGAAAGAGTCCGGTAAAACTCAATATACAGTTAGAGTTTTGGAAAAAAGATGAAGTGAGAGAACCTATTCCTCCATTTGTACCCAAATCAGTAAAGAATGCAAAAAAAATTGCTATTATCGGAGCTGGGCCAGCAGGTTTGTATGCTGCGCTAAGAGCTGTTGAGGGGGGGCTAAAACCTATTGTTTTTGAGCGTGGCAAAGATGTGCGACTTCGTAGACGTGATTTGGCAAAAATCAATAAAGAACAAACAGTTAATGCAGAGTCCAATTATTGCTTTGGAGAGGGAGGTGCAGGTACTTATTCTGATGGTAAATTGTATACCCGTTCCAAAAAACGTGGCAATGTACTCAAGGCAATGGAGTGGTTAGTGCATTTTGGTGCAGATGCAGATATTCTTGTTGATGCACACCCACATATAGGAACTAATAAATTACCAAAAATTATTACTGCCATGCGAGAGGCAGTTATTGCTGCCGGTGGCGAAGTGTATTTTGATGCCAAACTAACGGATTTTCGTATTCAGGAGCATGCGATAAAAGCAATAGAAATTAATAGTACAGAATGGTATGATTTTGATAACGTAATTTTGGCAACTGGACATTCTGCACGAGATATTTTTTATCTATTACATAAGAAGCATGTCAAAATCGAAGCAAAACCCTTTGCTCTGGGGGTTCGTATCGAACATAGACAAAACTTAATTGACCATATTCAATACCATGGAGACTCAGATAATCCTTATCTGCCACCAGCAGCGTATAGCCTAGTACAGCAAGTAGATGGTTTGGGAGTTTATTCTTTTTGTATGTGTCCTGGTGGGATTATAGCACCCTGTGCTACTGCTCCGGAAGAAGTGGTTACTAATGGTTGGAGTCCTAGTAAACGGAATAATCCATACGCTAATTCTGGTATTGTGGTGAGTGTTGCTCCAGAAGATTTACCTAACTATCGACCTAATGATCCATTTGTTTGTTTGGATTTTCAGAAACAAGTAGAACGTAGTTGTTGGGAAGCAGCAGGTAAAACGCAACGAGTTCCAGCCCAGCGGATGAAAGATTTTGTCGCTGGTCGTATTTCTACTGATTTTCCAAAAACATCTTATCAGCCAGGAGTGGTTAGTGTAGATTTGAATACGATTTTACCTGATTTGATTGCTAGTCGCTTGCGTAAAGCTTTTGTGATTTATGGTAAGAAGATGCGAGGGTATTATACGAATGAAGCGGTGTTGCATGCTCCAGAATCTAGAACTTCTTCACCTGTCTCTATCCCGAGAGATTCCAAAACATTAGAGCATGTAGAAATTCAAGGGCTATATCCTTGTGGTGAGGGTGCAGGTTATGCAGGAGGGATCATTTCTGCTGCTATCGATGGTATTAATTGTGTAGATGCAGTGCTGCGAAAGTATGAATAATTCTATTTGTTTTTTTAAGAGTTCCTGTAAAATACATCGATGATTTTTTTATATAAAGTGATTGGAGCTTTTTTTGTGACATCAATTTTTGGAATTATTCATTAGTCTTGTCATTCTATTATGTCTTAGTTGTGAATGTGCTAAATAGAAATGATGCCTTTGGCAATCAAAGGCCTGAGCTTTGTCAGCAGAAAAAGTTTAAATCATAGCCGTTGAAATGTAATTGTAGCTCAGAATAATTTGAGCTATAAAATTTAAGTATAGGTAGCTACGGTTTAATTTTCTAGTGAAAAAATAATAGAAAAAAAGCTAATTAGCAACCTGTAATTATTTTTTAAAGGGCATCACTTAGGTCCATAAGTTTGTTTAATACCAGTTTAGATTTATAAATCCGTATTAATGACACGGTTATTTTTTTGTGTAAAAACACCGTGGTGCTATTGCATGGTCTTAGCTATGGAATGTATGAACAAGGCATTGAGATGAAAAAGAACAATGCGATATGTGATATTATACAGTCAATTTGGTGTAATATCTTGATTTGGGGTAATTCTCCTGTTTTTTTATTTCAGAAAGTATTTTTGGGTTAATATTAATTGAAATAGTTGATTACGAAATCCTTGTAGGTTAATATAGTATATAAATTGGTGAATTTTGGATAAAAATACTTGATAATCAGGCTGTACATTTGCCCTATCAAATAAAGAGAATTATAACCGAAATGAATATCGTTATGAAAAATTTTTTTAAAAGTACTGTATTCGCTGTAGTAATGTTCGTTGCAATATCAGTAAGTGCAGCAAAAAAAGTTGAAGTAAGTGTAGATCAAGCTTTGGGTGTTGTTAATATCTCATTGAAGAATGTTAGTGTTGGTGAGCATTTGATTATTAAAGATTTTAGTGGATTATCTTTATATAAAAAGACTTTTAGAGAAATGACTAATTTTCAAAAGACTTTTAGTTTAAAAGGAAAAGATAATGGAATGTACTTTGTAGAAGTAGAAAACGATAATCAAATACAAATTACTCCTGTATTGAAAAATGATCAAGGGGTTACTTTGATAGAAAAGGCAGCAAGATTCGTGTTCAAACCTCAGTATTTGAGAGAAGGGAGTGTTTTGAAACTTTCACTTTTGAATAGTAATGAAGATGACGTAAAAATAACGATGTTTTCTGATAAAGGTGTAGAAATTATTTCAGAAGGAATGATACATGATGTAGTTATTAATAGAAAATACGACACAAAAAATTTGCCAATTGGCTCATATACCTTAAAGGTGAGTCAAGGAAAAGAAACTTTTTTGAAAAGTTTTGATGTCTACTAGTTCTTAAAGTAAGAATGTATTCTTTCTTAAGAACATATTTTAGAAACTGCTCAACCTCCAGAGCAGTTTTTTTTGTGCAAAAAAGTGCCTAAAATTTCATCTCAGTTGTTGTCATTAAGCCCAGAAAAAGAAGTGTAAGTCGGGGGAGGCTTGTTGTTTGTTGAATGTTATGTCTTCGTAGAATCTAAAGAATTTGATGTTCTACTCCACAATTGCAGAGAAGCATATTTTTGGTTAAAACAGCTATTGTACTCGTTTAGAAAGTGAGTTCATGTTGTTGAACTTTGCTTTTTTTTCTAAAAAGAACAGATCAATGCATTAATGCATCAAATTCGTTTGTGTTTTTGTTGGTTTTTTCAACCGTAGTAACGCTATTCATTTCAAAAGGCGCTTATCTGGTCAGAATTTATTTCATTTTTGTACAAAGAGGAACAGTTAAGATCAGCTCTGCTAAATCGGAGAGCTTTTGTGATGCAAATAAATAATAGATGCGCCAACAATAAGATCAACTTGTGTTTTTGTATGACAAAACAAGTGTCAAAAATACAATCTACTTTTTGAATGTATTATTATAGAATAAGATATCTAAAATCTTGGAAGCTTAAAAATTAGCAGCAATTGAAGGCTGCTCGGTAATAGTTTTAGACTTATTGGTAGTAATGATAACTTTATTAACTATAACGTCTACTGAAACAATAGTAGTAGGATCAAGTACATTTAGATTTTTAATAACAACTCCATCAGCGATGAAGATAGGCTCGTTGGTTGAAGTTGCCTTTTGTATAGTCGCAGACGGTGCCGCTTGAGGAGCTGATAACGTTATAGTCTCAGTGTTTTGATTAGGCATCTTCAGAGTAATAATATCTTCATTGTTTTGAGAAAATGCAGATATACCAACCAAGCAAAAAATAGATGCAAATATATAGTTAAAAGTTCTTTTAGTCATAATAGAAGGGTTTTGAAGCTAAAACGTTTTCGTCTTACAATTCAAATATATTAGTTTAATTTGTATTTTTCAAATTTTTTAATGATAAATATGCGATTTAAGTGTTAAATTTTGATGTTTATTAGGTAATTAGTAAAAAATAGGTCGATTATCCTGTTGTAATGCAGTTTTTTTTTATGGATTTAATAATTTGATTTGTCTTAGGTAATGATGGGATACGTTTGTCTTTTAGCTATTTCCGAAGTGCTTGGTGACATTAATTAGAAGTGATAGACTATGGATATAGCAGTTTATTTACATAAAATCCCTATAAGTATACGGAGCAATCCGAGTTGTTATGTGTTTATGTAGACGATATAGATAGAAAAATAACAAATGGATATACGATATTTTATGTTTTAGTTGATCTGGTATTACTTAATGCGTTCAAGATTTTATGTAGTTCTCTCTTATAAGAGCAGCAAGTAATGGATAAAATAGGAATAGGATCAATAATAAAAGAAAAAGGATAAAAGAAAAAGGATAAAAGTGGTAATTGATAAAACAGCCATAGATGGATGGTAGCACCCACAACAAGTTTGTCTAAAATAGCATCATTTTGTCTTTTGAAATTACACCTTTTATAAAGGTATTTGTAGGTTAGAATCATGACTAGATTTTTCAATTTAGAAAGAGATTTCAAAAAGGAATTTTTCTTTTTTACAAAGAAGAATTATGAAGGGAATTCCTAGAATTCGCTACTCGGAATTCTTAATATTACATAATTTTTAGTTAATTATTAGTTAAATTTTGAGAGCAGTTGTACTACAAATATCGATTTCGTGTGATACCTTTTCTTATTCAGTGCTTTAAGTTTATTTGATATTTTTGTGAGGGATAATTGTTAACGATCACGTTTTATGGAGTTAATGAAGTGGTTTTTCCGTACTATTATGAAAAAGTTAATTTTTTTCATAATAAAATCAAGATCTTGAGCATCAAAATTTAGAGCTGATAAAAAAGGTATATTTGTAGGTATCTTCGATGCTATGAGAGCATAATTTTATAGAAAAATTTTAGCAAAGTGATCAAAAGTTTCTAAAATTATTGAAGCGATATAACGATACTTTTGATAAAGTATAACTAGGTTATTTTTATCTCTATATATTAAGTAAGAATCGCATTGTAAGAGGGCTAATTAAAACTATTTTATGAATAAAAAAATACAAAAAACAATTGCATTTTTGTTGGTGTTGTGTACTTATGGTATAGGACTCGCCCAACAAATAACAGTAACCGGAGTTGTTACTTCTGCTGCAGATCAATCCTTGTTGCCTACTGTCAATGTATTGGTCAAAGGAAAAAATCGCGGTGTTCTTACCGATTTTGATGGGAATTATACAATCAAAGTGGCTCCTACAGATGTTTTGGAGTTTTCCTATATAGGTTTTGAAACCAAAAGTATAGCTGTAGAAGGTAAAAATGAAATTAATGTTAGTTTACAAATAGGCGTAGACCAACTAGAAGAAGTCGTTGTTACGGGGTATGATAAAATAGATCGTAAGAAATTTACTGGAGTTGCTACAAGACTCAAAATAGAGGATGTCAAAATCGAAGGGGTTTCTGATCCCGCTAGATTATTAGAAGGAAGAGATGCTGGTGTGGTTGTAGATAATGTTTCGGGTTCTTTTGGAGCCTCTCCCAGAATTAGAATTCGTGGTAATACGTCATTGAATGGAAATAACAATCCTATTTTTGTAGTTGATGGGGTGATACTAGAGGATAACGTAGAGCTTGATCAAGGAGATTTAGCATCTGGAGATGTTTCTTCTTTGATAGGTTCTTCTATTGCAGGATTAAATCCAGATGATATAGCCTCTTTTGATATCTTGAAAGATGCTTCGGCAACTGCTCTTTATGGAGCTCGTGCAAAGAATGGAGTTATCGTGATCACTACAAAAAGGGGGAAAGAAGGGGCTGTAAAAGTAAGTTATAATTCTAGTTATGCATTTAGGTTACGACCTCGATATGAAAATTTTAATGTACTGAACTCTCAGGATGAATTAATTGTATACAAAGAATTATTTGATAAAGGATTGATTGATCTTACGGATTCTCAAAGAGCAGAAACTTTTGGGGTATTGGGTAAATATTTTGTTTTACGGGGAAGAAATGAGGCACCTGTAGGACTTAATGGAGGGTTAAGTGATCCTTATTTTAGGCGATATCAAGTAGCGAATACGGATTGGTTCAAAGAGTTATTTAATGATTTTACTTTACAACAAACGCATTCCATTAGCATGTCGGGAGGTAGTGATAAAGCTACATATTTTTTCTCTACTAGTTATTTGAATGACGAAGGTCAGACTATAGGAAACAAAGTGGATCGTTATACAACAAGATTGAATACGAAGTTTCAATTATCAAAAAAACTTTCTTTAGGTGCGTCCTTGGCAATGAGTATACGTGATCAAATTATTCCTGGAACTAATAACAGAAGATTGGATCCACTAACTGGAGAATTTGAACGAGAGTTTGATATTAACCCATATAGTTTTGCTTTAACAAGTAGTCGTAGTGTGACTCCTAGATACGAAAATGGGGATTTGGAATTTTTTAGGAAGAATTATGCAGAATTCAATATTATACATGAATTAAATAATAATCAGATTAACATTGATGTCACAGATATTAATTTTCAAACAGATTTAAATTATCAGCTCAATGACAACTTAACTTTTAATTCGGTTTTTAATTATAGGCGGGCTATAACTCAAAGAGAGCATGTAATTGGAGATAATTCAAACCAAGCGGAGGCTTTTAGAGCAGATAATGGTGTGTTGGCAGATGTTAACCCTTTTTTATTTCAAGATCCGAATGATCTAACAAGACCTCCATATTCTGTACTGCCAGAAGGTGGTATTAACATATATAATGAGGATAATTTGGATTATTTGTACGTAAGGAATTCTCTTAATTGGTCTACTCAAATCAATGATGATAATACCTTTAATTTCTTATTAGGACAAGAGGTAAAATCAACTACTAGAAAAAGACGAGAATTTACTGGAAGGGGGATTATTTATGATGAAGGGTTTGTTGTTAATACGGATCCTGATGCTATTAGGCAGATTATCGTTGAGAGAGATCAATATTTTGATTTAGAGAATTTCAAAGATCGATTCGCTGGATTGTTCTTTAACGGAGGGTATACTCATAAAAACAAGTATACTCTTAGCGGAACTCTGCGTTACGATGGTTCGAATCAGCAAGGAAGAAGTGCTGATGCCCGTTACCTAACAAGCTATAATGTGAGTGGTGCTTGGAATATCCATCAAGAAGATTTTATGAAGGCTAGTTGGATCAATCTATTGAAGCTAAAGGGAACTTATGGTCTTACAGGAGGAAGAGGACCAAATACAAGTGCTTCATTAAATTTAGAAGGTGTAGTTCCATTAAGACCGCAAGATCAGGAAGGTGTTATTGAAATTGCAGGTTTAGCAAATAATGGTTTGACTTTTGAAAAACTAAAAGAATTTAGTGTTGGGCTAGAATATAGTTTATTTAACGATCGTGTGGCAGGTGAACTTGGTTATTATGATCGTAACTCTTTTGATTTAATAGGAACAGTGAGAACAAGTGGTGTAGGAGGAGAAGCTTTTAAATCAGGAAATTTTGCTGATTTGGCAGTAGAAGGGTATGAGTTCTCTATTGCAACTGTAAATATTAAAACAGACAATTTTAAATGGACATCTAATTTTAATATAGGTTATAATACAGAAAAGGTTGTTGATTTGAAGTTTAACCCAAGATTAGTTGATTTATTAGCGCCTACAGGAGCACCTTTTAAGGGAAGAGAGATATCTGCGCTATACTCTACTAGATTTGCTGGGCTAAATGAGTTTGGTATTCCGACATTCTTTGATAAAGATGGAGAAAAGGTCACAAATATTGATCTGCAGAGTCGTGATGATATTGAAAAAATACTGAAGTATGAAGGGCCTACTCAACCTAGAGGAGCTGGTGGATTTGGTAATACCTTTACTTATAAAAATTGGTCTTTGTCAGCAAATATATCTTTTAAGTTTGACTTTAAAATTCGAGTTTTGAGTAATTTTGAAGAATCTTACGATGATTTTACCTCGTTACCTGGAGAATTAATCAATCGATGGAGACTTCCAGGTGATGAGGCTATTACTACTATTCCAAGTATTTTGGATAATAGATTAATAGAAAGTGTTTTGTCTACAGATAATGCATACGACTTGTATAATGTTAGTGACAGAAGAGTCGCAAATGGCACCTATGCTAGATTGCGATCGATATTTTTGTCATATAGACTTCCTGTTGAGATGATAAGTGATTTAGGGTTGAGTAGTGTAGTACTGAAATTACAAGGAGAGAATTTGGCCTTGTTATATAGTGACAGTGCATTAAAAGGGCAAGATCCTGAGTTTTTTAATGCTGGAGGAGCAGCATTACCATTAACAAAAACGATGACCTTTTCACTAAATGTTGGATTTTAAAAAAAAGAGATAGAAATGAGAAAATTAAATAAAGGGCTTAAAATTTTATTTACTTTGGTTGTCATATTTGTTCTCAACGGATGTGATAATTATTTAAATGAATCTCCAGATGACAGACTAGAGTTGGATACTTTAGATAAAGCTGCAAAAGTTGTTGCAAGAGCATATTCTGATGCTAGTTATGCGTATACGGATATGTATACTGATTTGGCAGGTCCTACAGGAAATGCTGTGAACGCTATGGGTATTTCACGAAATACAGGAGGAAACACTATAGATGATCAAGATAGACAAACGTATTCATGGGATGTGGTAGAAGCGATTTTTCAGGATACACCTACATTTTATTGGGATAGTGCTTATGAAGCTATAGCACATGCTAATGAGGTTTTGGCTGTTATTGATAATTTAGGAGGTGATACTGAGAGAAGAAACGCTATTAAAGGAGAGGCTTTAGTAACGAGGGCTTATCATCACTTTATGCTAGTAAATCTTTTTGGACTTCATTACAATGAAATGGCTGCGTCTAATCTTGGTATTCCATATATAAAAATACCAGAAATAGAGTTTTTACCTATATATAAGCGAAATACAGTACAAGAAGTCTACGACTTTGTCGAAAAAGATTTGTTAGAAGGTTTAGCTCTGATAAGAGATAAGTTTTATATAGGCACTAAAAAATATCATTTTACAGTCAAGGCAGCACAAGCTTTTGCTTCTCGGTTTTATTTATGGAAAAGAGATTATGAAAAATGTATAAAGTATAGCGATCTTTTTTTGGGAGGGAATCCATTAACGTTCGTGAAAGATTATAATTCTATCGATGCCTCAGGGTATTTGGCTATAGCAGAGAATTATGGGGATCCCGCGGATGATAGTAATGTATTAGTCATGTCACAATTTACATTTTATACAAGACGTTCTAGTGGTTTTAGGTTAAATAATGCAGGGTTTAATCAATTGTTCACAAATCCAATTGGTGCTGAAGATATTCGTGAATCCCATGGTAGATGGACATTTGGAACCGATGCAAGTGCTTTAGCACGTTTACGAGAGTATTTCTTTAGAGAAGACTTGTCTTCTAATTCTGGTCAAGGTTATGTTATTTCTGTAGAGTTAAAAGGAGAAGAAGTTCTGTTGAATAGAGCTGAAGCTTACTTAGAAATAAACAATACTCCATTAGCTCTGGAGAATCTTAATTTATTAGTCGCGACTAGATATAATGGGGCAACATATGATAATTTAGATCTTGTGAGAAATTTTTATAACCAAACTGATGATAAGATAGCATTAATGAATTTGATTCTAGATGAACGAAAGAAAGAATTTTGGGATCATGGACTACGTTGGTTTGATATAAAAAGACATAACATACCTATCACCCATCAGTTGCCAATTACTGAAGGAGGACAACTATTAGAATTACCAGCAAATGATTTGAGAAGAGCAGTTCAAATTCCATCTAATGCCCTTGATCAGGGATTAATTCCTAATCCAAGATAAAAAAACATGATTATGAAAAAAACAGTAATAATTTTATTAATAATTTTGGGAATTTCCTCTTGTGAAACTGAGGATAAAATTCAGCCAAGAGATATTTTTAGTCAAGGTGTAGTAGAGTCTAACGATCCACTAGATCAGTATTTGAAAAAGGAATTCAGGGATCAATATGGAAGCGTTATAATATATAAATTTGTTGATAAATTTATAGCAAGAGATAAGTTTGCAACGCCTCCTAAATTGGAGCTTGTGAGACCCGTAGCGGAATTAATAAAACAGGCTTGGATAAAACCTTACAATGTAGCAGCAGACACCGGAGAATCTTTTATGAATAGATATTTTCCTGCAGAAATTGTGATGCTAGGATCTCCTATCTTTAATGGAGATGGTACTATTACTTTGGGTATAGCAGACTCGGGAGTTCGAGTAACACTCACGCAGGTTAATGAATATTCTCCAGGCAATACGGATTGGATTCGGCAAACTTTCCAGACACTTCATCATGAATTTGCACATATAATTGATCAAAATTTTAATTTTGATGATCAAAGTTTTTTTGAAATTTCTGGATCTGATTATACTTCTCCTGGAAGTTGGTCACGAGAAGATTTAAACTCGGCAATTGCTAGAGGAATGGTTACGCCTTATGGAACTTCTGCTGTGGGAGAAGATTTCGCTGAAATGGTATCGTATATAATAACTACTCCCCCAGATGAATTTCAAGCTATATATATTACTCCAGAAAATTGTCGAGCAGGAGATACTGATTGTGTAGATAGGAATATTGGTAGACAACGTATTCAACAAAAATATAATAGAATTGTTGAATATTATAAAAATGACGTAGGGGTAGATATCCTTAAATTAAGAGATGAGTTTTTAAAAAGCTTAAATTAGAATAAATGAGAAATATTTGGAAAATATATTTTGTACTGTTATTTATCGTTGTTTCTACTTCTTCCTGTAGTAATGATGATAAAGTTGAGCCTATTTTTGAAAATGCGGTCGATGAGCGTGTTCAAAAAAGATTAAGTAATTACAAAAAAATCTTGGTTGCTCCTGAGTTTGGTTGGAAAATTGCTTATCAACCTACGGGTGAGTTTGGGGTGTTTAATATTTATATTAAGTTTAATGAAGACGGAACCACAATAATTAGTTCTGATTCGAAAAAAGGTGTGAATGATTTACCTTCAAAATATAGAATTAGTATTAGTCAATTTCCAGAATTAGTACTGGAGAATTATACAGTATTCCATGAGCTATTTGAAGTCAATAATTTTGGATTAGGTGCAGAGTTTGAATTTTTGTTTGAAGATGTGCAACCAGATAGGGTATTATTAAAAAGTAAAACTGATGCTCAAGAAAAGTCTGAAATTATTTTAGAGAAAGCTTCTGCGAATGATAAAATTAATATTGAAAATTTAAGAGGTTTGGATGATAGAATTTCGAATGGTTTTGGTACGGATCTTTTTTTTAGAAGCATAAAAATTAATTCTCCAAATGGGCAAGAACTGGCTTCTGGCTCATTTTCTTACAATTTTGAAGCTAGAACAGCGACGATTCAATATTTGGGGTCACAAGGTGATATTGTTACAGAGGTAATACCTATAATTCTTACACAGGAAGGTTTTGATTTTGTAGAGCCTGTGTCTATAGGAGGTCAAACTATTAAAAACTTTATATATGATGAATTGAGTAACACTTTCGTGTCAAATGTTGGAGGGATTTTGTCAACGGTTTTGTATTCTAATGAACCTGGTTTACTATTTTTTCCTGAAAGCAATACTTTTGGTACAAGGGCTGGATTTGAGTTTTATATTTATTTTGATAGTTCTTCTTCAAATTTTTTGAGGCAAACCTCACAAAACTTTTTAAACTTAGGTCTCGCAAGTGGTTTTAGTAGATTAGATCTTCGTTTTAATGATGTTCGGTTTGGTGGAATAAGTTATTTTGAATTTGAAATGAACAACGGTGATACTATATTTGCGATTTTTGAAAAACAAGTTACTGAAAACGAAAAAATCACATTTAATTTTTCAGGAATAGCCACGGATCCGCAAGATGCAGATTTTTCAGGTTTGACGGATATGTTTAACTTGTTGTTTGATCCAAATGGATGGTATGTTGAACGCACTAATGAAAGTCGTTTTTCTTCTAATCCATCTTTTCTACTCACAAATACCGCTAATCCTGAATTCCGATTTTCAGTTTATGGAATATGAGTTAAAAAGAAAGTAAGTAACAGAAAGAAAAGGAGATATTTTGTTTAATTATGACGATGTAGCGTTTTTATCTGTACTAAGTCTAAGTAGAGGGAAGAGATCAATTTGATTTTAAATTTAGGTATTCTACTCTGAAGAAAATAGTACAAGAGGTTTATTTAGAATAATCACTGCTAGTTGTTCTTTGGACTAATAAGTTGTGTGCTAACATAGAAAGAGTAATTATTGTTAAAAACATTCAGAAAATAATTACTGGAAGTAAGTGGAGTGAGACCTCGTAATAAGAGATAAGATTTTTTTCCAAGAGCAACAAGTTATTATATCAGTTTGAATGGGCTACAAAGAGCAGTATGAGGTAGATATATTGTATATATGCGAACGAAAATTGATAGAAGCACTAATTCCCTAATGGTTCATAATTTCTATAAATAACTGAAGAAGTTATTTATAGAAATTATGAGACCTCTGGTTTAATCGAACCTTTACAACGAACTCAGGTTAATACAGCAAATTTAGTCAAGTAAAGGAACTCAACGAATAGTTAAAATAATAGACTTAGAAAAACTATCTGAGACATATAAAGAGATATAGGAAGTCTGGTATACAACAATTCAATTGTTGTATACCAGACTTGGTTGAGCTAAATACTAAATAGGTTCTATGTTACAATTATATTCATTTCTCTTCTTTTTCAATCTTATTGATTAGTAGAAGAACTAAAATAAGCATGATCAATCCAAAAAATGACATTAGTAGTACATCTAACGATAGGAAATTCTTAGAGTTATTTATTTTGCCATAAACAGAAAAAAATGTATAAATCAAATTTAAGACACCGAAGGACAATAATATTGCTTTCTTTTTTTTCTTAGAAAGTGATTTTTTTCATTTTATAAGTTAGAAATTAAATTATTGATTTAATGTTGAATATATAGCATTTCCAGTCAAATAGGGAGCTAATTGATTAGGGTATTAGTAAAAAAGATAGGTTTTTGATTTAATTTTCAGACTATTTTTTTGTAGCTGGTATGACAAACGAATATTTATTCCAATGTGTGTGTAATACCAAATTAACTATATGATGCCACATATCGATTTGTTCTTTTTCAATCTAAATACTTTGTTCATATATTCCATAGCTAAGGATGTGTAATAGAATCATGGTATTTTTACATAAAAAAATAACAGTATGATTAATACGGATTTAGATGCTTAAATTGATGTAAATCATTATCCAATATAATTTGTGTTATCATAGAATAACACTACAGTATACACTTCAAATCTTTTTTACATACTTGGTAATAATCACAATTTGTTGTCCATCTACTTTGCCTTCTATGTATTCGGCATTTTCATGATCTAATGATATTCTACGTACTGCAGTACCACGTTTTGCTACCATGCTAGAGCCTTTTACCGGGAGGTCTTTTATCAAAACAACATTGTCTCCAGCTTCTAGTGTTACTCCATTACTGTCTTTGTGTATAATTTTATTTTCATCATCTTCACCTTCTCCAGTGGCTTGCGCAAAAGCTAATTCGTCTTCGTCTAAATACAGCATATCCAAGAGATCTTGAGGCCATCCAAGTTTTCGTAATCTAGAGAGCATACGCCAAGCTAGGGTTTTGACAGCTATATGTTCGCTCCACATACTATCATTGAGGCATCTCCAGTGATTTTCTTCTGTTGTTTCGGGATCTGTAGTTTGTGTAATACAGGTAGCACAGGCATATAAGCTGTTTTTCTCTGTAGGCTCCTTGGAAGGTAAGAGGGTGTAAATGCTTAGATTCTCTGTAGCAGTACAAAGCTCACAGCTAGTGTTGCTTCTTTTTTGTAATAGGCGTTCTAGACTCATTATGGTTTGATTATTGGACAAAAGTACAGTATTCATTTTGATATAACGAAAAAGCCTTTCAAGAGTTGGACTCCGAAAGGCTTTCTTTTTATTCAAGTAGGTATAGTATTTAGAATACTTTTTCTTCTGCTCCAGTAAAATGCAACATTGCACCCGCAGTTGCTTTGGTTACTTCTGTAAAAAATGGTAAATCCATATTTTCCAAAAGATCTGTTTCTAGATGATATGTGGGATTAGAATCTCCATTTTTTTCATAAATGCCAGTAATGATTTCTCCATTATTTTCAAAAGGGATGTAATCTGATCGCTCTGCATTTCCGATTTCGGTTTTTACAGAGCTATATAATTTGGCAGCTTCTGCCAGTGCAAGTGTAAATGCTTCAGAGGCTTGTTTTACGATTCCGGGATTTGCTGTACCTTTTTCACAAACCAAAACATTATTTTTTCCTACTGCACCACCCACTTGATCAATATTAAAAACCAAACGTATATCCATATTGTTAGGTATTACTTCTTGAGTTACATAAGCATTACTTCCAATCAAACCATTTTCTTCTCCACTGAAATGAATAAATTTTAGCGAATACTCGGTGTCGATATCTTTAAATAATTTCGCTAGTTCTAAAAGTATAGCAGTGCCGCTGCCGTTGTCATTTGTTCCTTTAAAAACAGCATCATAATGGGCATCTAGAATCACGTAAGTATCTGGAAATTTTGTGCCTTTTTTGGTGATAACAATATTATTACTTGAAGTATTCTCAAAAGGGAATGAGTGTATCTTAACATCGGTGTAGCCTAGATCAGTATAGGTGTTTTCTATCCAAGCTTGTACTTGTTCAAGTTGATTGCTTCCCGTTTGTTTGTTGCCAAAAAGCTCATAGATTTGTAAAGTATTGTTAAGTTCTTCTTGTGATACTTGATTCACTATATCAGCATAGTAATTATTCAAAGTTATTACAGGTAAAACCGGAAGTTCACTATCGGTTCCTGTCGTGTTTACAGTAGTATTATCATTAGCACATCCAATAAAAAGAAAGATAAAGGAGAGTAGTAGAGAGTTACAAATTGTTGTTTTCATTGCGAGATAGTTGTGAGGATTTTATATACTTAAGGTAACGTTTAATATAACGTTTTGGTACAAAAAAAGCAAAATATTGGAGGTTAAATCAATACAGATGATTTTTTCGTAAGAACTACTCATGGTTTTCTGGGGTATCGATAAGGAATACATGATTGTGTATTACATGACCAAGGCAAAATTTGTTTAGCTACTACAAGGTATATAATGTTAAATTAGAAGAGAGGCATGTTTTTTTGGTTGAAAAGTATAAGATATTCTGTCTCATACTTGTGAGAGGTGATTTTGAAAAAAATAGGCAGATATGTTTTAAGAGTAGTTTTTGAAACCCGTTTATGCGAATGTATTTTCTAATTATGTATCTGTAGTTGCATGTGTTTTTTGTAAAGTGCTGTAAAACAACTTTTTAATTTAGTATAATTCAGATTTTTGCCTTTGGAACAAAGTTAAAAAGTGATTTTTAAAGATAATTATTAGAGTTTTTGGAGAGTCTGATTGTGCTATCTATGTTGTTCCTGTGCTTTTCTAGTCATTATATCTAGATAAGACCGTGATTGTTTTGTAGTTGTGAAGAAAAAACTTAGTTTTTGTGCGTAATAGTCGTTAAAAATTGTATTTTTGACGATGATTTACAGGTAAAAAAAATGATTTCTTTGAAAAAAAAAATACACATTGTTTTTGTTGTCTTTTGTACCATTTTTTCTTTAAATGGTATAGTAGCACAGCAATATATTGATATGACAGATAAATTGTCTAATATAAAGGGGCATATAGTCATTGACGGTAATAGTATACAATCTAGTAGTAATAGTAGAGAGCAAATAATAATTACAGGTAAGGATATGGTGATTCAAGACCGCTCTAGTTTTGTGTTCCATAATATTATTGTACAACTTACCGGAAAGATTATAGTAAAAGGGAAAATAAAACCTGTACTTTTTGACTCATACATCTTTTGCAAAGACGCAGGGGGCATGATTGCAGATAACATTATAGAAATGAATGATTTTGCCGATGTAGTAGTTTCTAAAGTTGATTTTATAAAAAAAATAAAAGGGAATCCACAAATTTGGATTTATGATAGCTCAGGTAAACGCGTATTCAAAGGTGCCAAAGACGAAACCAAAGGACTTACGCTTCCCATATCTAGATATGACGTAAAAGTTGTGGGACAAACGTTTAATAGCAAAGTCTTGTTTTACTAGAGTAAATTTTGGAGATCCTAATACAGTATTCCCGTAACTTAGAAGATTCAATAAAAAAAACATTAAAATAACTAATAGGTGAGAAATAATATGTTGTCTTTTTCTTGCCACTCACCTTTACTTTTTGCTATCGACTCAAAATGAACTAAAATTTGATTCATATTTTAGGGAAAAGAAAAAGTTTTGATCTGTTCTCAATACATAATTATAACTTGACAATTATTTTGCAGTAAGTATTTTTCTAGATACTCTGATAATTCCAGGCGGCTGAGGTGTAGTAAATGTGATACCGTTGATTACTTGGAATTACTCTAATACATCTACCTTTTTTTCTTTCTACTTCTGGATAAAAAATAGTTGACATAAATAAAAAGTGCTTTTTAGGATTTTCTCTGAAAAATTACAGAAAACCCTTAATTCAAAATAATTTTCTACATGCAATATTTTGAACTAATCTCGATTCAATAACAACAACTCGGTTGTGCAATCTCTTATAAATACTCGCTCTATTTTTTTTGTATACAAAGAACTACGATTATAGTGCTTGAGTTATAGCGTGTACAAGCAAAACATAGAGAAGAACACTCTAGTATTATCGCAGGTCTCTATGATCGATATAGTATGAATTGATTGTACAGGATTATGAGGTTGTTTGTTTTGGATATAGCGAATGAGAACGACAATTATAATAGGAGTCCGATGAGAAAGGATAAAGCGATGATAATGGCCTCTTTATAATTATTAAAGCAGGGTTTCTGTTAGATACGAGGGCTGTGTTTATGATTTTTGATGTCGTTTTTTCCTACTTTTTGAAATTTATTTGTATAACTAGCTGTTTATTAGCATTTTGTTTTTGGAGTTATTGTTGTTGTGCTATTTTGGACTCTGGTTTTGATAAAAAGATACTAGCTTTTTGTTTCGAGAAGTTATAATTCAAAATTTTGATATATGATATTGTTATTTTTTTGATAATTAATTTGTGATATATCGCAAAAATTAAGAACATTTTTGTGTAATTATTAATTTTGAATATTAACTTTTACTAGTAGTAAACGATAAAATGTAGTACATTTCCTTCAAAAATGAATAAAATCACTATTTTGCTATGGTAAAACCTCAGTTTTTTTTGTTTAAACGTATATTTTGTATATATTTATACCATAGATACTTGATTATTAATTCTTACTAACCGACCCGATATGAAAAAAATTACACTCTTAACACTATTATTAGTTACGACTTTGGCATTTGGTCAATATAAAATCGATATGACAGAAGCATTAGGGAATATCAATGGTCATTTGGCAATTGATGGCAATGCACTGCAGGTAAAATATAATACAAAAGATCAGATAATTATCACTGGAGCTGATCTTGTGATAAATCATCGTTCAAGTTTTATATTCAATAATGTAATTGTACAACTTTCGGGGGATATTGTTGTCAATGGTGATGTAAAGGCTAGTATCATTGATAGTTATGTTTTTTGTAAAAAGTCAGGGTCTTTAAAATCAAAGAAAATTATTCAATCCAATAATTATGCAGATGTAGTTGTGGGTGAAGTGGAGTATATTAAGAATTTGCCGGATGATTCTGAAATTTGGTTGTATAACCCAGAGGGTAAAAGAATTTTTAAAGGAACAAAAGAAGAAGCATTTAGTTTTAGAGTTCCAATTTCTCGATACGATGTAAAAGTAGTAGGGCATTCTTTTAAGGATAAAGTACTATTTAACTAATACCAGAAACAGGTGGTGCTTATCTTTACTTTTTGTTATCGACCTAAAATGAGCTAAAATTTAAACAGATAAGACGCCTCTTGGGAATCATGGCAATGCTACTCATAAGAAAAATAACGAAATTGGAACCAACTAGATTTATTTTTTAAGAAAAAAGAAAAAGTTCTGATAACTCCGTCAATAAACAAAAAAAGCAAGACCTATTACTGTCTTGCTTTTTTGTTTGTTGTATTTTCAAAAAAGTCAGTTAAATTTTGGGTTATACCATTTGTTGTTTGAATTTGTCAAAAAGAAGGATTAAGATTTTTATGTTTCAGCTTCAGCAAAAACATCAAGCATAGCCTTAGTTACAGTTTGTTTTTATGCTGAAGCTGAGGCTAAAAAAGAAAATTTTAATCTGGTACATTCAAAGGATAAATGGTGTCATAGTGCATCAAAAAAAGTTTGAACCACTTCGACTAGAAAATTAAACAAAACGCCATAAATTGCAAACAAATCTTTTATGCCATTAACCTAACAAGAATTCATAGTGCTGCCGCTTTTATATTGCGGTGTCTAGCGTTGTGTTGAGGGTATTGTTCTGGAATAGGCTATAGATGATATGTATTATTTTTTGAATGGTATAAAATTGATATTGTAGAGATAATTATGAAAGCTGTTACTGTCAAACAACTCAAAAGTGCCTTAGACGATGTACCTCATCAAGAACTAATGGAGCTTTGTTTGCGTTTATCAAAATTTAAAAAAGAAAATAAAGAACTGTTAACGTATTTGCTTTTTGAAGCTTCTGATGAGGATAGTTATATACAGAATGTTAAAGAAGAAATTGATGCACAGTTCGAATTGATTAATACTAAGACTTGGTATTTTATCAAAAAAAGTGTTAGAAAAATTTTGAGAATTGTCAAAAAATATATCAGATATTCACAAAAGAAGGAAACAGAAGTCGAATTGTTACTCCATTTTTGTGAGAAATTAAGGGACTTTCGTCCCAATATTACTAATAATAAAGTGTTGACTAATATTTTTGAAAGAGAACTTGCCGCTGCCAAAAAGAAAAGTCTAGCCCTTCATGAGGATTTGCAATATGATTTTGAGGTACAGATAGAAGCATTGCGTTAGTGTAAAGCGATTCATTTTGTTTGGAACTTTTTCCATGTATATTTTGCCAAAATGCTTAATAGTATAAGCAATGGAACAATGATAAATATCCAGTCCGGAATAGGAAAACTATCACCTTTGGCATACGAATGTAATCCAGATAGATAATAATTGACACCAAAGAAAGTCATAATCAAACTTCCTAAGGCAAATAGACTGCTTACATTATATATAAATATGTGATCTTTTTTAAAGATGATTCTGATATGTAGTACAAAAGCATAGATGGTAATGCTAATGAGGGCCCAAGTTTCTTTGGGGTCCCATCCCCAATAACGCCCCCACGACTCATTAGCCCATATTCCACCTAGAAAGGTTCCAATGGTCAGCATGAACAATCCAATAATAGTAGTGTGTTCATTGATTTGTAGGAGTTGGCTTATAGCACTGCGTATTTTTGTAGCATTGTGTGTTCGTATGAGTGTCATAAGAGTGAGCGAGATTAGGGCCAATAATGACCCCAGGGTTAGGAAACCATAGCTACCTGTTATAATCGCAACATGAATCATTAGCCAGTAGGATTTGAGTACTGGGACTAGATTGGTTACTTCGGGGCTCATCAAATTGCCATGAGCAATGCCGAGTAAGCAGCAAGCGATAAGAGCTGTTGCTGCTGAAGGGAAGGAGGTTTTACTGCTAAACAAAAGCCCAGCAAGTACACCAATACTAGCAATGAATACCGTTGCTTCATAACCATTGCTCCAGGGAGCATGCCCAGAGATATACCAGCGTAATAGAATACCAAAGAGGTGATAGATAAAAATAAGCCATATTCCTAGCATGAATACCTTAGAACCACGAATGAACCACTTGTTGTCAAAAAACACGAGTAAAAAACTGAGGATCAAAAGTAAGGTTCCAAGTAGCGTGTATCCTATCATGCATACAAAAAAGATGTTTTTGTTATTGTAAAATAGTTCCCAATTTACGCGTTGATCAGAAAGTAATAATGACCCAGCATTTTGTGTTTGAAAAGTGTGCAGTAGTTCAACAGTTTCGTTGGCAGTTGTCCAATTATTGGTATCGATGCCTTTTTGTAGTTGTACTAGATATGTGGGAATAATTTGATTATACAAAATGAGTTCCTTTTCTACAAAAGGAGCCTCTGGATCTCTTGGGGCGAACCATTTGTTATTTGCGGTTTTGTTGTTTGGAAAAATTCGGAGAAATTGTCCACTGAATAGTGTCCAGACAATATTAATACGTTCGTCTATTTTGAGTAGATCTTTGTCAAAAGCGTTACGTTTTCCTTGTGCTTTGCTATAGGCTAGTGCTACTTGTTTTTTTAATCTGTAGGCTCCAGTGAAATCAAAAAAGCTAGCAGGTTTGGCATAGCTGTCAATTGGATCATTTAATATTTTGGATAGTGAGTCTTTTGCTTTTTGTTCAATTTTTATAAGTGGTAAGAGTTGCCATGAATCAGGTTTGAAATGCATTCCTAGAAATAGTTGTGTTGCATTTAGTTGTTTGCTATCTCCATTGCCATCTAGATATTCGTAGTTGCTCCTGCCGTATATTTTACGGAGTAGTTCCAAGGCCATGGTCTGTATAGGTTTGATACGTCCTTGAAAATCTTGTACCTGTAATTTAGAAAAATTAGAACTATGTTCCTTAGCTATATATTGTCGGGCAATCAGTTCGTGATTGGTCAGGTGGTGCAATTGCTGGGCATGACTTACGGTACTTAGAAAAAAACTACTGAGAATGCTGTAAACTATAATAGCTATTTTATACTTCATGCAGCAGCAGTTTTTGTTAGTATAGAAGCTATAAACGATGTCTTCCATAACAATGTTAATATCATCCCAAGTGCAAGGAGTCCATATCCTATGTAGGTAATTAATGTGCCCCAGTAGTCATGATTAACAGAGAGTATTGTGCCGCTTTCATCTGGGAGATATGCTGATTGAAAAAAACGATATCCCTTGTAGTCTAATACGTTATTCATAAAAATTCTATAATCAAATACTTTGGTTTTGTCTTGTACTTCGATATCGCTGTAAAAGGACGAGGGGCTATCTGAGCCAGGATAGCGTTCTAGAGTAAAATCATCAAGGAACAACGAGAAGTCCAAGGGGATAGGTTTGGAACCATAACGCAGCTGCACGTGTAAATTATTAATAAGAGTGGTTGTTTTTGGATTTAGATAGCCTCTGCCTCCAAATAGAGTGATATCCTTGGTTTCTGATCCAGAAGTCATGGATAGTATGATTGCAGACTCTGGGTTTTTGATACCCATATCCAAAGGTTTTTGAACTAAGTGTCGTGTTTTTCCTGATTCAATAGTATTAAAGACAAAGGGTGTTTCTTTGATTGTACTTAGTGCCTTGAATTGCAAAGGTACTAAGCTGTCCTTTGGATAGAAACTCGCTTTGTTCAAAACCATAGAGAAGTAATTAGTGTCTTCCGGAAAAATAGCCATAGTAGTAGCTCCTATCGAGGTGATATGGATGTCTCCAATTTGTTTATCCTTGGTGTCAAAAGCAATGGTTGTACCGTAAATTCGTTCTCGAGTTCCTTGTTTGATGTAAAAATCTTTACGTTGTTCTTGATCTGCGATTACTACATGCAAATAGGAGTGGCCATGGGTCGTGTCTATTAGTTTGTAGGTTGCTCTGGGGACATACTGTTTTAGTTTTAGTTTAATTTTTTTATTTTCAAAAATATAGTCTTCATTTATGTGGTTGAATCCTAGCTCGCTCATAAGAAGTGGTATATGAGTATAATTTTTCACGAGTTTTTCATTTCCAATCTGTACTTGGAGATAGCTGTCAATACTCACCATATTCGTACTGGCTTCTTTTTCTTTGATAGTCATTAATGCTTCAAAACCTAGATATTTGGTCACTCCAGCTCCCAGAATAATAACTACAAATGCAATATGGAAAACAAAAATTGGTGCTTTTTTCCAAGAGACCAGATTATATTTAGCGATATTCCCTGCAAAGTTTATAGCCAAGAGGAGTAGCATGATCTCAAACCATTTGGCTCCATATATCAGTGCTTTGGCGGTTTCTGTGCCAAAATCATTTTCAATAAAAGTAGCAATGGCCATCGCAAAGGCAAAAACAAGGAGTACTATTCCGGTAAGTCGAGTGGAGAATAAGATTTTGAGAAATGTCTGTATCATTGATTACTTTTTCATACCACTAGAGACCCATTTTTGAAATAAAACAATACTACAGCTATCAATTTTTTCGCTTTTGCGAAAGGGCATCGCAATGTACCCTTTAGCGTGTGTTATAGATCCTATGAGTTGACCACTTTCGCCAACTTTTTTGAGACTGGCATAATCATAAATTTTTACTCTCGAAGCTTTTGTTTTGTACGTGTCTGGGGCGTGACACATGAAACATTTAGCCTCGACCAAAGGAGCTATTGTGTTCGTGTAATTTACGTCTTCCGGCGTGAGGCATTCGGTTCCTTTTTCTTTGCAACTATGTGAGATTATAAGTGATAACATGATGCAAAGTTTGACTATAGTTTTCATACAATAGTTGTTTTATTTTATATATTCCTCCTTGAGTTTGCGCCATTCTTCTTCGCTCAATGGTATATGTTTTTTCTTGTTAGAATAAGGGTCGTTTCCTCCAGATAGATAATTGGTTATCTTTTTAAGCGGAATGGTATCCTTCATTTTTTCTGCAACCTGATAGATATGATTGCCATGAAAATCGTGACATTGTAAACAAGTACTCCATTGTTTGTTGGCAATCAGTTCCGCATGTGGGGTGTCAATGGGATCATTTTTTACCTCCAAGTCATAGTGGCAATTCACGCAAAATGTAGCTTCTTTGAGTACCACACGGGTGTCATTATGTTCTAGATGGCATGTTTCGCATTGTGTTGCATTGATTTTGGCAACTGCGTCTTTAAATTTTGGTTCTAAAAAGCGATGTGTAGGATGGCGATCATTGGGGCGATCATGACATTGCAGACACTTTTTATTATCTACATTTTGGGTACCAAAATCTGCCGCTGTTTTTCGTTGTCCAAAAGCATAAGCAACATTAGATTGTAACTGCTGGAGCATAGTTCCTTTGGCGTCCGTGTGACAAGCGTTGCAAGAAAGCCCTTCGTGTCCTGTGTTCATTGCTCCAAGGCTCAAAAACTCCTCCGAACTTTTTTGGGGTAAAATAATAAAAATCAAAATACCAATACTGATACCTATTAGCGACCCGATATATTGTCTTCTCCGTAATGGATTGTTGTTAAACATATATGACTATTATTAAAGTGTTAGTCAATAACTAATTCTACGGTTTCACTTCTAGGAAAACTGACACAAGTGAGGATGTAACCATTTTCTACTTCGGCATCAGATAAGAGATGTCCATCAACCATTTTGATATCACCAGAAATACAATTTGCTTTGCAGCTACTGCACATTCCTGAGCGACAAGAGTAGGGGAGTATGATGTTTTTTGCCATAGCGGCTTGCAGGATTGTCTTATCACCTCTTACGTCAATATTATGCTTTTCTCCATTATAGAGAATGGTTACATTACTTTGGATGTCCTTGGCATTACTAGAGGTGATGAAATTACTGCTAAAAGCTTCAAGCTTAATTTTATCTCTTGTAATTCCTTTGAGACTTAGAATTTCTTTAGCCTTGTCCATAAACCCTTGTGGACCGCACATGAAGTACTTTACTTCTTCAAAAGAAAGTTGCTGTTCTTGCATGAGCTCTAGAACCAACTCTTCGTTGAGTAAGTCTTGATGATACCCTTCTTGTGGAGTGAGCACTTGTTCAAGGATATGTGCTATTTGTAAGCGTTGGGGATGTGATAGTTTCAAGGATTCTAGTTCTTTTTTAAAAATTATACTCTCTATATTGCGATTTGCATAAAAGAGCATTATGGAAGATTGGGGTTCCTTTTCCAAAATCGACATGATAATCGAATAAATAGGAGTAATACCACTCCCGGCAGCAAAGAGTACATATTTGTAGCTGTTCTTTTTCTTAGGAATTAAAAAGAAACTACCAGCAGGTTTGTCGATCTCTACTTTTTGACCTTCTTTGAGATTATCAAAGATATAGTTAGAAACAAGACCTTTTTCTACCTTCTTGACGGTAATGCGTAAGAATTTATGAATATAAGGAGAGCTACTCAGAGAATAGGCTCTTTTTTCTATACGATCTTTTATAGGGAGTTTTACCGTTAGGAATTGCCCTGGTTTATAAGTGATTTTATTGAAAAAACCGGTTTTTTTGAATACGACACTTACAGCATCTTCGGTTTCTTTGATAATTTTGTCAACAGTTAGAACCATGAAAATTTTATTTATAATAGAACACTACGCCTATATGAAATACCATAAGGAATGTAATAATGATGGAAAAGGCTACATGGGTAATCATCCATGATTGGAAAATCCAGTTTTTATGACTTTTGATCGTATCCAAATTCACAACACCCAAGAGCATATTTGCAAAAAATAGATAGGATAACAATGCAAGATACCCGTAACCAAATTCCATCGCATGGATATAAAATAGTATTGGAGAGAATGCTCCAATCCATTTATGCCATTTGGTAAACTTTACAGAATAGTGTCGGATACGTTTCCAAACTCTGGTCAATGTTAGTAACCACTGAAACGCGATAAATAATGCTACTGCCAATCCAGACCACCTCTTATAGGATTCTTCCAATTGCAATTCATATAGCCATTGCCACTTAAGATCAAATAGATGTTGCACTACATAGGCTACTAATAAAATAGTGCCAATATTGAGAATTGTAAAAACTCGTTTAATCAAAATAGCGGGTATGTATTAGTTTAGTACTAATTTTTTAGTTGGCTGCAATTTCTATTTCATTGTTGGGCAGAGCGGGTACTCTTTCTTTTTTAGGAACCTCTACATTGCTCATTAATACCTCCATACTTTTATAAGAAGCAAGTTTTCTTATGCTGTCTATAAATACTTCTGCAGTAGGTAATTGAAATCCTCCGGATGGCCATTTTGATCCTATTTCTGGTTTCGGACTGTTTTTAAAAGCACGTATTTCTTCGAGGTAGGCATTATAGATTGCTTTGGTGCCGTTTCTATAAGCATTAAGTACAGCTATTGCTTCTTTATACGACAATTTGTCTGAAGGATATTGCCATGTTGTTGCGCCCATTACATCATTCAACTTCCAATCTGTTTTGGTTGTATTTTTGTGATCATTGTGGCAATTTACACAAGGAGCCGCTACTGCAAGATCCGCAAACATGGCTGTATGCATTTTTTGATCTTCGTCGTAGAAAAATTGTGGTTTCTCGTTTGCTTTGATTTTTTTGAAAAGCTCCGCCTGTTTGCCAGTAAATTTATTGGAAGCATTGATAGGGAAATCAGAACCCAAATAAAGTCCTAATGGTACATCGCTTTTTCGGATATCCGAAGAGATACCCCGTAAGAATAACGCTGGTAACGGTCCTGCTTCTATAGCATCATCTTGCCAGTCTTCGTCAAATTTTAGACCTTGTTTTTTGCCAGCTCCGACGATTGCCTTTGTGTAGAGTGTTCTTGTAATATCATTTTCTTCTGAGACCATCGCTAGAACGTCTGATACAGAGAATTTCTTTTCTTCCATTTCAGAACTTGTAGTTGTAGTATCTTCGGGTACACCACCACCACATGCCGTAAATGTGATCAATAAACCAAGTGTTCCAAATGCAGTTGCTATAGTCTCAACCTTTTTTCTTTTTGATACAAACATAAAATCATTTTTTAGTTACTTTAATATTCGAGCGACTACTTTAGGGAAGCTATAGAGTAACTAGACAAGGAATTATGCGTCGTATGCTGCACCTTTCATTACATCGGCCATTATGCCATAAGTGTTTGTCCATGCCTGTTTTACTTCTGGAGTGAAGTCGTCCCCCAAACCGGCTTCTAGGGTGGCTAATAAAGCAGCTCCAACCGTGTCGTAGTGAGCGGGCTCTACTTTGTAATCAACATGTCTCTTGCCGAGGTCTTCGAGGATAGGTACCAGTTTGTCCAAATTAGTAAGTCCTGCCACGGCGGAAGAAAGCATAGTCATCAGTTTGTTACCTTGATTTTTCATAGCTTCAGAATCATTTGCAGGGAAAATTGCTTTGAGTTTCGGATCTAATTCAAATAGTTTGGAGTAAAAAATTTCTGCTGCTGTAGTTGCTATAGGAGCGACTTTGGCAAAGGAGGATTGTACGAGGTCAATTGTTTTTTGTTCCATAAGATGTTTTGCTAAGTATTTATACGTAGTTATTTTGAAGTAAAACTACTGTTAGATTTTTATTTATGCAAATATGTCTTTTAGGATAAATTAATATTATTGCTTTTTTGGTGAATATTATTTGTTAAATATATGTTAAAATTAGCTTATTGATGATTTTTTTAGGCTTTTTTTTGAGAATAATTTATTTGTTATGCTTGTGGGGATCTAAAGATTTTTAACTAAGTAATTCTTCTTTTTCGTGGTAAGTGTTGATATTCATGTATGTATTTATTGCTGTAATGCAAAGTAACTATCCGTGGTATTGATTTACCTTTTTTTGGACAATTCTTATTTTGAGTACTGTTTTTTGATGAAATGGTAATTCTTTTTTGATACGTAGTAATATCTACTAATGTTTTAGTGTTTTTTACGTATAAATACGTAGTTTTGTTGTTCTCAAAAAGAAGAAACTAATGGCACTTACAAAATCGTTTAAATCTACTTGTTCTTATTGTGGAGTTGGTTGTGGGATTATCGTTGATAAAGACGCAAAAGGAGGCGTTACTGTAAAAGGAGATGAAGAGCATCCCGTAAATCGAGGAATGCTCTGCTCTAAAGGGATGAACCTCCATCATGTAGTTATGGATAAGAGTGATCGATTAATGTATCCAGAGATGCGATGGAGCAAGAGTCACGAGTTGCAAAAAGTATCATGGGATACTGCATTAGATCGAGCTGCAGCAGTTTTTAGTACGATTATCAAAAAATATGGTCCTGATAGTGTAGGATTCTACGTTTCGGGACAATGTTTGACAGAAGAATATTATTTGGTCAATAAATTAACGAAAGGATTTATAGGGACTAATAATATTGATACGAATTCTAGACTTTGCATGAGCTCTGCGGTGGTGGGGTACAAACAAGCCCTAGGAGAGGATAGTGTTCCTATAGCTTATGAAGACATAGAGCTAGCGGATACATTTCTTATTGCAGGAGCAAATCCAGCATGGTGTCATCCAATTTTGTGGAGACGTATAGAAGCACACAAAGAGAAAAATCCAGGACTCAAAATTATTGTGGTTGACCCGCGAAAAACGCAAACGTGTGATTTGGCAGATTTGCATTTACAGATCATTCCAGGAACAGATGTAGTTTTATACAATGCTATTGCCAGACGATTGATTGATAAGCGTAAAATAGATAAAGAATTTATTGCCAAACATACTGATAATTTTGAAGCAGTTAAAAAGCAAGTATTTGGTACTTCTCTTGCAGAAGCAGCAAAAATTTGTGGTGTCACCGTAGACGAAATTAGAAAAGCAGCACAGTTTATTGGTGATGCCAAAGGGTTTATAACACTTTGGGCTATGGGACTCAATCAATCTTCTATTGGAGTCTATAAAAATAATGCGTTATTAAATCTGTCCTTACTTACTGGACAAATCGGGAAACCGGGATCAGGACCATTTTCTCTTACAGGACAACCAAACGCCATGGGTGGTCGAGAGGTAGGAGGAATGGCAAACTTGTTAGCAGTTCATAAAGATCTTGGAAATGAGCAACATCGTAGAGAGGTGGCTAATTTTTGGGGAGTCAAAGAAATTTCAGCAAAACCAGGGTATACGGCTACAGAAATGTTTGATGCTCTAGAGAGTGGTAAACTCAAAGCGGTATGGGTGATTTGTACAAATCCATTGGTTAGTTTGCCGAATTCAAATAAAATAGAGCGAGCACTCAAAAAAGCGAAGTTTGTTGTAGTGCAAGATATATCTAATCGTTCCGAAACCCTAGAATACGCAGATTTGGTCTTGCCTGCTGCGGGATGGGCAGAAAAAGAAGGGACAATGACTAATAGTGAGCGTCGTATTTCGCATTTGAGCAAGGTCATAGATGCACCAGGAGAAGCACTTCCTGATGTAGAAATCTTGTGGCGTTTTGCACAAAAAATGGGATATTTTGGATTCAATTATAATACTGTTGAAGAGGTTTATAAAGAGTATTGTAAGATGACAAAAGGAACCTCTATAGATGTTAGTGGACTCAGCTATGATCGATTAAAAACTGAAGGAACTTTTCAGTGGCCGGTTCCAGAAGTTGGACATCCGGGGACACCACGATTATTTCAGGATAAACGTTTTTATACAGATACCGGTAATGCCAAGTTTATGGCACCAAAATTTATAAAACCATTATCAGAACAACTGACAGAGGAGTATCCATTAATTCTCACGACTGGTAGAATTAGAGACCAGTGGCATACGCGTACAAAGACCGGAAAAGTTAACAGGTTATCTACGCATATACCCGACCCATATCTAGAAATGAATCAGGTAGACGCATATCTGCGAAAGTTGAAAGAAGGAGATATTGCCGTAATAGAAAGTAAACGTGGCAAAGTACAAGTAAAAATCAAAGTAGGAGATACGATTGGTAAAGGAGTGGTATTTATGCCCATGCATTGGGGTAAGGTATTAGGAAATGATTATGGAAGAGCAAACAATCTTACGACGAGTATTGTAGATCCTATTTCCAAAGAGCCAGATTTCAAATTCTCTGCCGTAGAGGTGACTGCTTATGTAAAACCAAAACAAAAGATCTGTATTATTGGTGCTGGTACGGCTGCACATCGCTTTATTCAATCATATAGAGATCATAATCAAGAGGACGAGATAATAGTGTTCTCCAAAGAACCTTATCCTTTTTATAATAGAGTATTGTTACCAGAGTATGTCTCTGAGGAGTTGACTTGGGAACAATTGCAAAAAGTGCGAGAAGGAGAGTTAGAAAAACTTGGGATTACACTTTCTACGAGTAATCCAATTGCAGAAATTCATAAAGAAGAAAAATATCTAGTAGATAGTAAGGGCGAAAAACATTCTTATGATATTCTATTGATGGCAACTGGAAGTCGCGCCTTTGTCCCCAAAGAGGTGCCAATCCATTTGCCTGGACGTTTTACAATGCGAGATAGAGGTGATGCCGATAAACTAAAAACATACCTAGAGCATACTGGATTGCCAGAAAATGAACAGCACGTGGTGATAGTAGGTGGTGGATTACTAGGTCTAGAGCTAGCCGCAGCATTACGGAAAAGAGGTGTCAAAATTACGATCGTACAACGAGGGAATAGACTCATGGAGCGTCAATTGGATGTGGTGGCAAGTCGCTTGTTGGCAGAAGATGTTCGAGAGAAAGGTATACAGATCCATTTTGATAATGAGGTCGATACTGTTTTTAACGAAAGTGAGCATTCCTTGTTGCTAACCTTAAAGTCAGGAAAGGCATTTCAATGTAACGCCGTTGTGTATTCTATCGGAACAGTGCCTAATATAGATTTGGCTAAGAGTTCAGGTATTCTGTGCAAACGTGGGATGGTGGTAAATCAATATATGCAATCTAGTGACCCTAGTATTTATGCGGTTGGAGAAATCGCTGAGTTTAAAGGGATGTTGTATGGAACTACGGCAGCCGCAGAACAGCAGTCGGATATTTTGGCAAAATATCTTTTAGGAGATTTTAGTTCACTGTACAAAGGTTCTGTGTTGATGAATATTCTCAAGTTTGAAGACCTTGATCTGTGTAGTGTAGGTCAAATTGATATGCCGCAAAATGATCCTTGTTATGAAGAGGTTGTTTTTATGGATGTTGGAAAACGATACTATAAAAAATGTATTATATATAATGACTGGTTAGTGGGTGTTGTACTGATGGGAGATAAGAGTGATTTTGCTGATTTTAAACACTTAATCGAAGAAAAAATTGAATTGTCAGAAAAACGGAATGAATTATTACGTTCTTCGAATACTAGCGAACCTGTGATTGGTAAGCTTATATGTTCTTGTAGTCAGGTAGGAGCTGGAAATATAGATGCGGCTATCAAAGGAGGTTGTGAAGATTTTACAGAGCTTTGTAATAAAACAGGAGCTGGATTAGGATGCGGTAGTTGTAAGTCCGAAGTACGAGAATTATTTGTAAACGCCTTACAACCTGCCTAAGAAATTATAGAAATTATGGAAAATTATTTGGAACGTATTGCTGTTAAAGGAGGAGTTTTATCCCCGATAGAATTACAGCATATTGTAGCACAAGCAGAGCAAATTGGTTTAGATGCGGTACATTTTGGATCACGTCAGGATATTTTGTTTCCTCATAAGAATACATTAAATGAACTTACAAAAGATAACTCAAATTTTGATCCATCAATGTTTGCTGCGATAGAAGATCAAAATATTATCTCATCTTATGTTGCTATAGATATTTTTCCTTCTACGGTATGGCTTCGAGGGACTACGTATTTGTATATTCTAGAACAGTTTAGAACTTCGCCCAAACTCAAGATTAATATCACAGATCCCAAGCAACAAATGGTTCCGCTATTTTCTGGTGATTTGAACTTTATAGCATCTGATCATGAGGATTTTTGGTATTTATATCTCAAAATACCACAGTGTTCGGCAGCATATTACCCAGTTTTGATCTATACTTGGGATATTAGCAAAGTTGCGTACGCTATAGAAGAATTTAGTGATACAGTGTCAAATGTAGAAGAGCTTTTTGCCTTGCTGAATGAAAAATTAGATACAAACAATCGTGTTATAGAAAAGCCTTTAAAAGTAGATTTTCAACCTTTTCCGTATTATGAAGGAATGAATAAAATGGGAATGAATCAATATTGGCTTGGTTTGTATTGGAGAAATAATCGATATGATCTCAAATTTCTCCAAGCACTATGTGATTTTTGTATAGAGTATCGCGTTGGAAAGATTTCTTTAACTCCTTGGAAGTCTTTTATTATCAAAGGTATTAACAAAGATTATAAATTGTTATTGGAGAAATTCTTAGGTAATTTTGGGATCAATATTCGGCATTCTGCTTTGGAACTTAATTGGCATTTGCCTATTGATAATAAAAAGGCATTGGATCTAAAGAAATTTTTGGTCATGAATTTTGATCAAAATGATATCAGTACTTATGGACTTACTTTTGGAATAACGACTACGCGTAATCGCAATCGATATTTTACTTCTATTGTGATAGAAGAAAATGATGCACCATCAGTGGTAAAGGATTTTGTTGTTCGACCAACGTATAATGTATTGTACGCAAAAAACTTTAATCCAAATACCCAACACTATTTGGTACATGCTCAGGATGTAGACCAGATGGATTTGCCAGGGTTACTAATGGAGCTTACCAAAACGTATTTCAAGAATTTGGGTACCAATATGGTTGTAGATAATGAACTGTCCAATATTAAGAAAAAAGAGATTGTAGAAATAGAGGTTTTTCAGTGTCAAGATTGTCAAACAGTATTTGACCCTTCTATAGGTGATCCTGCATTGGATATAGAACCAGGTGTTATATTTACTGAACTTCCCGATTCTTACTGTTGCTCGCTATGTGATGCTCCAAAAGAACATTTTGAGAAAACTGTTTTACAATTGGTGTAGATAGCTATTTTTTCCAAAGGGAACATATGGATTCCAGAGTATAGAAGAGAGATGTGTGGATAGGGGTTTTTGTTGTTATTAAAAAATAGTAGCAAAAGAATAACAAGTTGATATGCGATATTATATAGCTGTTTTGGTCTTAGATTCCCTTTTTTTATAGAATGGATGGAACCAAAGTTTGGTTTTGTGCAATTGTATATACAGAAGTTTAGTGAATAAGGAGGGAAGTATTGAATGATATTTATTCGAAAAAAATAAGTAAACGTTATTAGTTTACACACAAATAGTCTTTTGTGAGGTCCAGAAGCACTATGTCTTCCTTACGTTTGCTTAGTGTTAGATAGAGCTGTGTAGCCTGTTTTTTAGTTTTGGTACTTTTTGATGTTGTGACCTGTTTGTTTCAGGATTGATTATTTTACTTGATTTTCTCTAAAGTATTTTTAATTAATGTCTCCAAATGTATTTTGTGAGCTTGTGTCAACACATCTTTAGAAGGAGACTTTGTCATTTCCTGAATTAGTGTTAGATTATATAGCGCCATAGATTTAGCTATATGGCTATAAGTATTTTGCTTTTTAGTAGCACCTGTATGAACCATGTCAATAAGCATTTTGGTGTAGGTGAGTTGTAGGTTTTGCCTAAAGCTATTTACAGTTCCTTCGGTGATATCATCAGAAAAAATTGCAGTATTTAAGGAGGCCATCATTTCCGAAAGTGTATAAGAATTCCCATATTTTTCGGTATCTAGAAGACGTTGTTGAGTGTTTGGGTGTAGGAGGTGTGTCAAAATATCTTTTTGATACGCCAATTGTTCTTGATGAATTTTAGGGTCCTCTGTTTTTATCCGAAAATCATATCCTCGTCGTTGTTTTGCCAAGTGGCTATATAGTTCATTAGGCGTATTGAAAGCCTCTGGTGCAAAAACATATTTTTGGAGTACTTCCATGGCCTGATGTTGTAATTCATAAGGTACTGGAGTATAAGGTTGTTTTGATCCAGGCTGTGCAATAAGTCCACGGTCTACGTAAATGCCTCCTATGTAGCGTGATACTACTTTTCCGGCATTGGTGTATTGTCTTTTTAGAATAGTGTAAGCTTGTAGTAATTCTTCATAAGACTTTCCTTTGGTTTTATATTTTGATTTGATATCAGCCAGCATTTCATTTACCAGTTCCATGCGTTCAACAGAATAGGTGATTGGATCATTAGACATATCATTGACCATTACTCTAGGATCAATGCCAATACTAGAGCTGCGCATATCATCAGCATCATTTCCAAAAAGTAACTCAGGTTCAGTAGAACGCGCTTTGATATTTTCGAGTTCCTTTTTGGAATCAACTGTTTGGTAGCCACATTGTATCGCCCAATAGTCATAAGGACCTAATTCTGAAGAGAAGTACTGTGTTTGTTTTTTAATTTTTCTATTAATATGTATCAAATCATAATCCATGACAGAACCAATAAAAGCTTTTCCTTTTATAAAGTTCTCATCGTTTAATTGTTTTGGGCTGTATAGATGACTTGCTTTCATATTGTGACTTAGTCCTAATGTATGTCCTACTTCATGCATTATAAGAGATACCATGGCTTGCTTTTTTAGTCCTTCTACATCAATCATGTTATCATCTCTGCTCTCTAACAAGGTTTTTCCAAATAAGGTGTTATCTTGTAGTTCATATCCATAGCTACAGTAATGACTATCGGCATTATGGTCATAACCAAGTAAGGTTTCTTCTACATGTTCGGAACTGAATAATCGATCATATTTTACTCTATTTGTATGATGTACAAACTCTAGCATAATGTCTGCTCCTAAAATCTGACCAGTCCTTGGATTGACAAAGCTCGGACCATAACCCCCAAAGCGAGGTTCTGGAGAACTAGTCCATCGTAATACATTATAGCGTACATCTCCTGCATCCCAAGTCGCATTGTCTGGTTGTATTTTTACTTGGAGCGCATTTTTGATCCCAATTTTTTCAAAAGCATCATTCCATTTCAGAACACCTTCCTTTATACTTTCTCTAAATGCTATAGGTGTGGTGTTTTCTATCCACCAAACAATAGGCTCGACTGCTTCGGAGATCTCTGCATTTGGGTTTTTTTTGGTCAAATTCCACCGATGAATCAAATCTCGATAATGTACAGCACTTAATGATGTCATGTTATCTACTTTGGTTGCAAAATACCCTACACGTGGGTCATCGAACCTAGGTTTGTAAGAGTTTTCAGGCATCCTTAGTAGACTGTGAGTTACTTTGATACTTACATTACGGCCATCGGTAACGGCTCTAGATCCATTATTGAGTATGGATGGGTTAGAGTAGACATATTCGGATACTACAAGTGTGTTTTCTGGATAGTTTTTGACACTTCGAACCTTAGTTTTTTCTTTATTTAAAACTCCCAGCTTAAAAGCTTTTGGATTCTCATTTGGTTGTTTGGCAGGTTTGATCTGCGCAAACGCTTCTTTTAAGAATAAGGCATCCATCTTGATGAGGTATTTGCCTTCTTTGTGATTGGCTGCTTCTATGGGTATACTAGCTAATACTGCATTGCTAATATTGGCATCTGCGGCTTTTGATAATGGATTATTTGGGTCAAAATAAAATGAAGTGTTTTGTTCAATGAAATCAATTCGATCAAAATATTTTTCAATCTTAAAAATTTTACTGCTTCCATAGATTCCTCGCAGTGTTCCGACCTCTCTAATTCCATCATTAATTTGACTGAAATAGATGTATTCCTTGTTCAGATGTGTCTGATTTAATAGCATCTTTAGGTTTCCGTTCAGCGTATCTTGGTAGATCGTAAATAACCCTTCGGATTTGGTACTATTTTTTATTAACTCCTTAATAGTCTTTTTAGTAGCGTCTTTATCTTTTTTGTTATTTTGAGCTTGAAGTGTATGGATATCACCTAGCCCTATAACAATTAGAAGTGCAAGAAATGCTATTGATTTTTGTAAAGTGCTTAAAATCATAATGTTATAGTTTTGTGTGATTTCGAAATTCTAAATTCTGAAAGAAAATTGATATTTACTATTAACAAATCGTTAATTTTTAATTTAATGCTTAAAAATTTTGCTTTTCTAAAGGGTTTATAGCATCTACGAAATATTTAGAAGAAAAACCCAAGGATTGTCCTTGGGTTTAGTTTTATTTTATCAAAGTCTACTAAGACACTATGTAGTGCATTATTTACATTATTTTAGTTGTATTTTTCCTCTATGTGAGGTTCCGTTTTCGTCGAGGGCAACGACTATATATATTCCTTCGGTTAGGTTACTTATTTGTAGAGGTTTCCTATTTCCCTTGAGGACCTGTACACCCAATAGATTATAGAGTGCTATGGATATAATGCTAACACCTGGTATTTTGATATCTAGAGGTGTTTGTTTATTAGCAGGGTTAGGATAAATTATTACGTTGCGGGTTGTTTTATCAACATTACTTTTTGCAGCAAAAGGATTTGCAAAATTAGCATTAGTAATACTAAAGTTTGTTTGACCGATACTCTTTTGAATATTAGAATCAAAAGCAAACCATTTTAGATCATACGCCCCAGACTGTGCAAACCAAGGACTGTTCAAACTGTTTTTAGAATCTACCGCCAAAAAAGGAGAGGTCTCACTGTCGTAATGAGTGAGTAGGTTGTTGTCACTGTAGAGTACAGACGCTATATTGGAGGTGTTTGTACTTAATAGACGCAGATCAATATGAGTTTCTATATTTGATAGATCTATTTCTTCATCTTTTTCTATAACGTTTATTAATGTATCTGAGGTAGCATCAATCATTTCTACTCTGTAAACCATAGGTTTGTCTGTCAATGTTGCTAGTGCTTTGTCAGCTTGTATGAACCCATATCCAGACGCAAAGTCAAACCCTTTGTCAAATCCATCTGTAGCTTCATCATCCATATCTAAGGCAGTGGATGTCAGAACTTCCTTAATGTCTTTTGGGGTCAAATCGGGTTTTAGTTCTAACATGAGAGCGGCGATAGCAGCGGCATTTGGTGCAGCAGCAGAGGTACCTGAGAAATTAGGGAAACCATCTTTATCGACATCATATCCAAAAAAGGAAGTGTTTACATAATCAGGAGCCACTACATCTGGTTTTTTTCTTATTTCTAAGGGTATTTTGTTTCCGTGTATATCCAGTACTTTTGGTAAACCACCGTAAGAAGAGAAACTTTCTACAACGGGAGTTCCTCCATACTCTGGAGATAATCTATAATCTGCAGCTCCTATAGATATTGCTCCTTGTGCCATTGAGGCAGCGTAAATAGTACCAAATCCTTGTCCTTCTACTTGTTCAAAAAACTTTTTTCTTTCAAATACTTTGTAATTTCCAAGGAAATTAGCGTCTATTCGATAGCTTATTCTAGTAGGACTTTCGCCTGATTTTTTTTGAATGATTAAAGATGTTTCTATAGGTTCACTAGTAAAGTTGTCAAAGGACATTCTTTCAAGAGGGATTCTTGTTTGTAGATTGTTATTAATTGAACTGGCTAATGTTTCAAAAGTAGACTTGTTTTCTAAGAATAAATCTAAATCACTTACTGGAGTCTTATCATTACCCGAAAATATAGAAGGGTCATCCCAGGAAAGAGTTATTGTTATCTGAGAATAACCAGGGATTGTAAGTAATCGTTGTGACTTCCCCGTGGTATAAGCAAAACGTTCTATAGTGTCGGTTTCTGTTACCTCAATAGCAGCACGATATTCTGATTCATAAGAGCTGCGACCATCATTTCCAGCAGCGGTAAAATAGGCTACTCCATCAGCTGTCACTTTATCTATGGCTTGTGCAATCAGACCATCTTGATAAATAGGAGATTCAATATAGACGATATCGTCAACTATAATATCGCAACCTGCATCAGCTAGGGCAAGGATGCCATCTCGCATCTCAAAATAGCCATTTACACCACCCCAGAAATACAGTTCTGCATCTGGTGCAATATCATGAATCAACTCGGCCATTGCTCTGCCTTCGTCAAATACTCCAATAGACTCATTGAGCACAACTACTTCTTGGTTATAGCCATTAGGGTTCCCTTTTCCGGGTAAGTCACCATCCAAAACAGATTGTTCGGCACCACCTTTTATATTGAAGTTATCCGAAATAATGCCAATTCTAACACCTTTTCCCGTTAGACCTAGGCTATTACTGATGTGGTCAGAGAACATGGCGCTTCCTGCTTGACTTTGTGTCAAACCTACATTCGTTTTACCTCTCATTGATGGCATAATCATTTGTAGATACTTGCAGCTATCTAGTTTTTCTACAGCTTCTAATGGGAGGAAACCTGTAATTATTTTATTTTCTCTTATTTTTCCTTTATGTAAACCTAAGTTTTTTAGTTCTTCATGTAGTTTTTGCGTATTACCATTGGATCTAGCGATTATAGAAATCCTATTTTCATGGATCACAAGTTCTGATTTGAGGTCTTCTGGGATACCATGCGGATTTTTAATTTTTTCTAACCCCATACATCTAGGTGTTGTAGTGTGAGATTTTGGAGAGCCGCTATGTTGCTGAGCGCTTAATTTTATTCCAATTAATTGGAATAAAACGATGCTTAGAATTATAATTTTTGTGTTTATCATGTGTTTTAGTTAAAAGTGTTACGTAATAGATATATTCTTTGATAGATAGTTGTTTACTTGATTTAAAGAGGTGAATTGAAAAAAAAATCTTTGGATTTACGTTCTTTTAAGGGTGTAAAAATTGACTGTTAATTGTTGTTTTTTTTGTGATGATTTTCAATGCGTTAAAAAATAATTCAAGCAGTTAAAAAAGAATATAAAAAGTTACATAGATTAAACGTTTTAATTAAAAAACACCCTACCGCAAACTATGGCGGAAAAAAAGGAATGTTGTTTTGATTGTTGATTTATTGAGAGTTAGATATTTTATTTGCCAAAACTTTAACAAGGTGTATGATCTAACAATAATCTGAGTGTAATGTTTTGTAAATGTTAAGATTAGGTATTTTAGTTGTTGTTGTGATGTGTAAAGGGGCTATGAAGAATTGTGCTTTAGGAGCACCAAAGGAGTGTTTTTTTTCTAAAATATTTGGGGTGTTGGGGATATGATGGACTAGCTAAATTTTTGGCTATTGTGAACAGGTTATTTTAGATGCAAAAAGAACGATTCAATGTAGGATATTAGATACTACAATACCATTTACCCTTTGAATTTATTGGGATAAAATTTTCTTTTTTCGCCTCAGCTTCAGTATAACAATAAGCCGTAACTAAGGCTATGCTTCATTTTTCTGCAGAAGCTGAAACAAAAAATGTAATCTTTCTTTCCAGTGAACTCAAACAACAGCTGGTATAGATGTTGTCCTTCCTGTGACTTATTTTAGTAAGAAATGCGGTAGCGACTAGGTTGTCAGTACTGCTATTAGTCAACAGTGATTATCTAGCCTCCGATTTTGATCATACTACGATTTTGGGTATGTAGGTCTGGATCATTTAGTTTTTCAAAAGTATCCATTCCTCCACGTGCCGCATGTTTTTTGCCAACTGCTTTTTGGATTAATGGAATGATAGAAGCACCTGATCTAAGTGTTTCTAGTAGCGAAGTTTCGGATGCAGAAAATAAGCAGTTCTTGAGTTTGCCATCTGCTGTTAATCGGATGCGATTACAACTATCACAGAATGGGTTGGTAACAGAGCTAATAATAGCAAACTGCCCAAGATGATCTCGTAGACGAAAATTTCTTGCCGTATCATTTGGCGCATCTTGAAGCCGTATAATATCGGTTTGAAAATTTTGAGTTAGAATGTGATCAAGAATGTTCTTTTGAGTCACTAACTGTGTTTTGTTCCAACGATTGCCGTCAAAGGGCATGAACTCTATAAATCGGACATTAAGCGGTTGGTTTTTGGTTAGAGCGATAAAATCCAAAATCTCATGATCATTAAAGCCTTTTATTAGTACAACGTTTAGCTTTAAAACAATGTTTTGAGAAACTAGTAAATTAATCGTGTCCCATACTTTTTGGAAATAAGACCTTCTTGTAATCTGATTAAATTTTTGTTCTTGCAAAGAGTCGATGCTGATTGTTACAGAGACTTGGTGTTTTTTGAGTAGTGATAGAAATTTTGGAACGAGCACCCCATTGGTTGTTACGGCAAGAGTAACAGGTAGTGAGGCTAGTTTTTCTAGTATTTCTGCAAAATCTTTGCGAACAAGAGGTTCACCGCCAGTTAATCGTATTTTGGTAACTCCATGGGAGACAAAAGTCTTTGCAATTGCAAAAATTTCATCGGCTGTCATGAGGTGTTCTTTTGGTGTTAATTGGATACCGTCAGCAGGCATGCAGTAGGTACATCGTAGGTTGCACCGTTCGGTTAATGAAATACGCAAATAACTGTGTTTTCGTCCAAAAGTATCTGTGAGTATGGAGGTATCTTCTTTTTTCAAGGGTAATTATTAAAGCTATTTTTTATAGCGATTATTTTTTTTTGAGAAGTAGTTGCGCCTACTGCTTTTGTTTTTTTTAGAGTAAAAGACGCTAATGTTGTGCTCCTTTTAGGATTTTAAAAACATGTAATACAGCAGGGAAAATAGCTTCCATGGATTCTCTTGCACCATTAGTGGAGCCTGGTAAAGCAAGTACCAATGTTTTGTCAATAACTCCTGCAATACTTCTTGATAACATAGCATAGGGCATGCGATCTTGACCGTATTTTCTAATAGCTTCTTCTATCCCAGGGATCTTACGATCCAGAAGGGGAGTGAGCGCTTCTGGTGTTACATCTCTGGGTGATAATCCCGTACCACCAGTAAAAATAATAAGGTCATTACCTAATGCTTTTAGCGATTTTGTTTGTTCTTGGATTTGAGCTATCTCATCTGGGATAATCGTGTATGCCGTGACAGTAACGTCACAGTTTTCTAATTTTGCGATGATGGCTTTGCCAGCTCTGTCTTCTTTTTTGCCAGCAGAAATACTATCTGAGCAGACAATTACTGCAGCTTTATAAGGGGTTCCGTCATCTTTGTAGCTGGATTTTCCGCCTTTTTTGCGGAGTAATTTAATGTTTTGAATTTCTACATTTTTGTCCACGGGTTTTAGCATGTCATACATGGTCAATGCAACTACCGAAGCGCCATGCATGGCCTCAACTTCTACACCTGTTTTATAAATTGTCTTAATCGTTATTTGGATGACAATCTCAAGGTTATTGATCGTATAGTCGATAGCGGTATACTCGATAGGTAATGGGTGACAATCAGGGATCATGTCACTAGTGCGTTTTACGGCAAATAATCCCGCAGTTTTTGCCATTTCAAACACATCTCCTTTTGGAATGCGTTTACTTATGATAGCTTCGATGGTATCTAGATGCCCTACTTTGACGATTGCTTGTGCTGTAGCAGTGCGAAGTGTATTATTTTTGTGAGTTATATCGACCATTTTGTTGTAATAAATATATCAACGATGTGATGTGTAGGATTCTGTAATTGTTTGCTAAAAAATGTTTTTTATAATAGGCTTAGGTGTTTTCTTTCCAGACATGGGTGTTGTCCTCAAAGACTTCTTTGCCAAAAATAGGGACTTCTTTTTTGATGTTTTCAACCAAGAACTCTATCGCATCAAAAACAACTTTTCTGTGTGGAGCTGAGACAAAAACAAACAAACATATTTCGCCTGCTTTGACAGTGCCTAGGCTGTGGTAGATATGCATACATGTGAGTTCAAATTTCTCAAAAGTAGCTTCTCTAATTTCATGAAATTTGGCCTCTGCCATTTCGGTATGCGCACTATAGGTAATGGCTTGTGCTGTTTTGTTAGCAATCTCGTCTGCTCGTACTTGTCCTAGAAAAATATCATGAGCTCCGATACTCGTTTTGGTTTGGTGTTTGGCGATGCTATTGGCAATAAATTCTGGCATAATTGCTCCTTCTACAAATACTGTTTTTTTCTTTTTAACTTCCATTTTAGTGATGGTTTTTTTATTCTTCTATTGTTTTTAGATTATGTTTGTCTTTTTTGGAATCATATTATCCTCCTGCAAATGGCGGTAATAGTGCAATTTCATGATCTGACTGCACCAGTGTATCTGGAGTTACAAAACTATGATTTATAGCTATTTTATAAGATAATTTTTTTAGATTAGGATGCTTTTGTTTTAGGAGATGATCAAGTTCTTGTACGGATACAAGTTTGGCTGCTGTAAGAAACTCTTCTTCACAGGCAGTACATTCTGCGATCATGCCATAGTAGTTGATTTTTAACTCTGTCATAGTAGCTTTTGATATGTTTCTCGGGTGTTAATATTGATGAGTTTTTCTTCAAAAATGGAGTCCGTTTGGAGTACTTGATAAGTTTCTGCTTGTACAGCTTCCATCAATCGGAGTTGTTGGTTTTCTAATCGTTTTTTGAAAGAAAAACGACACTGCCGCTCATAAATCCCAATGGTAGGCATACATTTTCCTTTACTTTTGATCGTTGTAATAGTGTGTGGGGTATTGCTATAACCATCCACTAATTGTTCTATAAGTTCTGAAGGGATTAACGGTGTGTCGCAGCTAAGAACAAAATTAATAGTAGTGTTGGAATGTTGTAAACCAGTATAAATACCACCCAAAGGTCCAGAGTTTGGATATATATCGGGATAGCAGGGATGTCCAAATTGTTTATAGACAGGATTGGCAGTACTGATAAGTATAGTGGTAACATATGGAGAAACAACGTCTATTACATGCTGTATCATAGGTTTTCCTGCAAGGAGAAGGAGCCCCTTGTCCTGACCCATACGACTACTTTTGCCTCCGGCTAGTATAATGGCTGTTTTTGGTATAGATGCTAGCATAATTGATGTTTTGCTAATTCTTGATCCAGAAAATCCCAACAGTTCTGATTAATTTGCTCAAAAGTAGCAATCATTTTGTGTCCATAGGGTGTGATTTGAGAACCACCACCACCATTACCCCCAGATGTAGTAATGACCAAAGGCTCTGGAGCAGAAGTATTCATCGCATCAATAAGTTTCCATGCTTTTTTGTAGGACATTTTTAATGATTTGGCAGCTTTGCTTAGAGATCCTTCTTTGGCAATGGCACGTAGCAATTGTATACGACCTTCTCCAAGAAAAACATTTTCATCGGATTCGATCCAAATTCTGCTCTTAATTTGATACGCCATTTTATCGTTGTTTCTTCAAAGATATAACGATAGGTATGATTATAAAAGCTAAAAGAGTATTATTTGAGCCAAACGACTAAGTAGTGCTTAGAAACTTATAAAAATGTCAAAATCCAACTGATATTATTTGATGTAATTGTATAGAATCGTATGGATGAGCATGCAAAAATCCTATGCTTATGAAGCATAGTACCCGTAATGAAATATACGGATAAGGCATTTTGGATCAAAAATGAAGTGGTCTATATAAAACAATAGGTGTCTAGTGTGATATGTATCATTAAAAAAATAATTAAAGACTATTTATTAACTTCTTTTTCACTAAAAAATTAAACCGTAGTCACGACTATGCTTAAATTTTATAGTTCAAATTATTTTGGACTAGAATTACATTGTTACTGGTGTTATTGTGCGATATGGGTATGTGAAGAGGATGCCTATTGAATAAAAAAACAGGAATCTTCATAAAAATAACCAATATGATTTTCTTTTAGCAACGATTAAATCTACAAGTAATCGTTATTACTGCGGTGTAGTTTTAGCGTTATTTAGGTTAAACAACTTTAAAAAAAGGCTAAAAGATAAAACTAATTCTTTGTAAAATTCCATCGATAGAATTTTCTAAATAGGTGTCAAGTATCTCTTGGTTTGGATCAATATCTAAGATTTTATTGAAAAAATCATTAATTACAGGTGTATCGGTTTGTTGCTCTATGTTTTTCATCTCTTCTGGGGGATTTAGTTATAGTACAAATATATGATTATTTATCATAACTATCTAATAACAATGTGTTTACATTATTGGTAAAAATTCTTTTTATGAAAAACAGAAAAAATAGTTACAAAACCGACATTCCGTTGGTTAATTCGCAATGATGAGGTGTTTTTATTGGAAATAAATTGTTAAAACCATTTTTGTGTTACGGCAAAAGCATACATTCGACCAGTGTGTTTTGATCAGCACCATTTGAAGTTGCCGAAAAATAGACCAAAGCATTGGCTAATGCATAGGTATGTAACATAGCAGAACTTTGACCATCTAATATGGTTACTTGATCTTCTAGGATCTGAGCTTTTAGAAATTCTGCGCGATCTCCTCGTTTTTGATAGGAATTGGTAAGTTGTTTTTTTGTTCTGGGAAGTCCAAAATTTTGCTGTCCCATAAGGCGTTGTAGCATTGGAACGACATGTACATAGAAACAAGTTAGAGATGATGCAGGGTTGCCCGGAAGTGCAAAGACTGTTGTGGTGTTTTGTTTTCCAAAAAAAAGTGGTTTTCCTGGTTTTTGTTTTACTTTATAAAAAAGTTCCTGTGTTTGTAAATCTCGCAGTGCTCTGCCAACAAAATCGTAATCTCCAACAGAAATTCCACCACTTACCAATAGCACATCGTTTTCTTTGAGCCCTTTCTGTAAAATGTTCTTGGTGTTTTCATAATCATCCATGACCATATACTTGGTGATACTACTAATATGCATAGTGGTCAAAGCTGCATGTAATTGGATATAGTTGCTTTCATAAATTTTGCCATCGGGTAAAGGGAGTCCTGGGGCAACGAGTTCATTTCCTGTAACAACAATACCTACTTTTGGACTAGGATATGCTTTTACAGTTGTAATACCCAAGCCAGCCAAAAAACCAATAGCAGCAGCGTTTAGTGGTGTGCCTTTTGATAAAGCAACATCGCCCTGCTTGATTTGTTCTCCAGTAGGGCGAATGTTTTTGTTTACAGGAGTATCATTCGGTATGCTTAGTGTCGTACCGGACTTTTTGGTTTTTTCTTGCATGATAACTGTAGTAGCAGTATCTGGAACTCTAGCACCTGTAAAGATACGAACACCTTCTCCGGCTTGTAATTTGGGGTTGATGGCATCACCAGCTTTTACTTCTGCAATAATAGTGTAACTATCGGTACCGTTCAAATTCAAAGCATAGCCATCCATAGCTGATTGCCGGAAAGGAGGCATAGTAATCATCGAAATACAATCTTCTGCCAAAACATGATGCTGCGCTTCTGTAAGAGGAAGTATTTTTGGTGTTAGGGGTGTACTATTTGTATCTATAATATCAAGAGCAGTTTCTACAGAAATCATGTATGGCAATTCAAGGTTCAAAAGCTGTAAAAATACACATATGTATTGAGGTGATGAAGTGTCCAAGTTAATTTAACTTGAAGTGTATGATCCAAAGTGATTGAAAAATATAAGAATGCAATATTTTTGTGAGAAATACTTGAAGAATTCTTTTTTTGATATTTTTGAATTATACAGCTCTGACCTTACGAATAGGTTGGATATAATCTCATGAAAACAGTATTAATGGATAGAGAAAGAGCAATAGAGACGATCAGTAACAAGTATTTTCCTTTGACTAAAGAATGTAAAATCGAAATGTCAAAAAAATCTAAAATTTTGAAACTAGAAAAAAATGCAATTTTAGTAAAAGAAGGGCAGTATTCTGATAAAATGTTCTTTATTCTCCAAGGATGCGCCCGTGCATATTACTTAAAGGAAGGAAAGGATATTTCTGATTGGTTTGCTTTTGATCATGATTTTATTAGTTCTATAAATAGTTTTTTTCTTCATATCCCCAGCCCTCATTTTATTGAGCTATTAGAAGATTCGATATTGTTAGAGATCTCAAGAGAAAATGTAGAAAAATTATCAGATAACTATCGAGACTTTGAGCGTCTTAGTAAGATTATAGCAATCAATACAATGTTGAAGCAACAAGAGAGGATTTCATCCATGTTATTTCATTCTGCAGAGCAGAAGTATGAGAATATTTTGGCTAATATTCCTAATATTAATCAAAGAGTGCCGTTGATGCATATCGCTTCTTATATCGGTATTACACTAGAAACGTTGAGTAGGATAAGAAATCGCAAAAGCCGAATTTGATTTATATCAAATGAGAATTGAATTTTTAGGAGCAACTTTGTGAAAAAAAAAGATGAAAAGAATCCATCAGATCTCTGGTATTACAATAGCGATTTTTGTAACAATTCACTTATTTAATCATGTCTACAGCCTACTTGGTATAACAGCACATATTGAAATGATGAACGATTTGAGAGTCTTTTATAGAAATGTTATTGCCGAAACGGTATTGTTGTTTGCTGTGCTTGTACAAATGATTTCTGGTATTAGATTGTTTGCAAAAAAACGCAAAACGGTAACTGGTCTTCTTGGAAAAATACAACTTTGGTCTGGCCTCTATTTGGTTTTTTTCCTGGTAATTCACTTGAGTGCGGTAATGACTGGTCGGTTCATCATGAATTTGGATACCAATTTTTATTTTGGAGTAGCAGGGCTGAATACCTTTCCATTGAATTTATTTTTTACACCGTATTATTTTTTGGCTATTACTTCGTTTTTTGGACATATCGCAGGAGTACATTCCCAAAAAATGAAAAAAGAATTTGTCGGAATCCAACCAGCTAACCAGTCCTATGCGATATTGGTTTTTGGAATAGTCTTAGCTCTTATAACACTTTTTGGATTAACAAATAAATGCAATGGGGTCGAAATACCAAAAGAATATAACGTGCTGATCGGAAAATAAATCATCATTTAGTTGTCCAAGTTTCATACCCGCATAATGTGTCGTTAATGCAATTTAGGTATATACATTCGTATTAATGACACTGTTATTTTTTTATGTAAAAACACCGTGATGCTATTGCATAGCCGTAGCTATGGAATATATGAACAAGGCATTTAGATGGAAAAAGAACAAGGCGATAAGCGACACTATATAGCTAATTTGGTATAATACCATTTATCCTTTTCAACTTATTGGGATAAAATTTTCTTATTTCGCCTCAGCTTCAGCATAAAAATAAACCATAACAATGGCTATGCTTGATGTTTCTGCTGAAGCTGAAACAAAAAAATCTTAATTTTTCTTTCCGGTAAATTCAAACAACAAATGGTATAACTATGAGACTTGTCTGAACTTCTTCTACTTCCTCAAAAATAATTATGGTTGGTTGGTTTATAGTTTTGTAGATGTTTCCTGTTATAATACCAGTCAAAATGTGATTGTAGCCCAAATTGATTGAACTATTTTTGGTACTTCATAGCAGTGCTACAACCTAAGAGAAAGCTGACAATAGACGTAAAAAAGGTTTTTTATAGCGAATTGAAAAAAGTCAAACTGCTTCTTTACGCAAAGTCGCCCATTTGGTTAAATTTTAATTTATTATTGACCTAAAATAAAAGTCCAGATGGGTGCATAGAAGTGTCTAGTACAACAATTTTTTCCACTCCGATTTTTCTATTACCAGGTACGTGCGCCTTCATAATAATTCTGATCTATTACAACATACTTCTAGATCATTTTCGAAAACTGTTATGTCGTTGATAGATATGCGTATTTTAATTGTGGTTTTTGTTCAAAATATTGTTAATCAATATAATGTGTTGTTTTTCAGATCGTATTTGAAAAAAAATACCGTATATTATTCTAAGCTAAGACTAGGTATGATATCAATTGAATTGATGATTTCTTTCTTTGAATAATGGAGAAAATCAAAGCTAGGATTTTTTGCCTTTAAACGGAAAAGAGATAAAAGGATGATTTATTAGAATAATTTCAAGCTGCATTTAACGATTTTTTGCCCGTTTGAGCTTTAGGAGTTATCCAATGCCATTGTGATACTTACTTTTCTAATGAAAAAACAAAAAAATAAGTACAAATAGATTTTTCGGAACTGACATTAATAATTGTATCAGAAGGGGAATGCAGAGGAGATCAAGAAAAATATAAAATTCTAGGTCGTACAAAAAGATGTTGGCAAATGGTACCTATGAAGATTTAATAAATAAATAATAAACTCAGCATATTATGAACAACTTTAAATTTTTGATTGGTATACCGGTATTGCTTTTCTTGATGATTATATCCTGTAAAGATACTAAAGACCAGAAGATACAACTAGACCAAAAAACAGAGGCGTATGTAGAAATAGCAACGGATGATACCTCATGTTTGTCAGATTCTTCTTGGTTTCATGTTGACCCTGTTTCTGGAAAGAGAAAAACACCAGCTCCAGCAGAAGATAGTACAAGTGTTTTTGGGAATAATGTTACAGTATCCAATTGTAATTTTCATCAGTGGTCTTGGCAAAAATTTCTATGGTTGACCAATGACGTTTCGGGACGTCCATTATTTATGGATAGTTTGATTCAGGTGAATAGTCATACAGTACCCGTTACTACAGTAGATAAAAAAATTGTTTTATCTTCTATGGATAATATCCAAGCTACAGGAGATATACTTAATACAAATAAGTCTTTTGGAACCAATAATACGAGTCATACAGTATATTATTCTATACACGTCGATAGCACTTTATATAAAAGTATTCATAAATATGCCCCGATGGAAAAAACAGCATATGCAGATGCGTCCTTTCCTGTGGGAGCCTTGGAGTTAAAAATAGCTTGGGTAGCTGCCGCTGCAATCAAGGATACAAGCTCGTATTTTGTAACAGATGCTATTGTAGAAGGAGAAGCAATGAAGATTGCATTACTTGGTATGCACGTCGTGGGAATTGTTTATAACCATCCAGAATTTATATGGGCTACTTTTGAACATCAAGATTTGGCTCCCTATTATGATTGGGAGGCTACGACAACATCAGATATTCCTGTTACATCAAAAACAAATAAACTTCTCTTCGAGGCTGGAGCAACAGCAACCATAGCCAATATTACTAGTAATAATGATCCAAAAACAGATAGTACCAACGTCTTTGCGGTGAATCGCTATGGAGTTCCTCGTCAAGCAGGGAATACCTTTCTGGAAACAAGTCAAAAAGAACCCAAAAATTATAATAATATCGATGCTATTAATACAGATGTTCATACAAAACTAACAGATATTTGGCATAATTATTTCTATAATGGTTCTATCTGGATTAATACAGAAAACTATAGCTATCCAACAGAACAAGCACAACTTTTGGTGTCGTTAGGAACTACTTTACGAGATCCTTCTCCGGGTAAATTACCAAGAGGTTCGGTTGCGGCATATAATATAACGATGGAGACCTATGAGCAATTAGGATTCACCCCTACAACTATTCACGGGCAGAATGTTGGAGCTATGGGGAATTGTTTTTCTTGTCATTCTGCGAGTAGAGGTTCTTCGTTGAATATTAGTCATATATTCAATGGTGCTGTGGGGAATAAAAAAGGGAATACCATCAAACAAACAAAACAGAAACACTTGGATGAGATCAAAGCTTTTATAAAGCAAATGAAATAAAATTCAAAAGTCAAAATACAAAAATAAACGAATCTTGTAAACGGTTTTGCTCTTTTTTGAGAGTAAAACCGTTTGTAGTATAGAATAGATTTTTGCCGTGTAGTATCGTATTCATGCATTATTGTTTTTTTAAGGGCAGAGGTTATAGTGCAGATTATTAGTTGTGTAATGTGTAAAGAAGGTATTGAGATGCAAAGGATACAAGCAATAGAAAACATCAAATGTCTAATTGGGGATACGTGACAAAAAATTGTTTTAGGATGATTTGTTCCTTTAAAAAAAGGAAGTTTACTATCTTTAAAATTCACAAATCACAAATCGCATAAATTGATACTTAGGTTTTTTCAAAAATTCAGTATTTGGTTCAAATCTTTATTGCAAGAATTAGTAAATAATTTCCTTAGTGTAATACTATTACTTGTTTTTTATTTGATACTGTGGCATTTTCCTCAGACCACAGATCTTCTTCTAATTCTCAATCAAGCGGATTCTTTTTTAATGGAAGTGCCTTTGTATTTTATACTACTTTTTATGCTATCGGCATTGATTTGGGTAATTCCTAAATATTTGTACTACCAAAATTATCATGTCATAAGCCTTAGGAATCTCTTTGGTTTTATTCCGAATAATCACTGTAAAACCAAAAGGGGAAAGAGAATTTCGTATCGATCTTTGGTAAAAATGCATATGGGTAAAGTAGTACCTAGACTGTTGGGAGTTTGGGTATTATTTATTTCGTCGATAGGAATTCTCAACGCCATGGAAGTTTTTCAATTAGAAAACACCTATACGCAATTTCTACATCCAGGTAATACCTTGATTTATATTATTTTGGGATCTTTGTTTTTTACAGAGCCTAGACTGTATTACAGTATGAAAACACGCTTAAAAGCCTTTCCTCAAAGAGGTTTATTTGTCATAATCCTACTGGTACTATTGCTGTTATTGATCATATCTTTAGGAACAATGAATACGAAGACCGAAAAAGATCTTGGTAATCTATTTATTGCAAATACCGCACTGGCTATAGTATTTTTTGTAATGACTTTTAACAAACGCATTTTGTTATTTCGTATTCCTCCAAAGGTGTTTTATGGAGGCGTACTAATTAGTGGGATTGTGTCATGGACTAGTTTTTGGGTTTTAAATATTTTTCCTCAAATCGCAAGTCATATTAATCCGTTATCAATCATACTTCTTGGATTAATAATGTTTTTTTTCACCTCTTTTTTACTTTTACTGATAGGAAAAAAAATGCGTATTCCCTTATTCAGTTTGACTACTGTTTTATGCCTGTTATTAGCAAGGGGGTTTTCACAATACAAAGGGTTTACTCATTTTGAGTTATCAAAAACGAGAACTACTGTCGCTAGGATACCTATGGAACAATATATGTATCAATGGGTTGCTGAACGAAAAGAAGAAATAGAATGTTATTCTGGAAAGTATCCTGTTATTTTTGTGTCTGCAGAAGGAGGAGGGTCACGAGCAGGCTTGTGGGCACTTCTCGTACATAGTTATCTCTATGAAAAAACCAATGGAGCGTATTATGACAAACATCTATTATCCTTGACTGGAGCATCTGGAGGTAGTGTTGGTAACGGAATGTTTTTTGCACAGGCGCATTCTGGGGCAAGGAGTAAGGAAATGTTCAGAAATACAGAATCGGATAGTTTGGATTTTGATTACAAAGCTAGTACCATATACCAAGCAAATTACTTGTCTAGTTCGTTGTTAACATTGATAGGGAGAGATTTTTTGAAATCAATAACGAATTTAGGAACTTTTGACGATCGAGGAAAAATTTTAGAAGAACAATGGAGCGAGGCGTTTGGCAAAGTATTCAATGTAACAAAGACATCAAAGAATTCACTCCTTAACCGAGATTTTCTTTCTTATTTTGATGTAGAGCGTCTAGTTCAAGAAAAACAAATGCTACCGCCTTTGCTATTAGTTAATACAACACATGTACAAACAGGGAGGTATCATACGCTAAGCCCTGTAGACTTTGGACACCTCAATGCTTTTGCAGGAATAGTTGATTTTTTTGATAATCTACAGAAAAATGTTAGAGGCACTTCGGTTTCATTGGCAACAGCAATGCGTATCAACGCGAGTTTTCCTTATATAACACCAGTCGGAGAGGTTCGTACAACGGATAAAGACGGAAAACAAATTTTGGATCAATATGCAGATGCTGGGTACTACGATAATATAGGAGGCACAATTACCTTAGGAGTTACGGCAATTTTTGATAAAATTATTGCAACACATTATCCGGAGTTAAGGGATAAAGTAAAAAAAATTAATCTAGTAATCGCAAATAAAAGAGAAGGTGGAGTGGGGAACTCACAAACGCAATTGTTTGCACCAGCTGTTACGTTGGCCAAAATACGATCTGGCCATACACAAGAGATGCTAAAAAAATTAGGGAATTCTTATATCATTGAATTACGCAGAAAGGCAATACCGCCTCTCCAGTCGCTAAAGGAACAAAATGCACGAATCTTGACCCCGGATACATTATTAAAACCAATTTTGCCATTAGGTAGGTATCTTTCTGGAGTAGCTATCCGTTCTATGGAGGCTAGATTAAAAGAAATTGCTCCCCAATTAGACGCAGTCATAGAAGAGTGTCGAGAATAGTAGCGCTATACTACTTTCTAAAAAATGAAATACCAACAAATAATTTGCTTCTTTTTCTACTGTTTTCTATTCCAAAATTAAACCGTAGCCATTGCTATGCTTGAATTTTATCCCAGTAAATTCAAAGGATAAATGGATTAAACTAGCACAAAATAGTTCAAACTGTTTTAGCCTACAATTACATTTTATTTGAATTTGGTGTTGTGTTTCCCTTCTCGGAGTAAAAAGAGTTCCAAATGATGCACGATATCTCATAAAAATCCAATGACTACTGAAACATATTAAGAAAATAGATGATGTGGTTTTTCTGTAAAATACTATGTGTTTAAAGTAATTCGTATGTAAGAATAAACTCCATATATTGTGTTAAAAATATATTATAAAGCTTTTTATGTGTTTTTTATCGATTTTTTGAGCTTTTAGTGTATTATGGTGTATATTTATATTGCATAGATATTTATTTACCCAAAAAAATAGGAATATGATAAAAACTACCTTTTGGGACACTCTTTTTTTCTTATTTTTTGTGAGTCTCAACGTTTCTGCACAAGTCAATCCTTGGAAAGAAATTGCACCAGAAGCAAAGCAAAAAACATTAGTGAATACTGTAGTTCATACTAGTTATAAGTTAGATGTGGCATTAGTGAATACATTATTTAATACTAGTCCAAATATGGGGGATAATAAGAGTGTTTTGTTACAATTTCCAGTAGAAAATCGAGGTTTTAGGACATTCAAATTATCTAAATCAAATGTGCTACATCCAAGGTTGGCGTCAAAGTTCCCACAAATAAAAACGTACACAGGTTATTCTGTAGATCGTACTTCTAGTAGTATCCGCGTAAGCTATACTCCATCTCTTGGTTTACGAGCCGTTATTATGGAACAGAACAAGGAGACTTATCATATTACTAAAATTAAAGGTAGCAATAGTCAATATAGTAGTTATAAAAACGCCGATGTAATCGTATCTGATTTTGGATTTGAATGTGACATGGTGGCTGGATTACAAAATAAATTTGGACTTTCAGGCTCGAGATTATCAGTACATCAGAATAATAGAGTCTTGAGAAAATATCGATTGGCACTAGCAGTCTCTGGAGAGTATGCAGCGTATTTTCTTGATGGATCTGAGAGGAATGATACCGAGAGAAAAGAAAAAGTTTTGGCAGCAATAGTCGCAACAATTTCTAGAGTTAATAGCATTTTTGAAAGAGATTTTGGAATAACTATGGAATTGGTAGAAAATAACGATCAAATCCTATTTTTGGATAGTGCAACGGATCCTTTTCAGTCTCTTTCTGATTTTGGCACAGGTTTGAACGAACAGCTCCAAGTGGTATTGGATGATGCTAATTATATTGGGAGAGAAGGCTATGATATCGGACACTTATTTCACAAAACAATTGGTAGTCGAAGTGGAAATGCAGGATGCATAGCGTGTGTGTGTATTAATGGTCGCAAGGGGTCTGCGTATAGTCAACATCCAAACCCCGAGACTGATGATTTTTGTCTGTTAGCAGCTCATGAGTTTGGACATCAGTTTGGGGCATATCATGTGCAAAGTAGTAGTAATTGTCGTTCAGGTTTCAATAGCGAAGTAGAGCCAGGGAGCGGTAGTACCATTATGGGATATGCTGGAATTTGTTCTCCAAACGTGCAACAGTATCCTGATGATTATTTTAATTATGTAGATATTCGAGATGTGAGACAGTGGATAACTAATGGAGGGGATTGTGGAGTAATTATTCCATTGACAGAAAATAGGCCTGTAGTAGATGCTGGACCAGATTATACCATTCCAATAGCAACTCCATTTATTCTAGAAGGTGTAGACCCCGAAATAGGTGACAGTGCAAATTGGACCTATTGTTGGGAACAAATGGATTCTGAATCTCCGGTTTCTGCTCAAACTCCCCAGCCTACTTGGCTAGTTGGACCTTTGTTTAGATCACGATTGCCGTCAGCATCACGAAAACGTTATATGCCACAATTAGTAGATGTTCTTTCTGGAAATGAACCAACCTGGGAGATGTTACCATCAGTTACAAGGGAACTGAATTTTGTGTTGACGGTCAGGGATAATGTGTTGAACGGAGGGCAGACAGCTTCTGATGCAATGGTTGTCAATGTTACTAATACAGCAGGACCATTTCTGGTAACTTCACAATCTTCTCAACAAGAAGTTTGGAATGTTGGAGAGGAGGTAACTGTAACCTGGGATGTAGCCAATACCAACAGTGCTCCCGTAAATGCAGAAAAAGTAGATGTTTATGTTTCCATAGATGGAGGGTATACCTATCCAAATTTGGTTCAAAGTAAGATAACAAATAATGGATCAATAACCTTTCCACTACCACTGATACCATCAACTACAGCGGCCAGAGTTATGGTAAGAGGGCATGGAACTATTTTTTATGCAGTGAATACAGCTAATTTTACAATACAAACATCAGAGTTTCTTATTACTCCTGAAGCAAATACTAAAGATTTTTGTAAATCTGATCTGATTACATTTGACTTTAATTATCGGACAATATTAGATTTTGATGATTCTACGACTTTTGGTGCTATAAATCTTCCAAAGGGGGTAGAGGTTCAAGTTTCTCCAACCTCAATGGCAGGGAAGCATATAATCGATACTCCAATTGTGGTAACACTGATAGGAACAGAATCTCTCGAAGTAGGTTCGTATGATTTTATATTCAAAGGAACAACAGAGGATTTGGAGAGACAGGTAGTGCTAAGGTTTTGCGTTTTTGATAATGAAATAAAGCCACCAGTTTTAAAAAACCCATCAAATAACGAGGATAGTGTGATTCCGGATATTGTTTTTGAATGGGAAGCCGATACTAATGTAAAAACGTATACCATCGAGATCGCATCAGATGAATCCTTTGAGCATCTTGTTGATAGTGCTGATCTTAAGGATAATGTATATGTAAGTAAACGGCTAGTGGCAGATACGCAATATTTTTGGAGAGTTATAGGTGTCAACAGTTGCGATGTAATCCAAGTATCACCAATATATATGTTTACAACATTTTGTAAGAGCCCATCGGGTTTAAGAACAACGGATATTAAACAATCCAGTATAGCTTTGACATGGGATAGTGATGCTGGAACGGGCTTATGGGAGATAGAATATGGTATGGCTGGATTTGATCTAGGAACAGGGAATGTACAAACAATTATGGTGGATCAATATGTGATAGAAGGACTGGTATCTCATACAGAATATGATATTTATTTACGTACATTATGTACTGTAGGAGGTGGGAGTTTGGTAAAACATTTGGCGGTAAAAACAGCAGAGAATTATTGCGAAACAAATCGTTTTTTTGATTCGGGAGGTAAAAACGAGACCTATGGTCATAATGAAAATAGAACAACAGTTATAAATACCGCTACTGACGATGAAAGAATACGGGTGAGTTTTGAATCCTTTGAACTAGAACACTGTTGTGATCGTTTGACTATTTATGATGGACCAGATCAAAATGCTCCGATACTATTCTCGGGAGGAAAAATGACACTACCAAGTATATTTGTATCTTCTCATGTGACTGGTGCTTTGACTTTTGTTTTTACTTCTGATAGTTCTGTGGCTGGGTCTGGATGGGATGCAATGGTAATTTGCGAAAATAAACCAAGTTGCAATGCGCCCGTAGAGTTCAAAAACACAAATATATCGACTACTTCCTTAGATTTTAGTTGGGTGGCTGATGGTTCATCCTCATGGGAGTTAGAATATGGATTAAAGGGATTCATTCCAGGATCCGGAAAGTCAATTATTGTAAATAGCACAAATTACATGATCCCAGACTTAGAAACCTCTACCAATTATGATGTGTATCTCAGAGCTATTTGTACCGAGGGAGGATATAGTAGTCTGGTAGGTCCCATTTCTGTAAGTACATTGTGCAATACCTATGTAGCACCTTTTTACGAAGATTTTGTGACATCCACTATCCCAGATTGTTGGAGTGAGTCTGGTAATTCAAGATGGTATTTTGTAACAGAACTCTATCTAGAAAATAATCAAATTGTCACAAATCATACTCCAAATATGGATTCCAAAATGGCCTATATCCGAACAAACAATTTTGGGACAGGCCTAGAGAGTATGCTGACATCTAGACCGGTCGACATATCGGGGTTAGTGACTCCTTCTATTCAGTTTGCAGTGTATAGTACCATTGCCAGTAGTGATCAGTACAATGGCTTGGAGGTGGCCTTCTATGATGGAACTGTTTGGAATACAATTACAACAATTACCGAAGCAACCTCGGGATGGAGAGAATATTTTTTTGATATCTCCTCCTATACAATTTCAAATAATATTCAGGTACGATTTACAATACAGGATCATGTAACAAAAGAGCGACAGTATATTTTTATTGATGATTTGGTGATTGATGAGATGCCTACCTGCATACCTCCTAATAAGGTATGGGCAGGGCATGCGACACAATCCGCAGCAATAATTAATTGGTCGGTAGACAGTGCTGTAGGGCAATACGAGCTAGTATTTGGAAAACAGGGGTTTGAACTAGAGGATGGGGAGTATGTTTTTAGTAGTGGAACAGAGGTGTTGTTAGAGAACTTAACTTCGGATACGCCTTATGAGGTCTATGTACGAGCTCATTGCCAAATAGATGATTATAGTGAGTGGATTGGTCCTATTTTGTTTTCTACAGCAAGAAATTATTGTAGTGGAGGGCATTTTTATGATACAGGAGGGGCAAATAATTTTTATCAAAATAATGAGTACGAAACTACAGTTATCGTTCCCGAAAAGGACACCGATATTATTTCAGTAAGATTTGTGAGTTTTCAATTAGAAAGCTGTTGCGATTACTTGATGATTTATGATGGATTGGATACAGAAGCTCCAATAATAGGCAGGTACAGTGGGGATATATCACCAGAAACTATAAAGGCAACAAATACTAGTGGGGCTTTGACATTTTTGTTTACCTCGGATGGTAGCGTGACTCATCGAGGTTGGGATGCCGTAGTTGAGTGTCTGCCAAAATGCAAAAAACCAGAGATCGAGGATGTTGTTTTAGATAAAATAACAAAGACAACAGCCGTATTGACAAGAGAAACTTTTCTTGATACGAATATTTGGGAAGTTCAATACGGGCATAAAGGTTTTGTTCTGGGAAATGGAAACTTAGAAAGCAGTGAGGTGTCAATTATTGAGTTGTCGAATCTAGCGTCAAACCTCAATTACGATCTTTATATAAGAGATATCTGTGATAATCAAGAGGTCAGTGAGTGGGTTGGACCAATTTCTTTTACAACCGATGGAGATTTTTGCAATGGGGATCATTTTTATGATTCAGGTATGGGAACTGATAATTATAGCAATGGAGAGCATACAACCACAGTAATCACTCCGAATACTGACCGCAATCGTGTATCCGTAAGTTTTAACTATTTTTCTTTGGGTTCAGGGGATCTATTAGAGGTGTTTGATGGCCCAGACATAACCGCACCTTTTTTGGGATCTTATTCGGCTACTATTTTACCAGAAGTTTTAGTTTCTACGCATGTATCCGGGGCTCTTGCGTTTAGGTTTACCTCGGATGAAAATGATACGGGTAGTGGTTGGGAAGCTGTTATCAATTGTAGTCCACAACCAAATTGTGCATCACCGACGCGTGCAGATGTCCATATAACCGATATTACATCAAATGCAGTGGTATTGACATTAGATCATATAAATGATGCTGGATGGCAATTAGAATACGGAACTGTAGGGTTTGAGTTAGGAAAAGGAACTTCTGTAAACGGAAGCCAAGAGACGGTATATTTAGCTAATTTAATTTCAGGACAATCGTATGATGTGTATATAAAATATGGTTGTGAAGAAGGAGGGTACAGTGATCCTACAAATCCTATTAGATTCACTACTTCGTGTGAGCTCATAGAAGCTCCTAATGAGTATGTGCAAAACGGTAGTTTTGAGTGTGGAACCGGCGGTTCATGGGATATCCTAGGTACGAATTCTTTTTCTGGATGTTCTTATAACTTTTTGATCAAAAATAAAGAAGAGTTAAGAAATGTTTGTGCTAGTCATGATATAATGACACCAACAAATGGAATGTATGCTGCATATACCTCTTTTGATGGTGATGCGAGGAATCGGTATATATTGCAACAAAGCGTTAGACTCCCTCAGTCTGGTTTTGTGGTTGAGCAAGCGGTATTATCTTATGATTTTGTTGTAGACTATAGTTTGATGAAAGGGGAAAGAACTAATCAAAGAATTTTAGAAACAGCCTTATATGACAATGCAGGGAATCTTATTGCAATAGTTGACGATCAGTCATTCAATGTAGGTTCTGTTCAACGTTTTATGGATGCAAAGGTGAGTGTAGATATATCAGGCTATATAAAAAGCTATTTGGGAGAGGATATATTCATTAGGTTTACAGAGCAAATTGCTGAAAATTTTACGGGTACCGTCAGTGCAATGATTGACGATATATCCTTAGATATTCGAGAAGCAACATTGTCAATAGATCAACAGGATGATGCGTTTGTATCTTTGAAGTTATTTCCTAATCCTACAGGGAGCTTATTGACGGTTCAATCAGGCATGCGTATTCACAAAATAACATTGATAGATATGTTAGGGAAAGTCGTTTTTACAGAAAGTGGCTCAAATGGTCAAGAAATATCATTGAATCTAGGATTTTTACATTCAGGAGCATATTTCATACAAGTATGGACTCCGGTAGGTGTAATTACCAAAAGGGTTCTGAAGAAGTAAACCAAATAAGCTATATGATGTCGCATATCGCCTTGTTCTTTTTCCATCTAAATGCCTTGTTTATATATTCCAAAGCTAAGACTATGCAATAGCATCACGGTGTTTTTACGTAAAAAAAATAAGAGTGTCACTAATACGAATTTGTACACCTAAATTGGTAACAAGAGTACAGTTTTGGAGTAGAATTAGAAAAAATGATTTGTAGCTTATTTTTTTAAAGAAAATAGTAGTACCTGGCTGATTTGTATAGCAGAAGGTTCAAAGTTATTGTCCGAAATAAAGAGTATAGTTTGTGAACCATCCGGAAGTTTAGGGCCAAAAGACATCCCTTCGATATTATCAATGCCATTTGCAGTAAGAAGATGACGTATGGTTTCAAAATCAAAAAGTAATTTCTTACTGGCTAGGGTAATTTTTTGTCCCATAAGCGATGGGATTGCTAAGGTATTTGTAGTGTTCTGAAGAGTAGCTTCATAAACTTTAACAGTATTTCCTTCTTTTCCATAGCCCTCGACATATCCGCGTTCTAGTATCCAGAAGGTATTTTGGTCAATTTGTACGAGTGCCGTGACTCCATTGACACCAAAACCATTTTTTGGATCTTTATCTAATGGGTCCAATGGGTAAGCAAACTGTCTAGTAGCATTTTTGGAAGAGTAATCAAAGTAAGTGATACGGACGGGAGTACCTTTTTGATCAAAAGTAGGTTCTGAGCCGTCAAGAATCAGTGGTAATTCTGTGGCAACCCAAATTCCTTTATGATCATAGCTTGGAGTCAGACTTTCAAAAACACCATTATGACGTGGACGGTTTTGATTTTTTGGATTACTAGAAAAATAATGCGGTAGCGGGAACTTTGCCAGTATCTTTCCGCTAGTCTTAGCAATGAATAGTGTTGGGTCCACGGCTTTTTTAATAGCGCCTTCACTTACAAAAATGAGCGTGTCACCGTCCCATAAATAAATATCTTCTAGATCCAAATGGGATTTTTTGTCAAGAACCTCATGATTGTCTATAAGCCGAGTGGCTTTTTGAAAAAGTATAGTGTCTATTCCTTTTGGGCTAATTTGGATATCTGCAGTAAAAAAACGAGGCGTTCTTGGATCATCAGAAACCAAATAGTATTGGTTGTGATCAAAAGACAAGCCAGAGAGACCTCCAATTTCCAAACCATCCACAGATGCGGTACTCGGAATTATATATTCATCAATAAAGGTCAATCCTGTTCCAATTGGAGGGAGTAATAATGCTTGCTTGGAGCTCGTACAGCTATAAACGAAAAATAGTATCAAGGTAAGGGAACTATAAAAAGGAGCTTTCATGGCCGTAAACAAGTTAAGGGTTTTGATAGGGATGAATTTAAGCGTAAAAAAATAAAAATTCAAAGAGTTCAAGGATATAATGATAAAGTATTATAAAAATATTAACGCCTCAAAACCCCTGTAAAATCTGTATTATCTTAACATTATTTATATATTCACGCTAAAACTGACTATACTTGGATTATTATCGTGGTAGTTCTCTAATACGACTTCAGTAAGAAGTAGCTAATAAGACAGTGATATAGTTGTAAAATAAAATACTTCATGAAAAAATTAGCTTTGCATTGGCAGATACTTATAGGAATGGTTGCTGGGGTCATTTTTGCATTGACTTTGACGCAATTCTCATGGGGAGCATCGTTTATTGGTGATTGGGTCAAACCATTTGGAACGATTTTTATCAATGCACTTAAACTGATAGCTGTTCCACTAATTTTGGCTTCTTTGATCAAAGGGATATCTGATCTAAAAGACATTTCTAAGCTTTCCAAAATGGGATTGAGAACTATTGCAACCTATATAATTACCACAGTGATTGCAGTAAGTATTGGTTTGGTTGTTGTCAATGTGGTAAAACCAGGGGCAAGTATTAGTGAAAAAACGCGTACCGAATTGATCGAAAGCTACCAAGGAGATGCGAGTTCCAAGATTGCGGATGCAGCAAAGCAAAAAGGAACGGGACCACTACAACCTCTGATAGATTTGGTGCCAAGTAATATCTTCAGTGCAGCAAGTGATAATCGTAAAATGTTACAGGTTATATTCTTTGCATTTTTCTTTGGTATTGGACTGATTTTGATTCCCGAAGAAAAATCAAAGGCAGTCAAAGAGTTCTTTGATGGATTTAATGATGTTATCCTCAAGTTAATTGATATCATTATGCTTGCAGCTCCTTATGGGGTCTTTGCACTCTTGGCAGCATTGATTGTAGAGGCTCCCAGTACAGATCTCTTTACAGCCTTGGGCATGTATGCTCTAAGTGTGGTGATAGGGCTTACATGTATGATCGGTATATATGTGTTAATCGTATGGTTTTTTACCAAAAAGACACCAAAATTCTTTTTGAATGGAATTTCACCGGCACAGTTACTAGCTTTTTCTACAAGTTCTAGCGCAGCGACATTACCGGTTACCATGGAACGTGTAGAGGAACATTTGGGAGTAGAGGAAGAAGTAGCAAGTTTTGTTTTGCCCATAGGTGCCACGATTAATATGGACGGTACTAGTTTGTATCAAGCGGTAGCTGCTGTTTTTATAGCACAGGCCTTCGGAATGGATCTAACTTTGGGAGCGCAACTGGGGATTATAGCGACAGCTACTTTGGCTTCTATGGGATCTGCGGCAGTACCAGGAGCTGGGATGGTGATGTTGGTTATTGTGCTAGGTCAAGCAGGGATTCCAGAAGCAGGTCTAGCATTGATTTTTGCAGTAGATCGTCCTTTAGATATGTGCCGGACTGTTGTCAATGTAACAGGGGATGCAGCAGTATCAATGGTTGTTGCCAAAAGTGTAGATAAATTAGGTGAGCCTCATATCAAAAATTGGGATGATAATTATAAAGGATAATTATAGATGTGGCAATGCAAGGCATTGCCACATCTATAATATCTTTAGAAATTGATACGCTGATTTTTTGGATATTTCACACGGTAAGAAAATTGTTTCTTTTCGGATCCCTTGCTAGGAATCTCCAAGTCCCATTGTAGTATTCCTTTTTTGGTGTTGTATTTGGCATTACCTATTTTAAAGTCTTCAATTTTGATTTCTTTGTTTTGTGTCACAGGAATACGATCCTCTAGCACAAGTTTTATCGCAACACTTTTATTGTTCTTGATGGTAATCTCGTAGCCGCGATCTACAATTTTTGTGGTTCCTATAAAGGATTTGCTCTTGAAATTGTCCAATTGCTTACGCTTGACCACAATTCCAGGATCAACTCCTAGAGAAACTAGTAGATTTTCTGTAGTGGCCTGTGGATCTATTTGAGTTTTTCCGGCATAACTTCCTTCAAAATACATATTGGCTTCTCCGGGTAGGAGATTGTATTGTTCCCAATTCCCTAATTTGGCCGTTAGGAATACATCTTCATTTAATTCTGGTGCCGCATAGTGTTCATAATCTGCCGGCATTTCAAAATTATCAATCTCTATAATTGTGACCTCTTCATTAGAATTGATCGTATATTTTTTTGTGATTTGAAAACTCGTATTGGTGATACCTTCTTGCTTTTCGGTAACGGTATTGTTGTATACCCTGGGAGCCAAATCCGCAGCTGCTATTTCTTCTTCGAGGGAGTCTTCTTTCATTTTCATCTTAGCTACTTCAGCTTTAAATTGGGCTGATTTGGCTTGCTGCAAACGTTTGTTTTCAGGTTTGTTATAGACAAAATTCAAATACCTTGGATTCAAAATGGGCTTACTATTATTTGTGCTTGGATCCCCCGTTGACAATACAATTTTGACATCTTTCCAATCGCTACCTGTTTGTTGATAGACATTTGCTTTGTAGGTGATATTTAAGGGTTTTTGCGTATCGATAGCTTTGATGTCATACAGTGGATACCAACCTGCATTGCGGATGTTATAGGTGATTAATAAACTAAGGTTAGCTGCTCTTGGAGCATCGATTTTGAGTTTGATTTGACCACGTTGCGTTTTTGCATCTCCTTGTACTTTTCGTAACTCCTTATGTAGGTTACTTACCTCTTTATTGATCCATTTGATACTTTTGTTAATCGAGAATCTTTTGTCATTAATTTCTGTCGTTCGCGTGCGATAATAGGTAGAAATCTGTTGTACTCGATCTAAAGAGAGTTGCGTTTCTTTACTGTTAATTTGCTGATTATTCTCTAGCACTTTTAATTCGTGAGCTAACCCTAATAATAGGTTGTCATGTTTATTTTTTTTAGCCAAAAGCAATTCTAATTGCTCTTTTAATTTTTTTACTTCTAAAGAGTTTTTTTTCTTTTCGAGATAATCAATACTGTAATTTATGGATAATATAGAGGCATCTTTGAGACCAGATATTTGAATGCTATTTTTATTGATGTCAGGTGATAAGTCATTAAAAATTAATTCAGTGGTTCCTGAAAAAATACTAGAGGCAGCCGAGCGTTGTATCTGTGCTCCGTTGAGGTAGACTGTTACCGATTCTATCTTTGAGGGTGTTTTTTTGCCATTAGATGCATAGGATAGTGTAACGGTTAGGGATAAAAAGAGAATAAAGATCTTTTGCATAGTCTATTTTTTTATAAATATATAAATAAAGGTAAAGATTTTTAACTGGTATTACAGGTTGATTTGTTTATTCCTAGGATATTTGACACGGTATGAAAACAGTTTCTTTTGAGATTTTTTGCTCTCTAGACGTAGTTGCCAATCTAACGTTCCTTTTTTAGTGTCAAATTTGGCATTACCAAATTGTACATTTTCAATTTTGATTTCTTTGTTTTGTGTTACTGGAATCCGATCTTCAATATGGAGGTTTACGGAGACACTTTTATTGTTTTTGACACTGATTACATATCCGCGATCGATGATTTTGGTGGTGCCAGAAAAGGAGGTGCTTTTAAAATTCTCAAGCTGTTGTCGTTGCACAACTACACCTGGGTCAATACCTAAGGAGATGGTCAGGTCGTCTGTGATGGCTTGTGGATTTATGAGTGTTTTTCCTGCATAATTTTCCTTAAAATAAATATGAGCTTCGCCGGGGAGTAGATCATACTGTTGCCAGTTTTTTAGTTGAGCAGTTAGGAATACAGCTTCATTTAATTCTGGTGCCGCATAGTGTTCATAATCTGCGGGCATTTCAAAATTATCAATTGTTATAATGGTTACCTCCTCGTTAGAATTGATGGTGTGTTTTTTTGTGATTTGAAAATTGGTAGTTGTAATATGTTCTTGTTTTGCTGTAACAGTAGTGTTGTACGGAACAGGTTTTGCTTTGAATCGATTCAACTTTGGCCTTTTTGAAGCAAATTTTTTGGTCTTAGCACTATATCCAATAACAACGACTTCTTCTAATAGCTGGAGATCGGATTCCATAACGACATTGATTGTAGTTGCATGTATAGGGATGCTTTGGGGTTCGAATCCAAGAAAATTATAGGATAGTGTATCTCCTTGCTTAATATCAATCGAATAAGCACCGTCAAAATCTGTTATTGTTCCATTTGAGGTGCCGTCAATACGAATATTTACACCTGGTAATGGATGATTGTTTTCATTAACGATAACTCCTCGGACTGTTTTTATGGTTGGGTTATATTTATAATCAGATCGTTTTACTACTTGAGGGCTTTTTATAGGAGTATTTCCGTACACGAAATTTAAGTATCTAGGATGTACTATAGGTTTGGAATTTGTAGTGTTTGGATCACCTGTAGACAAAATTAATTTGATATCCTTCCAATCACATCCCGTTTGCTGATAGATATGGGCTTTGTACATCATACTTAACGGTTTTTTGGTGCTCACAGCTTTGATATCGTACCGGGGAAACCAACCTGCGTTCCGAATGATATACGTAATCCCTAAGTCCAATCTAGCAGCAACAGGTACATCAATTTTGAGTTTAATCGTTCCGCGCTCTTCTTTGGAATTTCCCTGTATTTTTTGTAGTTCCCTTTTGGTATGCTCAATTTCTAGTCCCAGTTTTTTTAGTCGTAGCGCTATCTGATAGCGCTCATCATAAATTGTATTGATACGTGTCCCATAATACGTAGAGATTTTTTTGAATTGCTCCAAAGACATCAATGTTTTGTCATTAGTTATGCGGTAATTATTCTCTAAAAGCTGTTGTTCTTGTTGAAGACCCAAAAGAATGTTTTCTTGAGCATTTTTATGTAAAGTCAATTCTTCTAATGAGGTTTTTAGTTTTTTAGCGTCTTCCGAATGGGCTTTTTTTTCTAAATAATCGAGCGTAAAACTCATAGATAATATCGTTGCATCCATAAGACCAGCAACCTGAATACTATTTTTATTAATTTCTGGGGAGAGGTTATGGAAGACCAATTCATGAACTCCTTTTTGTGCTGTAATGCTTGCTCTGCGTTGTATTTGTGCACCATCGAGATATACCGTTACACGCTCTATAGTAGAGGGTGTTTTTTGGGGATTTGTCGCATAGGAACTTGTTGCTAGAAGTACTAAGAGTAGGGTAGAAAAGTTTTTCATAAATGTTTTTTTATGAAAGTATCAGTTATTCATGTTTTTGGAAAGCATTGTTTCTTGTAAGAAACATTTGATTGAGTAAACGGTAGTTTTGATTGAGGGAAGATGTTTGGAGTATAGAGGTAGTTCGCATGATTTGGGTAGTGATATTGGAAACAATGTGTTAGCTGACAGGGTGTTTTTTTTTTAAAATAGCTTCTTTTTCTACTATTTTATGGTCCAAACTACCAAAAAAATAGTTTAATTTTTATGGTCTACAAGTACATTTGATTGGTATTGCTTGTTTTATAAGAAATAATTGTTTTAATTTACAGTGTACTATTTAACTAATACACTATATTAGATGATCACATTGCAGAATTTTTCATATTCTTATAAGAAGGAGAGACCTATTTATCAAGATTTGGACCTAGAGTTGCCACCAGGAAAAGTGTACGGATTGTTTGGCAAGAATGGAGAAGGTAAGTCCACTTTGCTCAAAAATATGGTAGGCCTGTTGTATCCCACAAAGGGGGTGATAAAGGTGGGTAATGCAATTCCCAAAGAACGAAAACCTTCTTTTTTAGCGGATGTTTTTATGATTCCAGAAGAGGTGTATATTCCATCAATTAGTCCAATGAGTTTTGTGCGAACCTATGGTGCTTTGTATCCCAAGTTTTCTTTTGATCATTTTTGTGAGTATCAAGACAAATTGGATGTTCCAGAAACCAAAAACCTCAAAAATTTGTCTTTTGGTCAACAAAAGAAATTCTATATCGCTTTTGCCTTGGCATGTAATACGTCAGTAGTACTCATGGATGAGCCAACCAATGGGTTGGATATCCCATCCAAAAGTCAGTTTAGGAAACTGATAGCAGCGACGATGAGGGATGACAAAATTTATATTATTTCTACGCATCAAGTTCGGGATTTGGATATGCTACTGGATCATATTCTCATTGTCAATAGAGGGGAGCTTTTGCTTAATTCATCGGTGGGAGTAATTACGGAACAGTTGGCTTTTAATTTTTACCCTCAAAGACAAGAACATGCTACAGTGATATGGCAAGAAGAGGTGGTTGGTGGTTATGCTGTTGTCGAACAAAATATGCAAGAAACGGAAACACCCTTAAATCTCGAGCAGTTATTTAATACCAGTGTGATGGCGCCAGATAAATTAAAAGAAGCACTATTATCATCAAAAACAACCGTATTATGAATGATCTATTTAATTTTCGACGATTTGTGATTGCTCTTAAGCGTCTTTTCTTTGAAAAAGGGATAAAGTTATTGGCTAGTTTATGTTTGGTATTTAGTATCATAGCTATGCTATTACAATATATCGCAATGATCAACCCAAGAGAATATAGTAATACCAGAGAAATTGTGTTGGCATTTTCTCTGGTTTTAGGGCCCATACTTTATGTATGGATAATTAGCGATGAACATGCGAGTGAGTCCAAGAGTATTGCGTATTTACTTACACCATTTTCTGTATTGGAACGTTGGTTGTTGCATGTAGTAGTAGGTTTATCTGCGTATTTTTCTTTAATGATTAGTGGGTATAAGATAATTGATATTTGGATAGTATCAGGGATTCATGATAGAATTAGCAGTTCTCAAACTCATTTGCAAAAAGCCTATGTAGAAGTGCTCCAAGAATTGACAGCATTTTCATTTGAGCCTATATTTTATATCCCTTTATTCCTGGGTATTATTATCAGTTTGACTATTTATATAGGAACAGTATACTTTAAGAAAAATGTGGTTTTTTATTCTTTGATAACACTTACTGTCGTCTTTCTAATCTTTTTTGGAATCCATTTTTTTGTGGCAGAACTCATTTTTGGAGAAGAATTAGTTTTTGAGCCAAGATCTGTATTTCCTTTTGGTAGTTTGGTAATAAAACCACAAAACACGCTTTATAGAACGTATAATTTAGAACCTATTTGGACATTGAAAAAAAGAGTTTTTATTGTTTTTGTACCCATTGTAGCCATGATTTCTGGGATATACTACAGGAGATTAAAAGAAAAACAATTATGAGTATTGATTTCAAAAAAAGTAATCCAATTTATGTCCAGATAGCATATCAAATACATGACAAGGTTTTGTTAGGAGAATATCCCGAAGAAACAAAGATCCTTAGTATACGAGAACAAGCAATAAAATTCGAGGTCAATCCAAATACGGTACAACGCTCTTATGAATTATTACAGCAACAAGAATTGATTTACACAAAAAGGGGACTGGGATATTTTATTTCGCCTGGAGCGAAAGAAAAAATTAAAATATTACGAAAAGAACGATTTATAGCTTTGGAGTTACCTGTAATATTCAAAAATATGTTGCTATTGGATATGAATGAAGCGGATTTAATACGCTATTTAGAAGACTATAAAAAAACAATTAAACAAAAAAATGCATAAATGAAAAAGAGTATAGTATTTTTTATAATAATGACATTTGGAATTATTACGGGGATGACGACCTATAGTTTTGCATTAAAAAAACAATATAATGCGATTAATAGAAAAGATCCTTTTTGGGATTTTGAGCAAAAAGAAGTACTTAACTTTTCTCATATAGTCATGGAGGGGAGTAACCTCGTAGGATTTAGAATTATTAGAGTTGCGGATAGAAGACCTGGTATTGCGTTAAAAAAGGGGATAAAAGAATTCGTACGTTATGAGGTTAAGGATGATACACTATTTGTCAAAGTAGATAAAAAAAGCACAGTTGCAACTGCAGCTTATAGGCGCTCGATCCCAACAAAGGGTATTATATTTTTTGAACATCTAAAGAATATTGCCGTGCATAATACGGCGACAAGTATTGAAGTAAAAATGAAGCATCCGGCGTTGGCAGTTTCGGCTAGTGGTGTGAGTAATATCCAGTTTAGAACGTTGAAGTCAAATTTGCAAAAACTCAGTATTGGTTTATCAAATAAGACTATCGCTAGTTTTCAGAATTTTGGAAAAGAGATTGTCTTGCCAGAACTTCATATATCCTTACAAGATAGTAGCTCCTTAGATCTAAAAGATGTAGTCGCCCAAAAACATACATTGAAGCTATTGGATAAAGCCACTATAGGGATGGATGCAAATATTTGGAATGCCATAGAGAAGGAGAAATGCAATTTGAATAACTCTATGAATCCAAAAACAACGCTTTCAACTCAGGAGTAGGGATCATACAATGTTCTTTTTTGCCAAACCAGCGGTAACGATTGCGAGCAATAATATCATAGATAACATCCCGAATAGCTGTTGGAATAATCAAAAACGCGGCTAGTATCGGATACCCTCCAGATAACTGTTTGGCAATATGCAATGCAGCACTAGATTTTTGGTAATACGCATTACCGGGTTCGATCAGCAGGATAGAATCAACTTTAGAAAGATCAATCCTACGCTCCGCAGCCAATTGTTTGCCAATAGAACTTTGTAAGGAAGCATATAAGAAAACTCTTTTCTTATCCCGTTGGATTATCAAGTTGATAGCGCTGTTACAAAGATTACAAACCCCATCAAACAAAATGACTTTTTTTCCTTTTGGTATAGGTAGTTCTGAATGTATCATAGGAGTTCCCTAGCCATTTATAATTGTAAAGAGTCTCTTAATTTGAGATCCTTGTTGCTATGCTGTCCCCAATACGCAGTTTTGATCGTTTTTTTGAGTGTAGCTTTGGTGGTTAATGGCTTTCCAAAACTGATAAATGATTCTTCCCAACCCAGTATCTTGTGCGGAAAATCTTGAGTAAAACGTATTTTTAATGCTCTTTTTAGTTCAGGATAGGTGATTTCATAAGTGCTTACGTTGTCTGTAGAGGTCAAGCTCATACGCGCTTCGTAGGGTTTTAGAGCAATATGCTTCATTCTAACGTATTCAAGAGCAGGGATAGTTTGCTGTGTTCCTGTAGGTAAGTTATTAGGATCGATGCGGATTTTGGTCCAGAGTTCATTTTCCAAAATAGTTTTGTTTATACGAAATTCCTGATCTGCTTCTCCTTGAAAATACGAGTGCGATACGACTTCAAATTGATCTTTGTTGTTTAATTGCGTATAGACATGACCACACCACTCTTGCATAGAACTAGTGACTTTGAGCGCATGTTGATTATCAGCAACAGGGTAGAAGGCGCTTTGCATTACCGAATAAGGGTATATTCCTGTTAGGAATTTTTTGGTGCTATTCAATTTCAGTACTGGAATGTTCTCAGCACTCTGCTGGTCTGCCTTGACTTGTATTTTGGGTAAAAAATCTTCGGTGACATAAATTAATACCGCATTGCCAGAATGAATTTCGGCATAGCGTGCCTGCTCTAATGTGTACGATGAAATCTCTGCCGTGCCATCATACCAATATTTTCTAAAAGTTTCTGATAGTTGCTTTTCCGGTTTCTTGGGAGTACTTCCTATCATTGCTAATGAGGTAGTTGTAGTAGCTGTCTTGTCGGCGTCACTACAAGACGATGTGGCAAAACCACATAGCGCAAAGATGGCAATAGCTATTTTTGTAGTATTCATGATACTTTAATTTTATTGCAATCGAATGTCTCTTGATTTTTCTTTATCGACCCAAAATGACATAAAATTTAACCAGATAAGACGCCTTTTGAAATTCATAGTAGTGCTACGAATAAGAAAAGTAACGAAAATAAGAGCGAATTTGATTCATTTTTTTCGGCAAAAGAAAAAATTAAGATACGTTCATTAAGTGATTTGATTCGTTTTTTTTTTTTGTACCCAAAAGTTACGACAAAATTTAGGGTTTCACCAGTTCCTTAAGCGTTTTGTAGACCAAATGTGTAGGTAGACCAACGACGTTATTGTAATTGCCTGTAATAGTAGTAATTCCAATAAGTCCTATCCATTCTTGGATGCCATATGCTCCTGCTTTGTCCAGAGGTTTATAGGTATCGACATAATGGTTGATTTCGTCCTTGGTCAGTTCAGCAAATGTTACTTTGGTAATGTCATCGACAACAATGCTTTTTGTTGGGGTAGTAAAACAAACGGCTGTTAGTACCTCATGTGTAGTGCCGGCCATGGATTGGATCATTTCTTTGGCTTGTTCTAGTGTTTTTGGTTTGCCCAAAGCACGATTCTGATGCCAAACAATAGTATCGCTAGTGATCAGGATATCATTTGATTGCAAGGTGTTGGAAAAAGCTTTGGCTTTTAATTCTGCAAGAAAAATAGGGATCTCCAAGTGTTGCAATGTCTCTGGGTAGATTTCTTCTACTTCTTTGAGGCGGATTTCAAAATCAAGCTCCATCTTTTCAAAGAATTTTTGTCTTCGTGGTGAGCTTGAAGCAAGAATGACTTGGTGGTTTTTTAGTACGTCTTTAAGCATTATTACGTTTTATAAAGTAGGTTGTTTGGAATTGCGAGTTTTACTTTAGTTAAAAAGAAGTCTCATAAAATACATGTATTTGATAAGGTTCCATTTTTGGAATCAATTTTCTATAGGATCATTCAAAAAACAGATGATTTCTGTTATCTTAAATGTTCATTGATGCTGAACAAAAATAGCGTTTTTGAAGCGTATAAATAACGTATAATTAGTATTTTTAGAATTCATGGAATACTCTGGGTTAGAAAATTTTCAGGCACAGTTTAATGGTTTTTACCATACGCCGCATTTGTTTTTGCAGGATCTACAAGGGTTACAGCCATTGCGGATCCCCAAACGCGAGCTGCCTGTTTTTAGGGGCAAAGGTTTAGAAAAAATCCGATTAGGACAGCGGGTAGAGCGATTTGTAACTACAGAATTATTACTCGATAATAGCATTAGTCTATTGGCAGAAAACCTGCAAATAAGAACTGCTCAGAAGCATACTATTGGTGAGTTGGATGTCTTATACATGGATGGTAATCAACCTGTCCATTTAGAAATTCAATTCAAGTACTATTTATACGATACTGCTGTAGGAACATCTGAGATTGATCACTGCGTTGGACCTATGAGACGAGATACTTTATGTAAAAAGCTCACAAAACTCAAAGAAAAGCAACTGCCTTTGTTGTTTGCCAAAGAGACAGAAAAATATCTGGAGGAGCTTGGAGTCCATGCAATGAATTTTATTCAGAAAATTTATTTCAAAGCGCAATTATTTATTCCATTTGGAGAAAAGGTAACTTTTGAAGTACTGAATCCCGCGTGTGTTTATGGATATTATATATCTTACAGAGCGTTTGAACAATTAGAGACAGCACATTTTTATATGCCTAGAAAGGTAGATTGGCTTTTGGATGTGTCACCGGATGTTCTGTGGCTATCCTATGACAAAATTCTACCAGTATTACAAAAATTTCAAGAAGAACAATATGCATCTATGTTATGGGTAAGACAAAAAAATAACAATATCATAAAGTGTTTTGTGATCGCGTAATTTCTATGATAAGAAATCTTCTAGTACCTTTGCTTTTGTTAAAAAACCCCCTATCAAGAAATACCTATGGATCTATCAAAAATAAAAATGTTTGTCACAGATATGGACGGTACGTTACTTAATTCAGAAGGATTAGTGAGTACGGAGTTCTTTGAGTTGTTCAAAGAATTAAAAAGTCTTGATGTCTTATTTGTCGCTGCTAGTGGTCGCCAATATTATAGTATTAGACATAAGTTAGGCACTATAGAAAAGGATATTCATATCATTGCAGAAAATGGAGGAATGACCTTGCATCAAGGTGTAGAGTTAGCCTCTGTGGTCATGACTCAGGATAATGTAATTATGATTTTGGATAGTTGTAAGCAGATAGAGGAATGCTACATTGTTTTATGCGGAAAAAAGGGCGCCTACATTCATCGTTCGCAACAAGAGTTTATCAATACTTTGGCAGAGTATTATAATCAATTTACGGTTGTGGATGACTTGTACGCTATAGAAGAAGATGAGATCATGAAAATAGCAATCTATCATAATGATGGAAGCGAAACGAACTTATACCCTCATCTCAAACACTTAGAATCGCATTTGTCAGTCAAAGTATCCGCTGCAAATTGGCTTGATGTGTCTTTGCATCAGACGAATAAGGGGAATGCCTTGGAACTTTTGCAAAAAGAGTATGATATTACTCAAGATGAAACGGTCGCAATTGGAGATTATAATAACGACCTAGAGATGCTTACAAAAGCGCACTACAGTTTTGCGATGGAGAATGCGCATCCAAATGTAAAAAAAGCTGCAAATTATACTACCAAAAGTAATGACGAAAATGGCGTAGAGTATATTATGCAAAAGATTATTAAAGCTAAAGATGTTTCTAAGCTTTTATAAGCTACTACCAAAAGTTTATAGGAATCTCACAAAGATGCTTTTCGATATCATATTGAGATGGTAACAGTTATACCAAATTAGCTATATACTGTCCTATCTCAACTTGTTCTTTTTCCATCTAAATGTCTTGTTTATATATTGCATAGCCAAGGCTATGCAATAGCATCAAGGTGTTGTTTCATAAAAAAAATAACAATATCATTAATACGAGTTTATAAACCTAAGTTGGTGTAAAATATTATTGGCCAGTAATTTTTTTTTAAATGATTATAAAATACCGTTGATCATTATTTTTCAAATCACGAATGTATTGTTTTGTCGCAGTATGAACGTAGCGTTGCTGTGACAAAACAATACAAATATTTAAAAAGAAAGAGTTCAAAGTAAAAATTAGTCCATTAATAAAAAAAGCTTTCTGCCCAATCCGTTGCATCTTGGAGTTCTTCAAAATAAACAAACGATTTGTTCCACAGTTCCTGTTCTATAAGAGCACGCTTGTGTTCTTCAGGGTTTTTTGAAACAATCGCAAATCCTTTCATGTTTTTTAAAGTTTTACCTTTATAAACATCTAAGTCGATACTATGTTTATGTATTCTATGCGTTATAAATATAAAATCTCTGTGATGATAATAATCTCCTAGAGCTTCTATGATCTCTAAATTGGTTTTTTTATTCAATTTAGAGTTTTCATACATAGTGAGAATGACATAATTTTCATGAAATTCTAGTTGGCAATATGTTAGTTCGTGTTTTGTGATGACCATTGAATCTTTTGTGTTTGAGTTTTTGAGCGTATAAATATTTATCCTATTAACATTGTTAAAACGATAAAAGGGCTGAGTTACAATACTTATACAAGACAAAAGTAAAGATAAAACTGGTATTTTAAGAAAATATTGGGAACTATCTTTTGCAATTTCTTCAATAATTACAAAAAAGAATATAGATTGCTATTATAAATTGTTTTTTGGTATTCTGGAAAGCAAAAATAGGCCGATAATAAAGAATAATACAAGAAAAAGAATTGAATAACGAATACTTCCTGTTAGCTGTGCTATAATACCATACGATGACATTCCAATTACAATACCAATTTTTTCAGAAACATCATAAAAACTAAAGTAGGAAGCAGTGTCTATCTCATTTTCTGGTAAAAGTTTACTGTAGGTGGACCTAGAAAGTGATTGTACGCCTCCCATAACTAAACCTACTACTGCAGCAGTAATATAAAACTGTAGCGGAGTAGTTACGGTATAGGCATAGGCACATATACCAATCCAGATGATATTGATGACGATTAGCGTTTGGATATTTCCGAACTTTGTAGAAGCTTTGGAGGTTAGAAATGCTCCAAAAATGGCGACTAATTGAATGAGTAGTATGCTAATTATTAATCCTGTAGTGGGGTCTTGGTCTGCCCAATCTAATTCTTCAATACCAAAATACGTGGCAATCAGCATGATTGTCTGTACAGCCATACTATATACAAAAAAAGCACCCAAATAACGTCGCAACCTAATATCTTGCTTCATTTTGTCCCAAATCTTCTTGAGTTCTTTGAATCCATTGAATACAATATCCTTGGTTAGTTTTTTTTCTGATTTATTTCCCTTTGGTAAATAATAGTAGGTATATTGACTAAATCCAATCCACCAAACACCTACCATGACAAAGGATAAGCGTGTAGGCATCCCTTCATCTTCAAATCCAAACCAATCATATTTCATAATCATCACTAAATTGATGATGAGTAATATTACACTACCAAAATAGCCCATAGAAAATCCCTTGGCACTGATGGCATCTTGTTGCTCTGGAAAAGCAATGTCGGGTAAATAGGAGTTGTAAAATACAAGACTACCCCAAAAGCCAATGAGTCCAAAAAAATAGCAGAGTAGTCCAAACCAAAGATGTTCTAAGCTAAACCAATACAGTCCGATGCATGAAAGAGCTCCTAGGTAGCAGAAAAACTTAAGAAAATTCTTTTTGTTTCCGACATAATCAGCAATACCAGATAGTAATGGGCTCAGGATAGAAATTACTAGAAAAGCAGACGCAGTCACATAACTAATCAAGGAGTCATTATTAAAGTCTATTCCCATAAAAGAAACCGTATCACTAATGATCGTATTGTCTGTATCTCGTACAATAGTCAAGGCTCCCCAGAATATTGGGAATACAGCAGAGGCAATAGTCAAACTGTATACAGAATTTGCCCAGTCATAAAAGGCCCAAGCGTTCAATAATTTTTTATCCCCTTTTTGTAATGCTACTTTCATATAAAAAAAATAAAGCTGCTTTACATAGTGTAAAACAGCTTCTAAAATAGGTAATATCTTTGAATTGATCGTTAGCCCTATATTATTTAAAACTAGTTATTCCATATTTTTGAGCTTCTTGTTTTGCACCCGGAGCCCATGCCTTCAGATTAGCAATCCGTGTATCATTAGAAGGGTGGGTACTCATGAACTCTGGTGGTGCTTGCCCACCGCTTTTAGCTTTCATGCGTTTCCATAATTCAGAACCTTCGTCTGGATTATACCCTGCAATAGCCATTAATGTTAATCCAATTTTATCAGCTTCGGTTTCGTGGCTTCTACTAAAAGGTAGCATGACTCCAAATTGCGATCCTAGACCAAAAGCTTGACCTACTATTTGTTGTGTTGCCTGATTTTTTCCGCTTACAGCAACTGCTGTAGCTACACCGGCTACTTGCTGTATTTGACCTGCACTCATACGTTGTTGTCCATGATTAGCAAGAGCATGTGCTACTTCATGTCCCATGATGGCAGCAATACCACGCTCTCCATCTGCAATGGGCAAAATCCCCGTATAAAAAACAATTTTTCCTCCAGGCATACACCAAGCATTTACTGTCTTGTCATCTACCAAGTTGTACTCCCATTTATAATCTTTTAGATATCCAGCATACCCATTTGCAGTAAGCCAGCGTTCTGATGCTTTAGAAATCTTTTCTCCAACACGTTTGATCATTTCTGCATCCGAAGTTCCTCGTATAACCTTATTTTCTCCCAAAAACTGATTGTACTGCGCAAAGGCTGCAGGCAATATTTGGGTGTTTGGTACCAGTGCAAGAGTTTTTTTTCCTGTAAAAGGATTCGTAGCACAGGATAAGGAGAGTGCTACAAAACTCCAAGCAACAATATGATTCTTGATTTTCATGCGTTATGATTTATAAATAATACTAAAATTACAAAAAAAGTATCGAGTATGATATGAAGAAAAGACTTAGTTGGCAAACTTACTAATATCCCTCATGACATAAAAGTTTTTTCGGTATTCAAATTTCGTTTTTTAGCTCTTTTTATTCCGAAATGGCCAATAAAAGAAAAACGTCTTATCGATTAAAAACTTGAATTCTCGTTTAAGGATTCAAAAACTATTCCAAAAAATTAAACATTTTGCTTATTTTCCATAATACCTTAGTGGAAGAAGAAGTTTTCAAAAATAGATGAATGAATCCAAAAACCAAAGATAAGATTCCTGTTGTCGTATTATTGACACCCAAATGGATGATGACTACAGGAAAAATCATTCAAATGATCTCTGTTCCATGGACTATAAGGTTTGCTGTTTGGTTATTTACCAAAACACTTCGTTATCCATTGCCCAAAAGAGAGTGGAGGATGTATAACCAAAGTACCAAACAAATAATAGAACTGAAGGCGTACTCAAAAAAAATTCGTGTTTATGAATATGGTAGAGGTAAGAAAAAAATTTTGTTAGCGCACGGTTGGGCTGGGAGTGGAACACAATTGGCAACTATCGCTACACGGTTAGTAACAATGGGGTATGGTATTGTTAGTTTTGATGCACCAGGACATGGCAAAGCGCCTGGGAGCAAAAGTATGTTACCACATTTTGTGGCAGCTATAATGCAATTGGAACAGAGTCATGGACCCTTTGAATTTGCTATCGGTCATTCATTAGGGGGAATGGCTCTCTTGAGAGCGGTTAGGCAAGGTCTGAAGATTAAAAAACTGCTGACTATCGGTACGGCAAATGGTATAACAAAAATTATTAATGATTTTGCCAGAAATATGCAATTTCGCCCTGAGGTAGCGAAAGGTATGAAACGATATTTCGACCATACTTTTGGAAATGATATAGAGGATTTTTCTGGAGCAGTCTCGGCAAGGTATGTAGCTATTCCAACATGTATTATTCATGACCAAGATGATGTTGATGTTTCAATTGATGCTGCTCATGAGATCTATGAGGAATTGTCGGATGCAACGCTCTACCTAACCAAGGGTTTGGGACATAGGAAAATACTCGGAGACCCAGAGGTTCTAGACAAAATTATTAATTTTATACAAAAAGAAAAAAAGCTATGAAAAAGTATATTTTACTCTTACTATTGATAAGTTTGTTATCCTGCAAAGGGAATGCGCAAGAAGATGCCCCAGTAGTCAAATCTTATCCTATTACGAAAACAGAGGCAGAATGGAAATCCATATTGTCCGAACAACAATTTTACGTTTTGCGACAAGCAGGTACAGAGAGAGCCTTTACAAGTTCATTGAATAAGAATTATGAAAAAGGGACGTATATTTGTGCAGCTTGCGAGACCCCCTTGTTCAAAAGCAGACATAAATTTGATAGTGGTACTGGTTGGCCAAGTTTTGATAGAGCTATCAAAGGTGGTGTTGCGTATTCTACCGATCATAAAATTGGGTATGCGCGTACCGAAGAACATTGTGCCACTTGCGGAGGACATCTTGGACATGTTTTTAGTGATGGTCCTAAGCAAACAACAGGAAAAAGACACTGTATTAATGGTGTCGCATTAAAGTTTGTGCCAGAAATATAAATAAGAGGAAGAGATGTATTCAAAATAGAGTATCCTCTAAGAGATTTTTTTATTTAAGAAAAAACTTCTTTGGTGTTGGGGTATTTTTTTAGTCATTGTCGGCGTTATAGTATCAAGTTTTATACTCGGTTGACAAAAAAATGGTGTAATGATCATATAAACTCATTTAGATGAAAGAAAAAACATATCCGTATTACAAAACAGAAACAGAGTGGAAAGCATTGCTAACCCCCGAAGAATACCACGTGTTACGAGAAAAAGGCACGGAACGTCCTTTTGTAGGCAAATATACCATGCACAAAGAAGATGGTGTTTATAGTTGTAGAGCTTGTAATGCCAAGTTGTTTGATAGTCGTAGTAAATTTAATAGCGGATGTGGATGGCCTAGTTTTGATGAAGCCATACCGGGGACCATAGAATACGTTCGAGATACTTCTCATGGGATGTTACGTACAGAAATTATATGTACCAATTGTGGTAGCCATATGGGACATATTTTTGATGATGGACCTACGCGAACTGGACAACGTTTTTGTGTAAACTCTTTGAGCATAGATTTTGAAGGAGAAGATTAATCATAGGTAGATGTTTTTTTAGAAATATTTTAAGAAATTCCAACAACTCCGTTCTTTTAGATAATTCAAGTTTTGTTCGTTTTGATAGGCTTCTCGTTCAAAACTAATATTCTTATACGCCAAATGTCGATCTTTATATTGCCATAAACGAATAGCATACTCCAAGCTATACAGGACGTAAAAGGGGATAACGAATACTTCTAATTGTTGTTGATAATGAATTTTTTCATGATTCATAAGTACTTTGTTATGACGTAATTCAGATCTTTTTAATATGATAAAAGGCCAAATGACCATTCCTGAGAATCGACGACCAAGTAAAAATTTGCTAACTATAATTGGCATAATGCGTACAAGATAGTACTTTTGTTGAAATGACACTTCCTAGAAAAAATCTAAAACCAATAGAAGGAGACTTCTACCTTACACCAGAAGGATATCGCTGCTTCACGGAGCAATACCACCTAAGGCGGGGATACTGCTGTGAGAGTGGCTGTAAACACTGCCCATACGGTTATGATAAAGCTACGAATACATACCATAAGTAGTACGAGGCCATTCCCAAAAAAAATGAAGTTGCTTATTCACTTTTTTTTCTAGTGTTTTTTTGCTAGCCAATTACCTCATAGTGACAGGTTATGCATGAATTTTATCATTGTATATTAGCCTATAGTGTTTCAAATTATTTTAGCCTACAAACACTGTTTTAATGGTGTAATCTCCTCGAATGTCTAATATTGGTACGATTATTGGTTTATTTTTGTGATATTAATATTAAAAATGATCGCTATGAGACTCCTTACTGTTTTTTCGATATGTGCTGTGTTGCTATTGAGTTCATGTGCTTCTGTACGTGTTGCTTCTGATTATGACAAAGAGGCAAATTTTAATAAGTATACTTCATTTGCTTTTTTTAAACCTGGAATTGACAAAGCAGAGATTAATGATTTAGATAAAAAACGCATCTTACGGGCAATAGAAGCGAATTTGTTGGCCAAAGGGTTTGTGAAATCAGAAACTCCTACCGTCTTAGTGAGCATTTTTACCAAAACACGTCAAAATATTAATATTTATCAAAATAATTGGTCTTGGGGTTATGGTTGGGGCTGGAATCCTTGGTATTGGAATGCACCTATGGGACCCTATAATAATACATCAACGACTACAGAGGGTTCTTTGTATATCGATCTTATTGATGCAGAGCATAAAGAACTCGTTTGGCAAGGCATTGGAACCGCTTCGTTATCTCAAGATGTGGAACGAAAACAAGAGCGAATAAATGAAATTGTACATGCGATTTTAGAAAAATACCCTCCAGGCAAAAAGAATTAGGACCGGAGTAGTTTAGATCTTTTCTTTGGATTCTAGCAAAAATATTTTAAATTATTGTAGTTTACCGTTGTATTCTTAAGGATATGACATCTATTGGACTTTGAATTTTATACAAATTTAGGTGTGTACATTCGTAAGAATAACGATGTTGATTTTTTTTATGAGAAAGTAATGTGGTTATGGTGTATAACCTTGATTGTGGATTATATGAATAAGGCATTTATACCAGTTAAAATGTAAGTGTAGGCCAAAATAGTCGAAAAAAAACTAATTATTAGCCTGTAATTGGTTTTTAAATGATCTTAGATGGAAAAAGAACAAATAGATCGTCCGCCTTGCATTTCTATTTGGTGTTAGTGCATTTAGATGTTTATTTATCGCTAATCGAATAAGTGAGTATATCAAGATGTATTAGTTTTAAGGGTTTTCTGATATTAGTTCCAAGTTGAAAAAAACCATTTGGGTTATAAAAAATCTGTTTTGAATACGCGATTATAATACCAAATTGAGTAAACTCGTAGTATGAAAAATATAGTTTTGGGGATGCTGCTAGCATTCGTTGTAGGTTTTGTCTTTCGCTATTGCGAAAACCAAAAAGATGAGCAAAAAGCAACTTTACAATCATCTCAGTTGCTACAAGAACAGCTCAAAAATGTAGGTAAATTGATCGTTACGGAGGGACATTTTTCTGATGTGATGAGTTACAAGGACGCCAAAAAGTTTTATATGGATCTGTATACGTCCGAGAAAAAGGCACTTGTGGTAGTTAATGCCGATGTGACCATCGCTTATGATCTGAGTGAGATACGCTATGACATCAATACAGAAACAAAAACACTCACGATTACCAATATTCCCGAAGCAGAAATTAAAATTTATCCAGATTTAGAGTACTATGATATCCAACAAGAATATCTAAATCCTTTTAGTGAGATCGATTATAATCGAATTAAATCAAAGGTGAATAGTCAGCTTCAGAAAAAAATTGAAGGATCCAAGCTCAAATCCAATGCAAAGAATAGGTTGATTAGTGAACTGCAAAGAATGCTGGTGTTGACTAATTCTTTGGGATGGACACTAATACATAATGATACTCCTGTAACCAAAGAAGAGATTTTTCCTCAATTACTCAATCTGTAAAAATAGTGGTCAATAAACCGGCAATAATTTGATTAGTATTTATGTGTAGAAATTCATTTTATACTAATGCTACTGTGGCATAGTCTTATGTGTAAGGATTCAAAAGTATGGTGTTGGTGTGTCATTGAAGAATTATAGGTGTTATGCTTTTGTTGATATTAAGATAATACATACCTCTTGTAAGGTCCTTTACCAAGACAGTTTTGTTTGTAGTCGTTACAGTGCCTGTTCGAACCAATATCCCTTTGGTATCATAGAGGGTATAAGTTAGGGGGCGTGTGGTTTCGATATGAAAAAAAGAGCTGGCTGGGTTTGGATAAATTACCGTTTTTGAATTTTCTTTAAAACTCTTTGTAGATAATTGATCGTTATTACATGAATCTTTGATTGTAAATTGTTTTCCGGTATCATAATCTTTGGAAAGATCAATAGGGACATTTTCAAAAATTAATGATTCCCCGTTTGCAGAGGTCACACGTAAATCCATGGGTGATCGGATTCCACTCTCTTCAATGAAAAAATTGAATAAAACACGATTTACTAATTTCCAAGAGCCCTCATTGGTTTTGTATTCCATGGTTACTATCCCAAACTCAATATCCCGAAATTGTATGGCAGTCCAGTATGGAGAAGAACCTTCTTTGAAATTAATCTTGATGTTTTTTTGTTGTAAAGCACAAGGGACATACTTCCACGAAATAGGCACTCTGCCATCGATTACAGCCGCTATACGGCTAAAAGCGAATTCTGTCATGTCTACATCTCCTTCTTTACATTCTGGGCAACGATCTACGACTCGCAATATTACTTTTCCAGATGGACCTGTCACGGAAATACATGCACCACAAGCGTTACTGCCATCATAATCTGCTGTGTTCAAAGCAGCATACATGAGGTCTGTACTTGGGATAGGGAGCGAACAATTGCCAGAAGAAGTTCCTGCAATACTGTCATAATAGGTTCCTTCTCCTTTATGAATAGAGTTGTTGCAGTCCTGTGCTAGTATAATACTATGCACAAGGAGGAAAATAGATAAAAAATATAGTCGCATCGATATGTGTTGAAAAATAAAAAAACTACTTATCATTTTTGAAAATATCTTTTGTGTAAGAATTTCAAAATATCATGGGTAAATATGCTACCAAAACGAATTATTGAATCATTTATTTCTTTGTGCTAAAGAGATTATGATTTTATTATGATAAGTAAGTTTCTTTAACCTCAATTTTGGAATTAACCGAAGCTACATGGGCTTTGCTTCATTTTTTGTGTGGTAACAGCGTTGAAAAAACTTAGATTAATGGATCACAAAGTCAAAACTTAACGGAATTGATAAGAATAAAAATAAAGAAAAAGTCATTACAGTCGTTTAGCTTCTTCCCAAAAAACATCCATTTCTGCAAGAGTCATGTCTTGTAGTTTTTTATTATTAAGGGCAGCTTTTTGTTCTAAATATTGGAAACGTTTAATGAATTTTTTATTGGTGCGTTCTAGGGCGTCTTCTGGGTTAATTTTGAGGAATCGGGCATAATTGATCATAGAGAACATGACATCTCCAAACTCTGCTTCTATAGCATCTTTATTAGCCATTTTCACTTCTTCTTGCAGTTCCGAAAGCTCTTCTTGAACTTTTTCAAAAACCTGTTGTGGTTCCTCCCAATCAAACCCCACTCCTGCAACTTTGTCTTGTATCCTACTCGCTTTGACTAGTGCGGGTAGTGATTTAGGGACACCTTCCAAAACACTCTTTTTACCTTCTTTTAATTTTAGTTTTTCCCAATTACGTTTAACTTCTTCTTCGTCAGTAACTTTGAGGTCTCCATAAATATGAGGATGTCTGTGAATTAATTTTTCACAAATACCATGAGCAACATCGGCGATATCAAAATCTTGAGTTTCGCTACCTATTTTGGCATAAAAAACGATATGTAATAATAGATCTCCTAATTCGTTTTTGACCTCCTGCAAATCATTTTCTAGAATAGCATCTCCCAGCTCATAGGTTTCTTCGATCGTTAGATGGCGAAGACTTTGTAGTGTTTGTTTTTTGTCCCAAGGACATTGCGCACGTAATTCATCCATGATGGTTAATAAACGATCAAAGGCTGCTAGTTGTTTAGATCTAGAATTCATAGCTGTGGTTTCGAGTTGTACATTGTAATTTTAGCAATACTACTATTTTTAAAAGTATTTTGGACTAAAATAAAAATAGAATTAATTCTCTCAATTAAGAATTGAATTCTTTTAGTATTGAGATTCAAGTTAACAAAGCCTAATGCTTTGTACTACCAAAAAAAGGAATAATTCATCAGAGGTTTATCAATAATTGTTAAGTATATGAAGTAAGTTCTGTGCTATTTTCTTGTGGTCTATTAGTGTTTTGCCTAAGATTCTTTGCATCTTTGTACAAAGTAATGACTATAACGATGCGTATTGATATCATAACAGTAGTACCAGATATTCTCAAAAGCCCTTTTGAGGCCTCTATTATGAAGCGTTCCATAGAAAAAGGTTTGGTAGAAGTTCATTTTCATGATCTACGAGATTATGTAACCGATAACTATCGACAAATCGATGATTATCAATTTGGAGGTGGCGCTGGGATGGTCATGATGATAGCGCCTATCGATAAGTGTATCTCACAACTAAAGAGTGAACGAGATTATGATGAGGTGATTTATATGACACCAGATGGGGAAACTTTGAATCAAGGTATGTCAAATCAATTGTCTTTAAAAGAAAATATCATTATTCTCTGTGGACATTACAAAGGTGTTGATCAACGAGTTCGTGATCATTTTGTGACCAAAGAGATTTCTGTGGGTGATTACGTTTTGTCTGGAGGAGAGTTAGGTGCTATGATTTTGTGTGATACTATAATTCGATTGATCCCTGGAGTGTTAGGTAATGAAACTTCTGCATTGACCGATTCTTTTCAGGATAATTTGTTAGCACCTCCTATTTATACAAGACCAGCAGATTACAAAGGGTGGAAGGTTCCAGAGGTGCTTACCTCAGGCAATTTTCCGAAGATAGAGGCATGGAGAGAGGATCAAGCTTATGAGCGCACCAAAGAGCGACGACCAGATCTGTTGGATTCTTAGAGCAACAGGCAAAGAATTCGTGTGTTACTAGTGAAATGAAGTAGGTTGCGTTCTGTAACTGCATACTTTTTTACTACATTTACATATGACCTATATCGATCAATTCCTTTCAGAATTGTCCTCTTTTGTTTGGGGACTACCACTTTTGGTGTTACTTATCGGAGGAGGGTTGTATTTATTAATCCTTTCGCGCTTTTTGCCATTTCGGTACTTGGGACACGCTATTAATGTGCTTAGAGGACGATATGATGACCCTGACGCCCCAGGAGAAATAAACCACTTTGCAGCATTGACTACGGCATTATCCACAACCATAGGTATGGGGAATATTGCAGGAGTTGCTGTAGCAATTAGTATAGGCGGTCCAGGAGCAATTTTTTGGATGTGGGTTAGTGCACTTGTTGGTATGGGAACCAAATTTTTTACTTGCACATTAGCTATTATGTATCGGGGTACGGATAGCCGGGGAGAGCTACAAGGGGGACCGATGTATTTTATAGCAGAAGGCTTAGGGAAATCTTGGAAACCTCTGGCAATATTCTTTAGTATTGCGGGATTGATAGGGGCATTACCTGTGTTTAATGTCAATCAATTGACACAGGCTATTCGTGATATTTTACTGGTTCCTAATGATATTTCTGTTGGACTTGGTACCGATTTGATCATAGGAGTGGTATTAGCCATTATGACAACGATTGTTATTATGGGAGGGGTAAAAAGTATCAGTACAATGGCCTCAAAATTGGTTCCTACTATGGTTGTATTGTACTTTGTATTGGTGATTGTGATTATTGGAATCCATGCAGATCGGATTCCATACTATATGGGGGTTATCTTCACAGATGCTTTTATGGCAGAAAATTATACAGGTGATCCAATGTTAGGAGGGATGTTAGGAGCATTGATTGTGTCAGGGATACGTCGAGGAGCTTTCTCTAATGAAGCGGGTATCGGTACAGCGCCTATGGCTCATGGAGCTGCAAAAACTTCTGAAGCTGTCAGAGAAGGATTAGTTGCGATGTTGGGACCAGCTATAGATACATTAATTGTTTGTACATTAACCGCTTTGGCAATTTTGGTTACGGGAGTTTGGAAAACTTCTGGATCGGATGGAGTCACACTCACGGCTACTGCCTTTGAGAGTGCATTACCTGGATACGGAAATTATTTGTTATTAGTTTGTATTGTGATTTTCAGCATTTCTTCGCTTTTTTCTTATGCGTATTATGGTTCAAAATGTATGGGTTTTTTGATAGGAGCTGATAAAAAACATTACTATAATTATCTCTATATAGCTAGTATTTTGATCAGTGCTACGACTTCGCTTAATATGATGATTAATCTGATTGATAGTTTTTTTGCCCTAATGGCAATTCCTACAATGGTGGCAACTTTGATGATGGCTCCAAGAGTGATGAGCGCTGCCAAGAGTTACTTTGGTCAATTCAAAGTATAAATGGTATAATTCAATTTAGGTATATAAATTCGTATTAATGACACTGTTATTTTTTTATGTAAAAACACTGTGATTTTATTCCATAGCCTTAGCTATGGAATATATAAATAAGGCGATATGTGATATTATAGAGCTAATTTGGTGTAAGGGTTGATTTCTTGTAGAATCAAATAAAACTTGAAAATCAGAAAAGATGATACTTGTCCAATTTTCAAATTTTATTTGTGGAAATCCATTTTATATAGATGTAGAATGGTATTCTTCTAAGCTCTTAGAAACACTTTGAGCAAGTTTTTTTGCACGCGTTTCAACCTCTTCTTTTGTCCAACTTCCTTTAATGAGACAAGAAACCGTTCTGCTCATCCATTGATCACTATTGGGATAACTGCTAGTATTACGTTTAAGACCTTCTTGTAGTTCATTAGGTAATTTTCCTAAGGACATAGGGGTTAAAAGGTGTTCCCATTTCTTGTAATAATGCCAATTATTGTCATACCAATAAAAAGCGGCATCGATACCCGCTTTGCCTAATTCTTTATGAGTATTCCGAGCAAGATCTTCATTCGGTAAAAAGAAATTAAGAAATGCGTAGCTTTCTACACCCCCCTCTGGTACACGTCTAAACTCTACTCCGGGAACCGCTGCTAAAGCATCTCTCAAAATGGTATAGTGTTTCTTTTGAATATCCAGAATTGCAGGGAGTTTTTTTAACTGTGCTATTCCTACAGCAGCATTAAGCTCTGATATACGATAATTATATCCTAAGAAAGGATGGCTTTCGGCGCCTCGATCTGTGCCTACATGATCATGCCCGTGATCTTGATACATGTGAGCGCGATCTGCAAAGGTTTTGGAGTTGGTGATCATAGCTCCGCCTTCACCACAGGTTATTGTTTTGACATAATCAAAAGAAAAAGTTCCTATGTCTCCTAGGGTTCCTAGTTGTTTCCCGTTATAAGTACCTCCGATTGCTTGACAGGCATCTTCTATAAGGAGTAGTTTGTGTTTTTTGCATAATTTATTTAGCACATCGAGATCAGCCATAGAGCCACACATGTGTACCGGCATTACCACTTTGGTTTTTGAGGTAATCAACGCTTCTACAGCCTCTGGCTTGAGTGTTAGGGTATCGTCAATATCGCATAAGACGGGTACAGCTCCCAAAGCAATTACGGCTTCAAAACTAGCTACAAATGTAAATGTAGGAATGATAACTTCATCACCAGCTCCTATTCCGGCTGTGGCCAATGCAACGGTGAGTGCTGCTGTACCACTTGACACAACTTGTGTATAATCGCACTGCATTGTTTTTGCAAAGGCAATTTCTAGTTCTTTTGCTTTATGATGACCATTGCGCATAGCGTCAAAACCGTAGCGCATTAGTACACCACTGTCTAGGACATCTTGTACTTCTTTTTTTTCTTCTTCTCCAAAAAATTCAAATCCAGGCATTATTGTATGTAGTGTTTTTAGTTTTAATGATTTTCAAGAATTGATTCTACAAAACTAAAATGTTTTGAAGGATCTCGGAGCATACTATAAGCAGAGATTTCTCCTAATACTTTGCCCTTGGCATTTAGGGCAACGAGCAAGGGGAATCCACCGTTTTTATTATAAGCTTTGACCAATGTCTTGTTTTTTTCTTTTTGTTCTGGACTAATAATATCTTCTCTCCTAGGAATGTCCACTTCTAGTAAGATGAGTTTTTTTGCAGTTTTTTCAAACCTCGTAGTATGAAAAAAATCTTCTTTGAGCATTTTGCATGGGGTACACCAGTCGCTACCAGTAAAATACATCAGAATAGGTTTTTTTGATACGGTTGCAGCTTTTTTTGCGGCATCAAAGTCCGTTAACCATGCTAAGTTAGAGGTTGTTGTTTCTTGAGAATTTATGGTTGAAATGCTTATGAGCAGATATATCGAAAATAAGAATATATTTTTCATGAGGAATAAATTTATGTCTTTACAAAAGTAACAACTTTTTTAAATTATCAAATTCCTTGCCAAAGAATAATTGAATTATAATTAGTTGTAGGTTGCGATGTTAGCAAAGAACTTGTTGCTTGTATGTCGGATGTTCCGGGTGTTTTTTTATTTTATTTTGAAAGTTAATAATTCAATTGTTTTTAGGCGTTGTAGTTAGCAAAAAAAATGAGTGTAAACTATAAATTTTTTAGAAAAACTTTTTGCACTAAAGTCTATCGTTTGGGTAAAAAGCTTGAGTTTAAATAAAATTTTTTAGTGCAAGAATAAGCTAAATGAAATGTAAGCCGCTTCAATATCTAGTGTCTTAGTTGCCTGTTGTTAATACAGGTGGTTCAGAATATTCACGTATCTTCGTTTTTTCTTGACCAAAAAATAGATAACTCCCAGAGGGGGAGTATGTTTTTATAAAAGTATAATAAAATATGACAGTTACAGTAGCACAACGTATAGAGGATTCAGAAACTAGATTGTTTAAAGCTGTTTTTCCAAATACCACAAATCATTATGACACATTATTTGGGGGGTTAGCATTACAATTAATGGATGAGGTGTCTTTTATTTGTGCAACACGGTTTAGTAGAAAAAAAATGGTGACTATTTCTACAGATAAAATTGATTTCACCAAATCCATTCCCCAAGGAACAATCATCGAGTTGGTGGCAAAAGTCTGTGAGGTGGGGAATACAAGTTGTAGCGTAAAGGTTGATATTTTTAAAGAGGACATGTATAAACCAAACCGAGAGAAGGCTGTTACAGGTTTTTTCAAATTTGTGGCGATTGATGATGATAAGAAACCTATTTCTGTTATCTGATATATTGGGATAAAGAGTTTTTTTCTTTTTTTTCTTTAATAGTTGTAACAAAAAGATCTCAATAGCTACTTATAGAAAGAAGAGTAGGAAATTCGTCTTAACGAAAAAAAATGAATTCTTTTATACCGTCCTAGTGAGTAAAGAATTAGAACATAGTTTTGTAACGCATTTACAAGAAAATCAAAAAATTGCGCATAAGGTATGTCGTATTTATACGGATGATGCTGATGCTCATAATGATTTGTTTCAGGAAATAACGATTCAGTTATGGAAGGCGTATCCAAAATTTCGTGGTGAATCTAAGTTTAGTACTTGGATGTATCGTGTTGCATTGAATACCGCCATAACTTTGTATCGTAAATCTAAAAAAAGAATCAAGACCGAGGAATTTAATATGGTCGAGTACAGGTTAACTGTTGATACATATGATGATGGAGTAGAACAGCAATTAAAATTATTGTATGCAGCAGTTAAACAGCTTAATGATATTGAAAAAGCTCTGGTGTTTTTGTATCTTGAGGATAAAAACTACAAAGAGATAGCATATGCTTTGGGAATTACGGAGGTCAATGCTCGAGTGAAAATGAATCGTGTGAAAATGAAGTTGAAAAAAATACTAAATCCGTAATTATGGATGAATTAGAGTTGTTAAAAAAAGATTGGCAAAAACAGGAAGATACGCTTCCAGAGTTGTCATATGATCAATTATATAAGATGCATTTAAAAAAGTCATCTTCAATTGTTAAATGGATATTTATTATTAGCGTTCTAGAATTTGTTTTTTGGCCATTGTTAGATTTTGTACTACGGATTTCTGGACTAAAAGGTGAAAGCAAAGGAGAGTGGTATGATAATTTGATTACTGCTGTTGGTTTTGTCGCTTATGGAGTAATGTTGTATTTTGCAATTCAATTTTTCTTGAACTATAAGAGAATTAAAACGACAGATTCTTCTAAAGTACTCATGAAAAATATTCTTAAAACACGAAAAACTGTAAAGCAATATGTTTGGACTAACGTCATCTTTTTTGTTCTTGTATCTGTTATTTTGATTGGACATATGGTTTTTTATGAGCCAAATTTAGCGGGTCATGAACTAAGTGTAAAGTTGCTAATTCTGGTAGTTTTTGTGTTTTGTATAGCTGTTTTTGTAGCAGGGATAGTATTGTTTTATCGCCTTGTATATGGTATACTTATTCGAAAACTGCAAAAGAATTATGAGGAGTTGGAGAAAATAGAAATTTAGAGGATTAATACCCGTTAAAATGTAGTTGTAGGCTAAAATAATTGAACTATTTTTTTGCTAGTTAGAGCTATAAAATTCAAGCATAGCCTTAGCTACGATTTAATTTTTTAGCGAAAAAATAGCAGAAAAAGAACCAAATTATTAGTCTGTAATTATTTTTTAAATGGTATAATAGCAATTTAGGTGTGTAAATTCGTATTAATGACACTGTCATTTTTTTATGTAAAAACACCGTGATGCTATTGCAGAGTCTTAGCTATGGAGTTTATGAACAAAGCATTTAGATGGAAAAAGAACAAGGCGATATGCGATATTATATAGTTAGTTTGGTATAATTTGGTAGCGTTGTAATTATAGGTGCAAAACTACATTTCAGTAACTTTTGAGCGAAGCGCTACTTAGCAAGAAAGCGATTGATTGTTTTTAATGCCTTTTATCCATTGTAGAATAAATAATTCATTGTCTTGTGTAATTCTCTCTCGTTAGGGGGAGCGTTTAAGTTTTTGTGGGGATTAGTTTGTTTTTTTCTTCCCGTTTTCATCTAGTCCATTGACATCGAATCCTTCTTTGTCAAATCCGTAATCGTCATAACCGTCTTTATCAAATCCTAGTTGATCAAAGCCACGTCTATCAAAACCTTCTTTATTAAAACCAAATTCGTCAAATCCATTTTCATCGTAGCCATTTTTGTCAAATCCGTACTGATCAAATCCTTTTGCATCAAATACCTTTGCTTCAGAAGTGGTCACGTTTCTGTTCTTACGTGCGCTTCCTTTTACCTCTAATTCTGCGATGAGCATTGAGATGCCTTTTGCAATATAATTGTAATGGAGTTCATAAGATTTGGTATCGCTTTCTCCATAGGGATGTGTAACCTCTCTTTGGATATCAATTATTTCTCCCCATTCATTGATAAACATGGCGGTTGGGAGGCCAAATACATGTTTTAGTTTGTTGACAGTGTTAGAACTTTTGTTATCTGTCTCATCAACATATGCAATTTCTATATGACGGCTATAGTCATTGGATACTTTTCGTACATCACTTCTTTTATTGAAAAATAAGACCATAAAGTCAATTTGGTCATGATATTTTTGTGCAAGTTCGTTCAGTGCTGGTAGTTCGCCAATGTCTGGGATACACCAAGTTGCAGAGGTGAGTAAAAATAGGGGCTTCTCATATCCAAGAATAGGTTTCTTTTTTCCAGATTTATTGGCAAGAGTAGATACTTTGAAGTCATCCAATTGTGTGCCTACTAAAACATTTTGTACCAAAGAGTCAAACAAGAATTCTGCGCGCTCTAGATTATTCCGCTGATATGCCGTATTACTATTGATTTTGTATTTCTGCAAATTCAATGAGATCATTTCTGAAAAATAAACAAGATCTTGTTCTTCTTCTTGACCGATAGCATTTTGCATCACAAAAACTGTAGACAATAGTAACAGTAATCTCTTCATATAATATATTTTACGCTTTTGCAAAAGTAAGTTTATTTAACGATATAACGTAATATTACCGAGGAAAGTACATAATTATAAGATAAATAACAATTTTTGTGCTCTTTTTTTGACGGAGTAGTAGCAAAATTCAACAGTGAACTATTTTACGGTTAAACCGTAATTCGTAAGCATTGAAAAGAGCAAAAAGGTTGTAAGTAGAGCGTTATAGAAGTTAAATTTTCTTCATTTGTTGCTTCATCATAGTCATTTGTTCCTTGAGCATGCCATGTTTGTCCAATTTTTTTGCTTCAGTGAGTAGCGTTTGTGCCTCACGTTTTCGTCTTTTTGTCATGGCAATACCAGCAAGATTTAGTTTTGCAATTGCCAAATCATGATCCATTGATAGTCCGAGTTTAATGGCTTTTCTTAAGTATTTTTCGGATTGTCCCATATTTGTTTGGGATAGCATGATTCCATGTAGATAATTGAAGTAACCTAATTGTTTTGTAGTCAAAGCAGCCTCAGGATTTTTGATTTTATGAAGCCATTGTTGAGCGCCAGGGAAATCTTGTTTACGTAATTTCATAAAGGCCAATAAGATGATCTCGTTTTTGAAATATAAAAAAACAAAAATAGAAGCAAGCAATAAAAATAAAATTCCATTACCTATATATCCTTCTATAAATTGCCATATAGCTACTGCGATAACAACGGCTGCGAGAATAATTTTTATGTTTTTATTATACATATATGTATGATGCTATTTTTAATAAACGGCAAAGGTAGTAAAAACAATTCTATATTTTTTGATATTTGGGTTTGTCAAAGTAAAAACTCTTCGTATATTTGCCCGCAGTTTTAGCCAATGGTTTTAACTAATGACATTTAAGATATTCAAGAAGATATATAAGATAGCTAACAATGAGTAAGAGAACATTTCAACCATCGAAGAGAAAGAGAAAGAACAAACACGGTTTTAGAGAACGTATGGCATCTGCTAATGGTAGAAAAGTCCTTGCTCGTAGAAGAGCTAAGGGTAGAAAGAAGTTGTCAGTATCTTCAGAACTAAGACATAAACACTAGTGTTTGGTCGATCAAAATATATTAAGGTGTTACTTTTAGAGGTAACGCCTTTTTTTATGTTAAGTAATTTCCATATTCAATTTTATATACATGCCTAAGCATCCACAACTCAAAAGTATTTTAATCATCGGCTCTGGACCTATAATTATAGGACAAGCCTGTGAATTTGATTATTCTGGTACACAAGCACTACGTTCGCTACGAGAAGACGGTATCGAAACTATCCTTATCAATTCCAATCCTGCAACGATTATGACTGATCCTTCAATGGCGGATCATGTTTATCTCAAGCCGTTGAATACGAAGTCGATTATTGAGATTTTGAAAAATCACCCCAATATTGATGCAGTGTTGCCTACAATGGGAGGACAAACCGCATTGAATCTTTGTATCGAAGCGGATGAGAAAGGAATCTGGAAAGATTTTGATGTAGAAATTATAGGAGTCGATATTGATGCAATCAATATTACAGAGGATAGAGAACAGTTTCGTGAGTTGATGCTGAAAATTGGAATTCCAATGGCGCCTCAAGCTACAGCGGGTTCTTTTCTCAAAGGAAAGGAAATAGCACAAGAATTTGGTTTTCCGTTGGTTATCCGTGCGTCATATACCTTAGGGGGTGATGGAGCGTCTATTGTGTATGAAGAAAAAGATTTTGATGAATTATTGACTCGTGGTTTGGAGATTTCTCCGATTCATGAGGTTATGATTGATAAGGCCTTATTAGGTTGGAAAGAATATGAGTTAGAGTTATTACGTGACGATAACGATAATGTAGTAATTATTTGTACGATTGAAAATATGGATCCTATGGGGATTCATACTGGAGATTCGATTACTGTAGCACCTGCAATGACGTTGAGTGATCGCACTTTCCAAAGAATGAGAGATATGGCGATCCACATGATGCGCAGTATCGGTGATTTTGCCGGAGGATGTAATGTACAGTTTGCTGTAAGTCCTGACGAAAAAGAAGATATTATTGCTATAGAAATTAATCCTCGTGTTTCTCGTTCTTCAGCATTGGCGTCTAAAGCTACAGGGTATCCTATTGCAAAAATAGCTGCAAAATTAGCTATTGGATACACTTTGGATGAATTGGATAATCAAATTACCAAATCGACTTCGGCTTTGTTTGAGCCAACATTGGATTATGTGATAGTCAAGATTCCTCGATGGAACTTTGATAAGTTTGAAGGATCTGATAGAGAGTTAGGTTTACAGATGAAATCTGTTGGAGAGGTTATGGGAATCGGAAGGTCTTTTCAAGAGGCTTTGCATAAGGCAACGCAATCTTTGGAGATCAAAAGAAATGGATTGGGAGCAGATGGAAAAGGATATAAAAATTATGAGCAAGTAATTAGTAAGCTGAAACATGCTAGTTGGGATCGTGTGTTTGTAATTTATGATGCCATTCAAATGGGGATTCCGCTCAGTAGAATTCATGAAATTACTAAAATTGACATGTGGTTCTTGAAACAATATGAGGAACTAAATCTATTGGACAAAGAGATTAGTACTTATACTATTGATTCAGTAACTAAAGAGTTATTGCTAGAGGCAAAACAAAAAGGTTTTGCAGATCGTCAAATAGCACATATGTTAGGGTGTCTAGAAAGTCAAGTGTATACCAAGCGTTCAGATTTTGGGATCAACAGAGTATATAAATTGGTAGATACATGTGCGGCAGAGTTCAAAGCGCAAACACCATATTACTATTCCACTTTTGAGGCAACTGTAGAAAAACCTGATGGAACTATTTATACAGATAACGAAAGTGTTGTAACTGATAAAAAGAAAATTGTAGTATTGGGATCTGGTCCCAACCGTATTGGACAAGGAATTGAGTTTGATTATTGTTGTGTTCATGGAGTTTTGGCAGCTGCAGAATGTGGTTATGAAACGATTATGATTAATTGTAATCCAGAAACGGTTTCAACAGATTTTGATGTAGCGGACAAATTATATTTCGAACCTGTATTTTGGGAACATATTTATGACATTATTCGTCATGAAAAACCAGAAGGGGTCATTGTACAGCTTGGAGGGCAGACAGCACTAAAATTAGCAGAAAAATTGGAACGCTATGGTGTCAAAATTATGGGAACAAGTTTCCAAGCACTAGATTTGGCAGAAGATCGTGGTAGTTTTTCTAAATTATTGAAAGATAATAATATACCGTATCCTGATTTTGGAGTTGCAGAAAATGCTGATGAAGCTCTTGCATTGGCGGATGAGTTGGATTTTCCGATTTTGGTAAGACCTTCCTATGTTTTGGGAGGTCAAGGAATGAAGATTGTTATCAACAAAGAAGAGTTAGAATCTCATGTTGTAGATTTGCTTCGTAGAATACCGAATAACAAACTTTTATTAGATAACTATCTTGATGGAGCAATAGAGGCAGAAGCTGATGCTATCTGCGATGGTGAGAATGTGTACATTATTGGGATAATGGAGCATATAGAGCCTTGTGGAATACATTCTGGTGATTCTAATGCAACATTGCCACCGTTTAATTTGGGAGAGTTTGTTCTGCAGCAAATAAAGGATCATACCAAGGCTATAGCACTTGCTCTTAAAACTGTTGGACTAATTAATATTCAATTTGCGATCAAAGATGACAAGGTTTATATTATAGAAGCAAACCCAAGAGCATCAAGAACGGTACCTTTTATCGCAAAAGCTTATGGAGAGCCTTATGTGAATTATGCTGCCAAAGTGATGTTAGGAGAAAAGAAAGTAACAGACTTCGATTTCAAACCGCATCTTGATGGTTATGCAATCAAACAACCGGTATTCTCTTTTAATAAATTTCCTAATGTAAATAAGAAATTAGGTCCAGAGATGAAAAGTACAGGAGAGAGCATTCTATTTATAGATAGTCTTAAGGATGATGAATTTTATGACTTATATTCAAGACGTAAAATGTACTTAAGTAAATAGAGAAGTTTTTTCTATTAAATTAAATCAAAGTCCTTTGAAAATGATAAATTTTCAAAGGACTTTTTTTTTGACCACTATCGGTTGGGTTTTGTGTTTGTTGTCAAAAAAAGCTAAATGCTCTAATTTTAGTACGAGAATAATACCAATTTAGATATGTAAATTCGTATTAATGACACTGTTATTTTTTTTTATGTAAAAACACGGTGATGCTATTGCATAGCCTTAGCTATGGAATATATGAACAAGGTATTTAGATGGAAAAAGAACAAGTCGATATGCGACATAGTATAGCTCTATTGATATGGTATCATTTGTTGAGTTATACTATGCAAAAATTGATCGATAAGTTTCTTTAAATATTACCAGTTACAATGTAATTGTAGACCAAAATAATTTGAACTATAAAATTTGAGCTTGTCCGTAGCTACGGTTTAATTTTCTAGTGAAAAACAGAGTAAAAAAGACCCTAATTATTAGCCTGTAATTATTTTTTGAATGCTCGTATAAGAAGGTCAAAGGATGATTATAGTTGCAGTATTTTTTATCCAAGAGATCTAGTAGCAGAAGAGACGGTTTGTTGTAGTAATTTCAAATGATAGGTAGTTTTAGCTTAGTAATGCTAGTTTGTTTTTAGAACTGATGTGCAATGAGGTGATTTTGATATTATATAATTAGAGAGGGTGCACGCATATTCTTTTCTATAGGGATTATCCTTTGATCGGATGTTAGGTCTGTGAGGTGTATTTTTTTTGAGTATAGTTCCAAAAAACCTTACTAAAATGATCGGACTTTGATTTTTGATGATTTGGCTAGATATACTCTTGAAAATAAGTAAGAGAGGATAAAAGACATAAATGGAAGTTTGGTGTGATATGTAAGTTGTTGTGAGTTAGGTTTTTGGTTTTTTTGTTGTACGACTATCGTATAGAGCTGATATGTATAGAGTTGTTTTGTTAGGCTGTATTCTAGGTAAAATAAATATGAATTTGAAAATTACGGTTTTACTGTAAATTATGTAAGGTATTTGTTTTTAGGTAGTTACATGAAATAGTTATATTTGCGTTTATTGTTGATAGACCTGTTAAATTTGCTGTAATATTTTATTAATATAATCTTAACATGTTATCTGGATTGTAATTTTGATTCGTTTTGGATAAGTTTTTGATAATGATGATTTATTTGTATTTAATAGATGTAAATCAATTAGTTACGATTTTATTTAACAAGCTTTTTTAATCATTTATTCAGTTTTTATATACAAAACATTAATTCTGTATAGATTCTGATTTTGGCTTTAAACTGGTTAAAAAATGTAAATTCGACATGTAAAACATTAATTGATTATCAATTTATCGTATCAAATCCTTCAAAATTTATTCAAACGATGGAGATGAGGAGGAGTTTGGTTTTTAAACACAAAAACGTAAAGTATGAAGAAATTATTATTACTACTGTTAGCAGTATTACCTTTATCCGTATTTGGGCAAACCCCAATAGGTGGGGTTGTCACAGATTCGCACGGTGCTCCACTCCCTGGTGTTAATATTCAGGTCAAAGGGACAAGTAGAGGGGTTCAGTCTGATTTTGACGGAAACTTCAGTATAGAACTTACAACTGGTGATGTACTTTTATTTAGTTATGTGGGTTTTGTTGTAAAAGAAGTTACTTATGCTTCCCAGCAATCATTAAGTGTCACAATGGAAGAAGATACAGCGTCTTTGGATGAGGTGGTTCTTACAGGGTATACAAAACAATCAACTAGAGATATTGTTAGTTCTGTATCTGTAATTCAAGCAGATGATTTTATTGCTACATCTCCAGTAAGTTTAGAACAAGCTTTGCAGGGGCAGGCATCTGGTATCACAGTTGGAGCAGAAGGGGGACCTGGTGGAAAAGCTGCAGTTAGAATACGTGGTTTTGGTACTGTAAATGATAATGATCCTTTGTATATTATAGATGGTACGCAGTCTACTGCAGATCTTAATGATATTAATCCAGCGGATATCAAGTCTATTCAAATATTAAAAGATGCATCTGCAGCATCTATTTTTGGAGTTCGAGCATCAAATGGGGTTATCGTTATAGAAACAAAAAAAGGGAGTAGGAATCAAAAGACAACCTTTAGTGTCGATAGTTATGTAGGTGTGGATTATATTCCAAGAAGCGCTTTCCCGGATCTTGCAAACCCGCAACAATTAGCAAATGCAGATTGGCAAGCACATTTCAATACGGTTCGTGGTGATTCGGATCCTAGTAATGATAATACACCCCCTTCGAATCAGCAGTTTGGTAGTGGACCAACACCTGTTCTTCCAAATTACATTACTCCTGCAGGATCGCAAACAGCAGATGAAAGCCAATATAGAGAGGATAATAGAATCACTAGAGCTAATAAGTCAGGAACTGATTGGTTTGATGAATTCTATAATGCAGCAGTTGTTCAGAATACGAATATAAGTATGGCTGGTGGATCAGAAACTTCTAATTATTATTGGGCAGTAGGTTTATTGGATCAACAAGGTGTGGGGTTAGAAACAAATTTTAATCGGTATAACACTAGATTAAATTCTTCGCATGAGATAAACAATCGCTTCAGAATGGGCGAAAATTTTAATTTTGCGTATACAGAAAAAGTTGAAGCAGTCAATAATCAAAATGAAGGTGGTGTCGTTGGTCAGTTATATCGTATTCACCCTTTGATCCCAGTTAGAGACGTGGCTGGTAATTTTGCAGGGACACAAAGTCCAGGATTAGGAAATGGAGCTAATCCGATTGCTGTAGCCTTTAATAATAGAAATAATAAAGATAAACGTTTCCGAGTACTGGGTAACATGTTTGCAGAATTGGATATTATTGATGGTCTAACGATGAAGACAAACTTAGGTTTGGAGTATTTGCATTCTGATTTTTCAGTATTTAACCCTCCATCACCACAAAATGAGGCGGCAGTTTTTAATAATGCATTAACAGAGTTTAGTAGTACCTTCACAAGAACTATTTGGACAAATGCGCTAACATATAATAAGAAAATAGGTGCGCATGATTTTAATATTTTTGGAGGATTAGAGTTTCAGAAAGCAAATTTGGAATCTATTTCTGCAACTAGAACTACATTGTTGTTCAATGAGCCAGAAAACTTTATTTATCTAAATCTGGGAACTGATGGGATCGCAAATAGTGGTACAGGTGGAAAAGGAGCTCTATTTTCTGCTTTTACAAAAATAGATTATAAATTCGACGATAAGTATATTTTTGGTTTTACCTTGAGACGTGATGAGTCTAGTAGTTTTTCGGAGTCTAATAGAACAGATTATTTCCCTGCTGTTAGTGCGGGATGGAGAGTTTCTAACGAGGATTTCTTAAGCGATTCTTCGGCAATCACTGATTTGAAAATTATCGGTAGTTATGGAGAATTAGGAAATGAAAGAATCCCATTGCGTCTGGCAAATCAGTATACGTCGGGATTAGATTTTATTAATTATCCAAACGGAAATACGTCTTTGGCAACGGGATATTATTTGGCATCTCGTGGTAATCCAGATTTGAAATGGGAAACAACCAAAACATTAAATTTTGGTTTTGATGTTACTTTTTTCAATGAATTGAATTTGAAGTTTGACTGGTATACAGCAGATACAGAGGATATGTTAATTAATTCACCTCAGGATCCTGCGGTATTTGGTGATGTCAATACAATATTCAAAAATATAGGAGTCATGAACAATACAGGTATTGATTTGGGGGTTGGTTATGGACACAAAACGGCTAGTGGATTTAATTATGATATTCAAGTAAATCTTTCTCACTACAAGAACGAAGTGGTTGAATTAGATCCTGACAAGTCTAATGTGTTTTTGGCAGGTTCAGAAAGTTTTGGACAAACTATCAGTAGAACGGCAGCAGGAGAGCCTTTGGCTTCATTTTATGGGCTGGTGTCAGAAGGACTTGATGAAAATGGTCGAATCAAGTTTAAAGATGTAGATGGTGATGGAGTTTTTGATCAAGATAAGGATCGAGATTTTATAGGTAATCCGCATCCTGATTTTACATACGGAATTAATTTTAGTGCAGATTACAAAAGTTTTGATGTTTCTTTATTGATTCAAGGATCACAGGGGAATGATATTTATAATTTCACAAAATACTTTACAGAAACAAATGTTTTTCCAGGGCAGAAGTCTTTAGATTATATTAATGCATGGACACCGAGTAATACTGGGGCTTCTGTGCCAGCATTGACTACGGATTCTGATGTTATTGGATTAGAATCTTCGGTATCTAGTCATTTTGTAGAAGATGGTTCGTATCTAAGACTCAAAAATATTCAATTTGGTTATTCACTTCCTGATACTTTTATTGAGTCGATAAAAATGGATAAATTAAGAATCTATATACAAGCAAAGAATATTTTGACTATCACGGGTTATGAAGGCTTGGATCCAGAAATTAGTATACAAGACTTTGACGGAGGTTCTAATAGTGATATAGGTATAGATCGTGGCGCATACCCTATTTCAAGATCTTTGTTACTAGGATTAAGTGCTTCTTTTTAAAAAAAAATAATAGATTTTCTTAAATTTAATAGAAAAATGAAAAATATAGCGATAATAATGTTGTTACTAGGAGTTTTTGCTTCTTGTAATGAAGAATTAAATGTTTCACCGCAAGGTACCATAGGAAACGATGTTTTGACTTTTGACAAAGCATGGATAAACGGACAAATTGTAGGAGCTTATGGTATATTGGATGGAAATTTGGATAATACAGATGTTTGGAGAGCTGCACCATCTAATTGGGTGTATGGAGAAGTAGCTTCTGATAATGCGTATAAAGGAAGTGATCCAGGAGATCAACCTCCAATCAATAATATAGAAAAATATTCACCTTTATCAACAAGTTCATTTTTGGATTATAAATGGAGAGCAGTTTTTGAAGGTGTTGCTAGATCTAACGAGGTGATTAGAGGTGTCAAGATTGGACTTGAAAAAGGAGATTTGTCAACGGCAGATGCATTAGCACTAGAAGGAGAAGCACGTTTCTTACGAGGGCATTTTCATTTTGAAGCAAAAAAAATGTGGAACAAAATTCCCTATATTTTAGAAACAGCTGTCACGAGTCAATCAAATGAGAATGTTGAATCTTGGACAAAAATAGAAGAAGATTTTGCTTTCGCTGCAGCTAATATGAATGACCAACCCGAAGAAACAGGAAGAGCCTCTAGTTGGACAGCAAAGACGTATCTGGCAAAAACACACATGTATCAATTGGATTATGCAGCTGCTGAACCTATTCTTGATGATGTTATCGAAAACGGTCCATATCAGTTAAATACATTGTTTTCTGATAATTTTAATTTTGCAGCAAATAATAGTGCTGAATCAGTTTTTGCGGTACAGCATAGTGTGCAGGATGGAAGTAGTAATGGAAGTAATGGTAACTGGGGAGAGGCATTGAATTTCCCGCAAACAGGAGAAGCAGGTGCAGGTTGTTGTGGTTTCTTTCAGCCTTCTCAGAATTTGGTAAATGCATTCAAAACAGGAGCAGATGGGCTTCCATTATTAACAGATTTTAATAATGAGGATGTAACAAATGATGACGGAATAACTTCAGATGATGACTTTACTCCTTATGCCGGGACATTGGATCCTCGCTTGGATTGGACTGTAGGGCGAAGAGGAATAGACTATCTAGGTTGGGATTTGCATAGAGGTAGTGCATGGATTAGAAATCAAGCGAATGGAGGCCCTTACTTACAAAAGAAGACGCTTTATAGAGCAAGCCAAAAAGGAGAAGCAAACTCTACAAACGCATGGAGTTCTAATGTAAGTGCTATAAATATTAATATTATTCGATTCTCTGAAGTATTGTTATGGGCAGCAGAGGTAGCTGCTGACAAAAGTGATTTGGCAAAGGCTGTAAGTCTTGTTGATCGTGTAAGAGCAAGAGCAGCTAATCCAGAGGATTTTGTAAAAGCAATAGATAGGCAAGTAGATCCTGTTACAGAAGAAGTAACTTTGAATGTATTGGAAGAACCAGCGGCGAATTATCTTATTAATACGTACGGTACTTTCCCTGATAAAGAGTTTGCAATGAGAGCAGTGAATTTTGAAAGAAGAATTGAATTGGCTATGGAAGGGCATCGATTTTTTGATCTAGTACGTCAAGGAAGAGCAGCAGATGTGTTAAATGATTATTTGACTGAAGAAGGAACAAAAAGATCTCATTTGTCTGGAGTCTCTTTTGAAGCAAATGAGGATAACTATTATCCAATCCCTCAAACTGCAATTGACTTAAGTGGTGGGGTGATTACACAAAACTAATTTTAGATACCTAATCATATCTTGATGTTTTGTTTTGAACGAAAAAAGTGAAGAACTAAAGCGAGAAGAAATGTTTTTGTGATTCACGTAAAAAAGCTTTGTATTCGGACGAATTCAAAGTCTCATGGATATTGATTAATTAAGGAAAAAGCAAAAAGCAGTGTTATTTTAATAACGCTGCTTTTTGCTTTTATACATTTCTCTTACGTATCTTTATTCCCATCAAGAACAGACAGAATTTATATGAGATTTTTGCAATTTTTATTTAGCTTATTGGTAATACTATGTGCCTCATGTGTCGATAAGAAACAGGATGTTGTTATCGATGATTCGAATACTCCAAAACTCTTCAAAAAACTGAAGAGTTCTGCCACAGGGATTACTTTTTCTAATGACTTAGTAGAGAACGATAGTATTAATTATTTCACCTATTCGTATCTGTATATGGGGGGTGGTGTAGCTGTTGGAGATATTAATAATGATGGATTGGTGGATTTATATTTTACAGGAAACCAAGTTTCGAATAAATTATATCTTAATAAAGGAAATCTTAAGTTTGAGGATATTACAGAAAAAGCAGGCGTTGCAGGAGATGATCGTTGGTTTACCGGGGTAACAATGGCCGATGTAGATGGTGATGGTTTTCTAGATATCTATTGTAGCGTAGGAGGGAGATTTGAGCCAAAAGAAAACTTACTTTTTCATAATAATGGAGATGGAACATTTACAGAAAAGGCAAAGGAATTTGGGATTGCAGACAAAGGGAATAGCGTGCAAGGAACATTTTTTGATTATGATTTGGATGGGGATTTGGATTTATATGTTGCGAATTATCCACCAACTCCATTCTCAACACCTATAGAGTTTTATAAACATAAAATGAGAAATACAAAGCATGTAGAAACGGACAAACTTTTTAGGAATGATAATGGTCAAAAGTTTACAGAAGTAACAAATGAAGCGGGACTTCGCTCTTTTGGATTAACATTAAGTGCAACAGTATCTGATTTGAATGCAGATGGATGGCCCGATTTATATGTGTCCAATGATTTTGCCACGCCAGATTATCTTTTTATAAATCAAAAGGATGGTACTTTTAAGGAGCATGTCAAAGAAGCTACAAAAAACACTTCTTTTTATGGTATGGGCGTTGATATAGCTGATTATAATAACGATGGTCTGTTAGATATTTTTCAAGTAGATATGTCGCCAAAAGACAATAGAAGATCCAAAGCTAATATGGCTAGTATGAATCCGGAGTTGTTTTATTCTGTAGTGAACTCAGGTTTTCATTATCAATATATGCAAAATAGCTTGCAGTTAAATTCGGGAGTAAATCATGATGGCGTTCCTGATTTTAGTAATGTAGCGCGCTTGGCAGGGGTGGCTTCTACGGATTGGAGTTGGGCTCCATTGTTCTCGGATCTCGATAATGACGGATGGAAAGATCTTTTTGTTGCCAACGGAACAAGAAAAGAGATTAATAATAGAGATTACTTTGCAAAACTAAAAAAATCAAAAAATAAACGTGATAGCCTATTGTATAAAAGTACTCAAATTCCATCAGAGCGAGTGGATAATTTTGTGTTCAAAAACAATAAGGATCTCACTTTTAAGCAAAGTAATGAGCATTGGGGATTAAAATTTGAGGGTTTTTCTAATGGAAGTGTGTACGCAGATTTGGATAATGACGGGGATTTGGAGTTGGTAGTGAATAATATTGATGATAAGGTGGCGGTTTTTGAAAATACAAACACTTTCAAAAATCATTATTTACAAATAGAATTTGAAGGAAATGATAAAAATGTTTTTGGATTAGGAAGTAAAGTTATTCTTGAAACAGAAGAAGGGTTACAGTATCAAGAGCTTACTTTGAGTAGAGGGTTTCAGTCCTCGGTGTCGCCTATAATGCATTTTGGACTTGGTAGTCAAACTACGATAAAATCATTAACAGTGACATGGCCAAATGGAACGCAGCAAATATTAGGGGATATTCAGGTAGATCAACGATTAACAGTACAACAAAAGAATGCCAAGTTTCAGGAGGTTGATACGACTAGTGCTGCTTCAAAAACAAAAATATTTGAAACAGTAACTGATTCGGTGTTGTCCAAGCATCGACATAAAGAAAATAGATACGATGATTATAAAAAAGAGATCTTGTTACCATATAGCACATCTAGATTAGGTCCGGGTCTAGCTGTTGGAGATCTTAATGGAGATGGAAAAGATGATCTTTTTGTAGGGGGGGCTGCCAATTTTTCCGGAGGACTTTTCTTTCAGAAAGAAACAGGTTTTGAAGAAAAAAAGATAAATGCGCTGTTGGAGGATCGTCTTCATGAAGATATAGGTGCGCTTATTTTTGATGCTGATGCTGATGGAGATCAAGATTTGTATGTAGTGAGTGGTGGCAATGAATTCCCTCATGACTCTAAATATTTGCAAGATCGTTTGTACGTGAATGATGGTAAAGGTAATTTGTCCAGAGCCACCGAAGCACTTCCCAAAATGATCACAAGCGGGTCTAGAGTGTATAAAATGGATTATGACAAAGATGGTGACCAAGATCTACTCGTCTGCGGACGTTTGATTCCTGGGAACTATCCTATTCCTGCCGACAGTTATTTGTTACAGAATGTGGGTAGCAAAGGAAAGCCGAAGTTTATAGATGTGACAGAAAAAGCAGCTCCTGGACTAAGGAAATTGGGATTAGCTACTAGTGCAGTTTGGGTTGATTATGATGCTGATGGTTGGCAAGATCTAATAGTTGTGGGAGAGTGGATGCCTATCACAGTATTTCGTAATGATAAAGGAGAGTTTGAAGATGTAACCGAAGATTTGGGGTTAGAAGATACAAGAGGGTGGTGGTTTAGCATAGCATCAGGAGATTTTGATAAAGATGGTGATCAGGATGTGATAATAGGTAACTTAGGACGCAATTATAAATATCAGGCAACAGCCAAGGAGACATTTGATGTTTACTTGAATGATTTTGATAAGAACCGACGTAATGATATCGTTTTGAGCTATTATAATAATGGTAAAAAGTATCCAGTCAGGGGAAGAGAGTGTTCTTCTCAACAGGTGCCAGAAATTAAGAAAAAATTCTTAGACTATAATTCTTTTTCAACAGCAACATTAGAAGATGTTTATGGAGAAAAAAAATTAGACAAATCATTACATTACGAAGTTAAATCTTTTGCTAGTATTTATATGGAGAATACGAATGGTAGTTTTACAATAACAGCCTTGCCTATAGAGGCGCAATTTTCTAGTGTGAATCAGATTTTAACAAAAGATTTTGATAACAATGGATACGTGGATGCGCTACTAGCCGGAAACTTGCACGAAGCAGAGGTAGAGACACCTAGAAATGATTCGAGTATAGGTTTGTTATTAGAGAACTCTGGGGATACTAAATTTAGTGCTTTAAGTGCTCTAAAAAGTGGTTTTTATGCCAAAGGAGATATTAAAGACATGGAGTTTATTACCATTGGAAATGTCTTGCACGTGGTTTTAGTAAAAAATAATGACTTAATTCAGTTAGTAAAAGTTAATTAAAAGTAAATTTAACTTTTAATTATCAAAATAAAATGTTAAATTTGGCATTAATAAAGATTATCCCCTTCCTAAAGTTTTTTTAATAATATCAGTATAAGTGATTGAAATGTTGTTTATAACATTGTCTACTGTGTTTAAAACATTTTTTTGTGTGTCACATACTAAGTTGTATTAGAAATACGTTAGGGAAACATCTAGCCCTCAAGTACAATACTAAACTAACGTTCAATCAATCAGTTCTCTGATTCAAAAACTCCACAAAATGATGTGCGACTCAAAGTTGTTTAAGTTATTTATATGCTTATTTCTGCCTTTTTTTAGTTATGCCCAAACTTCATCTGTATCCGGAACTTTAAGGAAGTGGCATAAAATTGCTGTGACGGTAAACATTCCAGGAACGTCTTTTGATGAATCCAGTTCAACTTTTAAGGATCATCGTTTGGATGTTGTATTTACAAATCCTCAAGGGGATCAAATGCGTGTTCCTGGTTTTTTTGTAGCGGATGGCGACGCCGCTAATTCTGGAGCAACCTCTGGAAATAAATTTGTCGCTTATTTACGACCTAATATGACAGGTACGTGGAAATATCAAGCGTTGTATTATAAACAAGTAGGGATAGCCGCCAAGTGGGCAAACCAATTGCCAGAACCAATCTACAGGCTGAACGGGACAGTGGGGACTATTGCCGAATCGGATAAAAAGAGTCCAGACTTTAGAGCACAAGGTCGTTTGCGATACCAATTAGAAGGAAATACAAAGCAAAAACGATATCTTCAGTTTGAAGGGAGTAAAGAATATTTTTTGAAACTAGGACCAGATTCACCTGAGAATTTGCTGAACTATGAGGATTTTGACTTTGACGGGACTAGACAAAGTTGTGGAAGGTGTACAGCGCATAAGTATCAAGCTCATGCGGTGAATTATGGAGCAGGAAATCCAACATGGAAAAATGGAAAAGGGAAGAACCTTATAGGGGTGTTGAATTATCTGAAAGATCAGAAAATGAATTCAATATCAATGTCATTGTTTGGAGGAGATGATCCAAATGTATTTCCTTGGACAGGAAGAAACAATAGATATAACTATGATGTTTCAAAACTAGCACAATGGGAGATTGTATTTGATCATGCAGAGAAGAATGGATTATTACTACACTTCAAACTAGCAGAAAATGAAAATTGGGATGCCCTTGATGTTTCACAACTTAGAGTGTATTACAGAGAAATGATAGCTAGGTTTGGTCATCATCTTGCAGTAGAATGGAATATATCAGAAGAGTATAGAGGAACAGCAAAATCTGCTATAGCAAGAATTGATTGGTTAGCAGATCTAGACCCTTGGCAAAATCACCGTGTAATACATACGTATCCTGGTGAACATAAAAAGTATCAAGATTGGCTTGATCTAAAAGCAAAATTAACAGGGGCTTCTATTCAAACATCAAATGCAAATGAGTATCAAGGAGCTTTTTCTGGAAAAGATGGTATTCTTACGTGGATCAATAATTCTAAGAAGGCTGGAAGTCCTTGGGTAGTTGCAAGTGACGAGCAAAATACTGGTGAACGTGGTGTTTTTACTAGTTCAACAATATCCGACAAAAATGTCGTTAAAGAAGCTAGAACACGTGTGCTATGGAAGGTCTTGATGGCCGGTGGTGCCGGAGTAATGTGGTACGGAGGTAGCTTAGGTGATTTTCTTACAGAAGACTTTGGTCGTTTTGATACTTTATTTAAGTGGAGTAGATATGCGATTATCGATTTTTTTAAAAAGTATAAAATTGCATTTTGGGATATGGAGAACAATGATTCTTTAGTATCTGCAAATAGTGCACATTGTTTGGAGAGTAAAGGGAATCAATATGTGATCTATTTAGAAAATGGAGGTACAACAAATTTGAACCTTGAAGGAGAAGATAAAAAATTTAATGTTCAATGGTTTGATCCAAGAAATGGAGGAGCGCTTCAGGTAGGTAGTGTTGCAACAATTATTGGAGGGAGTTCCGTAAGTATCGGGAATCCTCCGAACTCTAATACTTCTGATTGGGTGGTTTTTGTGACCAAAGAAGATGATGGTAAAACAAATCCAATCCCTCAGACTAGCCCTCATATAGGGTGTAGCGCAGATTTTGTAGAAAAGGACAAAAGAGTTATCATTGAAGCAGAAAACTTAAATATTTCTGGTACATCATGGGTGAAAAAATCAGATAAATCAGGGAGCACGGGATCTGGGTATATCTCTTGGGAAGGTGCAAATAATTTTGCTAAACCTGGTGATGAAAAACTTACTGCAACAATAGAAATACGTAATCCAGGGAAATATCGTTTTCAATGGCGCAATACTTTTGGTAAAGGGAATAATACTACAGAACACAATGATTCGTGGTTGCGTTTCCCAGATGCGTCAGATTTTTATGCAGAACAAGGCGCTAGTAAGGTATATCCGATTGGATCAGGAAAAACACCAAATGCCTCCAAGGGTGGAGGTGCAGATGGATGGTTCAAGGTTTGGTTAGCTAGCGATACTAATTGGTCTTGGTATTCTAGAACATGGGATGCAAATTCTCATCCTATTTATGTAGAATTTGATAAACCTGGTGTTTATACAATCGAAATTTCAGGTAGATCGCAGTATCATCTCTTGGATAGAATTATTTTATACCAAGAAGGAGTAGATGCTCAAAATATAAGACTTGGAGAAACAGCATGTAGTACACCACTACCACCACCTCCTCCTCCTGCTCCTCCAGTTCCTGCTCCAACACCAGAGCCAGAGCCGACACCAGAGCCAACAACTACAAAGCCAGTTGTAGCATTTATTTCACCAACCAATGGCACAAAATATGAATTAGGAGATACGATGATTTTTACCGCCGAGGCATCTGATAAGGATGGGTATATATCAAATGTGTTGTTCTTTTCGGAAGGAACATATTTGGGAGGTGATAATAAGGCGCCTTTTACAATGACACAAAACGCCGCCAAAGTAGGGAAGTATTCTATAACGGCTATAGCTACGGATAATAAAGGAAATAGTACAACTTCTGAAGTGCTGACTGTAGAAATTACAGAGCCCAAAACAATTCCTACACCTGTTCCTGTTTTTCCTGAAGTAAGCTTAACAGGTATTAAAAATGGGAGTGTTTTTAAAATGGGTAGTCCAATAGCGATTGGTGCAACGGCTACGGATGTCGATGGAACAATTACAAAAGTAGAGTTTTTTGCAAAAGGAGTTATCAGCTTAGGAGTGGATACAAATCCAGCATATACTACAGTTTTTAGACCTGCATTTGCCGGAACATATTCGATCACTGCAAGAGCCACGGATAGTGATGGTAATGTCACAACTTCTGTACCTATGGATGTGATTGTGAGAGATGTTGTCGAAGAAGAGGTGGATCAAAAACCAAAAGTTGGAATAACAGGAATTAATGAAAAAGAACGGTATTCGCTCAAAGAAGGAGTACGTATAAATGCCGATGCAACAGATGCTGATGGCAAAATACATAAAGTAGTTTTTTATGAGGGTGGTGTTTCTAATCTGGGAGAAGAGTTTGTAGCACCATATAGTATACAATTCAAACCTAAAGCAGCAGGGGTCTATCAGATTACTGCAAGAGCTACGGATAATGATGGCAATGTAACGATTTCTACTCCTGTAGCGGTTACTATTGTAGCTGATGGTGACAATATAACACCGGTAAAATTAGAGCCAACTACGACTATCAACACAAGACAAGTAACGCCGCTAGAAGTAGTAACTCAAAATGTGAGTTTATCTCCAGTACATGATGCATATTTGCAAGATGGTAAGGGGTATAATACTACTATTATACGAACAGAAAAAGGTAGAAGAAAGGCATACTTTATGTTCGATGTATCAGAAATTAAAGGAACTGTAGAGACCGCTATGATTCAGTTAGTTGTGAGTACAGACAGTGGTAATGGGATACTTAGAGTCTATGAGGGAGTAGACGTTGATTGGAAAGAGAATACGTTGACAGCTGGCAATGCTCCTGCGACTAATACGGCAAGTATAGGAGAAATTGATGGGAGTTATTCTATAGGAGAAATAGTGCAAATTCCTATTGATATTTCGGCTATTAAGGGAGACCAAATTACCTTGGTTGTTGAGCAAAGTTCTGGCAATGATGTGGCCTTTGCGTCCAAAGAAAACAACGTGAATACACCTCCTCAACTTCTTATTGCATACAAGCCAAATGCCCAGAAGAACAAGGAGTCCAAAGATCTTGTCAATCCTTCACTAAAAGTATATCCTAATCCAGTTACTACGATTGCTTATCTAGAAGGGACACATTTAGAAGGGAGTTTGGTGCAATTGTATACAATGTCCGGAGCTTTGGTGTACACAAAACAAGCAGAGAGCAATGTCCTAGCCTTACCAGTAGACAAGTTAGCTTCTGGTGTGTATTTTGTAAAAACACTCTCAGTTTCTGGAATTAGTAATATGATTCGTTTGGCAGTAGGTCAATAGAGTGCTGGTATAAATAATAGAGATGGTTCAAACTTTTTTAATTCTGGAAGAAAAATAAGTGTTTTTTGTACTTCTTAGTAGAAGAAAAAGACATAAACTGAATGAGAAAAGGTGTTTTTATAACGAATTGAAAAAAGTTTAAACCATTTTATAGTATAAAAACCCTGTTTGTAACTACAAACGGGGTTTTTTAGTTAAAATCTTTGCAGGTTATATTTGTTAGTAACCCCTAACTTAATTAGTTTTGTTACGCTATTTGAATGATGCCAATTTAGATATATAAATTCGTGTTCATGACACTGTTATTTTTTTATGTAAAAATACCGTGATGCTATTGCATAGTCTTAGCTATGGAATATATGACAAGATATTTAGATGGAAAAAGAACAAGTCTATATGCGATATTATATAGCTAATTTGGTATGAATTATTCTTATACCTGTATTAGTGCTACTGGTTAAAATGTAACTGTAGGCCAAAATAATTGGAACTATTTTTCGCTAGTCTGAACTATAAAATTTAAGCATAGCAGTGGCTACGGTTTAATTTTCTAGTGAAGAAGTAGTGAGAAAAGAAGCTAATTATTAGTCTATAATTATTTTTTTAAATGGTACGATAATAGAAAAGAAGGGAGTATGTAGCTTGTATTATTTTTTGAATAGCACGTATCTTGACTTTTCGTTATCGACTAAAAATGAAAAAAAATATAGTTATTCATTCAAAATAGAATTAGAAATGGTGTTAGATCAAATCGAAAATATGAAAAAGAGTGTTCTGCTTGTACTCGTAATTGTTTTTTTTGGATGTAAAAATGTTAAAAAAGAAAGGAATGGGAGGTTAAATATAGTTACCACAACCACGATGATTACCGATTTAGTAAAAAATATTGGTGGAGAACAGGTACAGGTACAAGGTTTGATGGGGAGTGGAGTTGATCCACATTTGTATAAAGCTAGTGAAGGAGATGTTTCCAAATTATTTAATGCAGATGTGGTATTTTATAATGGCTTGCATTTAGAAGGGAAATTAGAAGAGGTGTTTGAGAAAATGGAACATCAACAAATCAAAACGATCGCAGTAGGGTCGGTTTTAGATAAAAAAACCTTGATGTCCTCAGAGAATTTTGCTTCTAGTTTTGATCCACATATCTGGTTCGATATTAATAATTGGAAACAGATTACCCGTTTTGTTACAGAACAGTTAGTACAAATAGATCCAGATAATAAGCTAGTTTATGAGACTAATAGTACAGCATATCTTTCCGAATTGTCCGAGCTAGAAACCAAAATAAAGACCACTATAGCAAGTTTGCCAAAGGACAAAAGAATATTAGTCACCGCACATGATGCTTTTAATTATTTTGGAAAAGCATATGGTTTTGAAGTTGTCGGTTTACAAGGGTTATCTACTGCCACAGAAGCGGGAGTACAGGATGTTCAGAAAATAGCAAAATATATAATAACGCATAAGGTAAAAGCTATTTTTGTAGAGAGCTCTGTTCCAAAAAGAACTATAGAAGCGTTACAAGCAGCCGTAAATTCCAAAAATCATGAGGTGACTATTGGAGGGACTCTTTATTCTGATGCTCTGGGAGATGCAGGTACTGTAGAAGGAACTTACTTAGGGATGTTTATTTATAATGTTACTACGATTGTTAATGCACTCAAATAATAACCTTAAATTGCATTGTTATTAATTTTTGAAAAACTCTGTCTCAAAGAAACCTCCGTTTGATAGTGATTCTAGTATGATTTTGGAGTTTTAAAAATAATTATATGGAGAAGAAGGGGCAAAAAATGGCAGTTACTGTAGATGATCTCACAGTTGCCTATAATTATAAACCGGTCTTATGGGATATTGATCTTTCAATTCCAGAAGGGGTACTGATGGCGATTGTAGGGCCAAATGGGGCGGGCAAATCTACCTTGATTAAAGCGATCTTGGGAATTATTAAGCCTATAGCCGGAAGCGTTTCAATTTATGGAAAGCCGTATAAAAAACAACGTGCAAAGGTGGCCTACGTACCGCAAAAAGGGAGCGTAGATTGGGACTTTCCAACAACAGCACTCGATGTTGTAATGATGGGAACTTACGGCAGTTTGGGTTGGATCAAAAGACCAGGGCAGAAAGAAAAAAAAGCTGCATTGGAAGCTTTGGAAAAAGTAGGAATGCTACCATTAAAAAATAGACAAATTAGTCAACTCTCAGGTGGGCAACAACAACGTATATTTTTGGCAAGGGCTTTGGTACAAAATGCATCCATCTATTTTATGGATGAACCTTTTCAGGGAGTAGATGCAACTACAGAAAAAGCTATAATTAATATTCTCAAAACATTGCGTAAAGAGGGGAAAACTGTGATCGTTGTACATCACGATTTACAAACCGTACCAGAGTATTTTGATTGGGTAACATTTCTAAATGTAAAAAAGATAGCTACAGGTCCCATCAAGGATATATTTAATGACGATAACCTTACCAAAACCTATGGGATTAATTACAAAGTAAGCGTACAGCAGTAAGTAGCCTTGTTTAGGATTAAAATAAGTCTTTAAAAGTTTTTATATCCAGATCATGTCCTCCATCATGGGTGCGTAAATCAATTTTTGGAAAAATATTTTGTAACCGACTTAATTGGGCTGCGACATTTTTTGACTCAAAATACGGGTCATTGGCTCCAACAATATGAATAATTTTTGTTTTTAGTTCCAAAAAATCAAAATCACTGGATACAAGTTCTTTTGGGAAACCTCCAGAAATGAGCAAAAGTGTATGGCAAGATATCTTTCGACTAGCAACCCATCTGCTGACAATACTTACTCCTTGTGAATACCCTAGGATATTGAAACAGATGTCCTTGGGGATATTTTCTTTTTCTATGACCGCATCGATATAATTAAGCACATTTTGCGTATCAATTAGAGTGTTTTCTTTGGTAAGCCAACTAGCTCCTACTTTTCGATAATTATCGTCCTTATAGTATTTGGAGGGGGCCTGTGGAGCAATAATATAATTTTTTTGTGGATCTAAGCTGTCAAATAATCTAATGAAATATCTGCTTAGATAACCGATACCATGGCAAACGAGCCATACAGTTTTTGTTTCTGAAGTGAGGTTGTTGAGTGTGCTATAGGTGTTCGTACTGGTATATTCAACATTCTTGGTCATAGTGTTATGGTGTTTTTTAGGTTTTCAAAAATACCAGAAATTTTCGGAGTGTTTGGTATATTGTTTTGTAACTGTTCATAGCTTTTTTTAGCTAAGCTAAATGTTTTTGTGCTAGAATGATGCGTTTTACTTTATCGGAGCAAAAAGAGGAGGTCTTATTGTTTTTTGTTTTAAAAATAACTTATGACTGTTGGTTTGTGTGAGAAATGATCTTGTTTAATAGCAGTAATAAAAAGATGAAAATACATGATTAGATGTCAGGAGAAATTCTAGAGATAGTTTTTTATGATGCCAAAGTAACTAGAAAGCAAAAAAAGTGTTGCAGTCATTACGAAGTTATATCGACTTTCCTATCTTTGGAGCATAAATTAAAACAGCTACTAAAATAGAGAATATGTCTTATAATATATTAAAAGGAAAACGGGGGATTATTTTTGGTGCATTGGATGAGAATTCAATTGCTTGGAAAACAGCAGAACGTGTTTTTGAAGAAGGCGGTACTTTTGTGTTGACAAATGCACCAGTGGCAATGCGTATGGGAGCGATCAAAGAATTAGCAGCCAAGACGAATTCAGAAATTATTCCTGCCGATGCAACATCTATAGAAGATTTAGAAAATCTTGTAGAGAAAGCTCAAGAGATTTTGGGAGGTAAATTAGATTTTGTATTACATTCTATAGGTATGTCTGTCAATGTTCGTAAAGGGAGACATTATACGGATTTGAATTATTCTTGGAGCGAAAAAGGATGGGATGTATCAGCACTTTCTTTCCATAAAACAATGCAAGTATTGTACAAAAAAGATGCAATGAATGAGTGGGGTAGTATTGTTGCACTGACCTATATGGCGGCACAGCGTGTATTTCCTGATTATAATGATATGGCAGATAACAAAGCTTATTTAGAATCTATTGCTCGTAGTTTTGGTTATTTCTTTGGAAAAGACAAAAAAGTACGTGTCAACACCATTTCGCAATCACCAACGCCTACAACTGCTGGTCAAGGAGTCAAAGGTTTTGATGGTTTTATTTCATATGCAGAAAAAATGTCACCACTAGGAAATGCTTCTGCTTTGGATTGTGCCAATTATACTGTTTCTATGTTTTCGGATTTAACCAAACTAGTAACTATGCAAAACCTTTTCCATGATGGAGGGTTTTCAAATGTAGGAGTTAGTCAAGAAGTAATGGATTATTTCGTAGAAGAATAGTGATTCTTATTAGATTTTTGATGGGCTACAAGAAGCCGTGTTTTGCTTCTACAGTACATTCAAAGTTTAATAGGTATTTATAGATTTTGGGTTTAGGTTTTTCGTATTGGATATACTGCCCAGACATTGAAGTGGTTTAAACTTTTATCTATCTGCAAAAATGAGTGCTTTTGAATAATAAAAAAGCAAAATTAACGATTAAAATGTGGTGTTGGTAGATAAAAAGTTCAAACCACTTTATTTTTATAACATAAAACTCGAATTCTTTATAAAATGCTTAGGTTTTCTTTTATTATACCTGTTTATAATCGTCCCAAGGAAATTGAGGAGTTATTGGCTAGTATGGTATTGTTAGAAAACGCACCTGATTTTGAGGTGGTCATTATAGAAGATGGCTCTACAGAGACTTCAGAAAGGGTTGTTGAGGGGTATCAAAAAAAATTACAACTTAGTTATTACAGCAAAGAGAATACGGGGCCTGGTGATTCTAGAAATTATGGAATGCAACGAGCAAAGGGTACGTATTTTATTATACTAGATAGTGATGTATTACTACCTGCTAATTATTTAGCCCAAGTTCGTGCTTTTTTGGACAAAGATTTTGTTCATTGTTTTGGAGGGCCAGACGCTGCCGATGCCTCATTTACAACTTTGCAAAAAGCCATTAGTTACAGTATGACGTCTTTGTGGACTACAGGCGGAATTCGAGGTCGTGCAAAAGCAGTACAAAAATTTCAACCAAGAAGTTTCAATATGGGACTCTCCAAGGAGGCTTTTGTAGCCTCTGGTGGTTTTGGTAAAATACATCCAGGAGAAGATCCAGATTTGGCAATTCGCCTATGGAAATTAGGATATAAAACAGCTCTAATTCCTGAGGCAGCAGTGTTTCATAAACGCCGTATTTCATGGGCCAAATTTTACCAGCAGGTACATAAATTTGGTTTAGTACGACCTATTCTCAATTCTTGGCATCCAGAGACTGCAAAAATAACTTTTTGGTTTCCTACCGTGTTTTGTGCCTACGTCGTATTTGCCTTGGCTATGATGTTAAGTGGTTTTATGTTGTTTTTGCAATTATTACTTCTTTACCTATTAGTGATTTTCGTGGGAGCTGCTTGGGAGTATCATAGTTTTCGAGTAGGTTTCGGAGCATTAATAGCAACATTGGTTCAGTTTTATGGATATGGAACAGGCTTTATGAAATCGTATTATCATGTTCATTTACAAAAAAATAAGCCAGAGGATCAGTTTAATTATTTGTTTTTTGATTAACGTATTTTATGACAATAAAAGAGGGGATATTTAATAGACTACAGTTCAAGAAAAGTAATTTTAATACCTTTTTAGTTTTTTTGACATTTACAACACTTTTATGGTTGTTAATGAAATTTTCTAAAAATTATACACAGGAAATAATCAGTAATGTGTCCTATGTAAACATTCCCGAGGATAAATTCTTGAATAAAAAAAATGATACCATCTTGAATCTAGTGCTTACAGGGAGTGGATTTCAATTGATGAATTACCGATTCTTTCCTCCAAAAATAATTATAGACGTAAAAAAATATGCAGTTTTGAATGCTAGAAAAGGATATTTTCTACCACAACAGCATCGAGAACTCCTAAAATCACAATTAGATTATGACGGTGAGATAAAAGAGATGAGTACAGATACTTTGCATTTCCTTTTGGATATCAATAAACAAAAGAAAATACCAATTGAATTACGTGCTAATATTTCTTTTGCTTCGGGCTATGCAAGTAAAGAAGGTTTGGTGTTAGTCCCTGATTCGGTAATTGTCAATGGACCGTCACATGTCGTTGATACAACCACAGTAGTACATACATTACCTGTTGTTCTAGAGGGTATCAATGAAGATCAAGAAGTACAGGTAAAGTTGGATGTACAAGACTTTTCTTCAGAGCTAGAGATACTTTCGGACAATGTTGAGGGGATAATAGAGGTTAATAAATTTACAGAAGGAACACTTTCGTTACCAATACAATTAATTAACACTCCTAAGAATACAAAGGTTAATATTTTTCCCAAAACCGTAACTGTGGTCTATCGGGTTAGTCTAAAAGTGTATAAGTCGATTACTGCAAGTGATTTTAAAGTTGTGGCAGACTACAGGAATAAAGATGCTTCTAATGCCTTTATACCGCTAAAAATAAAGAAGAAATCAAGAGATGTTCAAAATCTTCGCTTGCAAGATCGGCAAGTACAATTTGTTATTGTAAAATGATTAACCATATCCCAATACGTTATGGATCTTGTGTTAAAAAATGTATTAATTTCGGTATACAAATTCGTCTTACTAGCACAGTTATTTTTTATGTAAAAACACCGTGATGCTATCGCATAATCTTAACTATGTAATTTATGGACAAGATATTTAGGGTCTGCTGAAAAACTCAGGCAGCATTTCTGGTTAGAAATTGATATTTGAGTTGGCTTTGGTAACTTTTCTTTTCCCTTAGATTTTTGATTTCATCCATTACGAATTTGATAAATTTTAACCAATAGTGCGCCACCTCAGCCAAATTGACTAAGTTGAGCACTAATATGATG